>NZ_JAERWK010000012.1 GCF_016918035.1 Nakamurella leprariae | reverse complement strand
GCCCGGGCGGGGGCCCGGCCGCGGGGGGGGGGGCGGGGGCCCGCCGCCGGCCCCCCCCCCCCCCCCCCCCCCCCCCCCCCCCCCCACGACCGGGCCGAGGAGACCGCGGGCCGGTCATTGACCGGCTGACCGCCGCCGGGTGTCGTGGTCGGTCACGGATCAGGTCCTGGGTTCGGCGGACCAGGGCGTGCGGGAGGACTCCGGCTGGACGGGCCCGGGCTTGGTGAGGACGCGCACCGCGTGGGTGGGGTAGCCCGCGGCGATCCCGGCCAGCGAGTCGTCGGGCAGCGGTTCGTCGTCGGATGCGTGCGCCGCAGCCGGGGTGGTGTCCCCGTGCTCGGCCGACTGCTGAGCCGAAGATGGCAACCGCATCGGCTCGTCCGGTCGGCCGTGCGCCGACGCGTCGTCTCGATCCATGTCCACGACCATGGTTCGGATCCCCCTGGTTCGACATTCCTGCCCCCGGGCGCCGCCGGCATCGTGCCCCAGATCGGCCGCCGTGGTGATCACCGGTCCGGGGGATGACGGCTCCGGGTCCGGACCCTGGCGCGTCCGACACTCGGCGACCGACCGCATCCGGCGCGGACCACGCCGCGCCGGATGCGGTGGTCACGCCTGGCCGGCGATGCGATCCAGCTCATCCACATCGGCGGCGGAGAGCTCGAGCACTGCGCCCGACAGGTTCTCCCGCAGATGCGTGACCGACGACGTTCCCGGGATGAGCAGGATGTTCGGCGACCGCTGGAGCAGCCAGGCCAGGGCGACGGACATCGGCGTCAATCCCAGGCGCGCGGCGACCGCCGACAACGCGTCGGACTGCAGGGGCGTGAATCCGCCCAGCGGGAAAAACGGGATGTAGGCGATGCTCTCGCCGGCGAGACGGTCGATGAGCTCGTCGTCCGTCCGGTCGGCCAGGTTGTACCTGTTCTGCACGGACACGATCGGTGCGATCGACTGCGCCTGCGTGACCTGGTCGACCGTGGCGTTGCTGACGCCGAGATGCCGGATCACTCCCTGCCTTTGAAGGTCGACCAGCGTCGCCATCGCCTCGTCGATGCGCTCGCCCGGCACCGGGCCGTTCGCGTCCCCGAGGCGCAGGTGGACGAGGTCGAGCGCGTCCACCCCGAGCGTCGCCAGGTTGTCGTCGATCTGGGCACGCAGCTCGTCCGGCTTCCGTGCCGCGGGCCAGCCGCCGTGGTCGTCCCGTCGGCCACCGGCCTTCGTCGCGATGACCAGGTCCCCGGCGTACGGGTGGAGCGCCTCACGGATGAGGTCGTTCACCACCCGCGGACCGTAGGTCTCCGCAGTGTCGATGTGGGTGATCCCGCTCGCGACCGCCTCGCGGAGCACCGCGAGCGCCGCGTCGTGGTCCTTCGGGGGTCCGAAGACCCATGGGCCGGCGAGCTGCATGGCGCCGTACCCGAAGCGCGTCACGGTGCGGTCACCCAGGGTCCAAGTACCGCCGGGGAGATCGAGTGAGGTGCTCATCAATGCCTTCCAGAGCTTGTCGAACGAGTTGCCGACGTCCACCCTGGATGGTAAACTTCCCGTTGGGAAGGAGTTACCCAGGAGTGCGTAGGTACCCGGAGGTACGACATGGCGACGACGACCGCGGCGCAACGGAAGGCGGCCGCCAAAGCGCACTACAACGCGTTCCTGGCCGTTTGCCCGAGCCAGCAGCTGCTGGCCCAGGTCTCCGGCAAGTGGGTCACCCTGGTGCTGTCCGCGCTGGGCAGCGGTCCTGAGTGCGACGGCGAGCCACGACCGATGCGGTATTCCCAACTCGCCCGTGTCCTGGCCGGCGTGAGTCCGAAGATGTTGTCCCAGACCCTGCGGTCCCTCGAACGCGACGGCCTGGTCTCGCGCACCGCCACCGCCACGGTGCCCGTCACCGTCACCTACGAACTCACCGATCTCGGACTCTCGCTGCACCAGACGGTCCGGCAACTCAAGATCTGGTCCGAGACGCACCGGGACGCAGTCGCCGTCCATCAGGCGCACTTCGACGCGACCCGCTGAGCCGAGCCCACGAGCACCGCAGCGGCGCCGGCAGGTCGACGGGACGGGCTCAGCCTGTCGTCGGCCGCCGCCGCGTCCCGGCCCGGTAGGCCGAGACCGTCGGTGAGCCCGTGTCCCAGAACCGCCACCGCACCTCGGCCGCGGCCGCGACGCCGACCCGTGGCCCGCGGCTGATCCCCGTCGCGGGCACCGGCGAGCCGGCGTGCAACTGCCAGCGCCCGGCCGGATCACACAGGTCGGTGCCGTTCGCCCCGGCCGGATCGGCCGACCAGCCCAGCACCGTGGCCAGCCCGGCCGGGCCGCGAGCCAGCACGGTCTCCGTGCGGGCGGCCGGGCGGCGCACCCGGGCAGTGGCCGTGCCGTCGAGCACCTCGGCCGCGCGGAGCAGCACCGCGGAGGCGGTGCCGTCCGGGCCGGTGACGATGTTGGCACACCAGTGCATCCCGTAGACGAAGTACAGGTACAGGTGTCCGGGAGGGCCGAACATCACCTCGGTCCGCGCGGTGCGGCCGCGGAAGGCGTGCGACGCCGGGTCGGCCGGACCGGCGTAGGCCTCGACCTCGGTGAGACGCACGGCCACCGGCCCTGAATCGATCAGGCCGTCCGGGCTGCCAACATTGGGGTACCCGCCGGTGTCGACCAGCACCCGACCCAGCAGGTCGGCGGCCACCTCGGCCACCGGCCGGTCGAGGAAGTCGCGGGGCAGCCGAGGACCCCAGGGATCCTCGGCCCCGCGCGCCGGTGCCGGATCGTTCAGCGGTCGATCCAGGCCCGGTCGGCGGCGATCCGCGCCCGCAACCCGGCCAGCTGCTCGGCCACCCGCACCGGCGCGGTCCCGCCGATGGCGCTACGGGAGGCCAACGCGCCCTCGACGGTCAACACCTCACGCACCGCGGGCATGAGGGCCGGCGAGATACCGGCGAACTCCACGTCCGTCAGCTCGTCCAGGTTGCGTCCGGTCGACTCGGCAAGGGCCACGCACTCTCCCGCCGCTTCATGCGCGTCCCGGAACGGGACACCCTGACGCACCAGCCATTCCGCGATGTCGGTGGCCAGCGAGAAGCCGGCCGGGGCCATCGCGGCCATCCGGGCGGTGTCGAAGGTCAGCGTCGCGGTCATGCCCGTCACCGCCGGCAGCAGGATGCGCAGTTGAGTCACGGAGTCGATGAGCGGCTCCTTGTCCTCTTGCAGGTCCCGGTTGTAGGCCAGCGGCAACGCCTTCAGCGTGGCCAACAGCCCGGCCAGGTTGCCGATGAGCCGACCCGCCTTGCCGCGGGCCAGTTCTGCGATGTCCGGATTCTTCTTCTGCGGCATGATCGAGCTGCCGGTGGCGAACGCGTCGTGCAGCCTGGCGTATCCGAACTCCGCCGTGGTGAAGACGATCACCTCCTCGGCCCACCGCGACACGTCGACGGCCAGCATGGCCAGCACGAAGGCCAGCTCGGCGGCGAAGTCGCGGCTGGCCGTGCCGTCGATCGAGTTCTGGCTCACCGACGCCAACCCGAGCTGGTCGGCGATGGCCTGCGGGTCCAGGCCCAGCGACGACCCGGCCAGCGCGCCGGACCCGTAGGGCGACACCGCGGCCCGCCGGTCCCAGTCACGGATCCGGTCGACGTCCCGGACCAGCGCCTGCGCGTGCGCGGCCAGGTGGTGGGCCAGCAGCACCGGCTGGGCGTGCTGGAAGTGGGTGCGGCCCGGCATGGCCGCACCCGGGTGTGCCTCGGCCTGATCGACCAGTGCGCCCTGCAGATCCAGCACCGAGCCGGCGATGTCGCGCGCCGCGTCCCGCAGCCACAGCCGGTACAGGGTGGCCACCTGGTCGTTGCGGGACCGGCCGGCGCGCAGCTTGCCGCCGAGCTCGCGGCCGGCCCGGTCGATCAGCCCGCGTTCCAGCGCCGAGTGCACGTCCTCGTCGGACGGCTCCGGCGCGAACGCGCCGGAGGTGACGTCGGCCAGCAACGCGTCCAGCGCGGCGTGCATCGCGATGAGCTCGTCGTCGGCCAGCAGGCCGGCGGCGTGCAGCACCGTGGCGTGGGCCTTGGACGCGGCGATGTCGTACGGCGCCAGCACCCAGTCGAAGTGCGTGGAGACGCTCAGCGCCGCCATCTCCGGCGCCGGTCCGGCGGTGAACCGGCCGCCCCAGAGGGCGCCGGCCCGGCCGGCACCCCGGTCGTCGCCAGCCGCAGCGTCGGCTGCCGGGTCCGAGTCGGGACCACTCACTGGCCGGACACCCGCAGGTCCCGGGCGGTGGCCATCTTGGTGTTCAGGCCCCACAGCTGCACGAAGCCCTTGGCCATCGACTGGTCGAAGGTGTCCTGGGCGTCATAGGTCGCGAGGTTGAAGTCATAGAGCGAGCTCTCGGACCGGCGACCGGTGACCACGGCGGTCCCGTGGGCCATGGTCATGCGGATCTCGCCGTTCACGTGCTGCTGGGTGTCCTGCAGGAACGCGTCCAGCGAGCGCTTCAGCGGGGAGAACCAGAGGCCGTCGTAGACCAGCTCGGTCCAGCGCTGGCCCACGGTCTGCTTGAACCGGGCCTGCTCCCGCTCCAGGGTCACGTTCTCCAGCTCGCGGTGGGCGGCCAGCAGGGCCATCGCCCCGGGCGCCTCGTAGATCTCCCGCGACTTGATGCCGACGACACGGTCCTCGACCATGTCGATCCGGCCGATGCCCTGGGCGCCGGCCCGCCGGTTCATCTCCTCGATGGCCTGCAGCATGGTCACCGGGCGGCCGTCGATGGCCACCGGCTTGCCCTGGTTGAAGGTGATGAGCACCTCGTCGGGCTCCCGGGCGGCGGCCGGGTCCTGCGTGTAGTCGTACAGGTCCTCGATCGGGCCGTTCCAGATGTCCTCCAGGAACCCGGTCTCCACCGCGCGACCCCAGACGTTCTGGTCGATCGAGTACGGGTTGCTGCGGGTGGTCTGGATGGGCAGGTCACGCTCCTCGGCGAAGATGATCGCCTTGTCCCGGCTCATCCCCGAGTCACGCACCGGGGCCAGCACCTTGAGGTCCGGCGCCAGCGCGCCGATGGACACCTCGAACCGCACCTGGTCGTTGCCCTTGCCGGTGCAGCCGTGCGCGACGGTCGAGGCACCGAAGTCCTTGGCCGCCTGCACCAGGTGCTTGACGATCACCGGACGGGACAGCGCCGACACCAGCGGGTACCGGTCCATGTACAGGGCGTTGGCCTGCAACGCGGGCAGGCAGTACTCGTCGGCGTACTCGTCGCGCATGTCGGCCACGACGGCCTCGACGGCGCCGCAGTCCAGCGCGCGCTGCCGAATGACCTCCATGTCCTCGCCGCCCTGGCCGACGTCGCCGGCGACGGCGATCACCTCGGCCCCGGTGGCGTGGGCGATCCAGCCGATCGCCACCGACGTGTCGAGGCCGCCCGAATAGGCCAGGACGATCCGCTCAGTCATCTGCTGCAACTCCGCTCGAGTTCGTGGTGCTGGAAGGTGGTTCAGGTGATGCAGGTTCGGTCCCGGTCGCCGGACCGGCGCCGGAGGTCGCCCAGCCGGCGAACCGGCTGCCCAGCTCGGCGCCGGACAGGCCGTCCCGGGCGAGCACGAAGATGGTGTCATCCCCGGCGATGGTCCCGGCCACGTCGTCCAGGGCCGCCCGGTCGATGGCCGAGGCCAGGAACTGCGCGGCGCCCGGCGGGGTGCGCAGCACGGCGATGCCGCCCGAGTGGTCGACGCCGACGAGCAGGTCGCCGAGCAGGCGGTGCAGCCGCGCCGTGCCGCCGGCCATCGGCCGCGGGCTGCCGTCCTCGGGGATGACGTAGACCGGGGCGCCGCCGTCCACCCCGCGGATCTTGATGGCGCCGAGCTCCTCCAGATCCCGGGACAGGGTCGCCTGGGTGACCGAGAACCCGGACTCCGCCGCGCTCCCGGTGCCCGATCCGACGAGCAGCGCCAACAGCTCCGTCTGCGACCGCACCGAGTTGGCCCGGACCAGCTCCACGATGCGGGACTGGCGGGCCGCCTTGGTCGCCGGGCCGGTCATGCGTCCCCGGCGAGCAGACCGGGCACCGCCTGCGGGGCGAGCAGGAACACCAGCAGCGCCTTCTGGGCGTGCAGCCGGTTCTCGGCCTCGTCCCACACCGCCGATCGTGGGCCGTCGAGCACCTCGTCGGTGATCTCCCAGCCGCGGTGGGCGGGCAGGCAGTGCAGCACCACGTGATCGGCCGCCGCCCCGGCCAGCAGTCCGGTGTTGATCTGGAACGGCCGGAACGGACCGACCCGGTCCAGCCCGTCGTTCTCCTGGCCCATCGAGGTCCAGGTGTCGGTCACCACCACGTGGGCTCGATCGACGGCGTCGGCCGGATCGTCCATGAGCGCGACCGAGCCGCCGGTGCGGGCGGCCAGCGCGGCCGCGTCGGCCAGCACCTCCGGCGCCGGGCCGAACCCCGCGGGGGCGCCGACCCGGACGTGCAGGCCGGCGTTCGCACCGCCCAGCAGCAGCGAGTGGGCCATGTTGTTGGCGCCGTCGCCCAGGTAGGTCAGGGTCAGCCCGGCCAGCGCGCCGAACCGCTCCCGGACGGTCTGCAGGTCGGCCAGCACCTGGCACGGGTGGAACTCGTCGGTGAGCGCATTGACCACCGGGACGCTGGACGCGCCGGCCAGCGCGATGATGCGCCGCTGCGCGAAGGTCCGGATGGCCACCGCGTCGACGAACCGGGACAGCACCCGCGAGGTGTCCTCGATGGTCTCCTCGCGGCCGAGCTGCGAGGTACGTCCGTCCACGATGACCGGTTGGGCGCCGAGCTGGTGGATGCCCACCTCGAACGACAGCCGGGTCCGGGTGGAGTTCTTCTCGAACACCACGCCGACGGACCGGCCGGCCAGCGGCCGGTGCGCGGTGCGGTCCCGCTTGAGCACGTCGGCCAGGTCCAGGACGGTGAGCAGCTCCTGCGGCGACAGGTCGTCGTCGCGCAGGAAGTGGCGCAGCCCGCCCACCTCGCCGGGAGTCGATGCGGCGACGGGGGTGTCGGACAGGTTGTCGGACAGCGTGGTCACGAGGACGTCCCTCCTGGTTCGGCGGCGGACTCAGCGGTGGGCGCGCCGGCAGCGGCCAGGATGTCCGGCAGCGCGGCGACGAAGGAGTCGGCCTGCTCGGTGGTCAGGATCAGTGGTGGGGCCAGCCGCAGCACGTCCGGGGCGGGGGCGTTCACGATGAACCCGGCCCGGCGGGCGGCCTCGACCGCGGCCGGCCCGAATCCACCGGCCAGCACCACGCCGAGCAGCAGCCCGGCGCCCCGGACACCGCGGATGCCCGGGTGGTGCAGGTCCTCGATGGCGCCGGACAGGTGCTTGCCGAGCGCGGCGACATGATCCAGCAGATGGTCGGTCTCGATGGTGCGCAGCACAGCCAACGCGGCCGCCGCACACACCGGGTTGCCGGCGAAGGTCGACCCGTGCTGGCCCGGCTGCAGCAGCTCGGCCGCCCGGCCGACGCCGATGACCGCCCCGATCGGCATCCCGCCGGCCAGCCCCTTGGCCACGGTGATGACATCCGGCAGGATCCCGGCGTGCTGGTGGGCGAACCAGGCGCCGGTGCGACCGACGCCGGTCTGGATCTCGTCGAGCACCAGCAGCGCGCCGTGCCGCGCGGTGACGGCCCGGGCGGCGGCCAGGTACCCGTCCGGCGCCGGCACCACGCCGGCCTCGCCGAGCACCGGTTCCAGGAACAGGGCGCCGATCTCGTCGCCGTGCTCGGCGAAGACGGCCTCCAGGGCTGCGACGTCGCCGTACGGCACGAACTCGACGCCGGCGGGCATCGGCTCGAACGGCGCCCGCTTGGCCGGTTGCCCGGTGAGCGCCAGCGCGCCCATGGTGCGGCCGTGGAACGCCCGTTCGGCCGCCACCATCCGCGGCCGCCCGGTCAACCGGGCCATCTTGAACGCGGCCTCGTTGGCCTCGGCGCCGGAGTTGCAGAACAGCACCCGCCCGGTGTGCTGGGCGTCCGATCCGTCGAGACCGGCGATTTGCAGCAGCTTCTCGGCCAGATCCAGCACGGTCGGGTGGATGAAGAAGTTCGACACGTGCCCGAGGGTGGCCACCTGGGTGGTGACCGCCTCGACCACGGCCGGGTGGGCGTGGCCCAGGCTGTTCACCGCGATCCCGGCGAGCAGGTCGAGGTAGCGCTTGCCGTCGGCGTCGGTGACCACGGCACCGACGCCGCTGACCAGCTCCACCGGCGGGGTGCCGAAGTTGTTCATCAGGGCGGCCGACCAGCGTGCGGCCGCCCGCTCGTTGCCGGCGGGTCCGGTGGCCGGGCTGCCGGTGTGCGGTGCGGTGGAGGTCATTGCAGCAGCTCCTGCGGGTCGGGGACGACCATGGTGCCGATCCCTCGGGTGGTGACGATCTCCAGCAGGACGGCGTGCGGCACGCGCCCGTCGATGACGTGCGCGGCGGCCACTCCGCCCTCGACGGCGCGCAGGCAGCCCTCCATCTTGGGGACCATGCCCGCCTCCAGGCTGGGCAGCATCTCGCGCAGCGCCCCGGCCGAGATGCTGGACAGCAGCGACCCGCGGTCGGGCCAGTCGGCGTACAGCCCCTCGACGTCGGTGAGGACCACCAGCTTGGCCGCGCCCAGCGCGACGGCCAACGCGGCCGCGGCGGTGTCGGCGTTCAGGTTGTGCACGACGCCGTCGGCGTCCGGCGCCACGGTGGCGATCACCGGGATGCGCCCGGCGTCCACCAGGTCGACCACCGCGGTGGTGTCGACGTGGGCGACGTCGCCGACCAGCCCGATGTCGGTGGCCACGCCCTCGACGTCCACGGTGCGGCGCGCCGCGGTGAGCAGCCCGGCATCCTCGCCGGACATGCCCACGGCCAGCGGCCCGTGCTGGTTGATCAGTCCGACCAGTTCGCGACCGACCTGACCGACCAGCACCATCCGCACCACGTCGAGCGTCTCGGGGGTGGTGACCCGGAAGCCGCCCTTGAACTCCCCCGACATGCCCAGACGTGTGAGCATCGAGGAGATCTGCGGACCGCCGCCGTGCACCACCACTGGCCGCAGCCCCACGGTGCGCAGGAACACCATGTCGGCGGCGAAGTCCCGCTTGAGCTGCTCGTCGGTCATGGCGTTGCCGCCGTACTTGACCACGACCAGGGCCCCGGCGAACTGCCGCAGCCACGGCAGCGCGTCGGCCAGCACAGCCGCCCGGGCGCCCGCGTCGGTCAGTTCGGCCGCGTCCCGCGGCTCGGTTCCGGTCGCGGAGTGTGTGACGGTGTGCGTCACGGATCGAGTCACCGCGCCGGTCACGTCGAGTACGCCGAGTTCTCGTGGACGTACGCGTGCGACAGGTCGTTGGTCAGCACGGTAGCCGTCTCGGTCCCGGCGTGCAGGTCGATGGTCACGCTGACCTGGCGACCGGACAGGTCCACGGCGGTGCGGTCGACGTCGGAGGCGGCACCGGCCCGGCAGATCCAGGCGTCGTTGATGGCCACGTCGACCTGATCTGCGTCGAACTGGGCCTGCTCGACCGGCAGCGCACCGACCGCGGCCAGGATGCGCCCCCAGTTCGGGTCCTGGCCGAAGAAGGCCGTCTTGACCAGGTTGTTGCGAGCCACTGCCCGACCGACGGTGACGGCCTGCTCCTCGGTCACCGCGTGCCGGACCTCGATGGCGATCTCCTTGGTGGCGCCCTCGGCGTCGGCCAACAACTGCCGGGCCAGGTCCGCGCACACCCGGGTCAGCACCCCGGTGAACTGGGCCGGGTCCGGCCGCACCCCGGACGCCCCGTTGGCCAGCACCAGCACGGTGTCGTTGGTCGACATCGCGCCGTCGGAGTCGAGCCGGTCGAAGGTGGTCCGGGTGGCCTCGCGCAGTGCGACATCGAGGTCACCGGAACCGATCTCGGCGTCGGTGGTCAGCACCACCAGCATGGTGGCCAGCCCCGGCGCGAGCATGCCCGCGCCCTTGGCCATCCCTCCCACGGTCCAGCCGCCCACGGTGAGCGCCGCGGTCTTGGCCACCGTGTCGGTGGTCATGATCGCGGTGGCGGCGTCCGCACCACCGTCGGCGGTGGCCGCGGTCACGGCGGCGCTCACGCCGGGCAGCAGCCGGTCCATGGGCAGCCGCTCGCCGATCAGCCCGGTGGAGGCGACGGCGATCCGCTCCGCCGGCACGCCCAGCGCTGCACCGAGATGCTCGGCAGTGCAGACGGTGTCGGCGAAGCCGTCCGGCCCGGTGCAGGCGTTGGCGCCGCCGGAGTTCAGCACCACCGCGGTGAGCTCGCCGCCGGTCACACCGCCGGTCGATCCGTCTCCGAGCAGTTGCCGGCACCACCGCACCGGCGCGGCCACCACCCGGTTGCCGGTGAACACCCCGGCCGCGTCGGACCGCGGCCCGTCGTTGATCACCACGGCCACGTCCGGCTTCCCGGACGCTTTCAGCCCGGCGGTCACGCCCGCGGCCCGGAAGCCCTGCGCGGCCGCCACGCCCACCCCGGTGACCTCGGTGGTCGGTGTGCTCGGGACTGCACGGGGGCCGGTCACGGCGCCACTCCCTCGGTCGGCAGGCCCGCGGTCTCGGCGAAGCCCAGGGCCAGGTTCATGCTCTGCACCGCACCGCCGGCGGTGCCCTTGGTCAGGTTGTCGATGGCGGCCACCACGATCAGCCGGCCGGCCGCAGCGTCGACCGCGACCTGCAGCAGGCAGGTGTTGGCGCCGACCGTGGCCGCGGTGGTCGGCCACTGCCCCTCGGGCAGCAGCGTCACGAACGGTTCGTCGCCGTAGGCCTTCTCGTAGGCGGCGCGCACCTGCGCGGCGTCCACGCCGGCGGTGACCGGTGCCGAGACGGTGGCCAGGATGCCGCGCGGCATCGGCACCAGCATCGGGGTGAACGACACCGACACCGACCGCCCGGCGGCGGCCGCGAAGTTCTGCATCATCTCCGGGGTGTGCCGGTGCCCGCCGCCGACGCCGTAGGCGCTCACCGACCCCATCACCTCGGCGCCCAGCAGGTGCGCCTTGGGCGACTTGCCGGCGCCGGAGGTGCCGGAGGCGGCGACCACGACCACGTCGGGCTCGACCAGGCCGGCGGCCAGCGCCGGCACCAGGGCCAGCGACGCGGCCGTCGGGTAGCAGCCCGGCACCGCGACCCGTCGAGTGCCCCGCAGCGCGTCCCGGGCGCCGGGCAGTTCGGGCAGGCCGTAGGGCCAGGAGCCGGGGTGCTCGCCTCCGTAGAACGTCTCCCATGCGACCGGATCGGTGAGCCGGTGGTCGGCACCGCAGTCGACGACCAGCACGTCCGGCGTCCGCTCGGTGAGGGCCGCGGCCAGCTCGTGGGACTGGCCGTGCGGCAGCGCCAGGAAGACCACGTCGTGCCCGGCCAGCGTGTCGACCGAGGTCGGCTCGAGCACCCGGTCGGCCAGCGCCCGCAGGTGCGGCTGGTGCGCCCCGAGCAGGTCACCGGCGTTGCTGTGCGCGGTGACCGCGCCGATGCGCACCTCCGGATGGGCCAGCAGCAGCCGCAGCAGCTCGCCGCCGGCGTAGCCGCTCGCGCCGGCCACCGCCACCGATACCGTCATGCCCGTCCTTCCGTCGCCCGACACGGCTGACCATACATCAGCTCGTATGGATATTCACGTCGCCCGCACCACGCAGCCGTCCGCGCGGCCCAACGCCGACCCGCCGGGTCGGGATGGCACCCTGGGGCAGGTGGTTCCCGCCGTCGACCGCCCAGCGCCCGCCGACAGCACTGCGCCGGTGGCCGGCTGCCCCAAGCGGATGGTCTTCGGTCCGTGCGGCGGTGTCCGGTCCGCCGGTGGCTGCGAGATGGCCGACCATCCCTGCGTCTTCCTGGGTCCCGGGCGGACGCTGCCCGAGTGGCGGGAGCCGCAGCGGCCC
This sequence comes from Nakamurella leprariae, assembly GCF_016918035.1. Lineage (GTDB taxonomy): Bacteria > Actinomycetota > Actinomycetes > Mycobacteriales > Nakamurellaceae > Nakamurella > Nakamurella leprariae. The sequence goes on along the minus strand of NZ_JAERWK010000012.1, from coordinate 254,926 downwards.
GGCGAGCTGCGCCCACCTCTGGTGCTGACCGACCTGAGCGTGCCTGCCGGCGACGCGGCCACGCTCACCGCCACCGCCCGGCTGCTCGCCCCCACCTGCGACGCGATGCTGGTGGGCGACCACCAGGACCGGCCGGACTTCCCGCCGACCCAGCTGGCCGGTCTCATCGCGGCGGCGGGCGGGCGACCGTGGGTGACGCTGGCCTGCCGGGACCGGAACCGGATCGTGCTGGAGCAGGAGCTGCGCGGGCTGCAGCTCGCGGGCGCTGCCGCGGTGCTGTGCGTCACCGGTGACGGCCGGGCGTTCGACGTCAGGCCGGACGTGACCCAGGTGTTCGACCTGGACGGCACCCGGCTGACCGCCCTGGCCGCGGCGATGGGCGTCCCGGCCGGCGTGGCCGAGACCCCAACCGCACCACCGGTGGACGCGCGGCCGGCCCGGCTGGTCCAGAAGCAGCGCGCCGGTGCCGCCGTCGCCGTGCTCAACCACGTCAGCGACCCGGCGTCGGTGGGCCGGTTCGTGGCGGCCACGCGGGGCCAGGGGCTGACCATCCCGGTGATCGCCGCGGTCGCCGTGTTCACCGACGCCCGGTCGGCGGCCGTGCTGGACGCGCTGCCCGGGCTGGAGATCGACCGCGACGTGGTCGCGGCCGTGCTGGCCGCTCCCGATCCGGTGACCGCGGGGATCGAGGCCGCCGTGGCCGAGGCCCGGTCCCTGCTGGCCATCGACGGCGTGCACGGCGTCAACCTCTCCGGATTGGCGTCCGACCGCGGGGTGCGGTTCGCCGCCGAGGTGCAGGCCGAGATCGGCCGCCGGATCAGGGAAGAGGTGCCGCATGCACGAGCCGGCGGATGACGGGCCGGGCCACCGGTCCCGGGACGATGGCACCGCGATGGAGGCCGAGTTCGACACCGTGGCCCGGTGGACGGCCGACGCCGCCGTCGAGCTGGGACCGGACCACTTCCTGCCGGCCGCCTGCCGGGGCAGCGGCAGTCCGGGAGCGATGCGCTGGCTGCTCGACCGGCTCGCCGTCGGTGGCCGGGACACGATGCTGGACTGCGGCGCGGGGCTCGGCGGTCCGGCCGCCTTCGCCACCGGCGAGACCGGTGCGCGGCTGCTGCTGTGTGATCCCGAAGCGGGAGCGTGCCGGGGCGCCGCCCGGCTGTTCGGGCTGCCCGCCGTCCGAGCCGACTCGCGGCTGCCGTTCCGCTCGGCCGCGGTGGATGTCGCCTGGAGCCTGGGGGTGCTGTGCACGGTCGACGACCAGCCGCTGCTGCTGTCGGAGCTGCGCCGGGTGCTGCGCCCAGGCGGCCGGATGGGGCTGCTGATCTACGTCGCGGCGCACCCGCCGTTGCCCGAGCAGCCGGAGGGCAACGATTTCCCCACCGACACGGTCGCGCGGGCGATGATCGACGCCGCCGGCTTCACGCTGCACGACAGCGCCACGACCGGTGACATGGCGGCCGCGCCGCCGGAGTGGACGGAGCGCGCGGTGGCCGTGCAGGACCTGCTGGAGCGCCGTCACGGCGACGACCCGCGCTGGCGGACCGCCGCCCGGCAGTCCGGGATCATGGGCCGGCTGCTCGGCGACGGCGACCTGGTCGGCACCCTGTACCACGCGACCGCGCGGTGACCGGGAAGGCAGCGGGTCCGCCCCCGGACGACCTGGGCGCGAGGACGCGTGGCCCGTCCGATGCCCGGCCGGCCGAGGCCACCCGTAAAGTTCTGCTCACGAGAAAGCCACGTCCCGGGCCCTCCCCGGTCGATACGCTCCGGCGGCTGGTGAAGGCAACGGAGCGGAGCATCAATGGAGTCGGTCAACGGAGCTGAACTGCTGGTGCGCACCTTGGTGCGACTGGAGCAGCGGCACGCGTTCAACATCGTCGGTCTGGGACTGTTCCCGCTGGCAGAAGCGTTCCACCGGCACCGCAGCGAGATCCGGTACATCTCCGCGTTGAACGAGACCAACCTCGGCCTCATCGCCGAGGGCTATGCCCGGGCCAACCGGTCGGCCGCGTTCGTGAACGTCTACCACGCGTCCGGGACCGGCCTCGGGATGATGGCGCTCACCACCGCCTGGGCCGAGAGCGTGCCTCTGGTGTTCACCTCGACCACCTCCAGCCGGGCGCTGTCCGGCCGCGACCAGTACGCCGCCGTCCCTCGCGCCGTGACCGAGATGAGCGAGCAGTTCACCAAGTGGAGCTGCGAGGTCCCGAGCGCGGCGCGGATCCCCGAGATCGTCCAGCGCGCCTTCCAGATCGCCAACACCCCGCCGTACGGCCCGGTGCACCTGGCCTTCCCGATGGACGTGTGGCTGGAGACCACCGAGGACACCTCGGGCTCGGTGGGGCCCGCCGACGTACTCGCCGACTTCACCGCCTCGCCCTCGACCGTGGCCCGGGTCGCGCAGCTGCTCCGGGACAGCACCGACCCGGTGCTGGTCGCCGGCAGCGAGGTCGCCCGGTACGGCGGCGTCGACGCCGCGGTGGCGCTGGCGGAACGGCTGGGGTGCACCGTCCTGAGCGAGGACAAGATCTCCGACCTCGGGTTCCCCACGGTGCACCCGCAGTTCGCCGGCCGGATCGGCGCGAACCGATCGGTCGTCGCCGAGGCCGACGTGGTCGTGCTGCTGGGCGTCGAGCTCACCGAGTCGGGCCTGACCGCACCCATCGAGTTCGGCGCGGGCACCACCGTGGTGCTGACGGCGGACGCCGTGTCGCTGACCCGGCAACTGCGCCCCGACCTGGCCGTGCTCGGCATGCCCGGGCCCACGCTGGAGGCGATCGGCCACGCGGTCGGCGACGTCGAGCCGGAGGTCCGCGAACGCCGCCTGGCCGTCGCGCAGCAGCGGCACCGGGCCCGCGACGCCCGCGTCGCCCAGATCCGGGCCATCCGCTTCGACGACGAGCCGTTGGCCATCGGGCGAATCGTCACCGAGATCGAGGCAGCGATGCCGGAGGGCACGATCGTGGTGAACCACTGCGCGTCGGGTGAGCCGTTCCTGGAGGACCTCATCCCGATCGGCGACACCGACACCTTCTTCGGCATCTCGAGCAAGGCCAGCGCGCAGGGGTGGGGCGGCCCGGCCTCGATCGGCTTCCAGCTCGCCCGTCCCGACCGCCACGTCGTGGCGGTGCTGGGCGACGGCGGGTTCATGTTCTCCTCGACGGCGATCAACGCCGCGGCGCAGTTCGGCGTCCCCGTCGTCTTCGTGGTGCTGAACAACGGCGGGTGGCGGGACATCGCGGCGCTCGCGAGGGTGGCTCGGAGCCCGCTCGCGCAGGCAGAACAGGTCATGGGATGGGAGTTCGACCCGGCCATCGACCACGCGGCGTTCGCCAGCAGTCTCGGGGTCACCGGCACCCGGGTCCGCACCTCCGCCGAGCTGCGGACGGCGCTGGACGCGGCGTTCGCGTCGCGGCAGCCGACTCTCATCGAGGTGATCAACTCCCCGGAGGACGCCGACGAGTTCTCCCGGGTGTTCACCCAGTCCGACTGAACGCACCCGGCCGGTCGCGGCCCCGCGACCGGCCGCCGCACCACGAACAGTCGCAGCACCACGAACAGGAGGACGCAGTGAAGCGTCGACGTGAGACGTCCGACGAACTCAGCTTCGGATACTTCTTCCCGACGGGCAGGACCAACTTCCTGTTCTCGGACGAGGCGGCCCGGCGAGTGCCGGACCAGACCGGTGCGACGATGCTGTCGCTGGCCCGCACCGCCGAGGACGTCGGCTTCGACGCCCTGTTCATCGCCGACAACTGGTCGGGTCACCAACGGGTGGCCGAGCAGTTCGGCCACCAGTCGCCGGCCTACAACGCCCCGCTGCTGGCGATGGCGCTGCTCACCGCGACGCAGCACATCGGCGTGATCTCGACCATGCACACCACCCACCACAAGCCGGCGCACGTGGCGCGGATGGGTGCCACCCTGGACGCCTTCAGCGATGGCCGCTGGGGCTGGAACATCGTCACCGGATTCAGCGCGGACGAGGCGGCACTGTTCGGCGAGTCCTTCGTCGAGCACGACCTGCGGTACACGATGGCCGCCGAGTTCGTGGACATCGTGTTGCGCCTGTGGCGCGAGGAGGAGCCCATCGACGTCGATGGCCGCTTCTACCGCACTCGGGGGCGGATCAAACTGCCGCGCCCGGTCCAGCAGCCGCATCCCCTGCTGGTGAGCGCCGGCGCCTCACCCGCCGGCATCGCCTTCGCCGCCCGCTACTGCGACCAGTTGGTCACCCTGGCCACCGGCCAGGACCAGCTCACCGCGCTCGACGCCGAGCTCGGCCGGCTGACCGGCGGCAAGCGCGTCGTCGCCCCGACGCCCTTCGCCATGGCCATCGTCCGCCCCGGACAGGGACAGGCCCAGGAGGAACGAGAGCAGTTGCTGGCGTCCCTGAACCGCGAGGCCACCTTCGAGATCGCCGGCGACGTCATGGGTTCCATCGAGTCGGCCCGGGCGATGTACGACAAGCTGGGGGACGAGCAGGCCGCGCTCGCCTTCGGCTCCGGTCAGTCGGTGCTGCAGCTCATCGGGACGCCGGACGAGGTGGCCGAGACGCTCATCGCGGTGAAGCGGGGCACCGGTTCGACGAACGTGCTCATCAACTTCCCGCTGTGGAGCGACGATGAGCTGCGGACGTTTCGTCCGGTCCTGGACCGGCTGCGCGAGGCGGGCGTGTGGTCGCCGCCGCAGGAGCGCGACTTCTCCTGGTGATCCGCGCCGGTCGCGATGACACCGACCGCAGCGAGCCGGCGGCCCCCGACGAGGATCCCTCGCCGGGGGCCGCCGCCGTTCCGGACCGGGTCAGCCCGCCAGTCCGTCCAACCGGTTGCGCCGGTCCCAGAAGGCCATCCGGCGGCGGTCCGGACCCAGCGCACCGGTCGCCGGCTCGAGGTCCCAGATCCGGACGGCGTCCGGCGTGAACCGGGGCCACGCGCCCGATCCGTCATCCGGGTCGCCGGTGGTGGCGAACGCCACCCAGGCGCGGATCATCGCCGCTGACAGCGCCCGGTCCTGCTCCGTCCACGGCCAGTCCCGGACGTCCAGCGTGCCGAAGGCGTACAGCACGTCGGCACCGTGGAACGCACCGGCGTAGGCGCGCTCCACGACGGCACCGTCGGCCGGGATCGGGGGCTGCCGCAGGAACCGGTAGTACCAGGCCGGGGCGGACAGCCGCGCGGTCTGCAACCGGGCCGCCGTCCAGCTCGACCATACGAAGATCTGATCGGCGACGACCTCCCAGCTCGATCGCCGGGCCTCGTCGTCGGTCTCGGCGGGGTACAGCTCCAGCACCTCGGCCGCGTCGTCGCCGAACTCCTGCGCCACCCACTGGTGGTAACGCTCGAGGGTGGCGAGGTACGGCAGCCCCGAGGCCTCGTTGCCCGCGTTGCCGGTGATCGCCGGCACGTCGATCGCGGTCCCCGACGCGTAGGCCTGCAGCGGTGTCTGCGGCAGGACGTGCCCGTCGATGACCGGGTAGCCGGAGTCGAAGACGTGCAGGCTGATCGCCGCGCCGGGGATCAGGTCGAACGACCATGGTCCGGCCGCGCGCGGCAGCTGCACGGCCATGACCCGCTCGGCGGGCAACGCTCGCAGGTCGGCCAGGCTCGACGCGCCGAGCAGCTCGGCGAGCTCGGCGCCGGCCGCCTCGCCGGCGGCCAGGGTCGACGGATTGGCCGGGTGACCGTAGCCGCCCAGCGCGGGCGCGACACCCGGCCCGCTCTGCGCGATCGACTTGTGGAACAGCCCGGCGGCCAACGGGGACGACCGCAGGTTGTGCACGCTGTTGCCGCCGGCGGACACCCCGGCGATCGTCACGTTGCCGGGGTCCCCACCGAACGCGGCGACATTGCGCTGCACCCACTGCAGCGCCGCGATCTGGTCCATCAGACCGTAGTTGCCGGAGCCCCCGTACCCGGATTCGGCGCTGAGTTCCGGGTGGGCCAGGAACCCGATCCGGCCGAGCCGGTGGTTCACCGACACCACCACGAGTCCGGCGGCGGCCAGCGCCGTCCCGTCGTAGGCCGGGTTCGACGCCGACCCGAACTGGTAGGCACCGAAGTGGAACCAGACCAGCACCGGCCGGGCCTCGCCCCGGTCGGCGTCGGTCCCGGTTGCGGCCGTCCAGACGTTCAGGTGCAGGCAGTCCTCGCTGAACTCGGTCTCCCCGCCCGAGTAGAGCGACTCCGGCGGCGGCGGGAACTGCCATGCGCTGGGCCCGAACCGCGTCGCCGCCCGGACACCGGTCCAGGGCGCCGCCGGACGCGGCGGGCGCCAGCGCAACTCACCGATCGGCGGCGCCGCGTACGGCACTCCCCGGAAGCTCCGTACACCGGTCGCCTCGTCGAGACTTCCCTCGAGCGAGCCGGTCTCGACGGCGGCGGTTGTCGAGCGGGTGGTCGGGACGGGCTGAGCAGTCACCACGAGTAGCTCCGTTCGGCAGGCGGCACCCAGACACCCGCATCACGCAGGTGATCCAGGACGGACCGGAACCCCAGGACCTCCTGCGGGTTCCACAGCGGGAAGTTGATGAGCACGTTGGCCGTGGTCGTCTCGGCCTTGAGGGTGACCAGCTGCTGGGCGACCTGCTCGGCCGTGCCGAACAGCTTGAGGATCCCCTGACCGCTCCCCCACGCCCGGGCCGCCTCGGCATGCCCCTGCTCGGTGAACAGCGACCGAATGGACTCGACGCCGCCCAGGATGTCGGCCGCCAGCTCCATCGTCGCCTCGACGTCGAGGCTCTGCACCAGCCGCTCGTACTCCTCCTCGGCCTGACCTTGGCCCTCACGCACGATGGTGATCGTGAACGGCGCGGTGGTGACCTCGCCGGCCCGGCCCTGCGCAGCCAAGATCTTGTCCAGCCGGTCGTCGACGGATTGGATCTTCTCGACGGTGTTCCCGGCCACGACCAGCTGGTCACAGTGCTCGGCGGCGAAGGCCAGGCCCGCTGGTGACGCACCCGCACTCACCAGCAGCGGGTGCGGCTGCTGCACCGGCCGCGGCGCCTTGATCCGCCCCTGCGCCCGGTACCACCGGCCCTGCGCGTCGATCGGGTCGTCCTGCGTCCAGAGCTGCTTGACCAGGTCGACGAACTCGGCAGCCATCGCGTACCGGTCGTCGTGGGCCGCCAGGGTGTCCCGTCCGAACAGCCGGGCCTCGGGGTCGCCGAATCCGGTGACCACGTTCCAGCCCCACCGACCTTCGCTGTACGCGTCCAGGGTGGCGCCCATCCGGGCGACGTGGGCCGGTTGGTGGTGGCTGGTGTGCATCGTGGTGATGACGCCCAGGTGCTCGGTCACCGCGAACAGCGCCATCGCCAGCAGCGGGGCGTGGAACTTGGGCGACTGGTGTCCGGCCCGCTCGGCCGCCCGCTGGTGGCCGGACCAGGTGTCGGCGATGAACACCGAGTCGAATCCGGCTTCCTCGGCGGCCTGCGCCATCTGCGTGAACACCGTGCGACCGAGCGCCGGCGTCGACCGCGCGGCCTCCGCGGACCACACGTGGTCGGTCTGCCCGGTGGGGAAGAAGTACGAGAAGCTCAGCTGCTCGGGGTCGTGGGCTCGTGGTTTGGCCATCATCACTCCTGTGGCGGGGTCGCGGGACCGGGAGGTTCAGGCGGGGTGGGCGCGGAAACGCTGCCCGGGGTCGGGGTCGGTGCTGGTGACGGCGTCGCCCACCAGCATCGGGATCCACGACCAGAACAGCTGCCGGCCGGCCCGGCTCAGCAGGGCGTCGTGGATGGGGAAGACGGTGCGCGGAGCCACCGCACTGATGAAGTCGACGGTCTCGCCGAGCTTGCCCCACGGCGAGGAGATCGGGACGGCCAGGACGTCGATGCCCTCCGGGACGACCTCGTAGCTGTCACCGGGATGGAACAGCCGGGTCCCGTCGGCGTCGGCGACGACCAGCCCGACGTTCTCGATGCGCGGCATCCTGGGGTGGACGAGCTGGTGGGCGCCGCCGACCACATCGACGGTGAGCGGACCGAGATCCAGCGCGTCACCGTCCTGCAGGACCCGGACGTCGGTGGTCCCGCGCAGCAGGCTGGCCACGCTCGGCGGCCCGGCGACCACCGCGCCCGGATTGGCCGCCAGCAGGGCGGGCATCCGGTCGGGCTGCACGTGGTCGGGGTGCTCGTGGGTGATCAGGACAGCGGCGAGCCCGTCGACCTCGAAGGCGGCGGCGTCGGTGAAACTGCCCGGGTCGACCAGGATGCGGGTGCCGTCCTGCTCGAGCAGCAGCGTGGCGTGCCCGAACTTGGTGATGTCCATCGTCCTCCTCAGGGTCGGGCCGCGAGCTGCGGGGCCCGCACGCCGGTGAACTCCAGGTCCTCGGTGACCGGTTCGGCCAGCACCGCCTCGAATTCGGCGAGGCTGCCGGGCCACTTGGTGACGACGCGGCCCGTGCCGCCGAGCCGGTACCAGCTCTCGCAGCCCCCCACCTCCCACACGCTGCGCGACATCAGGGCGGCGAGCCGCTCCTCGAACCGGGCCAATCCCGCAGTGGTGACCCCCACCGCCGCGGCGCCACGGGCGTCGGTCTCGTCCAGCAACCGCGCGATCCACCCGGTCTGGGCCTCGATGACGCCGATGATCGACCCGGACGCCTGGGTGTTCGGCCCGGTGACCAGGAACAGGTTCGGGAAGCCGGGCACGAGCGTTCCCTTGTACGCGCGGGGCCCGTCGTCCTGCCAGTGCTCGGCCAGCGTGCCGTCGGTGCCGGCGAACTCGACCGAGCTGAGCATCTCGGTCGCCCGGAACCCGGTGGCCAGCACGACGACATCGGCCGCCCACTCCTGGCCGCGCTCGGAGACCACGCCGGTGGGGGTGAGCCGGGCGATCGCCGAATCGAAGACGGTCGTCCTCGGATCGGCCAGCGCCGGGTAGAAGGCGTTCGAGACGACCGGTCGTCGGCACCCGAACCGGGACGTCGGGGTGAGGATCCGGCGGAGTTCCGCATCGTGCACCGCCGACTCCATGTGCTGGCGCCAGACCGCTTCCGCGGCGGACAGGAACGCCTCGTCCATGACCGCCTGGGCGTGCGTCGAGCGGTTCCAGTACTCGACCTGCTCCTGGCGCAGGGCCAGCAGCAGCTCGGGATGCTCGCGGAACCGCTGCTTGGCCCGCTCGTCGTAGTGCTCCTCGGGTTTGGGCATCACGTGCGGGGGTGTGCGGATCGCCACGAGCACCGCGTCGGCTCGCTCGACGGCGTGTGGGACGACCTGGATGGCACTGGCTCCGGCGCCGACGACCGCGACCCGCTTGCCGCGCAGGTCCAGGGCCGGGTCCCAGCGGGCGGTGTGCACGATGGTGCCCGTGAACTCGTCCATGCCGGGCAGATCGGGGACCAGTGGCTGGTTCAACGTCCCGATGGCCGAGATCAGGAACCGGCAGGTGATCCGGGCGCCGCGCGAGGTCTCCAATCCCCACTGGCCGACGTGCTCGTCCCACCGGGCGGCGACCAGGCCGGTCCCGAAGAGGATCCGGTCCCGGATGCCGAGGTCGTCGACGACCCGTTCGGTGTAGGCCAGGATCTCGGCCTGCGAGGCGTAGCTGCTCGACCAGTCCGGGCTCTGCGCGAAGGACAGGCTGTACAGGTGCGAGGGCACGTCGCAGGCCGCGTTCGGATAGACGTTCTCCCGCCAGACGCCGCCGACGGAGGTGGCCTGCTCCAGGACCAGGAAGTCGGTCCGGCCGCCGGCCAGGAGGTCGTGGGCGGCCGCCAGCCCGCCGAAACCGGCACCGATGACGACCGTCTCGACGGTGATGGACTCGTTCATGCGATGGCCTCCTGGAGCTGGGTGCGTCGGTGGTGCGGCAGCGCACGGTCCGGCCGGCGGCCGCCGCCTCACATCGCTGTCCGGGCGGATGCAGCGGCCCGCAGGTCGTCGGCGAAGCGGGCGAAGCCGTCGTTGCGGCGCAGCGGTTCGCCGATCCCGAGGTGCGCGCGCAGCTGCGCCCCGGCGGTCGGCATGGTGGGGACCGGCGGGACGACGCTGCTGGCAGCGCCCGGCCCGATCGTGACGGGCACCCCGGGGAACAACTGTCGGAACGTGTCAGCCAGGTCCTCGACGGTGGTCAGCTCGCCCGAGCCGACCGTGCAGGTGCTGAACACCTCGTCCAGGTCGGCCTGCAGCGCGGCCACCGCGGCCGCGGCGACGTCCTCGACGAAAACCAGCTCGGTGCACGACAGGACGGTCGCCGGAAGCTCGACCGGGAGCCCACGGACGGCCCGCAGCATCTGCGCCTCGAGCACCGCGCTGCCGACGGCACCGCCGAGATTGGGTCCGTGGCCGTAGACGACCGCGGGCCGCAACGCCACCGTGGCCAGGCCGCTGCGCGACGCGAAGGCGCTCAGCAGATGCTCCATGGCCAGCTTGGATGCGACGTAGTAGGAGTCGAACCGGGTGCACACCGGTGAGTCCTCGGTGATCGGCGCCGGCTGCCGTTCGTCGTAGACGCTCCAGCTGCTGACCGCGACGAACCGCGACACGCCGGCGGACGACGCCCACGCGGCCAACCGCAGCGGCGCGCTGACGTTGACCTCGATCGTCTCCACCACGTCGCGCTGGGCGCGCGCCGCGATGAGGGCCGCGGTGTGGACCACGTCGGTCGGCCGCAGATCGGCGAGAGCTGCGGCCATGGCGACACTGTCGGTGAGATCCACCTCGAGGGTGTCGTACTCGGCGGCCGGGCCCAGCACCGAGCGCAGGTACTCGCCCGGGACCTCCCGGTCCAGCAGCGTGACCCGCCACCCGAGGTCGAGCAGCCGACGGGCCGTGTGGGCGCCGACCATGCCCGCTCCGGTGATCAGGACGTGCCGCGCGTGGCTCACCGCCGCAACTCCCGGTCCGCGGTGTTCGGCAGCAGGCTGCCCGCGACGAGGGTGATGACCGCGACGGCCATCACGTAGAAGGCCGGAGCGACGACGTTGCCGGTGGTGCGGATGAGCCAGGTGCAGATGTACGCGCCGAACCCGCCGAAGAGGGTGACCGCGATCGCCGAACCGATCGAGACCAGCGTGCCGCGGCGGTGCGTCGGGAACAGCTCCGAGATCGTGGAGCTGCCGACCCCGGCCATCGCCGCGGTGGGGATGCTGAAGCAGATCTGCGCGACGAGCACCGCCCAGAACTGGCCGACCGAGGTGATCATCGTGAACAGCGGCCACGGCAGGACCAGGAAGGCCACCGCTGCCCCGATCACGAACGGGCGCCGGCCGTACCGGTCCGACAGGTGCCCGGCGACCGGGATGAGCGCAACGGCGACGGCACCGCCGATCACGGTGGCCCAGAGCGCGGACTGCGGCGTCAGCCCGGCGAAGTTGGTGGTGTAGGTGGGCATGTAGTTGATCGTCACCATCGAGGTGACACCCCACAGCGCGACGACGCCCAGGGTGAGCATGAAGCCCGCCAGGGCGCCCACCTCGCGGCGGGCCCGAGCGGTCGGAGCCGTCACGGCAGCGGCCTGGCTGCTGGCCGCGGCCGGCTCCACGACCGGATCGGGATCGGCGGCCGCAGCGACGAAGGCGGGCGGCTCGGCCACTCGGCGTCGCAGCACCAGGACGATGACCGCGAGCACCGCGCCGATGAGGAACGGGACGCGCCACACCCACTCGCGCATCGAGTCCGTGCCGACCGCCGCGGTGAGGGCGGCGACGAGCACGGCGCCGAGGACGAGTCCACCGTAGGTGGCGACCTGGTGGAAGCTGCCGTAGAGACCACGGCGGCGCGGGTTGGCCCACTCGACCAGGAACACCGCCGAGCTGCCGAACTCGCCGCCGGCCGAGAAGCCCTGCATCAGGCGGCCGACGGTGATGACGACGGCGCCGAAGGCCCCGGACGTGGCGTACGTGGGAGCGATGCCGATCAGCAGGGACCCGGCCGCCATGAGCAACATCGACAGCAGCATGACGGACTTGCGCCCGCGCCGGTCGATGAGCGGCCCGAGGACCAGCGCACCGAGCGGCCGGGCGACGAACCCGACGGCGTAGATGCCGAACGCGGCCAGGAGCTTGGCCAGCGGATCGTCCCCGGGGAAGAAGTTGGCGGCGATGTACGCGGCCAGGAACCCGTAGACGGTGAAGTCGTACCACTCCATCACGTTGCCGAGCGTGCCCAGGACGGCCGCCCGGGTCCGTTCCCGCGGGGTCGTAGGGTGAGATGGTGCCGTGCTCTGAGCCGTACTCGTCATTGAGTCCTCCGGTGGTCACACCACTGTGAACAGGAGACATCGCTCCCGGTGTGGAACGAGATGCTAGGAACGGACCCGTTGCCGCGCACCGCTTTTCCGCATGTCAGAAGACGGACCCAGGCGGATGCGGGCGGCGGAACGGTGGTCAGAGCTGGCGGACCAGATGGTCCCAGACGCTCCGCAGGGCGCGCGGGTGGTAGATGCGATCGCGCTTGGCCAGCGCTTCCCCGTCGTCCGACCACGTCGGCGTCCCACCGAAGGCCAGCGTGCGCAGCTGCTGCTCGGCGGCGGTCTCCAGCAGCAGCGCCGTCACCGTCGCGGTCTGGACGTCGGGTCCGACCGCGACGATGCCGTGGTTGACCAGGAAGACCGCGTTGGCCGACCCGAGCGTCGCCGCGACGGCCGCGCCGAGTTCAGGAGTGCGGATCAGGTCCGCGGTCTCGGTGAACCGCGGGACGGCCGGGGGCACGAACAGCGTCGCCGCGTGGCTCACCGGGCGGAGCTCCACCCCGGCCGCGGCCAGGGCGACGGCATGCGGCGAGTGCGCGTGCACCACGCCGCCGACGTCCGGTCGGGCGGCGTAGATCTCGGTGTGGATGGGGAACTCGATGTGCAGCGGGCCGTCACCCTCGAGCAACTGACCGTTGCGAGCGACGAGGTGCACTCGCTCGGGGGTGACCTCGGTCAGTCCCCAGCCACTCTGCTTGATCCATGCGCCCCGGTCGTCGGGGTCGCGGGCCGAGGCGTGACCCCAGATGAAGTCGCCCTGGTCGGCCGCCCCCAGGATCCTCGAGGCCATCGACACCAGCTGCCGCAGGTCGGATCCGAGCTGGTCAGGGACGTCGGAACCGCTCATCGGTGTACCAATCCTCCGTTGACGCTGATGGTCTGGCCGGTGATGTAGCTGCTGGCGTCCGACAGCAGGAATGCGGCCAGGCTGGTCATGTCCTGCGGCCCGGCGGGTCGCGGCAGCGCCTGGCGGGCGAGCATGGCCGCGGTCTGCTCCGGCGTCACGGTGTCGCGGGCGATCTCCGTGTACACCGGTCCGGGCGAGAGCGTGTTGACCCGGATCCCCGAGGCCCCGAGCTCCTTGGACATCGCGGCACTCATCGCCGCGACCGCCCCCTTGCTGGCGATGTAGTGCAGGTAGTCGGTGCGCCCCAGCGCGACCGCGTCCGAGCCGATGTTGACGATGCTGGCACTGCCCGCCGCCCGCAGCAGGTCGACCAGGGCCGAGGTGAGCAGCCAGACGCCCTTGACGTTCACCGTCGAGACGGCGTCCCACTCGTCGTCGGTGATCTCCCAGAACGGGCTCATCCGGATGGTGGAGAAGATGGCCGCGTTGTTGACCAGACCGTCCAGCCGGCCGTACCTGCTCCGCAGCAGCTCGGCCAGCTCGGTGCACGATGCGCGGTCGGCGACGTCCAGCCCGACCGGTACGACGCCGTGGCCGATCTCAGCGGCGACGGACTGCACGCCGGCGGTGTTGCGATCAGCCGCGACGACGGTCGCCCCCTCGGCCACGAACCGGTGCACGTAGGCCCGGCCGATGCCCTGGGCTGCGCCCGTCACGACGACGACCTTGTCGTCCAAGGCGGTGGTTGCCACGCAGGAACCTCCTGGTTGCGGTGTGCGGTGTCGGCGTCAGCACGTTCCGTCGGAACGCCTCAGAACGCGACGTTGATGGACTTGAGCTCGGTGTAACTCAGCAGTTCCTCGAGGCTCTCCTCCCGGCCGACGCCGGAGGCCTTCACGCCGCCGTACGGGACGTTGGGGAAGTGCTTGGCCGAGTCGTTCACCCAGGTGAACCCGGCCTCGACGTCCCGGACCACCCGCATGGCACGGGCGATGTCGCGGGTCCACACGCTGGCGGTCAGGCCGTAGGGCGAGTCGTTGGCCAGATCGACGGCCTCGTCCTCGGTGTCGAACGGGATGACCGAGAGCACCGGTCCAAAGATCTCCTCCCGGGCGACCCGGTCGGTCGGCCGCACGCCGGTCAGCACCGTCGGCTCGATGAACAGCCCACGCTCGAGCTCTGCCCCCTGCGGGTGGCCACCGCCGGAGACCACCTCGGCGCCCTCGGCCCGGGCCACGTGCAGGTAGGACAGGACCTTGTCGTACTGGGCCTGGTTCACCATCGTGCCCTGGCTCACGCCCGGATCGAGGGGGTCCCCGAGGCGGTGCCCGCGCAGCTTCTCGGCGATGGCGGCGACGACCCGGTCGTGCACCGACCGTTCGATCAGCAGGCGGGAGTTCGACCCGCACGACTGACCGGACCAGGTGAAGTTCATGCCGTTGATGGCCCCCTGGGCCGCGGCGTCCAGGTCGGCGTCGGCGAAGACGATCATGGCGTTCTTGCCGCCGAGTTCCAGCGAGACCTCCTTGATGCCGGACTCGGCGGCGGCCTGCTGGATGGCCCGGCCGGTCCGCTCCGATCCGATGAAGCCGATGCGGCGCACCTTCGGGTGCCGGACGAGCCGGTCGGGCAGGGCAGGTCCGTTCCCGACCAGGATCTGCAGGACGCCGGGCGGGAACACCTCGCGCAGCAGCTCTCCGAGCCGTAACGCCGACAACGGCGCCACCTCTGGCGGTTTGAGGATGGTGGGGTTGCCGGCGACCAGCGGGGCGAACACCTTCCCGGCGAACATGAGCGGGTGGTTGAACGGAACGATCCGCACCACCACGCCGACCGGCTCCCGCACGGTGACGTGCAGGCCGCGGCTGGCCGGGATGGTGTCGCCCTTGAGTTCGAGGGCCAGGCCGGCGAACAGCCGCGCGTGCTGCAGCGTGAGCTTGACGTCCATCCGCGAGTTCGACAGCGGCGAGCCGGCGTCGATCGAATCGAGCAGGGCCAGCTCTTCACCGTGCTGCTCGATGATGTCCGCCGCCCGAGCCACCAGCGCGCCCCGCTCCGGCGCCGGGGTCAGCCGCCATTCCCGCCGCGCGCGCCAGGCCGCCTCGGCGGCGACGTCGGCGTCGGCCGGGCCGGCGTCCGGCACGGTGGCGATCGCCTCGCGCAGGAAGGGGCTGACCCGCTCGTAGGTGCGGCCGTCGGCGGCGCCGGTGAGGCGTCCGTCGATCAGCAGCTGCCATCGGCGGTCCCGGACGGCGGTGTGGCCGGTCCCGGAGGCGCCGTTGGTCCGGCTCTCGGTCTGACTCATGCTCGGCTGCTCCCGGTGGCGGTGGTGGTGATCAGTTCGGCCTCGCCAGCCTGCCGTCCGTACAGCCAGTCGAGGTAGGCGTACGAGGCCGTGTCGCGGTGCCGGAGCAGCTCGTTGCGCAGCAGCCGGGCGACCCCGTCGACGTGCCAGACCTCACCCCAGGTGCGCGCGGTGGTCTGCACCCGGGCCGTCCGCGGCTGCCGTTCGCCGGCGAAGGCGGCGAAGGTGGCGGGCCAGTCCCCCGGCGCGCCGGCCGCGTGCCGCTCGAGCGCGGATGCGTCCTCCAGGGCCTGACAGGCACCCTGGGCCAGGTACTGCAGCATCGGGTGGGCCGCGTCGCCGGTGAGGGTCACTCGGCCGCTGCCCCAGTTCGTCGTCGGATTGCGGTCGTACATCGGCCACCGCCGGTCCCGCCAGAGCCGGGTGGTCGCCTGGCGCACCTCCGGTGTGCAGCGATCGTAGGCGGCGTCCAACTCGTCCTCTCCCCCCCACTCGACCTCACCGCGCAGGAACGCCGGCGACTGGAACACGGCGACCATGTTCAACAGCTCGCCGCGCCGCAGCGGGTACTGGACGAAGTGGCAGCGCGGGCCCAGCCAGGCGACGACGTCCGCGCCGTGCTCACCGTCGTTGGGCAGGGTGCCACGGTAGGCGACGTAGCCCGAGGGCACTGGCTGGTCGCCGACGATGCGGTCACGGGAGGCCGAGGCCAGTCCGTCGGCGGCCACGACGGCGTCCGCGTCGACCACCCGGCCGTCAGCCATGATCACCAGCGCCCGGTCCTGGACCTGCTCGATCCGCTCGACGTGGGTGTCGACCACGAGTTCGACGCCGGACTCGGCGGCCGCGTCGTGCAGGATCGCGTGCAGGTCGCTGCGATGGATGACCACGTACGGCGCCTGGTACCGCTCGACGAAGTCCGCGCCCAGCCGCTGCGCCGTGAGTTCCTGGCCGGTGGTGGCGTCCCGCAACACCAGCCGCTCGGGCAGGAATCCGCGGGCGACGGTCTCATCGAGCAGGCCCCACGCGGCCAGCCGGCGAGTCGCGTTGGGCCCCAGCTGGATCCCCGCACCGACCTCACCGAAGGCGGGAGCGTGCTCGTAGAGCGTGACGCTCGCACCCAGGCGGGCCAGCACCATCGCCGAGGCGAGTCCGCCCATACCGCCGCCGACGACGACGACCTTCTGCTGTGTCAGTGCTGCCATTTCAGACGTTGTCCTCCGGCTCGACGCTTCGGTGGATCAGAGCTGCGGTGGTCGCCTGCGGCAGGCGAGCGACCTGTGGGCGATCCGACTGATCGACTCTTGCGCACCGGAGAATCACGCTGCAATCATCTTCTGCCATGAAGAATGCGCCGATCCAGAAGCGACCGGCCTACCCCATCGAATCCGTTGACAACGCGCTCCGGATCATCCAGCTGCTCCGCGACGAGGGCAGCGTGCGCCTGTCGGACATCGCCGGCGAGCTCGAGATCGCCGCCTCGACGGCGCACCGGCTGATGGCCATGCTGGTGTACCGCGGATTCGCGATGCAGGACGACAACCGCCGGTACATCGCAGGTCCCGCGGTCGGCGCCGGTGCGATCGGGGTGCCGTGGACCCGACGGCTCAAGCAGCTGTTGCAGCCCGCGCTGGAGTTGCTGTGCTCCGAGCTCAACGAGACGGTGAACCTGATGGTCCGCGTCGGGGTCAGCGTCCGCTTCCTGTCGACGGTGGAGGCGCAGTCGTTGTTGCGGGTGGGCGACCGGGGCGGGTCGGTCCTGCCGGCCCGATCGGCCTCCGGCGGCAAAGTCCTGCTGGCCGCCGAACCGCTCGATCGACTGCAGCGGCTCTACCGCTCCAGCGGGGCCGAGGCGGCCGGCCATGCGTTGACCGCCGAGGAGTTCGACGCCTTCGTCGCCGAGCTGCAGCTCGTCCGACGACGCGGGTACGCCCTCAACCGGGAGGAGACCGAACCCGGCGTGGGGGCGTTGGGCGTGGCGGTGCCGTCCCCCTCCGGCCGGCCGGTCGCCTCCTTCTCGGTCGCCGTCCCGGCGAGCCGGCTGTCGACGGTCCAAGGGGCACGCGAGCTGAAACTGGTGTTCCGGGCGCGCGACGACATGGCCGCCGCGCTCGCCGAGGCCAACTTCGACGAGCACGCCTGAGCGCGGCCCTCCGGCGTGCTCGTGCCGGAGGATCGCTCCCGGGCTACAGCCAGCGCGGAGCAGGCGGCACCGGCGTGCCGTCGGCCGTGTGGACGCCGACCGTGCCTCGGCCGGAGGCCCATTGGGCCAGCCGTGCGGCTGGGCCGACGAGCACCGTTGCCCCCGAGGAGCTGTCGCCGGACCGCCAGGAGGCGGCCCGGTCGGTGGGCTGGAAGGCGAAGTCCGGCAATCCCTCGGTGTGCCGTCGTCGCGACCACGCACCGGTGATGTCGACGAGCAGGTCGTCGACGAACTCGGGCGGGAAGTCCAGGAAGCTCCCGCCGTTGCCCAGATCGACCGCGTGGATCCACACCTCGCGGGACCGCATCCACACCGTCTCGGAGACCGGCACCGTGCGACCCTGAGCCGTCCGCACCTCGTTGGTCCACGCCGCGGCCGACAGGTCCCGCCACTCCACCGACAGGTGGATCGCGGCGTGATCGGACAGGTTCCGCAGCGCCTGCGGCGGGAGGGTCGAAGCGAGCGCGATGTCGTCGCCCCGCTGGGTCGGTGAGTCGTACATCGGATGTTCCACTCCGGTGGCGGCCCACGCGGTCAGGTGGGTGATCGCCCGGGCGTTCAGCCCGACGTGGGCGATCACGTGCCGGCGGGTCCACCCGGGCAGCATGGACGGCGCGTCGAGGTCGTCGTCGGACAGGCGGCTGAGTTGGCGCGACCAGTAGGCCTGGCCCCGTCGGGCGGTCAGCAGCCGGGCGGCCAGCGCGGGATCAGTGACCTGGTCGGTCCGTGCCGGCACGGTTCAGCGCTCGACGATCACGGTCGAGGTGATGCTGCCGATCCCGGCCACCGCGGTGGTGAGCCGCATCCCGTCGCCCAGGTATCGGGGTGGCTTGCGCGCGTGCCCGACCCCGCCCGGGGTGCCGGTGGCGATGACGTCGCCGGGGTTGAGCGTCACGATCTGCGAGATGTACGAGATGAGCGCGGCGGGCCCGAAGACCAGGTCGTCCGTTGTGGCCGACTGCATCGTCTCGCCGTCCACCACACTGGTCAGCTCGGTCCCCAGCTGGTGCTCGTCCGGGGTGACCAGGACCGGCCCGAACGGCGTCGTCGCTTCGAACGTCTTGCCCTGGAACCACTCCGGCGTCCGGTACTGGTAGTCCCGCATGGTCACGTCGTTGAGCACCGAGTACCCGGCGATGGCCGTCTGAGCCTGCTCCGGGGAGAGCCGGCGGGCCGACGCACCCAGGACGACGGCGAGCTCGGCCTCCCAGTCCACCGCGTGCGCAGCGTACTCGGGCAGCACGATCGGGTCGTACGGGCCGATGAGCGCCTCGGGGTACTTGGCGAACAGGGTCGGAGCGCTCGGCAGCTCGCGCCCCATCTCCAGGATGTGCGTGCGGTAGTTCAGACCGACGCACACGATCTTGGACGGGTGCGGCACGACCGGGGCCCAGTCCGCGTCCGCGACTGGCAGCGTCCGGCCGGACGCGCGTTCGGCGGTGGTGCGCCAGTCGGGCTGCTGCAGCAGCTCGCCGACATCGGCGACACCGTCGATGGCGACCGCGGAGTCACCATCGACCCGGACGGCGACCGTGCCGGGGCTGGTCTCAGTGCGGGTGCCGGTGCCGGTGCCGGTGCCGGTGCCGGTGCCGGTGCCGGTGCCGGTGCGGAGGGTGGCCAGTCGCATCAGACGCCGTCCTTGCTCGGGATGAAGGTGCGGGAGAAACCGAGGCGGTCCATGATCGGGCCGTCGGTGAAGCGGAAGAGGTCGAACCGGGTGTCGGCCTGCAGCGACCAGGGCACCCAACTGGGCACCACGAACAGGTCACCGGTCTCGAGCCGGTGCTCGACACCGCCGAGCACCACCGAGCCCTGTCCCTCGAAGACCTGCCACACTGCCGAGCCGACCTCGTGCCGCTCGGCGGTGGACACACCGGCGCGCAGCCGGTGGAACTCGCACCGGATGGTGGGCATGACGTCACCGCCGGTGGTCGGATTGGTGTACCGGATGGCGGCGTGACCCTGCTCGACGGTCGCGGGATGGCCCTCGTCCTCGAGACGGAGCTGCTCGTCCAGCGCACGGTTGGTGTGCTCCCAGCGGTAGGCCGCCAGCGGCGAGGACACCGTGTCCTCCAGTGCGGACACCGGCCGGAGACCCGGGTGCGCCCACAGGCGCTCCGAGCGCGAGAACTCCGGTGAGGCCTCGTCGGTCACCCGCTCTGACCCGAACTCGAAGAACCCGACGTCGTTGGCGCTGGAGAACGGGATGTCCAGGCCGTCGATCCACGCCATGGGAGCGGCGGTGTCGTTGTGGTGGCCGTGGAAGTTCCAGCCGGGTGTCAGGAGCAGGTCGCCCCGACTCATCCGCACCGGATCGCCGTTCACGACGGTCCACACCCCCTCGCCCTCCACGACGAACCGGAAGGCGTTCTGCGAGTGCCGGTGCTCCGGGGCGGTCTCATGACCACCGAGGTACTGGATGGCGCACCACAGCGTCGGGGTGGCGTAGGCGGTTCCGGGCAGGCCCGGATTGGCCAGGCCGACCGCGCGCCGCTCGCCGCCCCGGCCGACGGGTACCAGGTCGCCCGAGCGCTGGGCGATGTCCAACAGCGTCTTCCACCGCCACACGAACGGGACCGCCTGTGGCGCAGGGGCCATCGGCATGAGGTCGTCGCGCTGCGTCCACAGCGGCGCCATGTGCGCGGCTTCGAAGTCGCGGTAGAGCTGCTGCAGCGCGGGCGAGTCGGCCGTGCCGTCCATCTGGTGCATCGGAACTCCTCGTCGAGTGTGGGAGGGGCCGGTCGACCGGCTCGGCGGCGCACGGGTCCGCGCCGGCAACGGTCCGCCGGCAAAAATGCTCAGTACCCCAACTATCATGGACCCTCGGTCACCTGATCGGCAAGACGGAGTTCGTCGCCGCCGGCCGTCGTCCGACGACGAGAAGGCCGACGACAATGCACGGGTGAGTTCTTCCGACCCGAGCGCCGGGACGACGCCGTACATCGGCCTGCTGTTCCGTCGCGCCCAGCAGGCGCACGTCGCGGGATGGGCGTCGATCGTGTCCGGCGACACCACCAGCGTGCAGTTCGGCGTCCTGAATGCGGTGGCCGAGCGGGAGCAGGCCAGTCAGCGGGAGTTGTGCACCGACCTCGACCTCGACCGCTCGACCATCGCCGACATCGTGGCCAGGCTGGAACGGCGCGGACTGCTGCGCCGGACCCGCGACACCGCCGACCGCCGCCGCAACGTGGTCGAGCTGACCGGCTCCGGTCTCGATGAGCTCGCAGCCCTGCGTCCGCGGGTCGACCGGCTCAGCGCCGCACTCGTCGAGCGGCTCTCCCGGGTCGAGACCCGGACCCTGACCGACCTGCTCACCAAGGCACTGTCCGACACCGGCCCTGCCGATCCGCCCGGACGGCAGTGACGGTTCCGCCGGGCACCGGGTGCGCTCGACGCGACACGGTCAGCGCAACAGCACCGGCACCAGCTGCTCGGCCTCGGTGAGCGAACCGTGCTGTCCGACCAGCCGCAGCAGGTGGGGATGCGCGACGCGGCTGTCGACCAGCGTGAACGTCTCATCGTCGGCGGCCACGATCACCTCGCCGATGCGCGGCCCGACCCAGTTCTCGACCGGCCCGAACCAGCCCGCGCCGATCGCGTCGTCCCGGGTGCAGACCTGGGCGCGATCCCCGACCAGGTCCTGCAGCTCGGTCACCAGCGCGGCGCGGCGCGCCCGACCGGCGGGCTGCAGGTACAGCTGGACGAAGCGGGGCTCGCCCCCGACCAACGCGATGTCCGCGTCGAACCGCGGGGCCATCTCGGCCAGGTCCAGGCGGTGCCCGGGCGGGGCGTCGACCATGCCGTGGTCGGCGGTGACGACGAGCCGGGTGTCCGGGGCCAGCCCGGCGGCCAACCGGGCCAGCTGCGTGTCCACCCGGCGCAGCTCCCGCCGCCAGGCGCCGCTGTGCCAGCCGTGGGCGTGGCCGGCGGCGTCCAGGTCGCCCCAGTAGACCTGCACCAGTCGGGCGGCCGGCACGGGCAGGTCGCCGTCCGGGCCGGCCATGGAGCCGCCGCCGCGCAGCGCCGACAGCGCCGTGTCGACCCGGGAAGCCAGCCCGTCGACCCCGAGGAACGCGCCGCCCCGGTGCGCCGCGACGGTGAGCCCGGAGCCGGCGAACTCGGGGTTGCCGATCCGCAGCGTCCCCACCCCGGCCGCGGCCAGCCGGCCGAACACCGTGCCGAACGGCTGCCAGATCTCCGGATCGGTGGCTGGGTCCCAGCGCAGCTCGTTGAGCAGCACGCCACGGTCCGGGTCGAGCACCTCCAGCCCGACCAGCCCGTGCCGACCCGGGGGCAGGCCGGTCCCGAACGAGGCCATGGACGTCGCGGTGGTGCTCGGCGTCCCCGCGGACACCGGACGGGACTCGCCTCCGCTCAGCACCTCGGCCAGGAACGGGACCGCCCGCCGGCCCGCGGACGAGGCGATCGTCTCGGCCAGCAGCGTCCAACCCATGCCGTCCACCAGCACGACGCAGTACCGCTCGGCCGGGGGCAGATCCACGGCGGGCAGGCCGGCGGCTGGGTCGACCGGATCCGCGAGCGGGGCGCCGAGCGCGGCGGCCACGCCTGGCAGCAGGGCGCCGAGCGAGGCGTCGTCGTACCGGGGCACCCGCCACCCCGGGGTGGCGGGTCCCGCCGGCACCGCAGGGATCGGCACCGGACGTGGTCAGCGCCGCCCGGCCGTCATGGCGGACAGCGTGCGGGCGAACTCGATGGCGTCCGAGAGCGCGCGGTCCCCCTCGGCGTCCGCGCTGATCCGCAGGGACAGGTCGTCGCCGGTCAGGCTGCCGGTGAAGCCGTGGTCGGCCTCGCACTGCGGATCGCCGCAGCTGGCCGGCTCGAGGTCGACCCGAGACACCGCGCCCCAGCCGATGGTCAGGGTCAGCTCGCGGCCCAGGCTGCCCGCGCGGTACCGCTCGGGGGCCGGGGTGACGTGCGTGATCATCACCGACCTCACCGCGTCCAGCGGCACGGCCTCACTGGTGGCGATCCCGTGGGCCTGGTCGCCGTGCTCCTCGTCGCCGCCGTGGTCGTCGGCATGCACGAACACCAGCCGGCTGTCGGTCAGCACGACCACCGACAGGTGCCGCCGGATGGTCTCCACGTCGAACGTCGTCTCACCGTGCACCAGGTGCGCCAGCACGGTCTCGCCGGCGAGGGCGATGTCCAGCACGTCCGTCACGAAGGCCGGGTAGTACCCCGACTTCTGGATCTTCCGGGTCAGCACGGTGGGCAGCGTGGACGGCATGCCGGTCATCGTGTCATCCCGATCGCCCGGTCACGAGCGTTCCACATCCGGGCCTGGCGTCCGGGTCGGCTCACCCGCGGAGCACCGCGCCGCACCGCTCGGCGGCCACGGCCACGGCGGCGTCCCGGACCTCGAGCGCCTCGGCCGCGGTCAGCGTCCGGTCCGGGGCCCGGACGACCAGCGCGAAGGCCAGCGACCGCTGCCCGTCGGGCACGCCGGTCCCGGTGTAGACGTCGAACAGCCGCACCGACTCCAGCAGCGACCCACCGCCGGCCGCCAGGGCCTGCTCCACCCGGGCCGCGGGCACGGCGGCGTCGACCAGCAGGGCCACGTCCAGGTGCACCGGCGGGAACGGCGAGATGGCCGGCGCGGTCGGCAGGGCCGCGGCCGGCAGACCGTCCAGGTCGAGCTCGACCGCAGCCGTGCGGGGCGGCAGGCCCAGCTGCTCGAGCACGGCCGGGTGCAGTTCACCGGCGAAGCCGATCGGCCAGTCGCCGACCCGGACCGAGGCGCACCGGCCCGGGTGCCAGGGCGCGGTCCCGGTCTCGGCCACCGTGCGGACCTCGATGCCGGCGGTGGCCGCGATGCGCCGGGCGAACCCGATCGCGTCCGACCAGGACCACTCGCGTCCAGGACCCCACCAGCCGGCCGGCTCGGCCGCGCCGGCCAGCAACACGCCGACGTGCACGGGCTGGCTCGGCAGCGACGCCTTCAACACGGCCAGGTCGGCGTCGGCGGGCCGGTGGTCGGCCGACAGCTGGGGTGCGGCCGGTGCATCCGTCCGGGGCAGGAACACCTGCCCGATCTCGTACAGGGCCAGGTCCCGGGCGCCGCGGGCCCGGTTCCGCACCGCCGTGTCGACCAGCCCGGGCAGCAGCGTGGTCCGCAGCAGCGGTCGCTCGGCGTCCAGCGGGTTGACCACCTCGACCGATCGGCGCCGGGCGTCGTCGGTGGTGATGCGCAGCGCATCCAGCTCCGTGGCGCCGACGAACGGGAAGCTGAGCACCTCGGTCAGCCCGGCGGCGGCCAGGTCGACCCCGACGGCACGTTCCCGACGCTGTGCGTCGGTCAGCCCGGTGCCGGCCGGGGCCGCGGGCAGCACCGACGGGATGGAGTCGAAGCCCTCCAGCCGGGCGATCTCCTCGACCAGGTCGGCCGGGCGGGTCAGATCGGGGCGCCAGGTCGGCGGGGTGACCAACAGCACCCCGGCGCCCCCGAGATCGGTGGCGGCAGGGTCACACTCGCGCAGTCCGGCGTCCACCACGCCGAGGTCGGTCTCCACCGGCACCTCGGCGCCGGCCCCCTGCGGGTCGGTGGTCACCGTGCAGCCGACCTGGCTCAGCCGGTCGACGATCACCGCAACCGGGAACGGCCGCCCGATGAGCCGTTCCGGCTCGCCGACCGGCAGTTCGATGCGCGGCAAGGTCAGCACCGTGCCGACCACACTGCGGCCGACCACCCGTCCGCCGCCGAACCGGACCAGCAGCTCCGCGGCGAGCTCGGCGGCGGACTCGGCGATGGCCGGGTCGACGAACCGCTCGAACCGGCGGGCCGCCTCGCTGGGCAGCCGGTGCCGGCGCACCGTCCGGGAGATCGACGCCGTGTCCCAGCTGGCCGCCTCGAGCACGACTTCGGTGGTGCCGTCGCCGATCTCGGTGCTGGCACCGCCCATCACCCCGGCCAGCGAGACCGGACCGCGGTCGTCGGCGATGACCAGGTCGTCCGCGTCCAGGGCCCGGTCGGCGTCGTCCAGCGTTCGCAGCCGTTCCCCGGCCGCCGCCCGGCGCACCCGCAGGTCGCCCTGCAGCCGCTGCGCGTCGAAGGCGTGCATCGGCTGGCCGGTCAGCACCATGACGTAGTTGGTCACGTCGACCGGCAGCGAGATGGCCCGGATCCCGGCCTGCTGCAGACGGTGTCGCAGCCACCACGGACTCGCCGCGGTGCTGTCCAGACCGTTCACGCGGACCGTGACGAACCGGGAGCAGCCCGGGTCGTCCAGGTGGACCGACCAGCCCGGATCGCTGCGCACCGACAGCGGCGCCACGGCCGGATCGGTGAACGGCACGTCGAACGCGCTGGCCAGTTCGCGGGTCAGCCCCCGCACCGACAACGCGTAGCCCCGGTCGGGGGTGACGGCCAGTTCGATGACCGGGTCGTCGCTGCCCAGCACGATGCGGGCGTCGCTGCCGATCGGGGGAAGCTCGGGCTGACCGACATGGCCCAGCACCAGGATGCCGTCGTGCTCGGTGCCGATGCCCAGCTCGCGGACCGAGCAGATCATACCGTCGGACAGCCGCTCGTACGTCTGTCGGGACGCGATGGCGAACCCACCGGGCAGCACGGCGCCGGGCAGCGCCACCACGACCAGATCGTCCACGACGAAGTTGGTGGCACCGCAGATGACCTGACGGACCGAGTCGGCCGTGCCGTCCGGCCCGGGGGCGACCCCGTGGCCGGGACCGACCTCGAGGGTGACGAACCGGATGGGCTTCTTGAACTCGGTGAGCTCCTCGATCTCCAGCACCCGGCCGACCACCAGGTCCCCGGTGATCACCGGGACCCGATGGATCTCCTCGAGCTCGAGACCGTTGCGGACGAAGGCCTCACCGACCAGCTCGGCGTCGGGGACGCCGTCGGCGGACGTCGGCAGCGCGACGTGGTCGGCCAACCAGGACACGGGGACACGCATCGATCAGGCTTCCGTTCCGGGCTCGCGGATGGTCCGGGCGGGTGCGACCCTCGCGGGCCGGGCGGGGCCGGGGGGCGCGGCGAAGCCGTGCACGAACCGCACGTCGCCCTCGACCAGGTCCCGCATGTCCGGGATGTCGTTGCGGAACTGCAGCGTCCGCTCGATCCCCATGCCGAACGCGAACCCGGACCACTCGGTCGGGTCCAGTCCGCAGGCGCGCAGCACGTTCGGATCGACCATGCCGCAGCCGCCCCACTCCACCCAGCCGGCGCCGCCCTTCTTGTTCTCGAACCAGACGTCCGGCTCCGCGGACGGCTCGGTGAACGGGAAGAACGACGGGCGGAACCGGATCCGCGCGGACTCGCCGAACATGGCCTTGGCCAGGTGGTCGAGCGTGCCGCGCAGATGGGCCATGGTCAGGTGCCGGTCGATGGCCAGCCCCTCCACCTGGTGGAACACCGGGGTGTGGGTGGCGTCCAGCTCGTCGGAGCGGTACACCCGGCCCGGGCACACCACGTAGATGGGGGGCTTGCGCTCCAGCATGGTGCGGATCTGCACCGGTGAGGTGTGGGTGCGGAGCACCATGCCGGGATCCCCCGCACCGGTCTGCCGGCCGCCGGGCCCGCGCACGTAGAACGAGTCCTGCATGGCCCGCGCCGGGTGGTCCGGCGGGAAGTTCAAGGCGTCGAAGTTGAACCAGTCGGCCTCGAGTTCGGGGCCCTCGGCCACCTCCCAGCCCATGGCCACGAAGACGTCCTCGATGCGCTCCATCACCGTGGTGATCGGGTGGCGCGCCCCGCCCGGTTGCCGATCGGTGGGCAGGGTGACGTCGACGGCCTCCTCGACCAGCACCCGGGCCTCGCGTTCGGCGGCCAGCTCGGCCTCGCGGCGGCCCAGCGCCTGGTTCACCCGGCCGCGGGCCGCGCCGATCAACTTGCCGGCGGTGGCCTTGTCGGCCTTGTCCAGGCCGGCGATGCCCCGGTTGGCCAGGGCCAGCGGACTGCGGTCGCCGGCGTGGGCCAGCCGGACCTGCTTCAACTCGGCCGCGTCCCCGGCCTGCCCGATCGCGGCGAGGGCCGCCTCGACGGCGGCGTCGACGGCGGCGGCGTCGGTGGGCGCGAACTGGCCGGGCTCGGCCACTGCGTCGCTGCCGGGAGCGGGCGAGTCTGACTGGCGGGACATGGGCACCTTCCGTCCGGGGACGTGCGGGAGTCTAGGCGGCGCCACCGACGGTCCCGTCCCGCTCGTGCCCTGGCCGGATTCAGTACGGTGCCGCGGTGTCGTTCTTGCGATCGCTGCTGCGTTCCGCGGTGCAGGCGCTCCGGGCGCCCGCCACACACCCGTCGACCCGGTCGCCCCGGACCCCGGCTCGTCCGACCCGGCCGCCGTCCGGCGCGACCGCACCGAGCCCCGGCCGGACCGGGGCGACGGCGACCGTCGAGGTGCGCCCGGACCGGGTCGGCCAGGTGCGGATGGCTTACAACCCGGTGACCGACGGCGACCCGGACCCGGGCGAGATCGTCTGGACGTGGGTGCCGTTCGAGGAGGCCGACGGCCGGGGCAAGGACCGGCCCGTGCTGGTGGTGGCCGCCGGCCCGGGCGGCCAGGGCGACGGAACGGTGCTGGCCGTCCCACTCACCTCCAAGTCGCACGACGGGGCCGACCACGTCCCCATCGGCACCGGCGCGTGGGACGCGCAGCGGCGGCCGTCCTGGGCCGACGTCAGCCGGGTGCTGCGGGTGACGCCGGCGGGGATGCGCCGGGAGGCGTGCGCCCTGGGCCGGGAGCCGTACGACCGGGTGGCGCAGCGCCTGCGGCAGCGGTACGGCTGGCGCTGACCGGGCTTGCGGCGCGCTTCCGGTGAGCGGGTGCGCCGCGTTTCTGGGAGCTGCGCCGCTGCCCTCGGGACGACAGTCGCGCCCCGGATGCGCAGTTTGCGCCGCGGATCCGGGGCGCAAGTGCACATCCGCGGCGCGGACGAGCCGCCCGGGACGGAACGCGCCGGTCGGGATCGGCCGCCGTCGAACGACCACGACCTCGTGGTGACGGCTCAGGCCTGCGCCTCCGCGTGCCCCAGCGCGGTCAGCCGCTCGCGGATCATCCGGGCCGGCGCGGCCAGGTCCGCGGGGTCGGCCGGGGTGGCCGCGCGGAAGTCGAACTCGCCCATGGTCCAGGCCGGGAAGACGTGCAGGTGGGTGTGGGGCACTTCGAAGCCGGCCACGATCAGCCCGGCCCGGGGCGCGTCGAAGACCTCCCGCTGCACCGCACCGATGACCCGGGCGACCTCACCTGCGTGCGCCCAGACGGCCGGGGCGAGGTCGGTCCAGTGGTCGACCTCGGCCCGGGGCACCACCAGGGTGTGCCCGGGGGTCAGCGGCGCGATGCTCAGGAAGGCCACGACCTGCGGGTCCCGCCAGACGAAGGTGCCGGGCAGGTCGCCGTTGATGATGGAGCTGAAGACGCTGGGCATGCGGCCAGTCTGACGCACCACCCAGCGTCTTCCGCGGCGGGCTCAGCCGCCCGCGACGGTCTCCGGGCCGGGATCGCCGCTCGCACCGGCACCGGGGCGGTGGGCCCGGGCGCTGGCGTACAGGAACAACGCCGCCGCGGTGGCCAGGTTCAGCGACTCGGCCCGGCCGTAGATCGGCACCCGGACCGACTCGTCGGCCGCGGCCACCACGTCGTCCGGCAGGCCGTGGGCCTCGGAGCCGAACAACCAGGCGGTGGGCAGGTCGAGGATGCCGTCGGCCTCGGCGGTGGGCAGATCCAGTCCGGCCGCCCCGGTGGTGGCCAGGACGGACAGACCCGCGTCGGACAACCGACGCACCGCGTCCACCGGATCGCCGGCCGCGGCGACCGGCAGGTGGAAGATGCTGCCCGCCGAAGCCCGGACCGCCTTCGGGTTGAACGGGTCGACCGCATCGCCGGCGAAGAGCACGGCGTCCGCGCCGGCCGCGTCGGCCAGCCGGATGACCGCGCCGGCGTTGCCCGGGTCGTTGGTCTGCACCAGCACCGCGACCAGCCGCAGCGATCCGCCGTCCGCGCCGCCGTCGGCCGTCCTGAGCAGCTCGTCCAGCGACCGGTCGGGCAGCGCGCACCGCGCGACGATGCCCTGCGGCTGCACGCTGTCGGACAACGCCGCGGCGGCCCGGTCGGTCACCTGGGTGACCGGCACCCCGACCGCGAAGGCCGCGCGCACGATGGTCACGTGCCGGGTGCCCGCGTCGGCGGTCACGTACAGCTCGCGGACGGTGCCCGGCGTCTCCCGCTCGGCGGCGACCGCCTCACGGACCGCCTGCGCCCCCTCGGCCAGGAACTCACCGGCCTGGGTGCGCCGCGAGCGGCGCAGCAGCCGGTGGGCGGCTTGGACGCGGCTGGACCGTTCGGTCAGCACGCCGCCGGCCTCGACCCCCTCGGCCGGGCCATCGACATCGCCCAGGTCGGCGGTCACACCGGCCCCGGACGCACGTCGGCGACCGGCGGTGGGGTCACTCATCGGGACACCACCGTCCGGTCGCCGGCGTTGCGGGGCGCGTACCCGGTCAGGCGACGTCCGCGGCGGTCTCGGCCGGCAGCTCGGCCACGGCGGCGCGGGCCACCTCGACCAGGGCGGCGAAGGCGGCCTCGTCACGCACGGCCAGCTCGGCCAGGATCTTGCGGTCCACCTCGACACCCGCGGCCTTGAGGCCCTGGATGAAGCGGTTGTAGGTCATGCCGTTGGCGCGGGCGCCGGCGTTGATCCGCTGGATCCACAGCTGGCGGAAGTCGCCCTTGCGCTTGCGCCGGTCGTTGTACGCGTAGTTCAGCGAGTGGAGCACCTGCTCCTTGGCCTTGCGGTACAGGCGCGAACGCTGACCGCGGTAGCCACTGGCGTGCTCCAGGACGGTGCGACGCTTCTTCTGGGCGTTCACCGCGCGCTTGACGCGAGCCATGGGACACCTTGCTTTCTGGGGAGGACCGGCGGATCGGCTCGATGACCGTCGACACCGGGAGAACGGGTCAGGGGGTGGTGCAGCAGCGGCGCCGGGCGATCAACCGATCGCTGCGGACCGCCGGGCAGGGCTCCGGCGCGGACCTCAGCGACCGAGCAGCTTCTTCAGGCGCGGCACGTCGACGTCGGCGACCACGTGCATGCCGTCGATCCGACGGGTCTGCTTGGTCGCCTTCTTCTCCAGGTTGTGCCGCTTGCCCGATCCCGCGTGGACGAGCTTGCCGCTGCCGGTGACCCGCACCCGCTTCTTGGTGCCGGAGTGCGTCTTGTTCTTGGGCATCTGTCTCTCTCTTCCTGCTCGTGCACCCGGGACGCGTGGACGCGATCCCGGGCACGGCCGCGGCTGACGCCACGGCCTCGTGTCCGACCCACTGGCGGCGGGCTCCTGGGCTGGGCAGCACAGCGGCGCCGCGCGCGGCACCGCCCGAGCCGGGCAGGCGCGCGCGGCGCCGCAATGGCGCCCTCCCCCACCGGGTGGGCGGGGACATCTTCAGTTGGGGTGTGCCGGCACCGATCTGGTCAGCGCTGGTCGGCGGCTGCGGCCGGCGCGGCCGTGGGGCGCGCCTTGGCCTGCTTGTGCGGCGCCAGCACCATGATCATGTTGCGGCCGTCCTGCTTCGGGGCGCTCTCGATGACCCCGAGGTCGGCCACGTCCTGCGCGAGACGCTGCAGCAACCGGAACCCCAGCTCCGGGCGCGACTGCTCGCGGCCACGGAACATGATGGTCACCTTGACCTTGTCACCGGCGGTCAGGAACCGGACGACGTGACCCTTCTTGGTCTCGTAGTCGTGCGGATCGATCTTCGGCCGGAGCTTCATCTCCTTGATGACCGTCAGGACCTGGTTGCGCCGCGCTTCGCGGGCCTTCTGCGCGCTCTCGTACTTGAACTTGCCGTAGTCCATCAACTTGCAGACCGGCGGACGAGCGTCGGGTGCCACCTCGACCAGGTCGAGATCGGCCTCCTGGGCCCGGCGGAGTGCGTCACCGATGGCAACGATGCCGATCTGCTCGCCGGCGGCGCCGACGAGGCGGATCTCGGGAACGCGGATACGGTCGTTGATACGTGGCTCGACGCTGACGCTGATTGAAGCCTCCTGGGCTCGTGCGATTGGTACCGGTGGGAGCCGACTCCCGACTCCCGGCGGGGCGGTACACCGACCGTGGAGACGACGAAGGCTCCACAGCCGAAGCATGTGGAGCCCACGATCAGGCCCGCTGTCGGAGTACAACAGCAGACACGCACGGAACCATCCCGTCGCTGACGGGCGATCCGCAGACCGGACCCGGCCACCGGAGGCGGCGCGGGTGGGAGAACGGGCTCCACTTGCACGCCCCGGGCACGCCGGAGCGGGTCGCACCTGACATGGTACACGGCGTGAGTACTGGACTGGCACACGATCCCGAACACCCCGACCGACCGGCCACCGCGGCCGAGTCGGCCGATCCGACGACGTCCGCGCTGGTGGAGGGCGAGGACGTCGGCACCGGCGCGGTCGGCGACCTGCCGTCGCGCGATCTGCAGGACATCCCCGCGGTCGAGGTCATCAGCCGCGCCGCGGTGATGCTGATGAGTGCGGCCGCCGAGCAGCTCGGCCTGGCCGATCCTGACCCCGACGATCCGGCCCACCGGGACCTGGACGAGGCGCGCCGGCTCATCACCGCCCTGGCCGGACTGGTGCGGGCCGCGGCGCCCGACCTCGGTCCGCACGCGGCGGCCTTCCGCGACGGCCTCAGCGGCCTGCAGGCCGCCTTCCGCGAGTACTCGCCGCACCCGGACGCACCGGGCGAGGGACCGGGCGAGCGCCCCGCCCGCTGAGCGGGTCACCCCGGACGGGCGGGACCGGGTGCGGCGCTCACGGCGCCGCACCCGGTCCCGGGACCGCTGGTCCCGGAACCGCTGGGACTACTTCCGGCCCTTGCCGGACTTCCCCGCCCGCTGCGCGGCCTTCTGCCGGTCGATGATCTCCAGCCGGCCCAGCGGCCGGTCGGGCTCCGGCGGCAGCGGGCGCCGGGCCTGGGCCTGGGCCTGGGCCTGGGCCGCAGCCACCTGCTCCGGGGCGTACTGCGCGTGCAGTTCCCGCAGGCGGCGCAGCGCGGTGAGGGCCCGCTCGCGGTCCATCGTCTGGATCGCCATCAGCGGATGGGTCTCGTCCTCGGCCAGCACCACCTGGGCCCACGGGTGGCCCTGCGGGAATCCGATGCGGTGCACCACCGGCCACGGGAAGAACGTCTCCCCCAGCACGTTGCGCACCTTCATGCCGTCCCGGGTGACCCGCAGCCGGGGCCGGGCCGCGGTCATGATCAGCGCCGACAGGATCACGCCGGTGCCGATGAGGGCGAACTGGTCGTAGGTCCCGAAGTGCACCCCGGTGTTCGTGCCCCGGAGCAGCAGCCCGATGACGATCGAGGCGGTCAGCATGAGCGCCGAGGCGATGCCGGCCCAGATCGCGATGCGCACCGGCCGGGCCTGCAGCAGCACCTCGTCGAGGCCGTGCTCCGGATCCTGGTCCCGGCGCGGGTCCTCGTGCGGGTCCTCGTGCTGGGCGGTCATCGGACACCCGCCGCCGGGGCGAAGCCCAGACTCGACCGGGGACCGCGCAGCTCACGCAGCACCACCGCGGTGATCAGCGCCGCGGTCATCGCCTCGGCACCCTTGTCCTCGGCGCTGCCCGGCCCGCCGGCCCGGTCCACCGCCTGCTCGTGGGTGTCGCACGTCAGGACGCCGTTGCCGACCGGCTTGCCGGCGTCCAGGGCCACCCGGGTGAGGCCGGCGGTCACGGCGTCGCAGACGTACTCGAAGTGCGGGGTGCCGCCGCGGATGACCACGCCCAGGCAGACGACCACGTCGTGGTCGGCGGTGAGCTGCTGGGCCACCACGGGCAGTTCGACAGCGCCCGGCACCCGGACCACGGTCGGGTCACCGACGCCCGCCACCGCTGCGGTCTCCACCGCGCGCTGGACCAGCAGATCGGTGATCTCCGGGTGCCAGGACGTCCCGACGATGCCGATGCGCAGGCCGGGCGTGGCGGGAACCTCGAGGACGGGTCGTCCCTGTCCGGACATCTGCTGACTCCTTCTGCTGGTCGGTGCGATCGGGCCGGGGAAGATCGGCGCTGGTCCCGGCACGGGCGGTCGGCGGCGGGGAGGTCCGGCGCCGGCCGGTCACGGTCAGCTGTGCCCGAGCTCGTCGAGCCCCGGCTCATCCAGGTCGTACTCGTGCCCCATGCGGTCCCGCTTGGTGGTCAGGTAGCGCAGGTTCTCCGGGTTCGGCGCCACCGGCAGTGGCACCCGACCCAGGACCTCGAGCCCGTAGCCCTCCAACCCGGCCCGCTTGGCCGGGTTGTTGGTCAGCAGCCGCATGGAACGGATGCCCAGATCGGCCAGCACCTGCGCGCCGGTGCCGTACTCGCGGGCGTCCGCGGGCAGCCCGAGGGCCAGGTTCGCGTCGACGGTGTCGGCGCCCTCGTCCTGCAGCTCGTACGCGCGCAGCTTCTCCAGCAACCCGATCCCGCGGCCCTCGTGCCCGCGGATGTACAGCACCACGCCGCGGCCCTGGGCGACCACCGCCTGCAGCGAGGCGTCGAGCTGCGGCCCGCAGTCGCAGCGCAGTGACCCGAACACGTCGCCGGTCAGGCACTCCGAGTGCACCCGGACCAGCACGTCCTCGCCGTCGCCCAGGTCCCCGTGGACCAGCGCGATCAGCTCCCGGCCGGTCACCGTGCTCTCGTAGCCCACAGCCTGGAACATGCCCTGCGGCAACGGCAGCCGGGACTGGGCGATGCGGCGGATCTGCCGTTCCCGGGACCGCCGCCAGGCGATCAGGTCGGCGATCGAGATCAACGCCAGGTCGTGCTCGGCCGCGAACGCGCGCAGCTCCGGCAGCCGCGCCATCGACCCGTCATCGTTGACGATCTCGCACAGCACCCCGACCGGGCGCAGCCCGGCCAGCTCGGCCAGGTCGACCGCCGCCTCGGTGTGCCCGGGCCGGACCAGCACCCCGCCGGTCCGGGCGCGCAGCGGGAAGACGTGACCCGGCCGGGACAGGTCCTCGGCGGTGCTGCCCGGATCGGCCAGCAGCCGGATGGTGTGCGCCCGCTCGGCCGCCGAGATGCCGGTGGTGACGCCGTGCATGGCATCCACCGACACGGTGAACGCGGTGCCCTTGCGGTCCTGGTTGATCCGGTGCATCGGCGGCAGGTCGAGCCGGTCGCAGTCCTCACCGGTCAACGGCACGCAGATCACGCCCGAGGAGTACCGCACGGTGAAGCCGACCAGCTCCGGCGTGGCCAGCTCGGCCGCGAAGATCAGGTCGCCCTCGTTCTCCCGGTCCTCGTCGTCCACCACCACCACGGCCTTGCCGGCCCGCATCTCGGCCAGCGCCGTCTCGATGGTGTCGAACCCGGTGGCGGTGGTGGTCCGGTGCTCGCGCGGGGCCAGGGTGCCCGCGCCGCCGCCGTCGGCCGCCACGGTCGCGGCGTCGGTGCCGGGGCGCAGATCGGTCCGTTCCGTCATCAGGCGTCCCGCCCCTGGGTGGCCAGCAGCCGCTCGACGTACTTGGCGACCACGTCGAACTCCAGGTTGACCGGGTCGCCGACCTCGGCGCGCCCGAGCGTGGTGGCCGCCCGGGTCTCCGGGATGATGCCGACGGTGAACCGGGTGACGGCTCCCGCGGACTGGGCCGGGGACTGATCGACGACGTCGATGACGGTCAGCGAGATGCCGTTGATCGCGATGGCGCCCTTGGCGGCCAGGTACCGACCCAGACCGCCGTCCACCTCGACCTCGATCTCGTCGTAGGCCGGGTGGGGGGTGCGGCGGACCAGCGTGCCGACGCCGTCGACGTGCCCCTGCACGATGTGACCGCCGAGACGGGTGTGCGCGGTGACCGAGCGCTCCAGGTTGACCGGGTCGCCGGGCTTGCGGCCACCCAGGGTGGAGCGCCGCAGCGTCTCGGCCATCACGTCGACGGTGAAGCGGTCGGTGTCCCGGTCGATCACGGTCAGACACACACCGTCCACCGAGATGGAGTCGCCGTGACCGGCGTCGGAGGCGACCTTCGGTCCGCGCACGGTCAGCCGGGCGGTCGGACCCGAGCCGTCGGCGGCGGCGTCGGCCGGCGCCAGGTCGAGCGCCAGGATCTCGCCCTGTTCCTCCACGATGCCGGTGAACATGTGGCCCTCATCCTCCTTGCCTGCTGTCCGCGACGGCGGACGGTGATCCATTGTGCGCGCTCGCTGCGACCGCGACGATCAGCCGGGACGATCAGCCGGCCGACGGGGCCGGATCGGTGACGGCCTGCGCCTGCAGCACGGTGCGCCGCAGCGCCGCGACGGCCCGCAGCGGATCAGCCGCCCCGTACACGGCCGATCCGGCCACGAAGCAGTCGGCACCGGCCTCGGCGGCGGCGGCCACGGTGTCCGCGTTGATGCCGCCGTCGACCTGGACGACCACGGTCAGGTGCCCGGTGTCGACCATGGTCCGGGCCCGCCGCACCTTGTCCAGCATCTCCGGCATGAACGACTGACCGCCGAAGCCGGGCTCCACCGTCATGACCAGCAGGGTGTCGTACTCCCGCAACGCCTCGACCCAGTCGTCCAGCGGGGTGTTCGGCTTGAGGGACAGGCCGGCGCGGGCACCGGCCGCCTTGATGTCCAGGGCCACGCTGATCGGGTCGCGGACCGCCTCGGCGTGCACGGTGACGTTGTGGGCGCCGGCCTCGGCGTAGCCGACCGCCCACCGGTCCGGGTCCTCGATCATCAGGTGGCAGTCCAGCGGCACCTCGGTGGCCGCCCGCAGCGACTGCACGACCGGCAGACCGAGGGTCAGGTTGGGCACGAAGTGGTTGTCCATCACGTCGACGTGCAGCCAGTCGGCGCCCTCGGGACCGGTGACCGCGGCGATCTCGTCGGCCAGGTGCGCGAAGTCGGCGGACAGGATGCTGGGCGCGATCAGGGATGCCACGGCTGTCAGCCTAGTTCGCGGGCCGCGGCCGGACGTACGCGCGCGGTGACGCCCCGGTTGCGCCGGTGCCGGATCGGCACCGTCCGCGCTGCACCCCCGGGCCGACTCACGTCCGCTGCAGCAGGGCCAGGAACATCGCGTCGGTGCCGTGCCGGTGCGGCCACAACTGCACCGACGGCCCGTCGCCGAGCCCGGTCACGCCGGGCAGGTGGGCGCGGGCGTCGAGCAGCCGGACCGCGGGCCGGTCCGGCGCGGACCCGTCAGGCCCGTCCGTCCCGTCCGTCCCGGTGACGGCCTGGACGACCTCGACGGTCTCGGCCAGGTGCGGCGAGCACGTCACGTAGCCGACCACGCCGCCCGGCCGCACCAGTTCCAGCGCGGCGTCCAGCAACTGCTGCTGCAGCGCGACCAGGTCGGCCACGTCGCCCGGGGTCCGCCGCCACCGCGCCTCGGGCCGGCGGCGCAGCGCGCCGAGCCCGGTGCACGGCGCGTCCAGCAACACCCGGTCGAACGAGCCGGCCGGCAGTCCGGTCGCCCGGCCGTCGGCCACCTGCACCCGCACGGGCAGCCCGGCGGTGGCCCGACGCACCAGGTCGGCGCGGTGCTCGATCGGCTCGATCGCGACCACGTCGGCGCCCCGCAGCGCGGCGAGCGACCCGAGCAGCGCGGCCTTGCCGCCCGGACCGGCGGCGAGGTCGAGCCAGTGCGCGTCGGGACCGTCCAGCGGCACGGCGGCCAGCGCCGCAGCGACCAGCTGGGAGCCCTCGTCCTGCACGGCCGCGGTCCCGGCCACCACCGCCGGCAGCCGCGCGGGATCACCGCCCTCCAGCACGACCGCGTACTGCGACCAGCGCCCGGGCTGGGCCCGCAGCCCGGTGTCCCGGCACTGGACCAGCAACTCGTCGCGGTCGATCCGCCCCGGCCGGGCCACCAGGTGCACCCGGGGGGCGACGTCGTCGGCCTGCAGCGCAGTGGGCAGATCGGTGGGCAGACCGGCAGGGACCTCGGTGGGCAGGTCGGCGGGCAGGTCGGCGGACGGATCGGGCTCGACGGTCGGCTCGACCGTCGGCTCGTCAGTGACGTCCGGGGTGGTCGGCGCCGGGTCGGCCTCCAGGGCGTCCGCCAGCGCGGCGGTGATCCACCGCGGATGGGCGGTGACGAACGACAGGTGACCGATCGGGTCGTCGTCCAGGGCCGGGGCCAGCGCCGCCGCCCAGCCGGTCAGGTCACGTTCGGCGACCCGACGCAGCACCGCGTTCACGAATCCGGCGGCCTCGGGACGCTCCCCCAGCCGCACCTGTTCCACGGTGGCCGACACCGCGGCGTGCGGCGGGATGCGGGTGTGCAGCAGCTGGTACGCACCGAGTCGCAGCGCGTCCAGCGCGACGCCGTCGACCTCGCCGAGCGGCCGGCTGCTGCAGGCATCCAGCACCGCGTCGAGCTGGCCCAGGACCCGGCAGGTGCCGTACCCCAGCTCGGTGGCCAGCGCGGCGTCCCGGCCGGCCAGCCGGTGCCGGTCGATCAGCCGGGGCAGGGCCAGGTTCGCGAAGGCGCCACCGCGGACGGCGGCCAGCAGGTCCAGCACGGCCCGGCGGGCCGGGTCCGGCACCGGTGGCCGGCGGGTCGTGGGACGCGGGGCGGGGCCGCGCCGGTCACCGGCGGCCGGGCGGCCGGCGCCGCTGCGTCGTCCCGCCCCGTCGCCGCGTCGGGTGGGCCGGCCGCCGGCCGGGCCCAGGTGCGGGGTCATCGGGTCTCCTGCCGGGCGCCGAGCACGGTGTCGGGGTCGGGACGAGCGCCGCGGGCCCAGTCCGCGGCCGGCATGGCTCGGCGGCCCGGCGCGGTCACGGTGCCCAGCCGGACGGGGCTGCTGCCGGTGCCGACCAGCACCTCCCGACGCCCCACCACCACCCGGCCCGGCGGGACCCGGTCGGCCGGCGCTGTGCCGTCGGGGCGGCCGTCGGGGCGGCCGTCGGGGCCGACCCCGCTGCCGACGGCAACCGGCTCCACCGGACCGAGCACCAGTCGGCCCCATGGACTGTCGGTCCAGGCTCCGGGCTCGTCGGTCATCGCTCGCACGAACCGGTCGACCGCCACGGCCGGCTGCGACCAGTCGATCGCCGCGTCGGCCACCGTCACCTTGCGGGTCACGGCGGTGCCCTCCCCCTGCTGGGGCTGCGGGTGCAGCGACCCGTCCGCGATGCCGTCCAGGGTGGCCACCAGCAACCGCGCGCCCGACTCGGCCAGCCGCGCGGTCAACTCGCTGGTGGTGTCCCGCTGCCGCACCGCCTCGGTGACCGTGCCGAACACCGGGCCGGTGTCCAGGCCCTCCTCGAGCCGGAAGGTGCTCACCCCGGTGACGTCGTCGCCGTACCGGATGGCCGCGTGCACCGGCGAGGCGCCGCGCCACTGCGGCAGCAGGGAGAAGTGCACGTTGACCCAGCCGGCCGGCGGCACGGCGAGCACGGACGCGGGCAGCAGTGCGCCGTAGGCCACGATGGCCGCGGCTTGCGGCGCCAGTGCGCTGAGCTGGTCGAGGAACTCCGGAGTGCGGGCGCTCGCCGGGGTCAGCACCGGCACGCCCGCCGCGTCGGCGACCTCGCCCACCGGCGACCGG
The DNA here is from genome assembly GCF_016918035.1 of Nakamurella leprariae. Taxonomy (GTDB): domain Bacteria; phylum Actinomycetota; class Actinomycetes; order Mycobacteriales; family Nakamurellaceae; genus Nakamurella; species Nakamurella leprariae. The sequence goes on along the minus strand of NZ_JAERWK010000012.1, from coordinate 216,864 downwards.
CGCAGCGTCCGCCCCCGGCCGGTGCGGGCGTCCGGTCGGGTGATCACGGCGACCACCTCGTGCGGCGAGGCGAGGGCCGCGTGCAGCGACGGGACGGCGGCGGCCGGGGTGCCGGCGAAGACGATGCGCAGTTCGGACTCCTCGTCAGGGACGGCCAGGATGGCAACGGCCCGGTCGACGCCTGTCGGCACCGGGCACCGACACCGGCGGTCAGTCTAGGCAGCGCGACAGCCCCCGGCCGCTGCCTAGACCGGCGGTGGTCGCGGCCGCCAGCAGGATGGAGCGGCATCCGCTGCTGCGAGGAAGGCGAGGACCGGCCGTGGCCACGTACCCCGACGGACGCCCGTTGATCGGTGCCAGCGTGCGGCTGGACCGGGTCGGGCCGACGGGTCCGCCCGACCTGCCTGAGCTGTCGGAGCTGTTCGAGGCCCTGGACGACGAACGGGTCTGGGCCGGTGGGTTCGCCGGTGGACCAGCGGCCCGCCCGACGGGCCCGGCCGGGCTGGCCGCGTTGCTGCCCGATCCGGTCCCGGGCGGTCGGGTGGCCTACCTGGTGCGGTCGCTGCGGGACACCGCGGCCGGACCGGCCGGCACCGTCCTGGGCACGTCCAGTCTGGGCGACGCAGTGCTGGCCGACGAACGGGTGCACCTGGGCTGGACGGCCTACCGGCCGGCGGTGTGGGGCACCGGGATCAACGTCGAGACCAAGCTGCTGCTGCTCGAGCACGTCTTCACCGACTGCGGCTTCGGCCGCGTCAAGATCCAGACCGACGCCCGCAACGCCCGGTCGCAGGCGGCCATCGCCCGGCTCGGGGCGACCCGGGAGGGCGTGCTGCGGCGCCACAAGGTGCGCGCCGACGGCACCTTCCGCGACACCGTGGTGTTCTCCATCGTCGTCGACGAGTGGCCGGCGGTCCGGGACGGCCTGCGCGCTCGGCTCGCCGCGCTCGGCCGGCCCGACTGACCGGCCCGGACCCGTCGCTCAGACCAGCTCGGTCGGGTCCACCTGCACCCGGACCGGGGCGGCGTCCCGGCGCGCCGACCGCGCCGCGGACCAGGCCCGGACCGCGCTGAGCAGCGCGCGGCGACCCGGCAGCGGCACCCGGAGCAGCACCCGGGCGGCCGGGTCGTCCGGGTCGTCCGCCGCGGCGGATCCGCCCCGCCGGCCGGATCCGCCGGGCAGGTCCCCCAGCGGCACCGGGCCGAGCGCGTCGGCGCCGTCCGGCAGCTCCAGCTGGGTCATCGCGGTGACCACGGCCGACTCCGGCCCGTCCAGCGAGACCATGGCGACGGCGGGAGGCAACTGCAGCTCCCGCGCGGCGGCCAGCTCCGCCTCCGCCTGACCGGCGGGGTCCCAGCGGATCAACGCCTGGACGGTCGGGAGCGCCGAGTCGGCCCCGACGACGACGCGGCCCCCGTCGGTGGCCGGCCGCACCATGGCGGCCGCGGTCAGCCACCGCCGCAGCGCCTCCTGGGCGGCGCCCAGGTCGGGCCGGCCGAGCAGGGCGGCCCCGTCCAGCAACAGCGCCGCACCGTACCCGGGCCCGTCCGGCACCGGCTCGGCCCCGGGGGTGGCGATGACCAGGGCCGCCGCGGCGGCCACCCGATCGCGGACGGCGTTGCCGGCGGAGGTGATCACCTCGACGCCGGGGAAAGCGCGGCCGAGCTCCTCGGCGGTGCGCCGGGCCCCGGCCACCACCGCCCGCACCGCCGACGATCCGCAGGCGGCGCAGCGCACGGCCGGGTCAGCCACGCCGCACCACCGGCACTGCGGCGGTCGCCCGGCCCCGACCATGGCCAGCGGACCCGCGCACCGGCGGCACCGGGACGGCCGGCGGCACCGGGCGCACGCCAGCGCGGGCACGTATCCGCGCCGCGGCACCTGCACCAGCACCGGCCGGTCGTCCTGCAGGGCGGCGCGGGCCGCGGCGAAGGCGGCCGGCGTCAACCGGGCCCGGGCCGCGGCCGAGTCGGCGCCCACCGCCCGGTCGTCGCCGGCCGCCTCGATCCGGGGAGCGCGCTCCCGCACCGCCGCCCGGGTCGCGGTGATCGCCTGGGCCCAGCCGGCGTCGAGCAGGGACTGGGCGACCACGCTGCGACCGGAGCCGCCGAGCAGCAGGGCGCTCCCGGTGGCGGCCGAGCGGAGCATGGCCACCTCCCGCGCGTGCGGGTACGGCGCCCGCGGCTCGGCCAACAGGTCGTCGCCGTCGTCGAAGACAGCGACCAGACCGAGGTCGCGCACCGGGGCGAAGACGGCGGCCCGAGTGCCGGCGACCACCCGGACCGCGCCGCGTCGGACGGCCAGGTACCGGCGGTACCGCTCGGCCGGCCCGAGATCGGCGGCCAACACCCGGAACTCGCCGGCCGGCAGCACCGCGCCCAGTGCATCCGCGAGCCGGGAGAGGTCCCGGGCGTCGGGCACCACCAGCAACGCGCCGCGGCCGGCCCGGTGCGCCGCCGCGGCCGCCTCGGCCAGCCGCGCCGGCCAGGACTCCCCCGGGCCGGCCGTCCACACCGCGCGGGCGGACCGGCCGGCGCGCACCGCGTCGAGGAACGCCGGCCCGCGCGGGTACCAGGCCCACCCGGTGCCGGCGGGCGGCAGGGTCGCGGTTGGGTCGGGCGCCGGGGTCTCGTCGTCGCACGGATCCGCGGCCGGCGAGGGAGGGGTCTCCGCCTCCACCCGGGCGTGCCGCGGCGGCACGGCCAGCCGCAGCACGTCCGCCAGCGAGCCGGCGTACCGGTCGGCCACCGCCCGGCACAGCGCGGCGACCTCGGCGGACAGCACCGGCTCGGGCGACACCACCCGGTCCAGCCAGCCCAGCCGGCCGTCGTGGTCGGACTCGGCCAGCCGGTCCAGTACGAAGCCGGCGACCAGCCGACCCGCGAAGCGGACCCGAACCCGCGCGCCGGGCACGGCCGTGTCGGCGTCCTCGGCCCGGACCAGGTAGTCGAACGGCCGGTTCAGGTGGGCCAGCGACACGTCCACCGCGACCCGGGCGACCGGCAGCACCGCGGCGGCCACCGGGGCGCCGGCGGGTGCCTTCGGCCGCCGGGCTCCACTCCGAGACGAGGACGCACGCCGCGCGGCCGGACGGGCCGCGTCGGTCGGATCCTGGTGGAACCCGGGCAGCGGCTCGGCGGCCGGGACAGCGGCGACGAGGGAGTCCACAGCCGAGTGCCTACCAGCCGGGGCCGACAGCGCCCGGTCCGCGGAGGACCGCTGCGGGTCGGTGCGCGGCGACGGGTCGATCCGCGCCGGCGGACCGACCTCCGGGGTCACAGGCCGAGCGCGGCCTGCAGCTCGGCGGCCCGGTCGACGCGCTCCCAGGGCAGGTCCACGTCCGTCCGCCCGAAGTGCCCGTAGGCGGCGGTCGCCGCGTAGATCGGCCGCTTGAGGTCGAGATCACGGATGATCGCGGCCGGTCGCAGGTCGAACACCTCGCGGATGGCCTCGGTGATCTTCTGCGGATCGACCTGCTCGGTCCCGAAGGTCTCCACGAACAACCCGACCGGCTCGGCCTTGCCGATGGCGTAGGCGACCTGCACCTCGATCCGGTCGGCCAAGCCGGCCGCGACCGCGTTCTTGGCCACCCAGCGCATGGCGTAGGCGGCCGATCGGTCCACCTTGGACGGGTCCTTGCCGGAGAACGCACCGCCACCGTGCCGGGCCATGCCGCCGTAGGTGTCGACGATGATCTTGCGGCCGGTCAGCCCGGCGTCGCCCATCGGACCACCGATCACGAACCGGCCGGTCGGGTTGACCAGCAGGCGGTAGTCGGCGATCTCGATGGAGCTGTGCTCGGCCAGAGCCCGCAGCTGCGGCTCCACCACCTGCTCGCGGACGTCGACCGACAGCAGGGTGTCCAGGTGCACGTCCTCGGCGTGCTGGGTGGAGACCACCAGGGTGTCCAGCCGCACCGGCCGGTCGCCGGCGTACTCCACAGTCACCTGGGTCTTGCCGTCGGGGCGTAAGTACGGCACGGCACCGGACTTGCGCACCCCGGCCAGCGCCCGGGACAGCCGGTGCGCCAGCGCGATGGGCAGCGGCATCAGCTCGGGGGTGTCCCGGCAGGCGTAGCCGAACATCAGCCCCTGGTCGCCCGCGCCCTGCCGGTCCAGCGGGTCCTGCCGCTCCTGCTCGGTGCCCAGGCGGGCCTCCCAGGCGGTGTCCACGCCCTGCGCGATGTCCGGGGACTGGCGGCCGATGGCCACGTTGACGCCGCAGGAGGCGCCGTCGAAGCCCTTGGCCGAGCTGTCGTACCCGATGCCCAGCACGGTGTCCCGGACGATGGCCGGGATGTCCGCGTAGCCCCGGGTCTCCACCTCGCCGGCGACGTGCACCTGACCGGTGGTGACCAGCGTCTCGACGGCGACCCGGCTCTCCGGGTCCTGCCGCAGCAGCTCGTCCAGGATCGCATCGCTGATGGCGTCGCAGATCTTGTCCGGATGACCCTCGGTGACCGACTCGGAGGTGAACAGACGGGACGTCACAGGCTGCTCTCCTGAACCTCGGACTGCGCTCGACTGGGCCGGACCTGCACGAGGTGCGCGGGGCCGGCCTGGGGGGACTGTACGGGAGGCCGTGCTCAGCGCGGCGGGGCAGCCGGGCGCCCGGCCAGCCGCTCGGACACGGCGTCCCAGACCGCGGCGGCGAGCACCGTCTTGGGGCCCAGTGGCACCTCGGCGACCACCTGGGCGGCGTCGGCCCCGTGATCAGCCCGGTGATCGGCCCGGGCGGGTGCCAGCAGCACCGCGGCGTTGTCCGGCGCGCCGAACGCGCGGCCCTGGTCCACCCGGTTCACCACCAGCAGGTCGCAGCCCTTGCGGGCCAGCTTCTGCCGGGCGTACTCCAGCACGGAGGCCATCACCGGGTCCGACGCGTCGGTGGCGTCCGGCAGCGGGTCGGCCGCGGTGGCACCGGTCCGGGAACCGGTCGCGGCCCCGGTCTCGGCGGCGAAGCCGACGACCACCGCGGGGCGCCGCTCGGTGCGGTGCGCGATGCCGGCCAGGATGTCCGGGTTCTCCACCAGCTCCACGACCGGCGGGGCGCCGCCCGGCAGCTTCTTGATCTTGACCTCGGCCGCGGCGGCCGGACGGAAGTCCGCGACCGCGGCCGCCATCACCACGGCGTCGACCGGGCCGGCCGGGTCGTCCAGCACCGAGTCCACGGCGGCGGAGAGCTCGCGGGCGTCGCCGACCGGCACGACGGTGACGCCCGGCGGCGCGACCTCCTCGACGTTGGCGGCGACGAGCGTGACCGCGGCGCCACGCGCGGCGGCGACCAGGGCGAGCGCCCAGCCCTGCCGACCGGACGACCGGTTGCCCAGGTACCGCACCGGGTCCAGCGGTTCGCGGGTGCCGCCGGCGGTGACCAGCACCCGACGGCCGGCCAGGTCGTGCGGCAGCGCATCCGGGCGTCGGTGCAGGAGCACGGCCAGGTCGGCCAGGTGCTCGGGTTCCGGGAGCCGGCCGGCACCGGAGTCGGCGCCGGTCAGCCGGCCGACGGCGGGATCGACGACGTGCACGCCGCGGGAGCGCAGGGTGGCCACGTTGGCCACGGTGGCCGGATGGGTCCACATCTCGGTGTGCATGGCCGGGGCCATCAGCACCGGAGCCCGGGTGACCAGCAGGCTCGCCGTGAGCAGGTCGTCCGCCCGGCCGACCGCGGCCCGGGCCAGCACGTCGGCGGTGGCCGGCGCGACGACCACCAGCGAGGCCTGCTGGCCCGTGGCCACGTGCCGGACGGACGGCACATCGGTGAAGACGTCGGTGGCCACCGGGTTGCCGGACAGCGCCTCGAACGTGGCCGCCCCGACGAACCGCAGCGCTGAGTCGGTGGGGACCACGACGACGTCCAGCCCCGCGGCCCGGAGCCGGCGGATCAGCTCACCCGCCTTGTAGGCGGCGATGCCGCCCCCGACGCCGAGCAGGACCGGACCGGCCGGGCCGGCGGGGTGGTTCACTCGCCTTCGGTGTGCCGCAGCATCCCGGCGTTGATCTCGCGCAGCGCGATGGACAGCGGCTTCTCCTTGGGCAGCGGCTCGACCAGCGGGCCGACGTACTCCAGCAGCCCCTCGCCCAGCTGGGCGTAGTAGTCGTTGATCTGCCGGGCCCGCTTGGCGGCGTAGATGGCCAAGCCGTACTTCGAGCTGGTCTTGGCCAGCAGCTCGTCGATCGGCGGGTAGGTGATCCCGGCCGCGGCGATCTGCGCGGCCGAGGGTGCGGGGGCGCCCGGCTCGGCCGAGACGGTGGAGCCGGTGTCGAACACTGCGGCAGAACTCATCGCGCGGGAACTCCAAGTCTGTGGTCGAGCCGGCTGCGGCGGGCAGCGGGCTCGGGCGGAACGACAGGCGACGGGCATCCCGGAGACGGACGGATCCGTCCCGGACGATCGATCGCTGGACGACGGTCAGCAGGTCGCACACCGGACACCAGGACGGTCACCGGCGCGACCCAGCCACCAATCGTATCAACGACTCGACCGCCTGCTCCACGTCCGTGTTGACCACCACGTGGTCGAACTCGGGTTCGGCGGCCAGCTCGGCCCTGGCCGCGGCCAGCCGGGCCTCGACCGTGGACGGGTCCTCGGTGCCACGACCGGTCAACCGTGCGGCCAGCACCTCGAACGACGGCGGCGCCAGGAAGACCAGGCGGGCCCGGTCGCCGAGGCCGGGCACGGCCCGCACCTGCCGGGCACCCTGCACCTCGATCTCCAGCAGCACGTCCCGGCCGGCGTCCAGCTGGTCGCGCACCGGCTGGGCCGGGGTGCCGTAGTGGTTGCCGGCGAAGACCGCGTGCTCCAGCAGCTGCCCGGCCGCGATGAGCGCCTGGAACTCCTCGACCGTGACGAAGTGGTAGTTGACCCCAGGCACCTCGCCGGGACGAGGCCGGCGGGTCGTGGCCGACACCGAGTACCAGAGCTCGGGGTACCGCGCCCGGATCCGGGCCAGCACGGTGCTCTTGCCGACCCCGGAAGGACCGGACAGCACGAACAACCGGCCCGGCGGCAGGTCGGGACGGACCTGCGGCACCGGGCCGGCAGTGGGGTCGGCGGTCGCGTTCACTGCACGCAGCGGACGTCGGGAACCGGATCGGAACGGCTCAGTAGCCGAACTCGGTCAGCATCGCCTGGCGCTGACGCTCGCCCAAGCCACGCACGCGGCGGCTCGGGGCGATCTCGAACTGCTCCATCAGGGCCGCGGCCCGCACCTTGCCCACACCGGGCAGCGCCTCGAGCAGGGCCGAGACCTTCAGCTTGGCCAGCGCCTCGTCCGTCTCAGCGTCCTCGAGCACCTGCTTCAGCGTGGTGCCGCCCCGCTTCAACCGCTCCTTCAGTTCGGCCCGGACCCGCCGTGCCTCCGCCGCCTTCTCCAAAGCCGCAGCCCGCTGTTCGTCGGTCAACTGGGGCAGAGCCACTTCGGCCTCACTTCTCGTTCGTGTCGATCATGTCCGGGAATCTCGTCCGGGTCGCCCGCCAGGAGCTACACCTCGAGATGACAGATGGCCTCGCGCCTCCCCGGCGGGCCGTGTTCGAACCTACCCACGGGTCAGGTCAGCGGCAAACGAGCCCCCCGTGTCGTGTCGGACGCCCGACCCGGCCATCCCGCCCGATGACGTCCGCAGCGCCGCTCATTCCGGCCGGCGCGGTGCGGCTTGCCGGTCACCCTCGCCGGCGGACCCGGGGTCAACCACCACCCGCCCGCCCTCGTCGCCGGTCCCGGGCAGCGCCTCGACCACGCCGCCGGTCCCCGCCGCGGCGACCAGCCCGTCGGTGGCCCGGAAGACGGTGCCGTCACCCTTGATCCGGACCCCACGGTCCTCGGCCGAGATCCACACCGAGCGGCCGCGACGGACCGTGATGCTCGTCCCCGCGGCGTCCTGTACCGCGCACTCCCCGTCGACGGCCAGCAGCACCTGGGGGCCGTCGTGGGTGAGGTCCCACTCGTCGCCGGACAGCTCGATCCGGGACAGCTCGAACTCGGCGTTGCCGGTCGTGTAGACCCATTCGCCGGCCCGGCCGGGATGGCCGCCCAGCACCGGCACGTCACCGGCCGAGAAGTCCAGCACCCGCATGAGTTCGGGGACGTCGACGTGTTTGGGGGTGAGCCCGCCCCGCAGCACGTTGTCCGAATTGGCCATGATCTCCACCCCGACCCCGGACAGGTAGGCGTGCAGGTTGCCGGCCGGCAGGGTCAGGGCCTGGCCGGGCGTCAGGGTGATCCGGTTGAGCAGCAGAGCGGCCAGCACGCCCGGATCACCCGGGTACCGCTCCCCCAGCTGCAGCGCCGTCCGGTACTCGGTCGAACCGGGATGCCCCTCGGCGATGCGCGCCACACAGGCGGCGAAGACGTCGGTGAGCAGCGGTTCCAGCAGCGAGACCGGGATGGTGATCAGGGACGAGAACAGCGCGCGCATCCCGTCCGGATCCGGCTGGCCGGCCAGCAGCGCCAGGTAGTGGTCGAGCTGCGGTACCTGCAGGTCGGCCAGCAGCGACACGGTCCGGTGCGGGTCCCGGAACCCGCACAGAGCGTGGAACTCGGTGAGCGCGCAGATCAGCTCGGGCTTGTGCGAGCGGTCCTTATAGTTCCGGTTCGGCGAGTTCAGCGGCATCCCGGCCGCCTCCTCACGGACGAACCCCAGCTCGGCCTGCTCGGTGGTCGGGTGCGCCTGCAGCGACAGCGGTTCCGCCGCGGCGAGCACCTTGAGCAGGAACGGCAGCCGCGGACCGAACCGCTGCAGCACCGCCGGCCCCAGCGCGGCGGTCGGATCGGTGGCGATGACGTCGGCCAGGGACGCCTCCCGCACCGGAATGCCGTCCGGGTCCAGGTCGAGCAGCGAGGACGAGTCGGCCGGGTGCGCGCCGATCCAGAGCTCCGCCTGCGGATGGGGCGCCGGACTCGGCTCGCCGAGCAGCTCGGCGATCGCCGTGCGCGACCCCCATGCGTACGGACGGATCCGGTTGTGCATCAACTTCACTGACGGCGCTCCTGGGCCTCGTCGTCATGGCGGTCGTCCCGGCGGTCGTCCCAGCGGTCGTCCCAGCGGTCGTCCCGGTGGTCGTCCCCCCGGTCGGCAGCGCGACCGGACCACGGTCCGATCGATCGGTGTCCGCCCAGGCCGGCCGGGGCGTCGACCGGCGGGGCGGCCCGCAGCGCCAGGCCGAGGTACACCGCCGCGAAGTCCAGCAGCACCGCCTGGGCGAGCACCGCGCCGAGCCGGCCGTCGGCGGCGGACCCGTCCGGGCCGACCGGCGCGGGCGGCAGTTCCGGCAGGCGGACGGCGCGGGGCAGCGCTCGGGTGATCACCTCGGCGACGGCCCGGTCGGCCGGTCCGGCCGCACCCCCGGACAGCAGCACCGCGCGGACCGGCTGACCGTCGTGGCCATCGCCGGCGAACGGATCCGCGAACAGGTCCTGGGCCTCGGACGCCGTCCGCACCAGCACCGCGGGCGAGCGCAGCGCGATCGGCGCGGCGACGGCGGTGGCCGCGACGCCGGCGATCTCGGCCAGCACCCGGGCGCCGTGCCCGGCCAGGGCGGAGCCGGCCCGGTCCGCGCCGACCAGCACCGGGGTGGCGCCGAGCAACGAGTCCGCCAGGGTGATGGCCGGGTTCACGAACGACTCGGTGCCGGGATGGCAGGCCAGCGCGACGGCGTCCGCCTGCTCGGCGGCGTCGGCCAGCGCCGGGGATCCGGCACCGGGCGGTGCGGCGCCCACCGCGCCCAGCACGGCCAGCAGCAGCGCGAGCCGACCGGCAGCGGCGACCGCCTCGGGCGCAGGAACGGCCGGGACCAGCAGGTCGGGTCCGGCGGCGTCGGCCACCGGTCCGGCGGCGGCGCCGCGCACCACGGTCCAGGCACCCCGACGGCGGGCGGTGCCCGCGGCCTCGGCGGCTCGGATGTCGTCGTCCGCGCCGGCGAACACCACCACGGCGTCCAGCGGTCCGACCCACCCGGGGACGTCCTCCGCGGCCAGCACCGGGACGACGGGCTCGCCGCCGATGGCCGACACCGCCAGGGCCAGGTCCTCCTCGGCCCGCCCTCCGACGACCAGGACCGCCCGCGCCCGGTCGGGCACCGCGTCCGGCCGGCGGGCCAGCCGGTCGGCGACGTCCGCCACGGTGGCGCGGATCTGCGCACCCGCAGTCGCGACGGCCCGCAGCAGGTCGGTGGGGTCGGCACCCACCAGGGCGGCCGTGTCGTGCAGCCGGTCGGCCGGATCGGTGTCGGGACCGACCGTCCACTCGAACGACGAGAAGGGACCGGTCACCGCGACGGCCCCGTCGGCGCGGATCCGGGCTCGTCAGGGAGGGCTTCGTCGAGCAGCAGCACCGGGATGCCGTCGCGGACGGGGAACCGACGACCGCACTCGGTGCAGGTCAGCACTGCGGTGATGACGGATCCGGCGTCGGTCTCCCCGATGGTGTCCCCGACCGTGTCCCGGACTGATGGGGGCGGCCCCGGCTCCAGCGGGCTGTGGTGCACGTCCGGGCAGGCCAGCACCGACAGGAGCACCGGATCGAGATCCGCATCGGGACCGGGCACGGTTCGTCCCCCTGCCATGAGCAACCTCCTCGGCGCAGTGCACGCCTCGCCGTCGGCTCGCATCTCCGGCCGGTTCCGCCGGCTCCCCCGGGATCGGACTGTCGCCCCGTCCACTCGGTCCGGCCCGGATGATCGGAACGCCCCGTTCGCCCGCCCGGCGCCGGCCACCGGCCTCGCTGCCGCACACGACGCGACGAGTTTACCGGTCGTGGCCGACCGCAGGGCGTGGCCGCAGCAGAACCCCCGGACGGGCGAGCGGCCACCGCGTGGAGGACACGGCCGGGCCGCCGCGGCGGGGAGGGCCGTCACACCGGGTCACGGACGGACCCGGCAGTCACCCTTCGGGGAACCGCAGCACCCGCAGGTGTGCCCGACGGGCGTCAGCGGCCGCGGCCCCACCGCCGGTCGCGGCGTTGGCCGCGCCGGGCCCGGTCGGGGCCAGCGGGTCGTCATCCTGGGCGGCCTGCCGGCCTGCCTCGCGGACCGCGTCGGCCAGCGCCTCCAGGTCGTCGACACGCGGACCGACGGGGCCGAGATCACCGTCCGGCCGGACGACCTCCCACCCCTTGGGGACGGTGAGGTGCTGGGCGTGGGTGGCGCACAGGTCGTACGAGTGGGGTTCGACGGCAGTGGCCAGCGGTCCCACGACGGCGGTGGAATCGGCGTAGGCGTAGGTCAACGTGGCGACGGCAGCGTTGGTACATCCCGTCCGGGAACATCTGCGCAGTCTGGCCACCGGGGCACGATATCCCTCCCCGGGCCGGGGGTGTCGGAGGGCGATCCGGCGCGCCGGGGCGGTCGCGCCGACGTCCCGCGGGGAGCGATGCGCTGGTCCGGACCCCCGTCCGGACGAGGGCATCGGCAGGCCGTGACTCGTACACTTCGGCCGATGTCCATCGACCACCACTCCGGCCCGACCGGCGCCCGCGGGCGCGCGCGGCAAGGACGACGCTCCCGGGACCGGCACGGACGCGGGCTCCGCGGAGCACTGCTGCCCGCGGACCTGCCCGGGGCCCGGACCCGCGCCGAGCAGTTCGACCAGCTCGTGCTGGACGCGGTGGCCGAACTGGAACGACGGTGGCCGACCGAACTGGGTGGCTTCGAGTTCGCCGTGGACGAGGTCCCGCCGGTCGGTGCGGACGGCGACGCGCTGCCGTCGGACGACGTGGTGGCGGACGGCCCGGTGCCACTGGCCCGGGCGGTGCCCGCGGGGGTGGACTCCCGCGGACGGCCGACCAAGCCGCGCATCGTGATCTACCGGCGGCCACTGGAAGTGCGGTCCGCCGATCCGGCGGATCTGGCCGACCTGGTGGTCGAGGTGATCAACGAGCAGGTGGGCAGCGCCCTCGGTCGTGACCCGGAGGAACCGCCCGACGCCTGAGCAGTCGTCGCCGGGCGGCCGGTCGCTGCCGTCGGGGGGTCGGACGGCGGACAGCCCGGCGCGCCCTTCCCCTGCGGCCGGACGGGTCCCGTCCCGGACTGCTCGCGCCCGACGACTCAGCCGGCCGCGCGCTTGAGTCGGCGCCGCTCGCGCTCGCTCAGGCCGCCCCAGATGCCGAACCGCTCGTCGTTGGCCAGGGCGTACGAGAGGCACTCGTCGCGCACCTCACAGCCACCGCAGATCTTCTTGGCCTCACGGGTCGACCCGCCCTTCTCCGGGAAGAAGGCCTCCGGGTCGGTCTGGGCACACAGCGCCCGCTCGTGCCACTCCGGTTCCTGCTCCCCCAGCAGGTCCCCGTTCCAGTTCGCCGCGTCGGACACCATGACCATCTCCCCCAACCGTTCCACCGAGAAGTCCCTCCGCCTGTCCGGACCCGATCTGACCGGATCGGGTGCCGCCTCGTCCTGTGTTCCGCCGCCGACCGCTCGCACCGCCGACCCACCGAGCCCGTCGGGACCGTGAGATCCTCGACACCGCCGCTCGTTCCGCCGACTTCGGCTCGTCCGGTTCCGCCGGGCCCCGTTGCTCCGACGTGTGCGCAGCTGCTCCGCACGGACGTTCCCCCGGGCTGTGCGCCCGCCACCTGCACGCTCACCCGCCGCCGTCCCCGACCGCCCCGGACAGCCGGACCGGTGAATGACAGCGATGTGATTACACAGGTGTGTCCTGTGGCTCGTCAAGCCGCGAGCCGTGCTATGGCCGGTTCCGGTCACCCGCGTCACGTGTGTCACCCCGACGGTCCAGTGTGGGCGTCGGCGCTGGTCACACTGGGATCATGAAGTCGTCGGCCAAGGGGTCATGGGTGTTCCCCGTCGTCCTGCTCGTCACTGCGGGTGCCGGGGCGTTCGCGGCCTCCGGCACCGGCCCGCCGGGAGTCTGGGTGTTCCTCGTGGTGCTGGGTGGCTGGGTGATCAGCCTGTGCCTGCACGAGTTCGCCCACGCGGCCGTCGCCTTGGCCTTCGGCGACACGTCGGTGCGGGCGCGCGGATACCTGACGTTGAACCCGGTGCGGTACGCCGACGCCGGCACCACCGTCGTGCTGCCGTTGCTGCTGCTGGCCATCGGCGGCATCCCGCTGCCGGGTGGCGCGGTGCGGCTGGAGCCGCACCGGATGCGGCACCCGGCGGCGGCCAGCATGGTCGCGTTGGCCGGACCGGCGACCAACCTGGTGCTCGGCGTGGTCGCGGCGACCGTGTCGGCCGAGCTGGCCGGGATGGGTGGGGATCTGCGGGTGCTGGCCGCGGCCCTGTCCTTCCTGGCCGTGCTGCAGTTCGTCACGGCGGTGCTCAACCTGGTCCCGGTACCGGGCTTCGACGGGTTCGGGGCGGTGGAGCCGACGCTGCCCACCCGGGTCCGGGCGCGGATCGCGCCGATCCGCCCCTGGGCGCCGTTGGTCGTGGTGGCGCTGCTGTTCTCGGTGCCGGCGCTGTCCCGCGCCCTGTTCGACGTGGGCGAGTGGGCGCTGCGGCAGGCCGGTGGGTCGACGGCGCTGGCGGCGGCCGGGTCCGCCCTGTTCCGGTTCTGGACCTGAGCACGGGTCCCGTCCGCCACCCGCCGCGGCGGGACCGGGCACCGTCGACTGTGGAAGGATCGGTGCCCGTGGACATCACGGTGCTGACCGGGGGCGTCGGTGGCGCCCGGTTCCTGCTCGGCGTCAAGGCGTTCCTGGGCTGGGACCCGACCGGCGCGGCGCCGACCGACGGTCCCGACCGGATCACCGCGGTGGTGAACACCGCCGACGACCTGCGCCTGCACGGGCTGCAGATCTGCCCGGACCTCGACTCCTGCATGTACACCCTGGGCGGCGGTGCGGACGTCGCGCGCGGCTGGGGTCGCACCGACGAGACGTGGGCAGTATCAGCCGAACTCGCCGCGTACGACGCCGAGGCGCCGTGGTTCTCGCTGGGCGACAAGGACATCGCCACCCACCTGGTCCGGACCCGGATGCTGGACGCCGGGTACCCGCTGTCGGCGGTGACCGAGGCGCTGTGCGCCCGGTGGCAGCCCGGAGTGCGCCTGCTGCCGATGAGCGACGACCGGGTCGAGACCCACGTGGTGGTGCCGGATCCGCAGGCCGGACCGACCCCCGTCGACGGGGCCGTCGATGACGGGGCGACCGGCTCCGACACCGTCCAGCCGGGCGAGCGGCCGCTGGTCGCGCTGCACTTCCAGGAGTGGTGGATCCGCTACCGGGCCGGCCTGCCGGCCCTGTCGATCACCCCGATCGGAGCGGCCGAGGCGACGGCCGGACCGGGGGTGGTGGAGGCGATCACCGGCGCTGACGTGGTGCTGATCGCGCCGTCGAATCCGGTGGTCTCGGTCGGGCCGATCCTGGCCGTGCCGGCCGTGGCGGCGGCGCTGCGGGAGACCACGGCCCCGGTGGTGGCGGTCTCCCCCATCATCGGCGGCAAGCCGGTGCGCGGGCACGCGGACGCCTGCCTGGCCGCCATCGGGGTCGAGAGCAGCGCCGAGGGCGTCGGACGGCACTACGGGGCGCGGTCGGACGGCGGGCTGCTGGACGCCTTCCTGGTCGCCGAGCAGGACATCGCGGAGATGCCCGGCGTGCGCGTGGGCACCGCACCGTTGCTGATGACGGACCCGGCCGCGACCGCGGCCATGGTCAGGGCCTGCCTGGACCTGGTCGATGTCCGCGTCTGATCCGACCGGGACGGACGACACCGCGGCCGTCCTGACGGTGCCGGAACTCGCGGCGCCGGCCGCCGGCGGGCTGCACGTGCTGCCGATCACCGGGCTGCCCGACTTCCGGCCGGGCGACGACCTGGCCGCCGCCATCCTGGCCGCGGCCGACTGGCTGCAGGACGGTGACGTGCTGGTCGTCACCTCCAAGGTGCTCTCCAAGGTGGAGGGCCGACTGGTGCCCGCGCCGGTCGACCCGGAAGCTCGGGACGCCCTGCGCCGTCGGCTGATCGACGAGGAGACGGTGCGACTGGTCGCCGAGGTCGGTCGCACCCGGATCGTGGAGAACCGGCAGGGCATCGTCGCCGCCGCCGCCGGGATCGACGCGTCCAACGTCCGCCTCGACGAGATCGCACTGTTGCCCGAGGATCCCGACGCGTCCGCGGCCCGGCTGCGGGACACGCTGGCCGAGCGGGGGCGGCACGTCGGCGTGGTGGTCACCGACACCCAGGGCCGCGCCTGGCGGACCGGGGTGACCGACGTGGCCATCGGCGCGGCCGGGGTGCAGGTGCTGCTGGACCACCGCGGCGGCGTCGACGCGTTCGGCAACGAGCTCGTGGTCACGCAGGTCGCACTGGGCGACGAACTCGCCGCCGCGGCGGATCTGGTCAAGGGCAAGCTGTCCGGCGTACCGGTCGCGGTGGTGCGCGGCTGGCACCAGGAGGAGTCGCCGCAGCGAGGCACGAGCGGAGGCGAGCTCCGACCATCAGACCAGCCGGAGTCGCCGCAGCAGGGCACGAGCGGAGGCGAGTCGGGTCCGCAGCACGGCTGGACCGCGCGCAGTCTGCAGCGCCCGTACCACGAGGACCTGTTCCGGCTGGGCACCGACCTGGCCATCGAGACCGGGCGGGCCCAGGGTCACCGGGAGGCGGTGCTGCGCCGTCGCACCGTCCGCGACTTCACCGACGAGCCGGTCGATCCCGCCGTACTGGCCCGGTGCGTGGACGCGGCGACCACCGCCCCGGCGCCGCACCACTCCCACCCGGTGCGCTTCGTGCACGTGGTCGCGCACCGGGACGCCCTGCTGCAGGCGATGCAGGCCGAGTGGGAGGCCGATCTGGCCGACGACGGCTGGGACGCCGAGCGGATCGCCCGCCGGGTCGCCCGCGGCCAGGTGCTGCACCGGGCGCCCGCCGTGCTGCTGGCCTTCGTCACCGGCGACGGCCGGCACGCCTATCCGGACGCGCGCCGCCAGGACGCGGAACGGACCATGTACACGGTGGCCGGCGGGGCCGCCGTGCAGGCCCTGCTGGTCACCCTGGCCGCGGAACAGCTGGGCTCGGCGTGGATCTCGTCCACCATCTTCGCACCGGCGGTGGTGCGCAGCGTGCTCGACCTGCCGGCGGACTGGGAGCCGCTCGGGGCGATCGCGGTCGGCCACCCGGCCGAGCCGCTGCAGGCCCGCGAGCCGGTGCCCGGCCAGATGATCACCCGGTGACGGCCGAGCTCCCGCCCGACCCGGCGGTCGTGGCCGCGCACGCCGCGGTGCAGGCCGACACCGAACGGGTGCTGCGCGCCTGGGCCGCACCGGATCTCGGGCAGTCGGCGCTGTGCGAGGCGTTCCTGGGCCTGCTCGCCGCCCGTCCGGACGCCACCGCCCGCTCCTGCGGACCCGGCCACGTGACGGCCAGCGCGGTCGTGCTGTCGGCCGACCTGCGGTCGGTGCTGCTCACCCTGCACCGCCGGCTCGGCCTGTGGTTGCAACTCGGCGGGCACTGCGAGCCGGGCGACGGCACCCTGCTGGGCGCGGCGGCGCGGGAGGCGACCGAGGAGTCCGGTCTCACCGGGCTGATGCCGGTGCTCGTCGACGGCACGCCCGCTCCGGTGCACCTGGACGTGCACCCGATCACCTGCTCGCTGGGCCGCCCGACCCGGCATTTCGACGTCCGGTACGTTTTCGTGGCGGGACCGGGTGCGGTGCCGATCATCTCGGACGAGTCGTCCGACGTGGCGTTCCACCGGGTGGACGCGCTGCCCACGGGTGCGACGGGCGTCGACGCGTCGGTGCGCGCCGCGGTGACCGCCGCGCTGACCCGGGTCCGACCCGGCGGCTGAACGCGGCGAGAGCCCCGCTCCCGTTTCAGATGTCGGCCGAGAACCGCACGCCGGCCTCGGGCAGTTCGACGTCCGGCCAGACCCGGACGCCGCGGCGGAGTTCGCAGTGTGCACCGACGACCGCGCGGTCGCCGATCACCGCGTCCTCGATGACCGAGCCCTCACCGATGACGGCGCCGGCGCCGACGACCGAGCGGAGCACCCGGGCGTGCTCGCCGATGACGGCATCGTCGAACACGACGGCCGACTCGAGCACGGCCCCCAGCCCGACCCGGACCCGCCGGCCCACCGTGCTGCCACCGCCGACCACGGTCTGCTCGGCCACCTGGGCGCCGGGCAGCACCAGCGCCGCCCCGGGCGGTCCCGGCAGCGCGCCGGTCGGTGCGACGCCGCCGACCAGGTCGGCCGAGCCCTGCACGAACGCGCCGGGGGTGCCGAGGTCGAGCCAGTAGCTGGAGTCGACATGCCCGAACACCCGGGCGTCGGCCTCCAGCAGTCCGGGGAACGTCTCCCGCTCCACCGAGACGACCCGGCCGGACGGGATCTCCGCGATCACCGAGGTCTTGAACACGTAGCACCCGGCGTTGATCTGGTCCGTGGGTGGGGTGTCGGTCTTCTCCAGGAACGCCTGCACCCGGCCGTCGGCGTCGGTCGGCACCGATCCGAACGCACGCGGGTCGGGCACCCGGACCAGGTGCAGGGTGACGTCGGCCGTGTTGTCCCGGTGGGTGTCCAGCAGCGCACCCAGGTCCACGCCCGACAGGATGTCGCCGTTGAAGATCATGGCGGTGTCGGACCGCAGCTTGTCGAGCACGTTGCGGATGGCGCCACCGGTGCCCATCGGCTCGGTCTCCACCACGTACTCGATGTCCAGGCCGAAGGCGCTGCCGTCGCCGAAGTGCTCGGTGAAGGTCTCGGCCTTGTACGACGTGCCGAGGACCACGTGCCGCATCCCGGCGTCGCGGATGCGGGACAGCAGGTGCTCCAGGAACGGCACTCCCGCGGTGGGCAGCATCGGCTTGGCCGCCGAGAGGGTCAGCGGGCGGAGCCGGGTGCCCTTGCCGCCGACCAGGACGACGGCGTCGACGTCGGACCGATCGGGCCTGCTGTCGGATCTGGGATCGGGCCTGGGATCGGGCCTGGGATCGGGCACGGACGGGTCGGGAGTCGACATGCGGGATGCCTCCGGGGCTGGTGCTGGCCGGTGCTGGACCGGGCGCTGGAACGGGCTCGGACGGCGCTGGGCTCTCGGACGGATCCGCGGCAGGAGGCCGGGTGGGGCTCGGGTCAGGCGATCGCGCCGGCCGCCCGCGCGATGGTCATGACGTACTGGCCGTAGGGCGACTTGGCCAGCGAGCTGCCCAGGGTGTACGCCTGGTCGGCGTCGATGAACCCCTGGGCCAGGGCGATCTCCTCGAGGCAGGAGATGCGCACGCCCTGGCGGTGCTCCAGCACCTTGACGAACTCCCCCGCCTCGAGCAGCGAGTCGTGCGTGCCGGTGTCGAGCCAGGCGAAGCCACGGCCCAGGTCCATCAGCGACGCGCGGCCCTGCTGCAGGTACAGGTTGTTCAGATCGGTGATCTCGAGTTCGCCGCGCGCGCTGGGCTGCAGATCGGCGGCGTACCGGACCACGTCGTTGTCGTAGAGGTACAGCCCGGTGATGGCCAGATTGCTGGCCGGCTGCGCCGGTTTCTCCTGGATGGACAGCAGCCGGCCGGTCTCGTCGATCTCGCCGACGCCGTACCGCTCCGGATCGCGGACCGGGTACCCGAACAGGACGCAGCCGGTGTCACCCGAGACGATGGATCCGGCCGCCTGCTGCAAAGTGGCCGAGAAGCCGTGTCCGTAGAAGATGTTGTCGCCCAGCACCAGCGCGACCGGCTCGTCGCCGATGTGGGTGGCGCCGATGCGGAACGCCTCGGCCAGCCCGTTCGGCTGCGGCTGCTCGGCGTAGGTGAGGGTCAGACCCCAGTCGGCTCCGTCACCCAGCAGTCGCCGGAAGCCGGCGTTGTCCTCCGGGGTGGTGATGACCAGGATGTCGCGGATCCCGGCCAGCATGAGCACCGAGAGCGGGTAGTAGATCATCGGCTTGTCGTAGACCGGCAGCAGCTGCTTGGACACCGCGCGGGTCACCGGGTGCAACCGGGTCCCGGCTCCACCGGCCAGAATGATGCCCTTCACCGCACTGCCCCCGTCTGCTCGACTGCTCGATCCGCGCCGGGACCGAGAGGTCCCAGTGCCGCCCGGTCACCGTATGCAATCACGGTATCTCGTTCGGTGATCACTTCCCGGCGCGCCCGCCGACCATACCGGCCCGGCGCGCGTGATCGACCCGGCCGGACGGGCTCAGGGAGCCGTCCGGCCCGGGTCGGTGTCCGGCCGTGGAGCCCGCGACGGCAGCGCGGCGCCCCGCCCGACCCGGACCGACCGGCCCGCGGCCCACCCGCGCAGGCCGAGACCCACCCGCAGCAGCGCCCGGACCGGGGCCTGCCACGGGCGCGGGTAGACGCCGGCCAGGTACCGGTAGGCGCTCTCGTGGTGGGCCCGGGCCATCCGCGGGGCGTGCGCCTCGGTGGCGTGACCGCCCAGGTGGCGGGCCCGCGCGGTCGGGCAGTACAGGTTGGTCCAGCCGGCCAGGCCCAGCCGCCGGCCCAGGTCGACGTCCTCGAAGTACATGAAGTAGCCCGGGTCGAATCCGCCCACCGCGTCGAAGGCGCTGCGACGCAGCAGCAGGCAGGCGCCGGACAGCCACCCCGCGGGTCGCTCACCGAGTTCGGCGTGGTCCTGCCGGTAGGCGCGGGTCCACGGGTTGCCCGGCCACACCCAGCCCAGCGCCGCGTGCCCGATGCCGGCGCCGATGGTGGGCAACCGCCGGGCCGACGGGTAGACGGCCCCGTCGTGCGTGGTGATCAGCGGCCCGACCGCACCGACCTCGGGGTGCCGCTGGGCGGCGGCGACCATCTCCCGCACCGCGCCTGGCTCCAGCACCACGTCGGGGTTGACCACCAGCACCCAGGGCAGCTGCGGGTCCAGCACCGCGGCGCCGGCGTTCGCGGCGCGCCCGTAGCCCAGGTTGCCGCCGGTGCGCAGCAACCGGACCCGGGGCCGGTGCGCCGCCGCCTCGACCGAGCCGTCGGTGGACCCGTTGTCGGCCAGCACCACCGGGGCGTCGGCGGCACCGGCGGCCGGCAGCGAGTCGAGCAACGCCGCCAGGTGCTCGCCCGGCGAGAAGGTGACGACGACGACCCCGACGCCGAGCTCGGGGCGGCCCCGGCCGGCAACGGCCGCGGGCCGGGGGGTGGACCCCGTCGCGGGCCCTCGGGTGGGCCCCGTCGCAAGCCCCCGGGCGGGCGCCGGGCTGGCCGCCGGGTCCGGCTGCTGCTCGGTCACCGGCCGACCGCCTCGGTGACGGCGCGCCGGTACGCGTCCAGGTGCGCACGGGCGCTGGCCGGCCAGGTGAACCCGGCGGCCCGCTCCTGGGCGGCCGCGGACAGCGCGGCGCGCCGGTCGGGCTGGTCCAGCAGCTCACCCAGCACCGCGGCGATGTCCCCGGCCCCGGTGCCGCAGTAGGCCACGGCGTCACCGCCCACCTCGGGCAGCGACAGCGTGCGGGTGGTGAGGACGGCGGCGCCGCAGGCCATGGCCTCGAGCACCGGCAGCCCGAACCCCTCGCCCAGCGACGGGTAGGCGACGACCTCGGCGCCGCCGAGCAGCCCGGGCAGCAGGTCGAACGGCAGGTGCCCGGTCCGGATCACCCGCAGCTCCGGCGGGACGGCGGCCAGCGCCGGCTCGATCGACCGATCCCAGCCGGGCGCGCCGGCCAGCACCAGCGCGGGCGGATCCGGCCGGTCGCGGCCGACCCGCAGGTAGGCCCGGATCAGCGCGGGGACGTTCTTGCGCGGCTCCAGGGTGCCCAGGAACGCGATCCAGGACCGGTCCCCCAGGTCGAGGTGCCGGCGGACGGCGTCGATCCGGTCCGGTTCGGGGGGTCGGAAGTGGGCGTCCACCCCGTGATGGGCGACGACGAGCCGGTCGCGGTGGGCGCCGACCAGCCGTGTCAGCTCGTCGGCGGTGGCCGCGCTGGGCACGACGCAGACCGCGGCGCGGCGCAGCGACAGCCGGGTCCAGGACCGGAAGAACCGGCCCTTGACGCCGCCGTGCAGGTGCCGGTCGGAGAAGAAGGTGGCGTCGTGCAGGGTGACCACCACGGGCACGTCCGCGGCCAGCGGCATCGTGTAGTGCGGCGAGTGGATGACGTCGGCCCGCACCCGGCGGGCCAACCGGGGCAGCCCGGTCTGCTCCCAGGCGAGCCGGGCCGGGCGGCGGGTGAGGTCCGCGGCGGCCGGCACCACTTCGGCGTGCGGGGCCAGCGCGGCGAACACCTCGGTGTCCCGGTCCTGGCAGACGACGGCCAGGTCGGCGCCCTCGCCGTCGAGCGCGGCGGCCAACTGGTCCACGTAGCGACCGACACCACCACGTTCGGCCGGCACGGCCGTGGCGTCCAGCAGGATCCGCGGGGTCGCCCCGTGCCCGCCGTGGTGACCGTGGCCGATGGCAGCGCTCCCGTTCGTGCGGTCGGGCTGCTGCCGTGCGGAGCGGGCCCTGGATCGACCCGGCGGTTCCGGGCGGGCGCCAGGGTAGCCGCCGGGGACCGACCGACCGTGCCTCCCGCGCCGGGCGGGACTCGGGCTGATCGGTGGCGGCACCGGCCGGGGGTCAGCCGGCGGGAGTGGCTCCGTGCAGCCGCCAGGTGGCGCGGGCGGCCCGCTCCCAGTCGAAGTCGTTCGCGCGCCGCCGTCCGCGAGCGATGAGCTCGGCCCGCGCGGCAGGCTCGACGAGCAGGTGCTCGAGTGCCCCGGCCAGGGCGGGCACGTCCCCGCGCGGGACCACCAGCGCCGCGGGAGCCTCCCCCGGCGAGCCGGCCAGCTCAGCCAGCGCCGGCGCGTCCGAGCAGACGACCGGGGTACCCGCGGCGAAAGCCTCCAGCACCGGCAGTCCGAACCCCTCGGCCCGGGACGGCGCCACCAGCACGGTGGCGCCGTCGAGCACCGCGGCCAGGTCCCGGTCGTCGACCCGTCCGAGCAGGTGCAACTGTTCGACCGGGATGCCCACCGCGGCCGCGGCCCGCGGCACGTCCACCCCGCCCCAGCCACCCGGCCCGACCACGGCGAGCGCCGGCCCGCCCGGGCCGCTGTGCCCGGACAGTCGTCCCACCGCGTCGAGCAGCACGTCCAGGCCCTTGCGCGGCTCGAGGGTGGCCACGCTGAGCAGGTACCGCTCGGGCAGACCCAGGCGGGCGCGGCGCAGCGCGGCGTCGGCCGGCACCGGCAGGGGCGTCACCCCGTGGGGGACCACCGTGATCCGGTCGGCCACCGCGGGCAGCACCTCGGCCAGGCTGTCGGCCACCGCCCGCGACGGCACCGAGACCGCGCGGGCCGACGGGGCCACCCGGCCGATGATGTCGCGGTGCCAAGCGGCGCCGCGGGGGGTCAGCGTCTCGGGGTGCGTCCACGCCACCGTGTCATGCACGGTGATCACCAGGCGTTCTCGCAGGTCGGGGGCCAGTGGGGTGGTCGCGTGCACCGTGTCGGACCCCGGCCGTCCTGGCCCGCCGGCGGTCCCCCACCACGGCCGGCCGGCCCACCGTCCCGACGCCCAGCCGTGCCGCCACGCCTCGGCCAGCACCCGGGACCCCAGCGGCAGCCGCTCAGGCAGCCGGACCCCGGGCAGCCGGGCCGCAGTCAGGTCCCGGTGCCAGGCGGTGACCGTGCGCAGGTGCCAGTCCGGCGGGACGGTCCCGGCCAACGCGGCGGTGAGTTGGGCGGCGCTGCGCCCCGTCCCACCGGGGACCGGGGCGAGCAACTGTTCCAGGACGACGGTCAGCCGAGGCATGCCCGGCAGTCCAGCACACGCCGCGGCCGGGCCCAGGTCGGTCTCGACCCGGGGACCAGGCCCGGGGATCAGGCCCGGGGATCAGGCCCGGGGATCAGGCGAAGCCGGTGGACGCGCTCCGCGCACGCCAGGCGTCGACCTGGGCCCGTTCCGCCGCGCCGACCCGGTCGTACCCCTCCAGGGCGTCCGCGCCGAGCAGCAGCAGGGTCGGAGCCGGGTCGGCCTCGACCGCCTCGATGATCAGCGCCGCGCCCTTGGCCGGGTCGCCGGCCTGGGTGCCGTCGGTGCGGTCGTGCTCCTTGCGGCGCAGCCCGGCGGTCGGCGCGTAGTCCTCGATGGCGGTCGCGGACTGGGTGAGCGAGCGTCCGGAGAAGTCGGTGCGGAAGCCGCCCGGCTCGACCACCGTCACGCTGATGCCGAGCGGACCGACCTCCTTGGCCAGCGCGTTGGAGATGCCCTCCAGCGCCGCCTTGACCCCGGCGTAGTAGCCGGAGCCGGCGAAGGCCGTCCGCGCCCCGATGGACGAGATGTTGACGACGGCGCCGGAGCGACGGGCACGCATGCCCGGCAGCACGCCCTTGATCAGAGCGACCGGGCCGAAGACGTGGGTGGCGAAGAGTTGCTGGACGTCGGCGTCGTCGCCCTCCTCGACGGCGGCCCGGTAGCCGTACCCGGCGTTGTTGACCAGCACGTCGACCCCGCCGAACCGCTGCTCGGCGGCGGCCACGACCGTGCGCACCGCGGCCGGGTCAGTGACGTCCAGCGCCGCCCCGAGCGCGGTGTCCGGGTGCGCGTCGACGAGGTCCTGGACGCGGGTGGCGTCCCGCGCGGTGACGACGACCTGGTGGCCGCGGGCCAGCACCTCCTCGGCCAGGGCGCGCCCGAGCCCGGTCGAGCATCCGGTGATCAGCCAGGTGGACATGGATGCCACTCCTTCCGCCGGGCGGATCTCGTCGTCCGGCTCATCGGCACGTGGGCCGGACAGGGCGGCCCATGCGCTCAGCGTCCGCCATGGCCGTTGCCGCCGGGCGACCGGGGTGCGGGCAGAACCCACGCGGCCCGCGAACGTCCGTGTCACGCATGCCCGGTCGCTTGCAGTGATCGGTCCGAGCGAGGATGCTGCTCCATGCACGCAGGGTGACGGTTGATCACCGTCCGCAGTGCAACGGTGAACTCCGTCGACCAGGAAGCTCCAGGAAGCTCCAGGAAGGCTGCCGCGTGTCCGACCTGTCGCTGATCTCGGGCTGGGTGCCCTGGATGTTGTCCGGTCTGGCGGCCGTCGCCTTCCTGGCGCTGCTGGTGAGTCGTTCCGACCGGCGGTGGTGGCGGGTGCTGGTCCCGTCGATCCTGGTCGGCGCGATGGTGGTGTCGCTGCTGCTCGACTGGATCGTCGACGACCTGTGGCAGCCCTTCCCGGAGCCGCTGCCCATCGAGGTGACGGTCTGGGTCGCGGTGATCATCGCCGGGATCGGACTCACCGTGGCCGCGATGTTCCGCACCCGCTGGTGGCGCAAGGTCGTGGCCGTGATCAGCGGACTGGTCGTGCTGGCCGCCGGGGCCAACCTGATCAACATCCACTTCGCCCAGTTCCCCACCGTCGGCACGCTGTTCGGTGAGGTCGGGGCGGCGGAGATCGACCTGCCCACCGGCGACGGGATGGGGCCGCGCACCAACCCACCCGGACCGCTGTCGGGGACCTGGCGCGCCGAGGGCCCGCTGCCCGCCGGCGGTTCGGTGTCCGAGGTGACCATCCCGGCCACCATCTCGGGGTGGACTCCCCGTCCCGGGTACGTCTACCTGCCACCGGCCTACTTCGCGTCGAACCGGCCGGCCCTGCCCGTCCTGATGATGATCCACGGCCAGCCGGGCGGCCCGCGCGACCTGCTCACCGCCGGCCAGCTGGCCGGCATCATGGACGCGTTCGCCTCCCAGCACGGCGGGCTGGCCCCGCTCGTGGTGATGCCCGACGCGCTCGGCTCCGACCTGGACAACCCCATCTGCGCGGACACCAGCGCCGGCAAGGTCGACACCTACCTGTCGCAGGACGTGCCCGCCTGGATCGAACAGAACCTCTCCTACGACGGCGACACCGCGCACTGGGCGGTCGGCGGCTTCTCCTATGGCGGCACCTGCGCCATCCAGCTGGCCACCAAGCATCCGCAGCTGTTCTCGTCCTTCCTCGACGCCTCCGGACAGGCCGAACCCACGCTGGGCTCCCGGCAGGAGACCGTCGACAAGCTCTACGGCGGCGACGAGCAGGCGTTCCTGGCCGCGAACCCGCAGACCCTGCTGCAGGACCACCGGTACCCGGACTCGGCCGGCCAGTTCTGGGTGGGCGCCAACGACGCCGAGTACGGCCCGCAGGCGCAGGCCATGTACCAGGCCGCGCAGGCCGCCGGGATGGACGTCACCATCCACCTGGTGGACGGCTCCGGGCACGACTGGAACGTCCCGGTGACCGCACTCAGGGACGGCATGCCCTGGCTGGCCGGCCGGATGGGCATCATTCCCTCGTGAGCGATCCGCAGACGACCACCGACGGCACTGATGGGCGGAGCTCGGCTCCGCTCGTACCTCGCTCCGTCGACTCCTCCGGACTCCGCGTCACCGTGGTGGTGGTGACCTACCGCGCAGCGGGGTTCATCGGCGCCTGCCTGGAGTCGCTGCGCCGGCAGACCGTGCCGCACCAGGTGCTGATCATCGACAACGCCTCGTCCGACGGCACCACCGACGTGCTGCGCCGGGTCGCCGCCCGCGACCCAGAGCGCATCACCGTGCGGCGACTGCCGGAGAACCTCGGCTTCGCCGGTGGGGTCGCCGCGGCCGTCCCGGAGATCGACACGCCCTTCCTGGCGCTGCTCAACGACGACGCGGTCGCCGACCCCGACTGGCTGGAGACCCTGCTCGAGACGGCCGAGGCCGACCCCGAGGCGGCGGCCTGGACGTCGCTGTTGGAGCTGTCGGCCGCGCCCGGCACGGTGAACAGCTTGGGCACCACGCTGGACCGGGCCTGGTACGGCGTCGACGTGGACGGCGACGCCGACGTCGCCGCGGTCGGGCCGCAGGTGCGCGACGTGTTCGGGTTCTGCGGCGGCGCCGCGCTGCTGCGCACCGCCGCGCTGCGCGCCGTCGGCGGCTTCCCGGCCGACTTCTTCCTCTACTACGAGGACCTCGACACCTCGTGGCGGCTGCGGCTGGCGGGCTGGGACATCCGGGCCGTGCCCCGCGCCCGGGTCATGCACCGGCACGCGGCGACCAGCAACCGGCGGTCTGCCCTGTTCCACTTCCACAACGAGCGCAACCGGCTGTGGACCCTGCTGCGCTGCGCGCCGACCTGGGTGTTCGCAGTGGCCGTGGCCCGGTTCGCGGTCACCACGGGGTCGCTGGCCGGCAAGCGACTGCTGCGCCGGCCGGTGCCGGACGCGGCCAACTTCCGGATCCGGCTGCGGCTGCGGGTGCTGGCGGCGGTGCTGCGGCAGGTGCCCCGGGGGTGGGCCGACGCCCCGGGCCGGACGGTGCCGCGACGGCGACGACGGACGGTGTTCCGGGCGGCCGTGACCTCGGGCTGAGGTCCGCGGCCGCGAGCCCGGACGCCGCCGCGCCTGACCGTCGGGCGGGTGGTCGCTGGCTACGGTGGATGCGCCGACCGGGCGCCGACGCAGCCCCGGGTCGAGCATCGGGCCCCACCACCAGGACGGACGACGTGACGATCGATGTGATGCTCCCGGCCTACGGGAACGTCGACCTGCTCCGGCGCGCCATCAGTAGCGTCGTCGAACAGCGGTCGACCGACTGGCGGCTGGTGGTCGTGGACGACGCCTCCCCCGGGACCGACCTGACCGACCTGGTGACCTCGTTCGGTGACGAGCGCATCGAGTACGTCCGCAATCCGGCGAATCTGGGCATCAACGGCAACTTCCGGCGGTGCGCGGAACTGGTCCACGCGCCGGTGGCGGTGATCATGGGCGCCGATGACGAGATGCTGCCCAACCACCTCACCCTGGTCGCCGATGCGATGACCGCCCATCCCGACGCCGCCGTCGTCGAGGTCGGCGTCACGGTGATCGACGAGGACGGCCGGGAGACCCGGCCGCTGGCCGACCGGGTCAAGGGCTGGATCGCACCGTCGGTCGACGCCCGGACGGTGCTGGGCGGTGAGCCCCTGGCCGCCAGCCTGCTGCGCGGCAACTGGACCTACTTCCCGTCGCTGGCGTGGAACACGACGTGGTTGCGGCGCATCGGGTTCCGGCCCGGACTGGAGGTCGCTCTGGACCTCGTCCTGCTGCTGGACATCGTCGCGGCCGGCGGATCGATGGTGCTGGACCCCACCCCGGCCTTCCGGTACCGGCGGCACCGGGCTTCGTACTCCTCGGTCAGCGCGGCCGACGGTGCCCGCTTCGACGAGGAGGCGGCGGTGTACCGCGGCGCGGCGGACGCGTTCACCGCGCTCGGGTGGCCCACGGCGGCGCGGGCGGCCCGACGCCACCTCCTGTCCCGGGCGCACGCGGCCATGCGGGTGCCGGCTGCCATCCGCGCCGGTGACCGGAGCGGCTCGCTCCGGCTGAGCCGGTTCGCCCTCGGCCGGTGACACTGCCGCGCGACCTGCTCCAGCAGGGACGCGGGCGCTGATCGGCGGCGGGCTGCGGCGCGCGGTGCGCTGACCGCACGGCACCGCCAGCGCCCACTAGCGTCCTGGGATCGTGAACTCGCGCCACCTTCGTCACCCGTCCTCCTCGCCCCCGGCCGCCGCGGGTGGGGAGCGCGAGCCCGCCGCGCCGTCGCGGGTGGACCGCCGCAGCTCGCTCTGGATGACGATCGGCACCCTCGTCGTCGGCCTGTCCGGGTACGGGTTCCTCAGCGTCATCGGGCACGACCGGTTCGACGACGCGACCTTCGCGGCGCTGTCGGCGACCTACCTGCTGGCCAACATCCTCGGCCCCGGGGTCTTCGTGGCGGCCGAGCAGGAACTCAGCCGACGGGTCGCGACCCTCGGCCCCGGGCACGGTGCAGGGACGGTGCGCCGGCTGCTGGCCGCGACCGGTGTGCTCACCGGGCTCACCCTGGTCGTGCTGCTCGCCGCCACCCCCGTGCTGCGCAGCCGGGTGCTGGACGGCGAGCTCGCGCTGACGGGCTGCCTGGCTCTGTCGGTGGTGGGGTCGGGCGCCGTCTTCGCCCTCCGCGGACTGCTGGGCGGGCGCCGGCGGTTCGGCGGGTACGCCGTCACCCTGCTGGCGGACGGTGGCGCGCGATTGCTGGGCTGCGCAGTCCTCGCGCTGACCGGGAGCACCGACCCGGTCGGCTACGGGCTGGCCATCTGCGTCGGGCCGCTCGTGGGCGCCCTGGCCATGCTGGGCACGGTGCTGCGGTCCCGCCGACGCGGCGGTCGCCGGCCGGCGGCACCGTCCGATGCCGCGGCGGGGGCCGAGCCGCCCGTCCCGACCTGGTCCACGGTCGGCGCCGCCCTCACCGCGCTGCTGGTGACGTCGCTGCTCGGCATGGTGCTGGCCAACCTCGGGCCCGTCCTGGTCACCGGACTGGCGGTGGGCGACGAGTTGGCCATGGTGCAGGCGTTCACCGTCGCCCTGGTCATCACCCGGATCCCGCTGTTGGTGACCGGGCCGGTGCAGGCCATGGTGCTGCCCGGTCTGGCCAGCGCCGTCGCCCGGGACGACCGGCCGGCCGTCCGCCGGCTGCTGCGCACCGGTGGCCTCCTGATGGCCGGCCTGACCGTCCTCGTCCTCGCCGGCACGGCCGTGGTCGGACGCTGGGTGGTCGAGACCGTGTTCGGGACCCCTGAGGCCGGCCTCGGACTGGCCCGGCTCGAGCTGCTGGCGCTGTCGGCGCTGCTGCTGATGACCATCCAGTTGCTGCAGCCGGTCCTGGTCGCCTTCGGGCGGCACCGGTGGCTGGGCATCGGGTGGATCCTCGGTACCGCGGCGTTCCTGCTGTGCTTCCTGCTACCGCTCCCGGCGGTCGACCGCGGGGTCGTCGCCCAGCTCTGCGGGCCGGCGGTCGTGCTCACGGTGCACGGGCTGGTCGTGGCGCGCCGGTGGCGGGGCGCCGACCGGTCGACGCATGGGACGCCGGCCTGAGTCCCCGGCCGGGCCCAGCCAGCGGGCAGCCCCGGCGGCCGTCGGCGACATCAGCAGGGCGACCGCCACGGCCGCGGCCGCGCCGATCAGCAGCCAGATCCACACGCCACCCGGCGGCGCCCAGGCGACGGGCCGGAACAGGAAGCCGTCGTCGCCGGACAGTGGGTCGGTGGGCAGACCGACCGCGTACCGCTTGAGCACCGTGTAGCTCATCGAGACGGTCACGGCGACCCACACGACGAGCGTCGCGCCCGCCAGGCGGCGGCGCACGGCGTCGTCCGTCCCGGGGTTGGTGTCCCACAGCAGCGCCGCCCAGAGCACCGGGAGCAAGGTCAGCGGCAGGTTGTACCGGCCCTGCCAGATCATGCCGACCGATCGGTAGACCACCGCCGACATCACGATCGGCAGCAGCACCGCACCGGCGAGGGCCAGCAGCAGCAGCCAGCGGTGCCACCGGCCGGCGACGGCCAGCCCGCCCAGCAGCAGGGCGCCCACCACCGCGACCGTCCCCCACACCGCGAAGGTCGTCGGAGGCACGTCGTTCCAGCCCAGGTAGCCGATCATCTGGGCCCACCACCCGGCCGACGCGGCGTAGGACGCCTCCAGGCCTTCGCCGAGCGTGGCCGAGAACCCGGTCACCGAGACGTCGCGAGCCCCGGCCAACTGCTGCCAGACGAGCGCCCACGCCGTAGCGGTGGCGACGACCAGGCCGGCGAGCCGGACGTCGGTGCGCCGGGCCAGCACCAACGCGCCGCGTCCGGCCAGCACCGCGGCGAAGCCCACGAACACGGCCACCCAGACGAACGACGCGATCCTCGTCATCGCCATGAGGGACAGCGCAACGGCGGCGCACCACGCCCAGGCCCGTACCGCCGGATGGTGCGGGAACCGGGCCAGCAGCAGCAACGACGTGCAGCCCGTCACGGCGCCGGTGATCTCCCAGGCGCTGGGGTTGTAGCCACCCAGCAGCGAGACGCACACCGGCGTCATCACGGCCAGCGCGGCGGCGCGGCCCACCCACGACCGTCTGAGCAGGAGCAGGCTGTGCAGCCCGGCCGCCAGCACGCCCGCCGCGACCAGCGCGGACAGCGCCCGGGACAGGTACAACCCGGTCTCCGGCTCGAAGATCCGGATCGGCAGCCCGGTGACCAGGTAGTAGACCGGGTTGTACCGGCCTGCTGTGTTGTTGAGGTCGACCCGGTCGTCGGTGAGCGGCCAGTCCGCGCGGCAGCCGGCGTCCTGGTTCGGGAAGAACGCGAAGCAGCCCACGTTGCCCATCTCGAGCAGACCGCTCGGGAGCTGCAGGAGCGCGGTCCCGTCCGGGGTCGGTGGCGCCAGCACCTGCCCGTCCCAGACCGCCCAAGCCCGCTGGGTGTGCTGCGGCTCGTCCGGCTGCGCGCCGGGCGGCGTGAGCAGGGTCCAGGCGAGCCCCAGGACGAACAGCGCGGCGGTCAGGACCGCCCAGATCCGCCACTGCCAGCGCGGGCCGTCGCCCGGTCCCACGCCGGTCGTGTCCAGCGGCGTCGGCCGCGAGCCGTGGGCGCGGCCGTCGCCGTCCGGATCCTCCGGCCGGTGTCCGGGGCCGCTGTGGTCGTTCACCTGTGTCCACTCCCGCCCGACCGCCCGGCGGTCAGCCTGCTGCGGCTGCGGGACGGCGGTCGCCCGGGCGTCCCCTGCCGCGGCACCGTCAGTTGGTCCGGTCGTCGATCCAGCGGCAGAGCCGACGGACGCCGTCGTCGACCATGACCTCCGGCCGCCAGCCGAGCGCACGCTGCGTCTCGTCGACCGTGCACGAGGCGTGCCGGACGTCGCCGTCGCGGAACCGGCCGTTGATCTGCGGCTCGGGCGCACCGTAGATCCCGGCGATGATGCCGGCCAGCTGCAGGATCGTCGTGGCCTGCCCCGAGCCGACGTCGTACGGCACGCGGTTCCCGGCACCGTGCACGGTCCCGGCCACGATGGCGCGGGCCACGTCGTCGATGAACACGAAATCCCGCACGATCTCGCCGTCCTCGTAGACCGGGATGACGTCGCCCTGCTTGGCCAGCCGGGCGAACAACGACACGATGCCGGTGTACGGGTTGATCAGCGACTGGCCCGGTCCGTACACGTTCTGCAGCCGGAACAGCACCGGGGTGACGTTCATGGCCAGACACCAGGACGTGATGATGTGCTCCTGGGCCAGCTTGGTCGACCCGTAGACGCTCGTCGGTTCGGGGCGGACCCGATGGGACTCGAAGGGCGTGGCGGTCAGCCCCGGGAAGTCCCACACGCCGGCCTCGAGCATCGCCCGCGACCGCTGACCCGGGTACTGCTCCTGCCCGTGCTCGTCGACCCACGCCCCCTCGCCGTAGACGGCCCGGCTGGAGGTCAGGACGATCCGCTCCGGCAGCTTCGAATGACGCACGAAGGCGTCAAGCATCTCGGTGGTCCCGACGACGTTCACCGCGGCGTGCCGGGTCGCCTCGGTCAGCGACTGCCCCGTGCCCGTCTCGGCGGCCAGGTGGATGACCGTCGTCGGGGTCACATCGGCCAGCAGGGTGTCCCAGTCGGCCGCCACGGTGGCGTCACCCAGGACGAACTCGACGCGCGGATCGAGATCCGCCGGGCGGCTCCGGTCGGGGTGCACCTGAGGATGCAGATTGTCCACCACCACGACCCGGTCGAAATGGTCGGGCAGTGACCCGGACAGGGCGCATCCGATGAAGCCGGCTCCGCCGGTGACCAGGCAGGTTGACACGTTGAGATGGCTCCTTCGTCAATGGTGCTGGGAGTGCGGGACGCGACGCTCACGCCTGCGTCCGCACCTGGATGTCCTCGAGCGTGGCGCCGCCCTGACCCCCGAACCGTTGCAGGACCACATCCGGTCCGGACGGGTCCGCCGGAAGCGGCAGGAAGACGATGTTGCGACCAGCGGCCAGGTGCAGCCGGGTCGCGACCGGCCCCGCCGCCGTCGGCACCGTGGCGATGAGCACGCCGTAGTCGTCTGTGACGAGTTCGATCCGGGCCGCCGCCGGAGCACCCGGCAGCTCGGGCAGCCGGGCAGTGACCGGGGCGTTCAGATCGCGGCTCTCCACGGCGATCGCGCCGCCGTCCGCGTCCTCACCCTGCGCGTTCCATCCGCCGATCGGTCGGGCACCGGGGGCGTGGAACGCCGCCGCGCCCTCGTACAGCGCCTGGTCCCCCGTCGGAACGGTGAGGTACCGCTCGGTGACGAGCGTGATCACCACGTCGGGCTGGTACGCCTCGATGAGCGCCGGCACGTTGGGGCGCTGTTCCGGCTCGTTCCAGTGGTGCCGGACCAGCCAGGTGTCGCCGAAGGAGGCGGCCAGGTAGGGCGACATGACGCCGGTCGCCGAATCGCCGAGGATGAGCGCGCGGTGGGCGTTGCCGGCCTGCGGGTTGGCCGTACGTGCGGGGAACTGGATCGGGTCGATGACAGTGTCGCCCGGCACGGACGCCGACGCACCGTCGGCGCCGGTCAGCTCGAACTCCGGCAGTGGCCTCGCGAACTCCGGCAGCACCCAGTCGTTGGGGCCGCGCGGTCCGATGAGTGGCTCGAACTCGTTCGAGGCGTCCACCGTCCGCGTGCCGGTCACCTCCGGCAGCTGCAGGTCGCCCAGGGCCGGGTACTCGGCGGCCAGGCGCTCGAGCACGGTGCGCAGGCCCACGGTGGCACCGAAGGGTGTCCAGTGGCTGTTCAGCCGGGGATAGGTGTCAGCGAACGATCGGGCCTCGGTCAGCGCCTGGCGTAGGTCCAGGAACGCCTCCGGATCGGCGGTCAACAGCTGATCGGCGATCCGGGGCAACACCTGTCCGTCGGTCCAGGCCGGCATCTTGTCCTGGTAGACGCTCCAGGTTGCCGGAACCACGACGAAGACGTTGGGGATCCCGCGCTCGTCCAGCCAGCTCCGCTCGGCGGCCAGGGTGTCGACCGTCGCCGCGACCTCGGCGCGGCCGAGATAACGGCGCCCCATGGCCTGGGCGAAGTTCTGCTCGATGATGTCGCCGAAGAAGACGTACCCGTCGCGCCCATCCACCGCGATGCCGGGGTGCTCCGCCGCCGTCTGCGTCTGATCCTGGTAGATCCGGTCCTGATCCGCCGACGGCACCGGGTGCCAGGCGGGGTCGGCCGGCTCGGGGGTGGGTGCGGGTTCGGCCGGCGGTTCGGCCGCGGCCGCCGTGGCCGGACGGTTCGTCGGGTCGTACCGCTGGTGGTACAGCGCGGGGAGGCCCCAGGTCATCACCGCGAACATCAGGACGCCGAGGATGACCGCGACCGAGCGCAGCACCTTCCGGGCTGGGGCGCCCCGCCGGGCAGGTGCGAAGCGGGGGTCGCGCGCGGGCTCGTTCATCGACCACCGGGCAGGCCGGCCCGGTCCCGATCGGCCGGCCGATCGGTCGGCCGGTCGGATGCACCCACCGGCGGGACGGGGGGCCGTGGGGACTCGGACGCGTGCACCCGCTCGTCCGGATCCTGACTGGTCAGGTGGTCGTCACGACGATCCTGGGCCAGGGCCGCCCGGTCGTTGCGCAGCCGGTTGGCGTAGTGCGTGGTGGAGAAGCGGGGATCGACGATGATCCGCTTGATCCGGTCGTTGAGCGGGCGGCCGCGCGCCATCAGGGCGGACAACCATCGCGGCGTCCAGTTCTTCAGGTCCATGGCGGGCTTCTCGATGCAGTGCCAGCTGACGTACGCGGCCAGGTGACAGGCGACGATGATCACCAGGTGGTACCCGAACCAGCCCAGCCGCTCCACACCGAAGAACGCACCGAACTGCTGGATGGGCCAGGCGTAGATGTAGATGCCGTACGACAGGTCGCCGTACTTCTCCCACCGGGTCAGCGGCAGCCGGACCGCGGCCCAGATGATCACGTACATGAAGGCGAACTGACCGTAGACGTTCCATCCGGACGCGATGAAGTAGGTGAAGATCGCGATGGCCGCGGCGGCCAGGGCCAGCCGGTCGTCGATCGGGATCCGGTCGGCCCACAGGGCCAGCATCATTCCGAACATGAACGGGGTCAGCAGCATGATGCTGTAGAAGTCGGACATCAACGGGTCGATCGCGGCGAAATTCCCGGCGACACCCAGGAACAGCAGGGTGTTCATGGTCAGCATGCCGAGGAAGGCGATGGTGGCGATGATCCGGTGGCCGAGGATGCCGAAGAGCCCGAACAGCCCGATCAGGATGTAGCCCTTGAACTCGTAGAACAGCGTCCAGGCGGACCCGTTCCAGTCCACCGTGCAGCAGCCCGCCAGCGGCGTGCCCGCTCCCATGTCGGCGATGTTCAACTGGTTCATCTTCAGCCACATGTTGTCGGCGAAGTAGGTCAACGGTGAGTCGTTCGGAGCACTGACGTATCCCCGGATCGTGCCGTTGCTCTTCCACCAGGCGATGGGAGCCAGCACCAGCACGACCAGCAACAGCGCCGCCCAGAACGCAGGGAAGATGCGCAGCACCCGCCGCCAGAAGTATCGGAAGACGGTCGACCGGCCCATCCGCGACCTGGTGATCAGGAAGCCGCTGAGGCAGAAGAACCCGGCGACGGCCACGCCCCCGAACGACTGCTCGGACGACCATTGCGTGCCCAGGCTGTGGCTGTCGTAGAAGCCCGCGAGCGGCCCGGCGTGCGAGAAGATCACCACGAAGGCCAGCAACCACCGCAGGAAGCCGATGCTGTTCCGGCGCGCGTCGAAGGCTTCCTGCAGGTTCAGCGCCACGTCCGACACCTCGCCCCGGCCTCCGGCGGCGAGCACCGCGACGGGTTCACGCCCGGCGCCCGGAGCGTGCCGCTCGCGCCGCCGATCGTGCGATCCGGTACAGCGGCCGGAGCACCTGACCCATCCGCGGGTAGGTCTCGTCCACCGCGCGCTTGACCGACACCAGCGGCGGCTCGGTGGCGGCCACCTCGACCACGACCGGTGCCGCGATCGCCGACCGGAGCGCCTCGTCCGCGCGCTGCACCCAGGCGACCTGGTCGTCGGTGTGCGCCGGCAGCACGGACGAGATCTTCTGCAGCTTCCACTCCAGGAACGCGTAGTTGATCTCGGCCCAGTCGGTGTTGATCACCGACCGCACCGCGTACCCGGAGCTGAGCGACGCGTAGGCCCACAGCCGCTCGAGCACGTGCCCGAGCATGCCGTCGCCGTAGCCGTGCTCGGTGTCGGCGAAGTCCTCGTAGGCGAAATCGTGGTCGATGATCCTGGCCAGTGCCTCCGGCCGCGCCCAGAACATGCCGCCGTACGCCGCGATCGGCGTCGACGCGTCGAACGGGACGTCGATGTCCAGCTCGGCAGCCAGTTCGCGGGCGCGTTCCTTGTTGGTGAACCAGGCGTGCCCCAACGTGGGGAAACCGATGTTCACCACTGGCGGGAAGAGCATGCCCAGGCTCGGCCGGTCGGCGAACTGCTGCAGGATCTCCGCGACGTAGCCCGGCGAGGAGAGCAGGTTGTCGACCACGTGGTGCCGGAACAGGTGGCCCAGGTTGTGGCCGTCCTGGGGCGACTTCTTGGAGTGGATCTTGAGGATGAGGTCGTACCGGCCGGACCGCAGCACGTCCCGACAGGCGATCAGGAACGCGCTCTCGGCGCGACCACGGTTGGACTCGACCAGTCGGACCTCGGCATCCCCCAACCCGCAGGCGGCCAGCGCCGCGCGGATCGCGGTCTGCTTGGCCGGGGTGCTCGTCGTGACCACGAGGTCGAACGGCGCCGGGATGCGACGCATCCAGCCGACCATCTCCTCGGTCATGTCCTCGTAGTAGATGTGGGCCAGCACGCAGATCCGCGGCGGGTCGGCCAGCACCGGGCGGTCCGCCCGCTCCGACTCGGGCAGGTCCGAGTCCGGGATGATCGAGAGCATCGACATGTTCGTGTACATCGATCGCGGCTCGGCCCCGCGGGCGGCGTTGCGCCAGATCAGGTCCTCGGGGTAGTCACTGGCCGCGACGATCTCCATCACCCGCTTGCCGAGGATGGCGAAGCGCTCGTGGTACCCGGGGTCGTTGAAGAACAGGCGCCGCTTCACGATCGGGCACCGGTCCTCGAGCATGAGGACGATGTTCTCGTGCAGCGGGTGGTCCGACGGGTAGTTCTCCGGCGGGAACGCGACGGCGTACCGGAACCCGCGGTCGGAGAACCACTGGGTGAACCGGCCCTCGTGCTGCAGGATCGAGTCGTAGTACGACACGATCGGCCGCATCTGCTCCCAGTAGGAACGGAACTCGATCGACTGGAGCATGGTGCGGCGCACCGCGATCCAGTGGGACTGGATGTGGAACGGCAGCGGCCCGCTGCTGCCCGGGACCGGGTTCTCCTCCAGCCGGCCGTGGGCGGTCAGTCCCCAGAAGTCGATGTCGCTCCGGGCGTCCATCGCCTCGAACGTCTCGGAGAACGGGAAGATCGGACCGTAGAACGTGTGGTTCATCAGGATGAGCTCGTCGTACTCGCCCAGCCGGTCCCAGCCGAAGGCCGCCATCGCCTCCTTGTAGGCCCAGACGTCGAACCCGGTGTTCTCCCGGACCCAGACCGTGTCGGCGACCTCGTCCAGTGCCTGCCGGCCCTGCGGCGTCAGGTGCGAGTTCGAGACCACGAAGATGTGGTCGGCGGACTCACGCAGAGCGCGCAGCTGGTACGGGATGTAGTCGTCGACCTGACCCTGCGGGTCGTAGAAGAAGTAGATGACGGCGCGACGCAAGAACCTGACCTCCACGGTGACCGGATCATGATCCGGCTGCAGCGGACGGAGGTCTTCCGACACCGGCCCGATGCGTTGGACACCGGGAGACTACTCGGCGCGAGCGGCACGGCCGGTGCGCCGCGCGGGCGTCAGTCCCCGGGGACGGCGTTCCGATCGTCCAGTCGGCGCTCCATCTCGGCCAATCGCCCGTTGACCATCTCGAGCTGCGCCACCAGCCGATTGTTCTGGCTCACCAGGTTGCGGTTCACCTCGGTGAGCGCCGCGACGACCTCACCGTGACGGTCGTAGAGGTGCTGTACCGCCGCGGCCAGTTCCGACTGGACGGCACGCACCGCGTCGACCCGGTCGCCGACGTCGAACACCGCCGCTCCCTGCGCGGCGGCCCGGTCCAGGTCGTCGCGCCGGTCCCGGTTGGCGATCTCGGCGATCGCCAGCAGCACCCCGAGCCCTCCGTGACGCTCGAGGTCGCGACGCAACAGCCGGTCCCGCAGCACGACGTTCCACGGCTCGTGTCCACCGTCGACGTACACACTGTTGCCGACGTCGCCCACCGACGTCTCCCGCAAGTGCCAGAACGCCAGCGGATCGCCGTCCAGGAAGCCGATCTCGCCGGTCTGCAACAACTCGAGCAGGAACTCCCAGTCGGACAGCACCGGCAGGCTCTCGTCGTACGGCTGCTGGCTGGACAGCGCCGCGCGCCGGTAGACCAGCGAGTTCTGCGGGACCGCGTTCACCGACAGGGCGTCGATGAGCGCGACCTGGTGCCGGTCGGTGGCGAACAGCTCACGCCGCTCCTCGACGATGTCGTCCCCGTCGATGCGTTCGTGCACCACCGCCGCGCGGGTGGCGACCCCGATCAGATCGGCCCGCCGGTCAAGATGCGCGACCGTGCGCTCGAGGAACTCCGGAGCCCAGGTGTCGTCGTCGTCGAGGATGGTCAGCAGCGGTGCCGTCGACGCCTCGACCCCCCGGTTCATCGCGGCCTCGCGGCCTCGGGAGACCTCGTTGTGCACGACGGTGATCCGGTCCGCGAACCGGTCCCGGACCCCGTCGACGACCTCGTCGACCACGCCCCGGTCGCCGGCGTCGTTGACCACCACGACCTGGTAGCCGGAGAAGGTCTGGGCCAGGATGCTGGCCATCGCGCGTTCGAGCAGCCGGGGCCGGTTCTTGGTGCGGACGACCACCGCGACCTCGGCTGCAGGCGTCGGGCTCATCTCCACCTCGTTCTCGTCCGGTCGCGGGCACCGTGCTCATCCGGAGGCTCATCCGGGGGCTCATCCCGGGGGGTCCCGGCCGGGCCCGGACACTGTCGCACAGCCCGTCGGCCGGTCCGGGCTCACCGGTCGCGCCAGAACCGATCGGCGGCGAACACGGCGCCCCAGCGATCGCCGAGGTCCGTCGTCGCCACCGGGGCCGAGAGCTCGCGCCGCTGGTCCGGGGGGATCGACGAGGTGATCACCGACTCCGCGCACACCACGGCGGCCAGGCCGACCGAGTCGAGCTTGACGGCCAGGTCGAGCAGCGACCCGGAGGTGGGCGCGCCCGGCCACAGGCCGCCGGCCCGGAGGACCCCGGCGCGGTCCAGCAGCAGCAGCTCCATCGGCAGCGCGGTCACCTCCCGGGTGAGCAGCAGCCCGCCGAACGGTCCGGGGTCCTCGACCGAGCTGCCCCGGCCGATCCGCCGGACCTCGCCGCCGGAGACGGTCAGCCCGGCGGCACACACCCGGCCCAGGTCGTCGACCAGCCGGGGACCGACGGCGCCGATGCCCCGATCGGTCACCAGGCCGAGCATCGGCGCGAGCCAGCCGGCGTCCGCTGCGCCGGGCGGCACGACCGCGTCGGTGGCGAGCAGGACCGTGGTACCGGCTGCGCTGGTCAGGACGTCGTTCAGCGGACCGGCGGCCCGGTCCAGATCGGCCACCGGCAGCACCCGGCCGAACGCCGGCCACCGTCGCACCCGGCGGCGCAGTGCCGCCTCCACTGCCTCCGGCGGGACGGCGACGGCCCCCGGACGGCCCGGCAGCCCGAGCAGCACGGTCGCATCGGCGAGCCGCGCGCCGACCTCGGTGACGAGCGCCGCGACCAGCTCGACCACGGGCGCCACCTCGACCCCGTAGGGCGTCGCCCGGCCGTCAGCCAGCACCACCACGGACACGGTCGTCCCCGTCGGGATCTCCCGGTCGATCCGGTACCGGCCGGTGACGTCCACCTGGACGACG
The DNA here is from genome assembly GCF_016918035.1 of Nakamurella leprariae. Lineage (GTDB taxonomy): Bacteria > Actinomycetota > Actinomycetes > Mycobacteriales > Nakamurellaceae > Nakamurella > Nakamurella leprariae. The sequence continues at coordinate 178,219 of NZ_JAERWK010000012.1, read as the reverse complement.
CGGGCCGGGACGTCCGTGCGGTCCAGGTGCTCCTGGACGGCGCGCACCGCCGAGTCGAACACGTACTGGTTGCCCGCGGCGTGACTGACCGAGGTCGGCAGGATCCGCCAGCGGTAGAGCGAGTACGGGATGGCGACGACGGCCCGGGCCACCTCGCTGGCCCGCAGCACCAGGTCGTAGTCCTGACTGCCGTCGAATCCGGCGCGGAACCCGCCGATCTCCTCCAGCAGCCGTCGCCGGTACACGCTCAGGTGCAGGGTGAAGTTCTGCCGGCGCAGCCGCTCGGGCGAGAAGACCGGCTTGGCGAAGACGCCCTGGCGGACGCCGTCCGGGTCGATGATCGCCTCGTCGGTGTAGAGCACGTCGGCGTCCGGCGTCCGCTCGACGGCCTCCCGGCAGTGCCGGACCGCGTCCGGCTCGAGCAGGTCGTCGTGGTCGAGCAGCGCCACGAACTCGCCCCGGGCCATCGACAGCGCGTGGTTGGAGGCGCCCACGATGCCGCGGTTCTCCGGCAGCGCGTCGATGCGGATCCTGCTGTCACGGTCCGCCGCGCGCCGCAGCAGGGCCGTCAGCTCGGGCCGGTGCGAGCAGTCGTCGACCAGCAGCAGTTCCCAGTCCGGGTCACGCTGCGCCCGGACCGACCGGATCAGCTCCCCCAGGTGATCCAGCCCCGTCCGGTACACCGGGACCAGGACCGAGACCAGCGGCCGGGCGGGGGCTGCATCCAGATGTGGCGCTCCGAGGTCGATGTCGGCGGCGCGCTCCCCGGTCGCCGAGGCCGCCGTCACCGGCCGCGCCGGCCGAGCACGCGCCGCACCCGGGACACCGGCCCGATGACCAGACGACCGATCCGCCAGGTGACGGATCCGCGGATGGCCCGGATCTCCTCGTCGCGGGCTCGGATCACCAGTTCCAGCGCCTGCCGTTCCTGCCGCAGCTCGATCGCCGCGAGCCCGTCGTCCCCGCTCGGCTGCTGCGCCCGCAACCGACCGTGGCACTCGGCCAGCAGCTCACGCACCCGGCTGAGCTCGGCGTGCACGGCGGCGAGCTGCTCCGCGGCATGCGCCCGTTCCCGTTCGGCCCGACCGGCCGCCGCCTCGTCCCGCAACCGCGCGACCGCCGCCCGCAGCACGACGACCTCGTCCGCCAGGGCGAGATCGACCGTCCCCGGACCGCCCCCCGCGCCGACCTGTTCCGCTGGACCCACCGTCACCGTCTCCGACAACCTCTCGCAGCCTTCCCCAGTTGCATCCGACCGCACCCCACCCCGGTCCACCGACCGTCGCGCCGAACTGTAGCGACCGGCCGACGGCCGGTCGGTGCACCGCGACCGGGGCATCGCCCGCCTACCATGGCCGATGGTCCGGGCCCACGACCCGGTACGGCCCGACCGTGCACCACCTCCGAAAGGCCTGCTCGATAGTGACGTCCGATGTCGTCGCCCCGGGATCGCGACGGGGCCCGGGGCGGTCCCGCGCCGGCGAGCGCAAGCACTCCGGTTCGCGCGAGCTGCTGCTCAACCTGACCATGCGAGAGGTGCGGTCGCAGTTCAAGCGGACCGCGCTGGGCCGGCTGTGGTCGTTCATCAACCCGCTGGCCACCATCGCGATCTACTCGATCGTCTTCGGCTTCATCCTCAGGTCGCCCATCGAGCCGGGGGTGAACAGCGGGATCCACCTGTTCGCGTTCTTCCTGGCCACGGCGTTGATCCCGTGGAGCTTCATGTCCGGCGCGATCATGGCCGGGATGGGCTCGATCGTCGGCAACTCCGGCCTGCTGACCAAGGTGTACTTCCCGCGGGTCATCCTGCCGGTGTCGACGATCCTGGCCATGACGGTCACGTTCGCCATCGAACTCAGCCTGCTCACCGCGATCATGGCGGTCGTCGGCGGCCCCGAGGTGCTGCTGTTCCTGCCCGGCCTCATCGCGATGATGGCGCTCACCGTCATCTTCTGCATCGGCATCGCGCTGATGCTGTCGATCGCGATGGTCTACTTCCGCGATACCCAGCACTTCATGAACATCTTCATCCAGCTGTGGTTCTACGCGACGCCGATCATCTACGCGCCGACCCTGATCGTGCAGCTGCAGGAGACGGTCCGCAACGACGGGTGGACGCTGTTCGGCGAGCCGTTCCCGCTCTTCATGCTCTACAACCTCAATCCGTCGACGCGGATCACCGGCGCGTTCCGGTCGATGCTGTACGACTTCCAGTGGCCGAGTTGGCAGGACTGGGCCGTGGTCACCGTGTGGGCGGGAGCCGTCCTCGGTCTGGGCCTGCTCGTCTTCCGGCGCTTCTCGGCCCGCGTGGTGGAGGAACTGTGACCCGATCGATCTTCGCCCCGCCGCAGCGGTCGTCCCGCGGGTCGGCCGTCTCCGTGCGCGGGGTGTCCAAGTCGTTCCGCGTCTACCAGGATCGCAACCAGTCGCTCAAGGCGACGATCCTGCGGCGCAAGCGGGCCAGCTTCGAGGAGTTCTGGGCGCTGCGCGACGTGTCGCTGGAGATCCCCGAGGGCCGCACCTTCGGGCTCATGGGGCACAACGGGTCGGGCAAGTCGACGCTGCTCAAGTGCATCGCCCGCATCCTGGAGCCCAACGAGGGCAGCATCACCGCGCGGGGCCGGATGGCGGCGATGCTCGAGGTCGGGTCGGGCTTCCACCCCGAGCTCTCGGGACGGGAGAACGTCTACCTCAACGGGTCCATCCTGGGCATGAGCCGGGCCGAGATCGACCGCAAGTTCGACACGATCGTCGACTTCGCCGGGGTCGAGGCGTTCATCGACCAGCCGGTGAAGAACTACTCCTCCGGCATGTACGTCCGGCTCGGCTTCTCGGTGGCCATCCACGTCGACCCCGAGATCCTGCTCGTGGACGAGATCCTGGCCGTCGGGGACATGCAGTTCCAGGAGAAGTGTCGGGAGAAGTTCGCCGAGTTCAAGGACCAGGGCCGCACGGTCATCGTGGTCAGCCACGGCCTCGGCGAGATGCGCACCTTCTGCGACGAGGCGGCATGGCTGGACCATGGGCGGCTGGTCGAGGTCGGCCCCGCGGTCGACATCGTCGACAACTACATCGAGGCCGGCCACCTGGCCCGCCCGGTCGCCTCGGGCGGCATGCGGCACGGCAGCGGCGAGGTCATCGTCGAGCGCATCGAGCTGCTCGACCGGGACGACGAGGACACCCGGCAGTTCCGCACCGGCGAGCCGTTGACGATGCGTCTGCACTACCGCGCCACCGAACGGATCGAGCGGCCGGTGTTCGCGGCGTCGCTCCACTCCCGCGACGGCCAGCACCTGTGGTCGCACCACACCTGGGACGCGCAGTACATCCCGTCGGCGGTGAGCGGGTCGGGCAGCATCGACGTCGCCGTGCCCGCGCTGCCACTGCAGCCGGGCAGCTTCACGGTGAACACCTCGGTCGTCGACGAGGAACTCGCCCACAGCTACGACCAGTGGGTCAAGGCCGTCCAGTTCGACGTGGTCCCCGGGGGCACGCCGCGCGAGTCCGGCGGTGTCCTGGTCATGCAGAGCACCTGGCGCAACCTGCTCCCGACCGGGCTGGTCGACCCGGCCACCTCGGCCCCGGGCGGCGTCCCGGTCGAGGACCACACGGGCACCGGCCCGGCGGCGCCCGCGACGACCGCGCTGTCCGAGGTGGACCTCCCCGCCGACGCCGGTCCGGACGAGCCTGCCGGGCACGTCAGCGACCGGCAGCACGGCGGCGCACAGGACCTGCCGAACGGCGTGGCCACCGGCGCCGAGCCGCTGCCGGACTTCGGGGACCGGGCGACGCCGCGACGGTGAGCGGCCGGGCCGCGCCGGCACGAACCTTACGATCGTCACCGTGCGTATCGCCGTGGTGTCAGCTCACTTCCCACCGAACTTCGTCTCGGGCGGCACCCTGGTACCGCAGCGCATCGCCGAGGGGCTGGCCGGGCGGGGGCACGAGGTGCTGGTGTACGCCGGTTCGGTCGACGACGGGCACCCGGACCTGACCGTCCGGACCGAACGGCGCGCCGACGGACTGACCGTCCGCTGGCTGACCGTGACCGGCATGCTGGCCTGGGACGACGACCGGAACTTCGCCAACGACGCGGTGGACGCCGACTTCGCCCGGTGGCTGGCCGACGTGCAGCCGGACGTCGTCCACTTCCACAGCCTGCAGGGGTTGGGCGCCGGCCTGCTCTCCGTCGCCCGGGCGAGTGGCGCGGCCACCGTGCTGACCATGCACGACCTGTGGTGGTGGTGCGCCCGCCAGTTCCTCGTCGAGCGGTCGATGCGACCCTGCGCCACGGTCGTCGACTGCGGCGTCTGCCCGTGCGAGCGGGACAACGCCTGGCTCACCGACCGCAACGGCCGGCTGGCGCGGCACCTGGCCAACGCGGATCTGGTCCTGTCGCCGTCCGCGACCATGCTCGACCTGCTCGCGGCCAACGGCGTCGATCCCGGGCGGCTCGCGCTCGACGAGAACCCCTCCCCCGAGTCGGTCCGCCGGGCCGCCGACCGGGACCGGGCGCGGACCGGGCCCGGCGTGCGGTTCGTCTTCGCCGGCGGCAGCCACCCGGTCAAGGGCGGCGGCGTCGCCCTCGACGCCGCGCGCGAGCTGGCCGACCTGGACGGATGGTCGCTGGACATGTTCGGCATGGGTGACCCCGGCGGGACACCGCTCGGGCCGCTCCCGGCCCAGGTGCGGCTGCTGCCTCCGTACGACCCTGACGACGTCACCCGGGTCCTGGGCGGGTACGACGTGCTGCTGATGTCCTCGGTGATGCTCGAGTCCTACTCGCTGCTCACCCGGGAGGCGCTGGCCGCCGGCTGCGCCGTCATCACCGCCGACAACCCGGGTCCCACCGAGGTGGTCAGGGACGGCGTCGGCGGCCTGGTGGTGCCTCGCGGTGACGCCCCGGCGCTGGCCCGGGCGATGCGGCGGGTGGTGACCGAGCCCGGCCTGCTGGACGCGGTGCGCCCGGAACCGGGCACGCTGCCGCTGCGATCGCTGGACGCACAGCTGGACGACCTGCTGGATCACTACGAGCGGCTCCGCGCGCGCACCACCGCACCGGCCCGGACGTCCTGGTCGACGGGGCCGGACGCCGGCGGCGGGCCCGGCGGGATCGGCCGGGTGCTGATCGTCAGTGGGATCACCGGCGCGCCGCTGCGCTACCGCGGGTACCTGGCCCAGGAGGCGCTGGAGACGGTCGGGGTGCGGTCCGAGGTGCTCATGTACCGGGACCCCGCGGTGCTGGCCGCCGCGCGCCGGGCCGACGCCGTCGTGTTCTACCGCGTGCCGGCCACCGACCAGGTGCTCGACGTCATCGGGATGGTGCGGGACCGCCCCGATCCGGTGCCGGTGCTGGGCGACATCGACGACCTGATCTTCGATCCCGGGCTCCGGGACGAGCTCGACCCGATCCTCACCGCCGTCCCCGGTCTGGACCTCGATCTGTACTGGCAGGGGGTGCGCCGTTACCGCACCACGCTGGAGGCGACCGATGCGTTCATCGGGTCGACCGAGCTGCTGTGCCGCCGGGCGACCGAGCTGATCGGCCTGCCCGCCTTCCGCTGGGCCAACGGGGTCGGCCGGCACGTCGCGCGCGCCTCCGACGTGGCCCTGCGCCGAGCGCGGGCAAGGGGCCCGATCCGGATCGGCTACCTGTCCGGCACCAACACCCACAACGAGGACTGGGCCTGGATCGAGCCGGCCGTCGTCGAGGTGCTGCGCCGCCGTCCGTCGGTCGAGCTGTGGCTGGGCGGCCTGCTGGAACCGTCCGCGGCGCTGGACGAGTTCGGCGGCCGGGTCCGCCGGCTGCCGTTCCGGACCTGGCACCAGCTGCCGGCCGTGCTGCGGGACCTGGACGTCAACCTCGCCCCGCTGGCGCCGGATCGGATCTTCAACGAGGCCAAGAGCGCGATCAAGTGGCTGGAGGCGGCGCTGACCGCGACGCCGACGGTGGCCAGCCCGTCCCAGCCGTTCCGGGAGGCGATCGTGCCCGGGCGCACCGGGGTCCTCGCCGCCCGACCCGACGACTGGGTGGACGCCGTGCTCGGCCTGGTCGACGACGCCGCGGCCCGGGACCAGCTCGGACTGGCCGCCCGGCAGCAGGCGCTGCTGGCGCTCTCGCCGGCCCGCCAGGGCCACCGTTACCTGGCCGCGCTGCACGCCGCCCGCCGGACGGTGCTCACCCAGGGGCACCGGCGCCCGTCGGACGGGTGGATCCCGGAGACCCTCTCCGAGCCCTCCATCCCGCAGCGACCGGACCGGTACGGACCGGTCCTCCGGGCCGGGAACGGCGGGCGCGCGCCGGCCGCCGTCGGCCCACTGCGTGCCCTGCGCCACCGCCTGGCCGGAAGGACCTCCCGATGACCGCCCACTCCGTGCTGATCGTGACCGACGACGTGCTCGGCGCCCGGATGGCCGGGCCCGGCATCCGGGCCTGGAACATCGCCGAGGTGCTGGCCACCGCCGGCCACGACGTGCGGCTCGCCTCCACCCGCAAGGCCGACCTCTCCAGCCCCCGGTTCGCCGTCTGCGACGGGTCCGCAGACCTGCTGCGCGGACTCGCCCAGGACGTCGACATCATCCTGCTGCAGGGCTTCACCCTGCGGTCCCACCCGTGGTTGGCCCGGCTCGGCGCCCACCTGGTGATGGACATGTACGACCCCATCCACCTGGAGATCCTCGAGGGTTCCGCGGGCAACGATCCGGAGACCCACGTGCGGGAACTGGCCGGCGGCCTGCAGGCGCTGCGGGTCCAGTTCGAGGAGGGCGACTTCTTCCTCTGCGCGTCGGAGCGGCAACGGGACCTCTGGCTGGGCTGGCTGTCGGCGGCCGGCCGGATCAACCCGGCCACCTACCGGCAGGACAGCACCCTGCGGTCCCTCATCGACCTGGCTCCGTTCGGCATCGGCGCCGAGGAGCCGCTGCCGGCGGGCGCCCATGGCGCGGTGAAGGGCGTGATGGAGGGCATCGGCGTCGACGACCGGCTGCTCATCTGGGCGGGTGGCGTCTACAACTGGTTCGACCCGATCACCCTGGTCGAAGCGGTGGCCGATCTCGTCGCCGATGTCCCCGACGTGCGGCTGCTCTTCATGGGCACCAAACACCCGTCGCTGGACGACCTCTCGACCACGGTGCTGCGGGCGGCGATGGACCGCGCCGAGGCCCTGGGGCTGCTCGGCCGGCACGTCTTCTTCCGCGAGGGATGGGTGCCGTACGCCGACCGCGGCCGGTACCTGGCCGACGCCGACATCGGCGTCTCGACCCACGTGGTGCACGTGGAGACCGCGTTCTCGTTCCGGACCCGCATGCTCGACTATCTCTGGGCCGGCCTGCCCATCGTCTGCACCGAGGGCGACGAGTTCGCCGGCATCGTGCGGCGGGAGCAGCTGGGCCGGGTGGTCGCCGAGGGCGACCGCACCGGGCTGACCGCCGCGCTGCGGGAGCTGCTGACCGATCCCGCCGAGCTGGCCCGGTGCCGGACCGCGGCCACCGCGGTGGCCGCGCGGTTCCGCTGGGAGCAGGCGCTGGCCCCGCTCGTCCGCTACTGCGCGGATCCGTGGCGGGCACCGGACAAGGACGGCGGGTCGCGACCGGTCGACCGCCGGCCGATGGTCGGCGGCCGGCTCGGTGACCGGCTGGCCCACGCCCAGGAGTACGTGCGGGTCAACGGGCGCCGGCAGTTCGTCCGAGTGGGCTCGCGGCGGGTGGCCGCGGGCGTGGCCCGCCGGATCGCCCGCCTGCTGCCGGCTCGGCTGGTGGCGCTGCTGCGGCCGGGACGATGAGCGGGCCGCCGTGATCACGGCGACGCTCGACGCGACTCCCCTGCTCGGCCCGCTCACCGGCATCGGCCGGTACACCCACGAGCTGCTGGCCGCGCTGACCCAGCGGGACGACGTCGCCGTCGGAGCGACCGCCTTCACCGCGCGCGGCTGGCGCGATCTGCGCACCGCCGTGCCCGCCGGCGTGCGCACCCGGGCGACGCCGGTGCCGGCCCGGGGCCTGCGGTCGCTGTGGACCCGGGCCGAGTTCCCGACCGTGGGCGCGCTGGCCGGCCGGTCGCAGGTCTTCCACGCCACCAACTTCGTGCTGCCGCCCACCGGCCGGGCGACCGGCGTGCTGACCGTGCACGACCTGGCCTACCTGCACCATCCGGGCACCGTCGACCGCACCGCCCGCGCGCTGGTCGATCTGGTCCCGCGGGGCTTGCGCCGCGCCGCGGCGGTCTGCGTGCCCACCGCCGCGGTGGCCGGGGCGCTGCAGGAGGCCTACCGGCCGCTGCTGCCCGAGGTGGTGGTGACGCCGCTGGGCGTGGACGCACGCTGGTTCCAGCAGCCGGGGGCCGGTCCGGCCCCGACCGGCACCACCCCCTACCTGCTGTTCGTCGGCACCCGGGAGCCGCGCAAGGACCTGGACACGCTGCTGCGGGCCTACGCGCTGCTGCGCGGCGAGCGTGGTGCCGACGTCCCGGATCTCCTGCTGGTCGGCCCGTCCGGGTGGGGCCCTGCGCAGCAGCCGGGGCCGGGCGTCCGGGTCAGCGGGTACCTGCCGCTGCCGGAACTCCGCGACGTGGTCGCCGGCGCGACGGCGCTGGTCATGCCGTCGGTGGACGAGGGCTTCGGGCTGCCCGCGCTGGAGGCGATGGCCTGTGGAACGCCCGTGGTGGTCAGCTCGGCGCCCGCCCTGGTCGAGGTCACCGCCGGGCTGGCCCCGGTCTTCCCGGTCGGTGACGCCCCGGAACTGGCGGCCGTGCTCGATGCGGTCGTCGACCGCGACCCCGCCCGGGGCCGGGCGGAGCGCATCGCGCACGCCCGGGCGCACACCTGGGAGCGCTGCGCGGCCGCCACCGTGCAGGCGTACCGGATCGCGCTGGGCTGACCTCGCCCGCATGTCGCCCAGCTGGGCGGGCGAGCGCGTCGATCCCGCTCCGGGGACCGCCGGCGGCTAGCGTGGTGGTCCCACGGATCCATCCAGACCCATCCGGACCCATCCAGGCCCGACGACCTCGACGGAGAGAACGTGCGAACGGTGGTCACCGGCGGTGCCGGCTTCATCGGCTCCAGCCTCGTACGGCGGCTGCTGGCCGACGGTCACGCCGTCACCGTGGTCGACGACCTGAGCCGGGGGCGCCGGGACAACCTGGCCGGCCTGTCCGGGGACCTCGAACTCGTCGAGCGGGACGTGACGGCAGCCGGCCTCGACCGGGTGCTGGCCGCGGCCCGGCCCGAGGTGGTGTTCCACCTGGCCGCGCAGATCGACGTCCGGGCCAGCGTCCAGGATCCGCAGCAGGACGCCCGGGTGAACGTGCTGGGCACCATCAACGTGGCCGAGGCCGCGGTGGCCGCCGGGGTCCGCAAGGTCGTCTTCACGTCCTCGGGCGGGTCCATCTACGGGACACCGGACCGGCTGCCCGTCGACGAGGACGCACCGATCAACCCGCTGTCGCCGTACGCGGTGGCCAAGGTGTCGGGTGAGCTGTACCTGAATGCGTTCGCGCAGCTGCACGGACTGCAGTGCACGCACCTGGCCCTGGCCAACGTGTACGGGCCCCGCCAGGACCCGCACGGCGAGGCCGGCGTCGTCGCCATCTTCGCCCAGGCCATGCTGGCCGGGCGGCCGACCCGGCTGTACGGGGACGGCGGCAACACCCGCGACTACGTCTTCGTCGAGGATGTGGCGGACGCCTTCTGCCGGGCCGCCGGCGCGGTCGGTGATCGTCGGCGCTACAACATCGGGACCGCCCGGATGACCTCCGACCGGGAGCTGCACACGCTCGTCGCCCGCACCGTCGGCGTGCCCGACGAGCCCATGACGGCCCCCGCCCGGCTCGGCGACGTCCGCGACTCGGCGGTCGACTTCCGACGAGCGGAACGAGAACTGGGCTGGTCACCGCGCACGGACGTCGCCGCCGGAGTGGTCCGGACGGTCGACTACTTCCGCCGGCTCGATGCGGAGCGGAACTCCTCGTCGCCCAGCTCAGCCGGCGCTGCCGTGGGCCGCTCACCGTCGGTGGCCAGGGTCTGATCCCGGCGCTGCGCGTCGCTGACCGCCAGCGCCCGGGCGAGCCGGGCGATCCGCAGCTCCAGTTCCTTGAAACGCAGGTAGGTGCTGATCGCGAAGAACCCGAATCCGATCACCAGCAGGTACAGCACCAGATCAGCGCCTCGGCCGACGCCGAGCAGCCCGGCCACCCAGGTCACGTCCTCCGGGCGGACCACCGCGTAGGCCGCGAAGACCAGGAAGACCCCCAGGCCGATCTTGGCGTAGGCGCCGCCCCGGTTCGTCCCGTGGTGCCGAACCAGCAGCGCCGCGATGCCGAGCACGCCGATGACGAGGACGATCTTGATCAGGGTCATGGATCAGTACCTCCTGCGGCGCACCGCTGAGTCGAAGACGATGTTCACGCCGTTGAGCAGGGACTGACCCTTGGCCATCGAGTACTCGGTGTAGCGGATGGTGACCGGCTCCTCGGCCACCCGCCAGCCACGCCGGTCGATCATCTCCACGATCTCGGGGGCGTGCTGCATGCCGTTCGACGTGATGTCCATCTGCTCGGCGACCCGCCGGTTGAACACCCGCAGACCGTTGTGCGAGTCGGTCAGCCCGAGCCGCCGGCCGCGCGGACTGAGCTTGACGGCCGACTTCAGCACGATGCGCTTGAGCCGGGGGATGTGACTGTCGTCGCCGGCGAACCGGGTGCCGACGACGATGTCGATCGGTTCGGTCCGCAGCCGGTGGACCATGCGTTGCACGTCCTGCACCAGGTGCTGCCCGTCCGAGTCGAAGGTGGCGAAGCAGCGGGCGCCCGGCTGCATCCGGGCGTACTCGACGCCGGTCTGGATCGCCGCGCCCTGCCCGAGATTGATCGGGTGCCGGACCAGGCGGGCCGTGGTGGTGGCGATCTGCTCGGCCGAACCGTCCCGGCTGCCGTCGTCGACGCACACGATGTTCGGGAACGTGGCCAACGCGTCCCGGATCACCGCAGCGACCACCGGGGCCTCGTTGTAGACCGGGACGACCAGCCAGACGTCGCCGTAGGTGAGGTCCTCGGTGGGGTCCTGCCGTTCGTCCACCGCCGCGCTCACCGTTCGCCCGGACGGTCGTCGGGCAGAGGTCCGCGGTGCCCAGGCACAGCACTGTCCATGCCGGGCAGCGTATCCCGGCGACCCACCCCGACCAGGGACCCGCGCGCCGTTCGGCCCACCCCGGACCGGGCCACCGGCACGGACGGTGAGGGTCCGGCCGACGACGCGACGCAGCGTCCCTGGTCGGGTCGCGCCGCGCCGTTAGGTTGTGCGGGTGTCTCACGCCGGCCCGGATGCTGACGGTCCACCGCCACCCCGGACGGCCGGCTCCCGGCCCGCCCACCCGTCACCCGGGGACGGCGCGAACGGCACGGCCGGCGGCGTCCACCGTTCCCGCGTCGTCGCCGTGCTGGGCACCGCGGTGCTGGTCTGGCTCATGGCGCTGCTCTGCGCCATCGCCTACCAGCCGGTGTCGCTCTACGACGAGGGCGTGCACTTCGACTACCTGGTCAAGCTGCTCGACGGCCACGCCCTGCCCGCCGTCGGATCGGTGAGCTCCGAGCTGACCCTGCACGAGTGGTCCTGCCGGGGCACCGTCTGGCTGACCGAGTTGCGGTGCGCCGACCCGGTCGGCAACGACGCCGTCCCGCAGGGCGGCGTCAACTACGTGCTGATGTACGGGCCGGTGTACTACGTGCCGACCGCGGTGCTGGCCTGGCTGCTGCAGGCGGTCACCGGCATGAGCCTGTTCCTGGCCGCCCGGATCGTCTCGAGCGTCCTGTTCGCCGCGGGCGCGGCGCTCATGGTCGTCGCGCTGCTCCGGTGGGGGGTGCGCGCCCGGGTGGCGGTCGCCGCCACCCTGCTGGTGGCGGCTGCCCCGGCGGTGCTGTTCCAGGGCGCCACGGTCACCCCCGACGCCCTGACGCTCGGCTACGGCGCGGCCCCGCTGCTGCTCGTCCGGTGGCGCCGGTCGTACCGGGCCCGGATGGTCGCCGCGGTCGTCGTCGCGGTCGCCGCGGCGCTGACCAAGCCCAGCTACGTGCCGATCGCCGCGGTCACGGTCCTGGTGGTCGCGCTGTTCCCGGCCCCGGGCGTTCCGGACGGCAGCTGGCGGCCGTTCGACCGGTCGCGGGTACGGCCGGTCCGGCTGGTCGGCATCGCCGCACTGGCGGCGGTGCCGGTCCTGGTCTCGCTGCTGTGGAACCTGTGGCGCACGGCGCCGCTGCCCGACGGCGTCCCGGCGGACGGCGGCCTGAACGAGACCCTGCTGTCCACCGACCGGTCCCTGCCCGCGCTGGTGCTCGACGCGTTCGGCGCGCTGCTGCAGCCGCTGACCATCGGTACCTGGCCGCAGGCCGCGCACCTGACCACCCTGGCGCAGATCGTGCAGATCGGGCTGGTCGGTGGCGTGCTGGTGCTGCTCGTCGCCCAGGCCGTCCCGTGGACCTCGGTGTCCAAGTGGTCCGCCACCGCCGCGGCCGGCGCCCTGGTCGCGTCCGGGATCTCCCTGCCGGTCACGTTCTTCGTCCTGTACCACGCCACCGGCACCCAGCCCCGGTACGCGCTGGTGCTGCTGCCGCTGTTCGCCGCGGCGGTGGCCACCTGCGTGGGCGGGCGCCGGACGGCGACGACGGTGTTCGTCGGTGCCCTCGGATGGGCCGCGGCCACGCTGCTCACGCTGCTGGCCCTGGCCTCCTGACCGGCGGGACCGGGCTCAGCTCAACCACTTCAGGACGCGGATGACGCCCATGTCGGCGGCCCGGTGGTGGGCCGAGCCGTCGGTGCGGGCGCGGATCTCGGCGGCGTGGTCGGCGTAGTACCGGTACGCCCGCAGCAGCATCTCGGCGTTGGTCAACGTCGGCTTCCAGCCCAGCTCGTGCTTGATCCGGCTGGTGTCGAAGACGAAGTCCTCGGCGATCATCTTGTACTGGTACGGACCGAGCGGCGACAGCCGCAGCGCGTGGGCCAGTCGCATCGCCGGCAGCGCCAGCGACCGCGGCAGAGTGGCCACCCTCGAGGTGCTGCCCGTTTCGCCGATCACCGACTCGTACGCCTCCCGGAACGTCGGGACGTCGTCCGAGCCGACGTTGAACACCCGGCTGCCGACGTGGTCCAGCGCCAGCACGCAGGCATCGGCCAGATCCGGTGCGGCGATGAACTGGTACCGGTTGCGGCCGCCGCCGACCACCCAGACCTTGCGGTTCTCCTCGATGAACTCGAAGAGGATGGCCAGCAGGCCGAGCCGGCCGGCCTCCACGATGGTCGGGCACCGGAACACCACGGTGTCGAACGCGCCGGCGTACTCCTCGAGCAGGATGCGCTCGCCGGCCAGCTTCGACCGCCCGTACAGCTCGACCGGCGCCGGGACGTCATCCTCGGTCACCGGACGCCGGAAAGTGTGCCCCCACAGGCAGTTCGACGACGTGAAGACGACCTTGCCGATGCCGTGCGTCCGGGCCACCTCGGCGACCGTGCGGGTGCCGTCGACGTTGGACCGCCACAGCAGCCGCTGGTCCTTGATGTCGTGCGCCAGCATGGCCGCGACATGCATGACGGCGTCGAAGGAGTGCTGCTCGGCCAGCCGGTGCAGCAGCCCGGCGTCGGTGATGTCGCCGCGCACCGTGGTCAGCGCCGGGTGGGTGGACTCGTCGCGCTCCAGGTCGACCGACACCACCCGGTGCCCGTCGGCCAGCAGCCGGCGGGTGAGCAGGTCGCCGAAGAACCCGGCACCGCCGGTGACCAGGATCGACCGGCCCGGGGACGGCTGCCGGCCGGAGCCGGTGGGGCTCGCCGTGACGCCGCTCAGATCGTCTTCTCCTCGTGGTAGTCCTGCTCCACGTTGACGTCCCAGACGTTGTCCTTGTCCTGGCGTCCCGAGGCGATGTTGTCGACCGCAGCGATCGCGGTGAGCATCGAATGGTCCTGGTTGTTGTAGCGGTGCTGGCCGTTGCGGCCCAGCAGGTACAGGTTCGCGAAGCTGTCGGTGAACGCCCGCACCTCGTCGAACCGGCTGTAGGTGCCGAAGTAGGCCGGGTACGTCTTCTTCACGTGGATGACGGTGGAGTCGACCACGTCCGCGGCGTCGATGATGTTGATCCTGGCCAGCTCACTGATGCCGAACTGGGCCATCTGCTCCTCGGGCATGGTCCACAGCTCGTCGCCCTCGTTGACGAAGTACTCCATGCCGACCCAGACCTTGTCGTCCTTGTCGACCAGGTAGGGGCTCCAGTTGTTGAAGATCTGCAGACGGCCGACCTTGACGTCCGGCTCCTGGATGTAGATCCAATTGTCCGGGACCAGGTCCGCGCGACCGGACGGGGACCGCCCGGTCTCGTTCCTGATCTTCAACTTGTCCAGCAGCAGGCCCACGGTGATGAAGTCGCGGTAGGGCAGGCCCTGCGCCACCTCGCGGACGTTCGCCGGGACCTCCCCCGCGCCCCCGTCGACCTGGAAGGACGCGATGAGTTCGTTGACCGGCATGGTCGACAGGAAGTGGTCGCCGGTCACCGTCTCGGTGGCGCCGGACTCGGTGTCCAGCACGTCGACCGCGGTGATCCGGTCCCCGGCGGTGTGCAGCCGGGTGACCGCGCGGTGCCGGTGTACTTCGCCGCCGGCCTCGACGACCTTGCGGGCGACCGTCTCCCACATCTGGCCCGGGCCGAGCTTGGGGTACAGGAAGTACTCGATGAGCGAGGTCTCGGTGCCCTTCTGGGCGATGTCCTGCACCGGCGTGCGGGTGAACCGCTTCTTCACCGCGTGGGTGAGGGTCTTGGCCACCGACAGGCCCTTGACCCGCTGCGCGCCCCAGTCGGGGGCGATCTCCGAGCACGGCACGCCCCAGACCTTCTCGGTGTAGTCGCGGAAGAAGGTGTTGTAGAGCTCACGCCCGAACCGGTTGACGTAGAAGTCCTCGAGCGAGGCCTCCGGCTTGATCGGCCGAGCCGTCGCCTTGAGGTAGCTGAAGCCCATCCTGGCCATGCGCGCCAAGCCCAGGTTCCGGATGGTGGTGGCCTCGAGCGTGATCGGGTAGTTGAAGAACTTGCCGCCGTAGAAGATCCGGGACAGCCGGCTGCGGACCAGCATCACGTCATCGGTCTCGTTGGGGTCGACCCCGGTGGCGCCCCCGGTCAGCTCCCGCGTCTTGCCCTGGTACTTCAGGGTGAAGGAGTTCGACTCCGTGTGCTCCAGCGGGAGGATCTCGTTCCACCAGTCCATGACCCGGTCGGACTTGGAGAAGAAGCGGTGTCCGCCGATGTCGATCCGGTTGCCGTTGTAGGTGACGGTCTTAGAGATGCCACCGATCTCGTCCGACGCCTCGTAGACCACGGGCGTGACGTCGGTGCGGCGCAGCAGTTCCAGCGCGGCCGTCAGACCCGCCGGTCCGCCGCCGATGATGATCGCCGTCCGCTGCTCCGCCATGCTGGTCCCTCCACAGTGTTCGTCGGCTGCACCACCGCGGTGGCCGGAGCCGATGCCCTCGGTCGGGACGTCCTCGCGGATGTTCCCCGGTCGCGGCGCATCCGCTCCGGTCCCGTGGTCGGTGACCACTGCGGGACCGGCGATGCGCGACCGTCGGTCGTGTTCCACCCGCCGCGGCGACCGGCTCGACCGCCGCACGGACGTCGGCAATCTACTCGAAGCAGCCTGTTCCCGGACCGAGGCGACGGTGAACACGATGGGCGCGCCGCGTGGTCAGTCCGCCCCGGCCGGGCGACACCCGTACGGGTGACGGACCGGCCCGGCGGGCCGCGGAACCACGCCGCGACGTCGGACGGCGCGCCTGGGCGCCAGCACGACCTCGACCGTGGACGGCCGGCCTCGGACACGCCACCGGCCGGGCTGCGACCGGGACGACGTCCCGGAAGCAGCCCGGCCGGTGGGTCCAGCGGACGCGCAGATCGATCAGATCGATCAGATCGATCAGGTGGATCAGATGGTCACGTCGCGGCAGCCCAACAGGGGGTTTCCGGCGCCGCCGCCGGTGGTGATGGCGAAGGCGCAGATCGAGTGCCGGCCCCGGCCGGTGATGGGCTGACTGATCGAGTAGCCGTGATTGGCGCCGTAGCCCGGGAACACTGCCGCCACGTCGGGGCGACCGGCCCCGGCCCGGTTGCCCGAGTAGCCCTTGGTCCCGCTCGGCCCCGAGTCGTAGACGTGGATCTCGACCTGCTCGCCCGGGTTGTTCGGGTTGAGCGCCCACCCGGAGACGGTCATCCGGCCGCCCGAGACCGACACCCCGTCGAGCACGCCGAAGGCGTCCCGCACCGTCACCGTCCGGCAGCCCAGCAGCGGGTTGGCCCCGGGCGGATTGGCGTTGATGGCGAAGGCGCAGATCTCGTTGACCCCAGCCCCCTGGGGCGCCACGCTGGCCGACCACCCCGTGTTGCCGCCGGCCCACGGGAACACGCGCGCGACGTCGGTCCGGGGAGCTCCGGTCCGGATCCCGGGCGTACCGACCCGGCCGTTCGGCCCGGCCACGTAGACGTGCACCTCGGAGTTGCCGGGAGCGGCCACGTCGGACACCCAGCCGGACACGTCGATCCGGCCCGGCGCCGACGACACTGCTCCGTCGAACGATCCGGTCGGCCCGGGCACGTCGACGTCCCGGCAGCCCAGGACGACGTTGCTGCCCGGGCCGGTGTTGATGGCGAAGGCGCACACCCGGTGCCGGCCGCTGCCCCGGAGCTGGATCTGACCCTCGAAGCCGTGGGCGGCCCCGGCGGCCGGGAACACCCTGGCGATGTCCGGCCGGTTGCGGTCCGCCAGCAGGCGGGTGCCGGCCGAGGTGCCGTCCGGTCGGGTGTCGTAGACGTCGACGTTCAGCGGGGTGGTCGGGCTGTTGCCGTCGAACGCCCAGCCACTGAGCGTGTAGGTGGTGCCGGCCAGGGACCCGCCGTCGAACGAGCCGGTGGGGTTGATGGCCTGCTGCTGCCCACCGCCGCTGCCCGGGTTGCTCGGCCCGGGATTGGTCGGGGTGGTCGGATTGGTCGGGGCCGTGCCGCCACCCGAGCTGCCGTCCACCGCTTGGCCGGCCTCGACCCGGTCGGTGAAGGTCATGGTGTTGTAGTCGTCCTCACCGACGCCGGTGATGGTGCCCATGCCGACGTAGCGGTACTCGGCGCCCAGGATGTTCGCCTTGTGCCCGGGCGAGGCCATGTACGCCGCGAAGGTCTCCTCCGGGGTGTACGCGTCCGACGACCAGCGCGCCACGTTCTCGGCCCACGCGGTCCGGTTGGACGCCCCGTAGCTGAGCAGCTGGGTCCAGGCGTTCGGGTTGTGCTTGAGCTGGCCCTGGTTGGCCATCTGCGTCGACCAGTCGACCGACAGCCGGGTCAGCCCGCGGGCCTCGACCACGGCGGGCAGACCGGCCTGGCTGCGGGCCTGGTTGACCAGCTTGATGAGCTGCTGGTCGTACGACCCCAGCTGGGACGGCGCCGCGGCGGCCGTCCCGGCGACCAGGCCGAGCGATCCGGCGACGGTGACGACCACGGCGACCAGCGCCGTGACCGACCGGCCGACCCGTCGGCCGCTGCTCCTGCTGCTGCCCGTCCGGCAGCGGAGGGCGGACGGGTTCCCCCGACCCCGCCGTCCCGGACTGCGGTGTGCACCTGCCCGGTGCTCGGCCTCGACTCCGGCCACGCTCATCGTCGCTCCCCCTCGGCGCGCGCCGGACTTCAGCGCGTCTCACCGACGGTAACCAAATGAGCACGCTCCGCGGTTCGCACGAACGGTGACAGCTCGCCGGTCGCCCGGGTGAATCGACGATCGGTCACCTGGCTCGGAGGGGGTCACCCGGAAGCGCGGTCGGTACGGCGACCATCCAGATCCGATCTGCCGGAACGATCGGGCAACGGTGACGGACGGTCACGACCGACCGGCCCGAGCGGGGCGGCTCCCAGGCAGTCCACAGGTGGGCCGGGCACGACCGTCGTCATCCTCAGCAGACGGCGTCGCCCCGGTGGCGCGCTCCACCCGTCCGAGGGGGCCGGAGGGCACGGTCGGTGAGGCCCGACGACCCGAACGATCCGCCCGTCGCTCCTCACATCCGGGGCGCGGCAGCGGTGGTGGGGCTGGTCAGGCCGGCTTGAACGCAGCCGGGTGTTCGGCCAGGGCCGCGGTGAGCGCGTCCTGCCAGGACCGCAGCGGGGTCAGGCCGGCGGCGGTCCAGGCGTCCGGCGAGAGCACCGAGAAGGCCGGGCGCGGCGCGGGCCGCGGAAAGGCGTCGGTGGTGGTGGGGTTGACCCGTGCCGGGTCGGCCCCCAGCTCGGTGAAGATGGCCCGGGCGAAGTGGAACCAGGTGGTGCGGCCCGCATTGGTCAGGTGCAGCACCCCACCGGGGACCGAGGCCACCGGCCGGGTCGCGAGCTCGAGCAGCCCGGCAGCCAGGTCGGCCGAGTAGGTGGGCGTGCCCTGCTGGTCGTCCACCACGCTGAGTTCCGGCCGGGAGGCCTCCAGCGCAGCCATCGTCTTGACGAAGTTGCCGCCCGCCGCGCCGTACACCCAGGCCGTGCGGACCACGTGTGCGTCCGGGTGGGCGGCCAGCACCGCCCGCTCCCCGGCCAGTTTCGAGGCCCCGTAGACGCTGCGCGGCCCGGTCGGCGCGTCGACCGGGTAGGCCTCGGTCGCGTCGCCCGGGAAGACGTAATCGGTGGACACGTGGATCAGGCCCAGCCCGAGGTCGGCGGCGGACCGGGCCAGGTGGGCCGGGCCCTGCTCGTTCACCGCGTACGCGCGGGCCTCGTCGGTCTCGGCCGCGTCCACCGCGGTGTACGCCGCGGCGTTGATCACCACGCCGCGCGCCTCGCCCGGCAGCCCGGCGGCGAACGCCTCCAGCGCGGCCCGCACCGCCGCGCCGTCGGTGATGTCCAGCTCGGCCGACCCGAACGCGACGACGGGCAGGCCGGCCGCGGTGGCCTGCAGCACCAGATCAGAGCCCAGCTGGCCGCGGGCGCCGGTGACCAGCACCGCCACCGGGGCGGGCGGGGTCGGGATGGCTTCGGTGTCGGTCATCGGGTCCCCGTCGGTCGTCGTTCGGTGGGCGGGCTGGCGCCAGGCGGCGTGGTCAGTGGGTCAACGGGCTGGTCACCGATCGATGGCGGAGCGGGCCTTCAACGGCTCCCACCAGTCGCGGTGGTCGCGGTACCACGCCACGGTGTCGGCCAGGCCCTGCTCGAAGGAGACCTGCGGGGTGTAACCGAGCTCGGTGCTGATCTTGCTGATGTCGACCGAGTAGCGGGCGTCGTGCGCGGCGCCCCGCGGATCCACGATGCGCTCGATGTACGACTCGTCCCGGCCGGTGGCTTCGAGCAGCTTGGCGGTCAGCTCGGCGTTGGTCAGCTCGGTGCCGCCGCCGATGTTGTAGATCTCGCCCGGCCGGCCCTCGGTGGCCACCAGCGAGATGCCGCGGCAGTGGTCGTCGACGTGCAGCCAGTCCCGGATCTGCCGGCCCTCGCCGTACAGCGGCACGGTCAGCCCGTCCATCAGGTTGGTGACGAACAGCGGGATGACCTTCTCCGGGAACTGGTACGGCCCGTAGTTGTTCGAGCAGCGGGTGATGACCACCGGCAGCCCGTGGGTCTTGGCGTAGGCGCGGGCGATGAGGTCCGAGCCGGCCTTGGACGCCGAGTACGGCGAGTTCGGCTCCAGCGGGCGCTGCTCGTCCCAGGACCCCTCGTCGATCGACCCGTAGACCTCGTCGGTGGAGACGTGCACGAACTTGGACAGCTTGGTGTCCATGGCCGCCTGCAGCAGCGTCTGGGTGCCCAGCACGTTGGTGAGCACGAAATCCGCGCCGCCCATGATCGACCGGTCGACGTGCGACTCGGCTGCGAAGTGCACGACCATGTCGTGCGCGCCGACCAGCTCGGCGGCCAGCTGCGGATCGCAGATGTCGCCCTGCACGAAGGCGTACCGGTCGTCGCCCGAATCCTCGACGGGCTCCAGGTTGGCCAGGTTGCCGGCGTAGGTGAGCTTGTCGAGCACCGTGACCGTGGCGCCCTCCAACCCGGGATAGCGGTCGGCCAGGACGTTCCGGGTGAAGGCCGATCCGATGAAACCGGCACCACCGGTCACGAGAATGCGCATGGTCGAGCATTCTGCCCCACCGGATCCGGCCCGACGGGCGACCACTCGCCGGGCCGGGCGGCGCCGATGCGTCACATCCGGCGGGAGGACGGCCCGGATCCAGCCACCCCGCGCATCGTCCGGGCCCGGACGGCAGCCGATCCCTGCGGCGCGGAAACGCCCGGGCCGGGCGGTTGACCGGCCACGGCGGTGGCCGCCGTTAGCCTGACCGCGCGGTCGGGACGGCTCCTCGACCCTGACGGCCGCGGGGCGGCGGCAGCCGGACGGTGGGGGCCTGGCGCGCACCGACACGACGCGACGACGACCATCCGCCTCGTCCGGCGGGCCGGGCAACCCGGCGGCGGCACCACACGTCTGCCGACGTCCGACCCGCACCGGTCGGGCCGGCTCCACGGGCCGACGGTGGCGGACGCGCCGGGTCATGGACCTGGTCGACGAGCACGGCACGCCCATGGCAGGCAGCCGGGCGACAGGAGGGACACGGTCGGCATGACGGACTGGCGAGACGACGGGCGACCGACGGACGACCGTCGCGGCCCACGCCGGTACGGCCCCCGCGCCAACACCCCGTCCAGTCCCCCGCCGGGCGATCCGGCCGCCCCGTCCGGGTCCCGGCCGTCGCACCCGCAGGATCCGCAGGACGTGCGTCGGCCGACGCCGCGCCCGCAGGCCCCCCGACGGCCCACCCCGCCGCCGTGGGCGGATCGGGCACCCGGCGCGGGCTGGACCCCGCCGGGTGATCGGGGACCGGGCCCGTCCCGGCCCGGTCAGCAGCCCGGACCGGACGCCCGGTCGTGGCGGGGCGACGCCTCCTCCCGGTACGACGACCGGTACGACGACCGGTACGACGACCGCCCGTCCGCTCCTCGTCCCGCCAGCCCCTACCCGGGCGGGCGGGCCTGGTCCCAGGCCCCCGCGGACCAGCCTTGGCCGGCGCCCCAGGACCGACGGTCGGACCGGGCCGGCCGGACCCGGACCACGGCGGGCCGCCCGACCGGCGCCCCGCCGCCGACCCGGGCGTACGCCGCTGCACCCCGGCCCGCCGACGCCGGATCCGGGCGCCCCCCTCGCGGCCCGTCCGGACCCGGCGGGCCCGGCGGGCCTGGAGGCCCGGACCGCGAGCCGGCGGGCCCACGGCGGCGGCGCGGCGGTGCCGGCCTGGCCGTCCGGGTGGCCAGTCTGCTGCTGGCGGTCGCCGTGTTCGCCGGCACCGGCATCGCCTGGGCGGTCACCGACAGCATCCAGCGCGGCAGCGCCACCTCGGACGCGGCCGCGAACGCCGGCGGCGCCGGGGTCACGTTCGAGGGCGGCATGACCATGCTGCTGGTCGGGTCCGACTCCCGGACCGACGCCGACGGCAACCCGCTCAGCGCCGAGGAACTCGCCCAGGTCGGCACGGAGGACGACGGCGGCGGCACCAACACCGACACGATGATCGTGGTGCACGTGCCCGAGGGCGGCGGTCGCGCCACCGCGGTCTCCCTGCCCCGCGACACCTGGATCGGCAAGACGGTCACCGAGCAGGTCGACGGCCCGTACGCCAACGGCAGTTCCGGCACCTACCAGCCGAACAAGATCAACTCCTTCTACGGCACGGCCAAGGCCTACACCGAGCAGCGCCTGGTCGCCGAGGGCGTGACGGACCGGCCCGAGATCGAGCGGCAGTCCAACGAGGCCGGCCGCACCATGCTGGTCAAGGTGGTGCAGGCGTTCACCGGGCTGCAGGTCGACCACTACGCCGAGGTGAACCTGCTCGGCTTCTACCTGCTGTCCAACGCGATCGGCGGCATCCCCGTCTGCCTCAACGCGCCGGTGGACGACCCGTGGTCCGGAGCTGACTTCGCCGCCGGCCCGCAGGAGGTGCAGGGCACCGCGGCGCTCGCCTTCGTCCGGCAGCGGCACGGCCTGCCGGGGGGTGACCTGGACCGGGTGCGGCGTCAACAGGCGTTCCTGTCCGGGGCGGCGGACAAGATCCTCTCGATCGGGTCGCTGAATCCCGCCCGGATCAACGCCCTCATCGAGGCGGCCAACCGCTCGGTGGTGTTCGACAAGGACTTCGCCGTGCTCGACTTCGCCACCCAGATGCTCGACATGAGCTCGGGCAACATCACCTTCGCGACCCTGCCCACCCACGGCACCGAGCCGTCGGCCAGCAGCGACGCCCTGGCCACCGACTCGGCCGAGATCCAGGCGTTCTTCGCCTCCATCGCCGAGAGTTCGACCGCCGAGGAGACCGCCGCCGAGCCGGTCGACCCGGCCTCGGTCACCGTCGACATCCAGGACGGCACCATCGCCGACGGGGTCACCGACTTCGCCGTCGACAAGGTGCGGACCGCCGGCTTCGAACTGGGCATCACCGGCGTGGTGCCGGGCACCGACGTCGACGACGAGACCGCGGCCACCTCGATGCGGTACGCGCCGGGTGAGCGGGACGCAGCGGTCGCCGTGCAGCAGGCGTTCGGCCTGGGCGTGCTCAGCGAGGACCCCGACGTGCCGGCCGGGCACGTGGTCGTCGAGGTGGGCACCGACCTGAACATCAGCATCAGCGGAGCGAGCAGCACCCCGGCCCCCGAGCCGGCCGCCGACCCGGCTCAGACGGCGGCCGCGCCGGGGGCCGGCAGTGCGGCGCCGGTGACGCCGTCGTTCCAGTCGTCGGTGCCCTGCGTGAACTGACGTCCCGAGCCGGCGACCCGTTGGATCAGGGCGGGAGCCGCGACCGGGCAGACTCGGACGAGTCGCACGGCCCGACCGGCCGCGCCCGATCGTCCGGGAGGACGCATGACCGACCCGTCGTCCACCGAGCCCGCCGGACCGGTGCCGGCCGATCAGGCTGATCGGGTTGATCGTCCCGGCGGGATGCGCGGCCGCTCGTTGCTCGGCGGTGGACCGGATCCGGCCGGCCCGCTGGTCGCGCCCGGCCCTGCCGGCGGCCCTGCGCCCGGGTCGACCCAGCCGGCCTCGCCGCCGGTCTCCGTGCAGGTGGCCGTGACCGGGTCGTCCCGCCCGCTCGGCAGCGTCGGCACCGCATCCGGCAGCGTGACGGTGGCCCTGCTCGGGCCGTTGCTCGCGCTCGACCCGCACCGCCCGCGGCTCACCGCCCACTCGGCCGACGGCGCGCGCGTGGAGCTGTCCACCGCGTCCCTGGCCAACTGGGCGGCCAAGGTGGCCGGGCTGCTGACCGACGAGCTGGGCCTGGCCGCCGGCAGCACCGTGGTGGTGCGGACCGGCACCCGCTGGCAGACGGCGGCCATCCTGCTCGGGGCCTGGTGGGCCGGATGTGCGGTCACCGACTTCGAGGACCCCACGGACGCCGATGTCGCCGATGCCGCCCAGCCCGGCCGCGCCGGGGCCGCGCCGTCGGTGGCCTTCGTGGCCGAGGGCGACGACTCCGGCTGCGACGAGGTGTTCGTGGTCTCGGCCGATCCGCTCGGCGCGCCGAGCCATGACCTGGAACCGCACCAGCAGGACTTCTCGTCCGCGGTGCTGCCGCAGGCCGACCGGTACACCCCGCGCGGCCTGCCGCGCAGCCCGGACGCGGTGGCCGTCCGCACCGGGTCCGGCGCGGTGACCGTCACGCAGTTGCTGCAGCTGGTCGACACCACGGCGGCCCAGCTGCCCACCGGCAGCCGACTGCTGTCCACCGGGGCGTGGTCGCTGCCGCACGGCGTGGCCGCCACCCTGCTCACCGCGCTGGCCGTGGACGGTTCCCTGGTCCAGCTGCCGCCGGACGACGGCGCTGGCCCGGCCGTGGCCGCCGATCTCAGCGACGTGGACGCCGGGGCGCCGGGCGACGACCGGACGTCGGGACCGGCCGGGGCGGCCGGACCGGACGTCGAGCGGATCGCCGCGATGGAGAAGGCCACCGCGACGGTCGGAGTACTGGTGCCGGGGCTGCCCGTCGTGCGGTGATCATCGGCTGACCGGGCCGGGTCATCCGGCGCGCCGAGTTCCGACAGCCGCACCGGATTCCTGCAGCCGCTCCGGTGGCGCGCCGTCCTCGCGTCTCCGCGCCACGGGTGGGCGGCGCACCTCCAGGTCGTCGGCGCGACCGCGGCCCGACGACGAGACCGGGGGCGCATCCGCGGCCGACCGCCGGATGGCCTCACCACCGCGTGCACCGATCATCGGCGCCGGCCGATGAGTTCGCCGCGACCGGGCGGTCGGACGTGCAGCCGACCCGCCCGTCCTCACAGGAGCCCGCGATGAGCCAGCCCACCACCGCCCCGTCCGACACCGACGTGCACACCGCCACCCTCGAGGTCCCCGGCGCGGTCCTGACCTACGACGTGCGGCCCGGCACCGGGGACGACGTCCCGCTGTTCCTGTTCGCCTCACCGATGCCGGCGGCCGGGCTGGCCGCGCTGGCCGCGCATGTCGGCGACCGCACGGTGATCACGTACGACCCGCGCGGGTCCGCCCGCAGCACCCGGCCCGATCCGACGGCACCGAGCACTCCGGACGACCACGCCGGCGACCTGCACCGGATCATCGCCGCGGTCACCGACGGACCGGTCGACGTCTTCGCCAGCAGCGGCGGCGCGGTGAACGCGCTCGCCCTGGTGACCGCCCATCCCGAGCAGGTCCGCACCCTGGTCGCCCACGAACCGCCACTGGCCCGCATGCTCCCCGACCGGGACGCCGCGCTGGCCGCCTGCACGGCGGTGGCCGACGCCTACCAGCAGGACGGGTTCGGCGCCGGCATGGCCCGGTTCATCACGCTGGTCATGCGCCGCGGCCCGATCGGCGCGGACGTCTTCGACCCGGCCCCCGACCCGGCGGCGTTCGGACTGCCCACCACCGACGACGGGTCCCGCGACGACGTGCTGCTCGGCCAGAACCTGCGAGCGGGCACCGCGTACCAGCCGGACCTGGCCGCGCTGCGAGCCGCGGCCACCCGGATCGTCGTGGCCGTCGGCGCGGAGTCCGAGGGCGAGTTCGCCGCCCGGGCGGGCGTCGCCCTGGCCGAGCTGCTCGGCGTCCCGGTGGTCACCGTCCCCAGCCACCACGTCGGGTTCTCCGAGGGCGGCGGCGGCGCGCCCGCCGGCGATCCGCCGGCGTTCGCGGCCGCGTTGCGGACGGTGCTGGCCGGCTGATCGGGCGGTGCTGCACCCGGACCGACCCGGATGCCGGTCCCCCGATCAGTGAGACCCCTCGGCGAGAGGACGTCCCGTGCCCGATCGATCCAGCTCCCGCATCGACGAGCTGAACATTGCCGTGCCCGACCTGGCCGCGGCGACGGCGTTCTCCGAGCCGGTGCTGGCCTCGATCGGGATCAGCACGATGCTCGTCATCCCGGCCGCGGAGGACCGCACCCACCCGGCGATGACGGGATCAGGCTGGCCCGACCGCACGCCGTACTTCTGGCTGGTCGACGAGGGCACGGGCGGCACGGACATGCACCTGGCCTTCACCGTCGACGACCGCAGCGAGGTGGACGCGTTCCACGCCGCCGCCCTGGCCGCAGTACCACGAGGATCACGACTGCGGGGTCGTGAACGACCCGCACGGCATCAACCTCGAGGCGGTCTGCCAGCACCCGGCTCCGCCGAGCGACTGAGCCGTCAGCGCAGCAGGTTCCGCGCCATCACCAGGCGCTGGATCTGGTTGGTGCCCTCGTAGATCTGGGTGATCTTGGCGTCCCGCATCATCCGCTCGACCGGGAAGTCGCGGGTGTAGCCGGCCCCGCCGAGCAGCTGCACGGCGTCGGTGGTGACGGCCATGGCCACGTCCGAGGCCAGGCACTTGGCCGCCGAGGCCAGGAAGGTGCGGTTCGCGTCGCCCCGCTCGGTGGCCGCGGCGGACTGGTAGGTCAGGGTCCGGGCCGCCTCGATGCGCATGGCCATGTCGGCCACCATGAACTGCAGCGCCTGGAAGTCGGCCAGCTTCGAGCCGAACTGGCGGCGCTCCTTGAGGTACGTGATGGCCACGTCCAGCGCGCCCTGCGCGATGCCGACGGCCTGCGCCCCGATGGTCGGGCGGGTGTGGTCCAGGGTGGCCAACGCGGTGGCGAATCCGGTGCCTGGCTCGCCGATGATCCGGTCGCCCGGGATCCGGCACTGCTCGAAGTGCAGCTCGCAGGTCGGCGAGCCCTTGATGCCGAGCTTGCGTTCCTTGTGCCCGACGGAGAAGCCCTCGTCGTCGGCGTGCACCACGAACGCCGAGATGCCCTGCGACGGCCGGACCGCGTCCGGGTCGGTCACCGCCATCACCGTGTACCACCGGGACACCCCGGCGTTGGTGATCCAGGTCTTGGTGCCGTTGAGCACCCAGTCGTCCCCGTCCCGCCGGGCGCGGGTGCGCATGGACGCCGCGTCGCTGCCGGCCTCCCGCTCGGAGAGGGCGTACGAGATCATCGCGTCGCCGGCCGCGATCTCCGGCAGCACCCGGGCCTTGAGCTCCTCGGACGCCGACAGCAGCAGCGGCATGGACCCGAGCTTGTTGACCGCCGGGATGAGCGAGGACGAGGCGCAGACCCGGGCCACCTCCTCGATGACGATCACCGTGGTGATGGCGTCGGCGCCCGCCCCGCCGTAGGCCTCCGGGATGTGCACGGCGTTGAACCCGGTCTTGGCCAGCGCCTGTTGGGCCTCCACCGGATAGCGCTCCCGCTCGTCGACATCCGCGGCATGCGGTGCGATCTCGCCGAGGGCCAGCTCACGGACGGCCTCGCGCACCGCCTGCTGGTCGTCGGTGAGCGTGAACGACCCGTCCGACCCGCTCGAGCCCATCGAACACCTCCGCAGCCGCCGCACCCACCCGAGTCGTGGATGACCCACCGGCAGGTTACTGCCGGGTAGCCCCGGGTGCAGGCGAGGTGGTCCGCAGGTCAGCCCGGCGGGTCCATCACCTCGGCCACCCGCTGCTGCAGCGCCTCGTGCTTGTCCAGCACCAGCCGCTGCAGGCCGTCGGCGTACCGGGCCAGGTCGGCGCGCAGCCGTCGGCCCAGCGGGCCGGTGTCGCCGGCCAGCATCCGCACGGCCAGCAGCCCGGCGTTGTGCGCGCCCCCGATGGACACCGTGGCCACCGGGATCCCGGCCGGCATCTGCACGATCGACAGCAGCGAGTCCATGCCGTCCAGCGTCCTGAGCGGCACCGGCACCCCGATCACCGGCAGCACGGTGGCCGAGGCGACCATGCCGGGCAGGTGGGCCGCGCCGCCGGCGCCGGCGATGACCACCCGCAGCCCGCGGTCCGCGGCTGAGCCGGCCCAGTCGAGCATCCGCTGCGGCGTCCGGTGGGCGGAGTAGACCCCGGCCTCGAACGGCACGTCGAACTCGGTGAGCACCGCCGCCGCGGCCTGCATCACCGGCCAGTCCGAGTCGCTGCCCATGATCACTCCGACCAGCGGGTCGACGACCCGGGTCCGGGCCCCGTCGGTGGACTGCTCGGCATTGGTCACCGGGGCAGGGTAGCGGCGGGACCAGGGCCTCCCGGACCGCCGGGGGACGCCGCATCGGCGGTGTGCGGGTCCCAGCCGTCCGGCCACTGGCCCGAACCGAGGTAGGCGGCGGCCAACTGGGCGGTCCGCCGCAGCTCGGCCAGGTCGGAGCCGAGCACGTTCACGTGCCCGAGTTTGCGCCCGGGCCGGGGCGTCTTGCCGTACAGGTGCACCTTGACCTGCGGGAAGCGGGCCGACAGGTGGTGCAGTCGCTCGTCGATGCCGACCGCAGCACCCAGCCCGTCGGCCGGACCGCCCAGCACGTTGCCCATCACCGTCCACGGCGCCAGCGCATCGGTGCGGCCCAGCGGGTAGTCCAGGACGGCGCGCAGGTGCTGCTCGAACTGCCCGGTGACGGCGCCGTCCATGCTCCAGTGCGCCGAGTTGTGCGGCCGCATGGCCAGCTCGTTGACCAGGATGCCGTCCGGCGCGTCCGGGCCCGGTGCCACCTCGAACAGCTCCACGGCCAGCACCCCGACCACGCCGAGGGCGTCGGCGATGCGCAGGGCCAACCGGGTGGCGGCCGCGGCCCGGTCCTCGGGCAGCTCCGGAGCAGGGGCGATGACCTCGACGCAGATGCCGTCGTCCTGCACGGTCTGCACCACCGGCCAGGCCGCCGCCTGCCCGAACGGTGAACGGGCGACCACGGCGGCCAGCTCGCGGGCCATGGGGACGAACGGCTCCAGCACCAGCTCGGCCGGGTCCGGGGTCGCGCTCAGCTGGGCGGCCAGCTCGGCCGCGTCGTCCGACGACCGCAGCACGAAGACGCCGCGGCCGTCGTAGCCGCCGCGGGCGGACTTGGCCACCACCGGCCAGTCCCGCCCACCGCGCCGGTCCTGTCCGTGGGCGAAGGTCTCGATGTCGGCGGTCACCGCCGCCGCGTCCCGGCCTGCCACCGGGACGACGGCGAAAGCCGGCACCGGCAGGCCCAGCTCGGCCAGCCGGGTCCGCATGGCTGCCTTGTCCTGGGCGTACCGCAGGGCCGCCGCGCCGGGCGCGACGGTGTGGCCGGCCGCAGCCAGGGCCTCGAGATGTTCCCCGGGGACGTGCTCGTGGTCGAAGGTGACGACGTCGCAGCCGCGCGCGAAGGCCAGCAGCGCATCCCGGTCCAGGTGCGAGCCGATCGTCACGTCCGGCGCGACCAACGCGGCCGAGTCGTCCGGCGAGGTGGCCAGGATCCGGACCGACTGCCCCAGGGCGATCGCCGCCTGGTGCGTCATCCGCGCCAGCTGTCCACCACCGACCATGCCGACCCGCGGCAGCTGCGTCCGTTCGTCCACGACCGGACAGCGTAGTTGTGCTGACCGCCGGCCCCGATCGACCGGCATCCCCCCGGACCGGGGCCGAGTTGACAGCGCGTTGAGTCCGACTTGACCGGACCTTGACCATTCGCGGTGCGAAACGTCTCAGTGTGCGGCGCACCGGGCTCCCGGAGGCCTCGTCCAGCCCGGATGCCCAGGTGACAGCCGTAGACTCCGCCCTCGTGGGAGTCATCGACCGGGTCAAGGATGTTCTGCCACCGAAGTACCGGGAGATGGCCAAGTTCCTGGTGGTCGGTGGCACGGCATGGTGCATCGACACCGCCATCTTCACCGTGCTGTCGCACACCGTGCTGGCCGAGAAGGTCATCACCGCGAAGATCATCTCGATCCTGGTCTCGACCATCTTCAGTTACATCGCCAACCGCGAGTGGTCCTTCAACCACCGGGGCGGCCGCGAGCGGCACCACGAGGCGATGCTCTTCTTCGTGGTCAACGCGCTGGCGCTCGGCCTGAACCTGATCCCGCTGGCCGTGTCGCGGTACGTCCTGGGCTTCACCACCGAGCACCACAGCCAGTTCGCGGTGACCATCGCCGACTTCGTGGCGGCCAACCTGATCGGCACGGTCATCGGGATGATGTTCCGGTACTGGGCCTACCGCCGGTTCGTCTTCCCGGACGAGCTCGAGGAGTACGACGAGTTCGACGATCCCGATGCGCCGACCTCCCCGGTCGCGTCAGTGACGACCGCCCCGCTGGCACCGGTGCGCGAGCCGCTGCCGCCCGCGTCCGGGTCCTGACGGCGGGACGGCCGGCCGGCTCCCCCGGCCATGTCGTCCACATCGGCCGCATCGTCCTGGTCGCGCTCGCCGACGGCCGTCGGCTCCCACGGCGGCAGGAACACCGCGAACACCGGCGGCCGCGCCCGGGTCAACTCCAGCCGGCCGCCGTCCGCCTCGAGGAACGCGCGGGCCAGCCCGAGTCCGATGCCGGTCGAGGACGCGGTGGACACCCCGCGGTCGAAGACGTGCCCGACGAGTCCGTCGGCCACCCCCGACCCCTCGTCGGTCACCTCGAGCACGACCATCCCGGAGGTGGGCCCGGCGCGGCCCGGTGAGCGCATCTGCACGGTGACCCGGCCCTGCCCGTGCTGCAGCGCGTTGTCGATGAGCACGCCCAGCGCCTCGCGGAGCCGCACCGCGGTGGCGTGCACCCGCACGGCGGGCGCGTCGACCACCTCCAGCCGGCGCCCGACCTCGGCCAGCCGTTCCCGCCAGTCCCGTCGCACCTCGGCGAGCAGGTCGTCGAGCACCACCTCGTGAGCGCCGCCGGCCCGTTGCGAGCGAGCGCCGGCCAGCAGGTCGTCGACCACGGTGACCAGGTGGTCGGTCTGGTCCAGGGCGGCCTGCACCTCCTGCACCACCTCCGGGTCGGGGTGCATGGACAGCTCCTCCAGCCGCAGCCGGATGCCGGTCAGCCTGGTGCGCAGCTGGTGGGAGATGTCGCCGGCCAGGTCCCGCTCCCGACCGATGAGGGCCGCGATGTCGGCAGCGGCCTGGTCGAGCACCTCGGCCACCCGGTCCAGTTCCCCGATCTGGTACCGCCGGCCGGACGTGCGGAAGTCCCCGGCGCCGAGCCGAGCGGCCCGCCCGGCCAGCTCGGTGAGCGGCGTGACCAGGCGGCGGGCGGTGAGCAACGCCACCCCGGTCCCGACCACGCCGGACAGGCCGATCGCTGCGACGACCAGGGCCAGCACGGTGATCTGGTCGGACCGCAGCGCGGACTCCGGCACCGACAGCCGCAGCAGGCCGCCGCCGCTCATCACCAGCTGCTCGCTCACCACCTGGCCGTCCAGCGGCGGGCCCACCGACTGGTCGATGCGGCCGGCCATCCGGATGTCCAGCCGCCCACCGGAGGGCACCTGGGCCTCGAGCCGGCGGACATCCAGCTCGACCGGGTCCGCCCCGCCGGCGCCGGTGTCGCCGGCGACCTGGTCGAGGATCAGGTTGTTGACGGCGGCGAGCCGGCCGGACAGGTCGCGGTGCAGCAGGTCGTCCACCACCCGCCAGGAGACGAACCCCAGCGGGACCCCCAGGGTGAGCACCGTCGCGGCGATGGCCAGGAGGGTCGACAGCAGCACCCGGCGGCGCACCCGTCAGCTCCCGCCCGGGTCGCCGCCGGCCCCGGTGCTGCCGGCGCGGTCGGCCCCGTCCGGCGTCCACACCTCGAAGCGGAACCCGATGCCGCGCACGGTGGAGATGCGGGTCGGCTCGGTCCCGCCGTCCCCGGCCTCGCCGGCGGTCGCGCCGGCCAGCTTCCGCCGCAGCCAGGACATGTGCATGTCCAGCGTCTTGGTGCTCTTCATCCCGGGGTCGTTCCAGACCTCGGCCAGGATCTCCTCGCGGGTCACCACCTGGCCGGCCCGGCTCATCATCACCCGGAGCAGTTCGAACTCCTTGTTGGCCAGCGTGATCTCGGCCCCGTCCACCTCGACCCGCCGGGCTGCGGTCTCCATCCGGACCCCGGAGACCTCGAGCAGGGCGGGGGTGCGCCGCCGCAGCAGCGCCCGGATCCGCGCGAGCAGCTCGGCCATCCGGAACGGTTTGCCGACGTAGTCGTCGGCGCCGGCGTCCAGTCCCACGATCAGATCGGCCTCGTCGGTCCGCGCGGTGAGCATGAGCACCGGGACCTGGGCGGCCGCGGCCCGGATGCGCCGGCACACTTCCAGGCCGTCGACGTCCGGCAGGCCCAGGTCGAGGATGACCACGTCCACGTCGATCGCGTCGGCGCCGCCCGGGCCGCGACCGCCGGTGAACACCTCGACCGCGGCGCCACCGCTCGCGGCGTGCGCCACCCGGTAGCCCTCACGGGTCAGCACCCGCGACAGCGGGACGGCGATCGCCGGGTCGTCCTCCACCAGCAGCACCGTCGTCACGCGGTCACCCTACGACCGGGCCCGGATCACGGACCTGGTCCTGGTCCGGGGATCAGCCGTGTGCCGGCGGCAGCGGCGGCGTCGCCGGGATCGGACCGGCCGGCGCCGGGCCGGGTCCGCCGCCGCGGTACCGGTCGCGGTCGTCCATGATCAGCTGGTTGAGCGTGTGCTGCACCGTGGGCAGCGACGCGACGTTGCGGAACGTCAGCGGCTGGTCGGCGGCGGACTCGACGATGAGCGTGCCGTAGCCGAGCAGCCGGCCCAGGAACGTCACGTCGGTCTGCATGTTCTGCACGTGGATGAGCGGGATGCGGTGCTCGGTCCGGTTCAGGATCCCGGTGCGGAAGAAGATGTGGTGGTTGGTGATCACGAAGTGCTCGGTCCGCCAACGCAGGAACGGCACCAGCACCAGCAGGACCAGCAGCACCACGGCCACGGCCGCGGTGATCCACCAGCCGATGACGTGATCCTCCCAGCGCCGCATCAGCGCCGCGCCGGTGAACGCGGCCGCAATGATCACCACGAACCAGACCGCCGGCGCGATGAGCACCTTCCACGACGGGTGCTTGTGCACCACGACGCGCTCGCCCCGCGACAGCAGGGCGTCGGGGTAGGCCATGCGTGCGGACAGTACTCACCCCTGCGGCCGACGGGAACGATCAACGCCGGACACGTAGGCTTCCGCCGGGGTGACGGACCGTGACCGGGTGATCGGCCACGACGGACAAGGGGTGGAACAGATGACCAGTGCAGGCGGATCGGCACAGCAGTCCGGCCACCGGAGCGAGCCTCCCACCGTGTTCGTGCTGTTCGGCGCGACCGGCGACCTGGCCAAGCGGATGGTGCTGCCGGCGTTCTTCTCGCTGGCCCAGCAGGGGCTGCTGCCGGAGAACTACCTGCTGGTCGGCAACGGCCGCGGCGACGTCAGCCACGAGGACTTCAAGGGGCACGTGCACGACGTGCTCAGCGAGTTCGGCGCCGACCCGGAGGCGGCCGAGAACGCGGCGGCCTGGGCGGACTTCTCGTCCCGGCTGCGGTTCGCCGGCGGCGGCTTCGACTCCGACGATCCGGGCAGCCTGCTCGACGTGCTGGCCGAGGCGCGTGAGCAGGAGGGCGGCGACCGCGCCCAGATGATCCACTACTTCGCGGTGCCGCCGGTGGCGTTCGCCGAGAACACCCGGGCGCTGGGCCAGCACGGGCTGGCCAAGGGCGCCCGGGTGGTCTACGAGAAACCGTTCGGTGTCTCCCCGGAGACCTTCCGCACGCTGAACGACACCGTGCACGAGGTGCTCGACGAGTCCCAGGTGTTCCGGATCGACCACTTCCTGGGCAAGGAGGCGACGCAGAACCTGCACGTGTTGCGGTTCGCCAACTCGCTCATCGGTGACGCATGGAGCAGCACGCACGTCCGGGCCGTGCAGATCGACGTGCCGGAGACCCTGGACATCGCCGATCGGGCCAAGTTCTACGACGCCACCGGCGCCTTCCTGGACATGATCGTCACCCATCTGCTGCAGGTCGCGGCCGAGGTGGCCATGGACACCCCGGCCAGCCTGTCCGCCGACGACCTGCAATCGGCCCGCGAGGCGGTGATCAGCCAGTTCCGGCCGCTGGACCCGGCCGAGGTGGTGTTCGGTCAGTTCGACGGGTACCGGGACGTCGAGGGCATCGACCCCGGCTCGGACCAGGACACCTTCGCCGCCTGCCGGCTGTGGATCGACAACGATCGCTGGCGCGGGGTGCCGTTCTACCTGCGCACCGGCAAGCGCCTGGCCGGTGGCGCCCAGCAGGTCAGCCTGCTGCTGCGGGAGCCGGAGCGGACGCCGTTCGACGTGCCGGCCGACCACGGCGTGCTGACCTTCGACCTCAAGGGCAAGGGCGGGATCGACCTGTCGCTGGTCATCAAGGAGCCGGGCACCGGGCTCGAGCTGACCACCAGCACCGCGGCCATCCAGTTGGCCGAGGTCGAGGGTGGGGACGCGCTCGAGCCGTACGCCCGGCTGATCAACGACGTGCTGCAGGGCGACCGCAGCCTGTTCACCCGGTCCGACGGGCTGGCCGCCGCCTGGGCCGTGGTCGAACCGGTGCTGCAGGCGCCGCCGGCCATCCAGCCGTACGCGCCCGGGTCCTGGGGTCCGCAGGCCGCCGCGGACCTGATCGCCCCGGACACCTGGCTCGTCGGCCAGTGACCGTCCGCCGGTGAGCATCTGCCGGTGACCATCTGCCCGTGACCATCTGCCGGCGATGGTCCGGCTCCCGGTCGGCCCGCCACGACACCCCCGCGTCAGCGGGCCGGCCGGGCCCCGAACACCGCCGAGCCGAGGCGGACCATGGTGGCGCCCTCGGTGATGGCGTCCGCGTAGTCGCCGCTCATCCCCATGCTCAGCTCAATCGGCCCCGGGCCGGCCAGCCGCTGGGCCAGCACCTGTTCCCGCAGCTGGGCCAGGCGGGCGTACCCGGCCCGGACCGCGCCGCGGTCCGGCGAGTTCAGCCCGATCGTCATCAGCCCGGTGACGCGCAACCGCGACCGGGCGGCCACCGCGCCGACCAGGTCCAGGGCCGCCTCGGGGTCGACGCCCGACTTGCTGGCCTCGCCCGACACGTTGACCTGCACCATCACGTCCAGCGTGCGGTCCAGCGCCGCGAGCCGGCGGTCCAGCCGGTCGGCCAGCTCGGCCGAGTCCAGCGTCTGCAGGCACGTCAGGCGCGGCAGCACCTGGTTCACCTTGTTGGACTGCAGATGCCCGATGAAGTGCAGTTCGTGCGGCACTCCGGCGAGCCGGGCCTCCTCGAGCTCCGGTGCCTTGGCCAGCACCTCCTGGACCCGGTTCTCGCCGATCAGCGTCCAGCCGGCGCGGAGCACGGCCAGCACCCGGTCCGCGCCCACCGTCTTGGTGGCCAGCAGCACGCGGACACCGGCCGGGTCCCGGCCGGCCGCAGTGGCGGCGTGGTTGACCATCGCCCGCACTCCGGCCAGCCGGACGGCGAGCCCGTCGTCCTCCGATTTGGGCGAGCACGCAGTCAGGGTCACCGGACGACCCTACGGCCGGTCGCCGCAGTCCGGACGAGCACCGGACGACCACCGGACGATCAGCGGGACTGCCGCCAGGCCCGCTCGAACGGCAGCCGCCAGGCGTGCGGCGCGACGAGCTGGTGGATGGCGTTCGGCCCCCAGGAGCCGGGCGAGTAGACCTTCACCGGCGGCGGATTGTCGAGCAGCGGCTGCGACCGCTGCCACAGGCTCTCGATGCCCTCGGCGCTGGTGAACAGGGTGTGGTCGCCGCGCATCGCGTCCATGATCAGCCGCTCGTACGCCTCGAGGACGTCGCCGGCCCGCTCGGTGTCCTGGGTGGAGAACTGCATGGACAGCTTCTCCAGCCGCATGCCCGGGCCGGGCCGCTTGCCGTAGAACGACAGCGACACCTTCGACTCGTCGGCCAGGTCGAACGTCAGGTGGTCCGGTCCCTGGGTGCCCACGCCGGAGTTCGGCGCGAACATCGACTTCGGGGCCTCCTTGAACGCGATCGAGATGATGCGCTGGCCCTGCTCCATCCGCTTGCCGGTGCGCAGGTAGAACGGCACGCCGGCCCAGCGCCAGTTGTCCACCCGGGCCTTCAGCGCGATGAACGTCTCGGTGTCCGACTCGGGGCTGACCCCCTCCTCGCGCCGGTACCCGGAGTACTGGCCGCGCACCACGTGTCGCGGCTCGATGGGCAGCAGCGAGCGGAAGACCTTGTTCTTCTCCTCGCTGATGGCCCGCGGTTCCAGCGCGGTCGGCGGCTCCATGGCCACGAAGGCCAGCACCTGGAACAGGTGGGTGACCACCATGTCCTTGTAGGCGCCGGTCGATTCGTAGAACCCGGCCCGCCGGTCCAGCCCGAGGGTCTCGGGGATGTCGATCTGGATGTGGTCGATGAAGTTGCGGTTCCAGATCGGCTCGAACAGGCCGTTGGCGAAGCGGAACGCCAGGATGTTCTGCGCCGCCTCCTTGCCCAGGAAATGGTCGATCCGGAAGATCTGCGACTCGTCGAAGGTCTCGTGGACCTTGTTGTTCAGGTCGATGGCGCTGGCCAGGTCGGTGCCGAACGGCTTCTCCATGACCACGCGGGAGCGTTCGACCAGCCCGGCGTCCCGCAGCATCCGGATCACCGCGAGCGCCGCCTTGGGCGGGACGCTCAGGTAGTGCAGGCGGCGCACACCGTCGCCGAGCCGCTCCTCGGCCTCCTTGACCGCCGCCGCCAGCGGCTCCGGCCCGGCCGACTGCGGCACGTAGTGCAGGCGCTGCGCGAACTCGGTCCACTGGTCGTCGCTGACCCGCCGGGGGCTGAACTCGTCGACCGCCTGCCGGGCGAAGGCCCGGAACTGCTCGTCGTCCATCTCCTCCAGCGAGGTCCCGATCACCTCGATGTCCGGGGTCAGGTCGGACAGCTCCAGGTGGGTGAGTCCGGGCAGCAGCTTGCGGCGGGCCAGGTCACCGGTGGCGCCGAAGAGCACCACCACGTGCGGCATGAGCGGCTCGTCCCCCCGGCGTCGCGGCAGCACGTCCGCGGCGGGGTAGGCGATGGTCTGCGCGGAGTGCTCGTCTGAACTCGACACGCACGCATGATGTCACCAACACCGGACCTGGCGGAGGTTCGTCCCGCGGACGGGTCCGTCGTTCACGCGAGTGACACGTGCCGGTCGCGGAGCGGTCACCGGCCGCCGTCCCTCCTGGCTCCGCCGTCGGGGCGGGCTCCCCGGTGGTCGGATCAGTCGGTCGGGTGATCGGCCCGATGATCGACGAGCGGCCGCAGGTGGGTGACGTCGGCGGCGCCGTACGTGCGGACGGGCCCGTCGGCCGACCGGACCTGGATGGCCCCGTCCGCGGTGACGTCCACCGCCTGCCCGACCAGATCGGTGCCGTCCGGCAGGTGCAGGGTGACGGTCCGGCCGACGGTGCCGCAGGCGGCCCGGTACGCGTCGTGGATACCGGCGGCACCGACGTCGCCGCCCGCCGCCCGCCACCGATCGACCCAGCCGCCCCAGGCGTCCAGCACGGCCGCGGCCAGGGTGGCCCGGTCGAGGCCGGCGTCCGTGGCCCCGGCCAGCAGCAGCGACGTCGCGTCCGCTCGGGGCAGCTCGTCGGAGGCGAGGGAGACGTTCAGCCCGACCCCGACCACCACGTCCTGGCCGTTGCTCTCCCCCAGGATCCCGGCCACCTTGGCCGGGCCGATGAGCACGTCGTTGGGCCACTTGAGCTGGGCGTCGATCCCGGCCACGTCGCGCAGCGCGGTGCGCACGGCCAGGC
Organism: Nakamurella leprariae; assembly: GCF_016918035.1. Lineage (GTDB taxonomy): Bacteria > Actinomycetota > Actinomycetes > Mycobacteriales > Nakamurellaceae > Nakamurella > Nakamurella leprariae. The sequence goes on along the minus strand of NZ_JAERWK010000012.1, from coordinate 141,195 downwards.
CGAGTACGGCGCCGCCCCAGCTCCAGCGGGACACGGGGATGCCGGTGGGGTCGAGGCGGACGGACAGCATCAGGCCCGCTCCCGGCGGGCTGGTCCAGGTCCGGCCGGAGCGGCCCTTGCCGGTGCGCTGCTCGTCGGTGATGAGCACCGGTGTGCCGCCCGAAGCCACTCCCGGGCCGTTGCCCGCGGCGGCGGCCAGCAGATCCGTGTTCGTGGAACCGGTGGCCGGGACCCAGCTGATCGACCAGCGCGCCGGATCGGTCGTCCGGGCAGCGACCTCGGCGGCGGATCCGGGGCGGCGGGAGGTGGCGACCCGTTCCTCGAGCTGGGTCCGGTCGGCGGGGTCGGTCCGGTGTTCGGCGGCATCATCGGCGGGCTGGTCGGGCACGGCCGCAGCCTAGATGCCACCGGACGGGCGGCGGCGCCTGGAAGCCGCCTGGAAGCCGCCTGGAAGCATGGCGGCCGGGCGCCGCCGGGGCGCAGGAGGGCGGTCAGGCGTGACGAGCAGTGCTTCCCTGCAGGGGGCGACCGTGGTGCTGGCCTCGGCCTCACCGGCACGGCTGGCGGTGCTCCGCGCCGCCGGGATCGATCCGGTGGTGCGGGTCTCGGCGGTGGACGAGGACGCGGCGCTCGAGGCGCTGGCCGGTGAACCGGAACCGGTCCGGGTGGCCCGGCTGGCCGCGGCCAAGGCGGACGCGGTGATCGCCGCGTTGCAGGAGGAGTCGCGCGAGCGAGGCACGAGCGAGCGCGGGCTCCGACCATCAGATACTGCCGAGAATCCATTTCTGCACGGCGATCTCGTGGTGATCGGCTGCGACTCGATGCTGCTGCTGGACGGCCGGCTGCAGGGCAAGCCGGCCGATGCCGACGAGGCGCGGCGCCGCTGGGCGGCCATGGCGGGCCGGGACGGCCTGCTGCTGACCGGGCACGCGGTGCGCCGGGTGGTCGACGGGCAGGTGGTCGCGGCCGCGGAGGACACCGGCAGCACGGTCGTCCGGATGGGCCGCCCCTCCCGCGCGGAGCTGGACGCCTACCTGGCCACCGGCGAGCCGATGGCCGTGGCCGGCGCACTGACCATCGACGGGTTCGGCGGCTGGTTCGTCGAGGGCGTGGACGGCGACCCGTCCAACGTCATCGGGCTGTCGCTGCCGTTGACCCGGCGGCTGCTGGCCGGGATCGGCGTCCGGGTCACCGACCTGTGGCGGCGTCCGACCGGCTGACCAGAGTGCTGATCATGGGGCGCCCCCCGGCCCGGGTCCTACAGTCGTGGCCATGACTGCACCCCAGCCGCCCGGGAACGACCCCGCCGACCGGAACCGTGTGGTCCGGGTCGGCGACCAGGAGCGCAACGCCGCGCTGGAGGCGCTCGGCGAGCACCTGTCAGCCGGGCGGCTGGATCTGGACGAGTACGGCGAGCGCAGCGCCAAGGTGACCCAGGCCCGCACGGTGGCCGACCTGCAGGAGCTGTTCGACGACCTGCCGGCCCCGCATCCCCAGTTGTCCGGCTGGGCGCTGCCCGCGGTCCGCGCCGGCAGCAGCCCGGCCGTCAGCGGCGGCGCACCGATGCCGCCGCAGCCGTTCGTACCGAACGCACCGGTCAAGCGCAGCCGCGGGCAGACGGCCGCGGCGATCGCCACCGGCGTCTCCGTGCCGGTGGCCTTCGGGCTGTTCATGCTCTTGTTGACCATCGGTGTACCCGGCGGTGTCGCGTGGATCGCTTGGCTGCTCATCCCGATCGTCGGCGGTATCGCCAACGCCGTGCAGAACGACCAGCGCCCTCCGAACCGGGACTGACAGCGGCGGCCGCCGCGGTCAGCTCAGCGCCGGCGCCCCGAGCACACCCAGGAGCTCGAGCTTCTCGGCACTCTCGCTGCCGGGGACGGCGGTGTACACCAGCAGGTGGTGCGACTGGTCCGGGTCGAGCAGGGTCTGGCAGGTCAGCTCCAGCGGCCCCACCGCGGGATGCACGTACCGCTTGACCCCGCGCGGGCGGATGCCGACCTCGTGCAGCTCCCAGACCTGGCGGAACTCCTCCTGCTCGGCGAGCAGCAGCTCCGCGTACCGGGCGGCCCGGGACCCGGGGCCGCGCAGGGTGGCGATCTCCCGCAGCCCCGAGGCGTACATCCGGGCGTGGAAGTCGTGGTCCTCCGGCGCGTACAGCGCGCGGGTGGCCGGGTCGGTGAACCACCGGTAGCCGATGCTGCGGGCCGGCCCGGTGTACCGGGTCAGGTCGCCCACGAGCGCGACGCCGAGCGGGGTCTGGCGCAGCGTCTCGCCCAGTTCGGTGACGATCTCGGCGGGCGTGTCCTGCAGCCGGTCCAGGATGCGCAGCAGCCCGGGACCGATGTGGTCGCCGTCGGCACCGCGGGCCGGTGGCGTGTGCCCGGCCAGCCGGAACAGGTGGTCCCGCTCGTCGAGGGAGCAGTGCAGGCCCTGGGCGATGGCGGTGATCATCTGCTCCGACGGGTGCGGCCCGCGCTCGCGTTCCAGCCGCGCGTAGTAGTCGGTCGACATGTGGCACAGCACGGCGACCTCCTCCCGGCGCAGTCCGTCGGTTCGGCGGCGCCGACCGCGGGGCAGCCCGACGTCCTCGGGTTGCAGCGACTGCCGGCGGACACGGAGGAATTCCGCCAGCCCGGCCCGATCGATCCCCACCCGGTCCTCCCCGCGTTCGTCCCCGGCCCCGACCGGCTGCTCCCAGTCCTACCGGGGGCCGCCGGGCACAACCACGGATCATCGATCCCCCGCTGGCGACCGGGCTCGGGCGGACCGCCGAGCCACGGATCGGCAGGCCGTGGTCGGCCGGCGCCGCGGCGCGCAGGCTCGGTACGGCATCCACCTGCACCCTCCAGACCCACCGGGAGATCACCCCATGCCACGCACCCCGATCGACATCACCGTGCCCGACCTCACCGGCCGCCGCGCCGTGGTGACCGGCGGCAGCGACGGGATCGGGCTGGCGCTGGCCACTCGGCTCGCCGGCGCCGGCGCCGAGCTCGTGCTGCCGGTGCGCAACGTCCGCAAGGGCCAGGCGGCCGTCGCCCGGATCGTCGATCGACACCCGGCCGCCGACGTCTCGCTGCAGGAGCTGGACCTGTCGTCCCTCGGGTCCGTCGCCGCCCTCGGCGCGACGCTGCGCGCGGAGGACCGACCCGTCCACCTGCTGATCAACAACGCCGGCGTGATGACCCCGCCCGATCGGCAGACCACCGCGGACGGCATCGAGATCCAGTTCGGGACGAACCATCTCGGTCACGTCGCGCTCGTCGCGGAACTGCTGCCGCTGCTGCGGGCCGGCCGCGCCCGGGTGACCAGCCAGATCAGCCTGGCCGCGGCCCGCGGCACCGTCAACTGGGCGGATCCGAACTGGGAGCGGTCCTACGACGGCATGCGCGCCTACCGGCAGTCCAAGATCGCTCTCGGGCTGTTCGCCGTGGAACTGCAGCGGCGCAGCGAGGCCGGCGGCTGGGGCATCACCAGCACTCTGTCGCACCCGGGGGTCGCACCGACGAGTCTGCTCAGCGCCCGGCCCGAGGTCGGCCGCGCCCGGGACACCCTGCAGGTGCGGCTGATCCGCGCCCTCTCGTCCCGCAGGATCCTGGTCGGCACCCCGGCCACCGCCGCGCTGCCCGCACTGATGGCGGCCACCGATCCCCGCGTCGCCGGCGGCCGGCTGGTCGGACCCGGTGGTCCGGGGCACCTGGGTGGGCGGCCCGCCGAGCAGTCGCAGTACCGGCCGCTGCGCAGCACCGAGGACGCGGCCCGCGCCTGGCAACTGTCCGAGCAGCTCATCGCCGCCGCCACCGCCGGGCGGGCGGCGACGCTGCCGGGCTGACCGACGCACCCACCGGCCGGCTCCGGCGCGCGGGCGGCGCGACGGCCGGGGACGATCGCAGCCATGAGCGATGCAGAGCCGGACACGACCGGAGCGGGCCTGCTGCTGGGGATCGACCTCGGCACCGGCAGCAGCAAGGCGGTGCTGGCCCGGGCCGACGGCACCGTGGTGACCTCGGCCGTCGTCCCCCGACCGAACTCGGTGGTCATGGCGCGGCCGGGCTGGGCCGAGGTCGACCCGGTCGGGGTGTGGTGGGCCGACGTGGTCCGACTCTGCCGCGAACTGCTGCCGCAGGCCGCGGGCAGCCCGGTCGTGGGCGTGTGCGTCAGCGGCGTCGGCCCGTGCCTGGTGCTGTGCGACGAGACGGACACCCCGGTACGGCCGGCCATCCTGTACGGCATCGACACCCGGGCCACGGCCGAGATCGACGAGCTCACCGACCGTTTCGGCGCCGATGCCGTCCTGGCCCGGGGCGGCACCGCCCTGTCCACCCAGGCCGTCGGGCCGAAAGCGCTCTGGGTGCAGCGGCACGAGCCGGAGGTGTGGGGCCGGGCCGCCCGCTGGTACAACTCCAGCTCGTTCGTCGTGCGCCGGCTGACCGGCGAGTACGTGCTGGACCACCACACGGCCAGCCAGTGCGATCCGGCCTACGACCTGGCCGCGCAGGACTGGTACCGGCCCTGGTACGACGACGTGTTCGCGCTCCCCGCCCCGCGGCTGGCCTGGCCGGCCGAGGTGATCGGCGCGGTCACCCCTGTGGCCGCCGAGCAGACCGGCCTCCCGGCCGGCACCCCGGTCTGCGCCGGCACGGTCGACGCATGGGCCGAGGCGTTCTCGGCGGGCGTCCGGCAGCCCGGCGAGGTGATGCTCATGTACGGCTCGACGATGTTCTTCGTGGCCGTCGCCGAGCCGCAGCAGCTGGCCGGTGCCCGGGACCCGTTGCTGTGGACCACGGCCGGCGTCGAGCCCGGCACGCTGACCCGCGCAGCGGGCATGTCGACCTCCGGCTCGCTGACCGGCTGGGTGGCCGACCTGGTCGGCGGCGTGCCGTTCGAGCAGCTCGTCGCCGAGGCGTCGCAGGTGCCGCCGGGTTCGGACGGTCTGCTGCTGCTGCCGTACTTCGCCGGCGAGCGCACCCCGGTGTTCGACCCGCAGGCCCGTGGCGTGGTGGCCGGGTTGCACCTGCGGCACACCCGGGCGCACCTGTTCCGGGCCGTGTACGAGGGCATCGGGTTCGGCATCCGGCAGATCCTCGAGCTGCTCGACGCACCGGCCGGCACGGTGTCCCGGCTCGTCGCGGTGGGCGGCGGGACCAAGGGGTCGCTGTGGACCCAGATCGTCTCGGACATCACCGGGCGCGAACAGACCGTGCCCGAGCAGGCCATCGGCGCCAGCTACGGCGACGCCCTGCTGGCCGCCATCGGCACCGGCCTGGTGCCGGCGGCGACCGACTGGGCGGTGCCCGGGCGCACGGTCACCCCGTCGGCGGCGTCGCGCGAGGTCTACGACGGCCTGGCCGATCGGTACGCCGCGCTGTACCCGGCCACCCGGGACATCGTGCACCACCTGGCCGGGCTGCAGGAGTCGGGCGCGGGCTGAAACACCCCTGACCCGGTCCGGAACCGACCGGCGCAACCTGCGGGCCGCGGACGGGCAACCACGGCGCAACGGCGGCTGCCTAGCGTCCGTCCCGGCGGCCACCGGACGGACCGGGAGCCGGCCGCCGGTGCGACAGGAGGTCCGTGCATGTCCGCCAGGATGTTCCACCTGGGGTGGTTCCTGAACTACTCGCCGCCGGCGTGGCAGGGACCGTTCCACCGGCCGGACTCCGAGGACTGGACCAGCGGCGACTTCCTCGTCGACGTGGCCCGGCTGCTGGAGCGGGGCAAGTTCGACTACATGATGTTCGAGGACTCGCTCATGGTCTCGGACGTCTACCAGGGCTCCATGGAGGCCGACCTCAAGTACCATCGGTACGCCCCGAAACACGATCCGCTGCCGCTCATCCCGTACATCGCGGCGAAGACCGAGCACATCGGGCTGATCGGCACCTCGTCCACCAGCTTCAACCACCCGTACGCCACCGCCCGCAGCTTCGCCACCCTCGACCACGTCACCCGCGGCCGGATCGGCTGGAACGTCGTGACCTCGAGCGAGGATCGGGCTGCCCAGAACTTCGGCCTGGAGCGGCTCTACGACCACGACGAGCGGTACGAGATGGCCGATGAGTACGTCGATGTCGTGCACCAGCTGTGGGACTCGTGGGATCCCGGGGCGATGATCATGGACCGGGAGCGGCGGATCCACACCGACCACAGCAAGGTCCGGGTGATCGAGCACCGCGGCAAGTACTTCACTGCCCGCGGGCCGCTGAACATGAGCCCGGGCCCGCAGTGGCACGTCCCGCTGTGCCAGGCCGGTGGCAGCCCCAAGGGGCGCGACCTGGCCGCCAAGTGGGCCAGCACCATCCTGGTCATCGCGCCGAACCTGGAGGAGATGAAGGCGTACCGGGACGACATCCGCGGCCGGATGAAGACCTTCGGCCGGAACCCGGACGACCTCAAGGTCTGCTTCGTGGTGTTCCCGGTGCTGGGCGAGACCGACGAGATCGCCCGGACCAAGGCCGCGCTGGCCGCGGCCAACGATCCCGATCGGCTGGACCGGTCGCTGGCCAACATCAGCGCACTCACCAACGTCGACTTCTCCCAGTTCGCACTGGACGAGCCGCTGCCCGACGTCACCACCAACGGGCACACCTCGACCCTGCAGACGTTCCTGCACGGCCGGGTGCCCGGGCAGACCACGCTGCGCGAGCTGGCCGACAAGCCGGTGGCCGAGTCGGTGTCGTTCGTCGGAAGCCCGTCGACCGTGGCCGAGAAGATGGGCGAGGTGATGGAGTACGTCGGCGGCGACGGCTACCTGCTGGCCACGCACGACATGAGCCGCAACTACGTCACCCAGATCGTCGACGGCCTCATCCCGGAGCTGCAGGCGCGCGGGCTGACCCGGCGCGAGTACACGGCCGACACGCTCAAGGGCAACCTGCTGGCGTTCTGAGCTTCTCGCCGGCGACTGGGCTCAGACCCGGTCGCCGGCGAGAGTCCCGGCGGACCGTTCGGCGTCGGGGGCGGTCCGCCGGATGCCGTCGGCGGCGGCGTCGGTGAGCTGCTGCTGGGAGGCGCGTTCGGCGGCCACCCGGTCCAGCACCGCGGCCACCTCGGCGGCCCGGCGCTCGGTGTCCCAGCCGAGCACGTCCCCCATGAGACCGGCCACCGCGACGGCACTGTCGGCGCCGCGGTGGCCGGTCTCCATGGCGATGCGGGTGCGGCGGAGCAGCACGTCGTCCACGTGCAGGGCGCCCTCGGCGACGGCCGCGAACCGCACTTCGGCGCACAGGTAGTGCTCGGCGCCGGGCAGGGGCATCAGCAACGACCGGTCGTCGACCGCCGGGGTCAGCACCTGGTGCAGCTCGGACCCGTAGCGGTGCAGCAGATGTCGGACGGTGCCGACCGGCAGATCCCAGTCGGCGGCGAGCTGGGCGGCCTGGTTGCGCAACGCCGGGAACCCGTCCGCCCCGACCAGCGGGATCCGCTCGGTGCAGGACGGCGGGATCGGCTCGGGCAGGTCGACGGCGGCCGCGTCGACGGCGTCGGCCCCCATCACCCGGTAGGTCGTGTACTTGCCCCCGGCCACCACGACCAGCCCGGGCACCGGCCGGGCGACGGCGTGCTCACGCGACACCCTGGACGGGTGCCGGCCTCCGGTGTGCGCCCGGGCCAGCAGCGGTCGCAGCCCCGCGTACACGCCCTCGATGTCGTCGGTCGTCAGCGGCACGGTGAGCACCCGGTTCACCTGGTCCAGCAGGTACCGGATGTCCGTGGCGGTGGCGGCCGGCTCGGCCAGATCGAGATGCCAGTCGGTGTCGGTGGTCCCGACGATCCAGTGGTCCTTCCACGGGATGACGAAGAGCACCGACGTCGCGGTGCGCAGGATCATGCCGCTGTCCGCGTCGATCCGGGCCCGCGGCACCAGCAGGTGCACTCCCTTGCTGGCCCGCACCGTGAACGACGGCGTTGCCCCGGCCATCGCCTGCAGTTCGTCCGACCACACCCCGGTGGCGCTGATCACCACCGTGCCGTGCACGTCGAACGCCGGCTCGTCCGGCGCCTCCAGGTCCCGCACCCGGACGCCGGTCACCCGGTCGCCGCTCGCCCCGTCCCCGGCCCCGTCCTCGTTCCCGGCATCGTCCTCGGCATGGCGGAGCACGTCCACGACCTCGGTGGAGGTGAGCACCACCGCCCCGTGCGCCGCGGCGGTGCGGGCCACGGCCAGGGTGTGCCGGGCGTCGTCGACCAGGCCGTCGTAGTACCGGATACCGCCGACCAGGGTGTCCCGCTTCAGCGCGGGGACGAGCCGCCGCGCCCCGGAACGGCGCAGGTGACGGTGCCGCGGTACCGAGCGGGACCCGCCCATCGTGTCGTAGAGGGCCAGGCCCGCGCCGACGTACGGCCGCTCGATCAGCGGGCGGGTGAGCGGGTAGAGGAACGACACCGGCCGGGCCAGGTGCGGGCACAGCCGGCTGAGCATCAGCTCGCGCTCCCGCAGCGCCTCGCGGACCAGGCCGAACTCGAACATCTCGAGGTAGCGCAGGCCGCCGTGGAACAACTTGGAGGACCGGGACGAGGTGCCGGCGGCCAGGTCACGGGCCTCGACCAGCGCGACCGACAGGCCCCGGGTCACCGCGTCCAGCGCCGCCCCCGCGCCGACCACGCCGCCGCCGACGACCACCACGTCGAAGTGCTGGGTGCGCAGTCGGTCCAGATCACGTCGCCGGCGCTCCGGGCCGAGCTGCGGCGACCAGGGCGGGACGGGCATGCCGGTCTCCTCGGGTGCGCACGTACGGCCGGGACGATCACCGACCGGCCGGAGTTCACGGTACCCAGGAGGTGTTCCGCCCCGGTGTACTGCCTCCTCGCGCGGCCCGCGCGATGATCGGGGCATGACCCAGCAGCGTCGCGGACCGTTCGTCGCCGCCATCGACCAGGGCACCACCTCGACCCGGTGCATGGTGTTCGACCGATCCGGGCGGGTGGTCTCCCGCGACCAGCGGGAGCACGCCCAGGCGTTCCCCCGGGCCGGCTGGGTGGAGCACGATGCGGCGGAACTGTGGGCCAACACCCGGGCGGTCACCGCCGCGGCGCTGAGCACCGCGGACCTGGTCGCCGGCGACATCGCCGCGGTGGGCATCACCAACCAGCGCGAGACGGCGGTGGTCTGGGACCGCACCACCGGACGACCGGTGGCGCCGGCCGTCGTCTGGCAGGACACCCGCACCGACGCGATCTGCCGGCAGCTCGGTGAGCTCGGCGGCGGCGCCGACCGGTACCGCGACCGCACCGGACTGCCGCTGGCCACGTACTTCTCGGGACCGAAGCTGCGCTGGATCCTGGACGAGGTCCCCGGCGCCCGGGAACGGGCCGAAGCGGGTGAGCTGCTGTTCGGCACGGTGGACAGCTGGCTGGTGTGGAACATGACCGGCGGCGTGCACGGCGGCGTGCACGTCACCGACGTGACCAACGCGTCGCGGACGCTGCTGATGGACCTGGACACGCTGGACTGGAACGCCGACATCGCGGCCGAGATGGGCATCCCGTTGCGGATGCTGCCGCAGATCTGCTCGTCCTCGGAGGTGGTCGGGACGGCACGGCAGCGCGGCACGCTGGCCGGGGTCCCGATCGCCGGCATCCTGGGCGACCAGCAGGCGGCCACCTTCGGGCAGGCCTGCCTGCGCGTCGGCCAGGCCAAGAACACCTACGGCACCGGCAACTTCATGCTGCTGAACACCGGGACGCAGCGGGTGCCCTCGACCCACGGCCTGCTCACCACCGTCTGCTACCGGCTCGGCGAGCAGCCGCCGGTGTACGCGCTGGAGGGGTCGATCGCCGTGACCGGGTCGCTGGTGCAGTGGTTCGGCGACAACCTCGGGATGATCGGCTCGGCCGCGGAGATCGAGAGCCTGGCGACCTCGGTGCCGGACAACGGCGGCGCCTACGTGGTGCCCGCGTTCTCCGGGTTGTTCGCCCCGTACTGGCGGGACGATGCCCGCGGCGCCATCGTCGGGCTCACCCGGTTCGTGACCCGCGGGCACCTGGCCCGGGCGGTGCTGGAGGCCACTGCCTTCCAGACCCGGGAGGTGCTCGAGGCGATGCGCGCCGACTCCGGTGTCGAGCTGACTTCACTGAAGGTGGACGGGGGCATGACCGCCAACGGCACGCTCATGCAGTTCCAGGCCGACATCCTCGGCGTGCCGGTGATCCGGCCGGTGGTCCCGGAGACCACCGCGCTGGGCGCGGCGTACGCGGCGGGGCTGGCCGTCGGGTTCTGGGACTCCCCTGACGACATCGTGGCCAACTGGGCGGCCGACCGACAGTGGAACCCGGCCATGGCCGACGACCTGCGGGACCGGCAGTTCCGCCGCTGGCGCAAGGCCGTCACCCGGACGTTCGACTGGGTGGAGCCGGACGACTGAGCAGGCCGGCGGTGCCCGGTCGTCAGGCGTGGATGCGTCGGCGCGTCCAGGCCAGCACCGGCAGCAGGGCCAGTGCGAGGATGCCGCCGCCGAGGGCCAGCGACTGGTAGCTGGTCGCCGCGGTGATCAGCCCGGACGCCGCACCGCTGCCCGCGCCGGCCAGTGCGACCAGCACGTCGATGCTGCCCTGGGTCTGCGGCCGGTTCTCCGGGACGGTCCCGTCGACCACCAGCGCGGTCCCGGCGATGAGGCCGAAGTTCCAGCCCAGGCCCAGCAGGGCCAACGCCAGGATGGTCAGCGACAGCGAGTCGCCGGGGGCGAGCGCGGCGGCGGCACCAGCCAGCAGCAGGGTCGCCGCGGACGCGACCGCCATCTGCGCCCGGCCGATCCGGTCGACCAGCATCCCGGTGAGTGGCGACGGCAGGAACATGGCGGCCACGTGGACGCCGATGACCAGGCCCACGTCCCCGAGACCGTGGTGGTGCTCGCGCATGTGGACCGGCGTCATGGTCATGATCGCGACCATGGTGATCTGGGTGAGCACCATGACCGTGGCGCCGAGGATCGCCTGCGGCCCCGGTCTCGGCGTCGCCCGTCGTGCCTCGTCGGCGGTCGGTCCCGGTGGGGGTCCGGCGGGGCGCTCCAGCTGCCGGGCCAGCAGCAGCGGGTCGGGGCGCAGCCGGACGAAGAGAGCGGCGCCGGCCGCCAGGTAGGCCACGGCCGCGAGCAGGAACGGTCCGGCCAGCGCGGGCAGGCCGAGGTCCTCGGCCAGCCCACCGAGCGGCTCGACCAGGTTGGGGCCGGCGACCGCCCCGAGGGTGGTGGACACCAGCGCCACGCTCACCGCCGCTCCGCGCCGGTCGCTCCGCGCGAGATCGGTACCGGCGTACCGGGCCTGCAGGTTGGTGGCCGCGCCAGCCCCGTAGACGAACAGCGACGCGAACAGCAGCGGCACGTTCTCGGCGACCGCGGCCACGACCACGCCGATGGCCCCGACCCCGCCGGCACCGAAGCCGCTGGTCAGGCCGACCCGCCGCCCGGACCGCCGGCTGAACTGCCCGACCAGGTACGCGGTGAGCGCCGATCCCAGGGTGAACAGCGCGATCGGCAGCCCGGCGAGGCCGTCACTGCCCAGCAGTTGCTGGGCGAGCAGCGCGCCGACGGTGATGCCCGCGGCCAGCCCCGCCCCACCCAGCACCTGGGCCAGCACCACCGTCTGCAGCGTGCGGCGCTGCACCCGTGCACGCATCGCCGCCAGCTCGGCCGCCGACCGCCCGTCGGTGGTCCCGATGTCCCGCACATCGCCTCCTCGGTGCCCCGTCCTCGCGGGCCGCGCCCACCGTCGCACGGATCGCGCCCGGTCGCGTGGATCGCGCCCGGTCGCGTGGATCGGCGGCGCACGCGAACAACGGCGGCGCAGCTGCCACGGCTCCCCACGCTCCGCGCCCCGGGTGTGCAGCCGCGCCCCGGGTGTGCAGCCGCGCCTCGGTTGTGCAGCCGCGCCCCGGATCACCGGCGCAAGTCGCACAACTGCGGCGCAGCACCCACCGACCCACAGCATCTGCTGCGGCCCCGATCAACAGCCTGCGCCCCGGATCACCGGCGCAAGTCGCACAACTGCGGCGCAGCACCCACCGACCCGCAGCATCTGCTGCGGCCCCGATCAACAGCCCGCGCCCCGGATCACCGACGCGCCGCCGATCAGAGGCGCACCGTGCATCACCGGGAGGCCGACGCACCCCTGATCTGCGCCCGTCGGACGCGGGCCGCGAGCTCGGCCGGTCGCCCGAGATCCGCCCACGTCCACCGGACCACCTCGTACCCGGCATCGCGCAACGCGTCCTCGCGCACCTTCTCGGCGAACACGGCATCGCCCGGGTCGCGGTCGCCGAGCAGCTCCCGTCGGTACTTCACCGCGCCGTCGAACTCGCCGATCACCCGCTCCCGGGACCAGAGGAAGTCCACGCGACCGATCACCCGGCCGAACGGATCGGCGATCGAGCGCTGGAGCTCGTCCGGCATCACTCCGAGCCGGTGCAGCAGGACCCGGCTCCGTGACTCGCCAACACTCTCCGACCGGCGGTCGGCGAAGGCCACGACGACAGCGCCGGCTCGGACTCCCCGGCGATTTCCTGCGGCCGCGACCTGAACGAGCAGGTCGGCACGGGCGACACCGGGACGCGCCAGCACCGCATCGGCCGTCACCACGGCCGACTCGAACGGCACCGTGCACGCCAGGTCGACCACCGTGCGACTGAGTGATGTCACCGGCAACCCGTCGATCACCACCACGTCCGACTCGGGGACCAGCGCCATGTGGATGTGGGTGTGCGGGCGTCGGTGACCTCCGGACGGGCGTGGGCGGACGACGTGCACGCGATCCAGTGGCACACCCCAGACCGGGAGGCCGTGCACGATCGCCGCAGAGACATGACTGACCACGACGCCTCCGGCCAGCTTGGGCAGCGTGGCCCGGAGGAGCACCCGGTGCCGGTGCACGTCGGAGGACGCCGCTCGTTCTGCGGCGGTCAGGTAGGCACCCGGCCGTACCGCGATCCACTCCCGGCGGGCGAGCTGCTGCTGGATCCGCCGGTCGGACGTGCCCTGGGCCAGCAGCGACGGCCGGGTCATCGCGAACGGCCGGACGGGCGCCTCCGCGGCAGTTGTTCGAGCACCGATCTCTGTCATGCCGACACCGTGGCGTCCGGTCACCCGGATCGGTACCGGCGAGGCGCTCACCGTGGACAACTCCGGCGCTGTGGATGGATCTCCCCGCTGGCGGTGACTCAGCCCGCCGAACAACGCGGGCTCGTCGGCCTCGTCGCAAGCACTCGCGCCGCGGATCGCCGTCTGCGCCCCGGATCCGGGGCGCAGACGCACGATCGGGGCGCAACTCGACCAACCGCCCACGAACGCGCCGCCATTGAACGCCTGCGCCCCGGATCCCCGGCGCGGCGAGGAACGGCGGCACGGCCGGCGGCAGCTCAGCCCAGGTCGCCCGCGTAGGCCATGAGACGGCGGCCCAGTTCGGTGATGGTGCCGGACAACGACGGGTACACCGAGAACGAATAGGCGAGTTCCTTGACGGTGAGCCGGTTCTGCACCGCCACCGCGATCGGCAGGATCAGCTCGGAGGCCTCCGGCGCGACCACCACGCCGCCGATGATGATGCCGGTGGCGGGCCGAACGATGAGCTTCACGAAGCCCTCGGACAAGCCCAGCATCTTGGCCCGCGCGTTGGTGGCCAGCGGGAACATCAGCGACCGGGCCGGCACCGTACCGGCGTCCACCTCGGCCTGGGAGACCCCGACGGTGGAGATCTCCGGATGGGTGAAGATGTTGGAGGACACCGACTTCAGCCGCAGCGGCGGCGCACCCTCGCCCAGCGCGTGCCACATCGCGATCCGGCCCTGCATGGCCGCCACCGACGCCAGCATCAACACCCCGGTGCAGTCCCCAGCCGCGTAGATGCCGGACACCGACGTCCGTGACACCCGGTCCACCGTGACGAACCCGCCCCGGTCGGTCTCCACGCCGACGTTCTCCAGGCCGATACCGGTGGTGTTCGGCACCGACCCCACCGTCATCAGGCAGTGGCTGCCCCGCACCTCACGACCGTCGGTCAGCGTCACCACCACACCGGCGTCCGGGCCGTCACCGTCCCGCGCCACCGACGCCGCGCGGGCCTGCTTGACCAGCGTGGAACCCCGTGCGGAGAACACCGTCTCGATCACCGCCGCGGCGTCCGCGTCCTCCCCCGGGAGCACCCGGTCCCGGCTGGAGACCAGCGAGACGTGCACCCCCATCTCGGTGTAGGCCGAGGCGAACTCGGCGCCGGTCACCCCGGAGCCGACCACGATGAGGTGTTCGGGCAGCTCGGTCAGGGTGTAGAGCTGCCGCCAGGTCAGGATCCGCTCGCCGTCCGGCACCGCGGTGTCCAGCACCCGCGGATTGGCCCCGGTGGCGATCAGCACGAAGTCCGCCTCGATCGAGCGTTCTGTGCCGTCCACCAGCGTCGCCGTCACCCGGTGCCGGGCCAGCCCGGGCGAGGCGTCGTCGAGTCGGGCCCGCCCGTTCAGCAGCTCGACGCCCTCGAGCTCGAGCCGCTCCCGGATGTCCAGCGACTGGGCCAGCGCCAGCCCGTTGACCCGGCCGTGCACCGTGGGCAGATCGACCCGCACCGACTCCGGCGAGACCATGATCCCCAGGTCGGCCGCGTCCAGCACCGCCGTCCGACCGCCGGCCGACGCGATGAACGTCTTGGAGGGCACGCAGTCGTACAGCACGCACGCGCCACCGATGCCCTCGCTGTCGATCAGGGTGACCTCGGCGCCCAGCTGACGAGCGGTCAACGCCGACTCGTACCCGCCCGGCCCCCCACCCATGATCACGATCCGCGGCACGCGCCCTCCCCCGTCCAGCTGCGTCCAGTCGGCCCCGGCCGTCGCCGGGGCCCGTCCACCTACCGTATCCGGCAGGCCCCGAGCGGCGCGGTCCGGTCGCGGCCAGGGCGGATCGAGGCCGTTACCCTTGCCAGCCATGGCGTTGTACGCGGCCTACGGGTCGAACATGGACCCGCAGCAGATGCTCCAGCGGTGCCCGTCGTCACCGTTGGTGGGCACGGGATGGCTGCAGGGCTGGCGGCTCACCTTCGGCGGCGAGGACATCGGCTGGGAGGGCGCGCTGTCCATGGTCGTCGAGGCGCCGGACGATCCCGACGCCGCCGTCTTCGTCGTGCTGTACGACATGTCGGAGCACGACGAGCGCACCCTCGACTCCTGGGAGGGCGCCGATCTCGGGCTCTACACCAAGATCAAGGTGCGGGTGCACACGCTGGACGGCGACCGGCTGGTCTGGCTGTACGCGCTGCAGGCGTTCGAGGGCGGGTTGCCGTCGGCCCGGCTGCTCGGAGTCATCGCGGACGCCGCGGAGGCGGCCGACGCCCCCAGCGAGTACGTGGCCGCGCTGCGCCGCCGGCCGTGCCGATCGCTGGGCAGCTGACCGGCACCGTCGAGATCGCTCAGCCCAGGACCCGGTCGACACCCAGTGCGGCCAGGGCGGTGTGGGTGGTGAGCCGCACCCCGACGGCCAGCGCCCGCTCGTCCAGCACGAACTGCGGCGAGTGCAGGTCGACCGGCGCCCGCACCCCGTCCCACACCCCGAGCCGGGCCAGCGACCCCGGCACGTGGTCCAGGTACACCGCGAAGTCCTCGGCGCCGCTGGACTGTTCGACCGTCGCCACCGAGTCCGGACCCAGCCCCCGCTCCACCGCGGCCCGCTGCAGGGTCGAGCACACCAGGTCGTTGTCGACCGGCGGCACGCCTCGGCTGTAGGTCAGCTCGTACTCCACCCGGGTCGGCGTGAGGATCTCCGACACCAACGACCGCACGATGTGCTCGGCCGAGTCCCACGCGGCCCGGTTCATCAGCCGCAGCGTGCCGCGGACCACGCCGTCCTGCGGGATGGCGTTCGGCGCTTGTCCGGCGTGCACGGCCCCCCAGACCATCACCGCCGCGGCCCGGGGATCCATCCGCCGGGTCAGCAGCGCCGGCAGCCCGGTGATCAGCAGGCCGAGCGCGTACACCAGGTCAGCGGTCAGGTGCGGCCGCGAGGTGTGCCCGCCCGGCCCCGCCACCCGGACCTCGATGACGTCCGAGGTCGAGGTGATCGGCCCGACCCGGATGCCCACCTGACCGACCGGCAGCCGCGGGTCGCAGTGCAACGCGAAGATCGACTGCATGCCCTCGACGAGGCCGGCGGCGACGACGTCGTGCGCCCCGCCGGGGAACATCTCCTCGGCCGGCTGGAAGATCACCCGCACCCGGCCGGGCAGCTGCGGCGCCCGGTGCAGGGCCAGCGCCGCGCCCAGCAGCACGGTGAGATGCGCGTCGTGACCGCACATGTGGGCCACGTCCGGGATGGTCGAGCCGTAGGGCAGGCCGGTCGTCTCGCGCATCGGCAGGGCGTCGATGTCGGCGCGCAGCCCGATCAGCGGCCCGTCGGTCCCGATGTCGGCCACCGCGCCGGTGCCACCGGGCAGCACCCGGGCGGCGATGCCCGCGTCCCGCAGAGTGCGGACGACGAGCGCGGTGGTGGCCGACTCGCGGCGACCCAGCTCGGGATGGCGGTGCACGTCCCGCCGGAGCCGGACCAGGTCGGGCAGCCGCTCGGCCAACGTTGCGTCCAGCCAGGCCGGGCCCCGCCCGGCGCCGAGATCGACGACCTCGGCGGGGTCGGGAACGGACACGAGACGCGGGGTCGGCGAGGTCGGGTCCATAGGTGTCAGAGGGTAATCGCCTCCTCGGGCGGGCCGAGCCGAGCGCGCCGCCGACGCGGACGGGACGGCCCCGGAGCCGGGTGGATGCCCAAGGCTCCGGGGCGCCCCGATCACGCGTCAGGACCCGTTCAGCGGTGGGCTCCGGTCGCCCGGTTCCGCCGGCTGAACCACAGCAGCGCCAGACCGCCGGCCAGCAGGGCGGCGCCCCACAGCAGGTAGGCGCTGGCCGGCACGCCGGTGTCGGGCAGGTTGCCGCCACCGTGGTGGCCACCCCCGCCGTTGCCGCCCCCACCATTGCCGCCGCCACCATTGCCGCCGCCGTGGTCCGGGCTGGTCCAGACCGTGGTCGTGGTGGTAGGCCCGGTCGAGCTGCTGGTCGGGATCGGGGTGAGGCTGACGATGCGGTGCAGCGTGCCGCACTCGCCGCAGCTGCCCCCCGTGTCGCCCACCGGCGCGGCGGTGTTGATCAGCGTGCCGGTGTCCAGCCCGGCCCTGACCACCACCGTGTACGAGACGCTCACCGTCCCGCCGAAGGACAGTTCCGGCAGCGCCCAGTTCAGCGCCGCGCCGTCCAGGGTCAACCCGGCCGGCAGCGGGCCCTGCAGGTCGGCCAGGTCCAGCACCTGCGACAGGTCGTCGACCGCCTGCGCCCCGGTGATGGCCACGTTGCCGGTGTTGGTCGCAGTCAGCGTGTAGGTGATCGGCGTACCGGCCACCACCTGGGTCTCGGTCACCGGATCCGCCGTCTTGACCAGCTCCCACCCCGGCGCCGGGGCGACCGAGTTGGTGATGGTGCAGGTGACGTCCGCGCCCAGGATCAGCGTGACGGTGCCGACCACGGTGTCCGGCGCGTCCGAGCAGATCCAGCCGGAGGCGACATAGCCATCCGGACCACCGGTCTCGGACAGCGTGTACTCGCCGGCCGGCACCGACACCGCGGTGACGCCGTCCGACGCGGTGACGCCGGACACGGTGACCGGCCCGGCCGCCTGCAGGGTCCAGTCGTTCGCCTCGGCGGTGCCGGTGTTGCCGTTGTCCACCTGCTTGACCAGCGTCAGGGTCGGGGCCTGCGCGGTGTTGGTCACCGTGCAGGTCAGGTCGATGCCGACGCCGACGGTGATCCGACCGGCCTCGATGGTGACGCCGTCACACACCCAGCTGCCGGCCATGTACCCGTCCGGCCCGGACTCCGAGAGCGTGTAGTTCCCCACCGGCACCACCGCGGCGGTGATCGCCGCGGCGCCGCTGGTGCCGCTGACGGTGACCGGGCCGGTGGCCGTCAGCGTCCAGTCGGCCGGAACGGCCGTGCCGCCGGTGTCCCCGTTGACGACCTGCTTGACCAGGGTCAGCGTGGCCGGCTGCGCCGTGTTGGTGATCGAGCAGCTGACCTCACCGCCGGTCGGCACGGTCACCAGGTCACCGTCGAGCTGCCCGCCGGTGCAGGTCCAGTCGCCCGGTGTCCAGCCCTGTGGGCCGGACTCGGACAGCCGGTACTGGCCGGCGAAGACCGGCACCTCGTCGACGCCGCCGATCTGCAGCGGATCGCCGGAGCCGGACACCACCGGCTGACCCGGCAGGTCGACCGGGGTGGCGGTCAGCGTCCACTCGGCCGGCACGGCCGGCGAACCGGTCTGACCGGCGTCCACCACCTTGGCCAGGGTCAGGTCGGCCGGGCGGTCGGCGTTGACGATGGCGCAGACCGCCTCGTCGCCGAGGCCGAGGGTGACCGTGCCGGTGCTGATGCCCAGCGCGGAGCCCGGCCCGGCGACGAGGTCACCGGCCCCGACACAGGTCCAGCCACCCGCGACGTACCCGGGCACGTCGCCGGTCTCGGCCAGGTCGTACTCGCCGACCGGCACCTCGACCGCGGTGACGGCGGCCGATCCGGTGGTCCCGGAGAACTCGGCGTCGGCCCCGGTCGCGGCCAGCGTCCAGTCGGTCGGCACGGCAGTGCCGCCGTGGCTGTTGGTCACCGACTTGACCAGGGTCAGCGTCGGCGACACGGCCGTGTTGACGATGCTGCAGACGGCGTCCTGGCCCTCGGCCAGGGTGACGGTGTCACCGGTGACCAGACCGCCGCCGTCGATGGCGCACTCCCACTGCCCCGCCGTGTAGCCGGGCAGCCCGGACTCCGTCAGCGTGTAGCTGCCCACCGCGACCGGCGCCGAGGTGACGGCCGGAGCGCCGGTGACGCCGGAGATCGGGGTCGGGCCGTCCGCGGTCAACGTCCAGTCGCCTGCCTCCGCGGTGCCGCCGGTGCTGCCGTTGTCGACCTGCTTGACCAGGGTCAGCGTGGGCGCGACGGCGGTGTTGGTGACGGTGCAGATGACATTGCCGCCGGACGGGACGGACACCTCGATGCCCAGGTCGCTGGGCGCGACCACCGCGCCCTGGCACTGCCAGCCGAGTTCGGTGAACCCGTCCGGGCCGCGCTCCGTGAGCACGTACTCGCCGGCGAACACCGACACCAGGGCGACGCCGCCGGCGCTCGTGGGATCGCCGTTGCCGGACACCACGGGCTGGCCGGCGATGCCGTCCGGGGTGGCGGTCAACGTCCAGTCGGCCGGCACCGCGGTCGAGCCGGTGGTGCCGGTCTCCACGTCCTTGACCAACGTCAGGGTGGCCGGTTGATCGGTGTTGACCAGGGTGCAGGTCGCCTCGTCGCCGAGGGCGACGGTGACCGAGTCGGCCGTGCTGGCCGATGCGCCGGTGCACGTCCAGTTGGATCGCGAGTACCCGGACGGTCCCGCCTCCCGCAGGTCGTAGGTGCCGGTCGCCACCGCTGCGTCGGTGACCTCGGCGGAGCCGGTCGTCCCGCTCACGGTGACGGGGCCGGACGCGGTCAGCGTCCAGTCCTCCGGCTCGGCCGAACCGCCGCTGCTGTTCACCACCTGCTTGACCAGGGTCAGCGTGGGGGCGACGGCGGTGTTGGTGACGATGCAGGTGACGTCCTGGCCGAGCTCCAGGGTGACCTGGTCACCGCCGGCGACCGGGACCCCGGCCGCGGTGGCGCAGGTCCAGACCGAACCGGAGTAGCCGTCCGGCCCGTCCTCGCTGAGCGTCCAGGTGCCCGCCGACGCGGTCTGGTCCGTCACCGCCGCGGAGCCGGCTGCGCCCGTGATGGTGGCGTCCCCGTTCACCGCGGTCAGGGTGAAGTCCGCCGCCACGGCGGTGCCCCCGGTGGCGCCGTTGGCCACCACCTTGGCCAGGGTGAGCTGCGGCGCGATGTCGTCGTTGGTGAACTGGCAGACCACGCTCTGGCCGGCCTGCGCGGTGACCGAGGTGGCCGGCTGGGGTGCGCCGCCGTCCACACTGCACGCCACGGACCCGGTGTAGCCGGCCGGACCGGCCTCGGTCAGCGCGTACGGCTGGCCGGGGCGCAGCAGCGCGACGGCGCCGGCGGCACTGCCCGGCACCGTGACCGGGCCCAGGCCCGGCGGCACAGTGCCGGTCGGCGTGGCGGTCAGCTGGAAGTCGCCCGGGGCGGCGGTGCCGCCGGCGTCATTGACGACCTGCTTGGCCAGCGTCACCTCGGCGGTGACGTTCACCGCGGTACAGGTGACCTGCTCGCCGAGGCCGACGACCACGGTGCCGGAGGCGGCCTCGGTGCTGTCGAACGGCCCGCCTGCCAGCGTGGCGGTGCAGTTCCACTGCGCGCGGCCGGTGTCATCGACGGCCTGGACGTAGCGCGGGTCACCGCCGGTCTCGGTCAGGGTGTACGGCTCGCCCGCAGTCACCTGTGCGGTCACTCCGGTGCCGCCGGTCGGTCCGGTCAGCGATCCGTCCGGGCCGGTCGCGGTGAGCACCCAACCGGCCGGGTCGGCGTCGCCGATCGCGACCTCCTTGGTCAGCGTCAGGCTGCTGTCGCAGGACACCGTGTTGGTGAGGGAGACGGTGGTGAGCCCACCGGGCAGCGTGATGGTCGCCGGCAGCGACGTCCCGGCCGCGGTGACCGTCGCGCTGATCACGGTGCAGCCCGGCAGCACCGTCGCCACCTCGTCGATGGTCACCGTGTCGCCGGCGGTGAACCCCGACACCGGAGCGCCGAACGTGGCCGGCGCTCCGTTCACGGTCGGCGAGGCGACCAGCCCGGCCGGCTGCGCGCCGTCCGAGTACGCCACCCCGTCGACCACCCACTGCTTCTCGACCTGGACGGCGGCTTGCGGGGTCGGGGCCTGGTTGACCACGACACAGCTGATCGGCGCGGTGGTGTCCGCGGCGACGGTGAAGCCGGTCGGACCGGCGTTGGTCACCGGCACCGGGGTACCGCTGGCCAGGTTCGTGCAGACGGCGTTCGCCCCGCCCTGCGACACCAGCGAGTAGCCGGCCTGCTGGGTCTCGGTGACGGTGACCGGGCTGGAGGTGGTGCCGTCGGCGAAGGCCAGGTCGAAGGAGACGCCGCCGGTCGCGTCGGTCACGGCGGAGCCCGGGGTGACCGTCGCGTTCGCGGCGGTGGCGTCGAAGGTCCAGCCGGCGGCCGGCTGCGCGTCGACCAGGGTGCCGCCCGGCGGGATGACCTCCTTGACCACCGAGACCGAGCCGGCGCAGTTCTCCAGGGCCAGCGCGCGCAGGGCCTGGCCGGCCACGGTGTAGTCAGCGGTCTGGTAGTAGTCCGAGTTGACGACCGGCCCGGAGATGGCGGCCAGGTTCTGCGGGAAGCCGGAGACGCCGGCGCCGACCCCCATGGCGACCACGCGGGTGCCCTCGGCCTTGACGGCGTTGGCCGAGAAGATGCCGTTCTCGACCTCGACGAAGCGGGTGTAGTCGCCGGGACCCTTGGTCGGAGAGCCGTAGAAGCTGGGGTTGCCGTCGGTGATGACGATGGCGACGTCGAAGTCGCTGTCCGAGGCGGCGACCTGGGCCAGCCCGCGGTCCCAGTTGGTGCCACCGCCGGACGAGGTGCCGTTGATCCAGCCGTTGACCATGCCGGCGCCCGCCGCGGTGGACACCGGGACGACCGGCCGGTTGCGGTTGTTCGAGCTGTTCGCGGGCGCGGTGCTGGCGAAGGTGAACAGCCCGACCGACGACGGGGTGCCGATGAGCGAGTTGACCAGGGTGCGCCCGGCCGCCTGCAGCGCCGGCATGCTCGACCCGACGGAACCCGAGACGTCCAGCACCAGGGCGACGTCCAGCCCGCAGTCGCCGGCCACCGGGTTGCTGCGCGAGGTCTGCCAGACCCCGCCCGAGGCGGTGCGGTCGTAGGACCCGCCGGTCATGAAGTCCTCGCCGGAGGTGTACGTGTTGCCGGCCCGCAACGAGGGCGTACGGAACGCGTACGGGGTGGCCTGCGAGCCGCTGCCGTCGGCGTCGCCGGTGCGCAGCGTGGCGTTGACGGTCCACCCGGCGGGTGCGGCGACCTGCTTCACCCAGTACCGGGCGTTGCGGTTGGCCCCGCCGGACTGCGTGTCCGGGACCTGGAAGCTGCAGTCGCCGTCGCCGTCGGAGGTGCAGAGCGCCCAGCTGGTGTTCACCGGGTTCGCGTCGCCCTCGCCGGCGAACAGGCCGAGCTGGACGCCGGCCAGCGGGCTGACCCCGCTCACGCCGACCCGGTCGCCACCGGTGTTCACCTCGACCACCGCGGTGGTCGCGGTGGCGGCAGGCACCAGCCGGGGCGCGGGTGCCGGGCCGGTCCCGATCCTGGTGGGGGTGATGACCGCCCCGGCCGGGACCGCCGCGGCCAGGGTGATGAGTGCGGTGGCGGTGAGCGCCGCCGCGGTCATCGCCGGCCGGCGGCGACCGGAGCGCCCGGTCCGCCTCCTGCCGGTCTCCCCCGTCCCGTGCCGTGCGGCACGGTTGAACGGCCAGATCGATGCTCGGGTCACCCCGGCGCCCCCTCGTCGACGCGAGCTGTCCGGCCCGCGCACCCGCGCGGTTGCTCCCCAACCGCACATCCGCCGGACGCGGCACGTCGGACCCGCGACGACGGCCGGGGCGATCCGATCCGCATCGGGACGCATCGCCGGCGTCGTCGCGGCTCCGGACCTGCACCGGTCGCCGGACCGCCACATCGTGATGGACGCGGTAGCGGAGCGCAACCGATCAAACACGAACAGTGTGCGACTGTGGCATCGTTCCGCCGGCCGACGCGAGACGGAGGACGGTCCGGTGGCGCCCGTCGTGGCCCCGTCCGTGGTCGCGTCGAGGCTGTCCGGAGCGACGTGTCCCCGGGTCAGCGGCCACCACGCCGGCGCATGCAGCAGGATCGAGCGCGACAGCGGCACGGCACGGCACGACCGCTGCTGGTACGACCGCTGCCGGTACGACCGCTGCCGGTACGACCGCTCAGCACGATCCGGAAGGACGGACCCGATGGGTGACGACCTGGCAGGTGACCTCGACGCCTCCGCCGGACCGGAGCAGCCGGCCGACGGCCTGTTCTCCCGGGCCCAGCGGGCCAAGTTCCGCACCAAGGTGCAGCGGTGCCTCGACGTCTTCGAGCGGATGCTGGCCGGGCAGTCGTTCGACGGCGACGAGTCGCGGATGACCGGCCTGGAGATCGAACTCAACCTGGTCGACGCCCACGGACAGCCGACCATGCGCAACGCCGAGGTCCTGAACCGGATCGCCGATCCGGCGTTCCAGACCGAACTCGGCCGCTACAACATCGAGCTGAACGTGCCGCCACGGACCTGGTCCGGCAGCCAGGTGCTGGACCTGGAAGCGATGCTGCGCGCGTCGCTGGACCACGCCACGGCCATGGCCGAGCCGGCCGACAGCGAGATCGTGATGATCGGCATCCTGCCCACGCTGCGGCCGGAGCACTTCGACACGGACTGGATGAGCGCGAACCCCCGGTACCAGGCCCTGGACCGGGCGGTGTTCGCCGCGCGCCGGGAGAACATCGAGCTCGACATCTCCTCTCCCGGACCGCTCCACGGGATGCCGGTGGAGCGGCTGCACCTGTACGCGGACACCATCGCCCCTGAGTCGGCGTGCACGTCGATGCAGCTGCACTCGCAGGTGCCGCCGCGCCGGTTCGCCGCGCACTGGAACGCCGCCCAGGCCCTGGCCGGGCCCCAGCTGGCCCTCGGCGCCAACTCGCCGTTCCTGTTCGGCCGGCGGCTGTGGGCCGAGACCCGGATCGAGTTGTTCCTGCAGGCCACCGACACCCGCTCCCCCGAACTGGCCAACCAGGGCGTGCGGCCGGTGGTGTTCTTCGGGGAACGGTGGATCACCTCGATCTTCGACCTGTTCGAGGAGAACGTGCGCTGGTTCCCGGCGCTGCTGCCGGAGACCTCCGACGAGGACCCGGCCGCGGAACTGGCCGCCGGGCGGACCCCGCGACTGCAGGAGCTGCGGCTGCACAACGGCACCGTCTACCGCTGGAACCGTCCCGTCTACGACGTGGTCGACGGCGTTCCGCACGTCCGGGTCGAGAACCGGGTGCTGCCGGCCGGTCCCACGGTGCTGGACGCGCTGGCCAACGCCGCGTTCTACCACGGTGCGGTGGAGATGCTGGCCGCCGAGGACCGCCCGGTGTGGACCCGGATGTCGTTCGACGCCGCCACCGCCAACTTCGTCGAGGGGGCGCGGGTCGGCGTCGACGCCACCTTCTACTGGCCGGGGTTCGGGCAGGTGCCGTGGGACGAGCTGGTGCTGCGGCACCTGCTGCCGCTGGCCGACCAAGGACTGGCCCGCCGCGGGGTCGACCAGGTGGTCCGTGACCGCTACCTCGGCGTCATCCGGGAACGGTGCCTGACGCGCCGCAACGGGGCCAGGTGGCAGACCAGCACCGTCGCCGCGCTGGAACGCGAGGGCGCGACCCGGGACGAGGCGCTGGCCGAGATGCTGCACCGGTACGCCCGGCACATGCACACCAACGACCCGGTACACAGCTGGCCGACAGCGGACTGACCGGCGGGCTGATCGGCCCGGACGGTCAGCCCGGTCCGGGCCGGACTCCGGCAGCGCTCGAGACGGGCGGTACCACCGGAGTTTCCGCGGCCGCGCCGGACCCGATGGCGCGGATGCCGAGGAACCCGGCGACGGCCACCAGCACGCCGATCAGCGCGGCCAGCAGGATGACCCGGCGGCGGCCGAGCCGTTGCCAGCCCGGCGACCAGTCCGGTCCGACGTCCGCCGCACCGGTCCCGGTCCCCGCCGCGGCGGCGTCGGCGCCGGCCACGGGGAGCGGGGACAGCCCGGCCGCCTGCTCGCGATCCCATGGCGGGGGCGGAGCCCCGAGCTGCGACGCGGACGATCCCGGCGCCGCCGGGGCCCACGGTGGGGACGGGGCGGGGTCGGGATCCGCGGCGGAGGTCGGTCCGGAGCGGTGCCGGCCGTGCTGACCCGCAGGCCCCGCGGCGGGCTCACCGGCCGGCAGCAGGGCCGTCCGGGCCTCCCCGTCGGGCGACGCAACGTGCTGCGGCACACCGGGTTCCGCCTCGAGCGGGGTGTCGTGCCGGGCGTGGTGCCCGGCCGGCTGCGGCCGGCCGCCCGCGGGTGGGACCGGCGGTCGCTCCGTGACCGGTGCCTGGTCGGGGGGACGGCGCTGTCCGGGGCGGTGGTCCACCGGACGTTGTCCGACCGTCCCCCCGACCCGCCCGACCGGTCCGACCGGCGCACCGGCCGGGAGCCCGGACTGCGGACCGGGGCGGAACGCGCCCGGCGGTCGGGGCACGGCGCGGGTCACCGCGGCGTGCGACGGCACCCCGCCCGCAGCCGGTCCACCGGCCGGGCCCGGCCGACCCAACCGCAACATGGTGGCGCTGGGGTCGTCGGCGACGGCCCGCAGCATCGGCACCGCGTCGGCCAACGGCATCCGGCCGCGTGGATCCTTCACCAGCAGGCCGGCCAGCACCGGGGCCAGCCGACCGGCTCGCGGGAACGGCGGGACGGGGTCCTGCACCACCGCGGTGAGGGTGGCGATCGGTTCGCCCCGGTCGAACGGGGGCCGACCCTCCAGGCAGGCGTACAGCAGCGCGCCCAGCCCCCAACCGTCCGACTGCGGGATGGCCCGCCGCCCGGCTGCCACCTCGGGCGCGATGTAGGCCGGGGAGCCGAGCAGCAGCCCGGTCGCGGTCAGCGCCTGGTCCTGCACGCCGCGGGCGATGCCGAAATCGGTGAGCTTGACCCGGCCGTCCCGGCAGATCAGCACGTTGGCCGGCTTCACGTCCCGGTGGGTGATTCCGACGGCGTGCGCGGCCAGCAGCCCGGACGCCACCGCGACCCCGATGGTGGCCGCGGTGCCGTCCCGCAGCGGCCCCTGCTCGGCCAGCACCTGGCTGAGCGCCCGGGCGTCCAGCAGCTCCATGACGATCACCGGACCGTCAGCGGGCTGCAGGATGTCGAACAGGGTCACCACGTACGGGTTGGACAGCGAGGCGACCGCCCGGGCCTCCCGGAGCGTGCGGTTGGCCAGCTGCTGCTGCTCGTACCGGCCGGTGCCGGGCGGGACGTTGATCTCCTTGAGCGCGACCCGGCGATGCAGCAACTGGTCGGTCGCCGCCCACACCGTGCCCATCGATCCGCGACCCAGCACGGCATCCAGCCGGTACCGGCCGGAGAGCACCCGGCCGGCGCCGGGCGGGCCGGACCGCCCCGGTGCAGCAGCGCTCCCCGACCCCCCCGAGGCACCCGGCGGTCGCCCGGATCGGTTCCCGGGGTCGGCGGATGTCATCCCCCCATCGTGCCAGCCCGTCCTCCGCCCGGGCCCCACCCGTCCCGGCGGCGACGGGCCCTCATCCCGGCCCCGCTCGACCGGGTCACCGGCGACCTGCCACGCTGCTCGCACCGGGTCACCGACCGCCCCACCGTTCTCCCTACCGTTCTCCCTGCCGTCCGCCCTGCCGTTCTCCCCGCCGTCCGTCCTGCCGTTCTCCCTGCCGACCGCCCCAGTCAGGAGCCGCCCGATGACCGCTGACCCGACCAGCAGCTCGACCAGCCGCTCGACCGGTGATCCGGTGGCGCTGGCCGCGCAGGCCGCCGCCGAACTGGCCGAGCGGACCGGGGTGTCACGGCACGACGTGGCGCTGGTCATGGGGTCGGGCTGGGCCGGCGCCGCCGACCGGCTGGGGCCGGCCGACACCGAACTGCCGATCGGGTCGCTCTCCGGATTCGCCGCGCCGACCGTGCTGGGACACGGCGGCACGGTGCGGTCCGTGCGGGTGGGCGACCGCCACGCCCTGGTGCTGCTCGGTCGCACCCACCTGTACGAGGGCCGGGGCGTCGCCCAGGTGGCGCACGGGGTCCGGGTGGCCGCCGCGGCCGGCGCCCGGGCCGTGGTGCTGACCAACGCGGCGGGTGGGCTGCGCGCCGACATGCGGCCCGGCCAACCGGTCCTCATCGCCGACCACCTCAACCTGACCGCCACCTCCCCGTTGGTCGGGGCGCAGTTCGTCGACCTCACCGACCTGTACTCGCCGCGGCTGCGGGAACTGGCCCGCTCCATCGACCCGAGCCTGGCCGAAGGCGTCTACGCGCAACTGCCCGGCCCGCACTTCGAGACCCCGGCGGAGATCCGGATGCTGCGCACCCTGGGCGCCGACCTGGTCGGGATGTCCACCGTGCTCGAGGCGATCGCCGCCCGCGCCGCCGGCGTCGCCGAGGTGTTCGGTCTGTCGCTGGTCACCAATCTGGCCGCCGGGATGTCCGGCGAACCGCTGGACCACCAGGAGGTGCTGGACACCGGGCGGGCCGCGGCCGAACGGATGGGTGACCTGCTGGCCACCCTGATCGCCAGGGCCTGAGTCGTGACCTCGCCGACGGCCCGGCTCACGCCCCAGCTCCGCGACGCGACGATGGCCTGGCTGGCCGACGATCCGCACCCCGGCGACCGGACCGAGCTGCAGCGGGTGCTGGCCGACGCCATGGCCGGGAACGCCGTGGCTGTCGCAGATCTCGCGGACCGGATGGGCGCCGGTCTGATCTTCGGGACCGCCGGGTTGCGCGGACCGCTGCGGGCCGGTCCCGCCGGGATGAACGCGGCCGTCATCCGTCGGGCCGCGGCGGGGATCGCCGCGCACCTGCGGGCCACGGCCGGCCCGGGCGCCGTGGTCGTCGTCGGCTTCGACGCCCGGCACCGCTCGGCCGAGTTCGCCGCCGACGCCGCCGCTGTACTGGCCGCGGCCGGCTGCACCGTGCTGCTGGCCGACCGGCCGTTGCCCACCCCGGTCACCGCCTTCGCGGTGCGGCAGCTGGGCGCGGCGGCCGGCCTGCACGTCACCGCGTCCCACAACCCGGCGCAGGACAACGGACTCAAGGTGTACCTGGCCGGCGGGGTGCAGCTGGTCGGCCCGGACGACACCCGGATCGAGGCCGCCATCGCGGCGGTCCGGTCGGTGCACGCGGTGCCCGCCGATCCGGCCGCGGTCCGGCCCTGGCCGGTCGACCTGGTCGAGCGGTACGCCGCCCGGGCGACCGGGTGCGCGCCGGCCGGGGCGCGGCAGCTGCGCATCGCGCTCACCCCGATGCACGGCGTGGGCGGAGATCTCGCCGTGCGCGTGCTGCACGACGCCGGCTTCACCGACGTGCACGTGGTCCGGGAACAGGCCGTGCCCGACGCCGACTTCCCGACCGTGCCGTTCCCCAACCCGGAGGAGGCCGGGGCGACCGACCTGCTGCTGGCGCTGGCGGCCGAGGTGGACGCCGATCTGGCCGTGGCGCTCGACCCGGACGCCGATCGGTGCGCGATCGGGGTTCGCACCGGCGACGGGTGGCGGATGCTCACCGGGGACGAGACCGGCGTGCTGCTGGCTGATCTCGTGCTGGGCATCCTCGACCGCACCATCCACCCGGACCCGCTGGTGGCGACCACGGTGGTGTCCTCGCAACAGCTCCGCTCGGTGGCCGCGGCGGCCGGCGTCCGCTACGACGAGACGCTCACCGGCTTCAAGTGGATCGTGCGGGCCGGCGACGGGGAGGGCACCGGCCTGGTCTTCGGCTACGAGGAGGCGCTCGGGCTGTGCGTCGACCCGGACGGGGTGCGGGACAAGGACGGCATCTCGGCGGCCGTCGTCGCCGCCGCCCTGGCCGCCCGGCTGCGCGCCGAGGGTCGCGACCTCCCGTCCCGGCTGGACGATCTGGCGCGCCAGCACGGCATGTTCGTCACCGACCAGCTGTCGGTGCGGGTGGACGACGTGGCCGTGATCGCCGGTGCCATGCGCCGGCTGCGGGCGTCCCGGCCGGACCGGCTGCTGGGCGACCCGGCCGAGTACACCGATCTGCTGCCCCGCACCGACGGCGTGGTGCTGCGCACGTCGACGGCCCGCGCCGTGGTGCGGCCGTCCGGGACCGAACCCAAACTCAAGGCCTACCTGGAGGTGTCGGAGCCGGTGCCGGCCGGGACGGCACCCGAGCAGGTCCGGCGGACGTGCCGCGGCCGGCTGCGCGACCTGCGGGACGAGGTCGCCGGGCTGCTGGACCTGCCGGGCTGAGCGCCCGGTCACCCGCGAATCAGACCGCAATCAGACCGGCGATCAGACCGCGCCGAACTGCCGGTCCCCCGCGTCCCCGAGACCGGGGATGATGTAGCCCGAGTCGTTGAGCCGCTCGTCGACCGACGCGGTGACGACGCGGACCGGCAACCCCGACGCGGCCAGCGTGACCAGACCCTCCGGCGCGGTCAGCGCACAGATCGCGGTCACGTCGGTGGCCCCACGCTCGACCAGCAGGCCGATGGTGTGGGCCATGGACCCGCCGGTGGCCAGCATGGGATCCAGCACGTAGACGGGCCGGCCGGCCAGCGTCTCGGGCAGCGACTCCAGGTACGGCGTGGGCAGCAGCGTGGCCTCGTCCCGGGCCAGCCCGACGAAACCCATCTGCGACTCCGGGATCATCGCGTGGGCCTGGTCGGCCATGCCCAACCCGGCCCGCAGCACCGGGACCAGCAGCGGCGGGGTGGCCAGCCGCACCGCGTTGGTCCGGGCCACCGGGGTGTGGATCGGCACCAGGTCGGTGGCCAGGGTGCGCGTCGCCTCGTAGACCAGCATCAAGGTCAGCTCGCGCAGCGCGGCCCGGAAGGTCGCGTTGTCGCTGCGGGCGTCCCGCATCGTCGACAACCGGGCGGCGGCCAGCGGGTGGTCGACGACGGTGACGTCGAGGCCGTCGGGGATCTCGTGCGCGGCGGGCATGGTGCGCAGGCTAATCGGCGGGGTCGGCCCGGCGGGTCAGTCGGTCAGGTCGGCCAGCACGGCGGCCGCCCGGGACACCCCGAGCCGGGTGGCGCCCGCCTCGATCAGGGCGAGCGCCTGGGCGGTGTCGGCGATGCCGCCGGAGGCCTTGATGCCCAGTCGTCCGCCGACCGTGCTCGCCATCAGCTGCACCGCATGCACCGAGGCACCACCGGCCGGGTGGAACCCGGTCGAGGTCTTCACGAACGCCGCCCCGGCCGCCTCGGCGACCCGGCAGCACCGCACGATCTCCTCGTCGGTCAGCGCGGCGGTCTCCAAGATCACCTTCACCAGCGGCCGGGCCCCGTCGGCGACCGCCGGGTGCTGGTCCAGCTCCCACTGCACCGCGGTGATGTCGGCCTCGACCGCGTCCCAGGCTCCGTCCTTGACCAGTCCCAGATCGATCACCATGTCGATCTCGCCGGCGCCCTCGTGCACCGCTGTGGACGCCTCGGTCACCTTCACCACGGTGCGGTGGGCGCCGGACGGGAACCCGCACACCGTCGCGACCGGCACGGCGGCGCCGTCCCGGGCCTGCAGCACCGCGACCGCGTCGGGCACGCGCGACGGTGACACGCACACCGCCGCCGCCCCGACCTCCATGGCCTGCTCGCACAGCGCGCGCACGTCCTCCGCCGTCGCCCCGGGCCGCAACAGGGTCACGTCCAGGTGTGCCGCCAGTTCCGCCCGCCGCATGTCGTCCTCCGCCTCACCGTGGTGGTCGCTGCCCGTGGCCGTCGCCGCACGATCGCGCCCCCTCCCGGGGCGGAGCGGCTGCCGGCCGGACGCCAGCACAGCAGGTGACCCGGCCCACGTCCACCGTGGCCCGGGCGTTGCGCCGCTAGGCTGGCCACGGTTCGGTGCGTCGCGGCCCGGCGCGTCCGCGCGTCGTCCGGCCGGGCATGCGAGGAGACCCCGACGCCCGACGGCGTGCCGGGTCGCGCCCGACGAGGATGCCCGCCGGCGCCCGTACCGAGTCCGTCCGTGAGCGAGTTGTCCCAGTGCTGTCGTCCGAAGTCGTCGTCGAGGAGTGCCGTATGTCGTCCCTGCCCCTGCGGATCGCCGTGGTCGGCGCCGGACCGGCCGGCATCTACGCCTCGGACATCCTCACCAAACAGGACGACGACGTCACCGTCGACCTCTACGACCGGCTGCCCACCCCGTACGGCCTGATCCGCTACGGCGTCGCCCCCGACCATCCGCGCATCAAGCAGATCATCGTGGCGCTGCACCGGGTCATGGAGAACCCCCGGATCCAGTTCTTCGGCAACGTGCAGGTGGGCGTCGACGTCAAGGTCGACGAACTGCGCCAGTTCTACGACGCCGTCATCTTCGCCACCGGCGCCGAGCGGGACCGCGACCTGCAGATCCCCGGCGACCACCTGCCCCGCTCCTACGGGGCGGCCGACTTCGTGGCCTTCTACGACTCGCACCCGGACCGCGAGCAGACCTGGGACCTGTCCGACCAGCGCGCCGTCGCCGTCATCGGCGTGGGCAACGTCGGCCTGGACGTGGCCCGGTTGCTGGCCCGCACCGGCGACGAACTGCTCTACACCGAGATCCCGCCGCACGTGCACCGCGTGCTGGCCGACTCGACCATCACCGACGTGCACATGTTCGCCCGGCGCGGTCCGGCCCAGGCCAAGTTCACGCCGGTGGAGCTGCGCGAGCTGGACCACTCGCCGAACGTGCAGTGCGTGGTCGCCCCGGAGGGCATGGAGTTCGACGAGGCCTCCGAGCGGGAGATGGCCGGCAGCAAGAGCCTGCGCATGGTCGTCGACGTGCTCTCCGACTGGGCGATGCGGGACGCGCAGCCCGGGCCGCACCGGCGCATCCACCTGCACTTCCTGGAGAACCCGGTGGAGATCCTCGGTGACGAGCAGACCGGCGTCACCGGCCTGCGCACCGAGCACATGGAGCTGACCGGGGACGGCAACGTCCGGGGCACCGGCGAGTTCACCACCTGGGACGTGCAGGCCGTCTACCGCGCGGTGGGCTACCGCTCGGAGGCGATCGACGACCTGCCGTTCGACACCGCCAAGTTGGTGCTGCCCAACGAGGCGGGCCGGGTGCTCGACCTGGACGGCACCCCGATGCCGGGCATCTACGCCACGGGCTGGGTCAAGCGTGGACCGGTCGGGCTGATCGGCCACACCAAGTCCGACGCCTCGGAGACCGTGGCCAACCTGCTGGCCGACGCCGCCACCCTGGCGCCGGCGCCGCACCGTTCCCGCGAGGAGGTGCGGGCCATGCTGCTGGCCAAGGGCCTGCCGATCACCGACTTCGCCGGCTGGGACCGCCTCGACTCGTACGAGCGGTCGCTGGGCGAGCCGGAGTCCCGCGAGCGGATCAAGGTCACCTCGCGCGCCGAGATGACCGGGATCGCCGCCGCGAGCAGCTGACCGGTCGCTCTGACCGGTCAGCCGGACCCTCCTTCGGTGGGGCCGGGCCCGGGTCGCCCCGTCGGACGACCCGGACTCGCTGTCGTCGCCGGCCCCGCTCAGCCCGACTTGCGGCGGAACGTGCGGGTCGACTTGTGGCTGGCGGTGGCGCCGCTGACGCCATGCCCGTCCAGGTGGGCGGACCGAGCCTGGCCGGCGGTGCGCTTGCGCTCGATGGCCGCCTGGAACGCCGATCTCCCGCGGTCGGCGGGCGCCTCCTGGTCTGGTGCCTCGTGGTCTGGTGCCTCGTGGTCGACGCCCGGACCGGCCCCGGCACTCGGGGCGCCGACGGCGGCGGCCGGGTCGGCACTGTCCGAGGATGCGGCGGGCGGCTGTCCGGCTCGGTCGGTCATCGTTCCTCCAGGTGTGCGATGCCCCGCGCAGCCGTCCATGACTGCCCAGAGCCGATCGTGAGCCCATGGTGGCGGCTCGCCCGGCAGGCCCACCGTCCGGACGACCGTTCCACGGATGAGCGCCCATCCTCTGCCCTCCGGTCACCCGGCGGCCACCTCATTCCGACCCGGGCCGTTACGCTGAGCGCCGCCCCGCCACCGGGGTGCAACCGCCCGTGTGGACCCGGTCCGGGTCGGCCCAGGGCGGTGCGGCACGCCAGGGGTCAGCCCCGTACGCCGGTACAGCCGGGAAAGGACTGCGATCGATGGCAGCGGAGATGGCAGCGGAGATCGTCCCGATCAGCCTGGGTCTCACCGAGGGCACCGGCATCACCTTATGGGCACCCACCTGGCACGAGGACGGCGAGGACTGGGAGGCCTTCCTCGGCGCCGGGGACGACCTCTACGTCTTCCCCACCGTCGCGCACCTGGCCGCGTTCACCCGCACCGCCACCGAGCACGATCTGATCGACCACCCGGAGTGGCCGGCGGCCGCCCGGTTCCTGGCCGACGAGCTGACCCCGGACGACGACCATCGCTTCGACATCATCGGCGTCCCCGACCTGGTGGCCGAGACCCCTGACATCTGGACGCTGGCCGAGCTGGCCGACACGGTGGCCATCCTGCGGTCGCTCGCCGAGGTGTGCGACATCGCGGTGATCGACGAGGTCCTCGGCGCCTCCGACGGCTTCGCCGCGCTGGCGCTGGGCGAGCAGGCGTTCGCCGGGCGCACCGGCGAGAAACTGTGGGACGAGATCGGCGCCGTGGTCGCCGAGCGCTGGGACGACGTGGTCGACGCCCTGGACCAGCTGGTCACCACCCCCGAGGTCGACGGGGCCGCGGTGGAGACCGCGCAGCGCGAGGTCGCGGCGATGGAGGCGGCCGTGGCCGCCGCATCGGCGGAGAGCGTGCAGGAGCTCGAGGACGAGTTCGGCGCCGACGCCTCCGACGTCGCCGACTTCGAGCGGGACACCGCCGAGCCAGCCGAGGAGCGCGACGCCGACCTGCTCTTCTGGGAGCAGGCGGGCATCGACTGCATCCAGATCACCGTGGCCGGGCGGACGGGTTGGTCGCTGCGGGGCTACCTGGACGACGAGCCGGTGTTCCTGTCCCGGGGCGGCCGCATCCTGACGTTCTCCTCGCCCGACGCGCTCGAGGACTTCATCGCCGAACCGGGTGCGCGGCACCGGCTCTCGGAGCTGAACTTCTGGGCCGAGGTGCGCGACGCGGTCAGCGGTGGGGACGCCGCCGTGCTGGTCGACGCGGCCAACACCTACCGGCTCGACGGGCTGGCCGAGCAGCTGCTCACCGGGCCGGGCGCGGTGGACGCCGACCAACTGGAGCTGGCCGTCGAGCTGCTCAGCGACGCCGGGGACGCCCGGGGCGACAGCGAGACGGCCGACGCACTGTCCAGCGCCACCCCGCTGGGCAACCTGGTCGGCTCGATCACCTCGGACGATCCGGACCGACTCGCGCCGGCCCCGCCGTACGACGACGAGGTCGCGGCGTGGACGGTGCTGGTCGACCGGTTCGCCATCACGCTGGAGTGGGACCCGGCGGCCAGGTAGTCACCCGTCGGCGGGCTCGACGGTCAGGCCCGGCACCGGATGAGTCGCGAGAGCGAGGAACGAGCGAACCTGGGCCTAGACCATCAGGCCCGCAGCGCGTCGTAGCCGGGCTTGATGACGTCACGGATGACGGCCAGCCGCTGGTCGAACGGCAGGAAGGCCGACTTCATCGCGTTCACGGTGAACCACTCCAGGTCGTCCCAGCCGTAGCCGAACGCCTCGACCAGCGCCAGCATCTCGCTGGTCATCGTGCAGCCGGACATCAACCGGTTGTCGGTGTTCACCGTGACCCGGAAGCGCAGCCGGGTCAGCAGGCCGATCGGGTGCTCGGCGATCGAGGCGGCCGCGCCGGTCTGCACGTTCGACGTCGGGGCCATCTCCAGCGGGATGCGCCGGTCGCGCACGTAGGCGGCCAGCCGACCGAGCTCCGCGTCGCGGCCCCCGGGGTCGGTGCTCATGTCGGTCCTGATGTCGTCGACGATCCGCACCCCGTGACCCAGCCGGTCCGCCCCGCACCACTGGATGGCCTCCCAGATCGACGGCAGCCCGAACGCCTCCCCGGCGTGGATGGTGAAGTGGGCGTTCTCCCGGCGCAGGTACTCGAAGGCGTCCAGGTGCCGGGTGGGCGGGAAGCCGGCCTCGGCCCCGGCGATGTCGAACCCGGCCACCCCGTCCTCGCGGAACCGCACGGCCAGCTCGGCGATCTCCCGGGACCGGGCGGCGTGCCGCATCGCGGTGAGCAGGGCGCGGACCAGGATCGGCCGGCCCCGCTCGGCCGCGGCGGCCGATCCGGCCGCGAACCCGTCGAGCACCGCCTGCACCACCTCGGCAAGCTCCAGACCCTGCTCGACGTGCAGCTCCGGGGCGAAGCGGACCTCGGCGTAGACGACCCCGTCGTCGGCGAGGTCCTGGGCGCACTCCGAGGCCACCCGGACCAGTGACTCGCGGGTCTGCATCACCCCGACGGTGTGCACGAAGGTCTCCAGGTACCGCTCCAGCGAGCCGGAGAAGGCGGACTCGGAGAACCAGCGGGCCAGCGCCGGGACGTCGGTGGTCGGCAGGCCGGCGTACCCGGAGACCTCGGCCAGCTCGACCAGGGTGGCCGGGCGCAACCCGCCGTCCAAGTGGTCGTGCAGCAGCACCTTGGGCGCCCTGCGGATGGCCGCGTCGGTCAGCGGCTGCGCGGCCGCACCCGGCCGGGCCCGGTGGGCGTCGGGCAGGTCGGTGGACCGATCGGGAGACGCCATGTCCCGACGCTAGCCAGATGGTCGGTGCGGGCGGGCCGCCCACGCCGGTCGCCCCACCCGGACCGGCGGTCGGGCACCGGTCCGTCGCCCGCCGGACGCCTGCCGGTCTCCGGCCCGCCGCCCGTCATCCGTACGGCATTCACACGCCCGTCGGACGCCCACCCGACACGGATGCTGATCTCACTGTCCGTCACGTCACATGGCCGCAGGTCGTTGGGGTCCCGACGGCGGAGATAGCATCGGTCGAGCCCCTGCCGGGGACCACCCCGGGTCCGGTCGCTCACACCGTCGCCGCAGGAGTGTGACCAGGCCAGAGCGGGTCGACGGACGCCCGTGCGGGTCCAGCCCCGCCACCGATGTCGGAGGTCGAGAACCGATCATGTCCCAAACCGTCGAGAGCCGGGGAAGCGTCACCGTCCCCCCGCCACGCCGCGGATCGGTGTACCGGGGTGACGCCGGGATGTGGTCGTGGGTCGCCCACCGCATCACCGGGGTGCTGACCTTCTTCTTCCTGTTCAACCACGTGCTGGACACCTCGCTGGTCCGGGTCTCCCCGGAGTCGTACAACGAGATCATCGAGCTGTACAAGAACCCCTTCGTCAACCTGATGGAGGTCGGGCTCGTCGGCGCCGTGCTGTACCACGCGCTGAACGGGATCCGGATCATGCTCATCGACTTCTGGTCGAAGGGCCCCAAGTACCAGCGCCTGATGCTGTGGATCGAGCTCGGCGTCTGGTTCGTCGTCATGGTGCCCGGCGTGTACTTCATGATGGAGCGCACCGTCCGGGTCATGTTCGGAGGTGCGGAATGACCAACCCGACTGCGTCCTCCCCGGTCGGGTCCCTCCCGCCTGATCTGTCCGGTGCCGTCGCCTCGACCAGCGACGCGTCCAGCCGCGGCATCGAGGCGCCCCGGGCGCCCCGCCGTCGAGTGCGGACCGGTTCGAACTTCGAGATGTACTCGTGGCTGTTCATGCGGCTGTCCGGCATCGTGCTGGTCGTGCTGGTGCTCGGCCACCTGCTGATCATGAACGTGCTCGACGGCGGTGTGCACCGCATCAACTGGGGCTTCGTCGCGGGCCGCTGGGCGTCGCCGTTCTGGCAGATCTGGGATCTCGCGATGTTGTGGCTCGCCGAGCTGCACGGGGCCAACGGCCTGCGGGTCATCATCAACGATTACTCGCGCCGCCCCGGCACCCGGTTCTGGCTGCAGGTGCTGCTGGCCGTCTCGGTCGTGCTCACCGTCGGCCTGGGCAGTTTCGTGATCTTCACCTTCGACCCGTCCATGGGGAGCTGACGCAGCACATGCAATTCCACCGCTACGACGTCGTCATCGTCGGGGCCGGCGGGGCCGGCATGCGCGCCGCCATCGAGGCCGGCCCCCGCGCCCGCACCGCCGTGCTCACGAAGCTCTACCCCACCCGGTCGCACACCGGCGCGGCCCAGGGCGGCATGTGCGCCGCCCTGGCCAACGTCGAGGACGACAACTGGGAGTGGCACACCTTCGACACGGTCAAGGGTGGTGACTACCTGGTCGACCAGGACGCCGCCGAGATCATGTGCCGCGAGGCCATCGACGCCGTCCTCGACCTGGAGAAGATGGGGCTGCCGTTCAACCGGACCCCCGAGGGCCGCATCGACCAGCGCCGCTTCGGCGGGCACACCCGCAACCACGGCGAGGCCGCCGTGCGCCGGGCCTGCTACGCCGCGGACCGCACCGGCCACATGATCCTGCAGACGCTGTACCAGAACTGCGTCAAGCTGGGCATCGAGTTCTACAACGAGTTCTACGTGCTGGACATCCTGCTCACCCAGACCGCGGACGGCCCGGTGTGCACCGGCGCGGTGGCGCTCGAGCTGGCCACCGGCGAGATCCACGTCTTCCACGCCAAGTCGGTCGTCATGGCCACCGGCGGCGCCGGCAAGATCTTCAAGACCACCTCCAACGCCCACACCCTCACCGGTGACGGGCTGGGCATCGTGCTCCGCAAGGGCCTGCCGCTGGAGGACATGGAGTTCTTCCAGTTCCATCCGACGGGTCTCGCCGGCCTGGGCATCCTCATCTCCGAGGCGGTCCGTGGCGAGGGCGGCATCCTGCGCAACGCCGACGGCGAGCGCTTCATGGAGCGCTACGCGCCCACCATCAAGGACCTCGCGCCGCGCGACATCGTCGCCCGCTCGATGGTCCAGGAGGTCCGTGAGGGCCGCGGCGCCGGTCCGAACAAGGACTACGTGCTGCTGGACGTGACCCACCTGGGCGCCGAGGTGCTGGAGACCAAGCTCCCCGACATCACCGAGTTCTCCCGGACCTACCTGGGCGTCGAGCCCACCGAGGAGCCGGTGCCGGTCTTCCCGACCTGCCACTACGTGATGGGCGGCATCCCCACCAACATCCACGGCGAGGTGCTGCGCAACAACACCGACGTGGTCCCCGGCCTGTACGCGGCCGGCGAGTGCGCCTGCGTGTCCGTGCACGGCTCGAACCGGCTGGGCACCAACTCGCTGCTGGACATCAACGTGTTCGGCCGTCGTGCCGGCATCGCCGCCGCCGAGTACGCCACCTCCACCGACTTCGTGCCGGAGCCGGCCGAGCCGGCCGCCGCGGTGATCAACCTGGTCGAGAGCATGCGGAACTCCACCGGCGGCGAGCGCGTCGCCGAGCTGCGCACCGCGCTGCAGGAGTCCATGGACATGAACGCGGCGGTCTACCGCACCGAGGCCAGCCTCAAGCAGGCGCTGGACGACGTGCGGCTGCTCAAGGCCCGGTACGCGAACGTCTCCGTGCAGGACAAGGGTCTTCGGTACAACACCGACCTGCTCGAGGCCGTCGAGCTCGGGTTCCTGCTCGACCTGGCCGAGGTGCTGGTCATGGGTGCCCTGGTGCGGACCGAGTCCCGCGGCGGCCACGCCCGCGAGGACTACCCGAACCGGGACGACACCAACTGGATGCGCCACACCATGGCGTACCGGGACCCGCACAACCTCGACGTGACGCTGGACTACAAGCCGGTCGTGCAGACCCGCTACGAGCCGATGGAGCGCAAGTACTGATGACGACCTCACTCGTCGACGAGAGTCGCGCCGGCGGCGGCGCCGAGCTGCCCCCCATCCCCGATGGCGCGGTCATGCTGACCGTCAACATCCAGCGGTTCAACCCGGAGACCGACGACGCTCCCCACATGGAGAGCTACCGCGTCCCGGCGCAGCCCGGTGACCGGCTGCTGAACGTCCTCCACTACATCAAGTGGTACATCGACGGGTCGCTGGTCTTCCGACGCTCCTGTGCCCACGGGGTGTGCGGGTCCGACGCGATGCGGATCAACGGCCGGAACCGACTGGCCTGCAAGATCCTGGTCAAGGACCTGCTCGGGTCGAACAACAAGGCCGAGGTCACGGTGGAGCCCATCAAGGGCCTGCCGCTGCTCAAGGACCTGATCGTGAACATGGAACCGTTCTTCGATGCGTACCGCGCGGTGAAGCCGTTCCTGATCGCGCACGGCAACGAGCCGAGCAAGGAGCGCATCCAGTCGCAGACCGACCGGGCCCGCTTCGACGACACCACCAAGTGCATCCTGTGCGCCGCGTGCACCACCTCCTGCCCCGTCTACTGGGCCGAGGACGCGTACGTGGGGCCGGCGGCGATCGTCAACGCCCACCGGTTCATCTTCGACTCGCGTGATGACGCGGCCGACGACCGACTGGAGATCCTCTCGGACTCCGAGGGCGTGTGGCGGTGCCGCACCACGTTCAACTGCACCGACGTGTGCCCGCGTGGCATCCAGGTCACGAAGGCGATCCAGGAGGTCAAGCGCGCGCTGATGTTCCGGCGCGTCTGACGGTGCTGCTGTTCGTTCGTCCGGAGCGGCCGTACCCCCACTCGGGGGTGCGGCCGTTCCGTCGTTCCGGCCCGAGCGATCCGCGCGGTTGATCACGGGGGTCACCGTGCGCATCGGTTAGATTCCAGCGCGATGAGCACCCCGGACCGGACCGCACTGCCGCTGGCACCGACCTCGTCGGCCCCTCGGACGTCACCGTTCTCGGCCCGCCGGACGCGTCGTTCCGCGTGGCCCGGCCGGGCGTCCACAGCGGTCCTGGTCGTCGGGCTGGCGGGTTCGGCATTCGTCGGCGTGGCGGCCGGGACCGCCAGCGCGCAGTCGATGTCCGGGTCGGCGCTGTCCGAGTCGGCGCTGTCCGAATCGGCGCTGTCCGGGCCGCTGCTGTCCGGGCCGCTGCTGCGGGACCCGTACGTGCCGCCCAGTGTTACTCTGCCCTCACCGGCCACCGACGGCTGCCCGCAGCGCGAGGTGCCGCCACCGGCCGTGGACACCAGCGAGGACGTGCCATCCGGGGTCGCACCACCGCAGCCGCTGCCGGTGCCCGAAGTCCCGGTGGGTGGGCCCGCGCTCGGCGCCTGCGGACTGGTCCTGCCGCCGGGCGCCGATCCATGGTCGCTGCCGCCGGACATCTCCGCGGCGAGCTGGCTCATCGCGGACCTGGACAGCGGACAGGTGCTCGCCGCCAAGGACCCGCACGGGCGCTACCGGCCCGCCAGCGTGCTCAAACTGCTCTCCGCGCAGGTGTACCTACGCAACCTCACCGACCTCGACGCGCCGGTCGAGGCCACGGTGACCGACACCGCCCAGGAGGGAACCCGCACCGGCATCGAGGCGGGCGCCGTCTACTCGGTGCGTCAGCTGCTGACCTACCTGCTCATCGACTCGGGCAACGACGCAGCCAACGCGCTGGCCCGGGCCAACGGGGGCTACGACAAGACCGTGGCCGAGATGAACGAGCTCGCCGCGGAGCTCGGCGCCTTCGACACCCGGGCCGCCACCGTCTCCGGCCTGGACGGGCCCGGACAGTCCGTGTCCGCGTACGACCTCGCGCTGTTCGCCCGCCTCGACATGGACACCCCGCCGTTCCCCCAGCTGATCACCGAGAAGGCCGAGCAGGTGCCGGCGCTGGACGGCCCCGGGTACTTCGTGCCCAACGACAACCAGCTGACGCTGCAGTACCCAGGCGGTATCGGCGGCAAGACCGGCTTCACCGACGACGCCGGCAACACCTTCGTGGGCATGGCCGAGCGGAACGGACGTCGGCTCGTGGTCACCATGCTCGGCGGGACTCAACGGCCCCGGCCGCAGTGGATGCAGGCGGCGTCACTGCTCGACTGGGGCTTCGCGCTCGACACGTCCACCCGGCCGGTCGGACGGCTGGTCGATTCAGCCGCCGATGCGGCGGCCGATGGGACCGCTGCGTCCGGGACGCCGACACCACCGGCACCGACGTCCGGAACCGATCCGTCCGACGGCGGCAGCTCGGTCACGCCCACCGCGGGGACCACCTCCACCGAGTCGGGACTGGCGGCGGATCACCGATCCTCGGACACGCCGGGTTGGGTGGCCTGGACGATCGCCGGTGGCGGGCTGCTGATCCTGGCGCTCATTCCCGTCGCCGTGCTGTGGACGCGGCGCCGGTCGGCCCGCTCCACCCACGTCTGAGCAGCTCAGGAGAGCGTCAACGTCCCGTACGGGGTGCGGAGGTCGACCTCCAACCGAGCCGGTCCTGTGGTGAGGGTGAGCGTCACCTCGAGGGCCTCCAGCACGCGCAGCACCTTGGCCGGCTCGGGATGGCTCCCCCGCAACTCGACCAACTCGACCGTCGGCAGGTCGCCCATGGACGGATGCGGGCTGATGCCCCAGTCGATGACGAACGGCACCAGACCGTCCAGCGGCGGCCGCAGCGGGTAGGCGACCTGCCACTCGAGGGCCGTGCCGTCATGTCCTCGACGGGACATGTACCGGATGGGTCCCAGGTCGGCGCCCGCGGAGAGCGCCGCCCGGGTGGCGGCGCGCAGATCCGACGACCTGATGGACCACGCTGCGAGCTTCGGACGCTCCAGCTGGTCGATCCCGAACGGCATCGGGGCCGAACTGTCCGGCGGGTGCGCGACGTCCGGCCCGAGGATCTCCAAGTACCGGCCGGGGCCCAGGCCGACCAGGTAGTTCCGGGTGCCGACGCCGAGGTGCCGGCCACCGGGAACCGGAGCGACCCCGCTGCGGGTGGCGAACTCCCGCACCGACTGCTCCAACCGAGGTGTGGCGAGCACGAGGTGATCGAGCCGCCCGTCGATCCGGCGCGGGCCACGAGGGGACGTCCCCGGATCCACCGCCGGCACGCTCATCGCCGATCACCTCGTTGTGTCACGACAGCCTCACTTCGTCACTTCGAGCGCCGTGCGGTGACCCATCCGATCAGCGCACCGACACCGAGGAGACCGGCGACCCGGGGACGCGACACCGGGCGGGTCACCATCACCTGCGCCTCAGGGATCTCCGGTTCCGGTTCCGGAGCCTTCGGTCCGCCCTTGCTGGTGGCGATCCAGGCGCCGACCATGAGCACCATCCGCGCCACCAGGTTGAAGAAGAACAATAGACCGATGATGGGCCCGAAGACCTGCCAACTTGCTGAGCCCGAGGTCAACTGCAGCAGGAAGCTGAGCAGCGACTTCAGCAGCTCGAACAGCACGGCGGCCACGACGGCGCCCTTGATCAGGGCAGCTCGTGGCACCTGGTACTGCCGACCGGGCAGGGTCCGGTAGAGCCACAGGAAGATCAGGACGTCCGCGACCATCGCGATGAGCAATGTCAACACGGTGATCACCGGTGTGAGCCAGGACTGATCCTCCAGCCCGAGCCACGTCAGGATCTGCGTCTGGATCGCAGTGCCGGCGGTGGTGAGGCCGAGGGTGACGGCGATGGCCAGGCCCAGCCCGACCAGCCGCCCGAGGTCCTTGACCGTGGCGAGGGCGAAGTTGTCCTCCTTGGCCGGGTCTTCTTCCCACACCGGACGCCACTGCGCTTCGAGCGCCTCTCGCAGGTTGCCCATCCATCCGATGCCCGAGTACAGCGCGATGAGCAGACCGACGATGCCGACGCCGATGCGTTGATCGATCGCGGTGTCGAGGACCTCATTGATGGTGCCGGCCAGCTGCTGGCTCGGGATCTGATCGGCGATGCCCTGACGCAACTGGTCCAGGAGCTCCTGGTTGTTGACCAGCACGA
Source organism: Nakamurella leprariae (assembly GCF_016918035.1). GTDB lineage: Bacteria > Actinomycetota > Actinomycetes > Mycobacteriales > Nakamurellaceae > Nakamurella > Nakamurella leprariae. Next base: position 98,734 of record NZ_JAERWK010000012.1, on the reverse strand, counting down.
AGCCGGCGATGGAGAACAGCACCATCAGGATCGGCACCAGCGACAGGAAGGACAGGTAGGTCAGGGCAGCCGCGAACTGTGTGCCCAACCGGTCGCCGAACCGCTTGTTCATCCGGATCAGGTGTTGGACGCCCTCGCGCGAGCTGATCCGCTTGAACGTCCGGGCAGCGCGGCCCTTGAACGATTGGTCGAAGTCCGACCGCCCCACGGTGACGCTCGCCATGCCGCCTCCTCGCCAGTCCCTGGACCGCCCAGTCTGGCGCATGGCCCTGCGGCGGACGCGCCGACGGGCTGCCGCCGACCGCATCGAAGTACCCCGATCCCATGGCGATCAGCGCCGGAGCTCATGAAGGGGGACGCGACCGAGATCACGGACAGTCGGACCGGGACGGCGATCAGGCCGCAGGATCGACAGGCGGGGCGTCCGCGGGCACAGCTCCGTCCTGCAACCGGGCGTGCGCGGTGTTCCGCCGGACCCGCCGCAGCGGATCGATCCATGGCGGCGGGATGTGCTCGGGGATCCCGTCCGGTCCGAGTCGGACTTCCCATCGGCCGAGGTGGATCTCGCCGTGGTGGTGCGGGCAGTAGAGGACGGCGTTGTCCATCGAGGTCGGCCCGCCATCCGCCCAGTGCCGGATGTGGTGAGCGTCGCACCAGCCGGGCGGCCGGTCGCAGCCGGGCCAGGCACACCCGCCGTCCCGGATCGCCAGCGCCCTGCGGATCGCGGCGGGGAACACCCGGCGTTCCCGTCCTACATCGAGGACCTCGCTGCGGGAGCCGAGCACCGCGGGCACGATCCCGGCGTCACACGCCAGCCGGCGGGCATGGCCGGCCGAGACCGGGCCGGCTCGGTCCAGCAGTGCTGCTCCGAGGCCGGCCCGCAGCGTCTCGAACGCGACGGTCACCGTGACGTGCGGCCGGACACCACCGTGGACCGGCAGCTCACCGGCGTCCAGCGACCGGCGGAGCACCTCGATCAGGGCGTGCGCACGGCGGGTGCGGGCCGGCCGGTCGTCCGGGACACCGTCCACGGCGGACCGCGGCGCGGAGAGCCCGCCGATGGCCTGCTGCAGCAGCTCGACGCCTTCGTCGTCGAGTCGCCCGGTCAGTCGGGTCAGTCCGGTCACCGCGTCGCGGCGACCGAGCTGCAGCTCGGTGGCCTTGCGCGGGTCGACCTCGGCGGGGAGGTCGAGCGGGTCGGCTGCCGCGGCCAGTGCCCGGGCGACCTCCTCGAAGCGGGTCGGGTCCAGCTGCTCGGCCTGCTGCACGAGCAACGCCTCGGTCTCCGCCCGGGTGGCCGCATCGACGCGCTCCGGGAGCGACCGCAGCGCCGCGTCGATGACGCTCGCATGGTCGACGCTGATCCGCCCGTCGTGCAGCGCCGCCGCAAGTCCGGGATGGCCCGGAACGTGGTCGTCGGACGACGGGTCCGTGGCGGCGGCGGCCCGCACCCGGTCGTGCGCCTGGCCGGGGCGGATCCGCAGCAATGCCCGCAACAGCGCGCCGGTGGAGGTGGCGCCGTACGCGGCGGCCAGTCGCCGGCGGTCGACCACGCCCGCCCATGCGACCCCCAGGGCGTCGACGAGCCGGGCGACCAGCTCCACCTGCTGCACGGCCGCGAGCACCTGGTCGTCGGTGAGATCGGTCTGCATCGGTGCCGCGACGACCTCGTCGAGCAGCCCCCGCACCACCGCGGCGACGTCGTCCAGGGACGCGGCGTCCCCGCCGCTCGCCCTGTCGTCCCATCGGTCCACGTCGCGGACCGTAGGACGGCCACCACCCATCCCGGCGTCCCGGCACAGCGTCTGTGGACAACCCGAGCCATGGGGACAACCAGCCGACGTGGACGGCTCAGGCCAGGAAGCCGACCTTCTCGTACACCGTGCTCACCGTTGCGTCGGCCACCGCCCGCGCCCGCTCGGCGCCCTTGGCCAGGATGAGGTCCAGCTGGGCCGGATCCGTCAGGTACTCGGCCACGGCGGCCTGCACCGGCTCGACGAACGCCGCGAACGCCTCGGCCAGGTCCTTCTTCAGGTCGCCGTAGCCGCGGCCGGCGTAGCCGTCGACCAACTCGCCGACCGGCCGGCCGTCGAAGATGGACAGCAGCGTCAGCAGGTTGGACACCCCCGGCTTGCCCTCGGGATCGAAGACGATGTCCCGACCGGTGTCCGTCACCGCCGAGCGGATCTTCTTGGTCGAGACCTTCAGGTCGGCGAGCAGGTCCAGCGACCCGGCCGGCGCCGACTTGCTCATCTTGGCCGTGGGCTGGGTCAGGTCGTAGATCTTGGCCGTCTCCTTGAGGATGTACGGCTCCGGCACGGTCAGCGTCCGCCCGAACCGGGAGTTGAACCGCTGAGCCAGGTTCCGGCTCAGTTCCAGATGCTGCCGCTGGTCCTCGCCGACCGGCACGAGATTGGCCTGGTAGGCCAGGATGTCCGCGGCCTGCAGGATCGGGTAGGTGAACAGGCCGACGCTGGAGCGGTCCACCCCGCCCTTGGCCGACTTGTCCTTGAACTGGGTCATCCGGCTCGCCTCACCGAAGCCGGTCAGGCACTCGAGTACCCAGGACAGCTGTGTGTGTGCCGGCACCTGCGACTGCACGAACAGGGTCGACCGCTGCGGGTCGATGCCGAGCGCGAGCAGCTGCGCGGCGGCGACCCGAGTGCGGCGACGGAGCACTTCGGGGTCGTGCTCCACCGTGATCGCGTGCAGATCGACGATCGAGTAGAAGGTCTCGTGGGTGCTCTGGAGCTCGACCCACTGCCGGATCGCCCCGACGTAGTTGCCGATCTGGAACGAGTCAGCGGTCGGCTGGATGCCGGACAGGACGCGCGGCCGGGCAGCGCCGGCGGACGGTGCAGCACACATGACCCTGATCCTCGCACCGTCGCACCGTGATCCCGAACCAGCGTCACCGTCCCGGGCCAGCGGTCCGGACGCTCCAGCCGACCCTCCGCGCCGCGGTGTGATCTTCGCGTGGTGCCACGGCGGTCGCGCCCCGTTCCGGCAGGGTGCTCCTCATGACCGAGCCCGAGTCACCCCGGTCGTCCCGTCCGCACCTGGCCGCCCGGCTGGAGGACTGGGTCACCGCCATGGAGCGGCGGGTGCTGCGATCGCGAGGATGGCAGCCGGCGGTGGTGCCGTACACGGGGTACGGATCCGGCGCGTGGCTCCGTGTCCTCGGCCGGGTGCTGCTCGCTCCGCCCGGGGACGACGAGCTCCGCCCGGGCGTCGAACCCCGCCCGGGCGTCGAGCCCCAGCAGCCGGCCCGTGGCTGGCGGCGCTTCCTGCTGACCGTTCCGTTGGTCGACCACGAGGTGCTGGTCGAGGTGGACGGCGGGACGCACCGGGTGCGGACCGGCCCCGGCGGCTACGTCGACGAGCGGGTGCCCGTCCGACTGGAACCCGGCTGGCACGAGATCACGCTGCGCCTCCCCCAGCACCGGGCGACCGCCCGGATCCGCGTCATCGGGCCCGAGCCGACGATCGGCCTGGTCAGCGACATCGACGACACCGTGCTCATCACCCACCTCCCGCGTCCGCTGGTCGCGGCCTGGAACACCTTCGTGCTGCGGGAGACCGCCCGCGCGCCGGTGCCGGGCATGGCCGAGTACTACCGCCGACTGCTCGAACGCGCCCCGCACGCACCGGTGCTCTACCTGTCCACCGGGGCGTGGAACACCGCGCCGACGCTGACCCGGTTCCTGGCCCGACACCGGTTCCCCGAGGGACCGTTGCTGCTCACCGACTGGGGACCGACCAACACGGGGTGGTTCCGATCCGGTCAGGACCACAAGCGGGCGTCGCTGCGCCGGCTCGCCGCCGATCTGCCGCAGGTCCGGTGGGTGCTGGTCGGCGACGACGGGCAGCACGACCCGCGCATCTACGCCGAGTTCGCCGCGGAACGGCCGGACGTCGTGGCCGGCATCGCCATCCGCCGGCTCACCCCCGCCCAGCAGGTGCTGACCGCGAACGCGCAGGTGGCCGACAGGCAGGTGCGGCCCCGCACGGTCCCCACGGTCACGGCACCCGACGGAGCTGGGCTGGCCGCGCAGCTCGACGTGCTGACCGCGCGGGACGGCGGCTCAGCGCCGGTAGTCGACGACCACGGCTGAGTGGTCGGACACCCGGGCGTCGTACGACGGCTCCCGATCGACGCCCGCCACCACGGCCCGACCGGCCAGTCCCGGCGTGGCCAGCTGGTGGTCGATCCGCCAGCCGGAGTCGTTGTCGAAGGCCTTGCCCCGCCACGACCACCAGCTGTACGGCCCCGGACCGTCCGGGTGCAGCGCCCGGACCACGTCGACCAGCCCGCCGGTGGTGGTCAGCGCGCCGATCCACGCTCGTTCCGCCGGCAGGAATCCGGGTGAACGCCGGTTGGTCTTCCATGCTTTGAGGTCGATCTCAGCCGGTGCGATGTTGAAGTCGCCGCACAGCAGGTACTCCCGCCCCTGGCTGCGCGCCCGCGCCACCGACGCGGCGACCGCCTCGGACAGCTGCGCGGCGAACCGCATCTTGCTCTCGTACTTCTCGCCGTCGGCGGCCCCCTTCGGCAGGTACAGCGACGCCACGGTGAGGTCGGGCAGGTCGACCTCGAGGTACCGGCCCTGCGCGTCGAAGTCGTCGGAACCGTCGGGGCGTTTGTCCCGCTCGGTCAGCCCGAACCCGAGCCGTACGGCGTGGACGGCATCGCGACTCAGTACCGCGACCCCGTTGCGGCCGGCCGCGTCACCGGGGTGGTAGCTGAACGAGTACCCGGCGAACGGCCCGTTCGCGGCCAGCAGCTCGTCCGGCACCAGGTCGGCGCCGGCCCGCACCTCCTGCAGGCACAGCACGTCCGGCCGCCGGCGCGCCGCCCAGCCGAGCAGGCCGCGACGGATCGCGGCGCGGATGCCGTTCACGTTGTAGGCGGCGACCCGCAGCCGGGTCGGGTCGGGCGGGCCGAACGGGTCGGTCCCACCTGGCCCCGCCCAGTCGGGCCCAGCGCAGCCAGGCCCTGGGGGGTCGGGCCCAGCGGGATCGGGCCCAGCGGGGGCGTCAGCAGCTGGTGGTGTCATTCCTGTACAGGTCGGTTCGAAGGATCAGGGACAGCGCCGGACGACACAGCGTCCGGGAACACGACAGGGCGGGCACCCGCGGGTGCCCGCCCCATCGCGGAAGAGCCGCGCCGTTCAGACAGCAGCGCCGATCAGGCGTTCAGCCGGGCGGCCAGGTTGTCGTCCAGCGCGGTGAGGAAGTCCTCGGTGGTCAGCCACGCCTGGTCCTTGCCGACCAGCGCTGCCAGGTCCTTGGTCATCTTGCCGCTCTCCACGGTCTTGATGATGACGTCCTCGAGGGTCTCCGCGAAGTGGGTGACCTCGGGCTGGCTGTCCAGCTTGCCGCGGTGCTTCAGGCCACCGGTCCACGCGTAGATCGACGCGATCGGGTTGGTGGAGGTCGGCTTGCCGGCCTGGTGCTGCCGGTAGTGCCGGGTCACGGTGCCATGGGCGGCCTCCGCCTCGACGGTCTTGCCGTCCGGGGTCATCAGCACGGAGGTCATCAGGCCGAGCGAGCCGAAGCCCTGCGCGACGGTGTCGGACTGCACGTCGCCGTCGTAGTTCTTGCAGGCCCAGACGTAGCCGCCCTCCCACTTCAGCGAGGCGGCGACCATGTCGTCGATCAGGCGGTGCTCGTAGGTCAGCCCGGCCGCGTCGAACTTGTCCTTGAACTCGGTGGTGAAGACCTCCTCGAACAGGTCCTTGAACCGGCCGTCGTAGGCCTTGAGGATCGTGTTCTTGGTCGAGAGGTACACCGGGTAGTCGCGGTTCAGGCCGTAGTTCAGCGAGGCGCGGGCGAAGTCGCGGATCGAGTCGTCCAGGTTGTACATGCCCATGGCCACGCCGGCGCCCGGCGACTGGAACACGGTGTGCTGGATGGGCTCCGAGCCGTCCTTCGGGGTGAAGGTCATGGTGAGCGTGCCCTCGCCCGGGAACCGGAAGTCGGTGGCCCGGTACTGGTCGCCGAAGGCGTGACGGCCGACGATGATCGGCTTGGTCCAGCCGGGCACCAGCCGCGGGATGTTGCTGATGATGATCGGCTCGCGGAAGATCACGCCGCCGAGGATGTTGCGGATGGTGCCGTTGGGCGACCGCCACATCTTCTTGAGGCCGAACTCCTCGACCCGGGCCTCGTCCGGGGTGATGGTGGCGCACTTGACGCCGACACCGTGCTTCTTGATCGCCTCGGCGGAATCGATGGTCACCTGGTCGTCGGTGGCGTCCCGGTGCTCGATGCCCAGGTCGTAGTACTCCAGGTTGACGTCGAGGTACGGCAGGATCAGCTTGTCCTTGATGAACTGCCAGATGATGCGGGTCATCTCGTCGCCGTCGAGTTCGACGACGGTACCGGTCACCTTGATCTTCGACATGGGACGCGAACTCCTTCAGGCGGCGGCGGCGCGGCAAGCGCGGCCTCGTGGGTCGGCTGCTCGGTGGTCAACCGTACACGCGTACTGCTATGGCAGATGCAGGGGGCGGGTGCTCCACGACGGACCGCCCGCCCGGTCGCTCCCGCCGACCGTACCGCCGGGCCCCGGCGTCACCCGCAGCGGCCGTCACAGCAGCCACCCGGCCCGCCGCGGCGGGCCGGCGGTCACGGAGATCGCCGCCGGTCTCACTCGGTGACGGCCGCCAGCAGCACCAGCAGGCCGCCGCTCACAGCACAGAAGCAGACGTCGAAGACCCGCCCGCGCACGGCCAGCAGTCCCACCCGACCGGTCGGCAGGACGGCCCGGAACACGCCGGCCAGCAGCGAGGCCGCACCGAGCGCTGCGCTGCCTCGCCGCCAGTGTGCGGTCACGATCAGCACCATGGCCACGGCGAGCACCAGCAGCACCGCGATCAGCGGCACCCAGGCCCGCACGTCCCGTCGGCGCCACCACCGCACCGGGGTCCGATCCGCGGCAGCGCCATCGTCAGCGCCGTCAGCAGCGCCGTCCCCGGACGGCCGACCCGGGTCCGGGGTCGAGAGCGGCGGGGCGGTCATCGCGGATCCCGGGCTCAGGGCCGGACCGTGCCCGGGCACCCCCGGCCCGCCCGGACCGGCCGCGTGCTCGGCGGCCCGGCCGGCCTTGGTGCGCAGCTCGGACAGCGGCCCCGCCGGCCCGCCGTGGTCACCGCCCGTCACCGGAACCGGATCCCGCACCGGATCCGGCGGTCCGGGCGGAACCGGCGGCCCGGCCTGTGCGCTCGGCCAGCCGCCGCTCCGCCGCCTCGACCACGTTGGTCAGCAGCATCGCGCGGGTCATCGGGCCGACGCCGCCCGGGTTGGGCGCCACGAACCCGGCCACCGAGGCGACGTCCCGGGCCACGTCGCCGGCGATCTTCCCGTCCACCCGGCTGACCCCGACGTCCAGCACCGCCGCACCCGGCTTCACCATGTCCGCGGTGATCAGATCGGGGACGCCGGCGGCGGCCAGCACGATGTCGGCCCGCCGCACGTGGGCGGCCAGGTCGCGGGTGCCGGTGTGGCAGAGCGTGACGGTGGCGTTCTCGCTGCGCCGAGTGAGCAGCAGCCCGAGCGGCCGACCCACGGTGATCCCGCGGCCGACGACGACCACTTCGGCCCCGGCGATCGGCACCTCGTACCGGCGCAGCAACTCGACGATGCCGAACGGCGTGCACGGCAGCGGCGCGGGGTGTCCCAGCACCAGCGCGCCCAGGTTGGCCGGGTGCAGGCCGTCGACGTCCTTGACCGGGTCGACACGGGACAGGATGGCGTACTCGTCCAGACCGGTCGGCTGCTGCACCAGGAAGGCGGTGCAGGCCGGGTCGGCGTTCAGCTCGTCGACCACCGCCTCGACCTCGGCCTGGGTGGTGCCGCGGGGCAGTTCCCGCTGGATGCTGTGGATGCCGATCTCGGCGCAGTCCCGGTGCTTGGCCGCGACGTACCAGCGGCTGCCCGGGTCGTCCCCGACCAGCACGGTCCCCAGCCCGGGCACCGCGTCCGCGGCGGCCAGCGCGGCCACCCGGTCGGCCAGCTCGCGCTTGATGGCGGCCAGCGTCTGCTTGCCGTCCAGCACGGTGGCCGTCGCGGCGGCGGTCGATGCTGACGGGATGGGCGGGAGGTCACCGGTCACGGAACGTCATCCTGCCACGCACCGGCCGTCCCAGGCCGGGACCGGACCCGCGTCAGTCGTGCCCACCCGGATGCACGAGCAGGCCGTGCGCGGCCGCGAACCCCATGGCCTGGTCGGTCTCCACCTTCGCCCCGGTGAGCCGGGCGGCCACCCACACCGCCGCGTCGACCGTCGCCCCCCGCAGGTCGGCGTCGGTGAGATCGGCCTGCCCGGCCCGGGCTCCGGTCAGGTCGGCGCCGCGCAGGTCGCAGCCGCGCAGCCGTGTCCCGGTCAGGTTGGCCTCCCGCAGCCGCAGCCCGGACAGGTCGACCCCGGACAGGTCCGCGCCGCCGAAGGAGACCAGGGTCAGATCGCAGTCGGTGAGCGTGATCGGTCGCAGCCGGCAGTCGGTGAAGGTGCTGCCGGTCAGCCGGCACGACTCCAGCGTGGCGCCGTGCCAGGCGGCCCGGTCGAACGTGCACCCGATGTACGAGCCGTTCCGGTGCGTCGAGCCGTACAGCTCGGTGCGCTCGAACCGGCACCGCTGGAACGTCGTCCGCAGGGTCCGGGCGCCGACCAGCGTGGCGTCGCTGAAGTCGCAGTCGACGAACTCCGCGTCGATGATCGACGCGTCGCCCAGGTCGACGTCCCGGAAGTCCTCCCCGTCGTACCGGCTGCCCGGCTCCAGTTCCATCACGCGAGATCCGCGTCAGTGGAAGAAGTGTCGGGCACCGGTCAGGTACATGGTCACGCCGGCGGCCTCGGCCGCGGCCACCACCTCCGGGTCGCGCACCGACCCGCCCGGCTGGACCACGGCCCGCACCCCGGCCCGCAGCAGGATCTCCAGCCCGTCGGCGAACGGGAAGAACGCGTCGGAGGCCGCGACCGATCCGGACGCACGCTTCCCCGCCCGCTCCACGGCCAGCCGCGCCGAGTCGACCCGGTTCACCTGGCCCATGCCGATCCCCACGCTCGCTGCGTCCTTGGCCAGCAGGATGGCGTTCGACTTGACCGACCGGCACGCCCGCCAGGCGAAGACCAGGTCGGCCAGGGTGGCCTCGTCGGCCGCCTCACCACAGGCCAGCGTCCAGCTCGACGGGTGGTCGCCGGGGGCGTCCAGCACGTCCTTGGTCTGCACCAGCACACCGCCGGAGATGCCACGGAACTCGATCGGCGACGGGTCGCCCTCCGGCATGACCAGCAGCCGGATGTTCTTCTTGCGGGTCAGCACCGTGAGGGCGGCGTCGTCGAACGCCGGGGCCAGCAGCACCTCGGTGAAGATGTCGGCGATCTGCTCGGCCAGCTCGGCGGTCACCGGCCGGTTCACGGCGATGACGCCGCCGAACGCGGACACCGGATCGCAGGCGTGCGCCCGCCGGTGGGCCAGCGCGATGTCGGTGTCGGCGCCGCCTGGCACCACCGCGATCCCACAGGGGTTGGCGTGCTTGATGATCGCCACGGCCGGGTCGGTGAAGTCGGTGGCCGCGCGCCAGGCGGCGTCGACGTCGACGTAGTTGTTGTAGCTCATCTCCTTGCCGTGCAGCTGCCGCGCGTGGGCCAGCCCCGGGCGGTCGCTGCGGTACAGCGCGGCCCGCTGGTGCGGGTTCTCGCCGTAGCGCAGGTCGGCCGCGTGCTCCCAGGTGGCGCCCAGCCACTCCGGGAACCCGGTGGCCGGCGGCGACGCGACGCTGTGCATCCAGGACGCCACGGCCACGTCGTAGGCGGCGGTGTGCCCGAACGCCCGCGCCGCCAGGGCGGTGCGCTCGGCCAGGGTGAAGCCACCGGCGGCGACCGCCTCGAGCACGGCCGGGTACTCGGCCGGGTCCACCACGACGGCCACCGAGGGGTGGTTCTTGGCCGAGGCGCGGATCATCGCGGGGCCGCCGATGTCGATCTGCTCCACGCTGTCGTCCACGCTCGCGCCGGTCGCGACGGTCTCCCGGAACGGGTACAGGTTCACCACGACCAGGTCGAACGGCGCGATGCCCAGCTCCTGCAGCTGCGCGCGGTGGCTCTCCTTGCGCAGGTCGGCCAGCAGGCCGCCGTGCACGGCGGGGTGCAGGGTCTTGACCCGCCCGTCCAGCGTCTCGGCGAACCCGGTCACCTGCTCGACGGTGGTCACCGGCAGGCCGGCCTCGGCCAGCACCCGGGCGGAGTTGCCGGTGGAGACCAGCTCGACCCCCGCCTCGACCAGACCCCGACCCAGATCGGCCAGCCCCGACTTGTCGGTCACCGACAGCAGCGCACGGCGGATCGGCCGGCGCTCTCCGGCCACCGGAGCGCCCACCGCAGCGGCGGGCTCGGTCGGCACGGGGTGCAGCGCACCGCTCCCGCCGATCGTGGCGCCCGTCGTGTCGCCAGTCGACTCGGTCATCCCAGTTTCACCTTTCGTCCCGACACCTCGTAGGGCGCGGCGGTCATCGCGGAGACCACGTCGACGAGCAGCGACCGCTCGGCGACCTTGATCCGTTCGTGCAGGGAGGCGACGTCGTCGTCGTCCGCCACGGGGACGGCACGCTGGGCCACGATCGGCCCGGCGTCCACCCCGGTGTCGACCAGGAACACGGTGCACCCGGTGAGCTTCACGCCGTGCGCGAGCGCGTCGGCGGGCGCGGACATGCCGGGGAACGCCGGCAGCAGCGACGGGTGGGCGTTGACCACCGCGGCCGGGAAGGCGTCCAGGAACCCAGGCCCGACCAGCTTCATGAATCCGGCCAGCACGACCAGCCGGGCGCCGAAGTCCGCACACCGTCGGGCCAGCGCGAGGTCCCAGGCCGCGCGGTCGGGGTGGTCGGCGACCCGGACGGTGAAGGTGTCGATGCCCGCCGCCGCGGCCCGGTCCAGCGCCTGGCACGCGGACTTGTCCGACCCGACGGCCACGATCCGGTAGGGCCGCGGTCCGTCGGCGTCGAGCAGCGCCTGCAGCAGCGTGCCCGAGCCCGAGGCCAGGACGACGATCGGCACCGGCTCGGTGGCCGGCGCGGCCCGGTCGGCCGGGTCAGCACTGCCGGCCTCGTCGGCACGATCGGTCGGGGACGGTTCGCCGGCGGACGGCCTGGGTGAGGGCACTGCTTCCTCTCGATCGCGGCGCCCGGATGTGGCGCTGGATGCGGCTGGTGGCCGCCGGAGCTCGGTCCCGGCCTGGTCGGTCCGGCCCGGGTCGGCCTGGCCCGACCAGGATGCCCGGTCGGTCGTCGCGCGGCGACCGCGGGGTCCGGTTGCCGGTACCCCGGGACGGCACCGGGGGAAGCCGCACCGGGGAAGCGACCGGGGCGCCCGCCCTGATCGGTGCCGACCGGGGCCCGTCAAGGCCCCGAGCACCCTACGACGTCGGGCGGCCCGCCGTGTCCTCGCCGCGGCCCGGTCCACCGCTCCGGCTGACCGCAGCCGGATCCTCGTCCGGCTCGGGAACGATCTCGGCATCCCCTGCGGTCCCAGCGTCAGCGGCCGCACTGGCCTCAGCGGTGTCGGCGGCGTCCGCGCTCCCGCGATCGCCACCCGGGACGTCGTCCGGAACCGGTCCGGACGCCGCCGGCCCGTCGGTCGGGTCTGCGGACCGGACCGCCCCGTCGGCGTCCCCGTCAGCACCTCGCGCGGCCACCCCGTCAGCAATCCCGCCAGCAATCCCGCCAGCACCGTCGTCAGCACCGTCGACCGGATCCGGCCCGGCGTCGTCCTCGTCGGTCGACGCCGTCGCGCCCGCCGGAGCGGCAGCGGTCGGCCCGCCCCGGCGTCGACCGCGCCGCGCCGCCGGCGAGGACCCGACGGCGGCCCGCCGGGCCCCGGGGTCGGACGCCGACGGCGTGCGTGCCCCCGCGACGGGCGGGACGAGCGCGGCGACCGCGCCGCCGACCACCGCGATCCCGGCCGCCACCACCGCTCCGAGCCGCAGCGGATCCGCGCCGACGCTGAGCGCCGTCGCACTGCCCGTCACCCCACTGCCCGCGATCCCACCCCCGGCGACCAGGGCCAGCACCGCGACGACCAGACCGGCGACGATCGCGGCGGCGACCACCGCGCCGAGCCGGCCGCGCCGGTGCCCCACCCGGCGGGTCACCCAGTGCCCGACCAGGCCGGCGACGGCCAGCGGCAGCAGCAGCACGGCCAGCCCGACGGCGGTGGGGGCAGTCGGGTGCGGGACGCCGGCCAGCAGCGGCAGCCCTGGCACCGGCCCGGGGACCGAACCGAACGGGCTGAACGAAGCCTGACCGAGCTCCAGGCCGACTCCGGTGAGGTAGCCGAGGGCCGCGACGGCGGCGTTGGGGGTGAGCACCACCTGCAGCACGGTCAGCCCGAGCGCGCTGCCCCCGTCGGGGGTGGCGGCGGACAGGAAGCCCGCGGCGGTGGTGAACGACGCGGCCACCGCGGCGGCCACCGCCAGCCCCCCGGCCGCGACCAGCGCGAGGGCGCCGGCCAGCCCGGCGCGGAAGCCCGCCTGCAGCCAGCCCGGGGTGCGGCCGCGCAGCCAGGCGCGCCAGGCACTGTCCGGGCCGAGCACGCCGATCCCGACGGCGACCAGGGCGAGCGCCGCCGCGGGCAGGAACGCCTCCGGACCGATCATCCCGTCGGGCGTGAAGGACCGGGTGGTCACCGCCACGAACAGCCCGGAGCTGCCGGCGCCGGCCGCGATGGCGCCCAGTTCCTGCGCCCGGCCCAAGGGCCGGGCCGCGGCGCGCCGGGCGGAGACGCCGAGGGTGAGGGCGATGAGCAGAGTCAGCAGCAGCGGGACCAGGGTGACGGACAGGCCGGCCACCGTCACCGTCACCAGGTTGGCCGCCGCGAAGACGGCGACGCCGGCGCCGAGGGCGTCGGCGGGCTGCCCGGTCGACTCGGGGGTCAGCGCCCACAGCAGCAGGGTGACGCCGCACACCAGCAGCAGGCTGCCGGCACCGACGGCCACCGACCGCGCCACCGCGGCGAGCGCCGCCGTCCAGCCGCGCGGCAGGGCCGACGCCGAGGGGACGAGCCGTTCCAGGGTGGACTGCCGCATCACGCGCCTCACTGTCACACGCCTGCGCCCGCACGCCCCCCTGACGCGCCGGGGGCCCGCCCGGCGACCACCCGGAACGACGGACGCGCCCGGAGTCGTGGACTCCGGGCGCGCCGGACGTGCGTCGGTGCTGGTTCCGCCGCAGCGGGACGGAGTGGATCAGCCGAGCAGGCTGCGCAGCAGCTTGGCGGTCTCGGTCGGGGTCTTGCCCACGCCGACCCCGGCGGCCTCGAGGGCCTCCTTCTTGGCCTGCGCGGTGCCGGCCGAGCCGGACACGATGGCGCCGGCGTGACCCATGGTCTTGCCCTCCGGCGCGGTGAAGCCCGCGACGTAGCCGGCGACCGGCTTGGTCACGTGCTCCTTGATGTAGGCCGCGGCCCGCTCCTCGGCGTCGCCGCCGATCTCGCCGATCATCACGATCGCCTCGGTCTCCGGGTCGGCCTGGAAGGCCTCGAGGGCGTCGATGTGGGTGGTCCCGATGATCGGGTCACCGCCGATGCCGATGGCCGAGGAGAAGCCGAGATCCCGCAGTTCGTACATCATCTGGTAGGTCAGGGTGCCTGACTTGGACACCAGGCCGACCTTGCCCGGGCCGGTGATGTTGGCCGGGATGATGCCCGCGTTGGACTTGCCGGGCGAGATGATGCCGGGGCAGTTCGGCCCGATGATCCGGGTCTTGTTCCCGCGCTTGGAATTCTCGGCGCAGGCGTGCGCCCAGATCTTGGCCGAGTCGTGCACCGGGATGCCCTCGGTGATGATCACGGCCAGCTCGATGCCGGCGTCGATGGCCTCGATGGCGGCGTCCTTGGCGAACGGCGGCGGCACGAAGAGCACCGAGACGTTGGCCTCGGTCTCCTTGATGGCCTCGGCCACGGTGCCGAACACCGGCTGGGTGGAGCCGTCGAAGTCGACCGTGGTGCCGGCTTTGCGGGCGTTCACGCCGCCCACGATGGTGGTGCCGGAGGCCAGCATGCGACGGGTGTGCTTGCTGCCCTCGGAGCCGGTCATGCCCTGGACGATGACCCGGGACTGCTCGTTGAGGAAGATGGCCATCGGTCTCAGACTCCCGTGCTCGCGAGCTCGGCGGCCTTGTCGGCGCCGGCGTCCATGGTGTCGGACAGCGTCACCAGCGGGTGCGCAGCCTCGGTCAGAATGCGTCGGCCCTCGTCGACGTTGTTGCCGTCCAGCCGGACGACCAGCGGCTTGTTGGCCTCGTCGCCCAGGATGCCCAGCGCCTGCACGATGCCGTTGGCCACCTCGTCGCACGCGGTGATACCGCCGAAGACGTTCACGAAGACGGACTTGACGTCCGGGTCGGACAGGATGATGTCCAGGCCGTTGGCCATGACCTCGGCGTTGGCGCCGCCGCCGATGTCGAGGAAGTTGGCCGGCTTCACGCCTGCGTGGGCCTCGCCCGCGTACGCGACGACGTCCAGGGTGCTCATGACCAGGCCGGCGCCGTTGCCGATGATGCCGACCTCACCGTCCAGCTTGACGTAGTTGAGGTTCTTCTCCTTGGCCCGGACCTCGAGCGGGTTCTCGGCGGCCAGGTCGGCGAAGGCCTCGTGCTCCGGGTGACGGAACTCGGCGTTCTCGTCCAGCGACACCTTGCCGTCCAGCGCCAGCACCTGACCGGTGGGCGTCTTGACCAGCGGGTTGACCTCGACCAGCGTCGCGTCCTCGCTGACGAAGGTCTCCCAGAGCTTCAGCAGGGTCTGGATGACCTGGTCGCGGACCTCCGCCGGGAACCCGGCGGCGTCGGCGATCTCCTCGGCCTTGGCCAGGTCGACACCCTGCAGAGCGTCGACGGGGATCCGGGCCAGCGCCTCGGGCCGCTCGACCGCCAGCTCCTCGATCTCCATGCCGCCCTCCTTGCTGGCCATGGCCAGGAAGGTGCGGTTGGACCGATCGAGCAGGTAGGAGACGTAGTACTCCTCGGCGATGTCGGCCGCCTCGGAGATCAGGATCGTGCGGGTGATGTGACCCTTGATGTCCAGACCCAGGATGTCCTTGGCCTTCTCGGCCGCGACCTGCGGGGTGGGGGCGAACTTGACGCCACCCGCCTTGCCGCGGCCGCCGGTCTTCACCTGGGACTTGACCATGACCGCGGTGCCCAGCCGCGTCGCGATGGCCTCGACGTCCTCCACGGACTGCGTCGTCTCGCCCGGGGTGGTGGGCACGCCGTGCGCGGCGAAGAGTTCCTTCGCCTGGTACTCGTACAGATCCACGTTGTCTCCCGTTCCGGTAGCCGTCGTGGGTCGGTACAGCGGGCTGCCGGTGGACGGGGGGCGTGCGCGGGTGAGCGCTGCGTCCTCCGGGAACGGCCCGGAACTGCGATGCCCTCGACGACGAGGTGGTCGGCCTCGGCCCGCCGCCTGCTGCTCGACGCGCCGAACACCGCGGACCAGCGTGCCACTTCCGGGGCCGGGACGGGACGCCCCGGCCCGCGTGAGCGGTCAGCATCACACGCCGTGAGCCTGCGACTCCGATCACAGTCGGTGCACCGGTGGGGTTCCCGCGCGAGCCCGCCCGTCGCGTCCACGCTCCCTGGCTCGGCTGCCAGACTCGGGGAACTGAGCGGGACGGACCCGCCGCCCGGGGACGACAGACCGACCACAGACCGACGGCAGGAGTGAGCGATGACCGGGACCGAGCGCGACAGCACCACCGACACCAGCACCGACACCAGCACCGACACCGATGAGGTGGGGGTGGAGCGGGACGCTGTCACCGACCGCGGCGAGGAGGCCGAGCAGGCCGGCTACCGCGGCAACGCCGTGTACAGCGGCGGCGAGTTCGCCGGCGGCCGGGTCCCCGCCGATCGACCGGACGGTGACCCGGCCGACCCGCCCGCCCGGCCGGATCGCACCGAGTGACCGGCCCGCAGGGCGGGCCGGCGACCGCCCGGACCATCGTCGGCGCCCTGACCAAGGACACCCGGCTGTGCATCTCGCTGGCCGGCCGGCCCAGCAACATCGGCACCCGGTTCCACAACCACCTGTACGACGAACTGGGCCTGGACTTCGTCTACAAGGCGTTCACCACCACGGACATCGCCGCCGCGGTGGCCGGCATCCGGGCGCTGGGCATCCGGGGCGCGGGCGTGTCCATGCCGTTCAAGCAGGCCTGCCTGGACCTCGTCGACCACGTCGACCCGTCGGCGGCCGGCATCGAGGCGGTCAACACCATCGTCAACGACGACGGGGTGCTGCGTGCCTTCAACACCGACTACCTGGCCGTCGCACAGCTGCTGCGCGAGCGGGGGCTCCGGGAACTGATCGGAGCGTTCGCCGGAGCGGCCGGTCCGGCCGTGGCGGTCGCCGGCAGCGGCGGCATGGCCACCGCGGTGGCGGCCGCGCTGCGGGACAGCGGGTTCGACCGGGTGCTGGTGGTGGCCCGCAACGAGGCGGCAGGGCGGGCGCTGGCCCGACGGTGCGGCGGCACCTGGGCGCCGGAACTCGGCGCGGCCCGGCCCGGGCTGCTGGTGAACGCCACCCCGGTGGGGATGGCGGGAGGTGTCGAGGCGGACGAGCTGCCGTTCCCGGCCGAGGCGGTCGACGCCGCCGCCGCGGTGTTCGACGTGGTCGCCGTGCCGTCGATGACGCCGTTCGTCCGGCGCGCGGCCGACCGCGGCGTGCCCGTGGTGACCGGGGCGGACGTGATCGCGGTGCAGGCGGCCGAGCAGTTCGTGCTCTACACCGGGGTGCGCCCGACGGCGGAACAGATCCGCCGGGCGTCCGAGTGGTCGCGCCGGTGAGCGTCCCGCCGCGCGCCGGAGGCACGACAGACCCCGACGCCTGGGAGCACCGCACCCTGCCGATCCTGGCCGCCGGGTCGGTCGAGGTCCCGTTCCTCATCCAGGGTCACCAGGAGCTGATCGAGCGGGACACCATCTGGGATGAGCACTCCCACCCGGTGCACGAGCTGCTCTGGAACGAGCGGGGCGCCTCGTCGGCCACGGTGGGCAGCCGGATCTGGACGATCACCCCGACCCTGGGTCTGTGGATGCCGGCCGGGACGCTGCACTCGGGGGCGATGACGGCCGGGACCTGGTTCCGCTCGGCCTTCTTCGCCATCCGCAGCACCACCACCATCGCCGACACCCCGGTGCCGGTCGAGATCACCCCGCTGCTCCGACTGCTGCTGGCCCGACTCGGTGAGCCCGGTCTGGCCGATCCGTCGCGTGCGGCCACCGAGACGCTGGTGCTGGACGTGCTGACCCCGTCCCGGCACGAGTTGTCGGTGCACCTGCCCACCGCCGCCCTGGTGCGACCCATCGTGGATGCGGTGCGCGCCGATCCCGGCGACGGGCGCGGGTTGGCCGACTGGGCCGGCGAGCTGCGGGTCAGCCCGCGCACGCTGACCCGGGCCTTCTGCGCGGAGACCGGCAGCGGGTTCGCCCGCTGGGTGGCCACCGTGCGCGCTCAGCACGCCGTCGCCCTGCTGGCCGGCGGATGGACGGTGGAGGACGTCGCCGAGCAGGTCGGCTACCGGTCGGCCAGCGCGTTCGGCGCGGCCTTCCGGCGCACGGTCGGCCTGACTCCGGGCGCCTTCCGGGCCGCCTGACCCGAGCCAGGTTCGAGGGGCGCGACCCTGAGACACCGCGCCGGGTGTCCGATCTGCGACATCTTGCGTCGGATCCGCGCGATTGCGTCGATCACCAAGGGTTGCCTACCTTGGCTGAGGCAAGCCTTACCTGAACGGCGGCTCGCCACGGCGTCCGGGTTCCGACGACGCCCCGGTCGGCAGGTGCACGCCCCTGCCAGGACGAGAGTGGAGTTCGATCGATGCGTTTCCATCGCACGCTCGCCGTGGCGCTGGCCACCGCCGGCGTCACCCTGGCCGCCTGCGGCGGATCGTCCGACAGCGGTTCGGCCGGCAGCTCGACCAACAGCAGCGCACCGAGCAGCGCCCCGTCGAACAGTGCCAGCAGTTCGTCCGCGAGCAGCAGCAGCACGAGCAGCAGCCAGTACCCGATCACCATCGAGCACGCGCTCGGCACCACGGTCATCGAGGCCGCGCCGGAGCGGGTGGCCACGGTGAACTGGGCCAACCACGAGGTGCCGCTCGCCCTCGGCGTGGTCCCCGTCGGCATGGCCGCCGCCACCTTCGGCGACGACGACACCGACGGGCTGCTGCCCTGGGTCAAGGAGAAGCTGGACGAGCTCGGGGCGCCGACGCCGGTGCTGTTCGACGAGACCGACGGCATCGACTTCGAGGCCGTGGCCGACACCGATCCGGACGTCATCCTGGCCGCCTACTCCGGCCTGACCCAGGAGGACTACGACACCCTGTCGGAGATCGCCCCGGTCGTGGCCTACCCGGAGGCGCCGTGGTCGACGCCGTGGCGCGAGATGATCGAGGTGAACAGCGCCGCGATCGGCAAGGCCGCCGAGGGCGAGGCGCTCATCGCCGACATCGAGCAGGACATCGACGAGACCGTCGCCGCCCATCCCGACATCGAGGGGAAGGCGACCATGTTCCTCACCCACGTGGACACCAGCGACCTGTCCGAGGTGAGCTTCTACACCAGCCACGACACCCGAGCCGGCTTCTTCACCGACCTGGGTCTGACCACCCCGCAGAGCGTCGTCGACGCCTCGGCTGGCGAGGTCAAGTTCTCCGGCACCATCAGCGCCGAGCAGGTCGACATGTTCGATGACGTCCAGATCATCGTCAGCTACGGCGACGACGAGCTGGTCACTGCACTCAAGGCCGACCCGCTGCTGTCCCGCATGCCGGCCGTGGCCAACGACGCGATCGTGCTGCTGCCGGGCACGAGCCCGATCGGCACCGCCGCCAACCCGACCCCGCTGGCCATCTCGTGGGTGCTCAAGGACTACGTGGACCTGATCGACGAGGCCGCGCAGAAGTCCACGTCGTGACCCAGCCGTCCCATCCGTCGCCCGGTTCCCCCCGGTGACGAGCACCGACACCCACCCGACCGCGGACGCCATCACCTGGCGTCCGCGGTCGCGGCGCGTCACCTGGCTGGTCGTCGTGCTGGTCGTGCTGGTCGCCCTGGCCGCCGCGTCCATCGCGGTGGGCTCGCGTGACGTGGCCTGGTCGGACATCGTCGCCGCCCTCGGGGGCACCACCGACAACCTCGGCCAGGCCGCGGTGACCAAGCGGGTGCCCCGCACCGTGCTGGCCGTCCTGGTCGGCGCGGCCCTGGGCATGGCCGGCGCGGTCATGCAGGGCGTCACCCGCAACCCGCTGGCCGACCCGGGCGTGCTCGGCATCAACATGGGCGCCTCGCTGGCCGTCGTCGTCGGGTTGGCCTGGTTCGGGCTCTCCTCGGCCTCCGCGACGGTGTGGGCGGCCATCGCGGGCGCCGCGGTCGCCGCGGTCTTCGTCTACGCGGTCGGCTCCCTCGGCCGCGGCGGCGCCACCCCGCTGAAGCTGGCGCTGGCCGGCGCGGCCACCAGCGCGGCGCTCACCTCACTGATCACCGCGGTGGTGCTGCCTCGCAACGACATCGCCGAGAACGTGCTGTCCTTCGAGATCGGCGGCGTCGGCGGCGCCACCTGGAGCGGCATCGGCACGGTGGTGCCGTTCCTGGCCGTCGGCCTGGTCCTGAGCCTGCTGTCCGCCCGCGGCCTGAACTCGCTGGCCCTGGGCGACGAGCTGGCCACCGGTCTGGGCGAGCGGGTGGCCATGGTCCGCGGGGTCGCCGCGCTCGGCTCGGTGCTGCTGTGCGGCGCGGCGACCTCGGTCGCCGGGCCGATCGCCTTCGTCGGGCTGGTCGTCCCCCACCTGTGCCGGCTGCTGGTCGGGGTCGACCACCGGTGGCTGCTGCCGTTCACCGCCCTGACCGGAGCCTGCCTGCTCACCGCGGCCGACGTGCTCGGTCGCATCCTGGTCCGGCCCAGCGAACTGGACGTCGGCATCCTCACCGCCCTCATCGGTGCGCCGTTCTTCATCGCCGTCGTCCGCCGGCAGAAGTTGCGTGAGCTGTGAGCGCCGATCTCGAGCGTCCCCGCCTGGTCGAGGTGCCCGCCGCCGCGGTCACGCAGGTCACCCGGGACCGCAAGCGCCGGGCCGTGCGACGCCGGGTCGTCATCGCCGTGCTGTCCGTGCTGGTGCTGGCCATGATCGCGGTCAGCCTCATGGTCGGGCAGACCTTCTACCCACCGGGCGACGTGCTGCGCGTGCTGCTCGGCCAGGACGTCCCCGGAGCCGCGTTCACCGTCGGCCGGCTGCGGATCCCGCGCACGGTGCTGGCCGTGGTGGTCGGGCTCAGCTTCGGCCTGGCCGGCGTGACCTTCCAGACCATGCTGCGCAACCCGCTGGCCAGCCCGGACGTGATCGGCATCAGCTCCGGGGCCGGCGCGGCCGCCGCGTTCGCGATCGTGGTGGTCGGCTGGAGCGGCACCCGGGTGTCGGCCTTCGCCATCGTGGTGTGCCTGGCCGTCGCGCTGGCCATCTACCTGCTCGCCTTCAAGGGTGGTGTGCTGGGCACCCGGCTGATCCTCATCGGCATCGGCGTCGAGGCCATGCTGCGCAGCGCCACCGCCTACGTGCTGTCGGTCGCGGCCGACTGGGACCTGCAGGAGGCCATGCGCTGGCTCACCGGCAGCCTGAACGGCGCGTCCTGGACGGCCACCCTGCCCGCCCTGGTCGCCCTGGTGGTGCTGGCCCCGATCCTGCTGGGCCAGACCCGGAACCTGTCGACGCTGCAGCTCGGCGACGACACCGCGGCCGCGCTCGGCGTCCGGCTGGAACGCACCCGACTCATCGCCATCCTGGCGGCCGTCGGGCTGATCGCCTTCGCCACGTCCGGCGCCGGGCCGATCGCCTTCGTCGCCTTCCTGGCCGGGCCGATCGCCGCGCGTCTGGTCGGACCGAACGGTTCCCTGCTCGTCCCCGCCGCGCTGGTCGGCGCACTGCTGGTGCTCGTCGGCGACTTCTGCGGCCAGTACGCCTTCGGCAACCGGATGCCGGTCGGTGTGGTCACCGGGGTGCTCGGCGCGCCCTCCCTCATCTACCTGATCATCCGGACCAACCGGGCGGGAGGCTCGTTGTGACCGCTGGTGACGTGCCCGACCACCGGCCGGGCGACGTCGGTGCCGCGCACCGGCTCAGCGCCGAACGGGTGACGCTCGGCTACGGTGACCGCACGGTCATCGACGGCATGGACCTGACCGTGCCGCCGGGGGCGATCACCGTCATCGTCGGCGCCAACGCGTGCGGGAAATCGACGCTGTTGCGGTCGATGTCGCGGCTGCTGACGCCGCGCGCCGGCCGTATCGTGCTGGACGGCAAGGACGTGCACCGGATGCCGGCCAAGGAGCTGGCCCGCACCCTCGGCCTGCTCCCCCAGTCGCCGATCGCCCCCGAGGGCATCACCGTCGCCGACCTGGTCGGCCGGGGGCGCAACCCCCACCAGGGCCTGTTCTCCCGGTGGACCCGGCAGGACGACGAGGCGGTGGCGGCCGCGCTGCAGGCCACCCACACCACCGACCTGGCCGATCGGTCGGTGGACGAGCTCTCCGGCGGGCAGCGGCAGCGGGTCTGGATCGCCATGGCCCTGGCCCAGCAGACCGACGTGCTGCTGCTCGACGAGCCGACCACCTTCCTCGACGTCAGCCACCAGGTCGAGGTGCTCGACCTGCTCACCGATCTCAACCACACCCGCGGCACCACCATCGTGGTGGTGCTGCACGACCTCAATCTGGCCGCCCGGTACGCCGACCACCTCATCGCTCTCACCGACGGCCGGCTGCACGCGGCCGGGCTCCCGGCCGAGGTGCTGACCGAGGAGATGGTGCGGGCGGTGTTCGGGGTGGACAGCCGGATCATCGTCGACCCGACCTCCGGCGCCCCGCTGATGCTGCCCATCGGCCGGCACCGCGTCACCGTGCCCACCCTGCCCGCCCCGCTCGGCCAGCTCTGATGGTCCCAGCCTTGATGATCACAGCCCGTGCTCCCTCGTCCCGCGCTCGCCCGACTCCTCCGGGCCCGATGGTCGGAGCCCGCGCTCCCTCGTCCCTCGCTCGCCCGACTCCTCCGGCCTCACCAGACAGGATCCGATGAGCACGCCCACCGAGACCCGCGACCGAGCCCGCCCCGAGCGGCCGGCCGACGCCACCGTGACCCGGCTCCGCGTCACCGGCACCGCCCGGCTCAGCCGCAGCTTCGTCCGCATCACCCTCCTGGGCGAGGACCCGGCCTGGGTCGCCGCCTTCACCCCCGCCGGCCTGGACCAGTGGTTCCGGCTGTTCTTCCACCCCACCGCCGCGCGGCCGCTGGTCCTGCCCGAGGGCACCGCCGAGGGCTGGTACTCCCGACTCGGCGCCATGCCCGACGACGTCCGGCCGATCGTGCGCAACTACACGATCCGGGCCGCCCGACGCGCGGCCACCGGATGGGAGCTGGACGTCGACTTCGTGGTGCACCCCTCTCCGGACGGCGCCGCCGAGGGACCGGCGGTCAGCTGGGCGCTGGCCGCGCGACCGGGCGACGAGGTCGGCTTCCTGGACCAGGGCGTGCTCTTCGCCCCGCCCGCTGCACCCCGGCCCTCCTCGATCACCATCGTCTCCGACGAGACCGGTCTGCCCGGGGTGGAGAGCATCACCCGGACCCTGCCGGCCGGCACCCCCGTCACTCTGGTGCTCGAGGTCCCACACGACGACGACCGCCGCGAGCTGCCGTCCGAGGACGAGCTGGACGTGCGCTGGGTGGTGCGCGGCGGGGCGGCCGATGCCCCTGGACAGGCGGCGCTGGCCGCCCTGGCCGACGTGCGGTGGGATCCGGCGGGATACGTGTACGCGGCCGGCGAGACCTCCTTCGTCCGGGACGTGCAGGCCGTGGCCGAGGCCGGCGGCGTGCCCAAGCGGGAGATCGACGCGTGCGCGTTCTGGCGACGCGAGGGCCGGCGCCGCACGACCGCCCGGCGCACCGCCCGCTGAACACCACCGGCTCGGCGGCACGCCCTGGCGCGGACCGGATCAGGACCGGTCCGGCCGACCCGTCGCTGAAGGTCGCCACCAGGGTCCGGGCCAGCGCGGCGGCGAGCTCGGTGAACCCGTCCGTGGCGACGGCGGTGAGCAGTCCGGCCCGGTCGGTGAAGTGGTACTTCGGGGCCGCGTGCGACAGGCCGGCCCGGCGCGCCATCGCGCGCAGGCTGATCGCCGCGGAGCCGTGGTCGGCGAGCTCGCGGTGGGCGGCGTCCAGCAGCGTCCGCCGGCCGTCCCGGCCCGTCGTTCCCTCGGTCACGACGCCCTGCTGCGGGACTGCGCGCCCGACGTGCACCACCGGTTCGGTGGGTCGCACGCGCTGGCGGCGAGCGTCATGACCGGGAGGCGTTGGGCCGGTGGTTCCTGCGGTGGGGCCGCATCGTCGAGATCGCCGCCAACGAGGACTCCCAGGTCGTCGCCGAGTCGAAGCCGGTGCTCGCCGCGGCCGGCATCCGGGACGCACTGGCTCTGCCGATCACCAGCTGACCCGGGCCGATCAGGCCCGGTCCCCCGCCGCCGGGGTGACCGCCCGTCGGACCAGCAACGGGAGCAGCACCGCTGCGACCAGCAGGGCCGCGACGGCGAGCCAGCCGATCCACCAGCCGGCTGCGGTGGCGGACCCCGGGTCGTCCCGCACCGCGGCCGGGATCCAGGTCCGCTGGGCCAGCACCACCGCCGCCGCCACCAGCGCACCGGCGGCGACCGCGGGACGGGTGGTCACCGCGGCCGCCACCAACGCGCCGACCCCGGCCAGCACCACCGCCCAGACGCCCCAGGCAGCCAGGTCGTACCCGGTCAGCAGGGTCGGTCCGCCGCCCGCCGCGGTCCGGTGCGTCGGCAGGCATCCGGCCACCACCACCCCGGCGCCGACCACGCCGGCCAGCACCCGCCGCAGCGGGTCGGCCGGCTCGCCGCCCATCCGGTCGCGGCGATCCCGGTCACCACCCGCCGTGGCGGCGATCGCGACGATCCCGGCCGCCAGCGCGACGACGAGCGAGAGCACGCCCGCCCACAGGCCCCACCCGGCCGACCAGGTGTGCAGGAACGACGACGGTACGGCGGCCAGCAGCGGGTCAGCGGTGTCCTCGGTGTTGGCCTGCCCGGCCCGTACCTGCGCGTACAACGCGAGCGCCCCGGCCAGCGCCAGCGCGGGCCCGGCCCAGAGCACGGCGGTGGCGACCCGCCCGGCCGCGCCCAGCGCCGCGACGATCGCGCGGCCGGTGCGGGACCCGAGCGTGGTCGGCAGCACCAGCGCCGCCGCGATGCCCACGGCCACCGCGGCGACCAGGAACGGCGCCCGGACCGGCGCGACGATCGCCGCGGCCGCCCCGGTCGGCGCCGCCCCGTCGAATTGCAGCACCGGGACCGCCCAGGCCAGCACGCCGAGCACCGCTGCCAGCAGCGCCAGTCCACCGGCCGTCAGCGACCGGCCGGTCCGGTCATCGGGCCGGTCAGCGAGCAGGTCGTCGGTCAGATCAACGGTCAGGTCGGCGGTGCCGTCCGCACGTCCGTCGGGTCCGGTGGCGGTCCGTGCCTCCCCGGCCGACGGCGCAGCCGCCGTTCCAGGCCGTCGGCTGAGCGCCGCGGCCAGGACCAGCAGCACCGCGCCGGTGAGCGTCCACCAGGCCCCGCTGGCCGGGTCCACCCCCCGCGTGAGGCCGGCCAGCAGTGCGGTCAGCCCGGGCACGGCCAGCACGCAGGCGACCCCGGCCAGGCCGGCCAGGGCCACCGGTCGCGGCACCGCGGCCGCCATCAGCACCGCCACGGCCACCACCAGCACCGCCGCCAGCGCGGCGAGCACGTCCCACAGGCCCGCCGCCGGCGGCAGCAGTCGCAACGCCAGGAATTCGCCGGTCACCGGGACCAGCAGCGCGCCGACCATGACGGCCACCGCGGCCAAGAACCCGACGAGCACCGTCGGCCCGTTCTGCCCGATCCGCAGACCCGGCCCGGCGTCCGCGAACGTGCCCAGCCCACCGGGCGCCGGCGCGGCGGTCTCCGCGGCCGCTCCGGGCGCCGGGTCCGAGACCGCGAAGTCCGGGCCGGCCGGCCCGGACGGGCTCGTCTCGGCCAGCAGCACGGCTCCGCGCCGGGTCCACCACCGGGCCGCCAGCCCGCCGGCGACGAGCAGCAGCACGTCGGCCAGCACGACCAACCAGGCGCCCGCGCCCGGCGTCAGCGGCCGGGCCCGATCGGTGGTCTCGATGATCAACTCGGGCCGCACCACCAGGTCCGGCGCGGTGAGCAGCGGCAGGTCCGACACCAGCCGGCTCACCCCCGCCAGGCCGGCGCCGGCCGCCGCGGCCAGCACCCCGACCGGGCGGCGGGCGGCCGTCAGCACCAGCACCAGCACCGCGGGCAGCAGCGCCGCCCACGCCGCCCCACCGGCCGGTGCGAGCGGGGAGCCGTCACCGGTCGAGACGGGGTCGAGCAGCGGCGCCACCCCGACCAGCACCCCGGCCCCCAGCACCAGCAGGGGCAGCGCGATCAGCAACCCGGGCACTGGGTCCTGCCCCTGGACCGACGGCGGTGAGGACGGTGACGCGGATCCGAGCACCGACCGACCGTAGCAACGTGAGGTCGGCCCGGACTGCGGCCGACGGGTCCGTCCGGCCGGCGGGTTGAGGGAGAATCGCCGGGTGATCTCGTTCCTGGCCACCGGCATCGGCGTGGCCGCGCTGCTGCTGGCGGCTTGGACCGGGGTGCAGGCCTACCGCCGCCGGCCGACCACCGAGGGCCAGATGATCGGCGCGATCGTCGTCGAGATCGCGCTGCTGGTGCAGGCGCTCATCGCGGTGTTCCGGGTGGCCGGCACCGGACTGCGGGAGCCGGTGACGTTCCTGGCCTACCTGTTCGGCGTGCTGCTGGTGCTGCCGCTCGGCTTCTACCTCGCCCGCGAGGAACGGTCCCGGTGGGGGTCGCTGAGCCTGTGCTTCACTGCGGTGGTGGTCGCGGTGATGGTGTTGCGTCTGGTCCAGCTCTGGGGCGACCGTGTCTGAGCCCGCTCCCGGACGTCCGGCCGACGCGGCCGCCCCCACGGCGGGTGTCCACGAGCACGATGGTCCGCCGGGCGGCCCGCGTCGGCTGCTCATCGCGCTGTACGCGGTGTTCGCCCTGGCCGCCACGGCGCGGGCCGTGGTGCAGATCGCGGTGCAGTTCGACGAGGCGCCGCTGGCGTACGCGCTCTCGCTGTTCTCCGGGCTGGTCTACATCGCCGCCACCGTCGGACTGGTCACCCACCGGCCCTGGTCGCGGCCGCTGGCCTGGGGCGCCTGTGCCATCGAGCTGGTCGGCGTCATCACCATCGGGATCGCCTCGATCGTCGATCCGCAGGCCTTCCCGCACGACACGGTGTGGTCCCGCTTCGGGTCCGGCTACGGCTACATCCCGTTGCTGCTGCCGGTGCTCGGCCTGCTCTGGCTGCGGTACAGCCGGCCGGGCGCCGAGCACGGCCGGTCCGACGACCGGTCCCCGGCCTGACCCGGTCGGACCCGGGCCCGCTCGGATCAGGCGCTCAGATCAGGCGCTCAGATGAGGAACGTCTGCCGCACCCAGATGAGCACGGCGATGAGCAACAGCACCAGCAGGCCCTTGTAGAGCACCCACTGCTCGAACCGGTGGTCCTGGCGCAGCAGCCGCCGGCTCGACTCGTCCGCCGCCGGCTCGGCAGCCCCGTCCTCGATCCCACCGGAGGATCCGACGCCCCACCCGGGCTGGTCGTGGCGGGGACCTGGGCCCTCGGGCCGGGACGGATCCGTCACGCCGGCCCCACCGCGCCGGTCTTCTCCGTCTTCTCCCACTTGATCGCCGCGCCCCGGGCCTCGGCCACGTACGCCGCGAAGGTGATGGCGCAGAGCAGCGGGCCGTAGCCGATGAGCACCAGCAGCACGGACTGCACCTTCGGCAGTCGACCTGCCTTCTCCAGCCGGTAGAGCCCCCAGGCGGCGACCATGCAGAGTGCGACCCACGCGTACGCGAACAGCGTCAGGGTGTCGGCCAGCCCGGCCGACCACGTCATCCCGAGCCGATCCAGGGCCCAGTCCCGCAGCTCCCGCGTCGGTCGTGGCGCCAGCGCGGCGACGATGATGACGATGTTGACCAGGCCGGGGAAGGTGAACGCCTGGAACCAGGTCCGGCGGGCCACCCAGCGGTCCAGCGACAGCGTGTAGATCGTGGTGAACAGCCAGCCGAAGGCGTTGGTGACCCACAGGATCTCGAACGCGATCTCGGCCTTCCCGAAGCTGATGAACCACAGGATGACCAGCGACGTGGACGAGATGATCATCAGCACCGGCAGCAGCAACGTGGTGAACCACTGCAGCCCGAACCACAACCCGCCGAGCCGGTGCACGTCGGACCGCCCGAAGAAGACGCCGCCGGTCACCCCGCCGAACCGCTTGGCGACCTGGATGTTGCCGCGCGACCAGCGCAGTCGCTGCTTCCACAGTCCGACGACCGAGCCGGGCTCCTCGGCCAGGCAGCGGGCGTTGCCGTCGAAGACGACGGCGCGCCCGGCGAGCTGGGTCTCGAAGGTGGTGACGGTGTCCTCGGCCAGGGTGGTGGTGTCGATGGCGCCGCCCAGCTCGAGCAGGTTGGCCCGGCTGTGCAGCTGGGCGCCGCCGGCCAGGCAGCCCTGGGCGCCGACCACGTTCTGCGCCCGCCGGCTGGCGGCCTGGGCCGCGGTGTACTCGTAGCCGATGTAGCGGTTCATCGTGTTCGGACGCTTGGACGCCTCCAGGATGAACGCGGTCACCGCCCCGACCCGCTCGTCGGCCAGGTGCCGGACCATGCGACGCACCGAGGTCGGCTCGAACACCACGTCGGCGTCGGTGATGAGCACCGCGTCCGCCCAGTCGTCCTCGAGCAGCAGCGTCAGTCCGTGGTTCAGGGTGTGCGCCTTGCCCTGACCGCCGTTCTCCCGCCGCAGGTTGAGCACCCGGCCCGGGTACTGAGACACCTTGCCGTCCAGCAGCTCCGGGGTGCCGTCGGTGCTGCCGTCGTCCACCACGGCCATCCGCAGCCGCTCGGGCGGGTAGTCCAGCGCCATCATCGCGTCGACGCTGTACCGCAGCACCGCGATCTCGTTCCAGGCCGGGACCAGCACCACCACCCGGGGCAGGAAGTCCGGATCGCAGTCCTGGTAGTGGTCGTGCCGGGGGGTGCGCAGCAGCAGCAGGAACTGGTACACGGTGCTGACCATCGGCACGGCACCCAGCAGCACCAGCCCGACCAGGATCCACTGCACCACCTCGAGGGCCACCGACGTGCCGGTCGCCGGCTCGACCAGGAACCCGAGCACGGAGCTCACCCGGCCCCCGGCGTCGACCGCTCGGTCGACGCCGAGGCCGGAACCTCGCGCAGCACCTGGTCGACCCAGTCCCGCCGGCCCACCTCGGCCACCGCGTGGGCGTCGCTGCCGGTGGTGAGCCGGACCCCGGCGGCCTGCAGCCGGCGCACCACCCGCACCGACGGGCACCGCCACTTCTCGTTCACCTCGACCGCGGCCCGGGCGTCCCGGCAGGAGGCGGCCAGGTGGTCGAGCAACTCGTCCGGAACCGCCGACTCGGCGAGCCCCAGCTTGGGCAGCAGGCTGAACAGGTGGCCGACCACGACCGGCAGCGGGGTCACTCGCACCGCGGCCGCGGTGGCCGTGACCAGCTGCTCGAGGACGTCCGTCGCCGCCCGTCGGCCCTGCGCCAGGTCCGCGGCGATGACCCGTGGGGACACCGGGCCGTCGGTGTCCGGGAACTGGTGGTCGGAGACGACCAGGTACTGCAGACCGTCGGGCAGTGCGGGCAGGTCGAGCCGGCCGCCGGTGTCCAGGATCTTGGTCTCCACCCCGCAGCGCAGCCGTAACCCGGCGGGATCGCGCTCGGCCAGCTCCCGGTCCAGTTCGTGTACCTGGGCCACGTACTCGGGCAACCAGTCGCTGCTGCTGCGGACGTGGTCCGAGCAGCCCAGGACCCGCAGGCCGGCCGCGGCCGCGGCGGCGACCATGGCGGGCAACGGGTCCGCGCCGTCCGTCCAGGACGAATGGGTGTGCAGGTCGACCAGACCGGGACGCAGGCCAGGGGCCGGCACCGCACCGGTCACCTCGACCGGGTCGGGGTTCGAGTCCGCGCGCACGACCGGCTCACCCACCGACGACGGTCGGCTCAGAGGGCGCTGCCGACGCTGCTGCTGCCGAACGGATCTCGCCGTACTGATCGACCGGGACGATCACGTCCTCCCAGTGCCGGACCACCGCGACCTCCCGGAACGGCAGGTGGTCGGGCAGCTCGCCGCCCAGCGCGGCCTGCACGGCCAGCACCGGCATGTCGACGCCGGATGCGATGGTCAGCGGCATGGTGCCGGGGAACCGCGGGTTGATCTCCAGCAGCTTGGGGGTGCCGTCCACCGCCCGGCGGACCTGCACGTTGACCACCCCGGTGGCGCCGACGGCGCGGGCCGCGTCGGTGCCGTACCGCACCAGCGCGTCGTCGGCCACGGTGCGGCCGGCGATGGCGATCCCGGAGTCGACCAGGTCGCGCCGCCGCGGCACGGCCGCGACCACGTGCCCGTCCGGCCGGGCCAGCACGTCGATCGAGTACTCCTCGCCGGGCAGCAGTTCCTGCACGATCCACTGGCCGTCCCGCGGGTAGGAGGCCAGCGCGCTGACGTCGGCCAGCACCGCCACCCCGCGCCCGCCGGCGCCGGCCCGCGGTTTGATCACGAAGGGCGCTGCCAGCGCGGCCACGTCGGCGTCCTCGGTCCCGCCGGTCCACAGCACGGTCCGCGGCACCGCGACGTGCTCGGCGCACCGGCGCATCAGCTCGAACTTGTCCAGGCAGACGGCCAGCGTCTCCGGCGACTCGAGCAGCAGCCGGATCCCGCGGGCGGTGAACTCATCGCGGGCCGTGGCGATCCGCGGGGACTCGACGTCCACCGTCGGCACCACCAGGTCGGCGCCGGACCGCTGCGCCGCGTCCAGCAGCGCCGGCACGAACGTCGGGTCGTCACCCCGGGGCAGCAGCCAGCGCTGGTCGGGCTCGACCAGGTAGAGCCCGACGGCCACCGGGTTGATGTCCGCGGCGGCCAGTCGGTAGTGGCCGCGCAGCGACCGCAGGATGGCGACCGCGGCGGCGCCGCCGGCCCCTGTCACCAGCACCCGGGGTGCGGCGGGCGGAGGCCCCTCGCTGTCCGGAGAGTTCCTGGTGTCCCGGACCGATCGGTCGCCGTTCGCCGACTGCTGGTCCATGGTCCCCCCCCCACGTCCGCCCGGTCCGTGACCGATTGAGCAGCTGGTCGCACTGCTCCCGACCACTCCCTGAGAACAAGGTACAGTCTGTGATCGCCCGGCTACTCCCGGTTTTGGGGGTCGTCGGCGGCAGAGCTCCGGAACTGGACTCGGTCGACGAATCGGTCATGCGTGGGGGCGTTGGTGGAACACCCGTTCGGACAGGCATCCGCTTCCGGTGGCCATCTCGACCGGAATCCCGACGAGATGGCGCCCATGCCGCGACCGCTGGCCGTCTCGGTCGGTCTGTCGGCCCCACGAGCGGCGGTCGCCGCGCTCACCGGCGCCGGCCTGGAGCTGGTGAGGGTGCCGGAGGCGGAGCTGACCCGCTTCCTGGACGGCAACCGCCGCGTGGTGGTCGCCCTCGTCTACTCGGGCCACCCGGAGTTGACCGCCAGCATCCGCCGCATCCGTCGCAGCAGCCCGCGCGGCCGGATCATCCTGCTCGCCGACGCCATGGTCGGCGCCGCCGAACTGCTCGACGCCATGCGGGCCGGCGTCAACGACGTGCTCGACCCGAACGACTCGTTCCTGCTGCAACGCCGGCTCGCCGAGCACGTCCACCAGGTGCTGGCCCGGCGCGACCGGGTGCTCGTGGTCGGCGCGCACCCCGACGACGTGGAGATCGGCGCGGCCGGCACCCTGCTCGAACACGCCCGCCGCGGCGACCAGTTGACCGTGCTGACCTTCAGCCGCGGTGCGGTGGGCGGCAACAGCACCGACCGGGTCGGCGAGTCCGTCGCCTCGGCCGGCCTGCTCGGCGCCCGGCTGCTGATGGGCGATTTCCCCGACACCCGGATCGACAACGGCGCCACCTCGATCCGCTTCGTCGAGGCCGCCGTGACCGAGGTCGATCCGACCGTCGTCTACGTGCACACCGCGCACGACGGGCACCAGGACCACCGGGCCGTACACATCGCCACGGTGTCGGCGACCCGGCGGGTGCCGCGGCTGTACTGCTACCACTCACCGTCGACGAACAACGATTTCCGGCCGACCAAGTTCGTGGCCATCGACGACACCCTCAGCGAGAAGCTGAAGGTGCTGGAGCAGTTCGCCTCCCAGGCCGAGCGCACCTACCTGGAGCCGGAGCTGGTGGTTGCCCAGTCCCGGTTCTGGGCGCGCACCCTGGCCCCCCGGGCCAAGTACGCGGAGCCGTTCGAGGTGATGCGGGAGCTGAGTGACCCGTTCCCGGCCACCCGGGTGCAGGAGCCCGACACCCCGCCGGCCGGCGTCTCGGTCCTGCGCATCCCGACCTGAGCCAGCCGCCGGACGGCGGCCGCGCTGCTCTGCGCATCCCGACCTGAGCCAGCCGCCGGACGGCGGCCGCGCTGCTCTGCGCATCCCGACCTGAGCCAGCCGCCGGACGGCGGCCGCGCTGCGGGTCGGTCAGAGCTTCACCATCGGCACGCCGCCGATGAGCATCAGCCGGACCGTGCCGGCCGCGCCGAAGTCGATGGTGGCGGTGGCCATCCGGCCCGCCCCGGTCACCTCCTGGACGGTGCCCAGGCCGTACTTGTCGTGCGAGACCCGGTCTCCCTTGGCCAGTTCCAGCGCCGGCCGGGACGGCGCCGTCGGCCCACGTCGGCCCGCCCGGGACGGCACGTCCGCACCGAACCGGCTGGCGGTGACCGGGGCGGAGAACCCGCGGCCCGACTCGCCGAAGCCCGCCCAGCCGCTCGTGCCCGACCGGCCGCCGCGCGACCGGCCGGAGTCCACCTCGGCGGCCGACCGACGCCAGTCGACGAGGTCTTCCGGGACGTCGTCCAGGAATCGCGACGCCGGGTTGGCGCCGGGCTGGCCCCAGGCCGACCGGATCGCCGCCCGGGTCAGGTACAGCCGCTGCCGCGCCCGGGTGATTCCCACGTAGGCCAGCCGACGCTCCTCGGCCAGCTGTTGCTCGTCCCCGAGGGACCGGACGTGGGGGAAGATGCCGTCCTCCATGCCGGTCAGGAAGACCACCGGGAACTCCAGACCCTTGGCCGTGTGCAGGGTCATCAGCGTGACCACGCCGTCCTCGGAGTCCGGCACCGAGTCGGCGTCCGCCACCAGGGACAGCTGCTCGAGCACCGCGGCCAGCAGCTGCGGGCCGGTGGGCCCGCCGGCCGCCCCGCCCGCCGGCGGCAGCGCGCCACCCCCGTCCGCACCGCCGTCCAGATCGGCGTCCGGGTCGGTGCCGACCGGGTCGGTCGCCACCGCGTCCTGTAGCGCCGCGGCCGCCGTGGCGTCCGGCAGGTCGACGTCCTCGGCGAGCTGGGCGTTGGCGAAGAGCTCGCCGGCCAGCAGGTTCTCGGTGTGCTCGCGCAGCACCGTGACCAGCTGTTCCAGGTTCTCCAGCCGGGACGCGTCCTGCGGGTCCTCGGAGGAGGCCAGCTCGGCCCGGTACCCGCTGCTCTCCAGCAGCGACACCAGCAGGTCGGCCGGCTCGGTGCCGACCTCCAGCTCCTCGCGCGCGGTCTCCAGCACCCCGACGAACCCGGCGATGGCCTTGGCCGAGCGGGCGGCCAGACCGGGCACCTCGGACTGCTCCTGCGCGGCGGCGGCCAGCGCGTCGCCGAAGCTGATCCGTTCCCGCTCGGCGAAGACCGCCACCGTCGCCTCGGCCCGAT
This sequence comes from Nakamurella leprariae, assembly GCF_016918035.1. Taxonomy (GTDB): domain Bacteria; phylum Actinomycetota; class Actinomycetes; order Mycobacteriales; family Nakamurellaceae; genus Nakamurella; species Nakamurella leprariae. The sequence goes on along the minus strand of NZ_JAERWK010000012.1, from coordinate 65,805 downwards.
CGCCGATGCCGCGGCGCGGAGTGTTCAGCACGCGCCGGATGCTGACCTCGTCGTCGGGGTTGGCCACGGCGCGCAGGTAGGCGATCGCGTCCTTGACCTCCTTGCGCTCGTAGAAGCGGACGCCGCCGACGATCCGGTACGGCATGCCGCTGCGGACGAACACGTCCTCCAGCGCTCGGGAGGCGGCGTTGGTCCGGTAGAAGACGGCGACGTCGCCGTACCGGTGGGTGCCGCCGTCGACCAGCTCGTCGATCTCCCGCTGCACGAACCGGGCCTCGTCGTGCTCGTTGTCTCCGACGTAGCCGACGACCTTGGTGCCGGCCCCGGCGTCGGTCCACAGGTTCTTCGCCCGGCGATCCCGGTTGCGGGAGATGACCGCGTTGGCCGCGGACAGGATCGTCTGGGTGGACCGGTAGTTCTGCTCCAGCAGCACCGTGCGCGCGTCGGGGTAGTCCCGCTCGAACTCGACGATGTTGCGGATGGTGGCGCCGCGGAACGCATAGATGGACTGGTCGGCGTCGCCCACCACCACCAGCTCGGCCGGCGGCAGCCCACCGCCGTGATCATCTGCGGGCTCGGCGCCGGGACCGCTGGTCGGCCCGACCAGCTCGCGGACCAGCACGTACTGCGCGTGGTTGGTGTCCTGGTACTCGTCGACCAGCACGTGCCGGAACCGGCGCCGGTAGTTCTCGGCCACGTCGGGCAGCCGCTGCAGCAGCCGGACGGTCTGCATGATCAGGTCGTCGAAGTCGAACGCGGAGGCCTGCCGCAGCCGCGCCTGGTACCCGGCGTAGACGGAGGCGACCACCTTCTCCAGGTCGGACTCCTGCCGCTGCGCGGCCTCGTGCTCATCGATGAGCTCGTTCTTGAGGTTGGACACGGCCGCCGCGATCAGCCGCGGGCTGTAGCGCTTGAGGTCGATGTCCAGACCGCCGGCCACCATCTGGATCAGCCGGTGCGAGTCGGCGGCGTCGTAGATGGTGAAACTCGATCTCATGTCCAGGTCCCGCGCCTGGGCGCGCAGGATCCGCACGCACATCGAGTGGAACGTCGAGACCCACATGAAGCGCGCCCGGTTGCCGACGAGATCGGCCACGCGTTCCTTCATCTCGGCCGCGGCCTTGTTGGTGAAGGTGATGGCCAGGATCTCCCCCGGCTCGGCCGAGCCCGAGGCCAGCAGGTGGGCGATGCGCCGGGTGAGCACCCGCGTCTTGCCGGATCCGGCGCCGGCCACCACCAGCATCGGGGAGCCGCGGTGCTCGACGGCCGCCCGCTGCGACGGATTGAGACCCTCGAGCAGTTCGGCGGCGCGGTCGCGTCGCCGGCGCGGCTGCTCGTCCGCCGCGGCCGGCCCGCGCCCCCCGGTCCCCGCGGGCGACGGACCTGCGATGGGCCGACGAGCCGAGGCGGGCGTCGGGTCGCCGAACAGGGTGTGCTGGGCGCCGGCCAGGCCGGTGGCCTGGTCAGCGGGCATGGCGGGACCCGGTCCGGGCGGGGACGACGACGAGCACGGTGGGCAGCGTTCTTCCTTCGGACCGACCGCGAGACGGTCGGGCAGTGGTTCCGGACCGGTCCGCACGTTCCCACGCGGACCGATCCCGTCCTCGGCGGATCGGGACGTGTCCACGCTACCGGCCGGCACCGACAGCCCAGGGACCTGCGACGACGCGTCCCCGGCCCGCTCCCGCCCCTCGGGGCGTCCCCTCGATGCCGCTCAGGCGCCGTCCACGGCGACCGGACCCGTGCCCACCCGGTAGCGCAGGTGGGTGACCCGGTCCGTGCCGCGGACCTCGACCAAGCGCAGGTCCAGTCGTCCCACCCCGTCGAACAGCCGCTCCCCGGCCCCCAGGGTGACCGGGGCGACGTGCAGCCGGAGCTCGTCGATCGCGAGGGCCCGCAGGTACTGGTTGATCGTGGCCGCCCCTCCGGCGATCGCGACGTTCCTGGCCCCAGCCGCTTCCCGCGCCCGGGTCAGCGCCACCTCCGGTCCCTCGGTCACGAAGACGAAGGTGGTGCCGCCCGCCATGGTCAGCGGCTCCCGCTCGTGGTGGGTGAGCACGAAGACCGGCGCGTGGTACGGCGGAGCCTCGCCCCACCAGCCGCGCCACGGATCCGGCCCCGCCCAGCTGTCCCACCCGCCGCGGACCGGTCCGAACATGTTGCGGCCCATCACGAACGCCCCGGCGTCGGTGATCGCCGCCAGCTCCGCCCGGTGCTGCTCGGGTTCGTCGAACATCCACCGGTGCAGCAGCTGCTCGGCCCACCGCCCCAACGGCTGGTCGAGGCGCTGGTCGGGCCCGGCCACGTACCCGTCCAGCGACACCGCCACGCTGCAGGTCACCTCGCCACCGCGGTCCTGCTCGTCCATCGGCCGACTCCCGTCCGTCCACGGCACCAGCGGGCGCCCCGGCGCGGCCGCTGTCGATGCTCGGTCGGACGGCCCGCGGCAGCCCGATTCATCGGACTCGATCCGGTGGCGTCCCGCGTCCCGGGTTCCGCCGGACCGGACCGCTGTGGCACACTCCCCGCCATGCACTCCTGCCGCGGCTTTTCCTACGGGTACCGGACTCCGGTGCCCGTCCGCGGCTGACACATCCGCCACGACGCGCCCCGAGGTCCTTCGACCCGGGGCGTTTTCCGTGCCGGGCGCCGGGACGGACGGGCAGATTGAAGGACGACATGACCAGCACGCTGGGCTCCGAGCTCCGGTCCGACGACGCCCGAGCCGACGAACCGACCGGCGGGCCGGTGCCGGTGCCGGCCGACCAGGCCGGGATCGACACGCTGCGGCTCGAGATCGACGACATCGACGCCGAACTCGTGCGGCTGATCAAGCGCCGCACCGCCCTGTCCAACGCGATCGGCGCCGCCCGCAAGCAGCTGGGCGGGCCGCGCATCGTCTACAGCCGTGAGATGGCCATCCTGGAGCGCTTCCGCGGCCTCGGCCCGGCCGGCACCGATCTGGGGATGATGCTGCTGGCCATGGGCCGCGGCAAGCTCGGCCGTCGCCCCGAGGGCCCGGCCGGCGACGTTCACTCCGGGGACAGCGACGTCGACTGAGTTCACGCCGTGGCGGGGATCGGGGTCGACCCGGCTCGCCCGCGTCGGGACCGGCGCACCGCGGTCCGGTGCACCACGGCCCGGCGCACCACGGTCCGGACGGCCACGCCGGCCAGCGTCAGGACGGCACCGACCAGCAGCGCCAGGACCACGGCGCTGCTGACGGTGTCCAGCCGGTCCAGGACCTGGGCACCGGCGGCGCCGGCCGCGGTCCAGCTGCCGACCCACAGCACCGCACCGGGCGCTGCCGCGGCCGCCCACCAGCCGACGCCGATCCCCCGGCTGCCGGCCAGCCGCGGCACCAGGGTGCGCACCCCGGCCAGCACGTGCCCGACGGTGACCACCGGCCAGGACGGCGCCCCGCTCCCGAGGTGCCGGTGCAGCCGGCGCTCCAGCCGACCGAACGGGGCCGAACGGCGGACGCCCGACCACCGGACGGCGGCGGGGCTGCCTGCTCGCGGGACCGGGCGGCGGGCCCGGGCGACCGCGACCATGCCGCCGGTCAGCGAGGCCGTCACGGCCACCGGCACGGCGACCGCGGCGGGCACGGCGCCGGTCCCGACCGCCGCGCCCAGCAGGGCCAGCGCCGATGCGGCGGGCAGCACCACGCCGATCAGCAGCGCGGTCTCGGCCGCGAGGACCAGCGCGCACAGGGCCAGGACGGCCGGGGCCGGCACGGCCCCGACGCCGTCGATCAGCCAGTCGCCCATCGCGGACCGCCCGATCAGGCCGCGCGGGCGGCTGCGGCCGGCCGGCGGCAGGTGTAGACGGTGGCCGGTGGCAGGTTGCGCCACACCGGGCCGGTCAGCGTGACCGAACCGAAGGCCGCGCGCATGGTGGCGAGCTGGCGCCGGCCCGGTGGGGCCCACCGCGTCCAGCTGTAGGTGAACTGGGTGTAGGCCCCGGTGGGCCGCAGCGCCCGGGCGATGTCCGGGACCAGTCGCGCCCCCACCGGGCCGGCGAAGGCCTGCCACGGCAGCCCGCTGACGACCAGATCGACCCGGCCGAGCAGGTTCCGGTCGGCCAGCACGTCCAGCAGATCGGCGGCCGCGCCGACCACCACCTCGACGTCCGGGTGATCGCCGGCCAGGCTGCGGCCGAGGACGGGATTGAGTTCCAGCGCCAGGTGCCGGTCGGGCCGGATGCCGGCCGGGTGCTGCAGCGCGGCGGTGAACGCCCCGGTGCCCGGACCGAGCTCCACCACCACCGGCCGACCGGCTCCCGGGTCCGGCGCCCCGGCCGCCGGCCCCGGGACCATCGCCCGGGCCAGCGCCCCGGAGCTCGGCAGCAGCGAGGCGGTGGTCAGCGGGTGCCGGGCGAACTCGCGCACGAACAGCGCGGTCCGGCGGGGACCGCCGGACCGCGCGGCGGCCACGGGCGCCGGGACCGGGGCAGCAGCGGCGGGCCGGCAGCGGCGGACGGCGGGACGGGGGTCGGACGGGGCGGTGGACGGGGCGGCGACGGACAGGGGCATCGGACCTCGGTCTCCTCGGGATGGCACGGGGGTCAACGCGCTCGCAGATGGCCGATCGGCTGGCCGCTGCCTCGCGGCGCTGCCGAGCCTGGTCGGGACGGACGCCTGCGACCTCCGCCGCGGGGCCTGGATCCGGCGGCGCCGGCAGGAGGTGGTCCCGGCCGACGGGAGGACGCCCTCCTGCGGACGGCCTCCTGCTGGAGCAGGAGGCCGTCCGCAGGAGGCGGACCGCCGGGTCGGCTCGGTACCGTGATCGGCGTGACCTCCGCTCTTGCCGCTCGGCTCCGGGCGGGCGGACGGTCGGTGGCCGGATCCGCACCCGGCAGCCGGCGCGACGGATCGCCGGTGCTGCTCCCCGGCCGGCTGGCCTGGCTCCGGCTCATCGCCGTGCCGCTGCTCATCGGCATCCCGCACCTGGTGCAGGGCGAGACGCTGGCCCTGGATTGGTGCCTGATCAGCGTGGGTTCCGGCCTGCTGTTCCTGAGCGCCGGCTGGTGGCCGACCACGGCCGCGCTGCTGCAGGTCTCGCTGCTGCTGGTGGCCCAGTCGGCCGACCTCGACCTCGGCGCGTTCAAGGTGATGGCCGGCATCGCGGTGTTCGAGGTCGCCTACACCCGGCCGCTGCGGGTGGCCGCCGTGCCGGCCGCACTGCTCGCCGGGGGCACGGTCGTCTCGCTGCTGCAGCCACCCGCCCATGAGGCCGGGCTGGTCTTCTACAAGCTGGCGCTGATGGTCGCCGCACCGTTGTTGCTGGGGGCGTACCTGCATGCACAGTTCCTGCAGACCCGGGAGCGGCACGCCGCGGAGGTCCAGGCCCAGCTGCGGCGGGGCGCCGCCGAACGGGAGGCCGCCGCGCAGACCCGGACGGCCATCGCCCGCGAGCTGCACGACGTCGTCGCCCACCACGTCGCGTCCATCGCACTGCGGTCCGCGGTGGCCCGGGACGTGCTGCCGCTCGAGGAGGCCGCGCGGCGGGCGCTCGGCGAGATCAACGACGCCGCCACCGTCACGCTCACCGAGATGCGCCGGCTGGTCACCCTGCTGCGCGTTCCGGCCGGCGACCGGTCGGGCCCGGACGCCGTGGAGATGCTGGATCCGGAACTGCTCGCCGGCGAACTCGACGACGTGGCCGACCGGGTGCGGTCGGCCGGCCTGCCGGTGACGTTGACCGCACCTCCCGGCCACGACCCGGTGCTCGCCCAGCTGGACGCCGGCCAGGCGCTGGCCGTGCTGCGGGTGGTGCAGGAGGGACTGACCAACGTGCTCCGGCACGCGCCCGCCGACGCCACGGCTGCGGTCGGCATCACCCGCACGCCCGTCGACGACGGCGCCCGCGGCGAGGTGCTCGTCGTGTCGGTGGTCGACCGGTCCGTGGCCGGACGCCGCACCCGCCCCGCGACCGTGTCCGCCGCCGACGCCGCCCTGACCGACGCCGCCGGCACCGGCCCGGCCGCCGACGACGAGGCCGTTCCCGGCCGCGGATTCGGGCTGCTCGGCCTGCGCGAGCGGCTGGAACTGCTCGGCGGCGCGGTCACCGCCGGTCCGACCGCCGACGGCTGGCGCCTCGTCGCGTCGATCCCGCTCGGGACGGCAGCAGAGTCGACAGCGGGGTCGACAGCGGGGTCGACACCGTCCTCAGCCGTGCCGGCCGCCGGTCCGGTACTCGGCACAGCACCTGGCCCGTCCGGTCCGCGTCCGAGTGATCCCGGTGCGGCCGATCGCCGGCCGACCGACCCGGTCCGGGACGACGACGACAACGACGACGACGACGACGACGACGACGCCCAGTGTGGGCGCCGCCGCCGGCAATCGGCCGGGTCCCGGACGCAGGCCCAGCGGTGATCCGGGTGCTGGTCGCGGACGACCAGGCGCTGGTGCGGTCCGGGCTGCGCATGCTGTGCGAGTCCGCTGCCGACGTGGAGATCGTCGGCGAGGCGCGCAACGGTGCGGAGGCGGTGCGGCTGGTCGACGACTGCCGGCCGGACGTGGTGCTGATGGACCTGCGGATGCCGGTGCTGGACGGCATCGCCGCCACCGCCGCCATCGTCTCGGCCCGGCCGGCCACCCGGGTCGTCGCGCTGACCACGTTCGACGACGACGATCACCTCTACCCGGCGCTGTCGGCCGGCGCCTGCGGCCTGCTCACCAAGGACGCCTCACCGGCCGACCTGCTCGACGCGGTGCGCCGGGCCGCGGCCGGCGAGTCACCGTTCAGCCCACCGGTGCTGCGTCGGCTGGTCGACCGGGCGGTCCGGGCCGGCGGTCCGGGCACTCCGACGCCACCTGCCGGGCTGCCCGAGCTGACCGAGCGAGAGCGGGATGTGCTGCAACACCTCGGATCCGGGCTCAGCAACGGCGACATCGCGACCCTCATGCACATCTCGGTGACCACGGTGAAGACGCACGTGGCCTCGATCATGGACAAGACCGGCAGCCGCAGCCGCGTGCAGCTGGCCGTGCTCGCCGTCCGGCACGGGCTGGACTGCGCGACCGACGCCACCGCCGACGAGATCCCGAACACCGACGCCCGCTGACCGCGACACGCGGTGTGGGCGATCGCCAGTCGATCCCCTCATGCGGTCACCCTCGAATCGCCCGTTGCATCACCGGGTCATCGAACTGGTGACGCATCGCTCCGCCTCCCGCCCGCGGTGAGCAACATTTCGTCGGCGATTCCTGATGATCATGCCGACGACCAGCGGCGATGTCCGGGACCGTCGGACGAACGATGACATCGGCGTGCTGTCATCAGGAACCACGTCCGTGACCGTTCCGTGACACCGCACGACGAATCGAACACACCCCTTCGAGTGATGACACTCTGCATGACCGGAAACACGCCCGCGACCCACGGCCCTGCCACGACTGAGGACCGTTCAGACCAGTCGGCGGTCGGTGGCCCAGCGGGACAGTTCGTAGCGGTTGGACAGCTGGGTCTTGCGCAGCACGCTCGAGACGTGGGTCTCCACCGTCTTGATCGAGATGAACAGCTGGGCGGCGATCTCCTTGTAGGCGTATCCACGGGCCAGCAGCTTGAGCACGTCCCGCTCCCGCGGCGAGAGCATGTCCAGCTCGGGGTCGGTGACCGAGCGGGCGCCCCCGCGGTCGCTGAAGGCATCCAGCACGAACCCGGCCAGCCGCGGTGAGAACACCGCGTCGCCCCCGGCCACCCGGACGATGGCGTCGGCCAGCTCGCGCCCGGAGATCGTCTTGGTGACGTACCCGCGGGCGCCCGCCCGGATCACCGCGATGACGTCCTCGGCGGCGTCCGAGACGGACAGGGCCAGGAACACCACCTCGGGTTGCCGCGAGCGGACCCGGTCCAGCACCGCGCGACCGCCGCCGTCGGGCATGTGCACGTCCAGCAGCACCACGTCGGGTCGGACCGTGGTGATCCGGACGACCGCCTCGTCGACGCTGCCGGCCTCGCCGACCACCTCCAGCCGGTCGTCCCCGAGCCCTGCCAGTTCTGCCTTGACCCCGGTGCGGAACAGCGCATGGTCGTCGACCAGGAACACCCGGACCGGACGCGCGCCGGTCGCGGCCGGCTCCGCGGCGGCAGATGCCGATCCGGCCCCGGACCCGGTCTCGGCCGGCTCGGCGGACCGAGACGCCCGAGACGCCTGGGCCGGGGTCTGCCCGACCCCAGCGGGGCTGCGGTCCAGTCGCAACGACCGGTCGAAGGGGTTGCTCATCGCCGTCCTTCCGCGGGCTCACGCCGCCCGTCCTGCTCGTGCGAGTCGTCACCGGACTCGGTGCTCCGGCCCCGGGCCACCGGCATGCTCAGCTCGACCTCGGTGCCGGCGCCGGGCGCCGACCGGATCAGCGCCGTGCCGCCGTGTCGTTCCATCCTGCCCCGGATCGACTCGGCCAGCCCGCGCCGGTCCGCGCCGACCGTGGTCGGCTCGAAGCCGGTCCCCCGGTCCCGCACGAAGACGCTGGCGGTGCCCTCCTCGACCTCGGCGTAGACGCTGACCTCGCCCACCTCCGCGTGCTTGGCCGCGTTCACCATGGCCTCGCGGGCGGCGGCGACCAGGGCGGCCAGCTGCGGGTCCATCGGTGCGTCGCCGACCACCACCGGGGCGACGGCGATGGCGTAGGTGTCCTCGACGTCCCCAGCCGCTTGGGCCAGTGCCGCGGCCAGCGTGCTGCGCGCGGCGCCGTCACCGGGTCCGCCCGCCACACCGTCCGGAGAGGCGTACCCGGCCGGCCCGTACAGCCAGGTGCGCAGTTCCCGCTCCTGGCCGCGGGCCAGTCGCAGCACCTCCCGGCTGTCGCCCGACTGGCGCTGGATGAGCGCCAGCGTCTGCAACACCGAGTCGTGCAGGTGCGCGGCGATCTCGGCCCGCTCGCGCTCGCGCACCCGCCCGCGGCGCTCGTCGCCCAGGTCGCGGACCAGGCGCAGCCACCACGGCACAGTGATGATGGCGACGCCGACCAGGGTGAGCAGCACAGCGACCAGCGCCGAGCGGACGGCCCCGAAGTCCAGTTGGCCGATGGCGAACACCGACAGCCCGCCGACCACCAGGGCACAGCCGCCGACCAGCCGCCACATCGACGCCCGGCTGGGGGCCATCATGCCGACGGCGGTGCGCCGCCAGCGGGCCCGCCGGGCGTCGTCGGCCTCCCGCCAGATGAAGGCGCCACCGACGGCGGCCAGGCCCAGCGGCCCGAGGATCCACCCGACGATCGACCCGAGCCCCAGCGCCGTCCCGGCGATGAGCAGGGCCAGCCCGACGGCGGCGATGCCGAGCGCCTGCCGGCGTTCCCGGCCGCCGGTGCGCGGCTCGCCCGGATCGGTGGTGCTGTCCGGCGCGGGCGGCACGAAGATCCACAGCAGGGCGTACGCCAGCACACCGGCGCCGCCGAACACCGCGGTGATGGCGAAGGTCAGCCGGACCCAGAGGACCGGCACCCGCAGGTGACGGGCCAGTCCGGCCGCGACCCCGCCCAGGACCATGCCCTGACGCAGCCGGAGCAGTCTGGGCAACCCCTCGACGGTGCGGGTGGGATCCGCGGCGGGCCGCCGGGGCCGGGCCGGTGCCGCGGAGGCGTCCGAGCCCTCCGCGGTCTCCGGAGCAGCCTGACCGGTCGGCGCTGCCGGCGGGACCGGAGGTGGGGGAAGCACCGGGGACGCGGGCGGGACCGGAGGCGCGGGCGGTTCCGGCGTCGCGTCCCTGGAACCGGGCGCCGGGTCGGGGGGTTCCTGCCCTGGCGCACCCGCGTCCCCGTCGCGCGCGGGCGGCTGCGCAGGCGGCGGGGAGGCACTCGGCGTCCCGCCGACGGTCCTGGTCCGACTCACCCCTCCAGGGTCACACGGAGCCGTCCCGGACGGTATGCGGGACGACCCTGGTTCCCGGGTTCAGGGGCGTCCCCGATGGTGCCGGCGATCGTCGATGTCCAGGCTGGACGGCATGAGCGAGCACTGGGGCACCGACCGGCAGCAGGCCGGCTCCCGGACCGACTTCGGGACGGGCGAACCGGGATCGGCGGCCGACCGCGGCCCGGGATCGGAGTGGGACGGCTGGTGGGCCCGGCGCCCGCGCCGGTCTGTCGTCGACCGCAAGGTCGCCGGCGTGGCCGGCGGGCTGGGCCGGTCGCTGGGCATCGATCCGGTGCTGATCCGGGTCGTGTTCGTGGTGCTCACCGTGTTCGGTGGCGCCGGCGCGGTGCTGTACCTGTTGGGGTGGCTGTTGCTGCCCGCCGACGGTGACGAGGTCTCCGCGGCCGAGGCGCTGCTCGGCCGCGGCCGTTCGTCGGTGCCTCCGGTGGTGACGGTCGGGCTCGCCGTCATCGCCGCGATCGCCGCGGCCGGCGCGTTCTCCTGGGGGCTGCCGTTCTGGCTCATCCCGGTCGCGATCGTCACGGCGGTGGTCCTGACCCGCAAGCACGCGTTCCGCCACGCCGGCGGCTGCGGCCGCCACCAGGGCCGGGGCCAGCGGCGGGGCCGGCCCGGAGCGATGGGTGGGCCGCCGCCGGAATGGGTGCGCACCCTGCAGGAGCAGAGCCAGCAGTGGGGTCGCCAGGCCCAGGACTGGGTCGAGCGGCAGCCGTGGGCCGGGTCGTCGGGCCCGTCCGGCCGCCGCCCTGGCTCCGGCTGGGGTGGGAGCGACTCAGCGTCCGCGCCGACCGGTCCGGTCCCGGGCTCGCCCGAGTCGCCGTTCGACGGGCCGGCCTCCTGGGACCGCCCGGCGGAGACCGATCCGGCGACCGGCGAGCCGAAGGTGTCACTGCGCAAGCCTGCGGCCGGCGAGGCGCCCGATCCGGTCGACCAGCCCCAGCAGCCGCCGGCCTGGGATCCGCTGGGTGTGGCGCCGTTCGCCTGGGACCTGCCCGACCCGGCCCCGGCGCCCACCCCGGCACCGCCGCGGCGGGACCGGGCCGTGCTGGCCCGCATCGCTCTGGGCCTCGCGCTGCTCAGCGGCGCACTCGCTGCCACCGGCGTGTTCGCCGGATGGTGGCAGCTGAGCTGGGCCGCGGTCGCGGCCATCCCGCTCACCGTGGTGGCACTCGGCCTGATCGTCGGCTCGCTGGTCTGGCGGCGCGGACGTCTCGGCCCACTGGTCGGGCCGGGGATCTTCCTGGGCATCCTGACCGCCGGGCTGGCCATGACCGGCCTCACCGGCACCGATGGGTTCGGTGAGAGCGTCTGGCGGCCGACCACCGTCGCCGAGCTGGAGTCGGACTACCTGGTCAACGGCGGCAACGGGGTGCTCGACCTGCGCGGCCTGACCCTGCCGGACGGCGTCGACCGCAGCGTGGACGTCACGGTGCGGGCCGGGCAGGCAGAGGTGATCGTCCCCGAGGAGCTGTCGGTGAGCGGCAGCTGCCACGTGAACGCCGGTCAGGTGGACTGTTTCGGGGTCCAGCAGAACGGACTCGACAAGACGGTCCCGTTCGCGGACAACCGGTCCCAGAACCCCGACGCCGGGACCCTGGAACTGAACGTCACCGTCGGCGCGGGGAACGCGGAGGTGCGTCGTGGCTGATCCGACCCCTCGGGCGAGCACCCCGGCTCGCCCCCGCATCAACTGGTTCGGTCTGCTCGCCGGATTCGTCCTGCTGTCCGTGGCCTCGGTCGGCTTCTCCGGCGACCCGGGCTGGCTGTTCAACGAGGCCACCAAGTGGATGGTGGCGGTCACCGTCGCCCTGGTCGGGCTGGGGCTGCTGGTCACCGCCGGCGGCCGCCGGAACCGCTGACCGGACCGGCAATCTCACTCACCGCGACCCTCCGGGGCGCCCGTATCCGGGTGCCGGCGGAGGGTCGCGGCGTCTGCGGTCAGAGCTTGGCCGGGTGCGGCGACCGCGACTCGAGGCGGATGACGACGGACTTCGAGGTCGGCGTGTTCGACTCGTCGGCCACGGAGTCCGTGGGGATCAGGACGTTGGCCTCCGGGTAGTAGGCCGCCGCACAACCGCGGGGCGTCGGGTAGCCGACGACGGTGAACTGCTCACCGCGCCGCTCGGTGACCGTCCCGTCGGCGGCGGTCCACTCGCTGACCACGTCGACCGACTCACGCTCAGCCAGACCGAGTTCCGCCAGGTCGTCAGGGTTGACCAGCACCACCCGCCGGGCGTTGGCGATGCCGCGGTAGCGGTCGTCCAGGCCGTAGATGGTGGTGTTGTACTGGTCGTGGGAGCGCAGCGTCTGCAGCAGCAGCCGTCCCGGCGGCACCCGCAACCAGGTCAGCTCGTTGACGGTGAACTCGGCCCGGCCGCTGGCCGTGCTGAAGGTGCGCGAGTCCCGCGGCGGATGCGGCAGCACGAACCCACCGCGGTGTCGCACTCGAGTGTTGTAGTCGGCGAAATCCGGGAGCACGCCGGCGATGTGGTCGCGGATGACGTCGTAGTCGGCGGCCATCTCGGCCCAGTCGACGGGATGGTCGTCCCCGAGGACGGCCTGGGCCAGGCGGGCCACGATGACCGGCTCGGCCAGCAGCTGCTCCGAGACCGGCGTCAGCCGCCCGCGGGAGGCGTGCACGGCCGACATGGAGTCCTCGACGCTGACGAACTGGGCGCCGCCCGGGTGGTCGGTGTCGGCGTCGGAGCGGCCCAGCGTGGGCAGGATCAGCCCGACCGTGCCGTGCACCAGGTGGGATCGGTTGAGCTTGGTGGAGATCTGCACGGTCAATCCGACCGACCGCATCGCCGCCTCGGTGGCCGTGGTGTCCGGCGTCGCACCGATGAAGTTCCCACCCATGGCCACGAAGACGTCGACCTCGCCGCGGCCCATGGCCTGCAACGCCTCCACGACGTCGTACCCGTGCTCGCGGGGCAACGACACGCCGGCCTCGGGCAGCGCGAACTCCCGCTCCAGAGCGTCCAGGAAGGATGCCGGTGGCTTCTCGTAGATCCCCATCGTCCGGTCGCCCTGGACGTTCGAGTGCCCCCGGACCGGGCACACCCCCGCGCCCGGCTTGCCGATCATGCCGCGCAGCAGCAGCACGTCGACCAGCTCCCGCAGCGTCGGCACCGAGTGCTTGTGCTGCGTCAGACCCATCGCCCAGCAGATGATGGTGCGCTGCGAGGAGGCCATCTGCTCGGCCAGCGCCTCGATCCGGGTCCGGGGCAGCCCGGTGGCCGCCTCGATCTCGGCCCAGTCGATGGTGGCCCGGGCGGCCGCGTAGGCCTCGAAGCCGCGGGTGTGCGCAGCGATGAAGTCCCGGTCCAGGGTGTCGGCGTGCCGGGTCACCAGCAGATGCCCGACGGCCTGCAGCAGCGCCAGGTCACCGCCCAGCCGGATCTGCAGGAAGTCGTCGGCCAGGTCGGTCCCGCCGCGCAGCAGTCCCGACACGGTCTGCGGGTCCCGGAAGTTGAGCAGACCGGCCTCGGGCAACGGATTGACCGCCACGACCCGACCGCCGCGCTGCTTGGTGTGGGTCAGAGCGGTGAGCATCCGCGGGTGGTTGGTCCCCGGGTTCTGCCCCATCACCAGGACCAGATCGGCCTCGTGGATGTCCTCCAGGGACACCGAGCCCTTGCCGATGCCGATGGTCTGGCTCAACGCCGAACCGGAGGACTCGTGGCACATGTTGGAGCAGTCCGGCAGGTTGTTGGTGCCCAGACAGCGGACGAACAGCTGGTACAGGAACGCGGCCTCGTTCGAGGTCCGCCCGGAGGTGTAGAACACCGACCGGTCCGCCGTGGTCGCCCGCAGCGCCGTGGCGACCAGCCCGAACGCCTCGTCCCAGCTGATCGGCCGGTAGTGGTCACTGCCCGGTTCGAGCATCATCGGCTCGGTCAACCGGCCCTGGCTGCCCAGCCAGTGCTCGGTCCGCATCAGCAGCTCCGACACCGGATGCGCGGCGAAGAACTCCGGGCCCACCGTCCGCAGCGTCGCCTCTTCGGCGACCGCCTTGGCCCCGTTCTCGCAGAACTCCGCCGGCCGCCGCCGACCCTGCGGCTCCGGCCAGGCACAGCCGGGGCAGTCGAACCCGTGTGCTTGGTTCAGCCGGGCCAGACTGCGCGCCGTCCGGGCCACGCCCGCCTGGGACACGCCCCGCTGCAGCGCAACGGTGACCGCCTTGATCCCGGCCGCGTGCTCCTGCGGTGGGCCGACCGTCAGGTCCGCCTCGTCGATGTCCCGGACGGGCGCGCGACGGTGCATCCTCGAGAACCCCTTCGATCAACTCCACCACCGGCGCCGGCGGTGTCCTGTCGCTCCCCGGGCCGCGGCCGAGGCGGCGGACCGCGGTCGACACCTCGACGCCCGGGGCGACCCATCCACCGTAACGGCCGCGCGCCCGACCGGATGCCATCGCCGGGTCGCGCGGCCTCGCCGATGCCGGACCGATCACCCGACCGGCATGAACCGTCCGTGACGCGATGGATCACCGGCACCGTGCTGCTGGCCGCGGGCCTGGTGTGGGTCGGCATCGACCGCGCGCTCCAGCGGCTGCACCCGCTCGTGTGGGGCGCGCCCACCATCGGCGGCGGGATGATCCTGCTGATGGCGTACGCCTTGGCGGGCTCGGCCTGGTGCTCGCCCTGCCGGCCGCCCGGTCGTCGTGGCGGCCGTCACGCACCCGATGGACGACCGCCCGCCGGATGGTGCCGGCCGCCGTGTCGGTCGTCGCCGCCGCCTGCGCGGCGCTCTTCGTGGTCCCCGCCGGGCCGAACGGGTCTGCACGCCGGCGCTGGAGCGCGGGCACCGGCCCGCGCTCCAGCGCTCGTCCGCTTCCCTGATCGGTCAGGGCGTGCGCCGGTAGGCCCGCATCGCGAAGGCGTAGGCCACCAGACCGACACCGACGCACCAGGCCAGCGCCACCCAGATCTCCGATCCCACCGGACGGCCGTCGAGCAGGGCCCGGATCGAGTCGACGATGGCGGTGACGGGCTGGTGTTCGGCGAACACCCGCACCGGCGTCGGCATGGTGTCGGTGGGGACGAACGCCGAGCTGATGAACGGCAGGAAGATCAACGGGTAGGCGAAGGCGGAGGCGCCGTCGATGGTGCTGGCCGTGAGACCCCGGATGACCGCCAGCCAGGTCAGCACCAGGGTGAACAGCATCAGGAGGCCGGCCACCGCCAGCCAGGCGAGCACGTCGGCACTGGACCGGAATCCCATGAGCAGCGCCACACCGACGATGACCACGACCGAGATCGCGTTCGAGAACTGTGATGTCAGCACGTGTGCCCACAGCACCGCAGACCGCGACACCGGCATCGAGTGCAGCCGGGCGATGATGCCCGCCTGCGTGTCGGTGAAGATGCGCACCGCCGTGTAGGAGATGCCGCTGGCGATCGCGATGAGCAGGATGCCCGGCAGCATGTAGTCGACGTAGTCGTCGGTCCCGGCCTGGATGGCGCCGCCGAACACGTACACGAACAGCAGCATGAGGGCGATCGGCACGATCGCGACGGTGATGATGGTGTCCGGGCTGCGTTGGATGTGGCGCATCGATCGGCCGAACAGATACCTGGTGTCCTGCAACGTCTTCACGGCCTGACCTCCTCGTCGGCGCCGCTGCTGCTGCTGCCCGGGGTGCGGCCCGGCGTGTGACTGCGACGGCCGATCACGGCCAGGAAGACCTGCTCGAGCGTCGGCTGTCGTTCCACGTACTCGATCTCGGCCGGCGGCAGCAGCGCCTTGAGCTCGGCCAACGTCCCCTCGGCGAGGATCGTCCCCTGGTGCAGGACGGCGATCCGGTCGGCGAGGTGCTCGGCCTCCTCCAGGTACTGCGTGGTGAGCAGGATGGTGGTGCCGGCTCCGGCGAGTTCGGTGATGGTGCGCCACACCTCGCGTCGCCCCTCCGGATCGAGTCCCGTGGTCGGCTCGTCCAGGAAGATGACCGCGGGCGACCCGACGAGGCTCATCGCGATGTCGAGCCGGCGGGTCATACCGCCCGACCAGGTTCCCACCCGCCGGTCGCCCGCCTCGTGCAGGCCGAACCGGCGCAGCAGGTCGTCCGCGACCCGGGCCGGATCCGGCACCCCGCGGAGCCGGGCCACCAGCACCAGGTTCTCCCGCCCGGTGAGGATGACGTCGACCGCGGCGAACTGCCCGGTGAGGCTGATGGTCTCGCGCACGCGTTCCGGCTCGCGAGCGGTGTCGAAGCCGCCCACCACGGCCGCGCCGGCGTCCGGCGCCAGCAGCGTGGACAGGATGTTCACCGTGGTCGTCTTGCCGGCCCCGTTGGAGCCGAGCAGGGCGAAGATCTCGCCCCGGCGGACCTGGAGATCGACTCCACGCAGGACCGCTGCATCCTTGAACGACTTGGTCAGACCGGTTGCCCTGATGGCGATGTCGGGAGCTGTGGGCATGGAGGCAGTCATGATGTGCCCTCCTGGCGCAGTTTGTCCGCCACGTTGCGGTTCAGCGTCTCGCGCCACTTGGCGGTGTAGGTGTTGGCGTTGCGCAGCAGTTCGTCGCAGAAGGCGGCGACGTCCGCGCCGGTGACCTCCAGCGCGCGCCGGCCGTCGGCGGCGCCGGTCTCGAACAGATCGAGCAGATCCCGCAGGATGGCGATGATGTCCATGCCGTCCCCGGCCGTGAACCGCCACAGATACTGCTTGATCTCGGAGTGGACGATGCGGTAGTCGCCGGGCAGCGCGGCGGCGCGCGCCTCCATGCGCCGCCACTCCTTCTTGTCACCCAGGATCTTCTTCAGGAAGTCGGTCATCCGTGCGCTCCTCTGAGTTCGGTGATCTTGGTCGAGACGAAGTCCCACTTGGCCCAGAACACGGCCAGCTCCGCGCGACCCGCGGGCGTCAGTGAGTAGAACTTTCGGGGCGGGCCCTGGGTGGACGGCTGCTTCTCGGTGTCGACCAGGGCGTTGCGCTCGAGGCGCACCAGGATGGTGTAGACAGTGCCCTCCACGACGTCGGCGAAGCCGAGAGCTCGCAGCGTGGAGGCGATCTCGTAGCCGTAGGTCTCGCCGCGGTCGATGATCTCCAGGACGCAGCCCTCGAGCACGCCCTTCAGCATCTCCGTGAGGTTGTCCACGGGACGGGTCCCCTCCTCGGCCCGGCGCCACTACTGCGTGACGCGAGGTACCGGTACTTCGTAGCACCGACTACCGGGTGGGTCAACACCTCGGGACAGCACAGCGGGCACGGGGTCGCGAACGGACCCGCCGGGCGGGCGGGACGACACGGTCGCATCGGGTCGGCGCCGTCGCAGGAACGGCGCGGGCGGGCGCAGTCCACAGGAGCGCCTCCGGGAGCGGCCACATCGCCGCGCCCGGCACGGGGCCGTCAGGCCCGGACGATCACTCCCACTCGATGGTGCCCGGCGGCTTGCTGGTGATGTCCAGCACCACCCGGTTCACCTCGGTCACCTCGCCGGTGATCCGGCTGGAGATGCGGGCCAGCAGGTCGTACTCCAGCCGCGACCAGTCCGCGGTCATCGCGTCCTCGCTGGACACCGGGCGCAGCACGACGGGGTGGCCATAGGTGCGCCCGTCACCCTGCACGCCGACCGAGCGGACGTCGGCCAGCAGAACCACCGGGCACTGCCAGATCTGCGCGTCGACCCCGGCGGCGGTCATCTCGGCGCGCACGATGGCGTCTGCGGCGCGCAGGATCTGGAGCCGGTCGCGGGTCACCTCGCCGATGATGCGGATGCCGAGACCCGGTCCGGGGAACGGGTGTCGGGCCACCATCGCCGGCGGCAGACCGAGTTCGGCGCCCAGCAGCCGGACCTCGTCCTTGAACAGCAGGCGCAGCGGCTCGACCAGCTCGAAGGTCATGTCCTCGGGCAGGCCGCCCACGTTGTGGTGGCTCTTGATGGTGGCGGTGCCGGTGCCGCCACCGGACTCGACCACGTCCGGGTAGAGCGTGCCCTGCACCAGGTACTTGACTCCGCCCTCGGCCTCGGCGATCTCCGCCGCCGCCCGCTCGAAGACGCGGATGAACTCGCGGCCGATGGTCTTGCGCTTGGTCTCCGGGTCGCTCACCCCGGCCAGCGCGGACAGGAACCGTTCCGAGGCGTCCACGGTGACCAGTCGGATGCCGGTGGCGGCCACGTAGTCACGCTCGACCTGCTCGCGCTCGCCGGCCCGCAGCAGGCCGTGGTCGACGAAGACACAGGTGAGCTGGTCCCCCACCGCGCGGTGCACCAGCGCGGCGGCCACGGCCGAGTCGACCCCGCCGGACAGCCCGCAGATGACCTTGGCGTCCCCGATCCGCTCACGGATGGCGGCGACCTGCTCGGTGAGGATCTCGGCCGGCGTCCAGTCGGCGGGGATGCCGGCGATGTCGTGCAGGAACCGGCGCAGCACCTCCTGGCCGAACTCCGAGTGCGCGACCTCCGGGTGGTACTGCACGCCGGCCAGCTTGCGCTCCGGGTCCTCGAACGCCGCGATCGGCGTCTCCGGGGTGGTCGCGGTGACCCGGAACCCGGGCGGCGCGACGGAGACCGCGTCGCCGTGGCTCATCCACACCCCGAGCCGCTCCGGCAGGTCGCGCAGCAGGGCGGCCTCCGGGTCGGTCACGGCCAGCTCGGTGGCGCCGTACTCGCGGCGCCCGGTCTGCGCGACCTCGCCACCGAGGGCCTGGGCCATGGCCTGGAAGCCGTAGCAGATGCCGAACACCGGCACGCCCGCCTCGAACAGGGCGGGGTCGATGCGCGGCGCGTCCTGCGCGTACACGCTGGCCGGCCCACCGGACAGGATGATCGCGGCCGGGCTCTTGGCCACCATCTCGGCCACCGACAGCGTCGACGGCACCACCTCGGAGTAGACGCTGGCCTCACGCACCCGGCGGGCGATGAGCTGCGCGTACTGGGCGCCGAAGTCGACGACCAGGACCGGGTGCTCCTCCAGGGCCAGCGGCTCGGTGCCCGGCCCGGTGGGGCCGGTCGGCTCGCTCGAGCGCAGTTCGGGGTTCACGGCGTCACCAGGCACGACCGCGGAGTCTATCGGTGAGCAGGACCCGGCCGATCCGGCCCGCGACGGGCAGCCGCACTCCCGCCAGCCAGCCGAACACCCTCCGGTCCGGCCCGCGTCGGCGAACCTGCGCGGGCCCTGCCCAACCGGACACCCCACCTACCCTGGCTGGGTGGCTGTGCTCATCGATCCCCCGCAGTGGCCGGCACACGGCCGGCTGTGGTCCCACCTGGTCAGCGACGCCTCGCTGGACGAGCTGCACGCCTTCGCCCGCACGCACGAACTGCCGGAGCGGAGCTTCGACCGGGACCACTACGACGTGCCGCAGGAGCGGTACGACGAGCTCGTCGCGGGCGGCGCGCTGGCGGTCAGCGGCCGCGAGCTGATCACCCGGCTCCTGGCCTCCGGACTGCGCCGGCGCAAGCCGCCCCGCTTCGACACCTTCTGAGCCGGTCGGGCGTCCCGGATCCCGATCAGCCCATCACCACGGATCGATCGGCGCGGGGAACGCCCGCGTCGCCCGGGGCGGGGCCGCGTCCATCAGCTGGGCCAGCACCTCCCGGGTGCGGCCCGGGTCGATGACGTCGTCGGTCAGGAAGGACGCCGCGGCCCGCAGCGGGTCCTCCGCGTCGCTGCCGGCCGGCACGCCCAGGCCCTCGATACGGGCGGTCGGCCACATCAGGTGCGGCGGCCCCTCCAGGAAGCGGCCGAACCCGCCGAGCAGCGACTGGGCCACTCCGCCGACCCGGCCCACCACGACCGTGACGACCGGGATGTCGGCCTCGGCCAGCGCCACCGGCACCCGCGCGGCGTGCCGGAACGCGGCCAGGTCACCGGCGCCCCGGTCGTCGGCCGCACCGGCCGAGTCCACCAGCACCACCAGCGGCAGGCCGTAGGAGTCGCACAGCCGGACGAACCGAGCGATCTTGTCGCAGCCCGGTCCGGTCAGCCGCCCGTCGTCGACCGCGCCGTCCGTGGCCACCACCCCGACCGCGCGGCCCTCGAGCCGGGCGAACGCGGTGACGACCTCCGGGTGCCACGTCGGCCGCAGTTCGAACGCACTGTCGGCGTCGACCAGGGCATCGACCAGCTCCCGCACCGGCCGCGGCCCGTCCCGGAAGGCCCAGCCGCGCACCGCATCCGCCATCCCCGGCCGGGCGTCGGCGAACGGCAGTCGCGGCAGCACCGGGAAGCTCATGTACCGCCGCGCCTGAGCCAACGCGTCGTCGTCGTCCTCGGCCATCCGTTCGACACCGCCGGCGCCCTCGTGGATGGACGCGGCACCGATCTGCTCCGGGGTGAGGTCCTGCCCGGTGGACGCCTTGACCAGCGGCGGCCCGGCCACCCCCATGGCCGAGCGCCGGGTCGCGATGATCACGTCGCACTCGGAGACGAAGATGGCATGCCCGGCGAAGGCCCGCCCCATGGCCACCCCGACCATGGGCACCCGGCCGGACAGCCGGGCCAGCCACTCGAAGTCGCCGGAGGACCGGGCACCGCCCATGGCGCCGAGCTCCAGCGCCCGCGCCCCGCCGCCCTCGGCCAGCATGTAGACCGGCGCCTGGTGGCGCTCGGCCAGCAGGATGGCGCGAGAGGTCTTGGCGTGGTTGTTGATCCCCTGCGATCCACCGAGCACGGTGTAGTCGTAGGAGACGATGACCGAAGGCCGTCCGTGCACCCGGCCGACGCCGATGACCACCGCGTCCGCAGCCGCGCGCAACGACGGGTCGGCCGGCTGGGCCAGCGCCCCGGACTCGAAGAACGACTCACCCGGGTCGAGCAGCCGGGTGATCCGCTCGCGGGCGGTGAGCTGGCCGCGACCGCGTTGTTTGGCCACCGCCTCCGGGCGGCGCTGGTCCAGCACGTCGTCGTGCAGGTCCTGCAGGCGGCTCAGCAGGTCGTGCTGCGGCATCGCGTACTCCTGTCGAGAGGGTGTCGGGGGTGATCGGCACGAGGACCGTTGCGGCTCACCAGGGGTCGATGGCACGGACGACCGGGCGCGGGCCTGCGTCGGGCAGCAGACCCACGGCGGCGAGCAGTCGGTCGCGCGTGTCGGCCGGGTCGATCAGCTCGTCGGTGCGGA
This sequence comes from Nakamurella leprariae, assembly GCF_016918035.1. Classification (GTDB taxonomy): domain Bacteria; phylum Actinomycetota; class Actinomycetes; order Mycobacteriales; family Nakamurellaceae; genus Nakamurella; species Nakamurella leprariae. The sequence goes on along the minus strand of NZ_JAERWK010000012.1, from coordinate 44,861 downwards.
AGTTGGCGGCCAGGCTGCGGGCGCTGCCGGCGTCGGTGAGCTCGGCCAGGATCTCGGCTTCGGAACGCTGGGAGTCGGCCGTCGCCGACGACTTGGCGGTGATCGCGGCGGCCCCGCCCAGGCCCATGCCGCCGAAGTTGGCAGTGGGCCAAACCATCTGCAGCGGACGGCGGTCGATGTGGCCGCCCATGCCCATGATGATCATGCCCTGGCCGTAGGCCCGGCGGAGGATCACCGAGAGGAACGGCACCCGGGCGTGCACCTGGGAGAAGTACGGCCGGGTCGAGTGTCGGTTCAGCGCCGCCTGTTCCGCCTGCGGGCCGGCCAGCAGCCCGGGGACGTCGGTCAACTGGACGATCGGGATGCCCGCGGCGTCGCAGAGCGTCTGGAAGCGGTGCATCTTGTCGGCCGCCGGGCTGTCGATCGCACCGGCGCCGACCATCGAGTGGTTGGCCATCAGCCCGACGGAGCGTCCACCGATGCGGGCCAGCGCGGTCTGGATCGCCCCGCCGAACCGCACCCGCAGCGGCAGCACCGATCCCGCGTCCGCCACCAACTCGATGAGCTTGCGGGCGTCGATGGCCCGTCGCGGGTTCTCCGGCACCACTGCTCGCAGCGCCTCGCGGACGGGGACGTCATCGGCCGGATCGAACGCGGCCCGGGTCCGGCGGACCAGGTCCAGGTATCGCCGGGCCAGCTGCAGGGCATCGGGCACTGATTCGGCGACCAGGTCGAACGCCCCGGCCTTCTCCGCAGCCAGCACGGGAGCGTCCTGCTGACCGGCGATCTCGTCCAGCGTGACCGTGGCCGACGGCGTGGCGACGACCACGTCGCACACCCCCAGCATCACCGACCGGACGTCGGTCACCGCCCCGACGGCCACGCCCACCAGCGGCACCCGGCCGGACAGCCCGACCAGCTGGTGCACCACGTCGCGACGCTCCTGGTGGTACGCCAGCTCGCCGGCCCGGTACGGACCGCCGGAGACCACCAGCACCACCGCGGCCGACATCGCCCCGGCCACCTCGAGTCCGCGCGCGACCTTGGCGTGGTTCACCAGACCGTGCCCGGTGTCGCCCACGCCCGGGTCGTACCCGATCACCACGGTCGCGTCGCCGTCGATCCGGCCGGCCAGCACCGACACGCCGTCCCCGGGGACCTCGGCGCCGCGCCCGACCGGGCCGGCCTGGTCGCCGTAGACCACGGTCGGGGCGCCGCCGTCGAACCACCGCCGCAGCGTCTCGGCCAGCGGCCGGGCCGGGTCGACCGTGCCGTCCGGGTCGAGCGCCGGACCAGGGGACGACCCGTGCGACAGAGCTGCCACGGCGAGCCCGTCGGTGCTGGTGACGCTGCCGGTCATCGCGCTGCCGGTCATCAAGGGACCTCCGGGGGATCCAGGCGCCGCGTTCGGCGGTCGCGCCGCGGTGGCGGCGGACCGAAGGACAGCCGTGGCGCGGCCGGAGCCGCGGTACGACGGGAGCGGGGCACCTGCGGTGGATGCGGGAATCCCGAGGCCGGACGGACTGCCGGACCTCCGGGCCGACCGACGGCCCGGGCAGAGCCCGATGTCGACGTCGACCCCGCCGATGATACTGACGGGTGCCGTCGCGAACAAGGTGTGATGTGGAACGATGGACCGATGACCGACGAGACGTCCGGCCGCCGGCTGGGCCGGCCCCGCGATCCCGACATCGAGGCCCGCGCCTTCGCGGCCGCCCGCGAGGTCTACCAGGAGCGCGGCTGGAGCGGCTTCGCCATGGAGCAGGTGACGCGCCGTTCCGGGCTGGGCAAGGGGTCCCTGTACCTGCGCTGGCCGGACCGCGCCGCGCTGCTGGTGGACGCCGTGCGGGACACCGCGTCGTTCATCACCACGATCGACACCGGTTCGATGCGTGAGGATCTCGTCCAATTCGCGCGGCGGTACCTGGACTTCGTGCGCAGCGACGACTGGTCGCTGATGCGCCGGTTGGCCATCGACGCCCGCTATCACCCGGAGGTGCGGGCCGCCCTGCAGCGGGACTCGTACCCGAGCTTCATCCGGGCCACCCGGAGCATCGTGCGGCGGGGCCGCGAGCGCGGCGAGATCCCTCCCGCGACCTCCACCGCCCTCATCGCCGACCTGGTCGCCGGCGCGGTCACCAACCACGCCTCCAGCACCGCGTACGTCCCGGCCGAGGTCCTCGGCGACCGGTTCGATCCCGACCGGTACGTGGCCCTGGTGGTGGACACCGTGCTGGCCGGGGTGCACGCCATGTACGCCGAGACGACCAGGCCCGCAGCCGATGCGGGGCCTGGGCACGGCCACGCGGACGTGCCGGCAGCACCCGGACCCGCGTCGGACCGGACCGGCCCGGACGCCGGGACCGCCACCTTCGCGGCGCAGCGGTCCGGTCGGCTGCACGAGCAGCCGACCTGATCGACGCGCGCGGACCGGATTCACCGGCCGCGGGCGTCGCCCCACCAGCGGTCGAAGTCGGGGGCCCGCCCGGCACCGGGCGGGCCGGCGAAGGCCTGGGCCAGGTCGAGCCAGGCGTCGGCGACCGGCCCCTGGGCGACCAGCGCGGTGTCGGCCCGGTGCCGCCGCTGGGTGACCAGCAGGCAGAAGTCGAGCGCTGTCCCGGTGACCCGGTCGGCAGCGTCGACAGGGCCCCACTCCCAGGTGGTCTCGTCCGGCACCTGGGGATCGAGCTCGACCCGCACCGGCTCGGTCGGCACCGGCTGGCCGTTGGTCCGGAACGCGAACCCGCGCGCCGCGATCCCGATGTGGGCGACGTGCCGGAGCCGGGAGGATGGCCGGCTGGGCGCCCCGACCGCGTCGAGCACGTCGGTCCCGTGCGCCCAGGTCTCCATCAGCCGGGCGGTCACCATCGACTTGGCGCTCATCGACGGCCCGTACCAGATGACGCGGTCCCGGGGATGCAGGCCGCCGAAGCACTCGAGCAGTTCCGCGCGGGCGGTGTCCGACCAGGCCAGCAGCTCCGGGGCGGACATGTCGCGGAACTCCTCGGCCCGCCCGGAGCGTCCGGGCAACGGCGTGCCGGCCATCATGGCGGCGATCTCGGCGGCGAAGCCGTCCGGGTCACGCACCGAGCGGACCGCGGCCCCGTCGAAGTAGGCCAGGTGTGACACCTGGTCCCGGATCGCCCAGTCCTGGGCCGGAGTGGGCAGCTCCCAGTCCGCGTCCGGCAGATCGGCCAGCACGGCCCGCAGCGCGGCCGTCTCGTCGGCCAGGTCCTGCACGACGGTCGCGTGCCGGGCGGCGGCCCCGGCGCCCGGCGCCGTCTGCGCCCGCTCCCCCGCCAGCTGTTCGGTCATCGGTCCCCTCCGTCGTCCGGGTCCGGCGACCGGCCGGCCACCGCCGTGCACGCACTCCTGCTCACTCGAGCACGAGCAGGACATCGCCCTCCTCGACGCTGTCGCCCTCCTGCACCCGGATCTCCCGCACCACGCCGGCCCCCTCGGCCAGCACCGGGATCTCCATCTTCATCGACTCCAGGACGAGCAGCGTGTCCTCCTCCTGCACCGGTGCGCCCGGGGCGACCTCGACCTTCCACACCGTCGCCGCCAGCTCACTGGTCACTTCCATCATGGTCGCTTCCTTCCTCAGCCGCGCAGCCGCGGCACGGTGGTGGTGTCGTACCGGCCGCTGACGAACTCCGGGGCGTCGAGCAGTTCGGCCAGGAACGGCAGGTTGGTCCTGACGCCGCTGATCCGGAACGCGGCCACCGCGGCGCGCGACCGGGCCAGCGCCTCGTCCCGGTCGGCTCCGTGCACCACGAGCTTGGCCAGCAGCGGGTCGTAGGACCGCGAGACCGTGTTGCCCGCGCGGTACCCCGCGTCCACCCGGACGCCCTCCCCGGTGGGCTCCACCCACTCGGTGAGCGTGCCCGGCGACGGCAGGAACCGGACGGGATCCTCGGCGTAGACGCGGAACTCGATGGCATGACCGTCGGGCCGCAGGTCGTCCGGCTCGAACTGCACCGGTTTGCCCGCCGCGATGAGCAGCTGGGCCTCGACCAGATCGACACCGAAGGTCATCTCGGTGACCGGATGCTCGACCTGCAGCCGGGTGTTCATCTCCAGGAAGACGAACTCCTGCCGCTCCGGGTCGACCAGGCACTCCACGGTGCCGGCGTTGCGGTACCCGACCGCGGCCGCTGCGCGCACCGCGCCGTCGATCATGCGGCGCCGCAGTTCGTCACCGACCCCGGGCGACGGGGTCTCCTCGATCACCTTCTGGTGCCGGCGCTGCACCGAGCAGTCCCGCTCCCCGAGCGCCACCACTCGTCCGTCGGCCAGTCCCAGCACCTGGATCTCCACGTGCCGGGCTCGCGGGATGTACCGCTCCAGCAGGATCCGGTCACTGCCGAAGAACCGGCTGGACCGGGTACGCGCGGTGTCGAACGCGGCCCGCAGTGCGGTCTCGTCCTCGACCACGGCCATGCCGATCCCGCCACCGCCACCGGACGGCTTCACCATCACCGGGTAACCGATCTCCGCGACGGCGCGCACCGCCTCCTCGAGGTCCGCACACGGCTCCTCGGTGCCGGCGGCCACCGGCACCCCGGCCGCCGCCATCAGGTTCCGGGCGTCGATCTTGTCCGAGACCCGTTCCATGCTCTCCGGATCCGGGCCCACCCAGACCAGGCCGGCGGCGGCCACCCGCCGGGCGAACGCCGGATTCTCCGACAGGAAGCCGTACCCCGGGTGGACGGCCTGCGCGCCGGTGCGCCGGGCGGCGACCAGCACCGCGTCGACGTCCAGGTACGACTGGGCCGGCGGCTCCGGCCCGAGTTCGACCGCCTCGTCGGCGAGCGCCACGTGGGGGGCGTCCGCATCGGCCGTGCTGTGCACCGCGATGGTGCGGATGCCGAGCCGTCGGGCGGTTCGGATGACCCGCACCGCGATCTCGCCGCGGTTGGCCACCAGCAGGGACTCGAACACCTCAGACCCCCTCGAGCGCGACCGGGCGCAGTGCCCCGTCGGGCGTTCCGTCGGCAGACCGCTCGACCGACCCCTCGGCGCCGGACGCGACCACCTCGGCGACCTCCAGTGGGTGGTGGCAGGCCACGAAGTGGCCGTCGCCGACCTGCCGCATCAGCGGCTCCTCGACCGCGCACCGCTCGGTGGCGGCCGGGCACCGGGTCCGGAACCGGCAGCCGCTGGGCGGCGACACCGGGGACGGCATCTCACCGCCGGAGCGGTCCAGCCGGGCCGCCGAGGTGGTGGCGTCCTGGTCCGCCGACGGGATCGACGACAGCAGCAGCGACGAGTAGTGGTGCCGCGGCCGGTCGAAGAGCTCGACCGCGGGGGCGATCTCGCACAGCTTGCCGAGGTACATCACCGCGACCCGGTCGCTGATGTTGCGCACCACGGCCAGGTCGTGCGAGATGAAGATCATCGTCAGCTGGTAGCGCTCCTTCATCTCCTCCAGCAGGTTGAGGATCTGCGCCTGCACCGAGACGTCCAGCGCCGACACGGGTTCGTCGCAGATCAACACCTCGGGCTCCAGCACCAGGGCTCGGGCGATCGAGATGCGCTGGCACTGCCCGCCGGAGAACTGGTGCGGCCGGCGGTCGGCGACCAGCTGCGGATCGAGCCCCACCGCCTCCAGCGTCTCGGCCACCTTGGCCTTGCGGGCGTCGGGCGAGCTGCCCCACACCCGCAACGGCTCGGCGATGATGTCGGCGATGCGCCGTCGCGGATTCAGCGACGAGATCGGGTCCTGGAAGATCATCTGCAGCTTGCGCCGGGCCCGGCGCATCTGCCCGGACGGCATGCCACCCAGGTTGTCACCGTGCAGCCGGACACTGCCCGACGTCGGCTTGGGCAGCTGCATGATGGAGCGGCCGGTGGTCGACTTGCCGCAGCCGGATTCGCCGACCAGGCCGAGGGTCTCGCCGCGCCGCACGTCGAAGGACACACCCGAGACGGCGTGCACGGTGGAACCGCCACCCACTCCGAACTCCACGACCAGGTCCTCGACGGAGAGCACCACGTCGTCGGCGTCGCGCAGCTGGACGTGCCGGCTCGCGCCCGGGTCGCCGCCGGGACCGCTGCTGGCGCCGGTCTTGTTCTGACGCTCGTCCTTCACCAGGTCCGTCATCGCCTCACACCGCCTCTGCCAGGATCGGGGTTCCCGCGGCCGTGTGACCGCGCTCGATGTTGGTGCGCCGGGCCTCGTCGCCGGCCTCGGTGCCGACCGGGTACCAGCAGCGGTACACGTGGTCGTCGGGTGTCCCGGCGATCGCCGGGGCCGGTCCACCGGCCGGGGCACCGGCGGCCGACCCACCGGGGGAGGCACCGGCCAGGTCCGCGGCGGACCGCAACGGCGGCATCTCGGTCAGGCAGCGCTCCTGCGCGGACGCGCAGCGCGGCGCGAACGCACAGCCGGGCGGCGGGGCCAGCAGGTTCGGCGGCCGACCCGGGATGACCCGCAGCACCGCGTGGTTGGAGCCGGTCAGCGGCGGGACCGCGTTCATCAGCGCCTCGGTGTACGGCATCCGGGGTGCCGCGAACAGGGTGCGGGTGGGCGCGGCCTCGACCACCTTGCCGGCGTACATGACCACCACCCGGTCGGTGTGGCCACGCACCACCCGCAGGTCGTGGGTGACGATCATCATCGCCATCCGGTGCTCGGCCTGCTGGCGGGCCAGCAGTTCCAGGATCTGCGCCTGCACCGTGACGTCCAGCGCGGTGGTCGGCTCGTCGGCGAACAACAGCCGTGGGTCGCAGGACAGCGCGATCGCGATGGTCACCCGCTGCCGCATGCCGCCGGACAGTTCGTGCGGGTACTGGCGCACCCGCCGCTCGGGTTCGGACAGCCCGACCGAACGCAGCAGTTGCACCGCCCGCTGGTGCGCCGCGGCGCGGTCCAGACCCAGGTGCCGGCGCAGCGACTCGCCGATCTGCTCACCGACCCGCTTCACCGGGTTCAGCGACGTCATCGGGTCCTGCAGGATCATGGCCATCTCGCTGCCCCACAGCTTGGACAGCTCGGCCGGCGGCAGCGCACTGATCTCGGTGCCGTCGTACCGGACGGTGCCGGAGAGCCGGGTGGTGGTACCCGGCCCGACCAGACCCATGGCCCGGCGGGACATCACCGTCTTGCCGGAACCACTCTCCCCCACCACGCCGAGCACCTCGCCGGCCCGCACGGACAGGGACACCCCGTCCACCGCGCGGACCAGGCCGGCCGGCGTGGCGAAGTGCACCCGCAGCTGGTCCACCTCCAGCAGCGGCCGGGTGGCGGTGGCGCCCGGGGCGGTCGTCTGCGCACTGCCTGCCGCGGGCGGCCGGGTGTCGCGGCGCTGGTCGGCCGGCCCGGCGTCGATGCTGGTCACAGGTTGCTGTCCTTCACCTCGAAGCGCTTGCGGGTGCGCTCACCGACGTAGTTGATCGACAGCACCGTCACGAACATGACCGCGGCCGGGATCAGCGAGATCTGCGGGTGGGTCAGGAGTTCCGTCCGGCCGGCGGCGATCATGCTGCCCCAGCTGGGCGTGGGCGGCGGGATGCCGAGGCCGAGGAAGCTCAGCGAGCCCTCGGCCACGATGAAGACGCCGACCATGATGAAGCCGTAGGCCGCGACCGGCAGCACCACGTTGGGCACGACCTCCCGCAGCATCACCCGCATCGGTCTGGCGCCGTACGCCCGGGCCGCGGTGACGAACTCCCGCTGCACGATGACCAACGTCGTGGCCCGGGCCAGCCGAATGAACGTCGGGATGGACAGCACGGCCAGGCCGACGATGATCACCGTCATGCTCGCCCCGAACACGGCCACCGCGGCGATGAGCAGCACCAGGCCGGGGAAGGCCAGCGTGGCATCGGTCAGGGTCAGCAGCACCCGTTCGACCTTGCCGCCGACGTAGCCGGCGATGATGCCGAGCAGGCCACCGATCACCGCGCCGAGCACCACGGCCGACAGGCCCACCAGCAGGGACGCCCGGGCACCGTAGATGAGGCGCGACAGGTTGTCCCGGCCGATCGCGTCGCCGCCCAGCGGGTGCGAGGCGGACAGCCCGCCGGCCACGTTGGTGTAGTCGGGCGTGCCCGGCTCCCAGAGCGGCAGGATCGGCGCCAGCAGGGCCGCGCCGACCACCAGGATCAGCCAGCCGCAGGCCAGCCACCAGCCGAACTGGAAGGACCGCCGGCGGCGGCCCGACGCGACCGTCTGGTCCGGCTCGACGTCGAGCAGGTCCGGCTCCATCGCGGCCAGGTCGGTGGGTCCACCGTTCCCGGTGAGGATGGGCTCCTCCAGGGTCTCCCGTGCCTCAGCCACGGCGACGCACCCTCGGGTCCAGCGCCGCGTACAGCAGGTCGATCAACGCGTTGATCACGACGTAGCTCACGGCGATCACCAGGATCCCTCCCTGGAGCATCAGGTAGTCACGGTCGTAGACCGCCTGGGCGACCATCTGGCCGAGACCCGGGATGGCGAACATGACCTCGACGACGATGGCGCCGCCGAGCAGCCGGCCCATGTTCACCCCGGCCAGGGTGATGAGCGAGAACGACGACGGCCGCAGCGCGTGCCGGAACAGGATCCGCCGCGGCGACAGGCCCTTGGACCGCGCCATCAGGATGAAGTCCTCCTGCAGCGTCGAGATCATGTCCGACCGCAGCAGTTGTCGGTACACCGCCGCCTCGCCCAGCATCAGGGTCAGGCACGGCAGGATGATGCTCTTGAGGTTGCCCAGCGGGTCGTCGAAGAACCCGACGAAACCGGTGGCCGGCAGGATGCTGGACAGGCCACCCGCGAACAGCAGGATCAGCACCATGCCGAGGATGAAGTGCGGCATGGCCGCGGCCCCGAAGCCGATGGCCATCGAGCTGCGGTCGATGAGCTTGCCGGGCCGGTAGGCGGAGTAGACGGCCAGCGGGATGGCCACCAGCAGCGCGAGGATCTGTGCCACCACGGCGATCTCGAACGACACCGGGATGCGCTGGGCCAGCGCCTCGGTCACCGGCTGCCCGGTCCGGAACGAGTTGCCCAGATCGCCGGTGAGCACACCGCCGAGCCAGTCGAAGTACCGCACGATCATCGGCCGGTCCAGACCGAGTTCGGTGCGCACCGCCGCGATCTGCTCCGGGGTGGCGTTCTCCCCGGCCACGGTGGCGGCCGCGTCACCGGGCAGCAGGTCGGTGATGGCGAACGAGGCGAACGTGACCAGCAGCAGCACGATGAGCAGGTGCAGCAGCCGCTTGCCCACCACCGCGGCGAACCGGCGCTGCCGGCGGCCGCGCGGGGCCCGCGCCGGTGCCCCGGCCGCCACCGTGGCGCCGGCCGTCGGGTCCGCGGCCGGGCTCGCGGCCAGGCCGGCGCTCACCGGGCCGCTCCGGCCCGCAGCGGTGCGGCAGCCGGGCCACCGTCGGCGGTGCCTGCCTCGACGGCGGTCTCCCCGTGCGCGTCGAGGTGCAGCGCCGCGTGTTCACCGAGCCGGGGGGCGGGCCGCGGTGGGACGCAGGGCGACTCGCTCAGCGCGTACGGTGCACCCGGCTGCCGGTACCGGCCCAGCTCGGGATGGTCGACCTCGACGATGTACCCGCGCGCCACGTGCTGCGGCACGGTCGGGATCTCGTCCATGGTCGGCACCGCGGTGATCGACATCTTCAGCGCCTGGGCCCGTTCCACCAGCTCGTACTTGCCGAACTGACGGGTCCAGGCGGTCAGCCGCTCGTTGAGCTCGGCGGCCCGGCCGGACGCGCGCAGCGCGGCCAGCGAGGCGAAGTCGGGATCCTCGGCGACGTCCTGCATCCCGGCCAGTTCGAGCAGCGTCAGGTAGTGCGCGCCGTACAGCAGGTTGATGCCGACCCAGCCGTCCGCGCACGGCGCCAGCATGGTCGGCAGGGTGGCGTGGCCGATCCGGCGCCACGCCGCGTCGGCGCCGTGCACGCTGGCCCGGTAGGTCTCCTGCCCGGCCGTGGTCACCATCGCCTCCAGACCGGAGACGTCGATGTGCTGGCCCTGCCCCGTCTGCTGCGCCGAGAGGATCCCGACCAGTGCGGCGGTCGCGGCGTAGACCGCGGTGATGTGCAGCGAGATGTCGCCGCCCGAACGCAGTGGCTCGCGGTCCGGCGACCCGCCCTGGGCCATCCATCCGGACAGTGCCTGCAGCACGATGTCGGGGCCCTGCCAGCCGGCGTACGGACCGGTCGCTCCGAACGGGCTGATCGACAGGTGCACCAGCGCCGGGTTCAGCCGGGCCAGCGAGTCGTAGCCGAGTCCGAGCGCGTCCAGCTCGCCCGGGCGGCCGTTCTCGACCAGCAGGTCCGCGCCGCGGACCAGCCGCTGCAACCGCACCCGGTCCAGCTCGGAGTGCAGGTCCAGGACCACGCTCTCCTTGCCGCCGTTGAGGTAGAGGAAGGTGGTGCTCCAGCGGTCGGTGCCGGAACCGGACCCGTTGCTGACCAAGGGCTCGGCGGTCCGGGTCGGATCACCGCCCGGCGGCTCGATCTTGATGACCCGCGCACCCAGGTCGACCAGGTACTTGGTGCAGGCCGGCCCGTCGACGCCGGTGGTCAGGTCGAGCACCACCAGACCGTCCAGGGCGGAGCCGCCAGCCGGGTCGGAGGTCGTCGTCGCCATGTCCGTCACCACTTCCCGAGGGTGGCCGCGTCGGTGCCGATGATCTGGGTGTCCGTGAGCTCGGCGAGTTCCGCGGCGGTCAGGTCGAGCAGCCCGCCGAGCACGGCCTCGTTGTGCTCGCCGAGCGTGGGCGCCGGGCGCCGGATCGTGCCCGGGGTCCGGGAGAACTTGGCCCACATGCCGTGGTGCGGTTGCGGTCCGATCCACCGCCGGTCGACGAACTCGAAGAAGTCGCGGGCCTGCAGCTGCGGGTCCTCGATCAGCTCGTGCCCCGGGGTGACCGGGGCAGCGGCCACGCCGGCCTCCTGCAACCGGGTGGCGGCCTCGCGTCCCGGACGGTCCCGGGTCCAGTCGGAGATGGCCGTGGCGATCTCCTCCCGCGCCGCGGCCCGGCCGGCCCGGTCGGCCAGGTCGGTGCGCTCGGCCAGGTCGGCCCGGCCGATCACCCCGCACAGCGCCGCCCACTGGGTGTCGTCCTGCACCGCGACGACCACCCAGCGGTCGTCCCCGGCCGCCGGGTGCACGCCCTGCGGCTCGAACCGCAGATCCGTGTTGCCGCGCCGCGGCCGCTCGGTCCCGTTCAGGGCGGCGTCCACCACCGATCCGCCCAGGAAGCTGGTCAGCGCCTCGACCTGCGACAGGTCGATCCACTGGCCGACGCCGGTGCGCCGGCGGTGCAACAGTGCGGCCAGGACGCCGACGGCCCCGGTGACCCCGGCGATCGCGTCGGCGGCGGCACTGCCCCAGAGCATCGGCCGGCCACCCTCGTACCCGGTGAGATGCGGGAACCCACTGGTCTCCTCGGTCGGCCAGGCGTAGCCGACGTGGTCCTTCCAGGGGCCGGTGCTGCCGAACCCGGGCAGCGAGATGTACACCAGCTCCGGGTTCAGCTCCCGCAGCGCGGGCCACTGGAACCCGAACTTGGCCATCACCCGCGGGGTGTAGTTCTCCACCACCACGTCGACCTGGGGCACCAGGCGGCGGAACAGGTCCCGACCCTCCTCGCGGCTCAGGTCCAGGGTGATCCCCAGCTTGTTGCGGTTGACCGCGTTGAAGATGGCCGACAGCTCGGCCGGTGGCGCGTCGCCCAGCGAGGTGGGGCCGGAGCGGGCACCGCCCGCCCGCCACGGGTCGGGCGACTGCACCGCCTCCACCTTGATGACCTCGGCGCCCATGTTGCCGAGCACCTCGGTCAGCGCCGGGCCGGCCCAGAACTTGGACAGGTCCAGCACCCGGACGCCCTCCAGCGCCCCCGGGGTGGCCGACCGGCTGACACCCGGAACGCCCTCGTCGTCCAGGCGCAGCGGCCGGCGCTCCGCCGCGGCCGATCCGGGCGTCCGTCCGGGCTGGGTGACCGTCATCGGTCCAGCCACAGGTACTCGGGGTAGGTGGCGCCACCGGAGTTGCGGACCACGCCCTTGACGTCCTTGTCGGTGAGCACCGAGTGGTAGCCGCGGCTGTACCAGACGACGGCCAGGTCGTCGGTGGCCAGCTGCTGCACCTGCCGGTAGAGGTCCGCGCGCTCGGCGTCGTCGGTGGTACTGATCGCCCGCTCGAGCAGGGCGTCCATCTCCGGGTTGCTGTACTTGCCGCGGTTGGCCTGTCCGTCGGTGTGGAACATGTCGTAGACCACCGGGTACGGGTTCAGCCACTGACCGGGGGCGTACGGCACGATCTGGAAGTTCTGCTTCTGGACCCGGTCGACGAACTCGGTCGGGTCGAAGAACTCGACGGTCGGCTCCATCCCGATCTCGGTCAGCTGGGCCTGCAGGAACTCGGCGAACTTGACCCGGTTCGGCGCGGTGGTGTTGGAGATGCGCACGGCCCGGGAGCCGCCGTCGGCGACGTACTCGTCGACCAGGGCCTTGGCCTTGGCCAGGTCGTACTGCGGCCAGGAGGCGCCGGCCTCCGCGTTGTAGTACGGGCTGTCCTCACCGAAGTAGCTGTCCGCCCGCTCCATGCGGCCGCGGAACTGGGTGGCGCTCAACGCATCCAGGTTCAGGCCCACCGCGACGGCCTCCCGCATGCGGCGGTCGTCGAACGGCGGCTCGGTCTGGTTGAAGTACAGCCACTCGGCGCCGTTACCGGACCGGTAGTAGACGTTGAGGTCCGGGTTGTCGATGCCGCCGATGAGCTCGGAGTGGAACAGCGACCCGATCATGTCGACGTCGCCGTTCTGCAGCGAGGCGAAACGGGTCTCGGTGTCGGGGATCTGGCGGTACTCGAAGCCGTCCAGGTACGGCAGGCCCTTGTCCTTCTGCCAGTAGTCCTCGTTCTTGGTCAGGACGACCTGGCTGCCGGGCGTCCAGGACACCAGCTTGAACGGGCCGGCGCCGACCGGGTTGCGGTTGTAGTCGTCGCCGTACTGCTGGATCGCGGTCGGCGAGCCGATGACACCCAGTGCGCCGACGAACGACCCGGCCACGAAGGGGTCCGCGAAGCGGGCGGGGAACTCGCCGATCGGGCTGCTGAGGGTGAAGGTCACGGTGAGCGGGTCGGTGGCGACCAGGTCGACGATCGGCAGCGAGGCGGCGTGGCCGGCGGCGGTCGGGTTGTCCATGTGGCGACGCACGTTGAACACCACCGCCTCGGCGTCCAACGGGGTGCCGTCGCTGAAGTTGACGCCGTCGCGGAGCTTGAGCACCCAGGTGGTGCCGCCGTCGGGGCTGGTCATCGACTCGGCCATGTACGGCGAGATCGTGCCGTCCGGCTCGACCTTCAGCAGCTGGTCGTAGATGCCCAGGCCGCCGCTGGTCTTCACCGGGTCGAAACCGCTCACGCCCTGGCCGGCCATGATCAGCGTGCCGCCCGGCTCGGGCGTGCCGTCGGTGGCCAGGTCGCTGCCGAACGGGTTGCGCTCGAGGGAGGCGACCGACTCCTCCTGCAGCGGCGGCGGCGGATCGTTCGAGGCGCAGGAGGACAGCACCAGCGCCGCTCCGATCGCCGCGGCCGTCAGGGACAAGGCGCGGGATGCGCGGCGGGTACTCCTCATTCCAGACCAACTCCTTCGTTGACATGGGGGTGCCGGGCGCGCCGGAGACAGCGGCGGACAGCACGGCACGACATCACTGCATGACCGGGATCGACTGCGCTGGGGGGTGTCTCGGCCTCGTCGCCGAGAGCGCAGTGCCGGTTCCGTTCCGGGATCCCCGGAGTGTCGGGCGGCCCGAGTGAGCGGGATCACCTCGCGTGTGGCACTCTACTGACGGAGTCCGTCACAAATCAACCCCCGTCCAGCACCGGCTGTCCCCCCGTCCGGCGACCGGGCCCCATCCCGTCGCCGGATCCCAAGCCGTGCCGACCGCACCGGTCGTCCGCCCGGGTTCCCGACCCGCAGGACGGTCCGCGACGGTCGCGCGCAGCTGTGTGCCAGGACTGTGATGACGAGGAGAACGCAATGGCGCGTACCCGGATCCGCCCCCGGAGCAGGTGGTTGGCCGCCTTGGGCGCCGCCTCCGTGCTGCTGGCCTCGTGCGGCGGCAGCAGCGACGCCGGCAGCGGACCGACCGACGGGTCGGCGTCCGGACCGCTGCCCGGGCAGGCGACCGAGATCGATCCGAACGGGACGTTCCGCTACGTGTTCGTGCAGACACCGTCCAGCTTCGATCCGCACCGGTCCGCCAACCAGTGGGACAACATCGCCTACGAGCTGGTCTACGACCACCTCATCTACGAGGACCAGAACGGTGAGCTGCAACCGCAGGTCGCCACGTCCTGGGAGTTCGTGGACGACGGCACTGCGCTGGTCATGCAGCTGCGCGACGACGTCACCTTCATCGACGGCACGACGCTCGACGCGGAGGCGGTCAAGGCCAATCTCGATCGCGCCCGCACCCTCGAGAACGGCACGCTCAAGGGCACGATGTCCCGGATCGCCTCGGTGGACGTCATCTCCCCCACCGAGATCCGCATCAACCTGGCCGGCCCGGGCGGCGACCTGCCGGGGCTGTTCGCCTCCACTGCCGGCGCCCTGGTCAGCCCGGCCGCGTTCGACAACCCCGACCTCGACCAGAATCCCGTCGGGTCCGGCATGGCCAGGATGACCGAGTACATCCCCAACCAGGTGGTCAAGTTCGAGCGCAACCCGGACTACTGGGATCCGGAGGCGGCCAAGGCGGCCAAGTACGAGCTGTACGGCCAGCCCACCGCAGCCACCCGGATGAACATGCTGCTCGGCGGCCAGGCCGATGCGGCCTACCTGGAGCCGTCGCAGGCCGACCAGGCCCGCGGCGCCGGGCTCAACGCGGTGCCGTCCAAGAGCCTCACCGTGCTGGGCATGACGATGAACCCGAGCAAGCCGCCGTTCGACGACTTCCGGGTCCGGGAGGCCGTGGAGCACGCGATCGACCGGGAGGGCATCGTGGACGGTGTGTTCTTCGGCTTCGGCACCCCGGTGGCGCAGTTCATCCCGCCGACCCACTGGGCCCACGATCCGGCGGTCGAGCCCGACATGCCGGAGTACAACCTGGATCCGGCCAAGTCGCGCGAGCTGCTGGCCGAGGCCGGCTACCCGGACGGCGTCGAGTTCGAGATGCTGGTGCCGGGCACCGACAGTCACCGCGGTGCCGCCGAGGCGCTGGTGCCGATGTTCGCCGAGGCCGGGTTCACCGTGAACACCCGCGTGATCGACTCGGCCACCACGGGTGTCACGTTCTTCAGCCGGCAGGAGGGCAACGCCTTCATCGGCATGGGCTCACCGTGGGCCGACCCGACCACGGTCTACCAGGGCAACCTGCCCGGTCAGTACGCCAACCCGTGGAACCTGACCACGCCGGAGTTCGAGACCGCTTGGAAGGACGCGCTCGTCGGGACGACGCAGCAGGAGCGACTGCCGGCGATCGCCGACATGGTCCAGGCGGAGAAGCAGATCCGCAAGTCCATCCCGATCCACCACCACACCCCGCCGACCGTGTGGACGACCAACGTGGTGTTCCCCGAGGGCTACGAGCCGGAGTACATGTTCGACATGCGCCGGGTGGCCGTCGGGACCAACGCCTGAGCCAGACCCTCGTGCGGCCCGACCACTGACCCGCGTCCCGGGCGTCACACCGCCCCGGCCGTTCCCCCACCCGTCCCGCCGGGTCCCGTCGGCGGGACGGGCCAGGGGCAGCCCGGGCCAGTGGCAGGACGAATCCGTGGCAGGACGGGTCAGCGGCTGGACGGTCGGTCGGTGGCCCGGACCGGCTCGTCCGTCGTCGTCCGACCGGCCGGGGCGACCGGCTCGGCGGCCAGGTCGACGGTGAACGCCGGTCGCGGGTCCTGCAGGCGGGCCGGCCGGACCACGGCCGCCCGCGGCACGGTCCGGTCCCACCGCACCGGCCACCGGTGCGGGACCGCCGAGCGGCGGTCGTGCCGGTAGGAGTCCAGGACGACGCCGACCAGCAGGCTGCGACCCTCGTCGATCAGGACCGCGACCTCGTCGTCCGGGCGCAACCGGTCCAGCAGCAGACGCAGGGCGACCAGGCCGCGCCCGGGGCGCTTCCGCCCGGTGATGCCGGCGGCGTTCCGCAGCGCGGCCTCGTCCAGCCCGACGGCATCGACGGGCAGTCCGGTGCTCTCCCCCAACCCGATCACCGACTCAGTGGTGAACACCTCGAGCTCGGCCTCGGTCTCGGGCCGCACCACCCAGAGCGGGCGGCCGAGCGCCGGTGACGCCGCCGGGGCTGTCGGGTCGGCGCCGGGCCACACGTACTCCAGCCCCTCAGGGGTGCCCGGGAACCGGGGCCGGTAGGTGTCCGGGTCCTTGGTGATGAGCCGGCTGCGGTGCGAGACGTGGAAGTCCTCCCGGCCCAGCCAGCTCGGCACCAGCCCGTCCGCGGTCAGCTCTTCCTGCGTGAGATCGGCGACCTCGGGCGCGAACTCGATCATCTGGGCCGCGGTGGTGTCACCGAACCCGCGCTCGGTCCAGACCTGGGCCATGGTCAGCCCGTAGCTGACCAGCGCGGGCAGCCGGCCGCGCCACATGATGACGGCCGGGTGGTTGCGCCAGCCGTACTCCGGCAGCTCCAGCGCCCGCAGCACCTGCAGGGTCTCCACCCGCTGCTTGCCCAGCCGCGGCGAGTCGAGCACCTCGGCGCTGGCCCGGAAGTCTCGGTACGGCAGGAAGGTCTGCATCCGGCCAGTCTGCCCGCCACGTCCGGCGCCTCGGGTGCAGCCCCGATCGGGGCCGGCACGATCAGATCCGGGCCGATCAGATCGACACGGTGAGTCCCACCCGCTGGAAGTCCTTGAGCGTGGAGTACCCGGCCTTGGCCATGGCGCGGCGCAGCCCTCCGAAGAGGTTGGTGCGGCCGTCGGCGCCGGCCGCCGGGCCGAGCAGCAGTTGCTCCAGCGGGACGTCGGCGGGACCGCACGGCGCCGCGTACCCCCGCGGCAGCACCGGGTGCGCGGCCGTGGACGGCCAGAACCAGCCGTCGGCCGGGGCCTCGGCCGCGGCGGTGAGCGGCTCGCCCAGCATCACCGCGTCGGCGCCACAGGCGATGGCCTTGGCGATGTCGCCACTGGTCTCGATCGGGCCGGAGGCGATGACATGCACGTACCGGCCGCCGGTCTCGTCCAGGTATGAGCGGCGGGCCGCGGCCGCGTCGGCGATGGCGGTGGCCATCGGCACCGCCATGCCCAGCACCTCGTCGGTCGTCGAGGTGGGGCCGGCGCCGGTGCCGACGATGACCCCGGCGGCGCCGGTGCGCATCAGGTGGGTGGCGGTCTGGTAGTTGGTGCACCCGCCGACCACCACCGGGATCTCCAGGTCGGAGATGAACGACTTCAGGTTGAGCGGCTGTTCCTCGCCGCCCCGGCCGACCCGCACGTGCTCGGCCGAGACGATGGTGCCCTGGATGACCAGCAGCTCGACGCCCGCGGCGACCAGGCTGGGGGCCAGGGCGGCCGCGTTCTGCGGGGACACCCGGACGGCGACCGTGCCGCCGTCGGCCCGCAACTCGGCCACCGCCTGCTGGACCAGGTCGTCCCGCACCGGCGATGAGTACGCCCGCTGCAGGGCGGCGGTGACCTCGGCCGGGTCTGCGGCCTGCTCTGCGGTGCGCACCAGCTCGTCGATCACCGACTGCGGTTGCTCGTGCCGCGTCCACAGGCCCTCGCCGTCCAGCACGCCGAGCCCGCCGAGCCGGCCGACGGCCACCGCGACCTGCGGGGACACCACGGCGTCGCTGGGTCGGGTGAGCAGCGGGATGTCGAACCGGTAGGCGTCGATCTGCCACGCCGTGGACACGTCGGCCGACGACCGGGTGCGCCGGGACGGGACGATCGCGACCTGGTCCAGGCCGTAGACCCGGCGGGCGTCCCGCCCGATGCCGATCTCCACGGTGTCGGGCACTGAGGGACTCCTCGCGGTCGGCCCCCGGCTCCCGCCGGCGGCACAGCTCTCGGATCCGCCGACGGGCGGTCCCGGGCGCAGCCGGACCGCGCCGGAAGCATGCTAGCCGCCGGTGCGCATCCCCGGTCCCGGTGCGAGGTGGGACGGGATCAGCGGTCGATGTAGTTGGGTGCCTCGGAGGTGATGGTCACGTCGTGCGGGTGCGACTCGCGCAGGCCGGCCGCCGTGATCCGGACCAGCTTGGCCTGCTGCAGCTCGGCCACGGTGCCGGACCCGGTGTAGCCCATCGCCGCGCGCAGCCCGCCGATCAGCTGGTGGCTGACCGCAGCCAGGCTGCCCCGGAACGGCACCCGGCCCTCGATGCCCTCGGGCACCAGCTTGTCGTCGGACAGCACGTCGTCCTGCGAGTAGCGGTCCTTGGAGTAGGACTTCGCCTCGCCGCGCGACTGCATCGCACCCAGGGATCCCATGCCGCGGTACGCCTTGTACTGCTTGCCGGCCACGAAGATCAGCTCGCCGGGTGACTCGGCCACCCCGGCCAGCAGCGATCCGAGCATGACGCTGTCCGCGCCGACCGCGATGGCCTTGGCGATGTCGCCGGACTGCTGCAGACCGCCGTCGCCGATGACCGGCACACCGGCCGGACGGCACGCCTTGGCCGCCTCCCAGATCGCGGTGACCTGCGGGACGCCGATGCCGGTGACCACCCGGGTGGTGCAGATGGAACCGGGACCCACGCCGACCTTGACCCCGTCGGCTCCCGCGTCGACCAGGGCCTGGGCCCCGGCCCGGGTGGCCACGTTGCCGCCGACGATGTCGACCCGGCCGGCCAGGTCCCGCTTCAGCCGGGACACCATCTCCAGCACGCGGGTGGAGTGGCCGTGCGCGGTGTCGACCATGATCACGTCCACCCCGGCGTCGGCCAGCGCCATGGCCCGGGCGTACGACTCGTCCCCGACTCCGACGGCAGCACCGCACAGCAGCCGGCCGTCGTGGTCCTTGGTCGCGTTCGGGTACTGCTCGGTCTTGACGAAGTCCTTGACCGTGATGAGGCCGCGCAGCCGGCCGTCCGCGTCGACCAGCGGCAGCTTCTCGATCTTGTGCTTGCGCAGCAGGCCCAGGGCCGCGTCAGCGCTCACCCCGACGGGCGCGGTGACCAGCGGCATCTTCGTCATCACCTCGCGCACCGGGCGGCTCAGGTCCACCTCGAAGCGCAGGTCGCGGTTGGTGATGATGCCCAGCAGGTGCCCGGACGCATCGGTGACCGGGACGCCGGAGATGCGGAACTTGGCGCACAGCGCGTCCGCCTCGGCCAGCGTGGTCTCCGGCGAGCAGGTGACCGGGTCGGTGACCATGCCGGCCTCGGAGCGCTTGACGATCTCCACCTGCGAGGCCTGGTCGTCCACGGACAGGTTGCGGTGCAGCACGCCCAGCCCGCCCTGGCGGGCCATGGCGATCGCCATCCGGGCCTCGGTGACGGTGTCCATCGCACTGGACAGCAGCGGCACCCGGATGCGGATGTTACGGGTCAGCCGGGTGCTGGTGTCGACCTCGCTCGGGATGACGTCGGAGGCGTCGGGCAGCAGCAACACGTCGTCGTAGGTGAGCCCGACCGTGACGAACTTGTCGTTCTCGGCGATCTCGCGCGGAGCGGTCGTGGCCGCTGCGGGCGGGGCCGGGGGCGGTCCGTCGGGGGACGACCCGGATCCGGACACCTGGGGAACGGTCACCGGCTGGGACACGGAGACGGACATCGACACCCTTCCTGCCTGGAGCCTGGACGTCCGCATCCGGACCCGGCCCTGATCGACGTCCCACGCGCACCGACTCAGGCGGCGCCACCGGCGCCGGCGGCGGAGCCGGACGAGGGGCGTAGAACCATCGTAGGCGAGGGCTCCCGGCCGCCCGTCGCGGTCAGCCGACGGTGAACAGCGCCCCGCGGGAGCGGCCGGGCACTCCCACGATCAGCCGCTGATCCGGCCGCTGATCAGCCGGTGATCGGCCGGTGATCAGCGGATCTCGAGCTGACCCGGGCGGGACAGGGCGTCCGTGCCGGGCGTCGGTGCGGCCGGGTCCCCGGTCGGCTCCGGCCCCGTCGAGCCGGTGGTCGCGACGGTCGTGCCGGTGCCGGGCGTGGTCGGCGTCCCGTCCGGCTCGGACGTCGCCGGATCGGTCGCGGTGCTCGACGGGGTACTGACCGGGCTGGTCGGCGTGGTTTGGGTGGCCGGGGTCGTCGAGGACTCGGCCGGGCGGGTGGTCGGGGTCTCCACCGGCGAACTCGGCGTCTCGGCCGGCGGGATCACCACCACCGGTGGCAGCTCCTCGGAGGTGGACGCCGGCGGCGGGGCGACGGGTGTGGCCGGCGTCGAGGGTGTGGCCGGCGTCGACGGCACCGATGCGGATGACGACGACGTCGAGGGCTCGCTGCCGTCGACCGGCGGCACCGGGCGGGCCGGCACCACGGAGCGGGTCGGCCGGGTCTCGATGGACGTGCCAGGGCCCTGGGTGCCGACGTCGGTCACCGCCGCGCTGGATCCCGTCGCGGGCGGCGCGCCGGACGGCGACGGGCTCGGTGAGGTGCTGGTCCCGGACTGCGGGGTCGGGGTGCCGGTCGTCTGACTGCTCGCCGTGGGCGGCACGAACAGTGACGGCGGCGCGGCGAAGTTCGGACCACTCGAGGCGCGCGGCGCCGGGGTGACCCCACCCTTGGTCTGCAGGTCCTGCAGCCGGGTGGCCAGGGTGTCCCGGCCGTCCAGGTCCTGCACGTTGTCGACCGCGGCCTCGGCCACCTGCAGCGCACGGCGGGCCGCGTCCGGCTGGCCGGCCTGCAGGGCGATCTCGGCGTCGCCGAGAGCGTCCTCGACCGCCCGCTTGCTGGCCACCGACTCGGCCCGATCGGCCCACAGCCGCTGGGCGATCGGCCACAGCGGCGATTCCTCGGTGGCCGACCGGGTCACGCCCACCCCGATGCCGAGCAGCAGGGTGGCGATGGCGGCCGCGACGGCGAGCATGGGCCGCACGCCGCGGCGCGGCTGAGGGCGACCCGCCTCCAGCGCGGCAGCGGCCACCCGCAGCGGCGGGGGTGGCGGGACCGGGACGGCCTCGACGTCCTGCCGCCAGGCGGCGAACAGATCCGGGATCGGGTCCTGCTGCGCGTCGACCAACCGCAGTCCGGAGCGACGCTGCTGCAGGTCGTCCAGCAGGCGGTCGTCGGTCAGCACCGCGTCCAGGTCGATGGGAGCCAGGGAGTCGGCGGCGGGCGTTCCGGACCCCGGGGTGGGGGTGTCCCGGCGGCGTCGGCTCACAGCAGTTGCTCCGGCCAGGCGTCGTCGTTGGCCAGGACGGTGCGCAGCTTGGCCAGCGCGCGGTGCTGCGCGACCCGCACCGCCCCGGCCGACATGCCCAGCGCCTGCGCGGTCTGGTCGGCCGACAGGCCCACCCCGATCCGCAGTCGCAGGATCTCCCGCTGCTGCTCGGGCAGCACGGTCAGCAGTTCGTTCATCGACGCGGTGACCGAGCCCTGCACGGCGACCTGTTCGGGCGTGCGATCGGTGGCCACGGAGTCCGGGACCTCGGCGAACGGCTGGGACCGCGAGCGGCCGCCGGCGCGATGGGCATCGGCCACCTTGTGGTGGCAGATGCCGTAGACGAAGGCCAGGAAGGGCCGCCCTTCGCGCCGGTAGGTGGGCAGCGCCGAGATGACGGCCATGCACACCTCCTGGGCGATGTCGTCCGGGGTCACCAGTGAGCGGTGGCCGTCGGACAGGCGGGTCCGGCAGTATCGGACGATGACGGGATGGATCTGGGCGAGCACACGCTCCAGCGCGGCCCGGTCACCGGTGACGGCCAGATCGGCGTCGAGGTCCAGGGTGTTCCCGGACCGGTCGTCGGCTCCCGTGGGGTCGGACGCTGCGGCCTCGAGGTGCTCCGCCTCGGGGTCCGTCTGCTTCATCGCAGCGGACAGCCCGCGCATTACACGCCTGGGCACGCCGGCGGAGGTCATCGTGACCACCTTCCCCCAGCGTTCACCCGGTCCAACCCCGTGTTCGGCGAGTGATGCTAACGGTCCGAACATGGAAGTGGGCAGGGAGCGGCACGTCAGTGGAGTGGACACCGCCCCTTCGGCACATCGCCGTCTTCGCTGCGACGACCCAATGCGACAGAACGTGACGATCCACACATTTCGTCACACTGCGTGCAACGTCGACGGAAACGGATGCCGGAACTCGTTGGGCCGACCGACGGAACCGTGCCCCAGCACCGCATGACCGCACGCCGTGGTCGGGTCGGTCGTCCGGTCATCCGTCAGATCGGCGACCGGGACCGGCGGTCAGGCCACCAGCCCGCGCCGGAAACCCAGCGCCACCGCCTGGGCCCGGTCCCGCGCCCCGAGCTTGCGGAACAGCCGCCGTGCGTGCGTCTTGACGGTGTCCTCGGACAGGAACAGCTCCTTGCCGATCTCACCGTTGCTCTGCCCCTGACTCATCCCGCGCAGCACCTGCAGCTCGCGCTCGGTCAGCGGCGCCTCCCCGTCCACCGCGTCCCGCACAGCCGGCAGCCGCGGGATGGTGAGGGTGTCGGCCAGGGCGGCCACGATCTCCGGCTGGGTGGCGTCCCAGCGCAGGAACCCGCGCGCCCCGCAGGCGATGGCCGCGGCGATGGACGCGGTGTCGTCCGGTGACCCGAACACGATGACGACGGCCGACGGATGGATGGCCAGCAACCGTCGGGTCGCCTCGATGCCACTGGTCAACGCGCGCTGGGTGCCGATCAGCACGACGTCGGTGGCCTGGCGGCCGTACCGCGCGAGCAGTTCGTCCCCGCTGCCGACGCAGTCGATCGAGTCCACGGACGGCACCGCCGTCATGACCCGGGTCAGACCGTCCCGGGCGCTGCGGCGCTCGTCGCAGATGAGCACTGTGGTCACGTCAACCCACTCCCTCGCGAGCCCTGACCGGGCTGCGCTCGACCATTGCCGACGGCGCCGAGATCCCTCGGCCCCGATCCGGCCATCCGACCCGTGTTGTCTCGACCGCCTTGGTCAGGTCGGTCAGGCATCGCCCCCGACTACTCACGGAGTGTAGCCGATCGGTTGCTCTCCGAAACCCCCAGCTTTCGCGGATCTCACCGACTCGTCGGCGCGCCGTCCCCCGGAAGATCAATCCCGGTCGGTCCCGTGTCCACAGGGCGACCGGAGCGCCACCGGCCGGATGGATCGCGCCATCACCCGCTCGGGCGCGCGTCGCCCGGCGGTGGGGCGTCGGAGTACCCCGGAACCGGGCGAACGACACGAACCCGACGGTGGTCGGTACCGACTCGTGACGTGCCGTCCGACACGGCCGGATCCGGCCTCCGGAACGCCGCCGCAAGATCGAGCAGACCCCTTGTCCCGCCGGTGCGATCGGTTCTAGGGTCGGACGATCACGGCAGCCAGGATCAGCGTGGATCCGGGCCCCGCGAGGTGACGACAGCACGATGGGTCCGGACGCGTCGACCGCGGCGCTCCCGCCCGGGCACCCGTCCTGCCGTGTCTCCGACCGGCTTCCGCCCGCCGCGCCCCCTGCGCCGGCACCACCCTGTTCCGGGTGCCCCAGGAGGAGATCGAGATGGCCGACACCAGAAGACTTCCGGGACCGAACGCCGACCTCTGGGACTGGCAATTGGACGCCGCCTGCCGCGGCATGGCCAGTTCCTACTTCTTCCACCCCGAGGGCGAGCGCGGCCCGGCCCGGGCCCGGCGCGAGGCGCGGGCCAAGGCGGTGTGCGGCCAGTGCCCGGCCATCCTGCAGTGCCGGGAGCACGCGCTGCGCGTGCACGAGCCGTACGGCATCTGGGGCGGGCTCTCCGAGGGAGAACGCAACCAGATCCTCATGGCCGCCCAGTCCCCGACGGTGGGCACTCCGTTGGGCTCCAGCAAGGCGGGCTGAACCGCTCGCTCCGGCCTCCGGACCGCCCGATCGGCTCACCCGGCCGTGGCGGCGCGAGACGTGCGCGCCAGAACGGGCGAAGCCCACTCCTCCCATGGGGTGACCATACACAGTCGGACCGACGGTTCGTTGCGTCGGTCGGGGTGCGCCGCACCCGGAAGGAGCACAACGGCCCCACCCCCGGGGAGGGGATGGGGCCGTCGGTCACCCCAGCGGGGTGTGCGATCAGCGGCTCGCGATCAGTGGGCGTGCCCGTGGCCGCCACCGGCGGCGGCCGGCTCCGGCTCCGGTACGTCCGCCACCGTGGTCGCGGTGGTCAGCACCATGCCGGCGATCGAGGCGGCGTTGGCCACCGCGGCCTTGGTCACCTTGACCGGGTCGATGACGCCCTGGGCGACCAGGTCGCCGTACTCGCCGGTGGCGGCGTTGTACCCCTGGCCGACCGGCAGCTCGGCCACCTTGGACACGACGACCGCGCCCTCCTGGCCCCCGTTCGCGGCGATCCAGTAGGCCGGCGCGGTGAGCGCCCGGCGCACGATGCCGACTCCGACCGCCTCGTCACCGGTGAGCTCCGCCTCCAGCGCGTCCAGCTCGGCGGCCGCGTGCACCAGGGCGGACCCACCGCCGGCGATGATGCCCTCCTCGACCGCGGCCTTGGTCGCGGCCACGGCGTCCTCGATGCGGTGCTTGCGCTCCTTGACCTCGGTCTCGGTCGCCGCACCCACCTTGATGACGGCCACGCCGCCGGCCAGCTTGGCCAGCCGCTCCTGCAGCTTCTCGCGGTCCCAGTCCGAGTCGGTCGACTCGATCTCGGTCCGCAGGTGCGCGGCCCGCTCGGCCACGGCCTCGGCGGACCCGCCGCCGTCGACCAGCGTGGTGGCGTCCTTGGTGACGGTGACCCGGCGAACGGAGCCCAGCACGTCCAGCCCGACCTCGGCCAGCTTCAGCCCGACCTCGGTGGAGACCACCTCGGCGCCGGTGACGATGGCCAGATCCTGCATGAAGGCCCGACGGCGATCCCCGAAGAAGGGACTCTTCACCGCGACGACCTTGACGGTCTTGCGGATGGAGTTGACCACCAGGGTGGACAGCGCCTCGCCGTCGATGTCCTCGGCCACGATGAACAGCGGCTTGCCGGTCTCGAGCACCTTCTCCAGCAGCGGCAGCAGATCGGCCAGCGCGGAGATCTTCTCGCGGACGAGCAGCACCAGGGCGTTCTCGTACACGGCCTCGCCGGCCTCCGGATCGGTGGCGAAGTACGGCGAGATGTAGCCCTTGTCGAACTGCACACCGTCGGTGTACTCGAGCTCGGTGGTGAGCGCGGAGTGCTCCTCGACGGTGACGACGCCGTCGGCGCCGACCTTGTCGATGGCATCGCCGAGCAGGGCGCCGATCGTCTCGTCCCGGGAGGCGATGGTGCCGACCTGGGCGATGGCGTCCTTGTTGCCCGCCACCGGGGTCGCGCGGGCGTCGAGCGCGGTGGCGACCGCGTCGGCCGCCTTCATGATCCCGGTGCGCAGCGCCATCGGGTTCGCGCCGGCGGTGACGTTGCGCAGGCCCTCAGTGACCAGCGCCTGAGCCAGCACGGTCGCCGTGGTGGTGCCGTCACCGGCCACGTCGTTGGTCTTGGTGGCCGCGGTCTTGGCCAGCTGCGCGCCGAGGTTCTCGCCCGAGTCCTCGAGCTCGATCTCGCGAGCGATGGTGACACCGTCGTTGGTCACGGTCGGGCCGCCGAACTTCTTGTCCAGCACCACGTACCGACCGCGCGGGCCCAGGGTGACCTTGACCGCGTCGGCCAGCTTGTCGACGCCGCGCTGCAGCGCAGCCCGCGCCTCGGTGTCGAAGCTGATCTGCTTCGCCATGTCTTCTTCTTCCCGTCAGAGCAGAGTTGACCAGTGCAGGGAGGCCGGGTGACCCGGCGGACACCGCTGCGCCCCGGTGACCACGAGGTGGCCGCCGGGGCGCGAGTCGGTCCTGGAGATGGCGGGCGGCGCGCTGCGTCACCCGCCGCCGGTCACTTGGTGACCTTGGCCAGCACGTCGCGCGCCGACAGCAGGAGGTACTCCTGGCCGGCGTACTTGACCTCGGTGCCGCCGTACTTCGAGTAGATGACGACGTCACCCTCGGCGACGTCCAGCGGGACCCGCTTGCCGTTGTCGTCGATGCGGCCGGGGCCGACCGCGAGGACAGTGCCCTCCTGCGGCTTCTCCTTGGCGGTGTCGGGGATGACGATGCCCGACGCGGTCGTCGTCTCGGCCTCGTTGGCCTGGACGAGGATCTTGTCCTCGAGCGGCTGGATGTTCACGCTCGCCACGTGGAACCTCCCCCTTCTGGGGTTCGACAGCAGAACTGCTGATGGACATGTGCACGCATATCGACGTCCGGAGGTCGCTGCGTCCCGCCGTCGCGGGGATCGGGCCGCCTCGCTCCGTACGACTGGCACTCTAGCCAGGTGAGTGCCAGCACTCAACCTCGGGGGTGGCGGACGGCGCGGCAGTGTCCACGGTCGTTCAGGGTGCGTGCACCACGGAGACCGGCAGCCCCGGATCCCCGGACAGCAGCGGCGAGGACGGCGCCGCGCCGGACGCCGCGACCAGGGCGCCGACCGCCGCGATCATGGCGCCGTTGTCGGTGCACAGCCCGGGCCGCGGCACCCGCAGCAGCAGCCCGGCCGCGTCACACCGCTGCTGGGCCAGCGCGCGCAGCCGGCCGTTGGCGGCCACGCCGCCCGCGACGAGCACGGTGCCGATGCCCAGATCCGTGGCCGCCCGCACCGTCTTGGCGGTGAGCACGTCGACGACCGCCTCCTGGAACGAGGCGCACACGTCCTCGACCGGGACCGGCTCGCCCGCCCGCTGCCGGGCCTCGACCCACCGCGCCACGGCCGTCTTCAGCCCGGAGAAGGAGAAGTCGTACCGGGCGTCGCGGGGACCGGTCAACCCGCGCGGGAACGCGATGGCGGTCGGGTCGCCCTGCCCGGCCAGCCGGTCGATGACCGGGCCGCCCGGGTACCCCAGTCCGAGGATGCGGGCGACCTTGTCGTAGGCCTCCCCCGCCGCGTCGTCGATGGTGGTGCCGATCTCGGTGATGTCGCCGGCCAGGTCGCCGATGCGCAACAGCTGGGTGTGCCCTCCGGAGACCAGCAGGGCCAGGGACGGGGTCGGCAGTGGCCCGTGTTCCAGGGTGTCCGCGGCGACGTGCCCGGCCAGGTGGTTGACCCCGTACAGCGGCACGTCCCAGGCGGCCGCGTAGGCCTTGGCCGCGGCCACCCCGACCAGCAGGGCGCCGGCCAGGCCGGGTCCGCAGGTCACCGCGACGGCGCTGACGTCGGAGCGCTGCACCCCGGCCTTGGCGAAGGCCGAGCGCACCGTGTGCGTCATCGACTCCAGGTGAGCCCGGGAGGCGATCTCCGGCACCACGCCACCGAACCGGGCGTGCTGATCGGAGCTGGAGGCCAGTTCGTGGCCGAGCAGCTGCGGCGCACCACCGGGCTCGGGCACCCGGACCAGCCCGGCGCCGGTCTCGTCGCAGGAGGACTCGATGCCCAGCACGATCGAACCGGGCGGCAGCGGGCTCATCGCGCCTGCTCCGGTCGCCGGTCTTCCTGCTGCCGGTGCCCTTGCTGCCGGTGCCCTTGCTGCCGGTGGACCTGCGGCGTCCAGTCGGCCAGCTCCAGCACCATGCCGTAGGCGTCCGCCCCACTGGGTTCGTAGTACCGCCGCCGCACGCCCATCACGGTGAAACCCTCCGTCTCGTACAGGGTCCGGGCCGGCACGTTGTCCGTCCGGACGTCCAGGAAGACCCGGGCGGCCCCGCCGGCGACGGCGGCGCCGAGCAGGTCGTGCAGCAGTGCCCGGCCCAGCCCGGTGCCCTGGGCGGCCGGATCGACGCCGATGGTCTGCACCTCGGCCTCGTCGAACTGGCGGGCCAGCCCGGCGTAGCCGTCGACCTGCCCGTGCGCCCCGCGGTGGATGAGGTAGTGGTGCCCGGCGGCCAGCTCGGACCAGAACATGGCCGGCGTCCAGGGCGAGTCCTCCGGGAACAGCCGGGCCTCGAGCTGGACCAGCGCCGGGATGTCCCACCAGCGCAGCGGCTCCAGCACGCGGGGCTCGGTCAGGGTGCTCACCGGCCCAGCACCGACTTGGTCGCCGACGGCTCGGTGGCGTCCGGGCGGCGCAGGTACAGCGGGGTGAGCGGGCCGGGCACGGCGTCGGTGACCAGCGCGCGCTCGGCCCGGGTCACCAGGCCGGCGGTGAGCGGCCGGGTCGGGGCGGTCACCGGCAGCGGCAGCACCCCGGCGACCAGGTCGGCGCCCGCCCCGGCGAGGGCCGCGGGTCGCACGTCGTGCTCGTCCAGCCAGGCCGGGACCGCGGCGGGCGCCAGCACCGCCGGCCCGGCCAGCCGCCGCCCGTCCGCGGCGTAGGCGGAGACGTACACCTCGCGGCGTCGGGCGTCGGTGGCCACCAGCAGTGGTCCGTCGGTGCTCCCGACGGCACCGGCGACCGCACGCACGACGGACCCCGCGACCCCGTCGTGCGAGGGCACCCCGTGCACCGGCACGTCCAGCGCGTCCCCCAGCGCGGCGGCGGTGGCGATGCCGACCCGCAGCCCGGTGAACGGACCGGGTCCCAGCCCGACGACCACGGCCTCGAGGTCGGCCACCCGGTGCCCGGTCTCGGCCAGGGCCTCGGTGGCCAGCGGCATCAGCCGCTCGGCGTGGGCGAAGGCGTCGGTGACCGACCGCTCGGCCAGCACCGTGGTCGGCATCGAGGACGGCCCCGTCAGACCGCCGCCGCCGGCGAGGGCGATGAGTTCGTGGGCGCGCAGCACGCGGGCCACGCCCGCGGTGACCACGGGCGTCGAGGTGTCGATGGCCAGGACGAGCACGAGATCCGAGTCTAGGCGCGGCGCCGACCCCGCCGGGCGGCCCGGACGGGCGGTCCCCCGGCGCCGGATCAGAAGTCGCCGAGCAGCTGCACGGCCGTCGGGGCCACCAGCGGGGCCATCGACGCGCTGTAGGTGGCGGTCAGGTGGTTGTCGTCCATGTAGACGAGGACGTTGCCCACCGCCACCGGGCAGTACTCGGCGTCGCACACCGCGTCGGCGATGTCGACGAAGGTCACGTTGCCCGGTAGGTCCGGGACGGCCAGCCACGGCGGATCGGTCGCGTAGATGTCCGATCGGAGACCACCGCAGCCCACGTCCCGGCCGATGGCCGTGTCGGGCGCGCCGACCGGCCGGCCGGCCTGCTCCCAGCACTCCAGCTGGGACTCCTCGAAGCGGGGATTGTCGCGGAACGCCAGCACCGGGATGCCGAGTTCGTCCAGCGCCCGCCACTTGTCGACGAACCCGGTCGGGGTCTGCTCGGTGAGGCCGGGCCGGGCGTTGCGGGTGGCCATCGTGACGACCAGGTCCGGCTGCAGGTCGGCCATCTCGTCGAGGACCGCCGCGTTGGAGTCGACACACGTCTGGTCGCCCGGGTTGCTCTCGGCCGCGGTCGAGAACGGGCATCCGCCGCGGATCAGGGCGATGAACTGCCACCCCAGCTGCTGTCCCACGGTGAGCAACGACCCGGAGATCTGCTGCGCGTGCGAGTCCCCGACCACCGCGACCCGACGGGTCGGCTGCTCGACCACCGGCTGCACGCAGACCAGCTGGTCGGGGTACCGGGTCAGCGGCGTGCAGTCCCACTGCTCGGTCGGCACCCAGTCGTCCGTGGCGGTGACCGCGGTCGGGATCGCGGGCAGCGGGTCGGCCTCCGCGCCGGCCAGCACGGCCGCACCCGGGTAGCGGGGGTCGTCGATCGCCAGCGCCGGCGGGCGGATGGCCGCCTGCCAGACCAGCGACACCACGGTCACCGCCGAGATCGCGGCGAGCGCGACCAGCCCAGCCGGCCGCAGGCCGCCGCGCGGGCGCCGCAGCCGCCGGGTGAGCGCCCGGTCCAGCCCCTGGTCGGTGAGCACGGCCAGCCCGAGAGCGGCCAGCACCACGACCAGTCCGTCGATCAGGCCCAGCCGGTCCGCGCCGGTCGCGGCCAGCGTCATGATCAACAACGGCCAGTGCCAGAGGTACCAGCCGAACGACCACCCGCCGAGCCGCTGCGCGGGCCCGGTGGTCAGCCAGCGGTCGGCCGACCAGCGGTCACCGGTCCGCCCGGCCAGCACCACCAGCACGGCACAGCCGGTCGGCCACAGCGCGGCGACCCCGGGGAACAGCCGGTCACCGGAGAGCACGGCGCCACAGGCGATCAGGCCGCCGACCCCGACCCAGCCGGCGGCGAGCCGCACCCGGCCGGGCAGCCGCAGGTGGTCCACGACGAGGGCGAGCAGGCCGCCCAGGGCGAACTCCCAGACCCGGGTCGCGGTGTGGAAGTAGGCCAGCGGCTGGTCGACCGCAGTGAGCACGATCGAGCAGGCGAGTGAGCCCGCGAACGCCACCGTCAGCAGGCCGGCCATCGAGCGGACCGGGTCGACGCCGCGCCACCGGGCCCAACGGACGGCGGCCAGCACCAGGACCGGGGCGACGAGCACCACCTGCAACTGGACGGACAGCGACCACAGGTGCTGCATCGGGCTGGCCGAGCGGTGCTGGGCGGCGTAGTCGACCGCGTCGGACGCCAGCTGCCAGTTCTGCACGAACAGCACCGACGAGACGAGTTCCCGGCTGGTCTGCCCCCACCGTGAGCTCGGCAGCACCAGCAGTGCGCCGGCCGCGGTGACCAGCAGCACCACGCCGGTGGCGGGTACCAGCCGCTGCACCGTCCGCGACCAGCGCCGGGCCACCTCGACCGGGCCGAACCCGCCGCGAGCGACGCCGCGGAGCAACTGCCCGGTGAGCAGGAACCCGGTGAGCACGAAGAAGACGTCGACGCCGCCGGAGACCCGGTCGCCCCACACGTGGTAGCCGACCACCAGGACGCAGGCCAGCGCGCGCAGTCCCTCGATCTCCGGCCGGAACGCCGCGGACGGACCGCGGGCCGCGACCGCCGCATCCGGGGACGTGCGTCGTGTTCCTGCCTGCACCCACCAGCTCCGTTCCGCGTCCCCCGGCCGACGTGCACCGGATCGCGGCCGAACGGCCGCGCCACACCGGTGCGACGACCATCGATGATGCGTGACACGAAGGACCGCGCGGGACGGATCGGCCCGGGCGACGCTGATCGAGACCGGATCGGAACCGGGGGTGTGACGTGGATCGGCGCCCGGGGGCGGATGCCGTCAGGCGCTGGACGCGCGGACCGCCGTCGCGGCCCGGGCGACCCGCCGGGGCCAGTCGCCACCGACGGCCACCAGCTCGGCCGTCCGGGTGTCGTCCGGATGCCGGTCCAGCCGCACCAACAGGTGGTCCTCGGCGAGCTGGTCGGCCACGCCCTCGCCCCACTCGACCACCACCGCAGCGGTGGTCAGGTCGGTGTCCAGGTCCAGGTCGTCGAGCTCCAGGCGGCCGCCGAGCCGGTAGGCGTCCACGTGGACCAGCCGGGGACCGCCGGTCGCCGGCCGGTACATCCGGGCCAGCACGAACGTGGGCGAGGTGACGGTGGCGTCGATGCCCATGCCGACGGCGACGCCCTTGGTCAGCGTCGTCTTGCCGGCGCCGAGCCCACCGGCCAGCAGCACCAGGTCACCGGCCCGCAGCACCGCGCCGAGTGCACGGCCGAAGGCGTCGGTGTCCGCCGCGGTGGGCAGCTCGATCGTGGTGGTCACCGCCGCACCGGCCCCGTCGTGCGCGCTCATCGCGAGACCGCCCGTCCGGTCTCCGCGGCTCCGTCCCGGCCGGCGGCCGGCTCCCCGTCGGCCGGCGCGGCCGGGGCCGGGGCGTCCTGGAGCGCGGCCAGCAGCCGGGACGCCTGCCCGTCAGCCAGCAGCCCGGCGCGGTCGGCGGCCCGGACGAGCAGGCGCCGCACGGCCTGGTTGACCTCGGCCGGCGCCTCCAGGATGGCCATGTGCCCGGCCCCGGCCACGGTGACCATCTCAGCCCCGGGCAGCGCCGCGGCCATGGCCCGGGACCGGCTGATCGGCGTCATCCGGTCCGCGTCGCCACACAGGATGAGCGTCGGCCGACCGGTCAGCCGGGCCAGGGCCGGCCGCTGGTCCATGCTCAGCAGCACCGGCAGGAAGTCGGCGATCACATCGGCCGGGGTGGAGGAGATCATCTCGTCGAGGTAGTCGACCATCGCTCCGGGCACGTCACGCCGGGCGAACCCGAGGGTCCGGGTGAGCAGCCAGACCGCGTCGCGGCTGGACCGGCGGCCCCGTTCGAACAGCGCCGGGTACCGGGCGGCCGTGGCGGTCAGCACCTTCAGCAGCGGGTTGCTGCCGCTGACCAGCATCCGGGTGAGTTCGGGCTGGCGCAGCGCGGTGGCGGTGGTGGAGATCAGACCCACGCCGACGAGCCGCTGCACGAAGCGTTCGTCCCGGCCGGCCAGGGTGAGCAGCGCCATCGCACCCATGCTGTGGCCCACCACGACCAGCGGACCGGTCGGTGCGGCGGTGGCCACCACCGCGGCCAGGTCGTCGGCCAGGTGCGCCATCGTGCTCGACCCGAGCGGCGCCCTCGACGACCGGCCGTGCGAACGCTGGTCGTAGAACACCAGCCGCATCACGGGCATGCCCGCGTCGTCCGGCGGCGCGGTCCGCTCCTGCGCGCCGCCGGCCCCGTCCGGGCGCGGCCAGCCGCCGGACAGGGCCAACCGCTGGTAGTGCCACGCGCCGGCGCGCAGCGTCCAGCCGTGGGCGAAGACGACGGTGAGCGGGGCGTCAGCCGGCCCGACCTCCTCCACGGCGAGCACCACCCCGTCGTCGCTGACCACCGAGTAGCTCCGGTCGGGAACCAGGGAGTCGTACGCCACGTCGTCGGGCACGCCGGCGAGCTCGCCGACGGCCTGCGCGGTCACATCGCGGTAGTGCCGGACGGCGCGGCGCTGCGCGGTCATGCCACCCAGCGCGGCCGCACCGACGACCCCGGTGACGATGCCCGCCGCACCGACCAGCCGGCCGACGGTGCTCGGTCGTGCCGCCACGCTCACTCCTGTCCCTGTCCCTGTCCGCGCTGCCGGAGTCCAGTGTCCCGCTCGGCCGGGCCACCGTCGGTGCCCGGTCCGATCCATCGGCGCGGCACCCGGGCTCCGATCCGGGTGACGATCTCGTAGTCGATGGTGCCGGTGCGGTCGGCCCACTCGGTGGCGGTCGGTTCCCCGGCGTCGCCCGGTCCGAACAGCAGTACCTCGTCACCGATGCGCACCGGCTCGTCCCCGACGTCGAGGACGAACTGGTCCATGGCCACCCGACCGGCGACCCGGCGCCGGCGCCCGCCCAGCGACACCTCGGCCACCGAGCTGGCCGCGCGGGGGATGCCGTCGGCGTAGCCGAGCGGGACCAGGGCCAGGGTGGACTCCCGGGGAGTCCGGTAGGTCAGCCCGTACGACACCCCGGCCCCGGCCGGCACCCGCTTGGTCAGGGCGACGGCAGCGCGCAGCGTCATGGCCGGCCGCAACGACCGGCCCACGGCGGTCCCGGGTCCGGTCGGGTCGGTCGCGGTGGGGTCCAGGCCGTAGACGCCGATGCCGCAGCGGACCAGGTCGAACACGGTGCCCGGGTGGTCCAGCGTGGCCGCCGTGTTGGCCAGGTGGCGCCACCGCGGCCGCAGCCCGGCCGCGTCGACCGCGGCGAGCACCTGGGTGAACAGCGCCGTCTGCTCGCCGACCGACGGATCGCCGGGCACGTCCGCACTGGCCAGGTGACTCATCACCCCGGTGAGCCGGACCCGCCCGGACCGCTCGGCCGCGGCCAGCCCGGCCAGCAGCGTGCCCACCGGGCCCGGCTCCCGGACCGGACCGCCGGGGGCGAGCGCGGGCACGCCGTTGCGGCCGAGCCCGGTGTCCACCTTGACGTGCACGTCCACCGGTCCACCGCGACCGGCGCCACCGTCCACCGCGGCCAGCACCGCGGCCAGGTGGTCGGGATGGCTGACCGCCAGGGTGACTCCGGCGTCCAGCGCGGGCGCCAGGTCGGTGCCCGGCAGCCACAGCCAGGCCAGCAGCGGCACCTCGGTGACGCCCGCGACCCGGAGCCGCACGGCCTCGGCCGGGGTGGCCACGCCGAGCATCCCGGCCCCACCGGCCAGCGCGGCGCGGGCGGCGGGGACGTCACCGTGGCCGTAGCCGTTCGCCTTGACCACGGCCATCAGCTCACCCGCCGGGTTGACCGTGCGGGCGTGGGCCAGCAGCCGGCGGACGTTGCCGGTGATCGCGCCGGTGTCCACCACCGCCTCGCCGCGCAGGTCGGCGGCGGCCGCGGGGGCCCCGGACGGGCCGGTGGGCCGGACGTGGTGGTCGGTGGTCACCTGCCGATGGAAGCACGGCGGAGTCGGCCGAGCGAGGAACGAGCGGAGGGACCGGGCTCCGCCAGTCCATCCCGGCGGAGTCGGCCGAGCGAGGAACGAGCGGAGGACCGGGCTCCACCGGTCCCATCCCGTGCGGCATGGTGGACGGGTGCTGATCCAGGCGTACTCGGTGGAGCGGATCCGGCAGGCCGAGGCTGCGGCCCAGGCCCGGACCGGGGACGGCGTGCTGATGCGACGGGCGGCGACCGCCCTGGCCCAGGTGGTCGTGGCACGGCTGACTGCGCGGCTCGGGTCGCGGCCCGGATCCAGGTTGCCGGGTCGGTCGGTGGTGCTGCTGGTCGGCACCGGCGACAACGGCGGCGATGCGCTCATCGCCGGGGCCCTGCTGCGGGGCCGCGGCCTGGCCGTGACCGCCGTGCTCACCGATCCCGCTCGCGCGCACGCCGACGGCCTGGCCCGGCTGCGGCGGGCCTGGGGCCGGGTGGTCACCGCCGACGACCCGCGGGTCGCGGGCCTGCTGGCCGGTGCCGACGTGGTGATCGACGGGCTGGTCGGTCTGGCCGCCCGGCCGCCGCTGCGCGAACCGGCCGCGTCGCTGGTCCGGCTCGCGGTCGACTCCCCCGCCCTGACCGTGGCGGTCGACCTGCCCAGCGGGCTGCACCCGGACACCGGCGTGGTGTCCGGCCCGGTGTTCCGCGCGGACGTGACCGTGACGTTCGGGGCGCTCAAGCCCGGGCTGCTGCTGGCCGACGAGTGGTGCGGCACGGTGGTGAGCGACGACCTGGGCATGGGAGTGGGCACAGCCCCGGGGACGTCCGTGCGTGCGGACCTGCTCGCCCTCACCGACGGGGCCGCGGCCGCGCTGCTGCCCGACCCGGGCCGCGCGGACGACAAGTACACCGGCGGCCTGGTCGGCGTGGCCGCCGGCTCGACCGACTACCCGGGCGCCCCGGTGCTGAGTGTGGGCGGCGCGGTCTGCCTGCGGCCGGGCATGGTCCGGTACGCCGGCGCGCAGGCGAAGGCCGTGGTCGCCCGCTGGCCGGAGGTGGTGGCGGCGGAGTCGGTCGAGCGGGCCGGGCGGGTGCAGGCCTGGGTGGTCGGGCCCGGTATGGGCACCGACGAGACGGCCGCGGCCACGCTGCGGACCGTGCTGGAGCAGGACGTGCCCGTGCTGGTGGACGCGGACGGGCTCACCCTGCTGGCCGGGCACCGGGACTGGCTGGACCGCCGCCGGGCGGCCGGACAGGTCACCGTCCTGACCCCGCACGACCGCGAGTTCACCCGGGTGTTCGGCGATCTCGACCTCACCGACCGGCTGGACGCGGTCCGTCGGGCGGCCGCGACGAGCGGCGCGGTGGTGCTGCTCAAGGGGCACCGCACCCTGGTCGCCGCGCCGGACGGCACCACCTGGGTCAATCTGACCGGGACGCCGTGGCTGGCCAGCGCCGGATCGGGTGACGTGCTGAGCGGGGTGATCGGGTCGCTGCTGGCCAGCGGGCTGCCCGCCGACCGCGCCGCCGCGCTCGGGGCGCACCTGCACGGCCGGGCCGGGGAGCGCGCCGAGCGGGCCGGCCGGGCCGGCGCCCACGCGCTGTGGGAGTTCCTGCGGGGCTGATCCGCCCGGCAACGACCGTCTGGACGGGGAGGACCCGAGATGACCACCGATGAGCCCGATGTCCGGCCGGCCCGCGCCCCGAGGGTGCACCGGTTCACGTCCGCGCTGAGGTGGTCCGGGAGCACCGCCGGCGGCTACCGCGACTACTCGCGGGCGCACCACGTCACGCTGCCGCCGACCGACACGCGCCTGACCGTCACC
The DNA here is from genome assembly GCF_016918035.1 of Nakamurella leprariae. Classification (GTDB taxonomy): domain Bacteria; phylum Actinomycetota; class Actinomycetes; order Mycobacteriales; family Nakamurellaceae; genus Nakamurella; species Nakamurella leprariae. The sequence continues at coordinate 8,853 of NZ_JAERWK010000012.1, read as the reverse complement.
GCCGACGCCGCGTTCCGCGGGGACGCGGCCCTGCCCAATCCGGAGCAGCTGCTGCTGGCGGCGGCCGCGTCCTGCCAGCTGCTGTCGTTCCTGGCCCTGGCGGCGGTCGCCGGCGTGGACGTGCTGTCCTACTCGGACGAGGCGGAGGCCGAGATGCCGGTGACCCGGGAGGCCATGCGCATCACCCGGATCGTGCTGCGCCCGCACATCGAGGTGGCCGAGGGCACCGACACCGAGCGGGTGGTGGCGATGGTGCACCAGGGGCACGACGAGTGCTTCATCGCCAACACGCTGAACGCCGAGGTGGTGGTGGAGCCGACCGTGCAGTTCCCGATCGCGTTCCGCTGAACCGGCCCCGCGCGACCCCTGCACGACCCGTGGCCGCCGGACCGGCCGTCAGCCCAGCGCGACGACCATGGCCGCGGCGATGCCGGCGTCGTGGGAGAGCGACAGTTGCCAGTCCTGGATGCCCTGGGCGTCGGCCGCCGCGAGCACGGTGCCGGTCATCACCAGCGAAGGCCGTCCGCTGTCGGCGCTGACCACCCGGCAGTGGTGCCACTGCATCCCGGCCGGGACCCCGAGCGCCTTGGCCACCGCCTCCTTGGCCGCGAACCGCGCGGCCAGTGAGGTCGCCGACCGCGGGTGCCCGCTGCGGGTCACCCGCTCGTCGGAGGCGAACAGTCGGTCGACCAGGCTCGGGGTGCGGGCCAGCGACGCGGCGAACCGGTCCACGGCGACGACGTCGATGCCGACGCCGATGACGGCCAGACCGGGACGGCCGGACGATCCCGGCCGGCCGGCCGGCGTCGAGCGACGGGGGAACCGCACCGCTACTCGACGGTGACCGACTTGGCCAGGTTGCGCGGCTTGTCGATGTCGTAGCCGCGGCTGCGGGCGATCTCGGCGGCCAGCACCTGCAGCGGCAGCGTGGCGACCAGGGGCTGCAGCAGCGACGGCACCCGGGGCAGCTCGACGAGCATGTCGGCGAACGGGGCGACGGTGTCGTCACCCTCCTCGGCGATGACCAGGGTGCGGGCGCCACGGGCCTGCACCTCACGGATGTTGGAAAGGATCTTGCTGTGCAACATCGGCTGCGCCTTGGGCGACGGGGTGACCACCACCACCGGGAGGCCCTCCTCGATCAGCGCGATGGGGCCGTGCTTGAGCTCGCCCGCCGCGAAGCCCTCGGCGTGCATGTACGCCAGCTCCTTCAGCTTGAGCGCGCCCTCCAGGGCCACCGGATAGCCGACGTGCCGGCCCAGGAACAGCACGGCGCGCGAGCCGGCCAGTTCGCGGGCCCACTGCCGGACCGGGTCCAGCAGGGTCAGCGTCTGCGCCACCGCGTCGGGCATCTCGGACAGGGCGGCGAACTCGCGACCGACCTCGTCGGGGTACTTGGTGCCGCGGGCCTGGGCCAGGGCCAGACCGACCAGGTAGTTCGCGGCGACCTGGGCCAGGAACGCCTTGGTCGAGGCGACCCCGATCTCCGGACCTGCGTGCGTGTAGAGGACAGCGTCCGACTCCCGCGGGATCTGCGAGCCGTTGGTGTTGCAGACGGCCAGCACCCGGGCCCGCTGCCGGCGGGCGTGCCGGACGGCCTCCAGGGTGTCGGCCGTCTCGCCGGACTGGGAGACGGCCACCACCAAGGTGTCCCGGTCCAGCACCGGGTCCCGGTACCGGAACTCGCTGGCCAGCTCGACCTCCACGGGGAGCCGGGTCCAGTGCTCGATGGCGTACTTGGCCACCAGCCCGGAGTGGTAGGCGCTGCCGCAGGCGACGACGAACACCTTGTCGACGGTGCGCAGCTCGTCCTCACCCAGGCGCTGCTCGTCGAGCACGATGTGGGTGCCGTCGAAGTGACCACGCAGGGTGTCGGCCAGGGCGGCCGGCTGCTCGGCGATCTCCTTGTCCATGAAGGTCGGGAAGCCGCCCTTCTCGGCGGCGGCCAGGTCCCAGTCCACCGTGAACGGGCGGAAGTCCGGGTCGCCCCCGGTGAACGAGGTGACCTCGTACCCGTCCGGGGTGATGACGACCAGCTGGTCCTGGCCCAGCTCGACGGCCTGATCGGTGTGTGAGATGAACGCGGCGACGTCGCTGGCCACGAACATCTCGCCGTCGCCCTGCCCGATGACCAGCGGCGAGTTGCGTCGGGCGGCGACCAGCAGGTCGGGGACGTCGGCGTGCGTGGCGACCAGCGTGAACGCACCCTCGAGCCGCCGGCAGACCGCGGCCATGCTGGCCGGCAGGTCGCCCGCGGTGGGGCCGCGGTCGAACGCCTCGCCGAGCAGATGCGCGACCACCTCGGTGTCGGTGTCGCTGGTCATCTCCACGCCGGCCGCCTCGAGCTCACGACGCAGCACCGGGAAGTTCTCGATGATCCCGTTGTGGATGACGGCGACCCGTCCCGGCCGGTCGGTGTGCGGGTGGGCGTTCCGGTCGGTCGGGCCGCCGTGCGTCGCCCACCGGGTGTGCCCGATGCCGACGGAGCCGGCCAGTGCCACCTCACCGGAGTCGATGAGCCGCTCCAGGTTGACCAGCGCGCCCGCCTTCTTGGCGGTGTGCAGCTCCCCGGTCTCGTCCAGGATGGCCACGCCCGCGGAGTCGTACCCGCGGTACTCCATCCGGCCCAGCCCCTCCAGGACGAGTGGCAACGCCTGCCGGGGACCGATGTAGCCGATGATGCCGCACATGGTCGAGAGGGTAGCCCGGCGGCCCGTCCGATTCGCGGTGTCGACGGTCGGATGCGCCACAGTGGGTGATGGTGACCCGGGTGGGCCTGCACGGTGCGTAATTGCTTCGTTCCGAAGAGCGCGTGTCTTGCCCGGTCGCTGGGTTGCACCACCGTACGGCCGGACTCGCACATCCTGCCGCCATCCGCACACCGTCCGACCCACTTCGCACCCGACCGTCTCCCGGACCGCCCGACTCCCTCGCCCAGCAGTACGGCCGGGTCGAGATCCCCAGACCGTGCCCGGCCGGGTCGAGGGAGACGCCGCGGCCGCCGTGCTCGTGGTTGATCTCCCCCGGTCGCTGCCGCCGGGTCGGTCCAGTGCTCGATGCCGCCGGAGCGCAGCCGGTGCAGGGCGCGGTCGAACAGGCGTCGTCGACCAGGAACGCGTCGTCGACCAGGAACGCGGAGTGCTGGATCTGGATCTCCGGGAACACCTCCACCGGCAGGTCGGCGAACTGCAGGAACACCCCCCCGTCGAGCTGCACGTTGGTGAAGATGCCCCAGCTCTGCGCGTCGGCCGCCTCCAGGATGGAGCGGTAGGACACCGCCGAGGCCTCGCGGTCGCCGGTGGCGATGATGGTGTGGTTGAACGTCGCTGGCACAGGTCCTCCGTCGGTCGGTCTCCCCCGGGACCCAGGGGTCCGACGGACGAGCCCCGACGAACGCCGCGTCCTTCCTGGAGGTGAGCCCATCCGGAGCTCGGGATGCACCGTTCGACGCGGAGCCCGGACCATCAATGCCCGGGCGGCACGGGAACGCGGGGGTACGGTGTGCCGCCGCACGGGCGTCCCGGCCCGTCGAGGAGCCCGACTGGAGACCGCATGCCCCGAGCCGCCGGCCGCGCGCAACCCCTGCTGGCCGGCGTGGTCACCGCCCTCGTCGGGTTCGCCAGTTCCTTCACGGTGGTGCTGACCGGGTTGCGGGCGGCCGGCGCGGACGACGCCCAGGCCGCGTCCGGGCTGCTGGCGGTGAGCGTGGCGTGCGCGGTGGTGGCGGTGCTGCTCGGGCTCCGCACGAAGCTTCCGATCAGCATCGCGTGGTCGACCCCCGGTGCGGCACTCCTCATCTCGACCGGCACCCCGGAGGGCGGGTTCCCCGCCGCGGTGGGCGCCTTCCTGATCTGCGGCGTGCTCATCGTGCTGGCCGGGACACTGGCACCGCTGGGCCGGCTCATCGCCGCCATCCCCGCCCACCTGGCCAGCGCGATGCTCGCCGGGGTGCTGCTGCAACTCTGCCTGGCTCCGGTGCGCGCGCTCGGCGAGGTGCCCGCCCTGGCCGCGCCGGTCATCGTGACCTGGTTGCTGCTGACCCGGTTCGCCCGGCCCTGGGCGGTGCCCGCCGCGCTGGTCGTGGCCGTCGCCGGCATCCTGATCAGCGGGCCCGAACTCGTCGGGGTCCCGCTGCTGCCCACCCTGACCTGGGTCACCCCGGAGTTCACGGTCGGCGCTGTCGTCGGGATCGCGCTACCGCTGTTCGTGGTCACCATGGCGTCGCAGAACGTCCCGGGCATGGCCGTGCTGGCCCAGTACGGCTACCGCCCGGCGCTGCGGCCGATCCTGCTCGCCACCGGCGTGGCCACCGTCGCCGGCGCCCCGTTCGGCGGGCACGCGGTCAACCTGGCCGCGATCAGTGCCGCGCTGGCCGCCGGGCCCGACGCAGGCCCCGACCGCGGCCGACGGTGGATCGCATCGGTCACCGCCGGTGTCGGGCTCGGGCTGCTCGGTCTGCTCGCCGGACTGGCCGGGGCGTTGCTGGCGGTCGCCCCGCCGGTGCTCATCGAGGCGGTGGCCGGCCTGGCCCTGCTCGGCGCCCTGGCCTCCGCCCTGATGGCCGCGTTCGGCCCGCCGGCGCCGGCGGCGGCCGGTGCCCCGGCCCCGCGGACCGAGGGCCGGCTGGAGTCGGCCGCGGTGACGTTCGTGGTGACCGCGGCCGGGACCGCGTTCGTCGGCATCGGCTCCGCGTTCTGGGGTCTGCTGGCCGGGGTGGCCGTGCTGGCGCTGCTCCGCCCGCGGCGAGCCCGGCAGGGGTGAGCCGGGCGCCTCAGCCCGGCATCGCCCGCCCACCCCGCGCCTGCACCAGGTCGGCCTGCGGGGCGCCGCCCGGCTCCCCGGTGACGTAACCGGCCCGGTCCTCGGCGGCGGTGGCGGCCACGGCCCGCACATCGGCCCAGGCCCGCAGTGCGGCGATCTGCTCGGCCTGGGTCACCGACAGCGGCACGGTCCGCTCGATCTCGGTGAGCAGGTCGACCTCGGTCAGTTCCCGCCGCCCGGCGAACGCGTCGAAACACGCGGCGATGACGACCTGCTCGATCTCGGCGCCGGAGAATCCCTCGGTGGCGGCCACCAGCCGGGCCAGCAGGTCGTCGGTGACGGTCAGCGCCCCGAGCGCCGGACCGGCGGCCAGTCGGGCGGTCAGGTGCAGCCGGAAGATGACGGTGCGCTCCGCGTCGGTGGGCAGGTCGATGAAGAAGATCTCGTCGAACCGGCCCTTGCGCAGCATCTCCGGCGGTAGCAGCCCGATCTGGTTCGCGGTGGCCATCACGAACACCGGCGCCGTCTTCTCCTGCATCCAGGTCAGGAAGGTGCCGAACACCCGGGCCGAGGTGCCGGAGTCGCCGCTGCCGGACGCGCCCGCAGCGAAGCCCTTCTCGATCTCGTCGATCCACAGCACGCACGGCGCCACCGCCTCGGCGGTGCGCAGCGCGGTGCGCATGTTGGCCTCGCTGGCGCCGACCAGCCCGCCGAACACCCGGCCGATGTCCAGCCGCAGCAGCGGGAGCGACCAGGCCGACGCCATGGCCTTGGCGGTCAGCGACTTCCCGCACCCCGGCACCCCGGTGACCAGCACGCCCTTGGGAGCCGGCAGCCCGTACGCCCGGGCGTCGTCCAGCCAGGCCCCGTTGCGCTTGGTCAGCCAGGTCTTGAGGGTGCCCAGTCCACCCACGTCGGACAGCCTGACGGTGGACCGGACGACGTCCAGCACCCCCGACCTGGCCACGATCTGGCGCTTCTCCTGCCACACCTGGCCGACGTCGTCGTCGGTGAGCCGTCCGTCGTCGACCATGGCCCGGGCGAAGGCGTTCTCGGCCTCCGCCGCGGTCAGCCCGCGGGCCGCCTCGGCCAGCCGCTCGGCCCCCTGCGGGCCGAGATCGACGGTGAGCGCACCGGTGCCGACGTTGTGCTCGATCATCCGGTCCAGCAGCCCGCGGATCTGCGAGGCGGTCGGCAGCGGGAACTCGACCGTGGTGACCAGCGACTCCAGTTCCGGCGGCAGGTACCCGACCGGCGAGACCAGGATCAGCGTGCGGGGCACGGAGCCCTCCCGATAGGTCCGCACCGTGTCCTTGAGCAGCCGCACCAGCTGGGTGTCCGGCGGGGTGTTCGGCGACCCCAGCCATGGGTGCAGGTCGAGCATGACCACCGCACTGGGCGCCGAGAGCGTGCCGGCCGCGGCCAGCGCGGCGTGCGGCGGCCGGGTGTCCGGATGCCCGGGCCTGCCCAGCGCCGCGAACCCCTGGGAGGTCGACCAGGTGTGCACCTGGCGCGGCGGGAAGACCAGCGTCCGGTCGCCCAGCACGCGGGCGATCTCGGCCAGCACCCGCGACTCCTCCGCGGTCTGCACGGCCAGCAGCGGGAAGCGGGCCCGGACCAACCGGCGCAGTTCGGCGGCGAAGGCGTCCAGCGGCTCGGCCGGTGGCAGCCCGCCGGCCGGGGCGTGGGTCACGGACGGACGGTCGGGTGCGCTCATCAGGTCCCCCACACCTCTGCCATCGCGGCTCCCGTGGCGACTGCACCGGCACGGCGGCCGGGGCTCCACCCCGACGGCCCTGCGCCGCGGCCGGCCCGGGCGGCACTACTGTACGGAACCAGCAGTGCGCGATTCACGGGCGAGCAGGAGGTCGGATGACACGGCGCGGGGCTCCCCGGATCGAGCATCCCACCCTGGACTACCTGGCCCACCGCGGACCGCACCGGGTGGCCACCGGGGATCTCGACATCGCCGGCCTGCCGGGTGTCGTCTTCACCCCGCAGTCGGGGCGCGACCTGCCGGTCGTCGCCTTCGCGCACGGCTGGTTGCAGCCGGTGTCCCGGTACCTGGACACCCTGCGGTACCTGGCCAGCTGGGGGATCATCGCCGTCGCGCCGAGCACGGAACGCGGTCCGCTGGCCTCGCACAGCGGGCTGGCCGTCGACCTGTCGAAGGCGTTGCGGGTCGCCGCGCACGCCCGGCTGGGCGGCGGGCGGGTGCGCGCCGACCCGTCCCGGATGGGCGTCATGGGCCACACCACCGGCGCCGGCTCCGCGGTGCTGGCCGCGTCCCAGGACGACTCGATCGACGCGGTCGTCACCGTGACCGCGGTGGAGACCTCGCCGTCCGCGATCCAGGCCGCCGGCCTGGTCGAGGTGCCCGGACTGCACCTGATCGGGACCGACGGCGGCGACATGGTCGAGTCGGCCGGCTCCCAGATCGCCCGGTCCTGGACCGGCCCCTCGCAGCTGCGAGTGGTCAAGCGCGCCAGTCTGTTCGGGCTGGCCGAAGGCCCGCACTGGACGTCCACGGTGTCCGGCAGCGGACACGAGGGCAAGACCCAGTCGGTCGTGCGGATGCTGGCGACCGCCTTCTTCCTGCGGCACCTGGCCGGTCAGGACCAGCTGGCCGACGATCTCGACGGGAAGATCGCCCGGACGGAGCTGCGTGACCTGGCCGCCGTCGACGACGACTGACCTCACGACCGACCAGCACTGACGAGGATCCGCGATGCCCGAACTGGTGGAACTGCGCACGCCCGGCGAGATCGACGCGATGGCCGCGGCCGGATCGGTGGTGGCCGCCTGCCTGCAGGCGTGCCGCGAGACGGCCGAGACCTCGCTGGACGCCGGCGTCACCGCGCTCGCGCTGGACGCCGCGGCGGCGCAGGTCATCGCCGACCGCGGCGCCGAGTCCTGCTACATCGGCTACCACCCGGGCTGGGCGCCGTCGCCGTACCCGGCGGTCACCTGCATCAGCGTCAACGACGTGGTGGTGCACGCCATCCCGGACGGCCGCCGGCTGGAGCCGGGCGATCTGGTCTCGGTGGACATCGCGGTCACGGTCGACGGGTGGGCGGCGGACGCGGCCATCTCCTTCGTGCTCGGCGCCGACCCGGACCCGCGGCTGCTGGCCATGATCGACACCGCCTCCCGGGCGCTGGACGCCGGCATCGACGCCATGCGCCGCGGCAACCAGCTCGGCGACGTCTCCGCAGCCATCGGCCAGGTGGCCCGGGCCGGCGGGTACGGCCTGCTCAAGGGGCACGGCGGGCACGGCATCGGCCGGGAGATGCACGCGGCCCCGCACGTGGCCAACGAGGGGCGCCGGCACCGGGGCCTCGAGCTGCGCAGCGGCCTGGTGCTCGCCCTGGAGCCCATGCTGCACCTGGGCGGCAAGGACGACTACCGCCACCTGCCCGACGGCTGGGGCGTGGCCACCGCCGACGGGTCGATGGCCTGCCACGTCGAGCACACCGTCGCGGTGACCGACGCCGGCCCGCGGGTCCTCACGGTCGCCTAGTCCCCGGGCCGCTCGGCCGCCGGTCCCGATGTCAGCCGCAGCGTGGATGCGGCCGTCCCGTCGCGGGTCATCGCGTCCGCGGAGCGCCCGTACCGGTGGTCCTTCGCTCGGTAGGCCGCATCGACCCGGTCCCGGAACCTGTCCGGGCCGGTGCCGACATCCGTGACCATGACATTGATCTCGAGGTCGGGGACGCGCACCCGGGACCGGTTGGCTCGAGCTCGGGTCGCCCCGGGCGAGGAGGACACCCGGTCCCGGGGCATCGCCGCCTCCATGTGAGCGGCCCCGGGTGACGCGGTCAGTCGTGTCCGCTCACTCGTCCAGCTTGCCCGCGTCGAACCGGACCTTGCCCACGACCATCCGGTTCACCGCCCACAGCACCACCCCGACGCCGAGCAGGATCAACGCCAGCCAGTAGTCGGCCGTGGCCCGGCCGGACAGCGGGGTGACCAGGTAGGCGCAAGTGACGATGCCGAGCACCGGGACCCAGGTCGGCGCCCGGAAGTGGGGGGGGGGGCCCCCGGCCCCCCCCCCCCCCCCCCCCCCCCCCGGGGGGCGGGGGAAACCCCCCC
>NZ_JAERWK010000011.1 GCF_016918035.1 Nakamurella leprariae | reverse complement strand
GTCGGCGCCCGCAAGTGCTGGTGCTGCACCCGGTCCCGACGCAGCACCAGCACGGCGACGTTGACGATGCAGAACACCCCGAGCAGCAGCAGCGACGTGGTGCTGCCCAGCCGCGTCACGTCCAGCGAGCCGGCCAGCACCGCCGCGATGGCGGTGGTGAACAGGATGGCCGACCAGGGCGTGCGCCGACCCGGATGCACGTGGGCCAGGAACTTGGGCAGCACCCGCTCGTTGCTCATCCCGTACAGCAGCCGGCTGGCCATCATCATGTTGATGAGCGCCGAGTTGCCCACCGCCAGCAGGCCGATGGCCGCGAAGACCTCCGGCGGGAAGGCCGGGGCGCCCGCCTTGACCACCTCGAACAGCGCGCCGCTGCCCGCCCCGGCGAGCACGTCGGTGGGCACCAGGCTGGAACTGGCGACAGCGACCAGGATGTAGATGAGGGCCGCCGCGCCCATGCCCAGCAGCATCGCCTTGGGGAACACCCGCGCCGGGTCCTTGGTCTCCTCGGCCATGTTCACCGAGTCCTCGAACCCGACCATGGCGAAGAAGGCCAGCGACGTGGCCGAGGTCACCGCCAGCAGCGCGGTGGTGTCGGCCGTGTTGATTTCCGTCAGGCGGGAGAAGTCGGCCCGGCCTTGCAGCACGGCGTACGCCCCGATGCCGATGATGAGCACCAGACCGCTCAGCTCGATGCAGGTCAGCACCACGTTGGCCTTGACCGACTCGCTGACGCCGCGGAAGTTGACGTACGCGATGAGCAGGATGAACGCGATGGCGACCGCCCACGTCGGCGCGGTCACGAACTCCTTGAGGTACGTCCCGCCGAACGCCCGGGCCGCCGAGGACGCCGACGTGATGCCCGAGGACATCACGGTGAAGCACACCATGAAGGTCAGGAACTGGATGCCGAACGCCTTCTGCGTGTAGAGCGCCGCCCCGGCCGCCTTGGGGTACTTGCCGACCAGCTCCAGGTAGCTGAACGCGGTGAGGAAGGCGACCAGGAAGGCCAGCATGAACGGCAGCCACAGCGCGCCGCCGACCTTGCCGGCCACCGACCCGGTCAGCGCGTAGATGCCGGTGCCCAGGATGTCGCCGAGGACGAAGAAGAACAGCAGCTTGGGCCCGAGCACCCGCTTGAGCTGGGTCGGCTGCTCACCGGTGCTGGTGGTGGCACCGGACCGGGTCGGTCCGGACGGCGGTTCGGACAGCGGATGGGACACGGCGACCATCTCCCCGGGGGCAGCGGCGGACGCGACCCGGCGAGTGCCGGATCGCCCGCAGTCTCACCCCGCGATGGCCCGACCGCGACCGCGCGCGGCATCCGGAAACACAGCGTTGACCTGCACCGCCCGGGCCATGGCGTCAGACGGTGCCGACGACCGCCGCGACCTGGTCGGCCAACCGCTGTGCCTGCTCCTGGCTGGAGGCCTCGACCATCACCCGCACCACCGGCTCGGTGCCGGACGGGCGCAGCAGCACCCGGCCGTCGCCGTCCAGTTCGCGCTCGGCCTCACCGACCGCCGCGGCGACCTGGGGCGAGGCAGCCACCTGCCGCTTGTCGCTCACCCGCACGTTGACCAGCACCTGCGGGAACCGGGTGACCACCGAGGCCAGCTCAGCCAGCGGCTTGCCCGACGACGCGACCAGGGCCATCAGGTGCAGCGCGGACAGCAGCCCGTCGCCGGTGGTGGCGTGGTCGGCCAGGATGAAGTGCCCGGACTGTTCTCCGCCGAGCACGAACCCGGAGGCGTTCATCTCCTCGAGCACGTAGCGGTCGCCGACGGCGGCGGTGACCACCTCGATGCCTTCGCGTCGCATGGCCTGATGGAACCCGATGTTGGCCATCACGGTCGAGACGACGGTGTTGCCGGCCAGCTTGCCGCGGTCGCGCAGGGACATCGCCAGCAGGGCCAGGATCACGTCGCCGTCGATGACCCGGCCGTCGGCGGCGACGGCCAGGCAGCGGTCGGCGTCGCCGTCGTGCGCGATGCCCAGATCGGCGGACTCGGCCAGCACCGCGGAGCGCAGCCCGTCCAGGTAGGTAGACCCGACCCCGGCGTTGATGTTGAGACCGTCGGGGTTGCCGCCGATGACGATGACCTCGGCGCCCGCCCGGCGGTAGACCTCGGGCGCCAGGTGGGAGGCCGCGCCGTGGGCGCAGTCGACGACCACCTTCAGTCCGTTCAACGGATTCGGTGTGGCGATGAGCAGGTGGTCCAGGTACCGCCGGTCGGCGTCGACCGCGATGCGGATGCGGCCCACGCCCTCGCCGGTGGGCAGCTGGCCCGGATCGTCCAGGGCGGCCTCGACGGCGTCCTCGACCGCGTCCTCGAGCTTGCGCCCGCCCGCCGCGAAGATCTTGATGCCGTTGTCCGGCATGGCGTTGTGCGAGGCCGAGATGACCACACCGAGGTCAGCGCCCAGGTCACCGGTCAGGAACGCGACGGCGGGCGTGGGCAGCACGCCCAGCAGCACCACGTCGACCCCCGCGGAGGCCAGCCCGGCGGCCACCGCCGCTTCGAGCATCTCGCCACTGGCCCGCGGATCCCGCCCCACGACGGCCAACGGCCGGCCCCGAGCTGCTGAGGCAGCAGCCACGGAGCCGGCCGTGTCGGCGACGCCGGTGAAGGCGGATCCCCCGGGCAGCCCGGACGCGAGGCCGATCTCGTCGGCCTCGGTGCCGGCGACCGGGGCCAGCACCCGGGCGGCGGCCGTGGCCAGCCGCATGGCCAGTCCGGGCGTCAGGTCGGCGTTCGCCAGCCCGCGCACCCCGTCGGTCCCGAAGATCCGTCCCGCCACCGATCGTCCCCCCGTGTCCACACCTGTCGCTGGTCGCCCCCCGATCAGCGACCGCGCATCAACGCTTCGAGTACTGGGGCGCCTTGCGCGCCTTCTTCAGACCGTACTTCTTGCGCTCCTTGGCCCGGGCATCACGGGTGAGGAAGCCGGACTTCTTCAACGACGGGCGGTCGGCCTCGTCCAGCTCGATGAGCGCGCGGGCGATGGCCAGGCGCAGCGCACCGGCCTGGCCGGTCACGCCTCCACCGTGCAGGTTGGCGAAGACGTCGTAGATCTCGGCCTTCTCCAGGTTGACCAGCGGCTCCTTGATGAGCTGCTGATGCACCTTGTTGGGGAAGTAGCTGTCCAGCGAACGGCCGTTCAGCGTGAAGTTGCCGCTGCCCGGCACGAGGCGGACGCGGACGACGGCCTCCTTGCGGCGACCGACGGTCTGCACCGGGCGGTCGACGGCCACCGGCAGGGTGATCGAGGGGATCACCTCGGGCAGCTCGTGCGGCTCGACATCGCTGGCCGACGGGAAGTCGCCGTCGGCAGCGTCGCCACCGGTCTCGACGTCGGCCACGACCTCGATCTCGACCGCGTCGGTCTCAGGGAATTCACTCACGAACTGGCTCGCTTCGTCGTCGGGCTGGCTGGGACTGGTGGGATCGGTCACCGGGTCGGTCACTGGGTCACTCATTGCGCGACCTGGGTGATCTCGAACGGCTGCGGCTGCTGCGCGAGGTGCGGATGCGTCGGGCCGGCGTAGACCTTGAGCTTGCGGGCCATCGACCGGCCGAGCGAGTTGTGCGGCAGCATGCCGACGATGGCCTTCTCGACCAGCTTGTCGGGACGGGTGTCCAGCAGCTGACCGACGGTCTGCTGACGCAGACCACCCGGGTAGCCGGAGTGCCGGTAGAGGATCTTGCCGTCCCGCTTGCCGCCGGTGACCGCGACCTTGTCGGCGTTGATGATCACGACGAAGTCGCCGGTGTCGACGTGCGGCGCGAAGATGGCCTTGTGCTTGCCGCGGAGCAGCTGTGCAGCCTGGCTGGCCAGCCGGCCGAGCACCACGTCGGTCGCGTCGATCACGTGCCAGGCGCGGGTGACGTCGCCGGACTTGGGGCTGTACGTGCGCACGGGTATGCCTTCTCGTTTCGTTCCAGTGTCTTGACAACGCTTCAGGACGGGTGTCCCTCGCGGCGGTGCCGCGTCCGGGCCTGGCAGCGGCACAGACGGGCATTCGGCCGCCGACGCTCCGGGGACCCCGTGCTGCCGATCGCTCCGCTCGTCAGCACGCACGGCGTGGGCCCGGCAGGACCGGCCGTGCGAACTGACGAACGGCGCGCTTGAGCAACTCAGCGCACCGACCGTCAAGGATAACGCGCCCACCGCATCGGGGTCAAAGTGCAGGAATGCCGCCCGTGTGATCGAGCGGGGGGTCGAGCGCATCCCGCAGCGCCCGGGTGCGGGCGACGCGGTCGGCCATCGCCGCGTCGGGCGGGTAGTCCACCCCGACCAGGGTGAGGCCGTGGGCCGGGGCGACGTGGATGGCCGCGGTCCGCCGCCGGTCGGCCAGCAGCAACGCGGGCGCCTCCGGCGCGGTGCGCCCGTCCCCCACCGCCAGCAGGGCACCGACCAGGGCGCGGACCATGCTGTGGCAGAACGCGTCGGCGCTGACCTGCAGCAGCACCATCCCCGCCGCCCCGTCGCCGGTGACCGCGAGCCGTTGCAGCTCGCGGACCGTGGTGGCCCCGGGCCGCGGCCGGCAGTAGGCGGCGAAGTCGTGCAGACCGATGAGCGCCTGCGCCGCGGCGTCCATCGCGACCACGTCCAGCGGCCGCCGGTGGGTCAGGGTGCGGAACCGTTCGGCCGGCTCCACCCCCCAGTCGGCCGTGGCCACCCGGTACTCGTAGTGGCGCCGCACGGCCGCGAACCGGGCGTCGAACCCGGCCGGTGCCACGGTCACCGCCCGGACCCGTACGTCGGCCGGCAGCAGACCGGCCAGGCGGCGCCGCAGCCCGGTCAGCCCGGCGTCCCGCGGCTCCGGCGGCGCACCGGCGGCCAGCCGGCTGCCGGGTCGGATCCGCGGGGCGAGCCCGGCCAACGCCTCCGGCGCCAGGTCGACGTGGGCCACCTGCCCGGTGGCGTGCACGCCCGCGTCGGTGCGCCCGGCCACCACCAGCCGGACCGGGGCCCGGACCAACGTGGTCAACGCGTCGGTGAGCACGCCGGCGACCGTCCGCCGGCCGGGCTGCACCGCCCAGCCGGCGAAGTCGGTGCCGTCGTAGGACAGGTCCAGCCGGACGCGCAGGCGGGCCGACCCGTCCGACGACACAGCGGGCGTGGGGAGGTCGTCCCCACGCCCGCCGTCGGTGTGCATGTGCTGGTGATCCGGCCCGGGCGGCCCGTCAGGCGGGCCGCGCGGGAACGGTCACTTGCCCTCGGCCGGGTCCTCGGTGGCGGCACCGGACGGCTGACCGGCGTCGATATCCTCCGCAGCAGCGCTCGCCTCCGCCGCAGTGCCGTCAGCCGCCTGGCCGGCCTCGACCGAACCCTCGGCCGGGTCCTCGGCACCGGCGGCCGCGGTCTGCGACACCGCATCGTCCTGCGGGGCCTCCTCGACGGGGACCTCGGCAGCAGCAGCCCCGGCAGCGGCACCACCGGAGGCGGCGACACGGGCGGCACGGTTGCCACCGGTCGAGGCGGCCCGGCGGGCCACGCGGGAGGCGGCCGCGGACACGGTCTCCTCGCCGACCAGTTCGATGATCGCCATCGGGGCGTTGTCGCCCTTGCGGGGCGCGGTCTTCACGATCCGGGTGTAGCCACCGTCACGGGTGGCGAACGACGGACCGATCTCCGCGAACAGCTTGTGCACCACGTCCTTGTCCCGGATGACCTTCAGGACCTGGCGACGGTGGTGCAGATCGCCCTTCTTGGCCGAGGTGATGAGCTTCTCGGCGTACGGGCGCAGCCGCTTGGCCTTGGCCTCGGTGGTGGTGATGCGGCCGTGCTCGAACAGCGACTGGGCCAGGTTGGCCAGGATGAGTCGCTCGTGGTTCGGCGATCCGCCGAGGCGGGGTCCCTTGGTGGGCGTGGGCATGGCTGCTGCTTCCTTCTGTCGTGGTCCGCCGGCGGCGATGGTGTCCGTCGGCGGGTGAGGCGGCGCCCGCGAGCGAACTCGCGGGCCCCGACGTGATTCCTGTCCGTGTCCGGTACCGGCCCCGTCCGGGGTCCGCACCGCCCACCCGGTGAGCCGGGTGGACCGGTGAGCGCCGGCGGCGCGACGGGCGCGCCGCCGGAGGTGCTCACATCAGATCTGCTCGGTCTCCGCGTAGTCGGTGTCGTCGCGACGGGTCTCGGTGGTCCCGAAGGCCGGGCCGTCGGCCGGGAACGCCGGCGCGGCGTAGTCGCCCTCGACCGAGTCGTCCGACCAGTCCTGCTCGCCGTAGGACATCGCGGCCGCGGCGGGATCGAACCCGGCCGG
Organism: Nakamurella leprariae; assembly: GCF_016918035.1. GTDB lineage: Bacteria > Actinomycetota > Actinomycetes > Mycobacteriales > Nakamurellaceae > Nakamurella > Nakamurella leprariae. The sequence continues at coordinate 50,193 of NZ_JAERWK010000011.1, read as the reverse complement.
CGAGTCCTTGAGCGCCAGGCCCATGCCGGCGAGCTTGATCTTGACCTCGTCGATCGACTTCTGCCCGAAGTTGCGGATGTCCAACAGGTCGGCCTCGGTCCGGGAGACCAGTTCACCGACGGTGTGGATGCCCTCGCGCTTGAGGCAGTTGTAGGAGCGGACGGTGAGGTCCATCTCCTCGATCGGCAGCGCGAACGCGGCGATGTGATCGGCCTCGGCCGGGCTCGGCCCGATCTCGATGCCCTCGGCGTCCACGTTCAGCTCGCGGGCCAGGCCGAACAGCTCGACCAGGGTGGTGCCGGCCGAGGCCAGCGCGTCCCGCGGGGAGATCGACGGCTTGGTCTCGACGTCCAGGACCAGCCGGTCGAAGTCGGTGCGCTGCTCGACACGGGTCGCCTCGACCCGGTAGGTCACCTTCAGCACCGGCGAGTAGATCGAGTCGACCGGGATGCGGCCGATCTCGGCGCCGACGACCTTGTTCGGGGAGGCCGGCACGTAGCCGCGGCCCCGCTCGACGACGAGCTCGATCTCGAGCTTGCCGGTCTTGGTCAGGGTGGCCAGCTTGAGGTCCGGGTTGTGCACGGTCACGCCGGCCGGCGGGGCGATGTCCTCGGCGGTGACGTCACCGGGGCCCTGCTTGCGCAGGTACATGGTGACCGGCTCGTCATCCTCGGAGGAGACGACCAGTTCCTTGAGGTTGAGGATCAGCTCGGTGACGTCCTCCTTGACCCCGGGGATGGTGGTGAACTCGTGCAGCACACCGTCGATGCGGATGCTGGTCACGGAGGCGCCGGGGATGGACGACAGCAGGGTGCGCCGCAGCGAGTTGCCCAGGGTGTAACCGAAGCCCGGCTCGAGCGGCTCGATGACGAACCGCGAGCGGTTCTCGGCGACCGGCTCCTCGGTGAGGGTGGGGCGCTGGGAGATCAGCACGGGAGGTCCCCTTTCCAGGGTGGTGATGACGCCCGCCATATGACGTCATGCGGTGGCACGGGACCGTCCTCCGGCCGGCCGCGGCCGCCGCCCGGGGAGTGCCGGCGGCGGGTCCGTGGTGGTCGGGAACGGCCCGACGGCACCGGCGCGGACCGGTGCCGTGGACCACGACCGGCCCGCCTGCGCCTCCGGGATCACCGGAGCCCGCCGACGGGCCTGTCGTGGCTGGTGGCACTGCCGATCGGGGCACCGATCGGCAGCGCCACCGGGATCACTTCGAGTAGAACTCGACGATCAGCTGCTCGGTGAGCTGCGAGTCGATCTGCGCGCGCACCGGCAGCGAGTGGATCAGGATCTGCAGCGTGCCGGGCACGACCTTCATCCACGCCGGGACGGGCCGCTCACCGAACGTCTGGCGGGCCAGCTCGATCGGGAACTTCTCCAGCGACTGCTTGCGCACGGTGATGATGTCGTACTGCTCGACGCGGTAGGACGGGACGTCCACCCGCACGCCGTTGACCTCGAAGTGGCCGTGCGTCACCAGCTGGCGGGCGGCGCGACGGGTCCGGGCCAGGCCGGCGCGGTAGACCACGTTGTCCAGCCGGGACTCGAGGATCTGCAGCAGGGTGTCGCCGGTCTTGCCGGTGCGGGAGGCCGCCTCGGCGTAGTAGCGACGGAACTGCTTCTCCATCACGCCGTAGGTGAAGCGGGCCTTCTGCTTCTCCTGCAGCTGGGTCAGGTACTCCTTCTCCTTGGTCCGGGCGCGACCGTGCTGCCCGGGCGGGAAGGGGCGACGCTCGAAGGCGACGTCGCCGCCGACCAGGTCGGTCTTGAGACGGCGGGACTTCTTGGTGACGGGGCCGGTGTAACGGGCCATGGTGTCTCTCCTCTCCCCGTCAGACCCGGCGCCGCTTGGGCGGCCGGGTTCCGTTGTGGGCCTGCGGGGTCACGTCGGAGATCGCGCCGACCTCCAGGCCGGCGGCCTGGAGCGAGCGGATCGCGGTCTCGCGGCCGGAGCCCGGACCCTTGACGAAGACGTCGACCTTGCGCATGCCGTGCTCGATGGCCTGGCGGGCGGCGTTCTCGGCCGCCATCTGCGCGGCGAACGGGGTCGACTTGCGGGAGCCCTTGAAGCCGACGTGGCCGGCGGAGGCCCAGCTGATCACCGCACCGGTGGGATCGGTGATCGAGACGATGGTGTTGTTGAACGTGCTCTTGATGTGCGCGTGGCCGTGGGAGACGTTCTTCTTCTCCTTGCGGCGGATCTTCTTGACCGCCGCGGCGCCCTGACGGGACTTGGGGGGCATCTGCTTACCTGGCCTTCTTCTTGCCGGCGATCGTCTTCTTCGGTCCCTTGCGGGTCCGGGCGTTGGTCTTGGTCCGCTGGCCGCGGACCGGCAGGTGCCGGCGGTGACGGAGGCCCTGGTAGGACCCGATCTCCATCTTGCGGCGGATGTCGGCCTGCACCTCGCGGCGCAGGTCACCCTCGACCTTGAATTCGTTCGCCTCGATGGCGTCCCGCAGTGCGAGGACGTCCTCGTCGGTCAGGTCCTTCGAGCGCAGGTCCGGGCTGATGCCGGTGGCCTTGAGCAGTTCCAGGGAGCGGGTGCGCCCGATCCCGTAGATGTACGTGAGCGCGATCTCCATGCGCTTGTCGCGCGGGAGGTCGACGCCGACGAGTCGTGCCATGTGGCGCGGTCTCCTTGTTCGGCACACAGGTGTCGGTCGCGTCCCGTTCCCGGCTCGCACCGGGCCCCGGCCTGTGCCCCGGGGGTGGGCCGCCGCTCCGGAACGGAACCGCGGATGGTGACGCGATGGATCTGCCCGGATGTCCCGGGCCGATCCGTGCGGACGGGTGTCCGCACGGATCCTGGCCGCCACGAGGCGTGCGTGGCAGGCCGGGGCGCTGGATCAGCCCTGGCGCTGCTTGTGGCGGACGTTCTCGCAGATGACCTGGACGCGACCGTGCCGGCGGATCACCTTGCACTTGTCACAGATCTTCTTGACGCTCGGCTGGACCTTCATGTCCGTGCCCACTTCCCTGTCTCGAGCCCATGACGTCCAAGGGCCACGTCCACCCGGTGGCCGTGGCCGGGCCGGGAGGACTCCCTACCGGTCCCGCGGATGTCGGGCCGGTCGTCCCGGGACCGCGCGGCGGGGATCCGCCGATCGGCCCCAGTCCCGCCCCTGAGTGGAGGCGGCTGGTGGTGCTGGTGGTGGTGCTGGCCAGAACCGCTGGTCGGAACTGGTGGTGCATGACGCGCTGCGGCCCGGGCACCGTGCGAACGGTGTCCGGGCCCGTGGGTCACTTGTAGCGGTAGACGATGCGACCGCGGCTCAGGTCGTACGGGGACAGCTCGACCACGACCCGGTCCTCGGGGAGGATCCGGATGTAGTGCTGCCGCATCTTGCCGCTGATGTGCGCGAGCACGCGGTGACCGTTCTCCAACTCCACACGGAACATGGCGTTGGGGAGCGGCTCGACCACGCGGCCCTCGACCTCGATGGCCCCGTCTTTCTTTGCCATATCCTCCGCAATCTCTGCTTCCCGGTGTGCTGCCCCGGCCGGGGTCTCCGGACGGGCCAGCAGGTGCCACCGACTCCGGGCACTGCCGGAGGGCGCGCTGCCGTGAGGCAGCCCGCGCGGGCCCGGCGGAGGACAGGGAGGCGGTCGCGAACGCGTCCGGTTGGCACCGGTCCCGCACCGCGCACCGGAGCGCACGCATGCCGAACCAGCGCGATCGACGCGCCGACGTTCCACTGTACGCGATCCCGTCCTGAATCTCGAACCGCCGGAACTCGGACCGTCAGCCGCGGACCGACCGGTATCGCGTCTCCGGCCGTCCCACCTGCCCGTACCGCAGGGTGCGTTCCGCGGCGCCGGTGTCGACCAGGTGCTCGAGGTACCGCCGGGCGGTGATCCGGGAGACGTCCAGCCGGGTGGCCAGTTCCTGGGCCGAACCCTCCCCGGCCGCCCGCAACGCGGCGGCCACGACGGCGAGCGTGGGCGCGGTCAGCCCCTTGGGCAGCGCGCTGCCCGTCCCGGCGGTGCGCAGCGCGGAGAGGGCCGCATCGACGGCGACCTGATCGAGCGCGCCGCTGCCGGCCGGCTCGACGACCTGGTCGCGGAACCGGCGGTAGGCCAGCAGGCGGTCCCGCAGCGCGGCCGCGGTGAACGGCTTGAGCACGTACTGCACGGCTCCCTGGGCCACGGCCGACCGAACCACCTCCGCGTCGCGCGCCGAGGACACCACCATCACGTCCACCGTCGACCCGGCGGCGCGGACCCGGCGCAGCAGTTCCAGGCCGTGCCCGTCCGGCAGGTGCAGGTCGAGCAGCACCAGATCGACCGGCTCGCCGGCCGCGCCGCGCAGCCGCCGCTCGGCGTCCCGGGCCGAGGCGGCCGCGCCGACCACCCGGAACCCGTCGATCCGGCCGACGTACGCCTGGTGCGCCCGGGAGGCGATGGGCTCGTCCTCCACCACCAGCACCCGGATCGGCCGGGGCGGCACCGGGGACTCCGGTGCCGTCACCGGGCTGACACCCCGGGCGCGACCCCGAACGCCTCGGCGTCCCACCCCGGTGCGGCCACGGGCAGCCGCACCACGAACCGGGCACCCGGACCGGGCCGGACGGTGACCGTGCCGCGCAGCCGGCCGACGGCCTGGGCGACCAGGGCCAGGCCCAGGCCGCGGGTGCCCGCGGGCCCTGTCCCCGGCTTGGTGCTCCAGCCCGGCCGGAACGCCACCGCGGCCTGGTCGGCGGTCAGCCCGGGACCGGTGTCCTGCACGGTGAGTTCGAGCGCTCCGTCCCGGACGGACGCCCCGACCTCGATCCGGCGTTCCCCGACCGGGCCTGCGGCGGACTCCGGTCCGGGACCGGCCCCGGCGAGCACGTCCAGCGAGTTGTCGATGAGATTGCCCAGCACGGTGATGAGCTCGCGCTCGTCGACCAGCCCCTCGGGCAGCTGGGAGCCCGGTCGCAGTGTCAGCTGCACGCCCTGCTCGGCGGCCTGGGCCGACTTGCCGAGCAGCAGCGCGGCCACCGCCCGGTCCCCCACCCCCAGCACCATCCGGTCGGCCAGGTCCTGGGAGACCTGCAGCTCGCGGACGGCGAACTCGAGCGCGTGCTCGGGTTCGCCGAGCTCGATGAGCGAGACGACGGTGTGCAGCCGATTGGCCGACTCGTGGGCCTGGGCCCGCAGGGCAGCGGCGAAGCTCTGGGTCCGGTCCAGCTCGCCGGTCAGCGCCTGCAACTCGGTGTGGTCGCGCAGCACCACCAGGGCGCCGAGCACCTGCGCGCCGGCGCCGTGCCGGCCGCCGCGGACGGCGGGTCGCCGGTTGAACAGCAGCACCCGGTCCCCCACCAGCACCAGCCGGTCGCGCACCACGCCCGGCCCGTCCGGCTCGCCGTCCGCCCGCGGTCCGGCCGGGACGTCGGCGCCGGCCATCAGCGCGGCCACCTCGGGCGGCAGCCCGATCTCCTCCGTCCGCCGGCCGGCCACCGGCGTGTCCTCGGGCAGGCCCAGCAACCGCAGCGCCTCCGGGTTGACCCGGACCAGCCGGCCGCCCGGATCCAGCAGCACCATCCCGTTGTGGGCCGAGGCCAACACCGCGTCGTAGTAGCTGAACAGCCGGGCCAGCTCCCGCGGGTCCAGGCCGAGCGTCTGCCGGCGCACCCAGCGCGCGATGGCCACCGCGCCGGCCACCCCGACCACCAGCCCGGCCAGCGCGATGAGCGCGATGAGTGCGACCCGCCCCGGGGTGGTGGCCAGCACGTGGTCGACGGTGACGCCGGCGGCGACCAGGCCCACGACGCGCCCGTCGACCGTCAGCACCGGCGAGATGGCCCGCACCGACGCCCCGAGGGTGCCGTCGAAGGTCTCGACCGTCGTGGCCCCGGCCAGCGCCCCGTCCCGGCTGCCGAGGTACTGCTGGCCCACCTCGTCCGGATCGGGATGGGTGAGCCGGGTGCCGTCCGGCAGCATCACCACCACGAAATCAGCCCCGGCCTGGCGCTCCACCGCCGTGGTGAACGGCTGCAGCGCCGCGGCCCGGTCGGTCACCTCGCGGCCATCCGGGACCGCATCGGTCAGGGTGGCCACCACCGTCGGATCGACGGCCAGGGTCCGCGTCAGCGAGCTCATCCGGGCCCCGGTGACGTCGCGTGCCTCGTCCTGCACCTGGGCGCGCAACGCCAGGGCCATGCCGGCCAGCACCACGACCAGCAGCAGCCCCTGCACCAGCAGGATGCGCCGGGCGATCGACCAGCGGGATCCGGACACCACCGGACCATCCTGCCGCCGCGCGCGCCTGGCCGCCGCCACGAGTTATCGCGTCACCGCCGGCTCAGCGACCGGTCCACTCCGCCCGGCCCCTGCCGGTGAACGCCGCCACCCCGGCGGCGAAGTCGGCGGAGCCGTAGACCCGGTCGATGACGTCGGTCGCGTCGACGGCCGCGGGGGCCGTCGCTGCACCCGTGGCCGCGGCGTGCACGCGGCGCAGGATCTCCTTGGCCGCCCACAGGGTGAGCGGGGCGTGCTCCAGCAGCGTGCCCACGAGTTCGTCGGTCACCGCAGTCAGGTCGGTCCCGGCGGGGGCGACCCGGGCGACGAAGCCGCAGGCATGGGCCTCCTCGGCGTCCAGCAGTCGCGCGGTCATCACCATGTCGACGGTCCGGGCGTGCCCGAAGTGCCGCAGGGTGAGGGCGTAGCTGGCCGCGGACAGGGTGTTGCCCAGGGTGCGGGCGATCGGGTAGCCGAACCGGGCGGACGGGTGCGCGACGCGCAGGTCGGCCGCCGCGGCGATGGCCAGTCCACCGCCCACGCAGGCACCGTCGATCGCCGCGACCACCGGCACCCGCACGGCCAGCAGCCGGCCGATGGTGGCGTCGATCTCGCGCTCGTAGGCGACGCCGCGCGGCCCGTCGAAGCCGGCGAACTGGGCGATGTCGGTGCCCGCCACGAAGGCCCGGCCACCGGCGCCGCGCAGCACCATGACCCGGATCGCGTCGTCGGCGTCCGCCTGGTCGCACGCCCGCACCAGGCCCTGGTACATGCCGAACGTCATGGCGTTGCGCGCCTCCGGCCGGTCGAACGTCACCCGCAGCACCGGACCGTCGACCTCGACCAGCAGGTCGTCAGACATCACCGCCTCCGGTCACCGGGTCGATCCCCAGCTCGGTCAGCACCGCCTCCGTCGAGCCACCCAGCAGCGGCCCGGCCCCGCCCCGCCGCACCGGGGTGCGGGAGAACCGCATCGGCGACCCGACCTGCCGCACCGGCCCCAGCGTGGGATGCGGCGCGTCCCAGAAGAAGTCGCGCTCGACCAGCACCGGGTCGGTGAAGACCTGGTCGTAGGTCTGGATCGGCGCGCACGGCACCCCGGCCGCCTGCAGCGTGGCGAGCACCTGCTCGGTGGACCGCGTGCCGGTGACCGCCTCGATCTCGGCGATGAGCTCGTCCCGGTGCGCCATCCGCGCCGAGTTGTCCGCGAACCGCGGGTCCTGCACCAGCGCGTCCAGACCCAGTGCGGCGCAACAGCTCCGCCACAGGCCCGGGGTGCTCGCGCCGAGAGTGACGTACCCGTCGGCGGTGACGACCGCCTGGTAGGGCGCCTGGGCCTGATGGGTGGAGCCCAGCGGCCCCGGCACGGTTCCGTCGCCGAACCACCGCCCGGCCTCCCAGACTCCCAGCGAGACCCCGGCCTCGTGGAGCGAGACGTCCAGGTACTGCCCGAGTCCCGTCCGGTCCCGCTCGCGCAGGGCGGCGGTGACGCCGAGCGCCACGTACATGGCGCACATCAGGTCGCAGATCGGCACCCCGACCTTGGCGGGCGGCTGGCCGGGGTGCCCGGTCACGCTCATCAGCCCGGACCGGGCCTGGGCCATGATGTCCAGACCCGGCTGGTCGGCCAGCGGACCGTCCTGGCCCCAGCCCGACGCCGAGGCGTAGACCAGTCGCGGGTGGTCGGCGGCCAGGTCCTCGTACCCGAGTCCGAGCCGGCGCATCGCCCCGGGCCGCAGGTTCTCCACCAGCACGTCGGCCCGGGCGATCAGCGCCCGCACCGCAGCCAGGCCCGGCGCCGACTTCAGGTCGAGCTCGACCGACTCCTTGCCCCGGTGCAGCCGGACGAACGCCGAGCTCTCACCGTCGACGAACGGCGCGCTGGCCCGGACGAAGTCGCCGGTCCCCGGCGTCTCGACCTTGATCACCCGGGCGCCCAGATCGGCCAGCTGGGTGGCCGCCCAGGGCGCGGCCACGAACGAGCCGATCTCGATGACGGTGATGTCGGACAGCGGCGGTGCGGTGGGACTCGCGACGGTCATGACCCTCCCTGGATCGTCGAGCGGCGTCCGAACAGCATCTCCCAGCGCGTCACCCCACGATGACGACGTCCAGCCGCCGGGGTCCGTGCACGCCCTCCACCCGGTCCAGCTCGATGTCACTGGTGGCACTGGGCCCGCTGATCAGCGTGATGGGGCGGACCGGGTCCAGCGCGGCGATGGCCTGCGGCACGGTGTCCACGACCTGGTCGGCGCGGAGCACGCAGACGTGGTGGTCGGGCACCAGGGTCAATGCCCGCCGCCCCTGGCCGGGGCCGGCGTCCAGCACCACGGTGCCGGTCGCGGCGATGCCGAGCCGGCCGAACGTGACCACCGCCGTGATGCCGTCGAGTTCGGTGACCGACAACGGCCGCGCGGCGGTGTCGCGGTGGACGTCCAGGGTCCCGATCACGCTGTCCGGCAGGTCGTCCGGGACCACCACCGACTCCCCCGCGCACAGCCCGGCCACCAGCGCGGGCAGGTCGGCGTCGGTGTCGACCCGGTGCACGGTGGCCCGGTACTCGGCCACCGCCTCGGCGAACCGGTCGACATCGGCCCGTGCGACCAGGTTCTCGCGGTGGTAGGTGCGCTCGACCGGCCCGGGCGCGGACCGGGCCGAGCCGCCGATGGCCCGCCGCACGTCGGCCAGGATGCGGTCGCGGCTGCTCATGATCCACTCCCCGTGCGCCGCAGTCGGTCCCGCCACTGCTGCCGGAACGTCCGGGCCGGCAGTGGCGGCAGGTCCCGGTGCCGGGTCCAGATGGAGGCCGGCCAGGGCAGCCGCCGGAATCCGGTGCGCCGCCAGGACAGCAGCCGGCCGAGCGCGATGAGCCGTCCCCAGCGTCGGCCGTCGGTCATCGCCCAGGCCGCTGCAGCCATGGCCACGTCCTGGCCGCCGGGCAGCGGCCGGTGCCCGGCCTCGACCGCGTCGGCCCGCAGCTCGACCAGGATGCTCGGGATGTCGATGCGCACCGGGCAGGCGTCGAAGCAGGCCCCGCACAGCGTCGAGGCGTACGGCAGTGAGGCGTTGGGGTCGTCCGGACCGGTGATGCCGGTGAGCTGCGGCGAGAGGATGGCGCCGATCGGCCCCGGGTACACCGAGCCGTAGGCGTGGCCGCCCACCCGCTCGTACACAGGGCACACGTTCAGGCAGGCGCTGCACCGGATGCAGTGCAGCGCCGCGCGTCCCACCTCGTCGGCCAGCACCCGGGTGCGGCCGTTGTCCAGCAGCACCAGGTGGAACTCCTGCGGCCCGTCGCCGGGCGTCACCCCCGTCCACAGCGAGGTGTACGGGTTCATCCGCTCGGCGGTCGAGCTGCGCGGCAGCAGCTGCAGGAACACCTCCAGATCGGTGAAGGACGGCAGCACCTTCTCGATGCCCATCACGGTGATGAGCGTCCGGGGCAGGGTCAGGCACATGCGCCCGTTGCCCTCGGACTCCACCACGGCCAGCGTGCCGGTGTCGGCCGCCGCGAAGTTGGCCCCGCTGACCGCGACCCGAGCGGTCAGGAACCGCTCGCGCAGGTAGGACCGGGCGGCCATGGCCAGTTCGCGCGGCTCGTCACCCAGGTCGGCCGGGGCGCCCGGCATGGCGGTGCGGAAGATGTCGCGGATCTCGGTCCGGTTGCGGTGGATGGCCGGCACCAGGATGTGGCTGGGCCGGTCGTTCCCCAGCTGCACGATGAGCTCGGCCAGGTCGGTCTCGATCGCCCGGATGCCCTCGGTCTCCAGGTGCTCGTTGAGACCGATCTCCTGGGTGGCCATCGACTTGACCTTGACCACCTCGTCGGCCCCGGTGGCCCGGATCAGGTCGGTGATGATGCGGTTGGCCTCGACCCCGTCCCGCGCCCAGTGCACGACGCCGCCGCGGGCGGTGACGGTCGCCTCCAGCTGCTCGAGCAGCTCCGGCAGCCGGGCCATGGCGTCGGTCTTGATGGCGCTGCCGGCCAGTCGCAGCTCCTCCCAGTCGTCCAGCTCGGCCACTGCGCGCAGCCGCTTGGTCCGGATGGTGCCGGTGGCGTGGGCCAGGTTCCGGCGCAGCTGGGCGTCGGTCAGCCGGTCGGCCGCGGCGGCCGGGAACTTCTGCTCGCCGCGGAGGAAGCCGGTGGCGGTGGGCATGCCCAGGTCGACGGTCCGGGTCATCGGGCGGGTCATCGGGCAGCTCCCGGGAGGGACGGGCGGCGCCGGGCCGGTCGGCGGGGCTCCGGGACCGGGCACGGATGCTCCCGGGTCGAGGCCAGGATCTGGGCCAGGTGCAGGGTGCCGATGCCGGTCCGCAGCCGAGACAGGCCGCCGCCGATGTGCATCAGGCAGGACGAGTCGCCGGCACTGCACACCTGCGCCCCGGTGGAGGTCACCGCGGCGACCTTGTCGGTCAGCATCGCCGAGGAGGTGGCCTCGTTCTTCAGCGCGAAGGTGCCGCCGAATCCGCAGCAGGAGTCGGCCCCGGGCAGCTCGATCAGGTCGATGTCCTGCACCGCCCGCAGCAGCCGGACCGGCTTGTCGCCCACCCGGAGCATCCGCAGCGAGTGGCACGTCGGGTAGTAGGTGACCGGGTGGCCGAACCAGGCCCCGACGTCGGTCACCCCGAGCACGTCGACGAGGAGTTCGGACAGCTCGTAGGTGCGGCCCGCCACCGCCGTGGCCCGCTCGGCCAGGGCGTCGTCGTCGTACCGGGCGGCCACCATCGCGTGCTGGTGGCGCACCGAGCCGACGCAGGACCCGGACGGCGCGACCACCGCATCGCAGGAGTCCAAGGCCGCCTCGAAGGTCTCGACGTGGTGCCGGACCACCGGCAGTCCCCGCGCCCAGTACCCGGTGTTGAGGTGCATCTGCCCGCAACAGGTCTGGTCGGCCGGGACCACCGCCTGGTGCCCCAGCCGCTCCAGCAGCGTGACCGTGGCCCGCGCGACGGCCGGGTACAGGGCGTCGGCCAGGCAGGTGGTGAACACCGCGATGCGCATCGTCGTCTCCGGATCGGCCGGGAGCCCGGCCCTCTGACGTTCCAGCTGTGTGGTCCGACCACAGTAGCCGGTACCGTCCGGCTGTGCGAGATCCGTCCACGCGAGATCCGTCCACGCGAGATCCGTCCACGCGAGATCCGTCCGTGCGCGCCAGTGACGTCGTGCTGCGCCACCTCGAGGCGCAGCTGGAGGACGGCACCCTGGTGGTCGGCATGCGGCTGCCCGGCGAACGCACCCTGGCCGAGCAGCTCGGCGTCTCCCGGGGCTCGGTGCGCGAGGCGCTGCAGGTGCTGGAGGCCATGGGGGTGCTCCGCCGCGCCGTCGGCTCCGGACAGGACGCCGGCGCCGTGCTGGTGGCCGAGCCGTCCGCCCCGCTGGACAGCGCCCTGCGGCTGCACGTGGCCACGCGCGCGTTCGACGTCCAGCAGGTGGTGGAGACCCGGATGCTGCTCGAGTCGTGGGCGGTGGGCCGGGCCGCCACGACCGGTGGGTCACTGGACGCGGCCCGGGCGCTGCTCGCCGACATGGACGACCCGGATCTCGACGTGCGCGACTTCCTGCGGCTGGACGCCCGGTTCCACGTCGAGCTGGCCGCCCTGTCCGGCAACGCGCTGGTCGCGCTGATCATGACGTCGATCCGCGGGTCGATCGAGGCCTACGTGCAGCGGTCGGTGCCCCGGGTGACCGACTGGCCGGACCTGCTGGCCAAGCTGCGCCGCGAGCACCACGCCGTGCTGGACGCGGTCGCCGCGGGCGACGTCGCCGGCGCCTCGGCCACGGTGGTCCGGCACATCGCCGAGTTCTACGAACGCTCCGGCCTGCAGCAGCCGGAGTCCCGCGGGGGCGGCTGAGGTCGCCCGAGTTCGATATGAACACATCAGTGACCGTGACCACACCCGCGCCGCAGGCTGCGTGCAGCGACGCGATCGGGTGCCACGGTCGAGCACCACCGGCCCGGACCGGCGTCGCGATGCCCCTCCCCCCGGGGCATCAGCCCTCGCCCACCGACGCCGGGAGCGCACCGATGACGACGCTGTCCGATCCCCCCTCCAGCACGCCCGGCGCCGACCCGGGTACCGACGGCCCCGCCGTGCCCACCCGGCGCCGCCGCATCGGCCCGCACGTCCTCTACCTCGCGGTCATCGTGGCCGTGGTCGCCGGCACCGCGGTCGGCCTCGTCCTCGGCCCGGACGCCCAGGGCCTGGCCGACCTGGGCAAGGCGTTCGTCAACCTGATCAAGATGATGATCGGCCCGATCATCTTCTGCACGATCGTGCTGGGCATCGGCTCGGTCCGGAAGGCCTCGCAGGTCGGCAAGGTCGGCGGCATCGCCCTGGCCTACTTCCTGATCATGTCCACGGCCGCGCTGGCCATCGGGCTGCTCGTCGGCAACCTGATCCACCCCGGCGGTGGGCTGGCCGGCGCCGCCGCGTCCGCCACGTACGAGGTGCCCGAGACCGCCGGCACCGGCAATTTCTTCCTCGACATCATCCCGACCACCCTGGTCTCCTCGCTGACCGCGGGATCGGTGCTGCAGGCGCTGTTCGTCGCCCTGCTGGTCGGCTTCGCCCTGCAGGCCATGGGCCGCAAGGGCGAGCCCGTCCTCACCGGCATCGGGCACCTGCAGAAGCTGGTGTTCAAGATCCTGGCCGGCATCATGTGGCTGGCCCCGATCGGCGCCTTCGGCGCCATCGCCGGCGTGGTCGGTGGCGCCGGCTGGTCGGCCATCGGCGCGCTCGGCGTCCTCATGGTGGCCTTCTACCTGACCTGCGCGCTGTTCGTGGTGGTGCTGCTCGGCGCCGTGCTGAAGGTGACCACCGGCTACGGCATCTTCCGGCTGCTCGGGTACCTCAAGCAGGAGTTCCTGCTCATCGTGGCCACCTCGTCGTCCGAGACGGCGCTGCCCCGGCTCATCGCCAAGATGGAGCACCTGGGCGTGTCCAAGCCCGTCGTCGGGGTGGTCGTCCCGACCGGGTACTCGTTCAACCTGGACGGCACGGCCATCTACCTGACCATGGCCTCGCTGTTCATCGGCAACGCCCTGGGCAGCCCGCTGTCGCTGCCCGAGCAGCTGTCCCTGCTGGTCTTCATGATCGTGGCCTCCAAGGGCGCCGCCGGGGTCACCGGCGCCGGCCTGGCCACTCTCGGCGGCGGGCTCGCCTCGCACCGCCCCGATCTGGTCGACGGCGTGGGGCTGATCGTGGCCATCGACCGCTTCATGTCCGAGGCCCGAGCCGTCACCAACTTCGCCGGCAACGCGGTGGCCACCTTGGTCGTCGGGTCCCTGGTCAAGGAGGTCGACCGGCCGACGGCAACAGCCACGCTGCGCGGCCGCAACCCGTTCGACGACCGCACCATGCTCGACGAGCACTGATCCCCCGGCGTCGCCGACCCTCTCGTCCCCGGTCTCGCCGAGACCGGGGGCGAGAGGTCGGGGGCCGGGCCGGCCCGAATCCAACGAGGTGTGACCCAGTGAACAGAGCGAATCGCCCCGTCACGGAGTGCGTTCGCGGGAGGCGCACCCTCGGCCCCCGTCGGGCCGCGTCGCCGTCCCAGCCACTCCATCGGGTGGCTCCGGCGCCGGGGGCCGGTGCAGCGGGTGATCGGTCAGGCCGCTGCGTCCCCCGGACAGCGGCAGCCGGTGGCAACGGGTCATTACCGTCCTTGCTTGGCAGCTGCACACATCCGCCAGGAACAAGGAGGCGGGATGCCGCAGCGGAACAGGACGGCAGTCTCATCGCGGGGCACTCGGCTCGAGTCGAGGCCCGGGGGAGGACGAAGGGCCGTCCGGGCCCACGGTCCGCTCCGGACCGTCCTGGCCCTGATGATCGGGATGACCACCGTGCTCACCGGCCTGTCCGTGGACGCCGGGTCGGCGGCCGCCGAGCCGGCCACCGCGACCGACCGCGCCTGGACGTGGGTCCGCTCGATGCTCGACTCCCCCACCCCGGTGGCGTCCGCATCGACGATCACTCCCGACCGGGACTACCCGGTCGACTGGACCGGCCCGGTCACCGGCCGGATCGTGGTCCGCGGCCTCACTCAGCCCGCGGTCACGCCGGGCACGGTGGCGCTGGACCCGGCCTCGGCCTCGGCCGCCGCCGATCCGGACCACCGCGGCGTGGTCAGCGGATCGGTGGCGCTGCCGGCCCAGGCCGGCCGCTGGATCATCCAGGTCTACCGGGCCGACGGTGGCGTCCGGACCCAGGCCCCGCGCCAGGCGCTGGTCGGTCCGGACGGCCGGTTCACCGTCGACCTGGCCGGGCTCACCCCCGGCCCCGGGCGGTGGGAGTTCGGCGTCCTCGACGCGGCCGCCGCCTACGCCCCGACCGGCGAGCCGTGGCCGGCGGGCGACCGGGTGGCCGGTTGGGAGGTGCGGGCGTTCGCCACCACCGACACCACCTACCCGGTCGGCACCGGCTCGGTGCAGCCGGACGGCACCTTCACCGTCCCGGCCACGGCGATCGGGATGAAGAGCTTCCAACTGGTGGACGTCAGCACCGGCACGCCCGTGGTGCTGGCCGAGCACGCGCCCGACACCGGCCTGGTCCGGTCGTACGCCGGCCCCGGCCAGTCCCCGCTCACCCACACCTACGACCAGGCCCTCGCGCTGCACGCCGCGCTGCTCGTCGGGGACGAGGTCACCGCGGCCCGGCTGACCCGCGGTCTGGCTGCGTTGCAGGTGCAGAGCGGCGCCCAGGCGGGCGCCTTCGTCTCGGCCGCGCCCCAGTGGAACCCGGCCGGCGGCCAGCAGCACGTGCGCACCGGCAACACCGCCGTGGCCGTCGCCGCGCTGCTGGCGTACGTGCGGGACGCGGACGCGACCGACCCGGTGCGCGTCACCGCGGTGACCGCGGCCGAGGCCGGACTCAGCTGGCTCGCCGCCCACCGGATCACGGCCGGCACCGCCGCCGGACTCATCGCCGGCGGCGCCGGCGACGTGGTGGGCGGGACCTTCTCGCCGGACGTGCCGCTGGGCTGGGTGTCCACCGAGCACAACCTGGACGCCTGGCAGGCGTTCCGGGCCGCCGCCGCGGTGCTGGACTGCACCGACTGCGCCGCTACCGCCGACGGCCTGGCCGCCGGGCTGCGCACCCAGCTGTGGCACGTCACCGAGCACCGGTTCCGGCAGGGCCTGACCGCTGACGGCACCCCCGACGACGTCGACGCACTCGACGTCAACGCCTGGGGGGCCCTGTTCCTGCAGGGCACCAGCGCGACGAGCGGATCGGCCGGTCCCACCGCCGCCGCGGCCCTCGCGGCCACCGCGCCGTTCGCCGTGACCGACGGGGCGGCCAGCGGCTACCTGCCGTTCCGTGCCCAGCCGAGCATGCCGTCGCCGGTCGCCGCGGTGTGGGTCGAGGGCACCTGCTCGGTCGCGCTGGCCCAGTCCAGGACCGGGGACGCCGCCGCCGCGTCGAGCACCCTGGCCGGGGTGGCCGGGCTGCAGCGGGCCGACGGATCCTTCCCGGCGGCGACGGCCGAGGACCCGTTCACCGGGTACTCCCCCGCCTCGTCCGTGGCGGCCACCAGCTGGTTCCTGCTGGCCTCGGCGGCCGGCGACCCCCGCTCGATCTGGGCCTGAGTCAGTCCAGCGCGACCGGGGTGATGCCGAACGGCGCCAGCCCTGCGGCACCGCCGTCCGGTGCGGTCAGCACGCAGATGCCCTCGGCCGTGACGGCCACGCTGTGCTCGACGTGCACGGCCCGCGACCCGTCCTTGGTCACCACGGTCCAGCCGTCGTCCAGTTCGCGGGTGGTCGACTTGCCCAGGGTCAGCATCGGCTCGATGGCCAGGGCCATGCCGGCGACGATGCGCGGTCCCTTGCCGCGCTTGCCCTGGTTGGGCACGAACGGCTCCATGTGCATCTCCGAGCCGATGCCGTGTCCGCCGTAGCCGACCACGGAGCCGTACCGGCGGCCGTCGTTCCCCGCCGACCGCCGCACCGACGCGTCCACCGCCGCGGAGATGTCGCCGATCCGGCCGCCGTCGGTGATGGCGGCGATGCCCGCCCACATGGCGGCCTCCGCCGCGGCGATGAGGTCGACCTCGGCCGCGCCCTGCTCGTCCTGCGGCGGCTCGCCCACGTGCATGGTGAAGGCGGAGTCGGCGTGCCAGCCGTCGACGATGCAGCCGCCGTCCACGGACAGCAGGTCACCGGCGCCCAGCACCCGCTCCGGGCGCGGGATGCCGTGCACGACCTCGTCGTTGACCGATGCGCAGACGGTGGCCGGGAAGCCGTGGTAGCCGAGGAAGTTGCTGGTCGCGCCGGCCTCGCGGATCACCGCTGCCACGGCGGCGTCGACGTCGGCGGTGCTCGCCCCGGGCACCGCGGCCGCCCGGCCGGCGACCAGGGCACGGGCCAGCAGACGCCCGGCGGCGCGCATGCTGCGCAACTCGTCGGGCGTCTTGAGCTGGATGTCGGTGACGCTGGCCATCAGATGCGTCCGTCGCGTCAGGCCGCGCGCCCGTGACCGTTGAGGAAGTCCCGCAGTGCCTTGAGCGCCCGCTCCCGGACCTCATCCACGGTGCCGACCCCGTTCACCGCGACGACCCGGTCGTGGTAGAAGTCGAGCAGCGGGGTGGTCTCACTGTGGTACAGCGCCAACCGGGTGGAGATGGCCTCGGGGGTGTCGTCCGCGCGACCACGGGCGGTGAGCCGCTCCAGCAGCACCTTGTTCGGCGCGTTCAGCAGCAGCACGGCGTCCACCGCGTGGTCGGAGCTGTGGAGGTACTCGTCCAGCCACTCCGCCTGCGGCAGCGTCCGCGGGAAGCCGTCGAGCAGGAAGCCGTCCAGCGCGTCCGGATCGCCGAGGCGCTCCGCCACCATCTGCTTGGTCACCGAGTCCGGCACCAGCTGGCCCGAGTCCAGGTAGCGCTTGACCTCGAGCCCGAGCTCGGTCCCGCGCGCGGCGTGGTCCCGGAACAGGTCGCCGGTGGACACGTGCGGGATGGACAGGGCCTCCGCGAGCCCGGCCGCCTGGGTGCCCTTGCCGACACCCTGGGGGCCGATGATGAGGATGCGTGTCACCGCAGGAACCCTTCGTAGTTGCGCTGCATCAACTGGGTCTCGATCTGCTTCACGGTGTCCAGGCCGACGCCGACCATGATGAGCACCGCGGTCCCGCCGAACGGGAAGTTCTGGTTCTGACCTTCGCCGGTCAGCTCCAGGAAGAGGTTCGGCAGGATGGCGACAATACCCAGGTAGATGCTGCCCGGCAGGGTGATCCGGTTCAGGACGAACTGCAGGTACTCGGCCGTCGGACGCCCCGGACGGATGCCCGGGATGAACCCGCCGTACTTCTTCAGTTCGTCCGCACGTTCCGTCGGATTGAAGGTGATGCTCACGTAGAAGTACGTGAAGAAGATGATCAGGGCAAAGTACAGCACGATGTGCACCCAGCTGCCCTGGTTGATCACGTACAGGTTCAGGAACTGCACCCAGCCGCTGACCTCGGTGGTGCCGTCGGCGTTCACGGTGGTCGGGCTGATGAGCTGGACCAGCAGAGTGGGCAGGTAGAGCAGCGACGTCGCGAAGATGACCGGGATGACGCCGGCCTGGTTCACCTTGAGTGGCAGGTAGGTCGAGGTGCCGCCGTACATGCGGCGGCCGATCATCCGCTTGGCGTACTGCACCGGCAGCCGGCGCTGCCCCTGCTCGACGAACACGACCGCGCAGATGATGCCCAGCGCGATGACGCAGATGACGGCGAAGACGACGCCGCCCTGCTGGGTCAGGATGTTGCGCCCCTCGGCCGGGATGCGGGCGGCGATCGAGGTGAAGATCAGGATCGACATGCCGTTGCCGATGCCGCGCTCGGTGATGAGCTCACCCATCCACATGATGGCGGCGGTGCCGGCCGTCATGGTCAGCACCAGCGTGATGAGCGCGAAGGCGCTGCGGTCCGGGACGATCTGGTCGGTCACCGAGCAGCCGGCGAACATCTGGCCGTTGATGGCCAGCGCCACGAACGCCGTCGACTGCAGCACGCCCAGGCCGATCGTCAGGTAGCGGGTGTACTGCGTCAGCTTGGTCTGCCCGGCCTGGCCGAGTTTCTTGAGCTGCTCGAACCGCGGGATCACCACGGTGAGCAGCTGCACGATGATCGACGCGGTGATGAACGGCATGATGCCGAGCGCGAAGACCGACAGCTGCAGCAGCGCGCCACCGGAGAACAGGTTCAGCACGGTGAACAGGTCGTTGGTGCCGGCCTCGTCGATGCACTGCTGCACCGCGGAGTACGAGACGCCAGGCGACGGGATGGTCGCGCCCAGCCGGTAGACGGCGATCAGACCCAGCGTGAAGAGGATCTTCTTGCGCAGATCGGGCGTCTTCAGCGCCGAGACGAATGCGGAGAGCAATGATCCTCCTGGTGACGCCGTCCCGCGGGTGGCGGCGACGGTTCCGGAGCCGGCGGCTCCGGGGAGCCGGAGACCGGATCAGTTCCGGGAGCGGGGCGGCGGACCGAGGACCGGACCTGACCCCGCGAGCGTGGACGTCGGACTGACCGGGCACGCCGGTGGACGACCCCCCGACCTGCCCCACGGGTCCGCCGCCGGCGGCGACGGCCGCAGCCGGACGGACCCGGAGACGGCCGACGCCCCGGCGCCGATCCCTGCGTGCAGGGTACCGACCGCCGGGGCGTCGGAAGTGCCGACCCGGACCCGCGTCAGGGTCCGGGCGGCGCCGTGTCCGTGCCTCAGACGGTGCTGGCGCTGCCGCCGGCGGCGGCCAGCTTGTCCTTGGCCGAGCCGGAGAAGGCGTGCGCGGTGACGTGCAGCGCCACCTCGGGCGCCTCGCCCTCGCCCAGCACCTTGACCAGGTGGCCCTTGCGGACCGCACCGGCCGACACCAGCTCGTCGACGCCGACCGTGCCGCCCTGCGGGAACAGGGTGACCAGCTGACCGACGTTCACCACCTGGTAGGTGGTGCGGAACCGGTTCTTGAAGCCCTTGAGCTTGGGCAGCCGCATGTGCAGCGGCAGCTGCCCGCCCTCGAAGCCGGCCCTGGTGTTCTTGCGGGCGCCGGTGCCCTTGGTGCCCCGGCCCGCGGTCTTGCCCTTGGAACCCTCACCGCGACCCACGCGGGTCTTCTCGGTCTTGGCCCCGGGGGCCGGGCGCAGGTGGTGGACCTTGATGGTCACTGCGACGCCCCTCCTTCCTGGAGCTCCTCGACCGACACCACGTGGGTGGCGGTCTGGATGTAGCCGCGGTTCACCGCGTTGTCCGGGACCACCACGGAGTGGTTGATCCGCTTGAGACCCAGCGAGCGCACCGACTCACGCGCGGGGCGCTTGATGCCGATGATCGACTTGACCTGGGTCACCTTGAGCTGAGCCACGTCAGACCCCCTGACCGGCGCGCGCCCGCAGCATGGCGGCCGGCGCGACGTCCTCGATGGGCAGCCCGCGACGGGCGGCCACCGACTCGGGACGCTGCAGGTTCTTCAGCGCCTGGATGGTGGCGTGCACGATGTTGATCGGGTTGTCCGAGCCCAGGGACTTGGACAGCACGTCGTGGATGCCGGCGCACTCGAGCACGGCACGCACCGGACCACCGGCGATGACACCGGTACCCGGGGAGGCCGGACGGAGCAGCACCACACCGGCCGCCGCCTCACCCTGCACCGGGTGCGGGATGGTGGAGGCGATGCGCGGGACCTTGAACATGTACTTCTTGGCCTCTTCGACGCCCTTGGCGATGGCCGCGGGGATCTCCTTGGCCTTGCCGTAGCCGACGCCGACGCTGCCGTCGCCGTCACCGACGACGACCAGAGCGGTGAAGGAGAACCGCCGGCCACCCTTGACGACCTTGGCGACGCGGTTGGTCACCACGATCCGCTCGAGCAGCGGGTTCTTGTCGACGGCGGCGTCGCGCCGCCCACCGTCACGGCGGTCACGGCCACCGCGGCGGTCGTTGCGGTCGCCGCCACCGGCACGGTCGCCGGCACCGCCGAAACCACGTTGCGGTCCGGGCATCAGAGGTCCCTTCCAGTTCGGGTCATGCGGATGATCGAGGCGCGCATCAGAACTCCAGCCCGGCGCTGCGGGCGCCGTCGGCCAGGGCCGCGATCCGGCCGTGGTACTTGTCGCCACCGCGGTCGAACACCGCGGCGGTGACACCGGCGGCCTTGGCGCGCTCGCCGATCAGCTCGCCGACCTTGCGGGCCTTGGCGCTCTTGTCGCCCTCGTCGCCGCGCAGGTCCGCCTCCAGCGTGGAGGCCGAGACCAGGGTGCGGCCGACCGAGTCGTCGACCAGCTGGGCGTTGATGTGCCGGGACGACCGGTTGACGACCAGACGCGGACGCTCGGCGGTGCCGACGATCTTCTTGCGCAGCCGGAAGTGGCGGCGCGCCCGCGACGTGGCGCGGGCCTGGGAGATGTTCGAAGCCATCACTTACCTGTCTTTCCGACCTTGCGGCGCACGACCTCGCCGGAGTAGCGAACACCCTTGCCCTTGTACGGGTCGGGCTTGCGCAGCTTGCGGATGTTCGCGGCCACCTCGCCGACCAGCTGCTTGTCGACGCCCTCGACGCGGAACTTGATCGGCGACTCGACGACGAAGCTGATGCCCTCGGGAGCCGGCACGGGCACCGGGTGGGAGTAGCCCAGGGCGAACTCGAGGTCGCTGCCCTTGGCCGTGACGCGGTAGCCGACGCCGACGATCTCCATCGTCTTGGAGTAGCCGGCGGTCACCCCGATCACCATGTTGTTGACCAGCGACCGGGTCAGGCCGTGGCGGGCACGGGAATCGCGCTCGTCATCGGGCCGGGTGACGGTGAGCTCGTCCCCGTCACGGGCCACCGAGATGGGCTCGACGACGGTGTGGGACAGGGTGCCCTTGGGGCCCTTGACCGTCACCTGCGATCCGTTGATGGTCACGTCGACCCCGGCAGGCACCGGGATCGGCAGTTTTCCGATTCGCGACATGTCGTTCAGCCCTTACCAGACGTAGGCGAGGACTTCCCCGCCCACCTTCTTCTTGGCGGCCTGCCGGTCCGTGAGGAGGCCGGTCGAGGTCGAGATGATGGCGATGCCCAGCCCGCCGAGCACCTTGGGCAGCTCGGTGGAGCGGGCGTAGACCCGCAGGCCCGGCTTGGACACGCGCCGCAGGCCGGCGATCGACCGCTCGCGGTTCGGGCCGTACTTGAGGGTGATCACCAGGTTCTTGCCCACCGTGGCGTCCGCGGTGGTCCAGGAGGCGATGTACCCCTGGGCGACCAGGATGTCGGCGATGTTGCCCTTGAGCTTGGAGAAGGGCATGACGACCTCGTCGTGGTACGCCGAGTTGGCGTTGCGGATCCGGGTGAGGAAGTCCGCGATCGGGTCGGTCATGGTCATGGTCGGTCGTGCCTCTCTCGTCCGGTTCCCCCGCGGAGGGGCGGGGGCCTGGGCGAAGTTCGGGCGCACGGATCACGCGCGCCGGGAATGAGCAGGTCGGACGGGGTGGGGCGGGACGGTCGGGCCGACCGCCCCCGTCGACGTCGGGTCAGATCACCAGGAGGACTTGGTGACGCCGGGCAGCTCGCCCGCGTGCGCCATCTCGCGCACGCAGATCCGGCACAGCCCGAACTTGCGGTACACCGAGTGCGGACGTCCGCACCGGTTGCACCGGGTGTAGCCGCGCACCGCGAACTTCGGCTTGCGCTTGGCCTTGTTGATCAGAGCGGTCTTCGCCATGGTCAGTTCTCCTTGAACGGGAAACCGAGCTGGCGGAGCAGCGCGCGTCCCTGGTCGTCGGTGGTGGCGGTGGTCACCACGGTGATGTCCATGCCGCGCGGCCGGTCGATCCGGTCGATGTCGATCTCGTGGAACATCGACTGCTCGTTCAGGCCGAACGTGTAGTTGCCGTTGCCGTCGAACTGCTTCGGCGACAGGCCGCGGAAGTCACGAATACGCGGCAGCGCGATGGTCAGCAGCCGGTCCAGGAACTCCCACATGCGGTCACCGCGGAGGGTGACCTTGGCGCCGATCGGCATGCCCTCGCGCAGCTTGAACTGGGCGATGGACTTGGTGGCCTTGCGGACCAGCGGCTTCTGGCCGGTGATGGTGGCCAGGTCGCGGACCGCGCCCTCGATCAGCTTGGCGTCACGCGCGGCCTCGCCGACACCCATGTTGACGACGACCTTGACCACGCCGGGGACCAGCATGGTGTTCGGGAACTCGAACTCCTGCTGCAGCGCCGGCTTGATCTCCTGCGCGTAGCGGGTCTTGAGCCGGGGCACGACCGTGGTGGGGGTGTCTTCGGTGGTCGTCATGTCAGAGGTCCTTCCCGGAACGCCGCGACACACGCACGCTGCGACCCTCGGAGTCGATGCGCTTGCCGACGCGGGTCGGCTGGTTGTCGCCGTCCACGACCATCACGTTGGAGACGTGGATGGACGCCTCCTGGGTGACGATGCCGCCGGACTGGGCGCCACGCTGGGTGGTGGACACCTTGGTGTGCTTCTTGATCCGGTTCACGCCCTCGACCAGGACGCGCTCGCTCTCCGGGTAGGCGTGGATGACCTTGCCCTTGGCGCCCTTGTCCTTACCGGCGATGACCAGGACGGTGTCGCCCTTCTTAACCTTCATGGCCTTGCGATCGCTGTTCGCCATGGTCACAACACCTCCGGGGCCAGCGAGATGATCTTCATGTAGCGCTTGTCGCGGAGCTCGCGGCCGACGGGCCCGAAGATGCGGGTGCCACGCGGGTCGCCGTCGTTGCGGAGCAAGACCGCGGCGTTCTCGTCGAACTTGATGTAGCTGCCGTCCTGACGACGACGCTCCTTGGTGGTGCGGACGATGACGGCCTTGACCACATCGCCCTTCTTCACGCCGGCGCCGGGGATGGCGTCCTTGACAGTGGCGACGATGATGTCGCCGATCCCCGCGTACCGGCGGGCGGAGCCACCGAGCACCCGGATGCACAGGATCTCCTTGGCGCCGGTGTTGTCGGCGACTCGGAGCCGGGACTCTTGCTGAATCACAGCAGTCCAACCTTCTGCTCAACTGTGTCTGGTTCCGCCGCTCCCCCGCCACGCACCGCCGGCCGGCGGACCGGCGGGCCGTGCACACGCGAAAGGACAAGAGGAAGTTCGGACACGGGGCCCGACTTTTCGCTCTTGTCCGTGACCCGGGATCCGGGTCGGGCGCCGCCGTCGCGACGCGAACGCCCGAACGGCTGGGAGAACTGCGGAGCCCTGGCGGGATTTCCGACCCCACCAGGCCAATCAGGTGTCGAGAGGACGCCCGGGTGCTCGCGCACACCAGGTCTCCTGACACCAGCCATCGACTGTACCTGATCAGCGACGACGGGGCAATCCGCGCTCCACCGAGCACGGCGCCCGGGGACGCCGCAGGCCCCCGTTCACCGGAGTGGGGAACGAGGGCCTGCGCCGTTCACAGCAGATCGAGCCGTCGGGCTCGGGTCACTGGGCCTTCTCGAGGACCTCGACCAGTCGCCACCGCTTGGTGGCCGACAGCGGCCGGGTCTCGGCCAGCAGCACGCGGTCGCCGATGCCGGCCACGCCGGCCTCGTCGTGCGCCTTCACCTTGGTGGTGCGCCGGATGACCTTGGAGTAACGCGGGTGCTTCACCCGGTCCTCCAGCTCGACGACGATGGTCTTCTCCATCTTGTCGGAGACGACCAGGCCCTCGCGGAGCTTGCGCTCACCCCGCTCGGGGGCCGGCGCTCCGGTCGCAGTCGTGTTCTCGGACTCGCTCATGCCGGGACCTCCGTGCCGCTGGTGCCGTCCGGACCGACCGACAGGCCGAGCTCGCGCTCGCGCATGACGGTGTAGATCCGGGCGATGTCGTGCTTGATGGTGCGCAGCCGCCGGTTGTTGTCCATCTGCCCGGTGGCCATCTGGAAGCGCAGGTTGAACAGCTCGGCCTTGGCCTCGCGGAGCCGGAGGACCAGCTCATCGGCGCCCAGCTCGCGCAGCTCGTTCGCAGTTCCACTCGCCATCACGACTCACCGCCTTCCCGGGTGACGATCCGACACTTCATGGGCAGCTTGTGGATCGCGCGGCGGAGCGCCTCGCGGGCCACGGCCTCGGTCGGGTAGCTCATCTCGAAGAGCACCCGGCCGGGCTTGATGTTGGCCACCCACCACTCCGGCGAACCCTTGCCGGAACCCATGCGGGTCTCGGCCGGCTTCTTGGTGAGCGGGCGGTCGGGATAGATGTTGATCCAGACCTTGCCGCCACGACGGATGTGCCGGTTGATGGCGATACGGGCCGACTCGATCTGCCGGTTGGTCACGTACGCCGGCTCCAGCGCCTGGATGCCGTAGTCACCGAAGGTCACCTGGGTGCCACCGGAGGCCATGCCGGTCCGGGTGGGCCGGTGCTGCTTGCGGTGCTTGACTCTGCGGGGGATGAGCATGGCTCAGCTCTCCGGGTTCGAAGGTGCGTTCGACGCCTGCTCGGCACCCGCGGAGGCCGCGGCGCGACCGGCGTCGGTGGACGTCGGGGTGGTGCCCGAGGATCCGGAGCGACGCGGCGGACGACGGTCGCCACGATCATCGCGACCGCCACGGCTGTCCCGGCCCCCGCCGGAACGCTGCGCGGCAGCGGCCTCGGCGGCCTTCTGCTCGGCCAGCGAGCCCGACTTGTCGCCCTTGTAGATCCAGACCTTGACACCGATGCGACCGAAGGTGGTCTTGGCCTCGAAGAAGCCGTAGTCGATGTCGGCGCGCAGCGTGTGCAGCGGCACCCGGCCCTCGCGGTAGAACTCCGACCGGCTCATCTCGGCGCCGCCCAGGCGACCGGAGCACTGCACCCGGATGCCCTTGACCTGCGGCGAGCGCAGCGCGGACTGCATCGACTTGCGCATCGCGCGACGGAAGCTGACCCGGTTGGACAGCTGCTCGGCGACACCCTGCGCGACCAGCTGGGCATCCGACTCGGGGTTGCGGACCTCGAGGATGTTCAGCTGGACCTGCTTGCCGGTCAGCTTCTCCAGCGCGCCACGGATGCGATCGGCCTCGGCGCCACGGCGACCGATGACGATGCCCGGACGGGCGGTGTGGATGTCGACGCGGACCCGGTCACGGGTGCGCTCGATCTCCACCTTGGAGATGCCGGCCCGCTCCATGCCCTTGGACATGAGCTTGCGGATCTGGACGTCCTCGTTCACGTAGTCCGAGTACGACTTGTCCGCGTACCAGCGGGAGCTCCAGTCGGTGGTGATCCCCAGGCGGAACCCGTGCGGGTTGATCTTCTGACCCATCAGCGGGTCCCTCCCTTCGCACCCGTGGTGGCCGGGGCCACGACCAGGGTGATGTGGCTGGTGCGCTTGCGGATGCGGAAGGCCCGGCCCTGTGCCCGGGGCTGGAACCGCTTGAGGGTCGGGCCCTCGTCGACGAACGCGGTCTGCACCACGAGCGTCTGCGGATCCAGTCCGTGGTTGTTCTCGGCGTTGGCGACGGCGGAGGCCAGCAGCTTGGCCACCGGCTCGCTCGCGGCCTGCGGCGAGAACTTCAGGATGGCGGCGGCGTCCGCGACCGAACGACCCCGGATGAGGTCGACGACGCGACGGGCCTTCATCGGGGTGGTCCGCACGTGCTTGGCCTGCGCACGGGCCGTCTGGAGCTCGTCGGCTCCGGCCGCCTGCTTGGCGTTCATCAGCGTGTGTTCCTTCCCCTGCTCAGCCCCGCCGCGAGCGGCGGTCTTCCTTGATGTGACCCTTGAAGGTCCGGGTGGGCGCGAACTCGCCCAGCTTGTGCCCGACCATCGACTCGGTGACGAACACCGGCACGTGCTTGCGACCGTCGTGCACCGCGATGGTGTGGCCGAGCATGTCGGGGATGATCGTCGAGCGCCGCGACCAGGTCTTGATGACGGCCTTGGAGTTCTTGTCGTTCGCCGCGTCCACCTTCTTGAGCAGGTGGTCGTCGATGAACGGACCCTTCTTCAGAGAACGAGGCATGTCTTCTTACCCTTACCGCTTCTTCCCGGACTTGCGACGACGACGGACGATCAGCTGATCGCTGGCCTTGTTCGGCCGGCGGGTGCGGCCCTCGGGCTTGCCCGCCGGGTTCACCGGGTGACGGCCACCGGAGGTCTTGCCCTCGCCACCACCGTGCGGGTGGTCGACCGGGTTCATGGCCACACCACGGACGGTCGGGCGCTTGCCCTTCCAGCGCATGCGGCCGGCCTTGCCCCAGTTGATGTTGGCCTGCTCGGCGTTGCCGACCTCACCGATCGTGGCGCGGCAGCGCACGTCCACGTTGCGGATCTCGCCGGACGGCATGCGCAGCTGCGCGTACGGGCCGTCCTTGGCCACCAGCTGGACCTTGGCACCGGCCGAGCGGGCGATCTTGGCGCCGCCGCCGGGCCGCAGCTCGATGGCGTGCACCACGGTGCCGACCGGGATGTTGCGCAGCGGCAGGTTGTTGCCCGGCTTGATGTCGGCGCCCGGACCGGTCTCGATCGGGTCGCCCTGGTTCAGCCGGTTCGGCGCGATGATGTAGCGCTTCTCCCCGTCCGCGAAGTGCAGCAGCGCGATGCGCGCGGTGCGGTTCGGGTCGTACTCGATGTGCGCGACCTTGGCCGGCACGCCGTCCTTGTCGGCCCGCTTGAAGTCGATCACCCGGAAGGCGCGTTTGTGCCCGCCGCCCTGGTGCCGAGCGGTGACCCGACCGTGGACGTTGCGGCCGCCCTTGTTGTGCAGCGGCAGGACCAGCGACTTCTCCGGGAAGTCACGGGTGACCTCGGAGAAGTCGGCGACCGAGGCGCCACGACGACCCGGGGTCGTCGGCTTGTACTTGCGAATACCCATTCTGGTTCAGTCCCTCGTCCTGGCTCAGGCGCCCGAGAAGATCTCGATCGCCTTGCTGTCCGCGGACAGCGTGACGATCGCGCGCTTGGTCGACTTGCGCTGGCCGTAGCCGGTGCGGGTGCGCTTGCGCTTGCCCTGCCGGTTCAGCGTGTTCACCGACACCACCGTGACCCCGTCGAAGATCTGCTCGATGGCGATCTTGACCTGGGTCTTGTTGGCGTCCGGGTGCACCTCGAAGGTGTAGCTGCCGGACTCGAGCAGGCCGTAGCTCTTCTCCGAGACGACCGGCCGCAGGATGATGTCGCGCGGGTCGGCGATCATTCGCTGGCCTCCTTGTCGAGCTGGACGGTGGTGCTGGCGGTGGCACCGGTGGTCCGGGCCAGGAACTCCTGCAGCGCACCCTCGGTGAACACCACGTCGTCGCTGGTCAGCACGTCGTAGGTGTTCAGCTGGTCGGCCCGCAGGATGTGCACGGTCGGCTCGTTGCGCAGGCTCAGGAACCCGATCTCGTCCTCGGTGGTCAGCACGACCAGGACGTTGCGGGCCGAGGTGACGGCCGACAGCGCCTTGAGGGCGGCCTTGGTGCTGGGCTTGTCGCCGTCGACGACGGTGGACAGCACGTGCACGGCGCCGGAGCGGGCCCGGTCGGACAGCGCGCCCCGCAGCGCGGCGGCCTTCATCTTCTTGGGGGTCCGCTGCACGTAGTCGTGCGGCACCGGCCCGTGGACGGTGCCACCACCGGCGAACTGCGGCGCCCGGGTCGAGCCCTGACGGGCGCGGCCGGTCCCCTTCTGCCGGTACGGCTTCTTGCCGCCGCCGGAGACCTCACCCCGGGTCTTGGTCTTGTGGGTGCCCTGCCGGGCGGCCGCCAGCTGGGCCACGACGACCTGGTGCATCAGCGGCACGTTGGCCTGGACGTCGAAGATCTCCGCCGGCAGCTCGACGCTGCCCGCGGTCTCGCCGGCCGGCGAGTGAACGGTGACGGTGGTCATGGTCAGGCGTCCTTCCCGGACTGGACGTGCTTGACGGCGGACTTGATGAACACGACGCCGCCCTTCGGGCCGGGGACGGCGCCCTTGATGAGCACCAGACCCTTGTCGGCGTCCACCGCGTGGACGGTCAGGTTCTGCGTGGTGACCTTCGCGGCGCCCATCCGGCCGGCCATGCGCAGGCCCTTGAAGACACGGCCCGGGGTGGAGCAGCCACCGATCGAACCGGGCGAGCGGTGCTTGCGCTGCACGCCGTGGGCGGCGCCCAGACCAGCGAAGCCGTGCCGCTTCATGACACCGGCGGTGCCCTTGCCCTTGCTGGTGCCGGTCACGTCGACGATCACACCGGCGTCGAAGACCTGCTCCGCGGTCAGCTCCTGGCCGACCTCGAAACCGCTGACGTCCTCGGTGCGCAGCTCGGCAACGTACCGGCGCGGGGTGACGCCGGCCTTCGCGAAGTGCCCGGCCTCCGGCTTGGTCACCTTGCGCGGGTCGATCTGGCCGAAGGCGAGCTGGACGGCGTTGTAGCCGTCCGTCTCGACAGTGCGCACGGCGGTGACCACGACCGGTCCTGCGGCGACGACGGTCACCGGCACGACCCGGTTGGCTTCGTCGAACACCTGGGTCATCCCGAGCTTGTGCCCCAGGATCCCCTTGATCGCATTCGCCATGATTGAACTACCCATCTCCTCGATGCTGATGCGGCCGGCTGTCCCTGCGGATCGGTCCGGCAACGGCCTTGGTGCCGGTCGTCCGCCGACCTGCCGGGACCCCGCCCACGCGGCTGCGGCCGGACCCTGTCGAGCCCGGCGCGGCCCGCTGGCGGGCGGGTGTGCCCTACTGGATGTTGACGTCGACCGAGGCCGGCAGATCGATGCGCATGAGGGCGTCGACCGTCTTGGGCGTCGGATCGAGGATGTCGATCAGTCGCTTGTGCGTCCGCATCTCGAAGTGCTCGCGCGAGTCCTTGTACTTGTGCGGCGAGCGGATGACGCAGTACACGTTCTTCTCCGTGGGCAGCGGCACCGGGCCGACCACACGGGCCCCGGTCCGGGTCACCGTCTCCACGATCTTGCGCGCGGATGCGTCGATCGCCTCGTGGTCGTAGGCCTTGAGCCTGATGCGGATCTTCTGTCCCGCCACGCTTG
The DNA here is from genome assembly GCF_016918035.1 of Nakamurella leprariae. GTDB lineage: Bacteria > Actinomycetota > Actinomycetes > Mycobacteriales > Nakamurellaceae > Nakamurella > Nakamurella leprariae. Next base: position 21,073 of record NZ_JAERWK010000011.1, on the reverse strand, counting down.
CCGTCCTTCTCTGCCTCGTGCTGCTGGTCACTGACCGGGGCCCCGACGGGTCCCGTGGCGTCCGCCGGAGGCGGGCGCCGAACTGCCGAACGCGAGTGCGGCCGGTCACCGAGCTCCCGCAGCAGCAGGACGACACCGTGATCCGCCGGTGCCCGGGAGGCCGGGCGCGCGCATCCGCTGTTCATCTGTGCATGAGGAGCTCCGGTCCACGCGGTCGGGCGTGTCGCCACGGACCGCATGCGTCCGCCCCGGCTTCCGCCGGAGCACACGACCGGACACGCTCGCAGGGAGCGCATTCGTCTCGTTCATCGTCGCTCGTTCCCGGCCCGCTCCACCCACCCCACTCCGATCCGGAGGACCGACGGAGGCACAGCGAAGCCCAGACCCGCAACGGGCAACCCGAGAAGTATGCCTGATGCGACGCGGCGGTTTCAACCCGGCGCCGGGATCCGCGGTCGCGGCTGGATGTGGCGGGCGCCATGATCACGATCAGTTAGGTGAGGTTACCCTTCGTGCGGGGGGAAGGGGAACCGTGGACGAGACGCTCGAACACCGGGGCGGGACGGCGGCGCGGCCGGCGGGACGGGACCGGAGGCGGGCCCGGGGTGGGCGCCCGGCGCCCGGCCGACGGCGGGGCCGGCTGGCCGCCTACCTGGCCGTGGCCGGCCCCGGTCTGGCCGTGATGCTGGCCGACACCGACGCCGGCAGCCTGATCACCGCGGCGCAGAGCGGGGCGCAGTGGGGCTACACCCTGCTGTCGGCGCAGCTGATCCTGATCCCCATCGTCTTCGTGGTGCAGGAGCTGACCGTCCGGCTCGGCCTGGTCACCGGGAAGGGACACGGCGAGCTCATCCGCGACGTCTTCGGCCGCGGCTGGGCCTGGCTGTCGGTGTCCACGCTGGTGGTGGCCTGCGCCGGCGCGATCGTCTCGGAGATGAGCGGCATCGCCGGTGTCGGCCTGATGTGGGGCATCCCGGCCCCGGTCAGCACCGGCGCGGTGGTGCTCTTCCTCGTCCTCATGGTGGTGACCGGGAGCTACCGCCGAGTGGAGCGGGTGGCCATCGGCATCGGCCTGTTCGAGCTGGTCTTCCTGGTGACCATGGTGATGGCCGACCCGGACCCCGCCCAGATCACCGACGGCCTGGCCTCGTTCCCGATCGGCGACAACCGATACCAGTTCCTGGTCGCGGCGAACATCGGTGCGGTCGTGATGCCGTGGATGATCTTCTACCAGCAGTCCGCGGTGGTCGAAAAAGGGCTCGGGGTCGACCATCTGCGCATGTCCCGCCTGGACACCGGCATCGGCGCAGTGGTGACCCAGCTGGTCATGGTGGCCATGCTGGTGACCACCGCGGCGACCCTCTGGGCCGACGGCGAGCAGTCGGTCGATCTGGACACTGTCGAGCAGATCTCCGACGCCATCACCCCGCACCTGGGCGACACGGCCGGTCGGGTGCTGTTCTCCCTCGGCATGGTCGGCGCCGCCCTCGTCGCCGCGATCGTGGCCAGTCTGACCGCAGCTTGGGGCCTGGGTGAGGTGGCCGGCTACCGGCGGACCCTCGAGGCCCGGCCCAGGGAGGCGCCGTGGTTCTCCGTGGTGTTCGGCGCGGTGCTGGCGGTCGGCGCGGTCATCGTGCTGTCCGGCGTCAACCTCATCGACCTCAACCTGTTCGTGCAGGTGATGAACGCCCTGCTGCTGCCGGTGGTGCTGGGCTTCCTGTACCTGCTGGCCCGCCGGGCGTTGCCGGAGCCGTACAGCCTGCGCGGCTGGTACGGCGCGCTCATCGGCGTCATCATCGCCGCCACCGTGCTGTTCGGGGTGTACTCGGCCGTCGGCGGCATCGTCGGCGGTGGCAGTTGATCACGCCTGACGCCGCACCTCGCGCCGGATGGACTGTCCCCCGTCCGGCCCGCCGACCGCCCCACCGCCCCGCACGTCCGCAGATCCGCAGATCCGCAGATCCGCAGTGATCCGGCCGCCGATCCGCCGGCGGCACCACCCGAGAGGAAGGACGTCCATGACCGACGCTCCGAGCACCGCCACCGCCACGCCGTCCGGATTCGACGAGCTGCTGACCGAGCAGATCGGACACGAGTTCCACGCCTCGCACCAGTACGCGGCCGTGGCCGTGTGGTTCGACGCCCAGGACCTGCCCCGGCTCGCGCACTACTTCTACCGGCAGTCCGTCGAGGAGCGGAACCACGCGATGATGCTGGTGCAGTACCGGCTGGACCGGGACCTGCCCATCACCATCCCGCCGATCCCGGCCGTGGAGAACGACTTCCGGCAGCTGCGCGACCCGATCGCCCTGGCCCTGGCCCAGGAGCAGCGCGTCACCGACCAGATCAAGGCGCTGTTCGCCGCCGCCCGCGCCGAGGGCGACGCCCTGGGCGAGCAGTTCATGCTCTGGTTCCTCAAGGAGCAGGTCGAGGAGGTGGCCTCGATGACCACCCTGCTGACCATCGCGGACCGCACCAGCAACACCTTCGACATCGAGAACTTCGTGGCCCGGGAGACCCAGCACGACACCGACGACGACCCGTCCGCTCCCCCGGCCGCCGGCGGCGCGCTGTAGCCGGCTCTGCCCGGGCGGTGTGAGCGTCGGTGCGGCGGGCTACCGTGCAGGGAGTCCGCCGCACCACCCTCACCGCGCCCGCCCAGCCCTGCCGGAGGGAGTTCCGCATGGCCGCGTCGCCGACCCCCGCCTCCGGTCCGGGTCAGGACGATCGCGCGCGCGGCGGCCGACTCCGGCGGACCCTGCTGAACTGGCCGGTGGTGCGCCAGCTCACCGGGTCCGATCCCCTCGGCCGCGGCAGCGCCTCGGTGTCCGAACGCACCGCCGGGCTCACCGCCCGCACCGAGACCGCCGACCGGGTGGTCCGCAGCGTCTGCCCGTACTGCGCGGTGGGCTGCGGGCAGCGGGTGTACGTCAAGGACGAGAAGGTCGTCCAGATCGAGGGTGACCCGGACTCCCCGGTCTCCCGTGGCCGGCTGTGCCCCAAGGGCGCGGCCAGCGAGAACCTGGTGAACAGCCCGAAGCGGCAGACGGCGGTGCTGTACCGGCGGCCGGGCGGCACCGAGTGGGAGTCCCTGGACGTCGACGTGGCGACCGACATGATCGCCGACCGGGTGGTAGCCACTCGGGCCCGCACCTGGCAGGACACCGACGAGCAGGGTCGCCGGCTGAACCGGACCCTGGGCCTGGCCGGGCTCGGTGGCGCCACCCTCGACAACGAAGAGAACTACCTGATCAAGAAGCTGTTCACCGCCATCGGTGCGGTGCAGATCGAGAACCAGGCCCGCATTTGACACAGCGCCACCGTCCCCAGTCTGGGGGCCTCGTTCGGCCGTGGCGGTGCCACCGGTTTCCTGCAGGACCTGCAGTTCGCTGACTGCATCGTCATCCAGGGCTCCAACATGGCCGAGTGCCACCCGGTGGGCTTCCAGTGGGTGATGGAGGCCAAGCAGCGCGGCGCCACGGTCATCCACGTGGATCCGCGGTACACCCGCACCTCGGCCGTGGCGGACCTGCACGTCCCGTTGCGGGCGGGCAGCGACATCGTGTTCCTCGGCGCCATCGTCAACCACATCCTGTCCACCGGCGCGTGGTTCGAGGAGTACGTGAAGGCCTACACGAACGCGGCCGTCATCCTGCGCGAGGACTTCCAGGACGTGGACGACCTGGACGGCGTCTTCTCGGGGTATGACCCGGAGACCGGGACCTACGACACCAGTTCCTGGAACTACGACGGGGTGGGTGCGCAGTCCTCGGCCGGGGCGGGTGAGGAGGAGACCCTGGAGAACTCGGACCGGGGTGCCGGGGGCGACTCGGGCGAGAGCGAGCAGTCGGAGAAGCAGCGCGGCGCGGGCCACGAGCTGGGTGGCCACGGCGCGGACATGGGACTGTCCGGGATGCACCGGGACGAGACGCTGCAGCATCCGCGCTGCGTCTTCCAGGTGCTCAAGCGGCACTACGCCCGGTACACCCCGGAACTGGTCGAGCAGGTCTGCGGGGTGCCGCCGGAGCAGTTCGCCAAGGTCTGCGAGGCGGTCACCGCCAACAGCGGCCGGGAGCGGACCACCGCCTGGGTGTACTCGGTGGGCTGGACCCATCACACGGTCGGCATCCAGTACATCCGCGGCGCGGCGATCATCCAGCTGCTGCTGGGCAACATGGGCCGGCCGGGCGGCGGGATCATGGCGTTGCGCGGGCACGCCAGCATCCAGGGCTCGACCGACATCCCGACCCTGTTCAACCTGCTGCCCGGATACCTGCCCATGCCCACCGTCGATGCGCACGGCACCCTGCCGGACTACCTGGCCACCATTTCCTCGCCCGACCAGAAGGGCTTCTGGACCGCTGCCGACGCGTACACCGTCAGCCTGCTCAAGGCCTGGTGGGGTGACGCCGCCACCGCCGAGAACGACTTCTGCTTCGACCATCTCCCCCGGCTCACCGGCGACCACGGCACCTACCGGACCGTGATGGACATGCTCGAGGACACGATCGAGGGCTACTTCGTGCTCGGTCAGAACCCGGCGGTCGGCTCGGCCCACGGCAAGATGCAGCGGCTCGCCCTGGCCCACCTGGACTGGTTGGTGGTGCGGGACCTCAACCTGATCGAGACGGCGACGTTCTGGAAGGACTCCCCTGAGATCGAGACGGGTGAGCTGCGCACCGAGGACATCGGGACCGAGGTGTTCTTCCTGCCCGCGGCCACGCACGTCGAGAAGGAGGGCACGTTCACCCAGACCCACCGGATGCTGCAGTGGCGGCACAAGGCGGTCGAACCGCCGGGCGACTGTCGCAGCGAGCTGCAGTTCTTCTTCGAACTGGGCCGCAAGATCCGCGAACGGCTGGCCGGCTCGACCCTGCCGCGGGACCGGCCGGTGCTCGACCTGACCTGGGATTACCCGCTCGACGAGCACGGCGAGGTGTCCGCCGATGCCGTGCTGCGCGAGATCAACGGGTACCACCTGACCGGGGAGCGGGCCGGGCGACCGCTCTCGTCCTACACCGAGATGACCGCCGATGGCGCCACGTCCGGTGGCTGCTGGATCTACACCGGCGTCTACGCCGACGGCGTCAACCAGGCCGATCGCCGCAAGCCCGGCCGCGACCAGCACTGGGTGGCGCCGGAATGGGGCTGGGCCTGGCCGGCCAACCGGCGCACCCTCTACAACCGGGCGTCGGCCGATCCACAGGGCCGGCCATGGAGCGAGCGCAAGGCCTACGTGTGGTGGGACGAGGAGGCCGGGAGGTGGACCGGGCACGACGTCCCCGACTTCGTGGCCGACAAGGCCCCGTCGTACCGGCCGGAGCCCGGCGTCGGCGGCCCCGACGGCCTGGCCGGCGACGACCCGTTCGTCATGCAGGCGGACGGCAAGGGTTGGCTGTTCGCGCCGACCGGGCTGCTGGACGGCCCGATGCCGGCCCACTACGAACCGCAGGAGTCCCCGGTCAGCAATCCGCTGTACCGGCAGCAGGCCAACCCGACCCGGCAGGTCTTCCGCCGGGAGGACAACCTGCAGAACCCGTCCGGCGACGAGGCGGGCAGCGAGGTCTACCCCTACGTCTTCACCACCTACCGGCTCACCGAGCACCACACCGCGGGCGGGATGAGCCGATGGCTGCCGTACCTGGCCGAGCTGCAGCCCGAGTTCTTCTGCGAGGTCTCCCCCGAGCTGGCCGCCGAACGCGGCCTGGAGCACCTGGGCTGGGCCACCATCACCAGCGCGCGCACGGCGATCGAGGCGCGGGTGCTGGTCACCGACCGGGTGGTGCCGCTGCGGGTGGGCGGCAGGGTGATCCACCAGGTGGGTCTGCCGTACCACTGGGGGGTGGGCGGCGACGCCCTGGTCAGCGGGGACGCGGCCAACGACCTGTTCGGGGTCACGCTGGACGCGAACGTGCACATCCAGGAGAGCAAGGTGGCCTCCTGCGACATCCGGCCGGGACGACGGCCGACCGGACCGGCGCTGCTCGAGCACGTCGACGCCCACCGGCGCCGGGCCGGGGTGACCATCCTGACCGGCAACGAGGTGCGCAGCGGCGATCCGACCTCCGGCGGCGGCGCCGCGGCGGTCGCCGAGGTGCGAGCGAAGGAGCACACCAGCGATGAGTGACCTGCTCGGCCCGCGCGACCCGGCGTCCGGCGCCGGCTGGGACGACGCACCGCCGCGCAAGGGCTTCTTCACCGACACCTCGGTGTGCATCGGCTGCAAGGCCTGCGAGGTGGCGTGCAAGGAGTGGAACCTGGTCCCCGCAGATCAAGCAGCCGGGTTGTCCATGTTGGGCTCCTCCTACGACAACACCGGCGCCCTGGGCGCGAGCACCTGGCGGCATGTCGCCTTCATCGAGCAGCCGAAGCGGGCCGGTGGCCAGGACCTCAACCTGCCGCTGTTCCCGGTCGGGCCGTCGGCGTCCGACGCGGTGAACCGGGCCGCGGACACCGCGATGACCGGCGACCGGAGCCAGCTCGGCACCGACACCGAGGCGGTCGACCTCGGGATGCCCGGGTTCCAGCTGCCCGGGCAGCGGGCCGACCGGAAAGACGAACGTCCTCGGACCGATTTCAGATGGCTGATGTCCTCGGACGTGTGCAAGCACTGCACGCACGCGGCCTGCCTGGACGTGTGCCCCACCGGGGCGCTGTTCCGCACCGAGTTCGGCACCGTGGTCGTGCAGGACGACATCTGCAACGGCTGCGGCTACTGCGTCCCGGCCTGCCCGTTCGGGGTCATCGACCGCCGGGTGGGCGACGAGCAGACCCGGAACGTGGGCATCGCGCAGAAGTGCACGCTCTGCTATGACCGGCTCGGCGCCGGGCACACCCCCGCCTGCGCGCAGGCCTGCCCCACCGAGTCGATCCAGTTCGGGGACGTCGACGAGCTGCGCGAGCGGGCCGCCGTCCGCCTGGCCACGCTGCACGAGGCCGGTGTGCCCGAGGCCCGGCTCTACGGCGAGGACCCGGAGGACGGCGTCGGCGGGGCCGGGGCGTTCTTCCTGCTGCTGGACGAACCCGAGGTGTACGGACTGCCGCCCGACCCGGTGGTGACCACCCGGGACCTGCCGTCCATGTGGCGCACCGCCGCCACGGCCGCCGGTGCCCTGCTGGCCGGCGCGGCCGTCGCCTTCCTGGGCCGTCGCCGATGACCCGGCCCACCACCCCCGACTCCGACGGGATCGTCGCTGCCGCAGCGGGTTCCGGCGACCGACCGCCCGCCCGGCGCGGCCGGCGGCGGCGCGGCAACCCGGACAACCAGGTGGTGCCGGACGTCGAGTTCACGTCGTACTACGGGCGACCGGTGGTCAAGGCGTCCCCGTGGGAGGCGGACATCCCGGCCTACCTCTTCCTGGGCGGGGTGGCGGCCGGCTCCTCGCTGCTGGCCGCCGGGGCCGACCTGTCCGGCCGGGCGTCGCTGCGCCGCGGCGGCCGGCTGGCCGCGCTGGCCGCCATCTCCGGCAGCCTGTACGCCCTGGTGCACGACCTGGGCCGACCGGAGCGGTTCCTGAACATGCTCCGGGTGGCCAAGCCGACGTCCCCGATGTCGGTGGGCACCTGGATCCTGACCGCCTACGGGCCGATGGCCGGCGCCGCCGGCGCCGCTGAACTGCGGGGCCTGCTGCCCGCCCGGCTCGGTCCGCTGCCGCTGGGCTGGGCGTCCGGCCTGCTCGGCGCGCTGGCCCGGCCGACCGGGATCGCCGCCGCCCTCATCGCACCGGCCGTCGCGTCCTACACCGCCGTGCTGCTCACCGACACCGCCACCCCGTCCTGGCACGAGGCGCACCGCGAACTGCCGTTCGTCTTCGTCGGCTCCGCGGCGGCGGCTTCCGGCGGGCTGGGCCTGATCACCGCGTCGTCGGCCGACAGCGGCCCGGCCCGCCGGCTCGCCGCGGGGGGCGTCCTGCTCGAGCTGGTGGCCGAGCGGCGGATGGAACGCTCGATGGGCATCACCGCCGAGCCGTTGCACACCGGCACCGCCGGCCGGCTGATGCGGGCGGCCACGGCGTGCACCGTGGCCGGCACCGTCGGGGCCGTCGTCTCCGCGCTGCTGCCGGGCCGGCGGGGCCGGCTGGCGAGCGCGGCGTCGGGCGTGGCGCTGCTGGCCGGATCGGCCTGCACCCGGTTCGCCGTGTTCGAGGCCGGGCAGGCCTCGGCCCGCGACCCGAAGTACACGGTGGTGCCGCAGCGGGAGCGGCTGGACCGGCGCCGCGCGGCCGGGTCCGGCTGATCCTGCTCCGCCGGCTCGGCGGAAATTCCGGGCGGTGCCCTTGACCCTGTGGTGACCACATGGTTGTCAATGGTCCCGGCACCGGGAGGAACCGGCGCTGCTCGCGCTGGACGCGGAGCTGCAGGCCACCATCGAGCGGCTGCAGCGGGTCCGGGCGGAACTGGCCTGATCCCGAGGCACGGCCCGCTGACGGCGGGGCGACCGCGTCATCCCCACCCCGGATTGCGTCCGGCCGGGTCGTGCGGCGTCCCCGCACGCCCGGGAACGGCGCGCACCTCATGCGATCCGAACCGAAGGAGCGTCGTCATGGACTGGCTGGACCAGCTCGTCACCAACCTGCAGGCCATCCTGGTCGCGAGCGGGGTCAGCGAGCGCTGGGTGCTGCTGTGGCAGGGCATCGCCATCGTGGTCTGGACGACCCTCACCACGATCATCGCCTGGGGCGCGCTGCGGTTCGTGCTGGAGCGGTGACCACGGCACCACCGCTCCCCCGGAACGCCGAACGGCCCCGCCCTGCATCAGCAGGACGGGGCCGTTCGCCGCGTGCGCGGGCGCGGGGGCATGCCCCCGCGTCAGCTCACTTGATGATCTTGGTGACGGAACCGGCACCCACGGTGCGGCCACCCTCGCGAATGGCGAAGCGCAGGCCCTCCTCGATGGCGATCGGCTGGATCAGCTGAACGGTCATCTCGGTGGTGTCGCCCGGCATGACCATCTCGGTGCCCTCGGGCAGGCCGACGACACCGGTCACGTCGGTGGTGCGGAAGAAGAACTGCGGCCGGTAGTTGTTGAAGAACGGGGTGTGACGGCCACCCTCGTCCTTGCCCAGGATGTAGACCTGGGCCTCGAACTCGGTGTGCGGGGTGATCGAACCCGGCTTCACCACGACCTGGCCGCGCTCGACCTCGTCACGCTTGGTGCCACGCAGCAGCAGACCCGCGTTGTCACCGGCCTGCGCGTTGTCCAGCAGCTTGCGGAACATCTCGATGCCGGTGACGGTGGTCTGGAACGACTTCGGCTTGATGCCGACGATCTCGACCGTCTCGTTGACGTTGAGCACGCCACGCTCGATCTTGCCGGTCACCACGGTGCCACGGCCGGTGATCGTGAAGACGTCCTCGATCGGCATCAGGAACGGCTTGTCGGTGTCGCGCTCCGGGTCCGGGATGGACTCGTCGACCGCGTCCATGAGCTCCTCGACGGTCTTGACCCACTCCGGGTCACCCTCGAGGGCCTTCAGGCCGGAGGTCCGGATGACCGGCGCGTCGTCGCCCGGGAAGTCCTGCGAGCTCAGCAGCTCGCGGACCTCGAGCTCGACCAGCTCCAGGATCTCCTCGTCGTCCACCATGTCGGCCTTGTTCAGGGCGACCAGGATGTAGGGGACGCCGACCTGGCGGGCCAGGAGCACGTGCTCCTTGGTCTGCGGCATCGGGCCGTCGGTGGCGGCGACCACCAGGATCGCGCCGTCCATCTGCGCGGCACCGGTGATCATGTTCTTGATGTAGTCGGCGTGACCCGGAGCGTCCACGTGGGCGTAGTGACGCTTCTCGGTCTGGTACTCGACGTGCGCGATGTTGATGGTGATGCCGCGCTGACGCTCTTCCGGCGCCTTGTCGATCTGGTCGAACGCCGACGCCTGGTTCAGGTTCGGGTACTTGTCGGCCAGCACCTTGGTGATCGCCGCGGTCAGCGTCGTCTTGCCATGGTCGACGTGACCGATGGTGCCGATGTTGACGTGCGGCTTGCTCCGGTCGAACTTCGCCTTCGCCACTGCGTGTCCCTCCTCAGGGATCTGAATTGCGCCATGCGACTGCGGTGGTGATGAGGTCGTCAGGGCGTCGGATCGGTGGATCTGGACCGGCACCGATGGTCGGTACCGGACCCGGTACGCGCGCGGTCGCCCACACACGTCACGACTTGGATGAGGGTACGGGGCGCACGGTTGCACCCCGTCACCACTCGGATTCAGTTGTGCAGTCGGCGCGCGGATCCGGCGCTGGCGCGCCGGTGGCCTTCGCAGTGTTCTCTTGCCAAGGCCACCGGCGAGCTCCGCTCCTCACTCGCTGGCGCTCCCTGCGGTGCTCACTCGCCCGTGGCCTTGGCGATGACTTCCTTGGCCACGTTGGTCGGCACCTCGGCGTAGCTGTCGAACACCATCGAGTACGACGCGCGGCCGGCGGTCTTGGACCGCAGGTCGCCCACGTAGCCGAACATCTCCGACAGCGGCACCAGCGCGGTCACGACCCGGGCACCGGCCCGCTCGGACATGCCCTGGATCTGACCGCGGCGGGAGTTCAGGTCACCGATGACGTCACCCATGTTGTCCTCGGGGGTGACGACCTCGACGGCCATCATCGGCTCGAGCAGCACCGGCTTGGCCATCCGGGCGGCTTCCTTCATGGCGATGGAACCGGCGATCTTGAACGCCATCTCGGAAGAGTCGACCTCGTGGTAGGCGCCGTCGACCAGGGTCAGCTTGACGCCCAGCATCGGGTAGCCGGCCAGGACGCCGTACTGCAGGGAGTCCTGCGCACCGGCGTCGACCGAGGGGATGTACTCCTTCGGGATGCGACCGCCGGTGACGGCGTTCACGAACTCGTAGGTGGCACCCTCGGACGCGGTCATGTCCAGCGGCTCGACCGTGATCTGGATCTTGGCGAACTGCCCGGACCCACCGGTCTGCTTCTTGTGGGTGTAGTTGTACTTCTCCACCGTGCCGCGGATGGTCTCGCGGTACGCCACCTGCGGCTTGCCGATGTTGGCTTCGACGTTGAACTCACGCCGCATGCGGTCGACCAGGATGTCCAGGTGCAGCTCGCCCATGCCCGAGATGACCGTCTGACCGGTCTCCTCGTCGTTCTGCACCTTGAAGGTCGGATCCTCCTCGGCCAGCTTCTGGATGGCGGTGCCCAGCTTCTCCTGGTCGCTCTTGGTCTTCGGCTCGATGGCCACGGAGATGACGGGCTCCGGGAAGCTCATCGACTCCAGCACGATCGGGTTCGCCGGGTCGGCCAGCGTCTCACCGGTGGTGGTCTGCTTCAGGCCCATGACGGCACAGATGTCGCCGGCGGAGACGTTCTGCAGCTCTTCCCGCTTGTTGGCGTGCATCTGGTAGATCTTGCCGATCCGCTCCTTGCGGTCCTTGGTCGCGTTCACGACCTGGGTGCCGGACTGCAAGGTGCCGGAGTAGACGCGCACGAAGGTCAGCTTGCCCAGGTGCGGGTCGGTCGCGACCTTGAAGGCCAGCCCGGAGAACGGCTGGTTCGGGTCGGGCTCGCGCTCGGCCGGGGTCTGCCCGTCCTGCAGCGTGCCCTGCACCGCGCCGATGTCCAGCGGCGAGGGCAGGTAGTTGACCACCGCGTCGAGCATGGGCTGCACGCCCTTGTTCTTGAACGCGGAGCCGGTGACGACCGGGTTGACCTTGCCGGCGATGGTGGCCCGGCGGATCGCGGCGTTGAGCTGGTCCAAGGACAGCTCCTCGCCACCGAGGTAGGCCTCCATGACCTCGTCGTCGGCGTCGGCCAGCGTCTCCATGAGCTTCTCGCGCCACTCGGCGGCGGACTCGGCGAGCTCGGCCGGAATTTCCTCGACCGCGTAGTCCTCGCCCTTCTGCGTCTCACCACGCCAGGTCAGCGCGCGCATCTGCAGCAGGTCGACGACGCCGATGAAGTCGGCCTCGGCGCCGATCGGGATCTGCAGCACTAGCGGGGTGGCGCCGAGCCGCTCGATCATCATGTCGACGCAGCGGAAGAAGTTCGCGCCGGTCCGGTCGAGCTTGTTGACGAAGCACATCCGGGGCACGTGGTACTTCTCGGCCTGCCGCCAGACCTGCTCGGTCTGCGGCTCCACGCCGGCCACACCGTCGTAGACCGCGACCGCGCCATCGAGCACCCGCAGCGACCGCTCCACCTCGACGGTGAAGTCGACGTGCCCGGGGGTGTCGATGATGTTGATCTTGTGACCCTTCCACGACGTCGTCGTCGCGGCGGAGGTGATGGTGATCCCCCGCTCCTGCTCCTGCTCCATCCAGTCCATCGTCGCGGCCCCGTCGTGGACCTCGCCGATCTTGTAGGTGATGCCGGTGTAGAACAGGATGCGCTCGGTCGTGGTGGTCTTGCCCGCGTCGATGTGCGCCATGATCCCGATGTTGCGGACCTTGTCGAGGGCGATGGATGCCACGTGTGGTGTCTTCCTCTTGGAGAAGCAGCGATGTGTGATCGGCTCGGGCACGACACCCGGCCCGATCGGGAATGGCGCTGTCGAGGCCGGCCGCCGGGGTCACCGGGGCCGGCCCCGCACTCACCAGCGGTAGTGCGCGAACGCCTTGTTCGACTCGGCCATCTTGTGCGTGTCCTCGCGACGCTTCACCGAGGCGCCGAGACCGTTGGACGCATCCAGCAGCTCGTTCATCAGCCGCTCGGTCATGGTCTTCTCGCGGCGGGCCTTGGAGTAGCCGACCAGCCAGCGCAGGGCCAGCGTGGTCTGCCGTGCGGTGCGCACCTCGACCGGCACCTGGTAGGTGGCGCCACCGACGCGGCGGCTGCGCACCTCCAGCGACGGGCGGACGTTGTCCAGCGCGCGCTTGAGGGTGACGACCGGATCGGTCCCGGTCTTCTCCCGGCAGCCCTCGAGGGCGCCGTAGACGATGGACTGCGCGATGGAGCGCTTGCCGTCCAGCAGGACCTTGTTGACCAGCTGGGTGACCAGCGGCGAGTTGTAGACCGGGTCGGCCATCAACGGCCGCTTCGGTGCAGGACCCTTGCGGGGCATGTCAGCTCTTCTCCTTCTTCGCGCCGTACCGGCTGCGGGCCTGCTTGCGGTTCTTGACACCCTGGGTGTCCAGCGAGCCGCGGATGATCTTGTAGCGCACGCCGGGCAGGTCCTTCACACGACCGCCGCGGACGAGCACGATCGAGTGCTCCTGCAGGTTGTGACCCTCGCCGGGGATGTAGGCGGTGACCTCGACCGAGCTGGTCAGCCGGACGCGGGCGACCTTGCGCAGCGCGGAGTTCGGCTTCTTCGGGGTGGTGGTGTACACGCGGGTGCACACGCCCCGACGCTGAGGACTTCCCTTGAGGGCCGGCGTCTTGGTCTTGCCGACCTTGTCGGTGCGGCCCTTGCGGACCAACTGCTGAATCGTGGGCATGGCGCGGGCGACTTCTTCCTGTTCAGGTACGTGGTCGGCGTCGAGGGCGATCGACCGGGTCGGACGTCGTTGATCGGGTCGTACGGGCGGCGCTGCCGGTCGGCCCGCTCGTGCGGACCGGCCCGGTGGACGGAGCCGGTGGAACGGTGGCGGCCCCGCAGGACCACACCGCCGGACCTCCCGGCCGCCCCCACCGCACCCGAGCCGCTGGACACCGATACGGCCGGTGCTCGCGATCCCCCGGGGCCGCTGCGGCGCCCATCCGATCCGGACGACGCCACCCGAGCTGCAGGCATGCGTCGTCGACCCAGTCAAGTGGGCCAACCGAGAAGACTACCCGCGGCCACCGACCCCGGGCAAACTCGATCGGATCACCGGATGGCAATGGCCGGCTCGGAGATCCGAACCGACCGGCAGGGCGCCCAACCGGAGTTGACGGCACCCGCCTGCACACTGGGTCCTTCCGGCGACCAGTCTACTCGCCTCGACGACGGGTCGGACCAGACCTCGGACTGGGAACGGGCTGGGCCGGGCACGGACGTCGTCCTGGCGGCCGCTCACCGTCCGTCTCACCGCCGACTCGCCGATGCGGCCGTGGCCGACCTCCGGGCCACGGAACGCCGAACGCCCCGATCGCGCTCAACGAGTGCGATCGGGGCGGGTCGGGTTGCCGCCGCGCTCAGGTGGCGCGGCCGTCCAGCAGTTCAGCGACGAACGCGGTGTTGAACTCCCCGCTGCGGAACCCGTCGCTGGACAGGATGCGCTGGTGGAACGCGGCGGTGGTGGTGACACCGTCAACGACCAGTTCACCGAGGGCGCCCAGCGCCCGCGCGATCGCTTCGTCCCGGTCGGCGCCCCAGCAGATCAGCTTGCCGATCATGGAGTCGTAGAACGGGGGGATGGAGTACCCGGCCTGGATGTGGGTGTCCATCCGGACACCCGGGCCGCCCGGAGCGCGGAACGCGCTGATGCGGCCGGGGCCGGGAGCGAACCCGCGGTCCGGGTCCTCGGCGTTGATCCGGCATTCGATCGCGTGACCGGTCAGGACGACATCGTCCTGGGTGATGGTCAGCGGCTGCCCACCGGCGATCTGGAGCTGGAGCTTGATCAGATCGATGCCCGACACCATCTCGGACACCGGGTGCTCCACCTGGATGCGGGTGTTCATCTCGATGAAGTAGTAGGTGCGCTCGACGTTGTCGAACACGAACTCCACCGTGCCGGCGTTGGTGTAGCCGACCTCCCGGCACAGCGCGACAGCGGCCTCGGACAGTCCCTTGCGCAGGGTGTCGTCCAGCGCCGGCGAGGGCGACTCCTCGACCAGCTTCTGGTTGCGGCGCTGGGCGGTGCAGTCCCGCTCCCCCACCGACAGCACGGTGGTGCCGTCGGAGATGACCTGGATCTCGACGTGTCGGATGTCGGTGAGGTACCGCTCGATGTACACCGACGGGTCACCGAAGGCGACCTCGGCCTCGGACATGATCTCGGCCAGGTCCTTCTCGAGGGTGTCCGCAGTGGGCACCACCCGCATACCGCGGCCGCCGCCGCCGGCCGCCGCCTTGATGAGCAGCGGGAAGCCGACGTCGGCGGCAACCGCGCGGGCCTCCTCGTACTCGGCGATCGCGCCCACCGAACCGGGAACGGTGGGAACGCCGGCGCGACGGGCGATGATCTTGGCCTCGATCTTGTCGCCCATCCGACGGATGATGTCGGACGAGGGGCCGACGAAACCGACACCCTGCTCTTCGCACAACTTGGCGAAGTCCGCGTTCTCGGACAGGAAGCCGTACCCGGGGTGGATCGCGTCCACCTTGTAGGCCTGCGCGGCGCTGATGATGGCGACCGCGTTGCGGTAGCTGGACTTGACCGGGGCGGGGCCGATGCAGACGGCCTGATCGGCCAGCTGGACCGGCAGAGAGTCCTTGTCGGCCTCGGAGTAGGCCAGGACGCTCCGGATGCCCAGCTCCCGGCAGGCCCGCACGATCCGCAGCGCGATCTCGCCACGGTTCGCGATCAGGACGCTGCGCAGCGGTTCAGCCATGGCGAGTGATCACCATCAGGGGCTGCCCGAACTCCACGGCCGCCTCGTTCTCGACCAGGATCCGGGCCACCGTGCCCTCCACCTTGGCCTCGAGGTTGTTCATGAGCTTCATGACCTCGACGATCCCGACCACGGTGCTGGCCGTGACGGTGTCACCCACCGAGACGAACGCCGGGTCACCGGGCTTCGGCGAGGAGTAGAACGTCCCGATCATCGGCGCGGTGACCAGCACCTCGTTGGCGGCCAGCATGTCCGCCTCGAACACCTCGCTCTCGACCCGGTCCACGACCGAGATCTGGGCGGGCGCTGCAGCAGGCGCCGGAGCCGCAGCGGGCGCCGGAGTCGCCGCAGCGGCCGGAGCCGCGGCGGGGGCCGGGGCGGCCGCAGCCGGGGCGGCGGCGCCGTTGCGGTGACCGTCGCGCGAGACGAACAGCTCGACGTCGCCGATCTTGATGGACAGTTCACGGACGTCCTGGGCCAGGTTCACCCAGTCGACGATCGCCTTGAGCTCCCGGATGTCCGGCGGATCAAGCGGCATGGTTTCCGTCTCCTCGTTCGATGCTGATGGTCAGGTCTCCGGCGGTCAGCGAGTGCCGGCCGGTGGAGCTCATGTCATAGAGAGCCTTCACGAGACCCAGCACGGGGCGGGGGATCTCGTCGGGATTGCCGCCGGCGGCGACGGTCCGCTTCATCTCGTCCACCTGCGAGCCGGCGAACATCGCCCGCAGCAGCAGCAGGTCGATGCTCTCCTCCGGGTGCCGCTCACGCAGTCCGGGCAGCATCGGCGGAATGGGCGCGGGCTCCAGCGGGATGTCGGACGCACCGTTGGCGATGATCTTCTCGCGCAGCCCCGGCTCGATGTCGGCCAGCAGGGCGCCGTAGTAGCCCAGGACGTACTTCTTGATCTCGTTGGGGACCACGGCGTACCGCTCACCGGACATCACGTTCATGACCGCCTGCGTGCCCACGAACTGGGCGAACGGGGTGATCATGATCGGGAAGGCCAGCTCCTCCCGGACGCGCGCGACTTCGAGCAGCAGCTCGTCGAACCGGTCCGACAGTCCCGCGGTGGCCAGCTGCGACCGGAAGTTGGACAGCATCCCGCCGGGCGTCTGGTGCATGTAGTGCAGACCGTTGTACTCGACCGGCACGCCCAGCGGCTTGCCCTCGGCCTCCGCGATCGCCGCGATCTGCTGGCTGATCGACTCGATCCGGGCGTCGTCGACGTTCACCACGTAGCCGAGCGCCCGCAGGTCCCGCACCACGTTCTGCACCGAGGGCTGGGCGTTCCCGGTGGCCAGCGGGGCGATCGACAGGTGCAGCGCGTCCGCACCCAGTTCCACCGCTTCCAGGCACACCAACGGCGCCAACCCGGTCAGCGAGTGGGTGTGCACCTCCAGCGGCCGATCCCCGATGACCGCCTTCAACGCCGGGACCAGGGTGCGCACCCGGTCCGGCGTCAGCAGTCCGCCGGCGTCCTTGAGCATGATCGCGTCGACGTCGGCCTTCTCGATGAGCTCGATCGCCTTGGCCACGAACAGCTCGTCGGTGTGGACCGGGCTCTCGCAGAACGACACCGCCCCGAAGGTCGAGGCGCCGAGCTCCTTGGCCCGCCGCAGGCCGGGGGCGATGTTGTCGACGTCGTTCAACCCGTCGAACGACCCGATGACGCGGAACCCGTTGGCGTACAACTGCTCCACCCACGCCATGATGACGTCGTCGGGCAGGAAGTCGAACGAGGCGATGTTCCGGGAACGGATCAACGCCCGCAGCTTGCTGTTCGGGGCGTGCTGGTGCGCCAGTCGCACCCGCTCCCACGGATCCTCCTTGAGGTACCGCACCGCCACGTCGAACTGGATCGGCGCGACCAGGTCGACCTGTTCGAACCCGACCTGATCGAAGTCCCCGATCATCGAGACGATGTGGTCGGTGCGCATCCGGGTCGCCCACAGACTCTGGTGCCCGTCCCGCAACGTGGTGTCGATGATCTTGATCTCTCGGCGGCTGTTGGCCGGACGCCCACCGAGACTCATCAGGGCCGCGATGGACGGTGTGGTGCTGGAGGTCATCGGGTAGGGCTCCCATCCCAGTGATTCGGCTCGGTGGCGTCGTCGCCCCGGCCACGGCGGAGCGTAGCGACAGCGGGACCTCGGTCTCGAGGCCCCCCTCGGGTGAGCTCGGTGCGCGGGCGCACCGGTTCGGCGGCCGGTCCCGGTGAGGCGGAGGACCGGCTCGGGGCGATCAGGGATCGATGTCCGGTCGCCCCCGTGGCCACGACGTGGAAGTGGATCGGACCGGTCGCGCCGGTCATGTCGGCGGACCGGAGGGCGTCCCACGGCACGACCCAGGGCACGACCGCGACGGCGCGGCGTGCGCCGCCCGCGTCGGACGTCACCGCCGACGGGAGTGTCACCACCGTCACGCCAGCCTCCACATTGAGCAGTCGCAAGCCGCTGTCCTGCAGCTGAGGACCCGGGCGCCGGTGCGCCGATCGCCCGATCATGCGAACCGTCGTTAGTTCACCTGACGCAGCGACGACTGTAACGCACGAGACCGGTCCGACATCCTCGGCAGTTCGCAGCGATCACCCGACATACGAATCTTCGTTAGTTCGCTCGTGGACACCAGGGTAAGGGATCGGCGCGGTGGACTCGGGCCTGAGACTCCGATGGGCGGTCGTCCACGGCGACCCGACTCCCGTCGGACGGCACGGGCCGTCCGAGCGCGTCGGGCCTGGTGACAGCGGTGGCCCGGGCGCGCGGCGACCGCTGGTCGCGGCCGTCGGCGCGGCCCTCGTGGGACGAGCATCACGCAGCCGTCGCGACTCCATGGATCCGGTACCAGCTCCGCGGCCGTTCGCTCGGCCCGGATGAGCGGTCGTGCGCCAGTGGGCGTCGTGAGAGGACGGCACGGACGGACGCGTCGATGCGCGGCACCCGGACCGCGACGGCCAGGCAGACGCGGAGACGTCGCCTTCCCCCTGGACCGGACCCAGATTGAGACGTGTGACCTCTTGATTGGTGCGAACATTGGTCATTCCGTGTATGGGTGGACGGGCCTACCGTCGGTCCCGTGACGGACTCCTTCCTGTATTCCGCCGTACGGACCCCGTTCGGCCGCTTCGGAGGTGCGCTGGCCGAGGTCCGGCCGGACGACCTGGCCACGGTGGCGTTGAGCGCCGTGCTGGACACCGCGCCCGGACTGGACCGCGAGCGCATCGACGAGGTGTTCTTCGGCTGCGCCAATCAGGCCGGCGAGGACAACCGCAACGTCGGCCGGATGGCCGTGCTGCTGGCCGGCCTGCCGGTGAGCATCCCGGCGACCACGGTCAATCGGCTGTGCGGCTCGTCGCTCGACGCGGTCATGCAGGGCTCCCGGGCGATCGAGACCGGCGACGCCGACGTCATCGTCGCCGGCGGCGTCGAGTCGATGACCCGGGCGCCCTGGGTGCTGCCCAAGCCGTCCCGGGCCTTCCCGGCCGGTGACGTCACCGCCGCGTCGACGACGCTGGGCTGGCGGCTGGTCAACCCGGCCATGCCGAAGGCGTGGACGGCGTCGCTGGGTGAGTGCAACGAGCAGCTGGCCGACGCCACCGGCATCTCCCGGGAGCGGCAGGACGCGTTCGCGGTCGCCTCGCACCAGCGCGCCGACGCCGCCTGGGCCGACGGGTTCTACGACGACCTGGTCGTCCCGGTGCCCGGCGTGGACCTGGCCCGCGACGAGAGCATCCGGGCCGGGAGCACGATCGAGGCCCTGGCCAAGCTGAAGCCGTCGTTCCGGCCCGACGGCACCATCACCGCCGGCAACGCCTCGCCGCTGAACGACGGGGCCTCCGCCGTGCTGCTGGGCAGCGGGCAGGCCGCCGCCACCCTGGGGCGAGACCCGCTGGCGCGCATCGCCGGTCGCGGCGCCGCGGCGAACGAGCCGCCGAAGTTCGGCATCGCCCCGATCGCCGCGGCCGAGCGGGCGCTGGCCCGGGCCGGCATCTCCTGGTCGGACGTCGGCGCGGTCGAGTTGAACGAGGCGTTCGCGGTGCAGTCGCTGGCGTGCATCGACGCCTGGGTCGAGCAGGGCCTGGCCGACGCGGACCTGGTCAACGCCAAGGGCGGCGCGGTCGCCATCGGTCACCCGCTGGGCGCCTCCGGCGGCCGGATCCTGGGAACCCTGGCCAAGCGGCTGCAGCAGTCGGGCGAGCGGTGGGGCGTGGCCGCCATCTGCATCGGGGTCGGGCAGGGCCTGGCCGTGGTTCTGGAGAATCTCACGCACGCTGACCGAGGAGCCGCTGCATGACCGCCGTGATCTGCCGTGACACCGACGAGGCCGTGGCCGGGACCGAAGACGGGTCGACCGTCCTGATCGGTGGATTCGGGATGGCGGGCATGCCCGTCCCCCTGATCGACGCCCTGATCAGGCAGGGCGCCACCGACCTGACGATCGTGTCGAACAACGCCGGGAACGGCGACACCGGGCTGGCCGCGCTGCTGGCCGCCGGGCGGGTGCGCAAGGTCGTCTGCTCGTTCCCACGGCAGAGCGACTCCTGGGTGTTCGACGGGCTGTACCGGGCCGGGAAGATCGAGCTCGAAGTGGTGCCGCAGGGAACGCTCGCGGAGCGGATGCGGACCGCCGGCGCCGGCATCGGCGGGTTCTGGTCCCCGACCGGCGTCGGCACGCTGCTGACCGAGGGCAAGGAGACCCGTGAGATCGACGGCCGGCAGTACGTCCTGGAGCTGCCGCTGCGCGGCGACCTCGCGTTGATCGGCGCGCACCGGGCCGATCGCATGGGGAACCTGGTCTACCGCAAGACGGCTCGGAACTTCGGACCGGTGATGGCCACCGCCGCGACCACCGTCGTCGCGCAGGTCAACGAGATCGTCGAGACCGGCCAGCTGGACCCGGAGACCGTCGTGACTCCGGCTATCTACGTCGACAAGGTGGTGGCGGTGTGACCGCACAGCAGATCGATCCGGCCGGGGCCCCCATGACGGCCGACCATCCGTTGGACAAGAACGAGCTGGCCGCGCTCATCGCCCGGGACATCCCGGCCGGCGCGTACGTCAACCTGGGCATCGGGCAGCCGACGCTGGTCGCCGAGCACCTGGACCCGACCGCCGGCGTCGTGCTGCACACCGAGAACGGCATGCTGAACATGGGTCCCGCCGCCGTCGGAGACCAGATCGACCCGGACCTGACCAACGCCGGCAAGATCCCGGTCACCGAGCTGCCCGGCGCCGCGTACTTCCACCACGCTGACTCGTTCGCGATGATGCGCGGCGGCCACCTCGACGTCTGCGTGCTCGGCGCCTTCCAGGTCTCGACCACCGGCGACCTGGCCAACTGGCACACCGGCGCTCCGGACGCCATCCCGGCGGTCGGTGGCGCCATGGACCTGGCCATCGGCGCCAAGCAGGTGTTCGTCGTGATGACCCTGTTCGCCAAGGACGGCACCCCGAAGCTGGTGCCCCAGTGCACCTATCCGCTCACCGGCATCGGGTGCGTGCACCGCGTCTACACCGACCACGCCGTGTTCGACCTCGGTCCGGACGGCGCCCGGATCCGGGAGACGTTCGGCAGCACGGCGGCAGAGCTCGTGGCCCGCATCGAGGCCGGGACACCTGCTCGGACGACCTGACCAGTCACCCCGGCCGTGGGG
>NZ_JAERWK010000010.1 GCF_016918035.1 Nakamurella leprariae | reverse complement strand
CAGGACCCGGTCCCACGTGCCGTCCGCGGCATATCGGCGGTGCCGCTTCCACGCGGTCTGCCACGGCACGAACGGCTCCCGCGGCAGGTCCCGCCACGGGATCCCGGTCCGATACCGGTAGGCGATCGCCTCGACCACCCGCCGATCATTGCGAAACGGGTGACCCCGCCGACCCTCGTTCGACGGCAGCAGCGGCTCGATCCGCGCCCACTGCTCATCAGAGAGCACCCGGTACCGCCCAGACGACGTCACCAGCACAGACTCTCGCGAGCCTCACCACCACAATGGGAGACACGCCCCGAGCCGCAACAACTGATATGTCGGTGCTTCTTGTCAAGTGGCAGCCGGCATGGGCGTCCAGACATGCTGTCTGGGCGTTGTTGTTCGTGCTGTGGGCCAGGCGGCGGTGATCGGTCGCGGGCGTGTCGTTGGCGACGCGCGGTCAGACTGATATGCGCGGGTTGGGTACCGCAGGACGGGCTGTTCGGCTGGAGCGGACCGCTGCTCTAGAGATCGAGCGTGGGCCTTGGCGGGCCTGCTCATAGGTGTTCCGCGGGTCGCTCCACGCGCTGCCACGACCTGGTCGGCCGCCGCCTGGCGGCTCTGGGGGGTGGGTGCTGGTCAGGTGTCCAGGACGGCCAGGGACCAGCACCAGCCGGCCAGCTCGCGGGCGATGGCGACGCCTGCGATGACCGGCTTCTTGCGCCGCTCGAGCAGCACCTGCCAGCGGTGGTGCAGCCGGTGATTCCCGGCATGGCCGCGGGCTCGCGCCGCCGGCGAAGCCAGGGCCCACCGCCTCGTCATGGTGGCCGTGACGTTGCGGTAGGGGCGGCGGTGGTGCCACGCGGCTTCGACCAGCAGCCGGCGGGCGTGGGTGTTGCCGGTCTTGGTGATCGACCCCTGCCGCCGCTGCTGCCCGGAGGAGGACTCGGTGGGCACCAGGCCCAGGTAGGCGCCGATCGTGGCCCCGGTGAACCGGTGCCAGTCGCCGACCTCCACCGCCAACCCGAACGCGGTCAACGTCGACACCCCGCGCAGGCAGCCGAGCCGCTGCACGACCGGCGTGTACTGGCTGTGCCCGGCCATCTCGGTGATCGCCGCGTCGAGCCGGTCCCGGCGGTCCCGAGTCAACAGCATCGCTTCCAGGTCGGCCTCGAAGGCAAGTTGCCGGCCGGGCAGGTCGAACCGCTGGGAGCGGAGCCACTGCTCATGCGCGCCGGTCCAGGCTTGCCCGCCGGAGAACACGATCCCCTGTCGTAGCAGCAGTTTGGAGAGCCGGTGCCGGCAGCGCATCAGGTCCCCGCGGACGTCGTCACGGGCCCGGACCAGATCCCGCGCCGCCTCCTGCTGGTCGCTCGGGACGAGCACCTCGACGATCTGGTCCATCCGCAGCAACCGGGCCAGGTGGACCGCGTCCCGGGCGTCGGTCTTGACCCGATCCCCAGCCGGCCGAGCCAGCTTCGACGGCGCCGCGACCACGCACCGCACCCCGGCCACCCGAAGCTCGCGGGCCAACCCGAACCCGGTCGGCCCGGCCTCGTAGGCCACCGCCACCGGGCCGGGCAGCTCCGCCAGGAACCCCAGCACCGACGCCGCCGTCGGCACCAGGCGACGTTGCACCACCTGACCGGTCACCGTGTCCAACCCGGCGGCCACGATCGACCGCGCATGCACGTCCAACCCCACGCTCGTACGCTCAACAAACACCGGGGCCTCCCACGCCTGTGGCTCTACCGGGGCCCACCCTCGTCAACCCACGACCATGCGCGGCGAGGCCCCGTCAAGGCCGAAAGCCCTGACCCCCATACCGTCTAGCCCGTTCCCGGACGAACGCCGCCAGCAGTGCGCTCACCGCACGGACACGATGCCGTTGCGCCGCACCGGACCCAGCGTTCGGCTATGAAACCCGCAGTGACAACGCCTCCGCCGATCGGATCTCGGTCAACACGCCGTCCAGCAAGCCGGGGACACTGCCGCCTCCGAGAACCAACTGACGATCCAGGAATCGGTTGGCCGTCTCGCACGACGTCTCGCTGACCAGCGAGCAACCATGACAGGCCGACAGGTTCAGGCTGGACGAACGCTGACGGTCGCTCTCGAAACACACCGGGTCGTTCGAGCACACGTCGCCGTCATCGAGTGCCGCCAGGACCAACGGCACCAACTTGTCCGGATCCCCAAGGCGAACGAGACCACCGAGCGTCCCTTGCGCATCGCCCGCTGCGGTGTAGATCAACACGCCGGCAGTTCGGTCCGGCCGGTCGGTTGACGCGTAGATCCGCTCCTGGAGTGATGCCGACGAGTAGCCGCTGGCGTGGGCGAGGCGACGGATCAACAGATGAGCGAACGTGTGGAGTGCGACGAAGCGAGGCTCAGGGACATTCAGTCGCTGCGCCCATGGCATCGAGGTTCGCCGTTCGACGAGGATGCGCGCGCGAGCCTGCACCTCGGGTTGCTGCTCCCATGCGGCCAGGTGCCGCTCGTCGAACTGCAGGAAGATGCCTTCGCCGAACATCTCGATCGCCGGATACGTCGGTCGACGCCGACTGTCGACCGAGAGGTCGGCGCTGACGAGGTCGGCCTCCGCAGAGTAGCGGCGGAACCCCTTCAGCGCTCGGACCTCACGGACTCGGCGGACCTGGCCAACCGCAGTCAGTCGGCTGCCCAGCGTGTCAGGAACGCCGGGGTGCTCGACGACCTTCCAGCTGTCCACGACGAAGTCACCACCGCTGCGGTCACGCCCGGGTGTGTCGAGCTTCTTGGTGAACGCTGCCCACTCGCCGTCCTTGAGGTCGAGCAGAACATCGTCCGACGGCTGGCCCTCCGAGGCTGTCCTCAGCACGTCCCCGACCGCGACGCCGAGTTCGTCAGCGATCCAGCCGGCGACCATCTCGGCCTGCGGGCCGCCGTTGTCGGCAACGACCTTCTCGAAGAAGATGTGCTTTCGAATGTTGTCGGCAGCCTGCACGGACTTCGGCTGCTCCTCCGGTATGTCGAGCGCCGAGATTCGTTCAGCGATGTAGTTCCCCGTGGCACCCCGCTGCACCGCGACCAACGCGTGCTCACACCCGTCGCTGGCGGAGGTCTCCTCCCACGGCTGGATTCCTTGACACCGGATCCCATCGCGGGTGAGCGCATCCTTGGTGACCAGTTCGGACAGCGGCCTCGACCTCTTGCAGCCTCCGCACTCGACACGAAGTGATCGAAGCCCTTCGCCGTCACTCGCGGAGCGAACGAAACGAAGCTCCTTCGAGCTGCGACAGAAGCGCACCTCATCGGTCAGCCCGGCGTCATTACCTCGATGAGCCCACTTGAACCAAGGAATGTCCTGGATGTGACTGCCCCTCTTGCACACCGCTACGTACCGCATCGGTACAAGTGCACCGTTGCAGGAGCAGACGTTCGTCCACTTGCCCTTGCTCCTGCTCGTCTGCTGGGAGAGTCGTGAACACCGCTCGCAGAACCTCCAGCTCGGGAAGCGCCAGTAGAGAAGGCTGTTGGTGTCTTTTCCGGCGCGGCCGGAGTGGGAAGGTGCCTCACGAAGCACACTGTGTCCGAGCCTCTCGACCAACCGGTCGCAGTGGATCTCGTCGCCGAATCTCTTGTCCCACCACGACGTATCGGCGGCAATCAAAGACTCACCCCTGATGTCCACCACGGCGCCGACCCCGAAGGGAGCCACGGTCTCAGACAACCGCAGGTCATGCCTGATTGGTTCCACGGGACTTCTCCTCGAACGGTTCGCGGACCTCGACAGCGACGTTCGGCTCGACCGAGCGCATCGAGTCGGCGACGAGCCAACCCTCGCCCGGTTGCCCGAAGCGTACGAACAAGGCTGCGTCACTTACCTTCGGTCGGTCGTAGTACAGGCTCGATTCGGTCTCTCTCGCGTCCTTGGCTCGTCGGTCCCATTCGTTGAGCATGACGCGGATCCGGTCCCGGGTCTCGTCGAACTCGGCAGCATCGGCACGCTTGACCAACGCGAGGAACTGGTCGACCAGTCGCTCGATCGATGACTGCTGCACTGGGTCACTCAGGTCGAAATGCACCGCAGACTCGTTCGCGGCGAGCGCCAGCACTCGATGTCGGATGAGAGTAATTACGGCGCCTGCGAGCGAACGTTCGCGTGACGCCACCGACCACGGCGTGACGCTCGTCGGTTCCACGCTGCGATACAGCGCCTCGTGGTATCCGCGGAAAGTCTCGAAATGTGACCGATCGCGCGCCCGATTCGACCGGAACAGCGTGACGACGATTCCCCGGACCTCCCCGCGCCCCACCCGGCTCGTCGCTTGGATGTACTCCGAGGTCGTCTTGGGCTGCCCGACCATCAGCATCAGTGCCAGCCGCGGGATGTCGATGCCCACGGAGAGCATGTTGGACGACAACACGACGTCGACCGCGCTGTCGGAGTTCTGCGCGCTGACCTTGAGCGCCCGCAGGTCGTTCGGCAGCTCTTCGGGCCCACGTCGACTCGTCAGTTCCAACACTCTGCCCGCACGAACCCTACGGAGTCCCAATCCCTGCCGGGTCGCCCGCGGTTCCAGTCGTCCATTCACGTCATCGACCACCAGGGTGCCTGTGCGCCCGAGCTCGCGAAGGCTGTTGTGGTACATGACCGCTGTCCAGTACGCGTCCCGCGTCGTGCCGGCGTCTTCGGCTCGCTCCAACACCGCCGGGAGCTCGATCAAGGGTGCCGCGGCGGAGACCGTTGCCGACATCTGGGACAACGCCTGCGGCATGAGGCCCAGATACAGACGCCCCTCCCCGCTGCTGACGGGCCGCGAGAAGAACGTGCGGTCATCGTCCAGGCCTGGTGGTGGGTACAGCGCGACCGCCCGCCCGTACAGCCCTTTCACCTGGTCCTCGGATGCCCTGATCGTTGCTGTCGAGGCGACGATCTTGGGCGTCCCACCGTCGGCCGCGAGCAGCAACTGAATCATCGCGTCGAAGACCGCGACGGTGGTGCCCAGGGGCCCGGACAGGAGGTGCAACTCGTCCTGAATGATCATCGACGGCTGCTTGAACGGCGTGTTCAGGCCAAGGACCCGGCCGGCCTCGGGACGGAACTGCAGACGGGCGAACTTGTCGACGGTCGCGAGCAGGATGGTGGGTGGACGGTCGTAGATGGCCTCGTCCACAACCATGACCGGCAGCTCGTCCCGGAACTCACAGGCCGGGGCGGTGCAATGGATGACCACGTCCTGGCCGTCCATCCTGATGCCGTAGTCGTCGTGGTCGGACGACCGTCGTTCAGGCAGGAGCTCCGTGCCACACCACGGGCAGCTCTCGATCTGGAACTGGTTGGCCTGCTCTGGACGGGCCGCCTTGTGGAGTCGCTTGAGCGCCTCCCGAGCCTCGCGTCGCGTTCCCGGCGTCACTTCGTTGCCGACCCAGAGCCCGATGGTGAACGGCGGCATTCCCCGCGCCCGCGCATCGCCGATCCGGTCGGGCCGCCGGAGCATCTCCAGAGCACAGATCAACGATGCTGAGCGTTGGAACTGCTGGGAGGTCAGCAGGCGTAGCGTGTACCTGGTCAGAACCGCGGTGCCACCTCCTGCATGTCCGTCCGCGAGCCGCCGGCGGATGATCTCGATCGCGGCCAGACCGAGATACGCCTCCGTCTTGCCGCCGCCGGTGGGAAACCAGATGAGATCCACCAGTTCCCGGTCGGTGTGCGATTCCTGGACGGTGGAAGCGAGCGCCACCAAGAGGAAGCCCAGTTGGAAAGGTCGCCACTTGGGCTCCGCGAGCGCTTCGCCGCGGTTCGTCCCGCCCTGCTGCATCTGAAGGCGCATGGCTGCCATGCCCAATGCGAACGCCGTCCGCAGCTCCTGCTGTTCGCCGTCCCTGAGCAGGTCGACGCCCTGACGCATGCGATCGAGCGCGATCTCGGAGCGAGCGACGATGCGGTCCGCCACCTTTGCGTCGGCTCCGAAGGAGTCGACGCGGGCGCGCTCCCGTTCCACCCACTGCGCGAAGGCCTGGGTGAACGCGTCGAGGGAGGCGAGGACCTCCGACGGAGACGAGTCGAGTCGAGCGAGGTGGTCCAGGCGCAGTGCCTGCGCCTCGGCCGTCGACTCTACGAACCCTGTGGTCTCGACCGCCAGCACCACGAACGACGGCACCGGCTTCAATCCGATCTTGATGCACCGCTCGCCGTCGAGTTGCCAATCGGCGGCCATTCCGTGCCCGACCGCGTAGACCTTGCGGCTCCGGTACCGGAGACGGAGCTCAGCCGACTCGGGGTCGATATCGAATGTCCGGGACGTGTCGTACTCGAGAATCGATCCGGACTTGTGAGCTGCAACCTGCAGCGACACCTGGTACAGCATCTTCGACGCGTCGAGACGATCGTCGCCGGTCGCGTCAGAGAGCACACGCAGGTGGACGGTGACCAGATGGGCGTCGCCGAACACGCGCCAGCGAGAGCCCACTTCGATCGGCACGTCGGACACCGTGAAACGGTGGGGCGGGCTGTCGTGGCCGAGTCCGAGTCCTTCGAAGCGGAACGGAATACGGCGCCAACGAGGCGGGCCGTCAACATCGACGGGAGTGTAGGTCGCGCCGGTCAGGTCGCAGCGCACCGAGGGCGCGTCGGTGATGAACGAGATCGCGACGGATGACGGGCGCCAATCCTCGGCGATCGGAACACCCGCGCCGGTGTCTTCCACCTCGCCGGGCGAGGCGGTCACGCCGTCGACATCCACGTCGTCCGTATCCGGAGCAGCCGTGCCTTCTTCGGTGTCCGGCCGCGCAAGTTCACGCGGGAAGAGCATCCCGACGGCGTACTGCCGGTTGGGAAGGTTCTCGATGACCTCCTCGTCACCGCCGTCCGGGCCGACATAGGCGGAACGGAGGTGATCGAGCGCAATGCGCTGTGCCTCGGTGTAGGTCATGCGCTCATCATCCGTTGTCGAACCAGCTGCTGGAGTCGTCGTCGGTCGTCTGTCGACAACAGAATGCGCACCGACACCCGCGCGCGTGTGACGGCCACGTACAGCGCAGCGATCCCCGCGTCATCGAGTGACTGAGGCAGCCCGCAGACAACGACATGCTCGGCCTCGAGTCCCTTTGCCCACCGAGGACTCGTCACCGTGAAACCGCCGGGACTCGTGGCCGGTGGGTCGATCGAGGACGGCACGATGATCCAGATGTCGTCCCTACGGGCACCATCCATGACGAGTTGGGCAGCGAGAGCCTCCGCATCGCTGATCGTGCTCAGGCCGTCAGTTGTGTGCCACGACACCTTCTCGCCGTGCACGATGCCCGGATCGCCGACGTCGGCACCGAGATATTCCTGGACGACGTGCACGATGGCGCGTGTGTTGCGCACGTTCAAGATCAAATCGACGGAGAGTGCCTCGTCCGCGATCAACTGGGCGACGTCGTCGTCGTAGTCCCCATCGACATGGGCTTGATTGTTCGGATCCAGACACATGCGCCAGCGACCACCACTTCGACCGCCGACGATCACGGCGTCGATCCGATCCATGGCCTCAGCGGTCATCATGTCCTGCGCCTCGTCGACGAGTACGACGTCGAACTTTCCAGCAGCATCAAGGTCGGCGAACGGCCGGATCTCGATCGACCGACCAGCGAGATGAGGGGTGAAGTACTGTTTCAGCGACGGCGACCGGAACGTGACGAGCACCGAGCGGCCTTGATCGGCCTCCAGCTTGGCGGCCTCCACGAGGACGAGCGACTTTCCCGTGCCGGCACCGCCGTAGACGAGAACCCTGGGGTTCCTGGCCAGTGACGCCAAGACCCGCGCCTGCCCCGCTGTCGCCCGGTTCTGTTCCTCGAGCACTGCGCCTCGCTGCGCGTCCACCACCGGCATCCTGGTGAACTCCCCGAAGAGCTGTGCCCTGAGGTCGTCCTGCCTCGCCACCTTGGAACCCGCAGGCGGTGTCCTAGCATCGGCGACCACCTTGTCGAGCGCGCGGGCGATGTCGGCCGACGTCATGTCGCCCCGAGCGAGCCAGTGGGTGGGCAGCCATCCCACGGCATCAGGGGGGGAATCGATGTCCGGGGTGATGACGATCGCCTCGTGCGGGAACCAACCGACTCCCTGCTCCCTTAAGATGTCACGCAGCGCGAACGCGGCGGAACGTGACTGCTCCATGGGGGAACCCGCAAGCTTGTGCCA
Organism: Nakamurella leprariae; assembly: GCF_016918035.1. Classification (GTDB taxonomy): domain Bacteria; phylum Actinomycetota; class Actinomycetes; order Mycobacteriales; family Nakamurellaceae; genus Nakamurella; species Nakamurella leprariae. The sequence continues at coordinate 401,163 of NZ_JAERWK010000010.1, read as the reverse complement.
ATCGCCGCGTCGGTCGACCGAATACCACGATCCATCGTGTTTCCGGACTCCGCCGCCCTTGACCTCCGCGACGATGACCGTTCCCCGCCACAGGATGACGAAGTCCGCCTCTGCCTGTTGCTTGTACGCGTGCGAGCGGAGGTCGACGGAATGGAACGCAACGGCATTCGGGTCGGCGTCGACGTCACGCAACAGCCGGGCGAAGGCCCGCTCGCCTGCGCTCGGTGACCGCTTCTCGATGTCGGCCAGCGTCGGGACGAGGATCATCCGCGCTGCTCCGACCAGAGATCCTCGTAGTCGCGGTACCCCAGGAAGTCATTCATCGCACCCCAGTTGTCAGCGACGTCAACGATGAGGCACTCCTCCTTGCCGCCGTTCTCCTTGCCCCGCAGTCCGCGTCCTGCCATCTGGATGTACGCACCGGGGCTGAAGGTCGGACGCGCGATGTACAGGGCACGGACGCCGGGGGCGTCGAAACCTTGCACCAGCAGGTCGCAGTTGGCGAGGACCTTGATCTCGCCGCTCCGGAATCGATCGAGGACATCACGCCGCTCCTGTCGGCCGGTCTGGCCGCTGACGGAGGCCGCCTGGACGTCCCGATACCGCAGCGAGGCTGCCAGCACCTGTGCCGACAGCACACTGGGCGTGAAGACCAGGATCGGCCAATCACGATTCTGCTGCATGATGTGCTCGACCAGGACGCGCATCCGCTGTTCGTTCCGGCCGATCTTCTCGTACAGGTTCCGGTCGATCAGGCGATCAGATTGCAGTTTGCTTCGCTCCGATGTACTCAGCTCGATGTCGACTCCTGAGGACAGGACCTCATGCTTGACTCGGGCCAGGACCTCCAGCTGTACCAGTTGCCGATAGGCGTCCGACTCGAACGCGGTGAGCCGCTTGTTGCCGAATCTCGCGGCCAGGTCTCGGGTAGCGCTGGTCTGCCCCGCTCGGCCTTTGAACGGTGTGGCGGACAGACCAACGAGCGGGCGCTCCCAGCTCCGGCCGTCAACGCCAAGCCATCGCAGGATGGACGTATAGCGGGTCGACGCACCCGCCCGATGAGCCTCATCAACGAAGACGGCAGCCGGACGGCTGAGCCACTCGTACTCCGAGTTGTGCATGACGGACTCCAGCTTGGCGTCCGTGGCGACTATCACGGAGAAGCGCGTGTCCGGTTGGTGCACCGTGTTGCTGCCCCATAGCCGTCCGATCGTCAACGGCTGCTCGTCCCCGAGATACCTCCAGACCGCCTGGAACGTCTGGACCGCTTGCTCACACAGCTCGGCGGATTGCGCGACCCACAGGACCGGTCCCTCGAGCACCTCGTCCTGGAACAGCCTGAGAACCGTCTCGGTGGCAACGCGGGTCTTGCCGGCGCCGGTCGGCAGTTCCACCATCGCCTTCTGCGCTGGGCCCTCCGCCGACGGCTGTGTCAGGACGGTCCGCAGATCGGCGCTGATTCGCTTCTGGTAGCTGTGGAGTTGATTGAGGCGCACAGCCCCCGCAATCACGAACTCCTCCGGCTGGGGCCTGCTCCGGTCACCCGCGTACTGGGCACCGAAACCCATCTTCCGGACCCAGGAGAGCGCCGACGACGACCCGGCCCAGGTCGTCGGGACGTCACCGAATCCCTCGTCGCGGAACCTGTCCTGGAGCATTCGCAACGAATCTGACCCGTACACCGTGAGGAAGAGCTGTGCCACCGAAGTCCGGGCATCGACGAGTCCTTGAGCCTCCAATGCGGACCAGAGACCGGCGGGCAGCGCATCCTTGAGATCATCCGGACCGATGTAGTGGTCGAGACGTTCGGCATCCGAGTCGATAGTGCATGCCTGCTGGCGACGAATTTCCAGTGAGTGATCCAGTCCGGCGCGAAGTACAGCACTGAGTCGTGCGTTGTCAAGGCGAAGACCGAACGCGTCACTGATCAATTTGAGCATCTGCCGATCGTCGACATCGCTCCGTACCAACAAATCACCTCCATCGAGGTGCGAGTCAAGTGGTTGATCCTCAACACCGTCTTCGGTTGTCACCCGCTTCGCGATGACGGCGGTCCGGGAGACCCTCGCTCCATTGAGGCGGCTGCCGAACTCGGCTCGCAAACCCGTATAGACGTCCAGAATCCGCTGCGATTCCTGTTGGCCTTCGATCACGATCGAAAACGCGAAGCTGTCCTCGAACCGGCGACATCCGACGAGTTCCACCAACTGGTCGACCTGATTCGACGACACCCGCAAGTACGGACGCAGCCGCGTTCGCAGAAAATTCTCTTGTTCGTCGGTAGTCGCAAGATAGACAGTACTCGGGGCGTGCGCCTCGATCACTTGCTTGACTTGCGCGGGAATCGTCAGGGGCTTGGTACCGGCCAGGCCTATGCGGACAGCCGCGAGGATGAATTCTGTCAGTGCGTCGTGGTGGATGCGCGGGAAAACTCCGCTTTCGAGTGCCTCCCGAAGCACATGCGCAGGCACGTCGTCCAGCTCGTCGGGAAGGTCGATGGTCTGCAAGGCTTGGCTGGGCCCCTTGTACAAGGGGAGCAGTCCGTCGAACTGCACCAAGGATGGCGCGACAACATCGCCCAGTGGCCGCGGACCACGCGCCGTCATGAGCAATCCCGCCTCAGCGACGGCCCACCGTGCGGGAGATGGCACTCTGTGCACCCGCCCCGTATCGACGTCCTCGCATTCCCACTTGGTGTCGTTGAGCAGCAACAACCGAGTCGTCCAAACCACTCGAGCAGCAGATGACGCATCAGCGTCCCGCATCAAGAAAAGGACGGACGCAGGCCCTGCTCCTTCCGCTGCACCGAACTCGACCGAGTCGATCGGACGGTCGCCCGGCCCGCGGGACTTGTTCAAGACATCGAGCGTGGATGCGACGAAGGAGTCACGGAGCCACTCGTCCTCGAAAGCAAAGCTTTTTACAGGTTCGCGGATGACGCCGAGCCGCAGAGCGACATCCGGAATACACCGCTTTCGATCCAACACACGCGGGGCGGCGGCATCGCCAACCGCGACGTCCAGATCGACGACTTGTCTGGGCCATGCCCAACCACCATCGAGCGTGGGCACTTTGACGGCACTCGTCCGTTGCATCAGCCTGGCCGCGGCTGAGACCGAGACCTCGAGAGCCGCGTCCCACAGCCTGCTCAAGTCGTTACCGTCGGGATCAGGTGGAAGAGTCACCAGCCGAGCATTCAGGATCGCTTCGGGATCAAGATCACGGAATCGATTCGCCCGTAGTAGTTCCTCGACACCCTCCTCGGCCAGGAAGGCGGGATCGACGAATGCCGCTCCTTCGATTTCGAGATCGGCCTCACGGTGAAGGAACACGGTGCTCCGGTCAGCCAGCGATCGCATGCCGGCGGATGTCGGAATCACCTTGGCGTTGGCGATATCCTCGAGACTCAGATTGTTGGCGACCGTTCGCAGAGCGTTGGCAGCAGACGTGGCATCGTCGCCTTCCGCCCATTCACGCAACCACGACAGCAGCCCACGCTTCGGCATGCGTTCAAGAGCAAGCTTGGTGTCGCGCGCCGTGGGGTCGATATCGGAGCTTTGAGCTGCCACGAACAGATCGCGGAGCCGAGTCGCGCGAGTTGGGTTCGAGTAACATCGCCAGTGCGGTGCGTCAGCACCAGTGTTCGGCGACGAGCTCCAACCGCGGTGAACGATGGCGTCGAACCGGACCGTCGGATCCAACGGGCGCAGATCCTGACCGTTGCAAAGCTCGCTTGCTGAATCCGGGATGATACTGCCGATTCCAGCAAGTCGCATGATATGCGCTGCGAGATTCTCGTCCCCAAAACCGTGACTTTCCTGACCCCGACCACGAGCCGGCAGGTAGTCCAGGTGCGCAGCTGGATCGATATCGGTCCGGACCCTTGGAAGATTTTCTACGAACAGTTCCGCAAGGGATCGGAACATCTCTCGATTGTAGTCGTTGTACAGGAGATTGGTTCGATCGTCGTTCACGCTCCACGGCGCATTGAACAATGCCGACGCCGACGTGGTGTCCCGCAGCGGGAAGTAAGACCAGAATTGACCGATGCGCAGGCGGCTCTGCTGCGCAGGTATTGCGACCGAAACCTTCACCTTGTCACGCGAGACAGCTTCCCCGACGATCGCGCGCGCCTCCTTGGACGGGGCGTGCATACGACTGGCGACGATCCAGTCGTCCCCGGTCCCGCTCGGTCGGTCGATCCGGAGCACTCCGCCGCCGAGCTCACGGGAGATGTGACTGGTCTCGAACGGGTCGGCGCCGAGAACACGGAGCTTGACCTCGCGAACGGCGCCTACGAAAAGAAGGAACTCGGAATTGAAGTCCTTCATCTCAGCAAGCAGTCTGTCGAGTCCCGTGGCCTCGGGCAGCTTGACGATGGTCGAAGCCCAGACTGCCAACTCGGCGAGCAAGGGATCCCGATCGAACTCCGCCACTGCATCGATCGGCGTCGCAGTACGCAGAATCGGATAGCGCCGCGCATTGGCAACCGCGGCGAGCTCTCGGCGCGCACGCGCAGAGTTGAACTCGAAGGCTACCGAACGGCTGAGGATCTGCGGTCTATCCGTAACGGCGAGAACCGACTTGAATCCCAGACCGAACCGACCGATCTCGTCTCCTCGTTTCTCACTGAGATGCGCCATTGTGACAGCGTCCACGCCCGTCGACGAGAAAGGGCGTCCTGCGTTTGCGCAATAGAGTGTGGCATTGGTCGTGTCGAGGATGATCTCGACTCGACCGACGACGGACCCGTTCGATTCGTCCGCCCCGGCCAACGCGTCGGCCGCATTTTGCACGAGCTCGAGGAGAGTTCGCTTGGCGTACCCCCCGGTCCGCATGGACTCCTCGTGGTTCGCATGCTCCGCGATCAGCTTGGGTTGGGCTCGATACGCGCTCAACGTGCTGGCGAGCTGTTCTTCGACCTCGGAAACCAAGCCTGCGTCGGGCATCCACGATCGACGATCGAATACCACAGAAAAGTCCCCTCCGCTAATGTACGGCTGCGTCGACGCGGCCGCCCGCACGGTTGCGTGGACGCGTTCGGCGCGCGGCAGCTGCCCTCGAGTGCGACGAGGTTGCGACATCCGCGATGACGTCGACTGCTGATGTTACCGGTAGCGGAAAGCATTGACCACGGTCTGATGCGCTCGATCACTCCGTGGTGTCTGCGAAGAACATGGGTGATCCACGGGTGATCCCGCAGACAGCGCTCCTGAACACCTCCTAGGTGCGTCAAGTGATCGGCGCGCTCACTCGGCAGTGGCTCCCGGCCGCTGGCTCACTGGTCTCGGTGACGGAAGGTTCCGACTGCGGCACCGCTCAATCGTCCACAGGACAACGACTCACCGATCGACGCGGGCAATGGTGACCGCTGGTAGCGGGCGCCGTGGCGAAACGGAATTGGTTGTCAGCATGGCTTCTAGCAAACTGACCGGCAGGTCCAATTCAGGGTCTCACGCTGGAGATGCACTCACGCAGCGGCGCCGATGGTCAACCGAAAAGTCGCATCCTGCCCGCTCACGCGGTCGTTGCGGCGGCGAGGTGAGCCGCGATGGCCTTCCCGAGTGCAATCGGGACGGCGTTACCGATCTGCCGACCGATCGAAGCCTTGGTCCCCACCCATTTTCGATTGCGATCGAAGCCTTGGAGTAGGGCCGCCTCATAGTGTGTGATTGCCCGGTCCTCGTCTGGGTGCAGGTACCGACCCTTCTCTGGCTTCCAGAACTCCGTGCGAATCGTGACGGACGGTCGGTCCCAGTTGAGCCGCCCCATGACGTCGGCCGAACCGGAGTAGTGGTTCTTCCAGCAATTCGGAAGCAGATGGGGCGGTAGATCGAAGCGATTGCCGTTCTGCGGGATGCATTTGATCCGGGCCATGGTCACGGGCTCATAACGTCGACCGACGTGGAGCTCAGTGGTCATGAACGCACCAGCCCGCAGTTCGTCACCGACAGCGGTCCACCGGTGCGGGAGGTCGATCGTCGTGACGATCGGTCCGACTCCCCGTAGTGCAGTCCTGACCGTCCGGTGCCGACCCACCCGGGTCGGAGCCGGCATCCCGGGTGCTGGCAGATCCCGGTGGTGGCCGATCAAGATGGTTCGCTTCCGCGCTTGCGGCGCGCCGTAATCAGCGGCGTTCAGCACTGCCGCGTCGAAGCGGTACTCGGCGAGCACACCACCGGGCTCGGTCGCGGCCGTGAGGTCTTGGAACTGAGTGGACCGCATGAAAGCGCCGACGTTCTCCAAGACGAAGAACGCTGGTTGGGCACGCACGATCACCTTGGCGTAGTCGTTCCACAACAAGTTGCGCGCATCGAGCACGTCCCGCTTCCCCAGTGGGGAGAAGCCCTGGCAAGGAGGACCCCCGATGACGACATCGACCGACGGCACCGTCCCTTGCTCGAGCCATTCGTGCACGGCCGACACGTGCACCTCGACATCTGGGAAGGTCGCGGCGTAGCTCGCCGCAGCATCGCGATCAAGCTCTACTGCTTCGACCGATCGGTATCCGCCCGCCGCGTGGAAGCCCTCCGTCATGCCGCCAGCGCCTGCGAACAGGTCGAGTACGGTCAGCGGAGTGGCGATGGGCGACGACCGGGTGGGGGTCGATGCGATCTTCGATGACACGACGGGGATCGTAGATGCGGGCACTGACGGTCCTACGTCGGCACGCCCAGGCACCTCGGCTGGGGGTCTTACCACGACTGCCGGGGTATCGGGACGCATGTCGCGACAGTTACGTCGCGATACCGCCCCCGAGATCGCCCTTCGGCGCGAGTTGCACCGTCGCGGCCTCCGTTTCCGTGTCGATCACCCGCTGCCGGGAATGGCCCGTCGGCGCGCCGACGTCCTCTTCCCCCGTCGTCGTATCGCCGTCTTCGTCGACGGCTGCTTCTGGCACGCCTGCCCCGAGCACGGGACGGCCCCGGTCAACAACAGCGCGTGGTGGGCGCAGAAACTGGCAACCAACGTTCGACGCGACCGAGACACCGACGCTCATCTCGCGGCCATCGGATGGACCGTCCTGAGGTTCTGGGAGCACGACGAGGTGGGATCGTCCGCGGATGCGGTCGAGCAAGCGGTAATCCGAATGTCGACGACCTGGCTTCGTGACGAGCACTGATGCGCCAAGTCTTGGAGACAGTGGTCGTCGCTGGTGTTGACCTTTCGTGTCGTGCTGGCCGAACAGCGAACACGGCTCGACACACACCGAGGACCTCGTAGCACGTCCGTGGCCCGCTGGTGCACGTTCTCTCCGTCACCACAGGACCAAGTACGTGGCGAGCCACACGATCGCCGCCGCCCGCGGCTTCGTCGAGCCGCTCGACGGGCTCACCGAGGTCTGGATCGCCAACCCCGCCGCCCGCGCCGAGCCGACCGACGAGAGCCGCCACGCCGGCGAGGCCATGGCGGAGGACGAGCGCCGCTTCGTGCAGATGGACCAGTCGCGCTGCTTCATGACCAAGGAGCACGTGATCTTCGATCACACCAGCTGAGCCGATCGACACGAGGGGCGGGCCGCCAGAGGCACCCCGCCCCTTCGGCTGTCCAGTCGACCACGGGGTGCTCGACGCAGCACGCAGGCGGCCAACGGGGCCGTGGTGGCGGAGCGGGTCCGTGCCCCGGGATCCGCTGGCCACGAACGGCGGCGGAGACTCTGAACGGTGAGCGAACCCCTGCGCATCGTGCATCTGCTGTTCCCGGACCTCACGGCACTCGACCTGGCCGGTCCGGCGCAGGTCTTCTCCCACCTCCCCGGCGTCGAGCAGTCCTTCGCCTGGCACCGGATCGAGTCGATCCCGACCGACGCCGGGTTCGCCGTCCTGCCCACCACCACGTTCACCGAGGCGTCACCCGCCGACGTGGTCTTCGTCCCGGGTGGGGAGGGCGCCTTCGCGCTGCTCGAGGACGAGGTGGCGTTGGACTTCCTGCGCCGTCAGGCGGTCGGGGCCACCTTGGTCACCAGCGTGTGCACCGGGTCGTTCGTGCTGGCCGGCGCCGGACTGTTGACCGGACGCCGGGCCACGACCCACTGGGCCTGGTTCGACCTGCTGCCGCTGCTCGGCGTCGTCCCGGTCCGCGAACGGGTCGTGCGGGACGGCACGGTCATCACCGGCGCCGGGGTGACCAGTGGCATCGACTTCGCCCTGACCGTCACCGCCCAGCTGGCCGGAGTGGACGTGGCGAGAGGGCGGCAGCTGACCCTGGAGTACGCGCCGCAGCCCCCGTTCGACGCTGGCGGTCCGGACCGTCCCGACGCCGACCCGCGCCAGGTGGCGGCGGCCAGGGTGGCGATGGCCGCCCGGTGGGGGCCGGCGGTGACTCGGGCCGCGCAGCGGCTCAGGCTGCCGTAGGCCCATCCCGGTGCACCGATTCAAGCCAGGCCCGGCTCCGTGACCATCGGCTCAGCCACGGGGCGGTCCGCTTCGCCTGACGTGACGAGCTCGACCTGGTCCAGGGTGAGCGCCCGGCCGCTGTCCCAGGCGTCCTGGAAGCGAGTGCGGTCCAGCTGCTCGGTGGCCCGGGCGAGCAGGGCTGCGGTGAAGTCGCGGCTGGGCCACGGCAATCCGGCCCGGGAGTTGTGCACCTGGGCGGCGGAGTACAGCCGGACCGCCTCCTGCACCCGGCCGGCCATCGTCATCAGATTGGCGCGGATCTCCAGCACCACCGGGGCCTGGGCGATGTCCTGCCGACGGTGCAGCGCCAGGATCCGGTCCGACCAGGCCAGCCCGGTCGACGAGTCCTGCCGGAGCGCAGCACGCAGCACGGCGCCGCTGGCCGCCAGGTACGCCGCGTAGTGATTGCCCGCATGCATGGCCGCCCCGTAGATCGCCTCGGCGTCGGTCGCCGTGGGCCCGGACGGGTCGAGGGCGAGCCGGGCCCGGGCGATCAATGCCAACGACGGGTCCTGGTGATCGTCGGCGATCCGCAGCGCGCGGCGGGCCAGGGAGGCCGACACTGCTTGATCGCCGGCCAGCTGGACACCGCCGGCGGTCTGCAGCAGCGCCTCGGCGAACGCAATGTCCTCGTCCCGGGTCCGATCCGAGCGGATCAGCAGGGCCTCCTGGATGAGGGGCACGGCGAGGTCCAGACGTCCGGCGAGCGCCTGGCCCCCGGCCGCGCACAACGTGGCCAGGGCCTGGTCCAGGGCGGAGGCCGTGTTGATGTGACGGGCGAGCTCGGCCCACCTGGCCCCCTCCGGGACGAGTCCCCGGTGGTACCAGTACATGGTCAGCCGCCCGGCGATGAGACATGCCGCAGCGTCGGAGGTCTGGACGGCGTCGTGCAGGGTGGCGCGGATGCTGGCCAGGTCGTCGTCCAGCTCGTTGAACCAGCGCCGCTCGTCGGGATGACCCAGCGGGGGCTTGGCCTCGACCAGGGCGGTGACCCACCCGTCGCGTCGCCGCGCAGCGGCGGTGGTCTCGTGGGCGTCCGACAGCGCCCGGCGGGCGTGGGCGCGGACGGTGGCCAGCTGCGAGAACTGCGACGGTCCGTCATCGCGGAGGGGTCCCAGGGGCACGAGCATGGACTTGTCGACGAGCCCGGCCAGCAGGTCGGCGACGCCCGCCGGATCCACCCCGCTGACCCGCGCGGCGGCGGTGGTGGTGAACGCACCGGCGATGGTCGCGACCCGCCGGTGGACGAGCTGTTCGGAGGCCGAGAGCATGCGGTGACTCCACTCGACGGTGCGCTGCAGGCTCTGCTGGTGCCCGGGGACGCCGCGGCGGGTCTGCTGCAGAGCACCGAGGTCGGCGGTGACCTGGCGGGCGATCTCCTCGAGGCTGTACGCGCCGACGCGAGCGGCGGCCAGTTCGACGGCCAACGGCACACCGTCGACGGCGCGGCAGATCTCGGCGACCAGCGGCAGCTGCTGTTCGCCGATCGGGTGCGATCCGACCCGGTCCAGGAACAACCGGATCGCCGGCGCCTCGGCCAGGTCGACGAGCCCGTCGGCCTGGTCCTGGACCGACGGCAGCGCGAGCGGCTCCAGCGGGAACACCGCCTCCCCGCCGACCCGCAGCGGTTCCCGGCTGGTGGCCAGGATGGTCGTCTCGGAACCGGTGCCCTGCAGGGCGTCGAGCAGTCCAGCGGCCGCGTCCACCACGTGTTCGCAGTTGTCCAGCACCAACAACATCCGCCGCCGCCGCAGGAACGTGCGCAGCGTGGCGACCGCACCTGCCGCGGACGGGGCCAGCCCCAGGGTCGAGATCACCGTGTCGGCCACGCTGTCGACCCCGGTGTCGGCTCCGGTGTCGGCTCCCGGGTCGGCCCGGATGTCGAGCGCCGGGTCCGCGGTGTCCGGGTCGTCGACGGTGGTCAGGTCGACGAAGTGGATGCCGTCGACGAACTCGCTGGCGCAGCGAGCGGCGGTCTCCACGGCCAGCCGGGTCTTGCCGCACCCGGCCGCCCCGGTCACCGTGATCACGGTGCGAGTGCTGCACAGCTCCCGGAGATCCTCCAGGGCGCGTTCCCGACCGATGAGTGAGCCCCGCCGGCGAGGCAGGCGGACGGTGACCGCGGCCGGGTCCCGACGCGATGCACCCCGCGGCGCAGCTGGCACGCGGTCGTCGCCGGCCAGGATGGCGGCGTGCAGGTCGCGCAGCTCGGCTCCCGGTTCCACGCCGAGCTCGTCGCGCAGCAGGCGACGGGCGCGGCGGTAGCTGTCCAATGCCTCGTCGACCCGACCGCACCGGTACGCAGCGAGCATGCGGTCACGCCAGACCCGTTCCCGCAGCGGCGTTCCGGCCAGGACAGCGTCGGCCTCGAGGAGCGCCTGCTCCGGACGGCCGCAGTCGAGCAGGGTCTGGACGGCGAGTTCCCGCAGCTGCACGTGCGTCTCGTCCAGCCGGGCCACGGCTGCCGCCGCCCAGTCCTGGTCGGTGTGCGGCTCGAACGGGCGGCCCCGCCAGAGTTCCTGGGCCTGCTCGCACCGGCGCAGCGCCCGTTCCGGTTGCCCGTCGCGCAGCAACCCCGTGGCCTCACCGGCCAGGGCCAGGAACCGCAGGGAGTCGACCTCGTCGGTCGTCACCGCCAGCCGGTAGCCCCCGGTGTCGGACAGCAGCACCGACGGGGGCTGCCCGGCCGCGCGTGCTGGCTCCACGACGCGGCGCAGGCGGAACATGTGGGTCTCGAGCGTGGACGGCGCCCGACCGGCCGCCGCCGGCCCCCACACCGCGTCGCGGAGGGCATCGGCCGACACCCGGCGACCGGCGTGGACGAGGAGCAGGGCGAGCGCCGCGGTGAGGCGGACGCCCCCGGGTGATCGGGACCGCCCGTCGACGTCGACCACCAGTGGGCCGAGGTCGCGGAACCTCGGGCGGGGTGGGTCCTGGCCGGCCGGCACCGGCCCATCATGCCGGACGAGTCGATCACACCCGGGAGATGGACAGCGGGACGTGCAGGTCCTGGGACAGATGATCGGCGAGGCCATCGGCATCGATCCGCCCGGCCAGGTAGCCGAGGTAGCCGTCGGGTCGGACGAGCGCCATCCCCCGCTCGCCGATCCCGTAGCGCCGCGCCAACTCGCCGCCGGCGTCCACCACCGCGTCCTCGGGCGCGCCCTGCGCGGTGGCGACCAGGGGGAGCACGACGCCGAGCTCGCCGAGCACGTCGCGCAGCTGCCCGAGCAACTCCGTGTCGGTGGTGCCGACCAGGAGGAGGTGCCCGGGGTGACGCCCGAGCAGATCCTCGATGCGGACCGGCACGCCGTGCCCGTCGGTCAGGTCGACCAGGTCCTCCGCGTGGTCACCGGCCCGCAGGGCGCCGCGCGGCCGGTGGTCCTCGCGGCGCACGATCGGGCTGTGCCGATACCCGACGGTGAGTTCGGCGAGGTTCTCAGCCAGGGCGTGGGTGACGGCGTCGAGACGACCGACGAGTCGCATCCCCGCGTTGCGGGCCGTCGCGCGGACCCCTGGCAGGGTCATGGCGTCGGCCATCACCGTCGCCTTGCGCACCACCGCGGCCCCGACCGGGTGACGCTCGTCGTGGTAGGAGTCCAGGAGTTCGGCCCCGGCGGCGGCCCGGCTGACCAGGGCCAGCTTCCAGGCCAGGTTCGCGGCGTCCTGCATCCCGGTGTTCATGCCCTGGCCACCGGCCGGGCTGTGGATGTGCGCGGCGTCGCCGCCCAGCAGCACCCGGCCGATCCGGTACTGCGGCACCTGGGCGTGATGGATGGAGTAGTAGGTCAGCCAGCTGGGATCCGACACCGTGACCTCGGCCCCCATCCGGTCGCGGGCGAGCTGGGCGATCAGTTCCAACGACGGGCCGGTGCCGGCGTCCGGGCCGGGATCGGGCACCTGGAACATCAGCCGGGTCCGGCCGTGAGCCATGCACAACATCACGGTGAGCCCACCGGGTGAGGCGAACAGGCGGGTGACGTCGGTGGGGAACGCGCTGTGCACCGTGACGTCGGCCATGGCGAAGTGGCTGCCCCGGAACTCGCCCTGCAGGGCGCTGCCGGCCAGTCCCCGCACCGCGCTGTGCCCCCCATCCGCCCCCACCACCCACGGGTACCGCGCGCGTTCAGTGCCCGTCGCCGACTGCAGCACCACGTCCACCCCGTCGGGGTCCTGGGTCAGGCCGGTCAGCCGGACACCCCGCTCGATCCGCACGCCCAGTTCGGCGGCCCGCTCGCGGAGCACGGCCTCGGTGGCGGTCTGCGGCAGGTTCAGGATCGTCGGGTGCCGGGTGGGCAGCTCCTGCATGTCGATGCGCACCAGCGGGCGCACCCCGTCACCATCGCGGGTGTCGATCTCGATGTGGCGCTGCGGGAGGGAGAGCCCGGCGACGCGGTCCAGGATCCCCAGGGCCGCGAACAGCTCCTGGGAGCGGGGCTGCACCCCGACTGCCCGGGACTGCGTGGTCGGCTCGTCCAGCGCCTCCACCACCCGAGCGGTGACGCCGTGTCGAGCCAGCTCGCACGCCGCGACCAGGCCCACCGGGCCGGCGCCGACGATCAGCACGGGTGCGCCGTCATCGTCCGACGTGGGGTCGGACCCGGTCGGCGACGGGGACTCGGTGGTGGGCATGACGGGCCTCCTGGTCATCGGCAGGCGCTGATCGTGTCGGAGCCCGCTGTCATCCCGCCTGCATCCCGCGCCCGAGCGATGGAAGCGGAATGCAAGCGCCGGCGACCATCCTGCTGATCATCAACGCGTCGTCATCGCGGCGGACACCGGCCGCGCGGCATCGGAGGGGACATCCATGAGTGTCGAGGCCACGAACCGACGGATCGCTCGGCACTGGGTGACCGGTGCCGCAGCGCTGGCGGTGCTGACGCTCGGCCTCACCGCGTGCGGCGGGTCGACGCCGGCCGCGTCGATCGCCGGCACCACGTCGGTGATCACCTCGATGGCCACCGTGACGTCGACTGCGGAGGCGCCGGATGCCACCGTCACCGAGACGGACGTCGTCAGCTCCACGACTGCCGCTCCGACCACCGGGAGCAGTGCCGACGACGGCGGAGGCGGGCAGAGCACGCCGACCGGAGGCGATGACCACAGCGGCAGCGCACCGAACCCCTGCCCGGACGACGCCACGCTGCGGTCGGTGACCCCGGACTACGACCCGCAGTACCCGATCGACGCCATCACCTGCTCGGGCGACTGGGCGGTCGGCACGTACGAGGCGGACGGCAGGAACCAGGCGACCGGGATCTGGCGCGAGGTGTCCGGCAGCTGGGCGTACCAGGACCGGGCCACGGTCTGCGCCCAGGCCGACGACCTGCCGCCGGAGCTGGACGCGCGGGCGTGCTCCGGCAGCTGAGGACCCTCCGATCGCACCCAGCCAGTCGCACCCAGCCAGTCGCAACCAGCCCCGACCTCGCACCGAGAGAAGACGACCGTGCAGCACCCACGAATCCCGGCCCCCGCCACCCGTCGGCGACCGACCGGGCTGCGCCGAGCCGTGCAGCGTGCCACTCACATCGCCGCCGTGACCGCCGTGACCGCCGCCGCGGCCGGGTGGGTGGCTCCGGTCGCAGCGGCCGCGCTGCCGGTCAGCGACAGCGCCGGCCCGATCATGTTCTCCTTCACCGGGTCCGTCCAGACGGTGACGGTCCCGGCCGGGGTGCAGGCGGTCAGCTTCCAGGCGGTGGGCGGGTCCGGCGCCGACGCGGTGGCCGGTGGAGCCGGCGGTCTCGGCGGGGTGACCACCGGCTCCTTCTACGTCACGCCCGGCGATCAGCTCGAGCTCATCGTGGGGGGCATGGGGATCTCCGGCGGCCCGGGCGGGTGGGGCGGTCAGTACAGCGGTGGCGCGTCCGGCACCGCGCTGTGGATCGATGACCAGCGGTTCGTGGGCGCCGGAGGTGGCGGCGGCGCCTCGGTCATCCTGACGGGCGGCGGCGGCACGGCGATGACCGTCGCCGGCGGGGGCGGAGGGGGCGGCGCGGATGGGTCCATCGACGACGGCTCGGCGGTCAAGGGTGGTGCCGGCGGGAACGGCGGTGCCACCCCGACCGGTGGGGCGCCCGGGTCGGGCACCCCGAGGGACAGCGGCGGGGCAGGCGGCGCCGCGGGCGGCAACATCGGCACCCCCGGTGCGGTCGGCGCCGACGCCATCAACACCGCCCAGGGCACGAACGGCCCGGGTGGTGGCGGAGGCGGCGGCGCCCTGTACGGCGGCGCGGGTGGTGGGGTCGGCGCAGCGACGGCGCTGGCCGCCGGTGGCGGCGGCGGTGGGGCCGGGCAGAGCCTGGTCGCCGACCCGGGGCCGGTGTTCGACGGCACCATCGGCACGGCCCCGCTGACCGGCGCGGGCAGCATCCAGTTGTTCTGGGACAGCGGGTTCCAGCTCGATCTGACCGGGTTGCCGGCCACGGTCACGGCCTCCACCACGGCGGTGCCGTTCACGGTCAGCGCCGTGGACAGCCAGGGCAATTTGTTGCCCGATCCCACCGGACACGTCACCGTCGCCAGCTCCGAACCCACGGACACGTTCACGGCCGGTGGGGTGGTGATGACCACGGCCGGATACCGCACCATCACCGCAGCCTGGAACGGCGTGTCCGCCGGGTCCGCCAGCACGACGGTGGACGTCGAGCCGGGCGCTGTCGCCGGATTGCGGATGGTCGGCGTCCCCCCGACTGCGACCGACGGCAGCACGGTGATCCTCATGGTCGAAGGCATCGATGCGTACGGCAATCTCGTCGGTGACGCGACGAGTGACGCCAGCTACCACAGCAGCGTGGCCGCCGACGTCTTCTCCACGGTGGACGCCAACGAGGTCACCGTGCACGGCGTCGGTCCGCACACGTTCACCGCCTCCTACCCCGGGCTCACCCCGGGGACGTCCGTGGTCGAGGTGCAGGCGGCCGTCGGCGGGGACGACGCGCCGGTCACGGTGCCGACCACCCCGGGCCGCCCGACACCGACGACCCCACCGACGACTGTGCCGGATCTGTCGACCTCGGTCCTGACAACACCGCCGACCACCACGGCGATCCCGGCGGCCGACGGCGCAGGCAGTCCACCGGCGGGACCGCCTGCCGCTGATCGGCTGTCGACCGTGGCCGCCGCCCAGTTCCGTTCCGGCCAGGGCGACGGTCCCGGCCTGGCGGCCACCGGTACCGACGTGGCACCGCTGGTGGTCGTCGGCGGCGCCGCGGTCGTCGGCGGCGTCGCGCTGGTCCTGCTTGCGTCCCGCCGGCGGCGGACATGACAGCCTCGGCAGGATCCCCGCCTCGCACCGGCCGACCGAAGGTCCCGTCCAGTCAGGAGCAGCACATGAGCTCGACCGAGCCGGAGTCCGACACCCGCGCCTTCCTGACCGGCTGGTTCCGGCGGCTGACCGAGAGCGGTTTCGACGGGGCCGTCTTCGCCGCGGGCCTGGCCGACGACATCGTCTGGACGGCCACCGGCCATTCCCCCATCTCGGGCACGTGCCACGGCAGAGCCGAGTACCTGGAGAGGATCTACCGACCGCTCGCCGAGCGACTGGAGCGCTGGCCGCGACCGGAGGTGCTGCGGATCATGGTCGACGGCGACTGGGGCCTGGTGGAGTTCTCCGGCGTCGGCGGTCTGGGCCGCAACGGCACCGACTACTCCATGCGGTACTGCTGGCTCATGCGGGTGGCCGACGGCGCGGTCCGCGAGGTCATCGGCTACTACGACCAGGGCAAGGTCGCCGAGCTGTTCGCCTGACCGCCGTCACGAGAGGGACCCACCGCATGATCGACCGTCTCGTCGGAGGGGATCGGCCGGGACTGGACCGGCTGCGCCGCCGGATCCGCGGAACGGTGCTGGACGGGAACGACCCGAGGGTGCCCGGCGTGCTGGCCGCGTTCAACCCCACGGTCGCCCACCGGCCCGACGTGGTGGTGCAGGCCTCGAACGCCGCCGATGTGCTGATCGCGCTGGACTGGGCTCGGGATCATGACGTGCCGTGGCTGGTGCACGGCACCGGTCATGCCGAGATCGACTCGGTGCGCGGCGGTCTCGTCGTCACCACGGCGGGGCTGGGGTCGGTGACGGTCGACCCGGCGACGCGCATCGCCCGCGTCGGCGCCGGGGCCCGGTGGCGAGCGGTGATGGACGCCGCGGACCCGCACGGCCTCGCCCCGGTGTGCGGGTCAGCGCCCGACGTCGGGGTGGTCGGATTGCTGCTCGGCGGTGGCTTCGGCCCCCTGGCCCGGAGCCTGGGGGCCTGCAGTGATCGGGTCCGAGCGGTCCATCTGGTCCTTCCGGGTGGCGGTCCGCTCACCGTGGACGCCGATCACCGCCCGGACCTGTTCGGGGCGCTGCTGGGCGGCCGGCCCGACATCGGCGTGGTCACCGGGGTGGACCTGGCGCTGGTCGCGCAGGAACCGCTGCGGGCGGGCGGCCTGTACTTCGCCGCGGCGGACATCCCCGCCGTCGTCGACGGCTACCAGCGCTGGCTGCAGGGCGACGTCCCCAGCGACCTGACCACCTCACTGGCCGTGCTGCGGCTGCCTGACCTGCCGACGCTGCCGCCCGTGCTGGCCGGCCGGACGGTCGCGCACCTGCGGGTGGCGGCCACTGGCGCGACCGTCGGGGACGAGGAGGTCCCGGCTGCCCTCCGTCGGATGGCCCGGCCCGTGCTGGGTGGGGTCGGACCGCTGCCGTGGGCGCGGATCGGCGAGATCCACAACGATCCGATCACCCCACGCGTGCACGTCGGCGGCGGGCTGCTGCTGGACGCGTTCACCGCCGACACCGCCCACGCACTCGTCGAGGTGGCCGGCCCGCAGGTGCCGACGCCGTTGACCCTGGTGGAGATCCGACACCTCGGTGGCGCCCTCGTTGACGCCCCCGACGATCGAGCCGACTGCGTCCCGGGACGCGACGCGGCGTTCGGCCTGTGGGTGTCCAGCCATCCGTTCCCACTCGACCCGGTCGGCCCCGGATCACCCCGGGCGGCGGCATCGGGTGCCGTCCGCGGCGTGCTCGACGCACTGTCCCCCTGGTCGCCACCCGCCGCCACCATCAACTTCACCGGATCGGCCAACACCCGGCACGAGGTGTTGGCCGGGTGGTCGCCGACGGCACGCCGGCACCTGAAGGCGGTCGGCGCCGCCTCCGGCGGGCGGTGGCGGGAGTGACTGCTCCGTCGCGCGTTCCGCGCGACGGAGGTCGTCCTGGTCGAGGTTCCGCAGCCCATGGGCGGTCGATCCCGGACCATTCGAGCCGAGGTTGTTCCGGCGCTCGTCGAACCGATCGAAGCCCGCAGCGCCGGCACTGATCTCTGCTGCCTCGACGACGAGCGAGACATTCCGAACCGCAACACTGTCCGGGCTGCACGCTGGTCGAGCAGACGCCTCCGCCGCCGAACTGCCGCCTCGCCTCACGCCCGGGGCCCGGCGACCGGTGTGTCCAGTGGCATTGCCTGCCGCCGGGTGGCCCGGGCTGTTCCTCCATCTGCGCAAACTCGGCGTAACCGCCGTGACTCGGCATCGACGCAAATCGGGTGTTCGGTGGCGACCATGAGACCGGTGCGCCGAGGCTGCCTGTCGCGGCCTTGACGCGATCGTGACCTCGTCCGGGCCCACGGTTGCGGCGTCCGGGGCGTCCAAGGTGTCCGCGCGTCGCGACCGGCAAGCGCTGTCGCATGTTCGACGGAACCGGGGGGCGCAACTTCGTGATGGCGGGTGGAGGTCGAACACGTGCAGGACGACGAGTGTGTGGAACCCGAGGACGCTGAGCGGTTCAACGGCGAGCTCCGACCTCGCATGCCGGCGCTGCGACAAGGGATCGCTGCCCTGCGCCTGCTGGCGTCCTCCACGCACCCACTCCCTGCCAGTTCGATCTCGCGGCGGATCGGGATGCCACGCAGCTCGACCTATCAGCTCCTGCAGGTCCTCATCGAAGAGGGCTTCGTCGTGCGCATTCCTGAGAGTCGTGGCTATCTGCTCGGACAAGCCGCGCTCGATCTGGGTTCGGCGTACCTGCGACATGAACCGTTGGAGAACCTGGCCAGACCCATCGTGTCCAGGGTCGCGGCCACCGTTCAGCACACGACGCACCTGGCGGTGTTGTACGGCAACGATTCGCTCTACCTGCTCAAGGAGTCGCCGATCCGACGGATCTCGCTGGTCACCGACGTCGGGGTCCGGCTCCCGGCGCATCTGACCGCCACCGGTCGCTCGATGCTGTGTTGGTTGCCGCGTGAACAGGTCCTCGCCCTGTTCGCCATGTCCAACAATCTCGTGGAGCGGACCGGGGTCGGCCCGAAGACCTACTCCGAGCTGCGGACGTTCCTGCAGAACGAGCAGATCAGAGGATGGTCGCACGAAGCCGGATTCATCGCGCCCGGCCTGAGTTCGGTCGCGGCCGCGGTGCGGGACAAGCGTGGGTTGCCGGTGGCCAGCATCGGAGTCACCTTTCCGACACGGTCAGCCAACGACAGTCGGCTCGGTGAACTCGCCACGCACGTGATGCGGGCGGCAACGGCCCTGTCCCGTCGACTTGGCTGACCGCGGGGTCCGCTCCCGCGCCCGGCGACAGGCCCTGCCGAACCGGACGCCCAGCTCGACGGCCCGGTGACCACCGTCCCACCGGTGCCGGCGTGGCCGGCTTGCTCTGTGACGGGCGTGTTTCCGCTCGGGTGCACCGTCCACCGACGTGGACGCGTGGCTCGATGACCCTGATCCCCCGGCTGTCTTCGGATGGTGTCATTGGCCCGTCACTGCGGCCCCGCACGCGGCCGAAGCCGGTGCGCCGAGGGGACCTCTCCGACAGGCCGCATCAGCCGGGCGACCACGGCACAAGAAGTACACGAGAGGACGATCCATTGAGTTTCCGAGGCGCGTTGCGAAGAGCGCTGACGGCAGTCGCGGTCGCCGCCGCGATGACGGTCAGCGCATGTTCCTCGACGTCACCGTCGACGTCATCGTCGGGGTCGGACTCGACCTCGACCGCGGGGTCGGCGGTCGCAGGCGGCGAGCTGATCATCGGGTACTCCCTGGAGCCCACGACGCTCAACCCGCTGCTGACGACCAATCAGCAGACGTTGGCGGCGTCGGCGCTCTGGGCGCAGGGGCTGACCTATCTCGACGCGGACTTCGTGCCGCAGCCCCGACTGGCGGAATCGTGGGAGTCCTCGTCGGACGGACTGACCCACACCTACCACCTCCGACCGGACGTGGTCTGGCATGACGGTGAGCCGTTCACCGCCGAGGATGTCGTCTGGACGTTGACCGACGGGGTGGCGAACCTGGCCAACGCCAAGTTGGCGCTGGCCAACGCCACGTCGATCACCGCGCTCGATGACCACACCGTCGAGATCGTCCTGTCCGAACCGTCATCGGTGCTGCCGACGGTGCTGTCGGAAGCCGTCGTGCGGATCCTGCCGGCACACGTCTACCGAGGCACCGACATCACCACGAGCGAGGCCAACCTGGCCCCGATCGGCACCGGACCGTTCAAGTTCGACTCCTGGGCCAAGGGCGAGTCGATCAGTTACGTCCGCAACGAGGACTACTGGGACGGCGCGCCCGCCCTGGACGGCGTGACCATCGCGTTGTTCAGCGACACCACCGCGGTGGTCAACGCGCTCCGGACCGGCGAGATCGACTACACCCCCTGGTTCCCCGACACTGCCATGACACTGGTGGCCGGCGATGACGAGGTGGTCGTCGGGCCGTCCGCGGGTGTCTTCCCGACCCAGGCGATGTTGGCGTTCAACACCGTCGACGGCCCGACGGCCGATCCTGGCGTCCGACGAGCGCTGGTGCAGGCCATCGATCGCGACCAGATCCTGCAGAGCGCCTGGAGCGGGGCCGGGCAGATCGGCGAGGGCCCGATCGCGCCATCCTTCGTCGGCCGCTACGACCCCGACATCACCTACACGTCAAGCTATCCGTACGACGTCGAGGCCGCGAAGGCGGCGTTGGACGCCGCCGGGTACGCGCAGTCCGGAAACAGTCCGCGGTTCAGCATCGTCTACAAGACGTTCGCCGGGAACGAGCAGTCCCTGTCGGTGGGAGAGCTGCTGCGATCGCAGCTGGCCGAGGTCGGGGTCGAAGTCAGCATCGAGGCTGTCGACAATGCGTCGATCCCCACGGTCGTCTTCACCGATTTCGACTTCGACCTGTTCCACACGACCTATTTCGACGCGGATCCGGCGTTCATCCTCAACCGGCAGTACAGCTGTGGCAGTGTGGGCGTCCAGTACGGCAACATGTCGCAGTACTGCAGCCCCGAGCTCGACGCGGCGCTGGCCGATCTCTTGGCCGCGACGACCACTGAGGAGTACGACTCCGCGATCACCGATGCCACCAGCGTGATCATGGAAGACGTCCCGTATCTGGTCATGGTCAATCCCCAGCTGCAGCGGGCATGGCGGTCCAATCTGCACGGTGTGGAGGAGCTCAGCTCCACCTCCGCCAACTGGCCGAACTTCGGCACGGTGTCGTTCACCGAGAGCTGACCAGCCGACCCGCTCACCGCGGCCCGCGCCGCGGTGAGCGGGCAGATCCCGTGAACCCCGCAGGTGCAGAGAAGGCAGTTGCAGAGAAGAAGGTCGACGACATGCTGACCATGCTGTTCAGACGAGCCGTGTACGCCGTACCACTGCTGCTGGCCGTCCCGATCGTGCTCTTCTTCCTGCTCCGCGCAGCCCCGGGAAGTCCTGTCGACTCGATCATCGGCGAATTCCCGGTACCCGACGAGTACCGGCAGCAGCTCGAGGCACTGTACGGCCTGGATCGTCCACTGGGCGAGCAACTGTGGACGTACTTCCTGCGCGCGATCACCTTCGATTTCGGGTACTCGTACGCCAATGGCTCCGATGTGGCCGACCTGGTGTGGAGTCGTCTGGGCGGCACGCTGATCCTGGTCGTACCCGCACTGCTCATCAGCTCCGCGCTGGGCCTGTTGTTCGGCCTGATGGCCGGCTTCAGCCGGTCGCGGCGGACCGATGACGTGATCAGTACGTCCGTTCTGATTTCGCTGGCACTGCCCAGCTTCTGGGTCGCTCAGATGCTGGTCATCATGTTCTCCATCCAACTGGGATGGTTCCCCAACAGCGGCATGCAATCCATGCGGGGTGCCGACGCCGGCAGCGTGTCAGATGTCCTGTGGCATCTGGTCCTGCCGTTGGCCGCGCTGGTGATCATCGAGTTCGGCGCGGTCGCCAGGGTCACCCGCGCCTCCACTCTGGAGGTGATCGGACTCGACTACGTGACGACGGCACAGATGAAGGGCCTGACCCAGCGCCAGATCGGGATCCGGCACGTACTCCGCAACGCAAGCCTTCCGGCCATCACGGTGATCGGCGGCCGATTCGGCCGGGCCATCGCCGGATCAATTCTCATCGAGACAGTGTTCAACTGGCCCGGCATGGGTTCACTGCTGTACCGGTCGATCGGGCAACGGGAGAACCAGGTCCTGCTGGCCATCGTGATGGTGATCGCGATCTCCGTCGTGGCCGCCAACCTCATCACCGATCTCGTCTACAGCGTCGCCGACCCGAGGATCCGCAATGCCTGAGACCGACAGCGCCGGCCGGGCGACGAACGACGAAGTGGCGCAGATGAACGTTGCGATCGGCAACCTGGGCCCGACGCCGCCGGGAGCCGAGCCGGTGCCTCGGCGCGCCGAGCACGGGGTGCTCCGCCGATTCCTGCGGTCTCCGAAGGGCATGACCGCCTCCATCCTGCTGGCTGTCCTGGTGATCACGGCGCTCGCCGCGCCGCTGCTGGCCCCGTACGACCCGATCAAGGTCGTCGGTCCGAACCTGGCCCCGTTCGGGTCGGAATTCACGTTCGGCACCGACCATCTGGGACGCGATGTGCTGTCGAACCTGGTGTACGGGGCGCAGTCCTCTCTCATGGTCGGGCTGCTGGCCGCCGCGATCGCGGTCGCGGTGGGGACGGTGGTCGGATCCGCTGCCGGCTACTTCGGCGGGGTGGTCGACGGCGTGCTGATGCGGGTCACCGAACTGATGCAGATCGTGCCCGGCATCATCATCGCGATCGTCGTCGCCGCGCTGTTCCGCGCCGACCTCGTCACGATCATCCTCATCATCGGACTCACCAGCTGGACCTCTGAGGCGCGCATCATCCGCGCCCAGGTGCTGACCCTGCGGGAGCGTGAGTTCGTCTCCGCGGCACGGGTCGCCGGGTACTCGAACGCGCGGATCGTCTTCTCCGAGATCCTGCCGAACGCCTTCCCCCCCATGCTCGTCCAGGGTGCGATGAGCGTCGGCGAAGCCATCCTCGCGCAGGCCGTGCTGGCGTACCTGGGCATCGGCGATCTCAACAATCCCAGCTGGGGTCAGATGATCAACGCCGCCCAGCCCTACCTGGAGATCGCACCGATGGCCAGCATCCTGCCCGGTGTGGCCATCCTGCTGGTCGTCATCACCTTCACACTGGCTTCGGATGCACTCAACGACGCGTTCAATCCCCGCGCGGTGAAGTTCCTGTCGCTGGTCCGCCGGGCGCGTCGCTCCCCTGCCGTCGGCCCGACCGTCGCATCGACCGGGTCGTCGACAGCGATCGAGGCCACGAGCGGACGCGCCACCATGGGCCCGGACGCGGCGCTGTGCGCCCGCGACATCGTCCTGCGCATGCGAGCCACCGGCCGGACCGTGACGGCCGTGGACCACGTGTCGCTGCACGTCGAGCGCGGCGAGATCGTCGGTGTCGTGGGTGAGTCCGGGTCCGGCAAGTCCTCGCTGGCCAGGGTGATTGCGCACCTGTTGCCCATCGCCGACATCGAGACGCTCGAGGGATCGGTTCGCATCGGTGACGTGGAGCTCAGCTCCCTCCGCGACGATGCGCTGCGACGGGCTCGTCGCGGTCACATCGCAATGGTCTTCCAGGACCCGCTCGCATTCCTGAACCCGACCATGACCATCGGTCGCCAGCTCGAGGAGGCCTTGCCGGGTGGGTTGGACACCCAGACGCGGTCCGAGCGAGTGGCCGAGCTCCTGACCAGGGTGGAGCTGGACCCGACGCACAGCCGCCGCTTCCCCCACGAGATGTCCGGTGGGCAACGGCAGCGGGTGATGATCGCGATGGCGCTGGCCACCGAACCGGTGCTGCTGATCGCGGACGAGCCCACCACCGCGCTCGACGCGACGGTACAGGCGAACATCCTGCGGCTGCTCCAGCGCCTGCGGACGGAGCAGCACTTCGGCGTCCTGCTGATCTCGCACGACCTGGCCCTGGTGGCGACCGTCTGCGACCGGGTGTACGTGATGAACCAGGGCCGGTTCGTCGAGGGCGGACCCACCTCGGATGTGTTCACCCGGCCGACGCACGCCTACACCCGTCATCTGCTCGAATCCCGCCCTGGACGCCACCTGCACGAGGGAGCCGTCGCCAATGATTGAGCACGACCCGACGAAGGACCTCGCCATCATGGCGCTGTCGGATGCCGTTGTGGTGTACCCGGGCAGCCGCGGGCGCGGCGGGCGGATGACCGCGCTGGACTCGGTCTCGCTCGAGGTCGGCCATCGCCAGACAGTGAGTATCGTCGGCGAGAGTGGTTCCGGAAAAAGCACTCTGGGGCGCGTCGTGCTCGGTCTGCAACGACTGACTTCGGGCAGCGTCATGTTCCGAGGACAGCAGCTGCATCGTCTCAGCAAGCGCGAGCGGTCCCAGTTCCGCCGCGAGGTCCAAGTGGTCTTCCAGGACCCGGGCTCCTCGTTGAACCCGCGCAAGTCGGTCCTCAGCAGCATCGGCACCGGCATGGTGATCAACGGTGTGGTCGAGCGTGAGCAGGCCACGCGTCGAGTCGAGGAGCTCCTGGAGATCGTGGGTCTCACCCCGGCCCGCAGCTTCCTCACCGTCCTGCCGGACGAACTCAGCGGAGGGCAGAAGCAGCGCGTCGCATTCGCCCGCGCCATTTCACTGGGCCCGAAACTCATCGTCGCGGACGAGGCGCTCTCCGCGCTGGATGCGTCGCTCCAGGCCCAGATCCTGGTCCTGATGCGGTCACTGCAAGAGCAGCTCGGCCTGAGCTACCTGTTCATCTCTCACGACCTGGACACGGTGGCCGCGATCTCCGACCAGATCTGCGTGATGCAGTCGGGCCGCGTCGTGGAACGCGGGACCGTTGCGGACGTCTTCGACCACCCGAACCACGACTACACCCGCAAGCTGCTGGATGCCCGTCTCATCCCGTCCTTCTGATTGATACCCAGTGAGGTGCGGGCGCCCCGGACGGACGCCCGGCCCGGCTGGGTCGGGCAAGTCACCTGAGCACACGTCGTCGGCGCCAGGCCGCCGCCGACCGAACCAGCACCATCACCTCGACCGGTCCCCGCCAACCGGGGTCCGGCGGACGACTCGGAAGGACGACCATGGCACACCCGCGACAGATGCACCTGGCGCTGCTGGCGAGCAGGACCGAAGGGGCCGTCTGGCGGCACCCGACGTCGACACCTGGGGCGGCAGCCCAACTGCGGTCGTTCAGCCACCAGGCGGCGGAAGCCGAGCGCGGCCTGTTCGACCTGTTCTTCTTGGCCGACTCCTCGGGACTGCGCAACGATCCCCCTGAGCTGTGGAGCCGGACACCGTACTTCCACAATGTGCTGGAGCCGGCGACCGCGTTGGCCGCCATCGCGATGTCCACCTCCAGGATCGGGCTCGGCGGAACCGCCACCACCAGCTACTACCAGCCGTACCACATCGCTCGCCTGTTCAGCTCGCTCGATCACATCTCGGCGGGCCGGGCCGCCTGGAACGTGGTCACCTCGGCGAACGCATTCATCTCCCTCAACTTCGGTGAGATCGAGTTGCCCGACCACGGCTCGCGGTACGTCCGCGCCCGGGAGGTCATGGAGGCGGTCAACGCGCTGTGGGACACCTGGGACGACGACGCGTTCCGATTCGACAAGGAGTCCGGGCTCTACTACGACCCGCAGGGGCTGCACCCGGTGACCTACCGCGGCGATCACGTCAACGTGCTCGGGGGTGGGTTGAACATCGCCCGCGCCCCTCAGGGCAAGCCGGTCATCATCCAGGCCGGCGGCTCGAGCGCCGGGCGCCAGCTGGCCGCCGAATCAGCGGATCTGATCTTCAGCTCGGCCCGGTCGGTGGCCGAGGGTGTCGCGTACAACACCGATGTCAAGTCCCGGATGTCCGCTTCCGGGCGGGATCCGGAGACGATGAGCATCCTTCCGGGATTCCGTGTGGTGGTCGCGGATTCCGCCGACGAGGCCGAGGACAAGTACCGGGCGATCTGCGCGCTGCTCGACGACGAGACCGCGGTCCTGCGGATGGCGGTCGACCTCGAGGTCGATCTGCGAGCGCTCCCGTTGGACCGGCCGGTTCCACTCGACATCCTGCCCACCTCGGCCAGGTTCCACACCCACTTCTTCGATCAGATCGTGGCGAAGATCAAGGCGGAATCCCCGACGCTGCGCGATCTGGCGCGCTGGTGGGTGGAGTCGGCGACACACCGTGGCACCGCGTCCGATCTGGCGGATCTGATGGAGGAATGGTTCACCGCGGGCGCGGCCGACGGCTTCATGTTGACCTTCGACCTGCCGGCCGGTCCCACCGAGTTCGTCGACAAGGTCGTTCCGGAACTGCAGCGGCGAGGCCTCTACCGGACCGAGTACCAGGCCAGCACGCTGCGCGGCCACTTGGGATTGCCGACGCCCAGTTCGCCGACTGTGGTCGCCGCCGGGGCAGGAATGTGACATGCACCCAGGTTCCGACCCGACGGAGACGAGGCCCGATGAAGGGCGGCTCAGCGTGTCTGACGACGCAGACTGTTCGTCTGCGAGCACCAGTTCGGCGCGTTCCGGATCATGTTCAGATGAACCGGTGAATCCAGTCATCCACCCTGCAACCACTGCTGAGGCGGCATCAGGACCCCGGGTCGTCCGAGCCGCGCGCGGCACCGCGTTGAGCGCGAAGTCCTGGCAGACCGAAGCGCCGCTCCGCATGCTGATGAACAACCTGGACCCGGAGGTCGCTGAACGCCCGGAGGATCTGGTCGTCTACGGCGGCAGTGGGCGAGCGGCCAGGAACTGGGAGTCGTTCGACGCCATCGCGGCCGCCCTGCGGGTGTTGGAATCCAATGAGACGCTGCTGGTGCAGTCCGGGAAGCCGGTGGGCGTCTTCACCACTCATGAATGGGCACCGCGGGTGCTCATCGCCAATTCCAATCTGGTGGGAGATTGGGCGTCGTGGCCGGAGTTCCGTCGCCTCGAGGCACTGGGTCTGACGATGTACGGCCAGATGACGGCCGGATCGTGGATCTACATCGGCACCCAGGGCATCCTGCAGGGTACCTACGAGACGTTCGCGGCGATCGCCGTCAAGCGTTTCGGCGGTTCCCTGGCGGGCACGTTGACCTTGACCGGCGGAGCGGGTGGCATGGGCGGAGCCCAGCCGCTCGCGGTGACCATGAACGAAGGGGTCGTGCTCATCGTCGATGTCGACGAATCGCGACTGCGGCGTCGTGTCGAGCACAGGTACCTCGACATGGTGGCCGTCGACCTGGACGAGGCGATCTCGCTCGTCACGACGGCGCAGTCCGAGCGCAAGCCGTTGTCGGTGGGTCTGGTGGGCAACGCCGCGACCGTGTTCGCCGAGATCCTCGAGCGCAACCTGCAGGTCGACATCGTGACCGATCAGACCAGCGCTCACGATCCCCTGGCGTACCTGCCCGAAGGGGTGTCGGTGGACGACTGGCGCCAGCTCGCCGAGCAGGACCCCACCAAGTTCACCGCACTGGCCCGGGAGTCGATGGCCAAGCAGGTCGCCGCGATGGTGGGATTCCTGGACCGCGGCGCCGAGGTGTTCGACTACGGCAACTCGTTGCGGGCCGAAGCGGCGGTGGGTGGGTGCAAACGGGCGTTCGACATCCCCGGGTTCGTGCCCGCCTACATCAGGCCGCTGTTCGAGGAGGGCAAGGGACCGTTCCGATGGGTGGCGCTGTCCGGCGACCCGGCGGACATCCGGGCGACCGATCGAGCCGTCGTGGAGCTCTTCCCCGAGAACACCGCGCTGCGACGGTGGATCGAGCAGGCAGGATCGAGCGTGCAGTTCGAGGGCCTGCCCGCACGGATCTGCTGGTTGGGCTACAAGGAGCGCCACGTGGCCGGTCTGAAGTTCAACGAGATGGTGGCCCAAGGGCTGCTCCGAGCGCCGATCGTCATCGGTCGAGACCACCTGGATTCGGGTTCGGTCGCCTCACCGTACCGCGAGACCGAGGGTATGGCTGATGGTTCCGACGCGATCGCGGACTGGCCTGTGCTCAACGCCCTGCTGAACACCGCCTCCGGCGCGACGTGGGTGTCGCTGCATCACGGGGGCGGCGTGGGCATCGGACGGAGCATCCACGCTGGGCAGGTGGTGGTCGCCGATGGGACGACGCTGGCCGCGCAGAAGATCGAGCGGGTGCTGACCAACGATCCGGGCTCCGGGGTGATGCGACACGTCGACGCCGGATACGAACGCGCCGCCGCTGTCGCGCGGGAGCGTGGACTGCAGATCCCGATGCTGGACGGCCGATGACCCCACCCGGTGCCCTGGACGCGCTGGCCGATCTCGACGACCTGGCCGAGGTCGGCCGGGATCGAGACCGGGGCGGCTACTCCCGTCATCTGTGGGACGACGCCGAACTCGAGCTGCGGGAGTGGTTCCGGGCCCGAGCCACGGCGCTCGGCCTGGACGTCGAGCAGGACCGCAACGGCAACCTCTGGGCCTGGTGGGGACAGCCCGGCCCGGGCGCGCTGGTGACCGGCAGCCACCTGGACAGCGTGCCCGGCGGCGGGGCCTTCGACGGCCCGTTGGGCGTGGTGAGCGCACTCGAGGCGGTCGGGCGGCTCCGGCGGTCCGGCGTTCGACCCGAGCGCCCGGTCGCGGTGGTGGCCTTCGCCGAGGAGGAAGGTGCTCGCTTCGGTATCGCCTGCCTGGGGTCGAGGCTGATGACGGGTTCCGTCGACCCGGCCCGCGCTCGAGCGCTCATCGACGGTGACGACGTCACGTTGGAGCAGGCCGGACGCAGGTGCGGATTCGACACCGACGGCCTGGGACCCGATCCGGAGCGCGTCGGCTGGATCGAACAGTTCATCGAGCTGCACATCGAGCAAGGCCGCGGGCTGGTCGACCAGGGCAGCGCGGTGGGTGTTGCCTCCGGGATCCTCGCCCACGGCCGATGGGCGCTGTCGTTCCACGGCCAGGGCAACCACGCCGGGACCACACCGATGTCCGATCGTGACGATCCCATGATCGCCGCGGCCCAGGCGGTGCTGGCCGTGCAACGAGTCGCCGGAGCGACCTCGGACGGGCGGGCCACCGTCGGCCGGATGAGCGTGGTTCCCGGTGGCACCAACGTGATCCCGTCGGAGGTGCGGCTGTGGGTCGACGTGCGATCGGCGACCGATGTCGAGGTCCGCTCGATGGTCGCCGAGATCGCCGCCGAGGTCGGCGCCACGTCGTTCCGGCAGGAATCCTGGTCAGGCGCAGTGACGTTCGATCCTGACCTCGCGGCACGGGTCGCGGGCGTCCTCGGTGACGTCCCGATACTGCCGACCGGTGCGGGCCACGATGCCGGCGTGTTGTCCGAGTCGTTGCCGACCGCGATGGTGTTCGTCCGCAATCCGAGTGGGATCTCCCACGCGCCTGGGGAGTTCGCGGAAGCGGCGGACTGCGCGGCGGGGGTGGCGGCGTTGGAGACGGCGCTGAGAGATCTGCTCCGGTGAGCACCATGCACCCCGGCCCGAGTCAGCGGCGGCTCTCGTGACGGTGCTCCTGACCGGCGTGGGCGAGCTCACCACCAACGACCCGGACCTCGGCCGCCTCCGCGACGCGGCCGTGGTCTTCGACGAGCGCAGCATCCTGTGGGTCGGTCCCGCCGATCGTGCGCCGGCCGCGGACACCATGGTCGACGTCGCGGGTCGCGCCGTGCTGCCCGGTTGGGTGGACGCGCACACCCACCTGGTCTTCCAGGGTTCGCGCGCGGCCGAGTTCGAGGCCCGGATGGCCGGCCGGCGGTACTCGGCGGGCGGCATCGGGCAGACGGTGGCTGCCACCCGGGCGGCGAGCGAGCGCGAGCTGCGCGCACACGCGACACGCCTGCGGCGGGAGGCCGAGCTCCAGGGCACCACCTTCTTGGAGACCAAGACCGGATACGGGCTCGACATCGACACCGAGCGACGTTGCGCCCAGGTCGCGGCAGCGGTGGCCGATCGCGTGACGTACCTCGGCGCGCACGTCGTCCCGGCCGGGTCGGATCGCCGGGAGTACGTCGACCTGGTCACCGGGCCGATGCTGCAGGCGGTCCGCCCGTACGTCCATGCGGTCGATGTGTTCTGTGAGGAGGGGGCCTTCTCGGTCGAGGAAAGTCGGGAGGTGCTGCAGGCCGGCGCCGACGCCGGCCTCGACCTGCATGTGCACGGCAATCAGCTGGGACCCAGCGGCGGGGTCGGGCTGGCCGTCGAGATGGGGGCGCTCAGCGTCGATCACTGCAACCACCTCGATGATCGGGACATCGACTCGATCGCCGCCTCGAACACCATCGCGGTGTTCCTGCCCGCGTGTGATCTCTCGACCCGTGAGCCGTTCGGCCCGGCTCGCCGGATCCTGGACGCCGGCGGCGCGGTCGCGCTGGCGTCCAACTGCAATCCGGGCAGTTCATTCACCACCTCCATGCCGTTCTGCGTCGCGACCGCCGTGCTGCAGATGCAGCTCACGGTCGAGCAGGCCGTGTTCGCCGCGACCCGCGGCGGTGCGCTCGCGCTCGGCGCCGCGTCGAGCTCTCCGGCGGGCACGATCGCCGTCGGCGCGCGGCCCGACCTGCAGGTGCTGGACGCGCCGAGCGTGGCGCATCTGGCCTACCGGCCCGGGGTGCCGATGACCTGGGCGGTGTGGCGGGCCGGCCGGCAGGTCGTCGAGCCACGACCGGAGGGCGACGGGTCGACCTTCACCGCCGGCGCGGCATAGCCGGGCATCAGGCAGTTCGCCAACAGATCGGTGCCATCACGCGCACCACGTCAGCACGAAGGGACAAGGCGGCATGACGAATCGACAGCAGATCCATCTGGGCTTGATCTCGACCATCTGCGCGGGCGGTACCGCGTGGCGTCATCCGGCGGCCGACCCGGCCGGCGCGACGCAGATCAGCGCCTACGTCCAGGAGGCGCAGCTGGCCGAGCGAGGCCTGTTCGACCTGTACTTCCTGGCCGATTCCTCCGGGCTGCGGACGGACCCACCGGAGCTGTGGAGCCGACGGCCGTTCTTCCACAACGCGTTGGAGCCGATCACCGCACTGGCCGCGGTCGCGACCAGAACCGAACGGATCGGTCTGGGCGGGACCGCGACCACCACCTACTACGAGCCGTACCACATCGCGCGGTTCTTCCAGTCGCTCGATCACATCTCCAACGGCCGATCGGCCTGGAACGCGGTGACCTCCGCGAACGCCTTCATCTCGCTCAACTTCGGCCAGCAGGATCTGCTGGCCCACGGCTCCCGGTACGACCGAGCACGGGAGTTCCTCAAGGCCGTCGACGCGTTCTGGGAGACCTGGGACGAGGACGCCTTCGTCTACGACAAGGCCGAGGGCACCTACTACTCGCCGGACAAGCTGCACCCGGTGTGGTTCCAGGGCGAGCACGTCCAAGTCCTGGGCGGTGGCTTGAACATCGAGCGAGGGCCGCAGGGCAAGCCGGTGATCATCCAGGCCGGTGGCAGCCCGGACGGCCGCCAGCTCGCGGCCGAGTCCGCGGAGGTCGTGTTCAGCGGGGCCAAGACGGTGAGTGAGGGGCGGGCCTACAACGAGGACGTCCGGAGCCGGATGGTCGCCGTGGGTCGGGACCCGGAGGGCATCAAGCTGCTGCCGTCCATCACCGTGGTGGTCGCCGAGACCGCAGCGCAGGCGCAGGAAGATGTCGAACGGATGCGCGGCCTGGCCGACGACGAGACCTCGGCGCTGGCCATGGCGGTCGACCTGGAGGTGGATGTCCGCGGGCTGCCGTTGGACGCGCCGATCCCGCGCGATCTGATCCCTGCCTCCGCCAAGTACCACTCTCAGTTCTTCCAGCAGATCGTCGCCAAGATCGACGCGGAGAACCCGACCCTGCGGGAACTCGCGCGCTGGTACGGCTCCGGGCGGACCGTCCACGGAACCGCGACCACGGTGGTGGACGTGATGGAGGAATGGGTGACCGGAGGGGCGGCCGACGGGTTCATCGTCCACGTCGAGCCGGGCGGACTGCAGAGCTTCGTCGACCTGGTCATTCCAGAGCTCCAGCGACGCGAGATGTATCGCACCGAGTACCGGGGCACCACGCTCCGCGATCACCTGGGTCTGCCGGTGCCGACATCGCGGTCCCTGGCCGACGGCCTGTCGGCGCGGTGAGGCGGTGGCGGTCGGCGGGGACGGTCACCGACCGTCGCGCGGCGACGGGCGGCCGCCGGTGAGCAGGACCAGCGGCCGGGACCATCGGTCGTGGTGGTGCGAACACGCGTGGCTCGGTGGGGACGACGTCCGAGCCGGGGTGCTGGTGACCGCGCGTGGCGGGCGGATCACCGAGGTTCTCGACGACGTGCCGTGTCCCGTCGAGGCTTCGGTGCTGCGCGGACTGGTCGTTCCCGGCCTGGCCAACGCGCACTCGCACCTGTTCCACCGTCTGCTCCGGTCCCACACCCAACGCGGCCACGGCAGCTTCTGGAGCTGGCGCGACGTCATGTACGCGGTGGCGCAGCGAATTTCGCCGGATCAGTACATCGAGCTGGCCGCCGCGGTCTACGCCGAGATGGCGCTGGCGGGCATCACCGTCGTCGGTGAGTTCCACTATCTGCATCACGACGTCGGCGGAAGCAGGTACGTCGAACCGAACGTCATGGGTGTCGCCGTGGCCGAAGGCTCAGCCAGGGCCGGAATCAGACTCACCATGCTCGACACCTGCTACCTGTCCTCGGCGGTCGACGGCTCGCCCCTGAACGATCAGCAACGCCGCTTCGGCGACGGTTCGGGCGAGGCCTGGGCCGAACGGGTGGAGTCGTTGGCGGCCACCTTGGCACATCGTCCGGACGTGCTCGTCGCCGCCGCGGTGCACTCGGTTCGCGGAGTCCCGACCGGTCACCTGGGACCAGTGGTGCGCTGGGCCGAGGCCGCAGGTGCGCCGCTGCACGTGCACTCGTCGGAGCAGATCGCCGAGGTGGAGCAGTGCCTTGCGGTGCACGGGTGCACGCCGACGGCGTTGCTGCGCGATTTCGGTGTGCTGGGTCCCAGGACCACCGCGGTCCACGCGACCCATGTCACCGCCGCCGATGTCGCGGACCTGCACGCCAGTGGGACCGGCGTCTGCTGGTGCCCGACGACCGAGCGCGATCTCGGCGACGGCATCGGACCGGCCAGCGATCTCCTCGCCGACCCCGGATGCACCTTCAGTCTCGGATCGGACAGCCACGCGGTGATCGACCTGTTCGAGGAGGCGCGCGCGGTGGAACTGCACGAGCGACTCCGGTTGGAACGTCGCGGGATCATCCCGGCGGCCCGGATGCTCACCAGCGCCACCGCCGACGGTCACCGTGCCCTGGGCTGGACGGACGCGGGATCGCTGCGCCCCGGGCAGCTGGCCGATCTCGTCGCCATCGATCTTGGATCCGTGCGCACCGCAGGAGGCGGCCCCCGGGTCGAGACCGCCGTCTTCGCCGCGGGCGCAGCGGACGTCACCGATGTCGTGATCGCCGGGCGACAGGTGGTGGCCGACCGGCGGCATCTCACCGTGCCGGACTCCGCCGCACGCCTCGAGGCTCTGACCTCGGAGCTCCTCGGCACGGATGTGCGGTCGTCGGGGAGAGCAGTCACCCCCACCGGGCGTTCGTCGGCCTCGTCACGATGACCGCCGACGTCCGGGCGAGCGCCACGGCGGTCGGTCCCCGGTGCGGGCGGGCGGGCGCCGGTCGACCGACCGACCAGTGCTGAGGGCGCGATGCACACCATCAGGCGGATCGCCGACACCAGGCCGGAGCCGTGGCGCAACGGTGGCGGCACGACCCGGCGGCTGCTGCCGGTCGGCGGTGGGGCCGATGTCGGGTTGCGGCTGAGCGTTGCGGAGCTGCTGCGTGACGGGCCGTTCTCGAGCTTCCCGGACATCGATCGGGTGTTCACCGTGGTGGGTCCCCCGGTCGAGCTGACGATCGACTCCCGGGCGTTCGTCGTGCCCGAGGCGACACCGATCCGTTTCAGCGGCGCTGCTGCCGCTGCCGTCAGGCTGCTCGACGGCCCGACCCGCGCGATCAACGTGATGACCGACCCGACCAGGTACCGGGCGGACGTGCGCACGGTGCGGGTGCACGGACCGGTACCGCCCTGCTCGGCGCTCGTGGTGCTCAGCGGATCGGTGCTGGTCGGCGACGCAACCATCGGTCCGCTGGACGCCATCCTGGCCCCCTCACCCGCGACCGCCGGCGATGCTCACATCCTGGACATCAAGCTTGACGCGGTCGCCGAGTGCCTGGCATGACTGCTGAAGCGCCCCCTGGTGCGCGTCGGCGCCCGCTCGCGCCGCCACCGGCCGGACCGTGATCCGTCGAATCCAGTGCGAGAGACCCCCAGCCAGCTGGCCGCCGACGAACTCACGTTCTTCGACCACTCGGACCAGTACCTGATCAGGCTCGACGCCATCACGTGCGCGTCCTTGCTCGAGCGGTGGGATGGGTCTGACGCCCGGGGAGACCGACACGACCTGGCTGCACAATCACGGCCCGCTGGCGTCGAGCTTCTCCCCCGTCACCCACACGACTACGTACGTGCAGAGCCACGCATCGCCGACGACGTCAACCACGCGATCGCTGCCGCCCGCGGCTTCGTGGAGCCGCTCGATGGGCTCACCGAGGTCTCGATCGCCAAGCACGTGATCTTCGATCACACCAGCTGACCTGATCGACGAAGGGGCGGGCCGCACGAGCGACCCGCCCCTTCTCGTGTGCATGGAGTCAGGACGTCTCGAGCAGTCCCGACTGCACCTCCTCGGTGGCCCGCCGGGCCTGCGTCCAGTGGTTCTCCGGGATCGGCAGCCCGAGGTTGCCGCGCAGGGTGTCGGCCTCGTACTCGGAGCGCACCACGCCCCGCTCCCGCAGGATCGGCAGCACCTCGTCGGTGAACCGGGTGAAGTCGCTCGGCACGGTCACGTGCAGGTTGACCCCGTCGAACGCGCCGGCCTCGAACCACTCCTGGATCCGGTTGGCCACGGCCAGCGGCGTGCCGATGAACGGCGACTTGAACTGGTCCGAGAAGAACTCGACGGTCTGCCGCAGGGTGAGGTTCCGCTCCTTGGCCACTGCCTTGATCCGGTCCGCCTGGGTCTTGAAGCTGCGGTCACCCAGGGAGCCCAGCTCGGGGAACGGCGCATCGAGGTCGTACTGGCTGAAGTCGTGCCACTCGAACGGCCGGCCGAACTGGGCCTGCGTCTTGGAGAAGTCTCGGCCCAGCCGCTCGTAGCGCTCCTGCTCGACCGCCTCGGCCTCGGTGTCGGCGATCCACGTCCTGACCTGCGGCAGGATCAGCAGGTGGTCGGGGTTGCGCCCCTTCGCCGCGGCGCGCGCCCGCATGTCCTGCGCGAAGGCCACCCCGGCCTCGATGGTCGGCGCGAAGGTGAAGATCCCCTCGCCGACGGCCGCGCCGAGATCCCGGCCGCCCTCGGAGTCGCCGGCCTGGAAGATCACCGGCTGGCCCTGCTTGGACCGCTCGATGTTCAGCGGACCCCGGACCTGGAAGAACTGGCCCTTGTGGTCGAGCCGGTGCTGGCGGCTCGGGTCCACGAACTGGCCGGTCTCCCGGTCCCGCGGGAAGGCATCGTCCTCGTAGGAGTTCCACAGGCCCTGGATGACCTTGACGCTCTCCAGCGCGCGGGCGTACCGGGTCTCGTAGTCGTAGTGCTCGGGCAGGCTGTAGTTCGCCGCGGTGCCGCCGTCGCCGGTAGCGACGACGTTCCAGCCGGCCCGGCCGTGGCTGATCAGGTCCAGCGACGCCAGCCGCCGGGCCAGGTTGAACGGCGTGTTGTAGGACGTGGTGAGGGTGCCGACCAGGCCGATGTGGGTGGTCTTCACCGCGACCGCGGACAGCAGGGTTAGCGGCTCGAGCCGGTTGAGGTAGTGGGGCGGCGAGTTCGGGGTGATGAACTGGCTGTCCACGATGAACATCAGGTCGAACTTGGCCGCCTCGGCCTGCTTGGCCAGCTTGATGTACCAGTCGATGTCGACGCTGGCGTCCCCAGGGATCTCCGGGCTGCGCCAGCTGGCGTCGTCACCGGGACCGCCGGTGCCGTAGAGGACGGCGCCGAGCTTGAGCTGACGGCCGGTCGCACTCGTTCGTGGCATGAAATTCCTTCTCGGTGATCAGCGCGGCGTCCGTGCAAGGTGAGGAGCTGGCGAGCAGGACGGACGTACGGGATGGCAAACTGGCTTCAGCTGGCGCAGTGACGGGTGTCAGCGGAGCTCGAACCGGAGGTCAGCGGCGGTGCGACGAAGGGACGGTCAGCAGCTGTACGGGCGACAAAGGGCGCTGCAGACGAGCGCGAAGTCGACCGTCCGCCGTCGGGTCAGGCGAACCTGACGACCAGACGTGGCCAGAGCATGCGGATCGGCCGACAGCGAACGAATCGTGTCGGTCAACGAACTTCGCACGACTTGCACGTATTCATTATGGCACTTGCACGGCTGAGCGGCGGAGGTGCCAGCCGCGACCGGAACGGCGCTACCTGAACCGACACGCCGGGGAGGCGTAGTGATTGCCCGCGGACGCTCTCAGATCCACGCTCATTTCGTGGACGATGCGATTCCCGAGGCGCATGTGCGAGCGGCCGCCCTTGACTGGTTGAACAAGGTAACCTTGGACGGCACGCTCACCGTGACTCGCAGTCAGTTGCGGGACGACTTTCATATTCACGAGGCGCGCTTTCCATTGGTGGACGCCGGCCGCGGGATTCGAAAGCCTCGGGGATGGTCCGCGGCGCTGAGCATCCTCACCCCGGCACCCAAGGGGACGCCGTCGCGCCCGTATGACGACTCGAAGGGTGCCGACGGCCTGCACCGCTACAAACTTCGGAGAGACGAGCGCGGAGCGGCGGAGAACGAGGGGCTACGGTCCGCCATGCTGCAGCAGGTGCCGCTCACTTGGTTCTATGGAATCCGTCCCAGCATATATCAGGCAATCTTTGCCGTCTATCTCGTCGGCGAAGAACCCGATGAAGCTCAATTCATCATGGCGCTCACCGAGGAACAGCGACAGTTCCAGCCGGGAAGTCGGGTCGAGGCAGCACTCCGCCAGTACCTAGTAACGATGACTCACCGCCGCCTGCACCAGCAGGTATTCGCCAGCCAGGTAATGGTTGCCTATCAGACTCGTTGCGCCGTCTGCTCCCTTAACCACCGTGAACTACTGGACGCAGCCCACATTATTCCGGACTCACAGCCGAATGGCGACGCGGTCATCACCAATGCGCTGGCGCTTCGCAAACTCCACCACGCGGCTTATGACCGAAATATTCTAGGCATCCGACCGGACTACACGGTCCAGATCCACCACCGCCTGCTCGGTGAGATCGATGGCCCAATGTTGAGGCACGGACTTCAAGACCATCACGGGCGTCGCCTTATGAAGTTACCAGTGTCGAAACGGGAGCGACCAGACACCGACAGGCTATTGGAACGATACGAAGGCTTTCTGGCAGCCTGATTGCACCTCCCCGAATTGGTCCCGCCGGGCCAGGCCAGGTAAACGACGGTGTCGGCGCGCTCCGCAGCGACAGCGGAAATGTTACGGCATTCCGGGGACGATTGGGGCGTGTCGTCCCCTTCAGCTTGATCCCGCTCGCCGTACTCGCCGATATGCGATACTGACACAGCACTCAACTGCCACGGTGGCACACGTGGGTCCGTGCCGCGCCAATGCCGCTAACCCTGCCGAGCATTGCCACAACCGGCGGGCCCCACAACGAGCCGCGAGACGCACGTGGCTCGTGAAGTACCCGCCAAGCTAGCCGGCAAGATGTGCTTTGTCGCCCGCTCGCCGAGCGACACCGGCGAGATGCCCGGCGGATCTGGATCAGGCTCAATCCGCCGCGGCCATCGTCATCCGCCGCCCTTTGCTGGAACGAACGCTCACTCGAAGCCTGCCCGAGGCCGCCACCATCCGCCGGCTTCTCGCCGGCCCAGATACCGTGCCATGGGGCGCCAAGACCCTTCAGATCAACACTCCGGCGGGTCGTCCGGCTCCGGACCGCATGCCGTACCGCAAAACGCGCGCCCATAGGATGAGCGCATGCGGTACATCGATTCCGGGTCTCGCAACCCGCAAGACGCCCTTGGCACGTGGTTGGGCAGCGAGCTGATCGGAGTTGCGCCCTTGACGGCTCTACGAGTGCAGACAGGCTTCTTCGGATCGCAGATGCTCGGGTACTTCGAAGATGCACTGACGGCTCTCAGACGAACGGACGGGCACACACGGTTGCTCATCGGATCGAACGACGGGCAGACTCGCCGCAGCGCTGTGGCCGACCTGCTCGCCGTTGTCGGTCACCCGCGCGATGGACTGCGCGTCGGGGTCGTCAGCTTCCAGTCGGGCTTCTTCCATCCGAAGGTATTTCACATCCAGAGATTCGACGGATCATCGACCGCGTATGTCGGCTCGGCGAATCTCACGGTGCCCGGCACGACGTCCTTGCACGTCGAGGCCGGGGTCATCCTCGATGACCGGAAGGGGGATCCGACGGACGTGCTCGAGTCGATCTCCGCAGCGATCGACGTCTGGTTCTCCACGAAGCGGCCGGGCCTTTACGACGTCGTCGACGACGCTGACCTCGACGCGCTCGTGGAGGCGAGGGTGCTCGGTGTCGTCCCGCCGCCCCGTCCGCCGCGGACCGTGCGACCTGTCGAGTCCGACGGCACAGGCACGACGCCCTCGCATTCCCTCAAGCCGCTCGTCGCTGCACCGCCAGTGCGGCACTCTCTGGCCCAGACTGCTGCACTACGAGCAACTCAGCCCACCAATGACACCACTGCCGATACGCCTGCGATCCCACCGGTGACGCCGGCTCCACCGTCGAAGCTGGCTGCCGCGAAGCACTGGGGCAAGAAGCTGTCCGACTCGGACGCACAGCGTAAGAAGACGGGCAACCAGCGAGGGGCGATCACACTGGTGCAGGGCGACTACAAGGGCGAGATCGATCAGACCACGTACTTCCGCAACGACCTGTTCGGGCAGCAGACGTGGGTGCCGACTTCCGCCAGGACCGGCCAGCCGATAGAAGTGGCCACGGTGCCGATGAACGTCACCATCGACGGTGTTTACCACGGCATCCTCGACTTCGAGGTGACCAACGGTTCGAGCCGGCAGGCAGGCCAGAACAACTACACGGCCGAGCTGCACATCGAGCCCATCGGCTCCATCCTCCGGCAGACCAATATCGCGCGCAAGCACCTCGACATCACGCTCGACAACGACGGCACGTTCTGGCTCACTATCGCGTAGTCAGACCACCCTGCTCTTGGCTCGCCCGTTTCGCCGATCGCGCAGCGTGGCCCAAACCTCTCGCGCAATCGAGACCTCCTGCAGCGTGAAGTCGAGACCGTCAATGAGGACGGCCCGATCGACGGCGTCAAGAGCATCCTCGATACGTTTCGCACGGACGAGCTCGTCAACCTTCTGGACTAGGTCGTCGGTCACGAGTTCCGGGTCGGGAACGCGGAGTTCCTCGGCCTCGCTGGGTTCGAGCTCGAGAATGCCGCCTCCGTAGCTTCGCCCGACGACCTCGCTCATCGCGAAGGTAATCGAGTTGAAGGAGGCCGTGGCCAAGCGTGCCGCGCTGACGCCATCGACCATCCGCATTCGATGAACGGTGTCGGTGCTTGTCGCCGTCGTCTCGTTGGCGACGACCCGCGGGTGCGTGTGGATCTGACGGAACATGAAGGCGTCGGCCTCCCAGATCGACGGCACGACCCACCACTCTTTCCGGATGCGGCACTTGTACCCGCTGTGCACACCCTGGGATTCGCCCAGCGACACGTACTCGCGCAGCCCGATGTGCTTGCCCAGGTGAACTCCCCGCGCGTCCAGCAGCGCCGTCCTGCCCACCGCAGTGCGATGATCCTGGTCCGTGTAAACGATGCCGCTCAGCTGGGCAGACCGAGCGACCAGCGGGATTGTCAAGTTGCTCACTCGGTGCTCGTCGGCCTCGTCCGGCGTCATCACGAAGAACGAGTTCCGTCCGGTCACAACGCCGACGTCCACCGACGCGAACGCCGCCATCGGACGCAGCCGCGCGTCGGCGCGCAGCGCTCGGACAGCCGTCACCCGCTCGGGCTCAAGGAAGTACTTGGTCCACTTCTCCTTCTCGTGGAGCGGTGCGCGCACGTGCGCGGTCCCGATCTCGAGATCGCCCAACGAGGCCGCGTCGTCGATCTCCACCACCTGGATGCGGGCCGGCCCGCTTCCCTTTACGGCCAGCAGGAGGACCACCTCCTGCAGGATGCCGGGGAACACGAGTCGCTTGAAGGTGACAACGTTCACTTCGGCGCAATTGTCGATGAGGTACCGCCGCAGTTCGGCCGCGTACCCGACCTGCATCAGCTCGGCCGGGATTACCAGGCCGATGCGGCCGCCCTCGCGGCAGGCGACCATCGAAGCCACCACGAAGGGCACCCAGGCATTCGTGAGCTTGTTCGGACTCAGCCCGACCGACCGCATGAAGTCGAGAGCGTCGCTCCGGGTCGGCTCCGACCAGTTGCCAAAGCGGATGTAGGGCGGGTTGCCAGCCACGCCGTCGAAGACACCGTGCTTCTCGTCGTCGAACCACTCGAAGAAGTCTCCGACGACGACGTCCACGCCGGTCCGAGCCATGGCCATCGCTGCCTCGTCGGGAAACAGCTCGACGCCGTGGACGTCGTCGGACAGCCTGGTCAGGGCCTCGAGTATGTTTCCATCCCCGCAGGACGGCTCTAGGAGGCGGTTGCCGGCAACGCCGACCCATTCGGCCACGAACGCGGCGATCGGGGCCGGGGTGTAGTAGCCGCCGCGGAGCTTCTCGTCCGTCGGGATCGCCTTTGCTCCGAAGATGGTCATGGAGTGTCCCTGACGGTCGAGTACATCGCACTAGTGTACTTGGAACTGAACTTCGAAGTCTAGGATGCTATACACGTTTGCACATGCGACTGTACGATCGTTGCTATGTCCGTTGTTGCGCGCGCCGAGCGGAAGGCGGTCCTGCTGAAGCAGGCCGTCGATCTCGTCGATCGCCTGCGCGAGAACGAGGCGGAGCGCGACGAACTGCTGGGGCGGCGCGACGGCAGCTGTCGCGAACTCAGGGCCGCCGGCGCGTCGATCAAGGAACTGCAGGAGGCGTTCGGGATGAGCCGCAGCCGTATCCAACAGATCCTCAGCGAAGGGCACGGCCGACCGCCGGAACCCTGACCGCATTCCACGGCCGTCGTCGTTCGTACCATCGCGGCCAGCATGCCCACTGGCACCGACACTCCCGCGAATCCAGGATGCACCTCGTCGGATCGTGGGTTCCGGCGCACGCATTTTCGGCTCGCCCCTAAGCGACTTTGACAAGTTTGACCTGCCAAATTGCTGACAACAAAGGCGTATCAACCTACACCGCTCTGAGGTTGGCTCGGCTCGGCGTTCGCCTGTGCGCTTCGCCCTCGATGGCAAAGGTGACTAGACCAAGCATAAGGTCGCGAACGTCCTGGGCGCGCACGTCGAGTGTGCGAGCAATGTCAATGAAGCTTTTGCCCTGGGAGCGCACGTCTGTCATTACCTGCGTGAGCAGGCTAGAGCTTTCGGGGAGCAGGTTTGAGCCCGGCTCGCCACGCCGGAAGCCTGCACTGGAGAGCTGTCTTGCCAGCGTGCTGTATGTCCAGTCAGAGATCACGCCCAGTCTGTGAGAACGAAGGTTCAGCGCCATCGCACTGACGCGCCACCGTCGCTTGAGGATCAGGATGTCCTCAAGCATGAGGTTGCCCCGGATCGAGCCGAGGACGTCAGCGCGTGGCATCAAAAAGGCTGACGCGAAGTCGTTGGCGGCCTGCTCCTTCTCCTTTCCAGGCTCGACACTCAGCGAGCCGCCATGCATGACCAAGTGCCCCACCTCGTGGGCGAGGTCGAACCGCAGACGCTCGGCAGACTTATGCACGTTAAGGAAAATCACCGGCGTCGCCCCATGCCGGAACGAGAACGCATCGATCGCCTGGAGCGGCCCACCGGCTGAGTAAATCTTCGCACCCTTGGACTCGAGGAGCTGCAGCATGTTCTTGATCGGCGCCACACCAAGCCCCCACGCGCCGCGCAGCGCCTCCGCAGCCTGCTCAGCCGGAAGCACCTCGTCGGCATCGAGCAGGTCCTGGAGCTCTGGAACCGCCGGCGCGGGAGCTTGGTAGGTCGCTTCGATCCAATCCGATAGTTCAATGGCCAGCGCAGAGAGCGATCGAGCGGTCCGCTCATCCCTCTTCGCCAACCGTGAGGTAGCCCGGAAGTGGAACGCATCCGTGGGCGGCAGTGCTTTGACGGGGCGGTAGAAGAAGTCGACTGGTAGGTCCAAGGCGCGCGCGAACTCGTGGATCAGCTCGGGGCTGGGCGTTCGTTTCAAGTTCTCTACTTGAGAGATCCACGGCGAGGTGACCCCTACCTCAGCCGCGAGAGCGGTGGCCGTCATCTGCCGAATGGCGCGCGCCATGTCCAGGCGCGCGGGAACGAAGGTGTTGCTCATCGGGTAAAACCTTAGTCTTAGCGTCGGGCGATCTTGAACGAGAATCCCTCGTCGTCGGTGCCTTCTTCGAAGGTGAATGAACCGAGTGTCAGATCGAAGGCCGGAAATATGATTCGCTCGGACCAGCTGCTCACGAAACTGCCGAGCCGTCCGACTGGCCGCGAAAGTTCCAAGTGGACGAGGCCGTCACGCTCGTCGTAGAGAAGAATCCGGACGTCGTCGACGTTCACCTCACCCTCGCCTGTCGGCTGGCCAAACATCGCAACCGCACCGTTCTCGTCAATACGGCGAGCGAAGGCGCTTCCCTTAGGGTTCTTGGTGGTCGGGCTGCCGTAGGTGACGCCGGTGAAGGCGTTGCCGCTGCTGACGATGAGCCCGAGGTTGAGCTCAGGTTGCAGGAAATAAGGGAGGTTTTCCGGGTCGAACCGCTGCCACCCCTGCTGCAGGAGCATCAGCCCCTCGTGCACCGTCTCGATGGTGCGCGCCCAGCGCGTGAATTCTGGGGCAGACTTTGGGGCAGCAGGGCCAAAGGTACGGCTCTCCGCTGCCGCGACGGCCACCGCCCGCTCGAACACGGTGCACTCGAGTCGCATGGGCGCGAGCAGGCGCGCCAAAGCCTCGCGGGTCTTTGGGGTATGGATCGCCATAACTGTCCCTTCTCGCTACGACGCCGACATCGGAACCATAGCAGGAGGAGTGAAAGAACGGGCACATGAAGTTAGGACGTGTCGCGGGGATAGCGACCTCGATCCATCCACTGAGCGCCGCCCGTCGCACACGCTTCGGCAAGAGTGCGACCTGCCGTCCGGTAGCGCAGCCAGGAACCGGACTGCGGACGACCGGTGAGCGGGTCTCGGTCTGACGCATCGGACGTGCGATCTTCGAATGGATGGACAGCCGTTACTACCCCATGGCGCCCGGCACGTCTACATTGGCAACGTCAGCC
The DNA here is from genome assembly GCF_016918035.1 of Nakamurella leprariae. GTDB lineage: Bacteria > Actinomycetota > Actinomycetes > Mycobacteriales > Nakamurellaceae > Nakamurella > Nakamurella leprariae. The sequence goes on along the minus strand of NZ_JAERWK010000010.1, from coordinate 358,076 downwards.
CCGGCTGCCTTCAAGGCCCTCCGGATCGCACACCGTCGCAGCGACGCGATCAATGCACAAGCGTGTCTCGAGAACCGGGTCAGAATCCCAAGACGGCATACGTTCGCCGCCGCGGGTCTCGCAGCAGCTGAATGCGACTTGGGAGGTTCTCACGCCAGATGCGGCCCGCAACGCCACCAGCCGCGGCCGCGCTTCGGAGGCCCAGGAACTCGGAAGACCGCCCTAATGGGGATTGGCCAAACTACTCGAACCCGTGACTTGACCCGCCAAGCGTCCAAGAAAACACCGCTTGCAGTCAGCCTGTCATGGTGGAGCTGCGGGGAATCGAACCCCGGACCTCTTCGATGCGAACGAAGCGCGCTACCAACTGCGCTACAGCCCCTCGGCCCCCGACCTGCGTCGGAAGCCGTGTGGAACTCTACCAGCGCTCGGCCCCCGCCACGACCACCGGCGCCCCGCCGAGCCGGCCAAAACCCCGAGGCCCAACCGAGCACAGACCGGAGAACGCCGAAGGGCCCGGCCAAGAGGCCGAGCCCTTCGAGTCGAGCACCGCTCAGACGGTCACTGACCGACCGCCCGCCGGTACTCGGTCGGGTCGTAGTACTCCAGGTCATCGAAGGCCGGGTCGTCGTCGTCCAGATCGACGATCTGCCGGGTGCGGTGCAGCCGGGCCGCCGGGCGGGCCGCGCCAGCGTCCTCGTCGCGGGCCACCGCGACCGGGCGCGGGGCGTACTCGGGCTCGGCCACGTACGCCTCGTCCTCGGTCTGGAACTCGGGCCGGATCTGCCTGGCCCGCTGCAGGCGGGCCAGGCGGCGCTGGCGGATGGACTCCTCGATCTTCACCTGACGCCGCAGGTAGACCATGTAGGCCACCAACAGCAGGCCGGCGATCGCCGCGCCCGCCCACAGCACCGACGCCACCACCGCGGCCAGCACCGCGAACAGCACCGTCGCCACCAGCAGGCTCAGCGCGACCTTGCGGCGCTGCGCGTACTTGTAGGCCTTGGCCGCCGCGGCCGCCTCCGGGTCGAACCCACCCCGGCCGGCGCGACGCGGCACCGGACGCAGCCGGTCGTCCTCGGCCGCGGTGTAGGCGGCCCCGGCCCGGCCGGTCTCGAACTCGGTCAGGTCGTTGTGATCCTCATCGGCCAGCCGCGGGGCCGCCGGGCCCGGGCGCTCGGCCTCGTCGTACCACTGCTCAGTCGACACAGTCGCGGCCTCGTCCTGGTGCACCGACGGATCGTAGGGGTGCGAGCCGTGCGCCTCGACCGGCTGGAACTCCGGCACGTATTGCGCGTACCCGGCTCGCTCCGCCTCGAGGCGCTCCTGCTCGGCGCGCAGCTCGGTCTCGTCCGGCCCGATGGCCTCGCCGCGGCGGGTCCAGTTGAACCAGTTCGAGCGGCCCGGGCGAGCCCGCCGGATGGCGTGCTCCTCAGGTTCCGAGTCGGCAGCGTCGACCTCGTCCTGCGCCTCGTACTCGGACGCAGAAGTCTGGGGCCGGCGCTGCGAGGCCGTAGCCTGCACCGCCTCCCATTCCTCCGCTGCGTCCGCGGGGTGGGACGAACTGCCGACGGTCACCAGGGCCTCCTCGTTGCTGAACGCTTCGTGATCACCGGATCCGCGCCGGGCCGGCGAGCTGCCGACCGCACGACGACGCCGCGAAGGAGTGGTCAACTCCCCCGTGGTCGAGCGCTGCAGCACGCGGAACCCACGGCCCTCCGATCGCACCCGCGGCACCCGATCGCGTGACTTGGCCACCATCGGGACCAACACCACCAACCAGGCGATCACCAGTACGACCACGATGAGCGAAGTCGGGACGTTCACGGGCTCGGCCTCCACTCATCCTGGATCGGACGACGGGTTCCCCCACCTGGGGCAATCCGGTGGAGCGAGGCTAACCGGGTGGGTGAACGCACCCTCGACGACACGCCGTCATGTCTCAACCTCCACTTGAGGTCTGTCGGATTCGCGCCCACCGGGCGAGCAGCTGCTCCAGCCCACCAGGCAGTTCCTCGCGAGTCATGGCGTACAGCAGGTGGTCTCGCCAGGCCCCGTCGATGTCCAGGTACCGCTGGAGCAGACCCTCCTGGCGGAACCCCAGATGGGTCACCACCGCGCGGCTGGCCATGTTCTCCGGCGCGATGGTCGCCTCCACCCGGTGCAGCCCCACTGCGTCGAACGCGTGGGCCAGCGTCAACGCCACCGCCGCCGTGGCCACCCCACGTCCCTGCAGCCGTGAGTCGACCCAGTAGCCCACCCAGCCCGACAGCACCGCGCCGCGCTGGATGCCGCCGAGGGTCACCTGACCGGCGAACACGCCGTCCACGGTGATCACGAATGGGACCGCCTCACCCCGGCGGGCGCCGGCGGTGAGCAGCGCCCGGTGCGATCGCCACATCGGTGCGGCGTGCCGCTGTACCCAGGTCATCCCGCTGCTGGCGTCCCACGGCTCGATGACCGCGCGGTCCCGCAGCCGGATCTCCCGCCAGGCCCGGCCGTCCGACCGGCGCAGCGGCCGCAGCCGCACCACGCTCCCGGAGGTCGCACCGGGACCACGCGCGGGCAGGTGCAGCGGACCCAGCTCGACCGGCCAGCCCGGATGCCGCAGCGATCCCCCGAGCGCCACCCCGACCGGCCCCATCCGCAGCCCGCCCCTTCCGCTCCCCCGGCGAGCCGCCCGACCCGCGTCCCGGAACCCGAACTATGCCCGCTGGGCCAGGAACGACACCGTCACCTCGGAGCCCACCGGCACCGTCGAGGTCTTCTCGTCGATGAGCACCAGGCAGTTCGCCTCGGCCAGCGACGCCAGCAGGTGGGTCCCGCTCCCACCGAGGATGTGCACGAGGAACTGGTCCCGCTCGTCGCGCAGCAGCTGACCGCGCAGGAACTGCCGGCGCCCCACCGGCGACTCGAACGACTCCAGCGTCCGGGCGGTCACCGTGCGGCGGTACGGGTTGCGGCGGCCGAGCATCACCCGCAGCGCCGGCCGCACCATCACCTCGAACACCACCAACGCCGACACCGGATTGCTGGGCAGCAGGAACACCGGCACCTTGTCCCGGCCGAGCAGCCCGAACGCCTGCGCCGACCCCGGCTGCATGGCCACCCGGGTGAAGTCCAGCTCGCCCAGCTCCGAGATGGTCTCGGCCACCACGTCGGCTGCGTGCCCGCCGACCGCACCGGCCAGCACCACCGCCTCGGACACCAGCAGCCGCGCCTCGATCAGCTCCAGCAACCGGCGCGGATCGCCCGGCGCGATGCCCACCCGGGTCACGTCGGCGCCCGCATCGCGGGCGGCCGCGGCCAGCGCGAACGAGTTGACGTCGGTGACCTGACCGGGGCCGGGCGAGCGGGAGACGTCGACGAGTTCCTCGCCGAAGCTGATCACCGACACCCGCGGCCGCGGATGCACCAGCACCTTGTCCTTGCCGACCGCGGCGAGCAGGCCGACCTGGGCGGCCCCGATGAAGGCGCCGGAGCGGACGGCGATGTCGCCGGGCAGCACGTCCTCCCCGGTGCGTCGCACGTACTGCCCGGAGGCGACCGAGCGGGTCACCGTCACCCGGGCCGCGCTGCCCTGCGCCTCGCCCAGCGGCACCACCGCGTCGGCGACCGTCGGCAGCGGCGCACCGGTCCGGACGAACACCGCCTGCTGCGGCTGCAGCCGGTGCGGGGTGCGGGAGCCGGGTTCCAGCTCGCCCACCACCGGGAACGTCAGCGGCCGGACCGGGGACGCACCGGCCACGTCGACCGAGCGGACCGCGAAACCGTCCACCGCGGCCTGGTCGAACGACGGCAACGCCGCCGAGGCCACGACCTCCTCGGCGCACAGCAGGCCCTGCGCCTCGGAGATGGCCACCCGCACCGGCGGCGGCATGACCACGCCGGACAGGACCCGTTCCAGCTGCTCGGTGACCGACCGCATCAGCCGATCCCTCCGGCCGACGCCGCCGTGATCCCGGGGAGCGGCCGGTCCCTGCACCAGCCGGCGACGAGCGCGGCGCACCTGGTGCGGCGTGTCTGCGCGTTCATGGACGTTCACGCTAGCGGGTGGCGCCGCCCCGAACGGCGAGCACGGCCGCAGGAGGCGGTGATCATCACGCCGGAGGCCGACTTGTTCGATCACGCGTTCGACCAGCCCGCAGACCGCGCGAACCGGCCATGTCGCTGGTTCGTCACCGCAGGTACGTTCTCGCCCGTGACCCCCGATCGGCCCAACGGCGACGGTCCCGACCGAACCGGCCAGTCGGCGACCAGTTCGGTCCCGGACGCCAAGGCGGCGCTGCGTCGCGAGCTGCTGGACCGCCGGCGGTCCCGACCCGACGCCGAGCGACAGGCCGCGCGGGAGGCGGTCGGCGGACACGTCACCGCCCTGGCCGACACGCTCACCGTCGCCCGCAACGCCGCGATCACGGTGGCCGCCTTCCTACCCCTGCCCACCGAGCCGCTCGACCCGGTCGCGCTGCCCGCGCTGGCCGCCCGCGGGGTGCGGGTGCTGGTGCCCGCCGTGACCGGGGCGTCCCCGCTGGACTGGGTGCAGTACCGATCCGCTGCCACGACGGTCGGCGAGCACGGCATCGAAGAACCGGCAGGCCCGCGGCTCGGACCGGACGCCATCGGCACCGTGCACCTGGTGCTGGTGCCGGCACTGGCGGTCGACCGCACCGGGCACCGGCTCGGCCGCGGTGGCGGGCACTACGACCGGACGCTGGCCCTGCTCGACACCGTCGGCACCATCAGTCCCCCGCCGCCGCTGCTCGCCGTGGTGTTCGACGACGAGGTGCTCGACGCGCTGCCGGCCGATCCGCTCGACCACCCGGTCACGCACGTGGTCACCCCGCGCGGCGGGGTGCGGGCGGTCGGGTCCGCGTCGTGACGGAAGCACCGCACGGCCACTACGTCGCTCTGGGCAGTTCGTTCGCCGCCGGTCCGGGCATCCGGCCGCGGGAGTCCGGCAGCCCGCGCCGGGCCGGTCGGTCCAGCGCCAACGCCGCCCATCTCGTCGCCGCCCGGTTGGGCGTGCCGCTCACCGACGTCAGCTGCTCCGGGGCCACCGCCGCCCAGCTGGTCGACGGCGGCCCGGGCATGCCCGCGCAGGTCGAGGCGGTGAGTTCGGCGACCTCGCTGGTCACCGTGACCGCCGGCGGGAACGACGTCGGGTACATCGGCGGGCTGATCATGGCCAGCCTGCCGCGGCCGCTGCGGGCCTGGGCGCAGTGGCGGGCCCGGCGGACGGCGGTCGAACCGCTGGAGAACCGGTTCGCGCGGCTGCCCGCCACCCTCGACCGGCTGCTCGGCACGATCACCGACCGCGCGCCGCAGGCCACCGTGGTGGTCGTCGACTACCTCACCGTGCTGCCCCCGGCCGGCGTGCCCGCGCCCCCGCTGCCGGACGAGGTCGCCGACCAGGCCCGGAAGACCGCAGACCGACTGGCGGCCGAGACGGCCGCGGCGGCGGAGCGCCACGGCTGCCTGCTGGTCCGTGCCTCGGCCGTCAGCGCCGACCACCATGCCTGGTCGGCGCATCCGTGGACCACCGGGTTCTCCCTCGGCCGACGGTCCGCCGCGCCCTACCACCCGAACGCCGACGGGATGCGGGCCATCGCCGAGCTGGTCGTCGATGCCGTGCAGGACACCGGATCGGCCGACTGAGGCCTCGCCCGAGGAGTGTGACCAGGCCGCTGACCAGCGTGGTTGCGTCCGGGTCGGCCCGCGTCGCATCATCGGTTCTGGCAGTCGCGCGCTGCGAGTGCCAATGGCGGGCGGGGGCCCGCGCATCCCCGTCGACGGACGGGGTCCAGCCAGGAGGATGTCGTGCCCACGTACCAGTACGCCTGCACCGAGTGCGACCACCGCTTCGAGGCCGTCCAGGCCTTCAGCGACGCCTCGCTCACCACCTGCCCGGAGTGCAACGGCAAGCTCCGCAAGGTGTACGGCTCGGTCGGCGTGGTGTTCAAGGGCAGCGGCTTCTACCGCACCGACTCCCGGTCCGGCTCGTCCGCGACCGACACCTCCTCCGGCGCGTCCTCGAGCAGCGACAGCAAGTCCTCGGAGTCGAGCAAGCCCGCGGCCAAGGAGTCGACGAGTTCGTCCAGCAACTCCACCGCCAGCACCCCGGCCGCGTCGAGCTCGTCGTCCTCGTCGAGCACCAAGGCGGCGTCCACCTCCAGCTGAGCGCGCGGGCGCCGGGCACACTGGAGCGGGTGACGATCCGGCGCCGCTCCGCTCTGGCCGTTCTCGCCGCCGCGGCGCTTGCGGTCGGCACCGGCTGCTCGGCCGGCGGGTCCGAACCGGCCCCGTCATCCACGATGTCGTCGTCATCCATCGACGCCGTGGAGAGCGCGACCCCGACGACGACGGTGAGCGCCGCGCCGCCGGCGTCCCCCACCACCGACGCGCCGGCCACCGTCATGACCCCGGCACCGGCACCGTCGCCGGCTCCGGTTCCCGCCGGGCCGGCCGAGCCGACCGCCGTCGCCACCGGGCTCGACACCCCGTGGGGGCTGGACGCGCTGCCCGACGGTCGCGCGGTGATCACCGAGCGGGACACCGGCCGGGTCCGCACCGTCGCCCCCGACGGCACCGTCGGCGAGCTCGGTACGGTCGCCGGCGTGGTGCCCGGCGGGGAGGGTGGCCTGCTCGGCGTGGTCGTGGCGCCCGGTTTCGACGCGGCCACCATCTCCGGCACCCTGCTGGTGATGTACACCGCGGCCGACGACAACCGCGTCGCCCGGCTCACTGTCACCGACGGCGCGATCGCCGGCCAGCAGGTCGTGCTCGAGGGCATGCCCAAGGGCCGCATCCACAATGGCGGCCGGCTGGCCATCGGCCCGGACGGCTTCCTGTACGTCGGCACCGGGGACAGCGGCGACAGCGCCCTCGCCCAGGACCTCGGCTCGCTCGGCGGCAAGATCCTCCGGCTGCAGCTCGACGGCAGCCCGGCCCCGGGGGCGCCCTTCCCGGAGGCGCCGCTGGTGTTCTCACTCGGACACCGCAACGTGCAGGGCCTGGCCTTCGACGCCGCCGGCCGGCTGTGGGCCGCCGAGTTCGGCCAGAACACCTGGGACGAGCTGAATCTCATCACCGCCGGCGCGAACTACGGCTGGCCCGAGGTCGAAGGCATGGGCGGCGATCCGCGGTTCACCGACCCGCACCGGGTGTGGACCACCGACGAGGCCTCCCCCAGCGGGCTGGCCATCACGGGTGGGTCGGCGTGGATGGCCGGGCTCGGCGGCGAACGGCTGTGGCAGGTGCCGTTGATCGACGAGACCACCGGCGAGCCGGTCCCGCGGTTCGCCGACGAGTTCGGCCGGCTCCGGTCGGTGCTGGCGCGTCCCGGCGGGATCCTGTGGATCACCACCTCCAACACCGACGGGCGCGGCGACCCGCGCGACGGTGACGACCAGCTGCTGGTGTGGGACACCGACGGCTGATCCGGCTCGGAGCAGTTGTCCCCATGGCCGGGTTGTCCACAGCTGTGCTCGTCGGGTCCTGCTCCGGAGGCTCGCGCTTCGTAGCGTCCGCGGCATGCGACGGAGCGGAGATCGTGGTGGAGATGTCGAGGACCGGTTGACGGCCGGCCGGCGGGACCGGCTGTTGGCCTGGTGGATCGACCGGCGGCCGCTCGGCCGGCAGCTGCGGACCCTGCGCCGGCTGATCGCGGTCGCGCTGGTGCTGGCGGCCGGTGCGGTCGCGCTCGCTCCCCCGGAGGAGGCGGAAGCCGGCGTGCCGGTGACCATCGCCGCGCGGGATCTGCCGCTGGGCGCGGTGCTGCAGCCCGGTGATCTGCGCGCGGCAGTGAGTCGCGACCCACCGGACGGCGCGCTCGACCCGGCGCTCGCCCTGGACGGCCGCACCCTGGCTGCGTCGATCCGCCGCGGCGAGGTGCTCACCGACGTCCGGTTGACCGGCGCCGCGCCGGATCCCGGTCCGGGGCGCGCGGTCGTCCCGGTCGCGCCGGCCGACCCGGCCGTGCTGTCGGTGCTGCAGCCGGGGTCTCGGGTGGCGGTGCTGCGCCTCGCGGCCGATCCCACCGGTGGTCCGGCCGGAGCTCCCGAGGCGTTGACCGACGATGCGCTGGTGCTGCGGTTGGACGCGGCTGCGCCATCCGACGGACGTGCGGCACGGGCGGACCCGGCGGCCACCGTGCTGCTGGCGCTGCCGGAGTCGGTGGCCGACGCGGTGGTGGCGGCGACGCTCACCGGGACGTTGGCGCTGCGGTTGGTGGGGTGAGGCGTGCTGCGCATCCGATCTCGGGGCCACGCCGATAGCCGCATCGATCGGGATGGACGACCTTGCTACCGTCCGGATCCGTTGACGTCGCAGCCGGAACGGGGATCGAGGATGGGCATGCTCAGGGGCTTCAAGGACTTCATCCTGCGCGGGAACGTCATCTCGCTGGCGATCGCGGTCGTCATCGGTGCGGCGTTCACCGCGGTCGTCACCGCCTTCACCACCAACGTCATCCAGCCGCTGCTGAACGCGGTGGGCTCGGTCGATGCCGGCGGGCTGGGGTTCCGGGTGGTGCCGAGCAAGCCCGAGTCGTTCGTCAACATCGGTGCGCTGATCACCGCGCTCATCACGTTCGTGATCACCGCAGCGGTCGTCTACTTCGTGTTCGTGGCGCCGATGAACGCCATCAACGCCCGCCTCGCCGCGCGCAAGACGCCGGTCAAGGCCGACCCGACCGAGATCGAGATCCTCCTGGAGATCCGCGACCTGCTGCGCGACGGGGCCACGCCGGCCGAGGTGGAGTCCCGCCTGCCCGACTCCCCTCGTCCAGCCGTCGATCCGACCGACGGCCCCACCAGCCGCTGACGCCGACCGACTCAGCCGCCGTGGTGCGGCGGCCGGTTCTCCCGGTACCACCGTTCGTCCCGGCCGGTCCCCCCGGCGCCGGAGCTGCCCGGGTCCAGTTCGTCCCGGGTGACGTCCGGCAACGTCGTGCCGAACACCTCGTCCAGCCGCCGCCGGTCCACCGCCGGGCCTCGCTGCTCCGCGCCCGGCTCCGGGTCGTTCGTCGCGCTCATGTCGTCGAGCGTGCCATCTCACCGACGCGGCGCCGACGAACGATCATCATGGGAGTCCCTACCCCTCGATCACCTGGAGGACCGCGTCATGACCTTCCTGGACAAGGCCGCTGACAAGGCCAAGGCCCTGGCCGGCGACGTCACCGAGAAGCTGACGACCGCCGCGGACGCGGTCGGCGACAAGGTCAGCGAGGTGGCCGAGCCGGCCTGGGAGAAGACCAAGGCGACCGCCGGTCAGGTCGGCGACAAGATCGGCGAGACCGCCGGACCGGCCTGGGACAAGGTCACGGCGGTGGTCGGCCAGGTCAGCGCCACCATCACCGACGTGGCCGGCACCGTGGTCGAGAAGGTCACCGGACGGGACGACGCCCCGGCCGCCGCTGGCCCGGACGCCGGTCAGCCCGATGCAGCCGAGCCGCCGGTCGAGACCGAGGTGGACGCGGTGCAGGACGAGGTGCAGGACGAGGTGGACAGCACGGGCGAGCCTCAGCACTGACGGCGGCGGCCGGGCCGCGTGCGGCGGCCCGGCCGGTCCGGTGTTGTTGGTGGCCCGGCGTCGCCGAGCAGCCCGGCGGTCGGATCAGACCTCGAGCTCCGGGTCGGCCAGGTCCTCGATGACGTGGATGGCCAGCGGGGTCAGCGTGGCCATGCCGTCGCGGATGGCCTGCCGACTGCCGGCCAGGTTGGCCACCAGCGTCGAGCCGGACACCCCGACCAGCCCGCGGGAGATCACCGCGTCGGTGGCGCCGGCGGCCATGCCGGACCAGCGCAAGGCCTGGGCGATGCCGGGCAGTTCGCGGTCCAGCACCTCGGCGGTCACGTCCGGGGTCACGTCCCGTGGGGTCACGCCGGTGCCGCCGACGGTGACGACCAGGTCGACCCCGCCGATCACCGCGGTGTTCAGCGCGGTCCGGATGGCCACCCCGTCCGACGGCACGATCACCGACCCGTCGACCACGAACCCGGCCTCGACGAGCAGCTCACTGACCAGCGCGCCCGCACCCTCGTCGTCCTCGCCGTGCAGGGTGTGGTCGGTGATCGACACGATGAGCGCGCGCCCAGCGTGGGTGCTCGTGGTCACGGAAGGACCCTCCTGCAGGTTCGTCATGATCGTCACGATCGGCATGGTGCGGTCGGGTGGCGTGCCGCGGTGACCCCGGGGGGGGGCAACCGCATCAGGCAGAGCGTAGAGCCCGGCACCGACGCCGCTGACAGGTGCCACAGCCCGTCGTCGTTCGAGCCGCGAGCCTGCCCGGATTGCTCCGATCAGCACGGATCAGCACGGATCAGCACGGATCAGCCCGGATCAGCACGGGCGTGCCCGGCCTCACCGACCGTCCACCCGACTACCCGGCCCGAGGAGCGAACGGACGCAGACGCTCGCCGGTCGCTCAGCCACGCCACGGCGCCGGGTCGCCCAGTTGCTTCCGCCACGGAATCAGCTGCGGGCGGAATCCAGGTGATCGTCGGGGATGTCCGGCCTACGCTCCGCCCGGTGCTGTCCGACGGGAACTGTCCGCCGCCGCCCTGAGATCAGCACCGAACCGCACCCCGATCCGCCCCGCGATCCGGTCTGACGTCGCCCGCGAGTCGCCGCCAGGCCTCCGACCCCGCCGCCCGGCACCGCCCGTCGGCGGGCTCACTGAGGAGCTCCGATGCTCATCCGGCTGTTGCGCAGTTCCCTGCGGCCCCACCGCGGGGCGTTGGTCGTCGTCGTGGTGCTGCAGTTCATCGGCACCATCGCCGCGCTGCTGCTGCCGGCGCTGAACGCGGACATCATCGACGACGGCGTGGCCACCGGCGACACCGGACGGATCATCTCCCTCGGCGGGCTCATGCTCGGCGTGACCGTGCTGCAGATCGTCTGCGCCATCGCCGCGACCTGGTTCGGCGCCCGCATCGCCATGGGCGTCGGTCAGCAGCTGCGCGGCGACATGTTCGCCCGGGTGGGCACCTTCTCGGCCCGTGAGCTCGGCCAGTTCGGTGCCCCGTCCCTCATCACCCGCACCACCAACGACGTGCTGCAGGTGCAGACCGTGGTGCTGATGAGCTGCCTGATCCTGGTGCAGGCGCCGATCATGGCCGTCGGCGGCGTGATCATGGCGCTGCGCGAGGACGTGGGCATGTCCTGGCTGCTGCTCATCAGCGTGCCGTTGCTCATCGCCTGCATCGCCGTGGTCGCGGCGCGGATGGTGCCGCAGTTCCAGCGCATGCAGCGGCGGCTGGACACGGTGAACCGGATCCTGCGCGAGCAGATCACCGGCATCCGGGTGGTCCGAGCGTTCGTCCGGGAGGACCACGAGGTCGAGCGGTTCGGCGACGCCAACCGACGGCTCACCGACACCGCGCTGCGGGTCGGCCGGCTCATGGCGCTGCTCTTCCCGATCATCATGCTGATCATCAACGCCTCCAGCGTGGCCGTCCTCTGGTTCGGCGCGCACCGGGTGGACGACGGGACGCTGCAAGTCGGCTCGCTCATCGCCCTGCTCAGCTACCTGCTGCAGATCCTCATGTCGATCATCATGGCCACCTTCGTGCTGATCATGGTGCCGCGCGCCGCGGTCAGCTCCGGCCGGATCACCGAGGTGCTGGACACCCGCAGCTCGGTGAAACCGCCGGAGCACCCACAGGCTCCGCCGGCCGACCCGAGCCCCGACCAGGCCGGGGTGGTGTTCGACGCGGCCGAGTTCCGCTACCCGGGCGCCGACGCCCCCGTCATCAGCGACGTCTCCATCCACCTGCGGCCCGGCACCACCACCGCGGTCATCGGCGCCACCGGCTCGGGCAAGACCACGCTGCTCTCGCTCATCCCCCGGCTGTTCGACGTCACCGGCGGCTCGGTCGCCGTCGACGGACTGGACGTCCGGGAGTGGGACCCGGAGCGGCTGTGGGCCCGCATCGGACTGGTCCCCCAGCGTCCCTATCTGTTCTCCGGCACGGTCGCCGAGAACCTGCGGCACGGCCGTCCGGACGCGACCGACGAGGAGCTGTGGGAGGCACTGACCATCGCGCAGGCCGCCGAGTTCGTCCGGGAGATGCCGGACGGGCTGGACACCCGGCTCTCCCAGGGCGGCACCACCGTCTCCGGCGGGCAACGGCAGCGGTTGTCGATCGCCCGGGCCCTGGTCCGCCGGCCGCGCATCTACCTGTTCGACGACTGCTTCTCCGCCCTCGACCTGGCCACCGACGCCCGGCTGCGCGCCGCCCTCCGGCCGTGGACCCGGCACTCCGCGGTGCTGCTCGTCGCGCAACGCGTCTCGAGCATCGTCGAGGCCGACCAGATCGTCGTCCTGGACGGCGGCCGGGTGGTCGGCCTGGGCACCCACGACGAGCTGCTCGAGACGAACCCGACCTACCGGGAGATCGCCGAGTCGCAGCGCAGGACGGAGGTGGCCGCGTGAGCACGACCAAGGAGCCGGCGGCCGCGTCACCGGCCGATGAGCCGGCCGACCAGCCGGCCGAGGCGCCGGCCCGCCCCGCGGCGCCTCGCCCTCCCATGGGCGGTCGCCCCGGTATGGGCATGCCGGCCGAGAAGGCGCTGCAGTTCGGCCCGTCGGCCAAGCGGCTGCTCGGGCTGCTGCGCCCGGACCGGGTGGTCATGACGTTCGTGATCCTGCTCGGCGCGGTCAGCGTGGCGCTCAGCGTGCTCGGCCCGTGGGTGCTGGGCCGGGCCACCGACGTCATCTTCGAAGGGGTGCTGTCCCTGCAGTTGCCGGCCGGCATCACCCAGGCCCAGGCCATCGCGCAGGCCCGGGCCTCCGGCAACGACACCTTCGCCGACCTGCTCTCCGGCATGCGGATCGTGCCCGGGCAGGGCATCGACTTCGGCGCGCTCGGCCGCATCCTGCTCATCGTGCTGGGGCTGTACCTGGCGTCCTCGCTCTTCGCCTGGGCCCAGGCCCACCTGCTCAACACCGTGGTGAACCGGGCCGTGCTGCGGCTGCGGCAGTCGGTCGAGGCCAAGGTGCACCGGCTGCCGCTGAAGTACTTCGACGGCCGGCCCCGCGGCGAGGTGCTCAGCCGGGTCACCAACGACATCGACAACATCTCGCAGTCGTTGCAGCAGACGCTGTCCCAGGTGCTGACCTCGCTGCTCACCGTGGTCGGCGTGCTGATCATGATGCTGTCGATCTCGCCGCTGCTGGCCCTGGTCGCGCTGGTCGCCATCCCGCTGTCGCTGGTCATCACCGCGCTCATCGCCAAGCGGTCGCAGCCGATGTTCGTGCGGCAGTGGCGCACCACCGGGGAGCTGAACGGTCAGGTCGAGGAGGCGTTCACCGGGCACGCGCTGGTCCAGGTGTTCGGCCGCCGCCAGCAGGTCCAGGCCGAGTTCGACGCGAAGAACGCGGAACTGACCCGGTCGTCGTTCCTGGCCCAGTTCACCTCGGGGATCATCATGCCGGCGATGCTGTTCGTCGGGAACCTGACCTACGTGGCCATCGCCGTGGTCGGCGGGCTGCGGGTGGCGTCGGGGTCGATGAGCCTGGGCGACGTGCAGGCATTCATCCAGTACTCCCGCCAGTTCACCCAGCCGCTGACCCAGCTGGCCACCATGGCCAACGTCATGCAGTCCGGCGTCGCCTCCGCGGAGCGGGTGTTCGAGCTGCTCGACGAGCAGGAGCAGATCCCGGAGTCGCAGCAGCCGGCCACCGTGGCCGACCCGAAGGGCGAGGTCCGGTTCGAGGACGTGTCGTTCTCCTACCGGCCCGACCAGCCGCTCATCGAGCATCTGTCGCTCACCGCGCGGCCCGGGCAGACCGTGGCGATCGTCGGTCCGACCGGGGCCGGCAAGACCACGCTGGTCAATCTGATCATGCGGTACTACGAACTGGACGGCGGCCGCATCACGCTGGACGGCGTCGACATCGCGTCGATGACCCGGCACGACCTGCGGTCCCGGATCGGCATGGTGCTGCAGGACACCTGGCTGTTCGACGGCACCATCGCCGAGAACATCGGCTACGGCCGGCCGGGCGCCACCGACGAGCAGATCCGGGCGGCGGCCACCGCGGCGTTCGTGGACCGGTTCGCGCACGCCCTGCCGGACGGGTTCGAGACCCGGATCAACGACGACGAGGGCAGCCTGTCCGCCGGCGAACGGCAGCTGCTCACCATCGCCCGGGCGTTCCTGGCCGATCCGTCGCTGCTGATCCTGGACGAGGCGACGTCCTCGGTGGACACCCGCACCGAGGTGCAGGTGCAGCGGGCCATGGCCGCACTGCGCAGCGACCGGACGAGTTTCGTCATCGCGCACCGGCTGTCGACCATCCGCGACGCCGACGTCATCCTGGTGATGGAGCACGGCCGCATCGTCGAGCAGGGCAGCCACGAGGAACTGGTCGAGCTCGGCGGCGCCTACGCCCGGCTGTACCAGGCGCAGTTCGCCGGGGCGGTGCTCGACGAGGTGTGAGCCTGTGACCGGGTCGCGCGTGGCCGCGAGCCGCAGCGAGGTCGGCGCACCGTAGACTGAACCGGTTGATGTGCGTCACGCACGTCTGCGGCCGTTGCCGAATCGATGCCAGTGCCGGTGTCCCTCCTTCACGCCTGCTCCCGCGGGCGTGCCCGCCGGGAGTCGCGCACGCGGCACCCGAGCACGGCACCGGACGAGGACACATGACGAACCAGAACGCGCCCCGGCGTACCCAGACCAGCCAGGGCGCCCGCCCCGCGACCGGCGACGCCCGCCGCGGCGGCCGCACCGGCACCGGCACCGCCGCTGCCGGCGGGAACGCCGGCCGTGGCGCCGGTCACCAGGGCCGCGGCGACAGCGTCCGCACCGATCCTGCCCGCACCGACTCCACTCGCGACATCACGACCGGCCGGTCGTCCGCGCCGCGGCGCCGCCGTCGCGGTGGCTCGGGCGCAGCCCGCACCCCGGGTGCGCAGCACGCCCGCCCGGCCGGCACCGCGCCGACCCCGATCTTCGCCGTCGACCCGGCCGCCGTGCCGCACGCCGACACCGCGACCAGCGCGAGCACCCCGGCGGCGGGTGCCTCGTTCACCGACCTCGGGGTGCCCGCCCCGCTGCTCGCGCCGCTGGCCGGGCTGGGCGCCACCTCGGCGTTCCCGATCCAGGCGGTGACGCTGCCCGCGTCGCTGCAGGGCCGGGACGTGCTGGGCCGCGGTCGCACCGGCTCGGGCAAGACCATCGCCTTCGCCATCCCGCTGGTCGCCCGGCTCGCCGCCGAAGGCCGCCGCCGCACCGCCGGCCGCCCCCGCGGTCTGGTGCTGGTGCCGACCCGCGAGCTGGCCCTGCAGGTGCACCGCACCGTCGACCCGCTGGCCCAGGCGGCCGGCCTGCGCACCATGACCGTGTTCGGCGGTGTGGGCTACGGCAACCAGACACAGGCGCTGCGCGGCGGCGTCGACATCGTCATCGCCTGCCCGGGCCGGCTCGAGGACCTCATCACCCGCGGCGACGTCACCATGGCCGACGTGCAGATCACGGTGCTCGACGAGGCCGACCACATGGCCGATCTCGGCTTCCTGCCCGCGGTCCGGCGGCTGCTGCGCGCCACCGCGCCGGGCGGCCAGCGGCTGCTGTTCTCGGCCACCCTGGACAACGGCATCTCGGTGCTGGTGAACGACTTCCTCACCGACCCGGCCGTGCACGCGGTCGACGGCGAGACCTCCCCGGTCGCGGCCATGAGCCACCACGTGCTCGCGGTGAGCAAGGAGGACCGCGCGCAGGTGGTCCGCGAGCTGGCCGCCGGCCGCGGACGCCGACTGCTGTTCACCCGCACCAAGTACGGTGCCCGCAAGCTGGCCGCCACGCTCACCAAGCACGGCATCCCCGCGGTCGACCTGCACGGCAACCTGTCGCAGAACGCCCGGGAGCGGAACCTGGCCGCGTTCGCCTCCGGCGAGGCCAGCGTGCTGGTCGCCACCGACATCGCCGCCCGCGGCATCCATGTCGACGACGTCACCCTCGTCGTGCACGTCGATCCACCGGCCGAGCACAAGGCGTACCTGCACCGCTCCGGCCGCACCGCCCGGGCCGGCGCCGCCGGTCAGGTCGTCACCCTGATGCTGCCCGAGCAGGCCGCCGAGGTGCGCACGCTGATGAACAAGGCCGGCATCAGCGCGCCGACCACCTCGGTGCAGCCGGGCCACCCGGTGCTGGCCGGGTTCGCCACCAACTGACGCAGCGGGGCCGGCTCGTCGCCATCACGACGGGCCGGCTCCGACACCTCCGCGGCCCGCACCGGTGCCCGCTGACGGAGAGGACCCGCACATGGCGCGACGTGAGACCCCGACGGTCGCTCTGGGACTGCTGGCCTGCTGTACCGGCGTGGTGGTGCTGCTGCTGGCGCTGATCCTCGGGTTCTCGATCGAAGGCACCCCGCGGGCCGTCGCCGACTCGGCCAAGGGTCAGCGGATCGCGTTCCCCGCGGTCATCGCGGTGCTGGCCGGGATCGTCGCGCTCGGCGGGCGCCGCCACGGCTGGGCGTTCGTGGTCGGCATCCTCGGCGCGCTCGCGGCGGTCGTGGCCGTCGCGCTCGCGGTGCTGCTGCCCGGCGGCTGAAGCCGTCCTCGAGCTCGTCGTGGCGGTCGGGCGGCCCGGTGGTGCACCACCGACCGGACCGCACGACCGACCGCACGACACTGTGCTACCGCGCGGTGTAGCCGCCGTCCACGGGCAGCGTGACGCCGGTGATCCAACTGGCCTCGTCGGAGGCCAGGAAGAGGACGGCATGGGCGACGTCGATCGGACGGCCCAGCCGGCGCAGTGATTGGTGCGCGGTCATCATCTCCTCGTACGCCGGCAGGCCCCCGGGATAGTCGGCGGCGATGCCTTCCACGAGCGGGGTCAGGACGGTCGACGGATTCACCGCGTTGACCCGGATGTTGTGCCGGCCGTAGCTGGCGGCGTCCTGCTTGGTCTGCATGTTCACGGCGCCCTTGGCGACGTGGTACGGCGTGAACTCGTCGTTGCCGACGAGACCGTAGATCGACGAGAAGTTGACGATCGCCCCGCCCCCCGCGGTCAGGAAATGCGGCACGGCGGCCTTGGTGGCGAAGAAGACGCCTTTGACGTCGACGGCGAACACCGCGTCCCAATCCGCCTCGGACACCTCGTGGGTCGGCTTGTCGACCCCGATGATCCCAGCGCAGTTGATCAGGATGTCCAATCCGTCGAAGCGATCGGCGGCCTCGTCGACACATCGCCGGACATCGGACTCATCGCTGACATCCATCCGCCAGGCCGCGGCGGTACCACCGGCATCAGTGATACCGGCGGCGACCTCGGAGACCTTGGCGTCATCGAGATCGGTGACGGCCACGGCCGCGCCGTGCCGGCCGAACAACTCGGCGGTGGCGCGGCCCATGCCCGATCCGGCCCCGGTGATCAGCGCTCGTTTGCCCTGCAGGCGTTCCACTGCTTCCTCCTGTTCCCTGCCCATCCGGTCCGGCGGGGACACCGCTGACTCGTGGGGCCCCCGCCGGGGACTGCGTCGTCCCGGCGACCGCGGTCAGACTCCGACCGCGGCGTTCCGCTCGGCGCGGTGCCGCAACGCCGCGTAGTCGTCGGCCTCGAGCTCTCGGCAGTAGGCCTGGTAGACCTGACCGCCGCCCATGTAGACCTGGAACTCCTCGGGTTTGCCGGGCACGTTCTCACCGAGGAACCAGGCCTTGGCCTTCTTGCCCTCGGTGTACATCACCGTGGCTCGCCCGGTGCGCTCGGTCTCCTGCCGCCACCACTCCTCCGACTCCGGGGTGGCCTCGAAGTAGTCCAGATCGTGCTCCTGCGCCCACCGCAGCGCCCGCTGCAACCACTGCGCGCCGAGCTGGATCGGCACGATCAGATTGGAGTACGGCGTCTGCGGGCCCAGGGACATGAAGAAGTTGGGGAAGCCGTTGGCGTTGATGCCGAGGTTGGACTTCAGGCCGTCCTGCTGCCACTTGTCCCGGAGCGTCCGGCCGCCGCGACCCACGATGTCGATCTTCGTGAGGGTGCCGGTCATCGCGTCGAAGCCGGTCGCGAAGATGAGGACGTCCAACGGGTACTCGGTGTCACCGACCCGGACGCCGGCGGGCGTGATCGCGGAGATCGGTGTCGACTGCGTGTCGATGAGGTGGACGTGCTCCAGGTTGAACGCGTCGTAGTAGCCGTGGCCGGTGGGCACCCGCTTGCCGTTGAACGAGTAGCCGCGCGGGCTGAGCAGTTCCGCAGTGGCCGGGTCGCGGACGATCTCGCGGATCTTCGACCGGATGAACTCGGACGCCAGCTCGCTCGACTCGTGGTTCGTGGCCAGGTCGTTGAAGCATTCGTTGGCGAAGTGGAAACCGCCCTCGTTCCACTTGCTCTCGAAGATCTCGCGACGCCGCTGGGCGTCGACCTCCAGGGCGCCGTGCTCGGCAGGCTGCATGGCGACACCGAACGGATGGTTGGCGGCCTGCTCGTACACCTCGTCGTAGTGCTCGCGCAGCCACTGCATGTCCGCCTCGGACACCGGCGAGTTGGTGGTCTCCACCACGTAGTTGGGCGTGCGCTGGAACACGAAGAACTCACCCGCCAGCGGCGCGACGACCGGCACCACCTGGATGCCGGAGGCACCCAGGCCGATCAGGCCCACCCGCTTGCCCGCCAGGTCGACGCCCTCGCGCGGCCACTGGGCGGTGTGGTGCACCTCGCCCCGGAAGCTCTCGATGCCGGGGATGTCCGGCAGGATCGGCTGCGACAGCACGCCCATGGCGCTGACCAGGTAGTGCGTCGTGACGCTCTGACCGTCCTGCAGCTGCACCAGCCACAGGTTGCGGTCCTCGTCGTAGGTGGCCGACTGCACCCGGGAGTCGAACCGGATGTCCTTGCGCAGGTCGAGCCGGTCGGCCACGAAACGCAGGTAGGCGAGCACCTCCGGGCCGGACGGGTACCGCTCGCTCCAGGTCCACTCGTCCCGCACCTCCTTGGAGAAGGAGAACGAGTAGTAGCTGTACTCGCTGTCGGTCCGGACGCCGGGATACCGGTTCACCCACCAGGTTCCGCCGAGGTCTTCCTCGCCCTCCAGCACGATGGTCCGCAGGCCGATCTCGCGGAGGTGGTGCAGCATGGCCAGTCCGGAGAATCCCGCTCCGATCACCACGGCGTCGTAGTCGGTGCCGAACTGGCCGGGGTGCGCGGACGGGTCATGAGCAACTGCGGACATGTCAGTTCCTTCCGGGGAACGGGACGAAGGGTTCGGGTTCAACGGCCGGCCGTCCGGCCGCGCCGGTACCAGGCCGCCATCTGCTCGATGGAGGCGTCGGCGGGGGCGTGCTGTCCGGCCTGCAACGTCCAGACGTGCTGCTCGCCGTCGACCGGCTCGAAGGTGACGTCCACCCCGGCCTTCCGAGCCAGGTCGACCAATCGGGTGGCGTCGGCGTAGAGGGACTCCGCCGATGAGGCGGTGACGTACAGCCGAGGGAAGCCGGTGAAGTCGGCGAACAACGGGTTGGCCAGTGGATCGGTGGGACTCGCGCCGCCCGACAGGTACCGGTCGATGTTGCCCTGCAATCCCTCTCGCGCGATGAGGAAGTCGGTTGCGTCGTTGGTCTCGATCGTCGAGCCACTGTTCTGCATGTCCAGCCACGGCGAGACGACCATGACCTGGCCGGGCAGCGCCTTGCCCTGCGCGCCTCGTCGGAGGGTGGTCGCGATGCTGATGCTGGCGCCGGCGCTGTCCCCGACCGGGGTGATGTCCTGCGGTGCGATGCCGCGGTCCAGCAGGCCGTCCATCACCGCGTCGGCGTCGTCGATCTGGGCCGGGAACGGATGTTCCGGAGCGCGCCGGAAGTCGGCGACGAACGCATGCACGCCGCACCGGCGGGCGAGGTGACCGGCCAGCTTCCGGTGGCTGGCCGCCGAGCCCAGGGCGAACCCGCCACCGTGCAGGACGACGAGCACCTGGCTCGGATCGGCGTCCAGCGGAGTCACCATGATGCCCGGGACTCCTCCCACCGAACAGCTCTGGTAGGTCACGTCTTCCGGCTCCGCGGTCGCCCGCTGCCAGTCCTCGAACACCCAGCGCATCACCGGCAGCGACATCTGCGGTGCCGCGACGAACTCCTCCGTCCACTCGGCGTACATCCGACCCAGCAGGTCGGTCGGTCCAGTGCCTGTCACGGCGCCCTCCTCGTTGCGGATGCCCCCAGCCGCCGACGTCCCTGCGCGGCCGCCCGGCGTGGGTCCAGCCTCCGTCGTCCGGTCCGTCCGGAGCCTCAGGTGTCTCAGATTGAGGCACCGCTGTCTCACGGTGAGCCGGTCACGCCAGCCTGCCCCGATCGACAATTCCCGGCACCACCGGAGTTCTGGACAACCACGACGACCGGTGATCTCGACGAGGAGAAGGTGGCAGACACATGCGACCCCAGAGCACCCGGTCCCGCCTCGCCGCCCTGGCGTTGGCGCTGACCGTCACCACGACCGCCTGTTCGACCGGAGCACTGACGACCGCGACCACACCGGCGGCGGACACCGGCGCTGCCGGCGGAGCCACACAGTCCGCGTCGACCGCATCGGTGACCGTCGGCACCGTCGGTACCCAGTCGGAGATCCAGGACATCTCTGCCTTCTGCGGTACCGAGGAGCTGACCGTCGCGCTGGCCGACGGCTTCGGCGGCAACTCGTGGCGCAAGATCACCCGTGCGCTGTTCGAGGCCGAGGCCGCGAAGTGCCCGAACATCACCGAGGTGCTCTACACCGACGCGCAGGGCGACACCCAGAAGGCGATCAGTGATGTCAACTCGCTGGTCGCGCAGGGCGCCGACGTCATCGTGTCATTCGTGGACGGCGGCGAGGCGCTGCTGCCGACCATCCAGAAGGCCACCGCGGCCGGTGTCAAGGTCGTCCCGTTCGTGGGATCCCCTGGAGGCACCCCCGGCACCGACTACGTGGACTTCGTGTCCGAGGACATCCACACCTACGGCAGGAACCTGGCCGAGTGGACGATCGATCAGATGGGCGGTCGGGGCAACCTGGTCATGCTCGGCGGCATCGCCGGGAACTCCTACTCCCAGACCGTGTTCGACGGTGTCGTGGAAGCCGTGCAGGAGCATCCGGAGGTGACCCTGCTCAACGAGGACGGCCCGGTGTCGACGGACTGGGAACCGGGCAAGACCCAACAGGTGGTGGCCGGTCTGATCACCAGGCACGGCACCATCGACGGCATCGTCGCCGACTACGGCGGCGGCTCGGTGGGTGGCATCCGCGCCTTCGAGGCGGCCGGCCAGCCTCTGCCGGTGTGGAGTGCCAACGACTCCAACGAGTTCGCCTGCCTGTGGTACGAGCACAAGGACGCCCAACCGAGCTACCAGATCGCCACGGAGTCCTCGCGCAACTGGATCGTGACCGTGGCGCTGCACAAGGGGCTGGCTGCGGCGAACGGCCTGCCGAACGACGAGCCGTCCACCTACGACCTCGAGATCATCGAGGACTCGACCGATCCCGCCAAGGCTCCCAAGTGCGAGCCGAGTCTGCCGGCAGACGCCATCCTGTCGTCCGGCCTGAGCGTCGAGCAGCTGCAGCAGCTGTTCGCGTGACCGTCGGCCATCACACCTCCCGGACTCCCCGGACATCCGGGCTCCCCACCTCACGCAGGAGCAATTCATGGACCGTCTGAAAGGCAAGGTGGCACTGGTCACCGGAGCGGGTCGGGGCATCGGCCGCGCGATCGCCGAGGCACTGCAGGCCGAGGGCGCGGTGACCGTCGCGACGAGTCGGAGCGAACCCGACGGATCGTTCGGCAGCGACATCGACTACCACCGCTTGGACGTCGCGAGTGACGAGGACTGGGCCACCGTCTGCGCGACCGTCCTGGACCGGCACGGATCGATCGACGTGCTGGTGAACAACGCCGGCATCATCGCCTACGAACCGCTGCACGAGCTGACCGTGGCGGACTGGAACAGGGTCGTCGCGACGAACCAGACCGGAGTCTGGCTGGGGATGCGCACAGTGATCCCCCAGATGCTCCGTCACGGCGGCGGATCGATCATCAACCTCTCGTCGATCTGGGGTTCCGCCGCGGTGGAGGGGGCACACGCCTACCACGCCACCAAGGGGGCGGTGCGCAACATGTCCAAGAACGCGGCCATCACCTACGCGCGCAACAACATCCGCGTCAACTCGGTGCATCCGGGATTCATCGACACACCGCTGACCGAGGCCCAGGATCCGGATGTGAACGACTTCGTGGTCTCCCGCACCCCGATGGGCCGGGCCGGACGTCCGGCGGAGATCGCCGCCGGGGTGGTCTTCCTGGCCAGCGACGAGGCGAGCTTCGTCACGGGCTCGGAGCTGGTCATCGACGGGGGGTACCTCGCCCAATGAGCGGTCCGGTGATGCACGGAGCGCCGACGGCGGCCTCCGCGGGCGCGGTCGGCACGGTGGTGACGCGAGCCGCCGAGCAGCAGGTGGCCCTGCGCCTGACCGGGATCGACAAGAGCTTCCCCGGGGTGCGAGCGCTGGACGGTGTGGACCTGACCGTGCTCAGCGGCGAGGTGCACGCACTGGTCGGCGAGAACGGTGCCGGCAAGTCGACGCTGATGGCGGTCGCCTCCGGTGCGCTGGCCCCGGACGGCGGGTCGGTGGAGATCGCCGGCACCCGCCTGACCGGGGCGAGTCCCGACGAGGCCCGCGACCTCGGCCTGGCCATCGTCCGGCAGGACCCGGCCCTGCTCCCCGATCTCACGGTGGCCGAGAACATGGCCATCGGGGTCGGACACCGCCGGGTCGGTGGCATCCACCGGGCCGTCGCCTGGTCGCAGGCCCGACTCGATCCGTGGGGCATGGCGATCGACCCGCGCAGCCGGGTGGATGAGCTGTCCGTCGAGCAGCGGTTCGTCGTCGAGATCGCCAAGGCGTTGGCGCTGGAACCGACCGTCCTGATCCTGGACGAACCGACCGAGCACCTGAACCTCGACGAGGTCAGTCGACTGTTCTCCCGGGTCCGGGAGATCGTGGCCGGTGGCGCGGCGGTGGTGTACATCTCGCACCGGATCCCGGAGGTCAAGCAGATCTCCGACCGGATCACCGTGCTGCGCGACGGCTCGGTGCGGGGCACCTTCAGCACCGAGGAGGTCGACGAGGCACAGATCATCGAGCGGGCCATCGGGCGCAAGCTGGAGGCCGTCTTCCCGCCCAAGGGATCCGAGATCGGCTCCGTGGGGACCGACGAGGTGCTCGTCGTCCGGGGGTTGCAGGGCGAGGGCTTCCACGGCGTCGACCTGACCGTGCGCGCCGGCGAGATCGTCGGCCTGGCAGGCGTCCAGGGCAACGGCCAGGCGGCGTTGCTGCGGGCGCTGGCCGGCCTCGCCCCGGCCGAGGGGTCCGTGTCGGTGCAGGGCGAGCCGGTCCCACGCGGCAATCTGGCTGCTCGACGCTCCGGCATCGTGTACATCCCGGCGGACCGGCACGCCGAGGGCGTCTTCATGTCGCTGGACGTGGCCGAGAACATCTCCGCGGCCACGCTGCCCGAGGTGGCCGGCGCCGGGTTCGTCGGGACCCGCCGGGTGCTCACCCGGGCGCGTCAGCAGATCGAGCAGCTCGGGATCAAGACACCGGGTCCGTCCACCATGGTCTCGGCGCTCTCCGGTGGCAACCAGCAGAAGGTGGTGCTGGCCCGGACCCGGCTGGCCGCACCGAGAGTGCTGCTGGCCGAGGAGCCCACCCAGGGGGTCGACGCCGGCGCCCGGGTGGACATCTACCAGATCCTGCGCGAGACCGCGGATTCCGGCGCCGCGGTGCTGCTGCTGTCCTCCGACGGCATCGAACTGCAGGGACTGTGCGACCGCGTCCTGATCATGTCGCGGGGCCGGGTCGTGGAGGAGCTGACCGGCGACGAGGTCACCGAGGCTGCCATCGGCCGGGCGGCCCTGATGTCGACGCAACTGCGCGATCGGCGCGACGCGGACCGGGCCGGCGGCTTCCGCCGATGGATCCGCGGGGATCACGCTCCCGCGCTGGTCCTCGGCGCGCTGCTGTTGCTGCTCGGGCTGGTGGTCAGCGCGACGAACCCGGCGTACCTCACCCCCTTCAACCTCAACAACCTGCTGTTCATGGCCGCACCGGCCCTGTTCGTCGGGGCGGCGCAGCAGGTCGTCGTGCTCGGCTCCGGGTTCGACCTGTCGGTCGGCCCGCTCATGGGGCTGCTGGTCGTGCTCTCCTCCTTCTGGATCGTCGAGGGTGGCAACCTCTGGGTCGGACTCGGCCTGATGCTGGGTGGAGCGCTCGCGGTCGGACTGATCAACGGCGTGCTGGTGACCGCGTTCCACGTGAACCCGGTGGTCGCCACCCTGGGCATGTCCATGGCGTTGCAGGGCGTCTACCTGGCGCTCCGGTCGACCCCGGGCGGGATCATCTTCCCGACGGTGTCGGAATGGGTGCAGGCGCGGTTCGGGTTCGTCCCCGTGGTCACGGTCGTGGCCGTCGCCGTGCTGCTCGTCCTGGAACTGGCGTTGCGTCGCACCCGGTGGGGACTCCGGTTGCGGGCCACCGGCTCCCGCGCCGACGCGGCGGCCCGGCTGGGCATCCGGACCGGTCGCGTCCGGCTGGGGTCGTACGTGCTGGGTTCCCTGCTGGTGCTGCCGGCCGCCGTGGTGATGATGGCGCAGATCGGCATCGGCGACGGTCGCCCGGCCCTGTCGTACACGCTGACCTCGATCACGGTGATCGTGCTGGCGGGAACGAGCATCTTCGGTGGCCGCGGGTCGTTCCTGGCCGTGCTCGTTGCCGCGTTGCTCGTCCAGCAGATCCTCAACGTCTCTCCCCTGCTGGGTCTGTCCCAGGCGTGGTCGTACTGGCTGCCGGGCCTGGTCACCCTCGCCGCCGCCCTGTTGTACGCCCTCGCCCGGCGGGGCGGCCTGCCGTCCGCCCGCCGTCGGCGGGCCACCACCGTCGCTCCCGGAGGTCGATCATGAGCACGTCCGAACGGACCAGCACGCCGGTGGCGGCGCCACCGCGGGCTGCCGGGCACGCGGGACGCACGGTGGCGCGACTGTTCGGTGGCTCGTGGGTGCCGATCACCGTCGCCACCGTGGCACTGCTCGCGGTGAGCCCGGCGATCGCGCCGGGCAGTCTCGGGTCGGCGTCGGTGCTGTCGATGCTGCCGTTCGCCGCCGTGCTGGCGATCGCCGCGGCCGGGCAGACGCTGGTGGTGCAGCAACGCGGGCTCGACCTGTCGGTGCCCGGCATGATGGCCCTGGGCGCGGTGCTGGTCACCGCCCTCCCGCAGCAGTACGGCGTCGGCGTGGTCCCGGCCGTCGTCCTCGCCGTGCTCGTCCCGGCGCTGTTCGGGCTGCTGAACGGGGTGCTCGTCGCGGTCTTCGGCATCACCCCGCTGGTCGCCACCCTGGGCATGAACGCCGTCCTGCTGGGCACGGTCTTCGCGGTGTCCGACGGCACCCCGTCCGGCGCCGCCGACGGGCTGAACCGCTTCACGCTGGATCGCACCCTCGGCGTTCCCAACACGGTCATCGTGGCAGTCGTGGTGATCGCCGTCGCCGCGGTGGTGGCCAGCCGTTCGATCATCGGCCATCGGCTCACGCAGATCGGGGTGAGCGAGCGGGCCGCCGCCGCCATCGGGATCCGGGTGAACCGATACCGACTGTCCGCCTATGGTTTCGCCGCCGCGTGCTACGGCGCCGCCGGACTGCTGCTCGCCGGCTACGCCAAGACGCCACCGCTCTTCCTGGGCGACAGCTACCTGCTGCCCACGGTCGCGGCGGTCGTCCTGGGTGGCACCGCGCTCACCGGCGGCATCGCCTCGATCGCCGCCACCGCGGTCGCGGCCCTGTTCCTGAGCCAGCTCGGCCAGTTGCTGCGGTCACTGGGATGGCCGGACTCGTCCCAGCTGATCGCCCAAGCGGTCGTGCTCATCCTGGTGGTGGTGCTGCGGGTGGTCGTGCCGACCGCCTGGCAGCGATGGCGCGGCCGATCCACGTCGTGAACCACGGCGGCACGGCGCCGATGGAGGCGTACCAGTTCACGCGGTGAGCTGGTACGCCTTCATCTTCCGGTAGACCGTGGCCCGGGAGAGCCCGAGGATCTCCGCAGCCTGCGAGCGGTTGCCACCCGATTCCTGCAGGGCGCGTTGGATGGCCTGCAGCTCCGCCCGCTCGATCATCGACAGCGCGCGCCCGCCACGCAGTCCCGCGGGCAGATCGGCGACGCCGATGGTCCCGCGGCGACCGGCCAGCACCAGCTGGGTGACCACGTTCCGCAGCTCCACCAGATTGCCGGGCCAGGAGTACTTCTCCATGGCGGCCGCGGCGGCCGCGTCCGCGACCAGCGGTCCGTTCGGCTGCACCTGCTCGGCCAGCGCGCGCCACAACGCCGGGATGTCTCCCAGCCGTTCACGCAGCGGCGGCACCCACACCGAGGACCAGCCCAGCCGCGCGGCGAACGCACTCGCTGCGGCCGGATCGTCGAAGGAGCCGGTCATCAGCACCGATCCTCGACCGGGCGCGCCGTCGATCAACGACTTCATCCCCTCGAGCATCGCCTCGTCGAGGGAGTCGACGCCCCGGATGACCACCGACGAGGGGGCCCGCAGCCGCTCGGCCAGCGCCTGCAACCACGCTCGGCTGCCCCGGACGTGCCGGTCGGCGGCGTCGACGACCGCCTCGGAGTGCTGGTTCGGCGCCCGATACGGACAGCCCAGCGCCAACGAGGTCTTCCCACTGCCCCGCTCACCGCACACCACCAGGGGCTCCCGCGCGTCGCGGTGCCGGGCCACGGTGGTCGCCACGGCCAGCAGGGTGGGGTTCCTCCCGGCCAGCGGCGGCCGGGGCGAGACCGCGACCCGACTGGTGCGGGGCCGTTCGCTCACCGCCGCCAGCGTTCCCCCGCCGTGCAGCGGGGTGAGGGTGACGGCAGCCGGCCCGGCCGCGAACTCGAGCACGACGTCGGCCGAGCGGGTGGTGTCCGCGCAGACCCGCCGGAGCAGGCCGATGTCCGCGGCCGTCAACCGGCCGGCGCGTTGGCTCTGCACGGTCAGGCCGTCCGGCCCGAATCCGACGACGGGCCCGTGATGCTGTCGCGACGTCCGCAGGAACTCGGCCAGCATCCAGCGGGCGGACGGCTGCTCCACGTCCAGGACGTGCTGCTCGAGCTGGGCGACGATGGACCGGGTCAACGGGCGCAACAGGTCGGTCCGCTCGGACACCACGGTCGACATCGTCACCACGGCGACCAGGCGTCCGGTGACCGGGTGCCGCACGGGCGCCCCGGTGCACACAGCCTCGCGGTAGAAGTCCGCGAAGTGCTCGGCACCGATGATCTGCACGCTGCGGCCGGTGGCGGCGACGGTCCCGACACCGTTGGTCCCGACCACGCTCTCGGTGAGCACGGCGCCGCGCTGCGTGCCGACCCGGTCGAGGTGGGCGGCCGCCGCGCGGTCGTGCGTCCATCGCTGCAGGATCCGGCCGTCCGCATCGGCCAGCAGCAGACCCAGTCCGGTGCCGTCCAGGCTGTCGGACACCCGGGCCAACGGGGCCTGGAACATCTCCAACAGATTGGCGTCCAGCAGCTCCGGCGCGACCTGGGGGACGTCCCGGACCGCCTCCGGTGCGCCGAGCGCCGAGCGGGACCGCTCCCACGAGCTGCGCAGGTCGGCGGGTCGCGCCCAGGCACCGGATCCGGCGTGCGGATCCGGGAGGTCGGCCTGTGGGGAGGTCTCCGGCACCGGGCCGCGAGTGGGAACGGGCGACGACGTGAAAGGCGACGACGTGAAAGGCGACATTGACTTCCCCTGGCTCGACGCGGAAGGTGGCCCGGCGAACCCTGGCCGGAGTTCTCGATACTACGGTATTACGATCCGGTGGCAAGCCCATGACCGGCGGTCGCCTCCGTCGGGTCGTGCGCACTGATCCGGCGCTCGTACTCGAGCACCGCCAGTCGCCCGGCCAGCCGGATGTGGTGCACGCACGCGGACCGGGCGGCCTCAGGGTCGCGCGCCAGGGCGGCGGCATGGGTGATGATCCGCACCTCCTCCATGGACCGCTCGACCCGCGCGTCGTCGACGAAGGCGTACCGCCGGAACATGCCGATGCGGCCGTGGATACCGGCCAGCGAAGCGGACAGCACCTCGTTGTCGCCACCGAGCAGCAGCAGGCGGTAGAACTCGGCCTTGGTCGCCTCGCGCGAGGTCAAATCACCCCGGACGTAGGTCTCCTCCATCACCTGCACATGCCGGCGCAGCTGCATGGCTTGGTCATCAGAAGCATTGCGCGCGAACAGCTCTCCGGCCAGTCCCTCGAGCACGGCGCGGACCTCGTACAGCGCGACGATCTCGTGCTTGCTCAGCACGGCCACCTCGGGGCCACGCCCGGCGATCATGCGGATCAGACTCTCGGACTCCAGCTGTCGCAGCGCCTCGCGGATGACGGTGCGGGACACCGCGTACCGCCCGCACAGCTCCACCTCGCGCAGCCGGGCGCCGGGCGGGTACTCGCCGGAGAGGATGTCCTCGCGCAGCGAGGCCAGCACCTGCTGTCGCAACGGTGCGGCGACCCTGTTGATCTGGTTCATCCGTCCGTGCCCCCGCTGTCTCGATCGATGAGCCCACGCCCGGCGGGTGTCTCAATTCGACGCACCCGACCCGATCGGGTCACGAGCCATCATACGGTAGTACGTAAATCGGTCCGGAAGGGCCGACCAGGCGATCAGGGAGGATCGACATGACCAGTGCCACGGCACAGTCCCGCTCGGTGCGGGTCCGCGACCACGAGGTGCCGACTGCGCTGTTCATCGACGGCCGCTGGGTCGAGACCGACGCGGTCTTCCCGGTGCGGGACCCCGCGACCGGTGCGGTGCTCGGAGAGGTCGCGGACGGAACGCCGCAGCACGCCCTGCAGGCCCTGGACGCGGCCGTGGCCGCCCAAGCCGAGTGGCGGGCGGTCGCCCCCCGTCGGCGCGCCGATCTCTTCGCCCGCGCGGACTCGATCCTGCGCTCCCGGGCCGAGAGCATCGCGGCGGTGATGACCGCCGAGAGCGGCAAGCCGCTGGCCGAGGCCCGGGCCGAGTTCTCGCTGAGCATGGACTTCTTCCAGTGGTACACCGAACAGATCGCCCATCTGCACGGCACCTTCGCCGAGGGCTCGCGCGGGGGGTACCGCGTCGTCAGCACCCACCAGCCGGTGGGGCCGGCCCTGCTCATCACTCCCTGGAACTTCCCGCTGCTGATGATCGCCCGCAAGGCCGGGGCCGCTCTGGCCGCCGGGTGCACCGTGGTGGTGAAGACGGCCCAGGAGACTCCGCTGACCTGCGCGCTGTTCGTCCAGGCCCTCGTCGACGCCGGGTTCCCGGACGGAGTGGTCAATCTCGTGCACACCACCCGGTCAGCGCCGCTGTCCGCGGCGGTCATGGCCGACGATCGCCTGCGCAAGGTGAGTTTCACCGGATCCACCGAGGTCGGCGCCCGCCTGCTCAGTCAGGCCGCACCCGGCATCGTGAATGCCGCGATGGAGCTGGGCGGCGACGGCCCGCTGATCGTGCTGGACGACGCCGACCTCGAGCTGGCCGCCGAGCAGGCGGTGATCTGCAAGTTCCGCAACGCCGGCCAGGCCTGCGTGGCGGCCAACCGGATCATCGTGCACGAGTCGGTGGCCGACGCCTTCACGGAGCGGTTCGTGGCACTCACCCGGGCGCTGAAGGTGGGCAACGGCTTCGACGAGACGACCGACATCGGGCCGATCATCTCCGCCCGCCAGCGGGACGCCGTCTCCGGCCTGGTCAAGGAGTTCGGCCAGATCGACGCCGAACTGCTCACCGGCGGACACGAGATCCCCGGCGACGGGTACTTCTTCGAGCCCACGGTCTTCGCGGTCAAGGACCGGGACAACCCGATCTGCCACCGCGAGCTGTTCGCTCCGATCGCCGCGCTGTACCGGGTGGCGTCGGCCCGAGAGGCCATCGAGTACGCGAACTCCACCCGCTACGGCCTGGCCGCGTACGTGTTCACCTCGGACATCTCCCGGGCCCTCACCGTCGCCGAGCAGCTGGACTTCGGCATGGTCGGGATCAACCGCGGCATCATGGCGGACCCCGCGGCGCCGTTCGGTGGGGTCAAGGCGAGCGGGCTGGGCCGTGAGGGCGGACACCACGGCATCTACGAGTTCCTCGAGCCCAAGTACCTCGCCATCACCGTCGATGACCGGAAGGCCCTGTCGTGACCCTGTCCAGCACCGTCCTGCCCACCGCGGACCGCTCGGTCAACGTCCTGGCGCTGGGCCTGCTGCGGCAGCCGGCGACCGTGCTGTTCGGGCCGGGTCAGCGCCGGCAGCTGCCCCGCCTGGTCGCCGAGATCGCCCGCCACGTCCTCGTCGTCACTGACGCCCGGATGGCGGCCAGCGCGGAGTTCACCGAGATGGTCAGCGGCCTGGACGCCGTCGGCGTCCGGGTGTCGGTGTTCGGCGAGACCGAACCCGAGCTCCCCGAGCGTGACGTCGCAGCCCTGGTCGACCGGTTCGCCGGGCAGGGCATCGGGGCCGTGGTCGGATTGGGCGGCGGCTCCTGCATGGACCTGGCCAAGGTGGCGGCCGTGGTGCTGCCGTCGAGCGCCGATGTTCGGGAGTTCCACGGCGAGTTCCGGGTCCCCGGACCGGGTCTGCCGATCATCACCGTGCCGACGACCGGCGGGACCGGCGCCGAGGTCACCTGCATCTCCGTGCTGTTCGACGAGGACAAGGGGATGAAGGTCGGTGTGGCCAGCCCGCACCTGCAGGCCCGGATCACCGTGATCGACCCGGAGTTCACCCTGAGCTGTCCGCCCGGGCTGACCGCGGCAACCGCAGCCGACGCGCTGTCCCACCTGGTCGAGTCGTTCACCGGGCGGGCCAAGAACCCGACGGCGGACGCGCTGGCCGGGACGCTGTACGCGGGCAAGAACCTGTTGACCGATCTGTTCGCCCGGCACGGTCTGCTCCTGATGAGCCGGTCGTTGCCCCGGCTCGCCGCCGATCCGCAGGACCTGTCCGCGCGGTCCGAGGTGATGCTCGCGGCGTACTGCGCCGGCATGGCGATCAACACCGCCGGGACGGCAGGCGCGCACGCCATCCAGTCGCCCATCGGCGCGCTGACTCACACCCCCCACGGCTTCGGGGTGTCCGCCCTGCTGCCGGCGGTCATGCGCTACAACCTGCCGTCCCGGGTCCCGGAGTTCGCCGAGATCGCCGACATCCTGGGGGTCGCAGTCGCCGGCCAGGACGAGCAGGACCAGGCCCGGAGCGGGATCCTCGGCATCGAGGCGCTGCTCGAGACGATCGGAGCCCCGTTGGATCTGGCGTCGCTGGGCCTGCCGGTCGAGCAGTTCGGCTTCGTGGCGGACCAGGCCCTGCTGGCCACTCGGCTCACCGCCAACAATCCACGTCCGCTGACCCGCGAGGCGATCATGGCCATCCTGGAGCACGGTCACGCCGGCGACCGGTCGTGGTGGGGATGAGCGACGGACAGTCGGTGGCCGTGATCGGCGCCGGTTCCATCGGGGTCGCCTTCGCCGTCGTCTTCGCGGCGACGGGGTGGTCGGTCCGGATCACCGATCCCGACGAACGGGTCCGGGCCCGGGTGCCTGAGAGCGTCGGCGACCGACTCCGGATGTTGCACGGCGCCGGGCTGATGCACGACCACCCGTCCGTGGCCGCGGCGAGGGTGACGGCCGTGCCGGACGTGTCCGCGGCCGCCACCGGCGCCGCCGTCGCCCTCGAGTGCGGGCCGGAGCAACTGACCGTCAAGCGCGAGATCTTCGGTGAACTGGCCCGCGTCGCACCGACCGACGCCCTGCTGTGCAGCTCGAGTTCGGCCATCGCCCCTGGACGGATCGCCGAACCGTTGCCGCCGGAGGTGGCGGCCCGGGTGCTCGTGGCCCATCCGGCCAATCCGCCGTTCCTGCTGCCGGTGATCGAGCTGGTGCCGTCCGCCCGCACCGCGCCGCAGGTGCTCGACCTGGCGCGATCGGTGTTCAGCCAGACGGGTCTGCGCCCGGTCACCGTGCGGCGGGAGGTCGAGGGGTTCCTGTTCAACCGCCTGCAGGGAGCCGTGTTGCGTGAGGCGTACTGCCTGGTCCGCGACGGCGTCGCCACCGTGCAGGACATCGACGACGTGGTGCGACTGGGGCTCGGCCGCCGGTGGAGCATCATCGGCCCGTTCGAGGGCGTCGACCTGAACACCCAGGGCGGCATCGCCAGTCATGCGCTGAAGATGGGGCCGGCGTACGAGCGGATGGGCGCCGAGCGCGGTCAGCACGATCCCTGGACGGCCGACCTGGTCGCGGAGGTGACCGCTCAGCGCCGGACCACCCTGCCGCTCGAGGACTGGTCAGACCGGGTGGCGTGGCGGGACGCCCAGCTGCTCGCCCACACACCGCTGTGGAACGCCGCGCTCGACGCTCGGGCCGACGAGGCGCCCACCGGGGCACCGATCGCCGACCGCTGATCGGCTTGCCATCGGGGGCTTCCATGGTGCAGCCGAACGGCTTGCAGATCCGTGCGCCCTGCGGGGTGAGATCGAAGACGGAGTCCGTCTTCGATCGAAGCGCCATCACGACGGACACCCGCGCGGCGCCGGGGTGCCGGTCGGGCGAGGCCACTCCTCGGTGCAGGCCGGGACATCCGGTGCTGACCCGGTTCGCGACGTCCTGACACGGGGCGGGCGACCGCCTCGCCGAACCGGCCTCCCGGCACTTCGTCATGCTCCGCGACGGGGCCATGACCGCCGGCTGCCTGACCGATCGGGCCCCGGTGGCCAAGACGTTCCTCGACGAGGTCGACGGGCTGCTGTGTCGCGCTCGGTGCCGGGGGCGCCGCGGGGCTGAGCGCGGGCTCGGCGGGTCTGGCTGCGCCGAGTGATTCCGGCACAGCCGCCGCGATACCCGCAGAGCCGCAACGACACCGGGCCGGCCGCGGCTGCTGCCACGGCCAGCCCGGTCGTCATTTCGGTGCCCAACTCAGACGGTCGGCACGTCCCGGCTGGTCACGATGAGATCGGCGCGCGTCGCGGTGGACGCGACCAGCTCGGCGTTGCGTTCGTCGGTGCCGGTCACCCAGGCCACCGCCGCCTCGGGCTCCTTGCCGAACTGGATATGCCGCTGCACCAATCGGTCCCTGCGCAACTCGTCGTCCTCGGTGCAGTACCAGACGGCGTCCAGCTCCCGCCGGACCCGGCGCCACGGCTCCTCGTCCACCAGCAGGTAGTTGCCCTCGGTGATGACCAGCCGGCACTGCGGGCCGACCGGGATCGACCCGGCCACCGGCTGCTCGATCTCCCGGTCGAAGGCCGGCGCGTACACCGTCTCGTCGGTGATCGGGGTGCGCAGCCGACGCAGCAGCGCGGCGTACCCGGCCGCGTCGAAGGTGTCGGGCGCGCCTTTGCGACCCAGCCGGTCCAGCCGCCGCAGTTCGATGTCGGCCAGGTGGAACCCGTCCATCGGGACGTGCACCACCCAGTCGGACGGCTCCCCCGCCGGCGGGTCGGCGGCCAGCGCCGCGACCAGGGCGACGGCCAGCGTGGTCTTGCCCGCCCCCGGCGCCCCGGTGATGCCCAGCAGTGCCGGGCCACCAGCACCGGCGAGCGCCCGGGCGCGGGACACCAGATCCGCGAACGAGTCCCGCCGATCCGGGTCCACCAGCGATCCTGCCACCGGGGTGATGCCGGTCATCGCCGGCCGGCCGCGGCCAACCCGTTCTCCATGAACGCGCGGGCGTGGGTGGCCAGGTCGAAGCCGTCGTCCCACAGGTCGCGCCACACGGCCAGGTCGTTGGACAAGCCGCGAGCCACCACCGACGAGGAGAACGACTCGAAGGTGATCGGGCCGGTGTACTCCACGTCGGCCAGCGCGTGCCAGAACGAGGCGAAGGCCAGGTGCCCGGAACCCAGGTAGCCGCGGTGGTTCTCGCCGATGTGCACGTAGCCCAGCCGGTCGCCGACCAGCTTCACCGGTCGGACGAAGTCGTCCTCCTCGATGTTCATGTGGTACGTGTCGAGGTGGATGGTCACGTTGTCGGCGCCGATGTCGTCGGCCAGCCGCAGCGCCTGCGCGGCGGTGTTCACCACGTTGGTCTCGTACCGGTTGCAGACCTCCAGGCCGAGCGTCATGCCCAGCCCGGCGGCCTCGGCGGCCAGACCCTGCAGGACCCGCACCACGTTGGCCCGGCCGGCGGTGGACAGCGGCGCCGGGTACTTGCCGAGCGCCGAGTACAGCGCGCCGGTCAGGTGCGTGCCGCCGAGCTTGTGGGTCAGCACCAGCGACTCGTGCAGCAGCCCCTCGCCGCGCTCGACGACGGCCGGGTCGTCGCTGGAGACGTCGGCGTCGAAGGCCAGCCCGCGGGAGCAGGCCACGGACAGGCCGGCGTCGGCCAGCTCCTTGGCCGCCGCGTCGACGTCCAGGTTGATGCTGTCGTGCAGCGAGAACTCGAGCAGGTCGTAACCGGCCGCCTTGGTCTGGCGGACCGCGGTGCTGACCGACTCCGGCGAGGTGTCGCCGACCCAGACGAGCGCGTGCACGCCCAGGGGATTGGTGCTCATGGGTGGTTCCTTCCGGGAAACGTCGAGAGGCGGGGTGCGGGTAGGCGGCTCAGGCGGCCTGGGCCCCGGTGATGAGCGCGACGATCTCCTCGCCGGTGGTCTGCGCGGTGCGGCGGCCGGCGACGCAGCGCCCGGCGCGCATCACCCACACCTGGTCCGACAGGCGCATGACCTGGGCGAAGTTGTGGCTGATGATGAGGATGGCGTGGCCCTCGCTGCGCAACCGCTGGATGAGCTCCTCGACGCGGGCGGTCTCCTGCACGCCCAACGCCGCGGTCGGCTCGTCCATGATCACCAGCTTGGAGCTGAACCCGGCGGCCCGGCAGATGGACACCGCCTGCCGCTGCCCGCCGGAGAGCCGGCGCACCCGGGAGGTCACTGCGGGCACGTTCACGGCCAGCGTGGAAACCATCCGCTCGGCCTCGGACTTCATCTTGCGCCGGTTCAGGATGCCGACCGGCCCGAGCTTGGTGACCAGCTCCCGGTTCAGGAACAGGTTCTGCCAGACGGTCAGATCCTCGACCAGCGCCAGGTTCTGGTGCACGGTCTCGATCCCGGCCTCGCGGGCGTCCTCGGGCGAGCGGAAGTCGATCGGGGCGCCGTCGAAGACGATGGTGCCGGAACTGGGCCGGTGGATGCCGCTCATGCAGCGGACCAGGGTCGACTTGCCGGCGCCGTTGTCACCGACGATGGCGGTGATCTCCCCCGGCATCAGCTGCAGGTCGACGTTGCGCAAGGCCCTGACGCTGCCGAAGGACAGCGAGACGTCCTGCACCTTCAGCAGCGGCTCGACCGCGCGGGAGCCGGACTCGGTGGACTGCTTGGTCAGCGGAGTGGTCACTTCTGGAACCTCGCCAGGAGGGCGGCCAGGACGACGACGCCGCCGACCGCGATGGGCTGGTAGTACTGCGAGACGCCGAGCAGGGTCAGGCCGTTGGTGAGCGCGGTGAGCAGCAGCGCGCCGCACACCGGGCTCCAGATGGTGGCCCGACCGCCGACCAGACTGACCCCGCCGAGTACGACGGCGGCCACCGAGTTCAGCAGGAACTGCGTGTTCGCGGCCGGTTCGGCGGCGCCGACCCGGGCGACCAGCAGGATCGCGGCCAGGCCGGCCATGATGCCGGCCACCGTGTAGACCGCGGTCTTGATCCGGGCGATGGAGATGCCGGTCGCGCGGGCGGCGTCCTCGGACCCGCCGGCGGCCAGCACGTGGGTACCGAACCGCGTGTGGAACAGCACGCCGTGGAAGATCAGCGCCACCACCAGCGCGACGATGACCGGCCAGCCGATGATGCCGATGCCGTCGGTCGAGAGTCGCAGCATGAAACGGCTGATCACCGTGACCGGCTGACCGTCCGAGATGACCAGGGCCAGGCCCGAGGCCACCGAGAGCCCGCCGAGGGTGACGATGAAGTCGGTGATCTTGCCGCGGCCGATGATGACGCCCTGCAGCAGCCCGAACAGCGAGCCGGTGACCACCGCGAGCAGGCAGCACAGGAAGATGCTCCAGTCGGCGCCGTAGCCGACGCCGAACATGACCGCGCTGAGCGTCATGGTCGAGGCGATGGACAGGTCGATGCCGCCGGTGGCGACCACGAAGGTCTGCCCGACCGACAGCAGGATCAGGATCGCCGCCGCGGCCAGCATCGCCTCGATGTTCCCCAGGGACAGGAACGTCGAGTTCAGGATCTGGAAGACGATGACCAGCACGAGCAGGCCGATCGGGGCGGCCCATTCGGACCACCCGGTGAAGCTGGCCAGACGCTGGGACACACTCTGCCGCTCGACGGGCGCGGCACCGGAGGCGGCGGGCTCCGCCGTCTGCTCGGAAGTCGTCGGGGACATGCTCTGCGCTCCTGTGGGATGGGATTGCGGTGGCCGCGTCAGTGGGTCGGCCGGCCGGGTCATGGCGCCAGCAGCACTTTCACGTGCTCACCGCTGCGGGCGGCGGCGAACGCCTGCTCGACCTCGTCGAGCGGCGCCACCAGGGTCACCAGATCCTCGGGTCGCGCGCCACCCTCGGCGATGATGCGGGCGGCAGTGGCGTAGTCGCGCGACACGTACGTGATGGTGCCCTGGATGCGGACCTGGAGGTCCTGGATCGTGGGCAGGTCGACCGTCACCGGCCCGACCGGAACCCCCACGATCACCACCGTGCCGCCCTTGAGCACCATGCGGACGGCCTGGTCGACCGTCCCCTGCACCGACACGCAGTCGAAGACCACGTCGGCACTCTCACCGAGCGCGGCCCGGACCTGCTCGACCACGTCCGGGGCGGCCGCGTCGACCACCGCGTCCGCGCCCAGCTGCAACGCCCGCTCCCGCTTGGCGGGCAGCACGTCGGTGACGACGATCCGTTCGGCACCCGACCAGCGGGCCGCGGCCAGCACCAGCAGGCCGATGGTGCCGGCGCCGATGATGACCACCGACCGTCCGGACAGATCGGGTTCGCCCTCGCCGGCCGCGTGCCCACCGGCCAGCCGGATCGCGTGCACCGGAGTGGCCAGCGGCTCGATGAGCGAGGCCTGCAGATCGGTGAGCTCGTCCGGCAGCACGTGCAGCCGGTCGGCCCGGACCACGGACCGCTCGCCCATGCCGCCCTGGGAGTTGCCGCAGCCGAAGAAGTCCAGCCGCTCGCACAGGTTGGTGCGCCCCGCCTCGCAGTGCTTGCACTCGCCGCAGACCAGCGGCGGTTCGACCACCACGCGGTCGCCGACCGAGACGGTGGCCGGACCGATGCCGCCCGCCGCGCCGGCTGCGGTGGCCGCGGTGGCGTCGCCGCCGAGGGCCTCCACCACCGCCACCACCTCGTGGCCGGGCCGGTACGGCAACGGCACGAACGGATGGTGCCCGGCGACCGCGTGCATGTCCGAACCGCAGATGCCGACGTAGACGCTGCGGATCAGTGCCTCCCCCGGCTTCGGCTCGGGCACCTCACCGGTCTCCAGCACCAGCCCCTCGGGTCGGGCGTGCACCCAGGTCGCCGTCACCGGACCAGCCGCGGGACTCACGGCACCAGCACGATCTTGTGCACGGTGCGGTCCTGCTGCAGCGCCTCCAGCGCCTTGCCGTAGTCCTCGAGCGGGAACCGGTGGGTGACCAGCCCGTCGGTCTTGACCCGCCCGTTGCGCAGGGCGGCCACCGCGCCCGGGAAGTCGTCGACCTGGGCGAACGAGCCCTTGATGGTGATCTCGCGGCGGAAGACGTCGTACGGGCTGATCGAGATGCGGTCGTCGGCGTCGGTGACGCCGTAGATCATCACCTGACCGCCGTTGCGGGTCAGCGGCACGCACGCCTCGGCCACGTCGAGCGCACCCGTCGCCTCGACGACGACATCGAAGCCGCCGCCGGACACCTCACGGAGCCGCTCGACGCTGCCGGCCAGGTCGGCCCGGTCCATGAGCAGGGTGGCGTCGACGCCGAGCTCCTCGGCCCGGTCCAGCTTGAACTGCGAGGAGGCCGCCACGGTCACGTGCGAGGCGCCGGAGTGCTGCAGCAGCTGGGCCAGCAGGAGGCCGGTCGGACCGGCGCCGAACACCAGCGCGGTGCTGCCCGGTCGGATGTCGAGCACGTCGGCACCGTGCACGGCGCACGACATCGGCTCGGTGAACACCGCGACCTCGTCCGGGATGCCCTCGGTGGAGTAGACGAACCAGTGCGGCACGGCCAGGTACTCGGCGAAGGTGCCGGGGTAGTTGGTGCCGACGCCCTTGAGGTTCGGACAGACCAGC
This sequence comes from Nakamurella leprariae, assembly GCF_016918035.1. GTDB lineage: Bacteria > Actinomycetota > Actinomycetes > Mycobacteriales > Nakamurellaceae > Nakamurella > Nakamurella leprariae. The sequence goes on along the minus strand of NZ_JAERWK010000010.1, from coordinate 319,818 downwards.
CGCTGCCCGGCCTGGCAGTACTCGCACACCCCGCACGGGGCGTTCGGGTTCACGGTGACGGCCTCACCGAGCTTGAGGCCGGCGGGCACGTCCGCGCCGAGCTCGGCGACCTCTCCGACCACCTCGTGCCCCGGGATCAGCGGGAACTCGGCGTAGAAACCGCCCTCGTGGATGTGCAGATCGGTACCGCACACCCCGGTCTCGCGGACCTTGATCAGCACCTCGTTGGGGGCGGGGACGGGCGTGGGGATCTCGGTGACGGACCAGTCGCGGGGACCGGCGTAGACAACCGCTCGCATGAGGCGTCGAACTCCTTGGTGTGGGGACCGGACCGTCGGGGTGGACCGACCGCCGTTCGTGGCGGCGGGGATCCCGTGGCGCGGCGTCAGCGGTGGGAACGTGCAGACCCCGGGGCCCCCGCGTCGACCGCTGGTCGACGGGCGGGCCCCGGCGGGAACCGGCTCAGCTGCCGGTGGTCTCGAGCGGGTTGTCGTACTCCTCGACCGGCTGCGGGAAGTTCTCCAGGGCGGTCGAGACGTTGTCGGAGGTGATCAGGGCGACCGGCGCCTTGACGTTCTCCGGCAGGGTCTGCCCGGCGAGTGCGGCCTCGCACGCCTGCACACCGAGCTCACCGACGGCGTACGGGTACTGCGCCACGGTGGCGTCGAGCTCGCCGGCCTGCACGGCCTGCAGCGCGTCCTCGTTGCCGTCCAGCCCGATGACCGTGATCTGGTCGGTCTTGCCGGCGTTGGCCACGGCGCGGGCGGCGCCCAGCGCCATGTCGTCGTTGGCCGCGAAGATGCCCTTGAGATCCGGGTTGGCGGTCATCAGGTCGGTCGCGGTGGTCAGCGCCTGCTGACGGTTCCAGTCGGCGGCGATGACCGGCAGCAGCTCGAGCGAGTCCTGCGCGGCGTTGGTGAAGCCGGTGACCCGGTCGTTGCTGGTCACGTCGCCGGCGACGCCGCCGATGATGGCGACCTGGCCGGTGCCGCCGAGCTGCTCGACCATGCGCTGGCCGGCCAGCTCCGCCGCCTCGACGTTGTCGGTGCCGATGTAGGTGGCGATGTCCACGCCGGCCGCCTCGGCCGCGTCCGCGTCGATCGGCCGGTCGATGTTGACCACCGGCACGTCCTTCTGCGCGATCTGCGCCAGCCCCTGGACCAGGTTGTTGCCGGTGATCGGGTTGACGATGAAGCAGCCGAAGTCCTGCTGCGCCAGCGCCGCGAGACGTTCGGCCTGGCCGGTGGTGTCGGTGATGGACTGGGCGGCCTGGATCTCCACGGTCACGCCGGCGGCGTCCGCGCCGGCCTCGATGCCCTGCTGCATGGTCTGGAAGAACAGGTTGTCCAGACCCTTGATGACGGCCGCGATCGGCTGGCCCGAGGCCCCGCCGGCGTCGCCGCTGCTGGCGGCGGTGGAGCTCCCGGCTGTCGTCGTGGTGTCGGACGAGCTGGAGTCATCGCCACACGCGGTGATCACCAGCACGGGCGCCATGGCCAGGATGGCCACAGCGGTACGACGAACGTTCCTACGCAACATTGCGCCTCCCTTTTTGTCTGCAGCTAGACGTTAAGGCGGCGTCACGGTCGCGTCAAGTCACAATATTGTGCTTGTTTGTGCGCGCTGCGTTCGCTTAATCTGGGGCAGCGACGAGGGAGGGTCCATGCAGCTGAGCCCACAGGCGGGCGACCTGCTCCGGGTGATCCGGTCGGGTGCACCCCGGACCCGGGCCGAGCTGGGCGACCTCACCGGTTGGGCCCGCGTCACGGTGAATGCACGCATCGACGAACTGTTGGACGCCCGGCTGGTGCGCCCGATGGGAGCGGCCAACGGTGCCCGCGGCCGCCCGGCCGGCCGATTCGGCTTCGACGCCTCGCAGGGCACCCTCCTCATCGCCGACGTCGGCGCGTCGGCAGCTCGGGTGGCGCGCTGCGACCTCAACGGGACGGTCCTGGCCCAGGACACGGTCCCACTGTTCATCGGGGACGGACCGGACACGGTGCTCGGCCTGGTGATCGACCGGCTGGAGAGCCTTCGCGCCCCCGGTGACGCACCGGCGTGGGGGTTGGGCATGAGCCTGCCCGGGCCGATCGAGATCTCCACCGGCCGGGTGGTCTCGCCGCCGATCATGACCGGGTGGAACGGCATCGCCGTTCCGGAACTGCTGCGCCCCCGCTACGACCTGCCGATCCTCATCCTCAACGACTCCGACGCCATGGCCTGGGGCGAGCACGTCCGCTCGGTGCCGCGGGCCGACGACCTGCTGCTGGTCAAGGTGGGCACCGGCGTCGGCGCCGGCATCGTGGCCAACGGCCGCATCGTGTACGGCGCACAGGGCGCTGCCGGCGATCTCGGCCACACCGTGGGTCATCCCGTCCACCCCCGGGAGGCGCCACCGTTGTGCCGGTGCGGCAAGACCGGCTGCATCGAGGCCTACGCCGGCGGCTGGGCCATCGCCCGCGACCTGGCCGCGGACGGCGCTGCGGTCACCGGGCTGAACGACGTGCTCCGACTGCTGCAGGCGGGCGACCCGCGGGCGATCCAACGGATCCGCGAGGCCGGGCGGGTGCTGGGCTCCGGGCTCGCCCTGGCCGTCAGCCTGCTGAACCCGTCGGAGATCGTGGTGGCCGGGCAGCTGGCCGTGGCCGGTGAGCACCTGCTCTCCGGCATCCGCGAGCACGTCGCGGCCAACTCGCTGCCGCTGGCCACCCGCGACCTGCGCATCCGGACCAGCGACTCGCCCAACGAGGTCGGCGTCACCGGCGTCGCGCACGCCCTGGCCGACTGGATCCTGGCCCCGGAACACCTGGCCGCCACGCTGGCCCGGCTGTAGGTATCCCGACCGGTCCGCCTCGAACCGCACCGCAGTGCGATGGGAATCACGTGGACCCGGCGGCCGACCGGCCGTACGGTCGACCATCCGCCCAGTGCCGGTCGGGACGTCCCGATCGGCGTAAAGCAACGGTCACACCGGACGCGACCGACCGACACATCGTGGAGCTTGACTCGTCCCCGTCGGTCTCAGGGGACGCCGGCGAGGTCCCGTTGCGGAAGGAACCCATGACTGCCAGCGTGCGCTTCGACACTCTCGACCGGGCCGTCGCCGAACTCCGGCTGGGCCGGCCCGTCGTCGTGGTCGACGACGAGGACCGGGAGAACGAGGGCGACCTGATCTGGGTCGCCGAGCTCGCCACCCCGCAGACCGTCGGCTTCGCCGTCCGCTACAGCTCAGGGATCCTCTGCGTCGCGATGGACGAGACCCGCGCGGACGAGCTGGACCTGCCGCCGATGGCCGCGAAGAACACCGACCCCAAGGGCACCGCCTACGCCGTCACCGTGGACGCCCGACACGGCGTCAGCACCGGCATCTCGGCCGCCGACCGCGCGCTCACCATCAAGCTGCTCGGCGAGGCGGGCACCCGCGCCGACGAGCTGACCCGCCCCGGCCACGTGCTGCCGCTGCGGGCCAAGCCGGGCGGCGTGCTGCAGCGCACCGGCCACACCGAGGCCGCCGTCGACCTGGCCCGGATGGCCGGCTGCACGCCGGTCGGCGCGCTGGTCGAGGTGGTCAGCGAGCAGGACCCGACCGGGATGGCCCGCGCCCCCGAGCTGCGCGAGTTCGCCGACCGGCACGGTCTGGCCATGATCTCCATCGCGATGCTGGTCGCCCACCGGCAGGCCCACCAGGCGCCGATCGTGCATCCGACCCCGACCGACCTGGTGCCGTCGCACGGCGCCGAGCGGGTCGCCTCGGTCCGGCTGCCCATGCCCAACGCCACCGCCCGGATGGTCGGGTACCGCGGCTCCGACGGCCGGGAGTACGTCGCCGTCGTCTCCGGGTCCGTCGCCGGCGAGCGGGAGGTGCTGCTGGCCGTGCACGCCGAGTGCCTGGCCGGGCAGGCCTTCGGGTCGCTGCGCTGCCAGTGCCGCGGCGATCTGCTGGCCGACGTCGACACCACCGCCGAGCAGGCGCCGGGGATCGTCCTCTACCTGCGCGACGAGGAGCCCGGCGCCGACAGCCGGTCCGGCGTGCTGAACACGCTCCGTCGCTACCAGCTGCAGGACCAGGCCCGCGCGCTCGCCGCGACCGGCCGGCCCTGCCCGCCGGCGGAGGCGCCCGCCGAGATCCTGGTCGACATCCTCCGCGACCTGGGCCCGGCCTCGGTCCGGCTGCTGCCGGGCTCGGAGCGGTTCGCCGCCCAGCTCCGCGGGGCGGGGGTGCCCGTCGACACGCTGTCCAGCGACCTGCGCACGCTGCTCCGCGCCACCGCCCTGGGCTGATCCCGCGGCTCCCCGACCGCGAGCGCACGGATCCAGGTCGGATCGCGCGTCCTCACCCACTGTCGCGCCCTGATCACCAAGTAGGGCTACTGTGCGCGCGGGGGGCCTGATCACGATCTCGGCAACGGTGCCGGGCGTGCGACCAGGCTGGTTGCGCGAGAGGACGCGGACATGAGTTCAGCACGTACACCGGTGGGGCCCGGCGAGACGCATCCGGCGCGCGCCACCGCCATCTCCATCGCCGCCGCGGTCGGCGGTTTCCTGTTCGGCTTCGACACGTCGGTCATCAACGGCGCGGTCGAGAGCATCAACGACCGCTTCACGCTCGGGCCCTTCGCCAGCGGATTCGTCGTCGGCATCGCGCTCATCGGATCGGCCATCGGCGCCTGGTTCGCCGGGCAGCTGGCCGACAAGCTGGGCCGGCCCCGCGTCATGCTCATCGGCGCCGTGCTGTTCCTGGTCTCCTCGATCGGCTCCGGCATCGCCTTCGAGGCGTGGGACCTGGCCCTCTGGCGCTTCGTCGGCGGGCTCGGCATCGGCATCGCCTCGGTCATCGGGCCGACGTACATCTCCGAGGTCGCCCCGGCCCACCTGCGCGGCCGGCTGGCCTCGTTGCAGCAGATGGCCATCGTCATCGGCATCTTCGTCTCGCAGCTGTCGAACAACTGGCTGCAGAGCATCAACGACAGCGCCTCCGCCGACCTGTGGCTGGGCCTGGAGGCCTGGCGCTGGATGTTCCTGGTCGGCGTCATCCCGTCGCTGGTCTACGGCATCCTGTCGATCGGCATCCCCGAGTCGCCGCGGTTCCTGGTCGCCCAGGGCAAGGACTCGGCCGCCGAGAAGGTGCTCGCCCGGGTGCTCGGCGAGACCCCGGCGAAGATCCAGCAGCGGGTGGCCGACATCCGGCAGTCCCTGCATCGCGAGGACAAGCCCAGCCTGCGGGACCTGAAGGGCCCACGGCTCGGCCTGCACCCGCTGGTCTGGGTGGGCATCCTGCTGGCCGCGTTCCAGCAGCTGGTCGGCATCAACGTCATCTTCTACTTCTCGAACACCCTGTGGCAGGCCGTCGGCTTCGACGAGAGCCAGTCGTTCCTGATCTCGGTGATCGGGTCGGTCACCAACGTGCTGGTCACCGTGGTGGCCATCCTGCTGGTCGACCGGGTCGGGCGCCGGCCGCTGCTGCTGGTCGGCTCGATCGGCATGTTCCTGTCCCTGGCCACCATGGCCCTGGCCTTCTCCCAGGCCGTCATCACCACCGGTGCCGACGGCAAGGAAGTGGTGAGCCTGCCGGGCGCCTGGGCCGGCATCGCGCTGGTCGCCGCCAACCTGTTCATCGTGTTCTTCGGTGGGTCGTGGGGCCCGGTCATGTGGGTGCTGCTCGGCGAGATGTTCCCGAACCGGATCCGGGCCAAGGCGATGGCGATCGCCACCGCCTCGAACTGGATCTTCAACTTCATCGTCACCGAGACGTTCCAGCCGCTGGCCGACGTCAGCCTGACCGTCGCCTACGGCCTGTACGCGGCGTTCGCACTGCTGTCCTTCTTCTTCGTGCTCGCCAAGATCCCGGAGACCAAGGGCAAGGAGCTCGAGGACATGACGCTGGACACGCACGTCCGGACGCCCAAGCAGTCCCGCACGTGACCAGCACGCAGCACGACACCGGCCCCCTCCCGATCCGTCGGGGAGGGGCCGGTGTCGTCCCAACCCCGGCGGGGTCTACTGGTCGGAGCTTGCGCCCCCTCATGCCTCGCTCGCGCGACTCCTCCGGTGTTCGGCGAGGGTCTCCAGCAGCCGCAGCCACACCTCGCTGATCGTCGGGAACGACGGCACCGCATGCCACAGCGTGCTCACCGGCACCTGTCCGACCACCGCGATCGTGGCCGAGTGCAGCAGCTCGTCCACCTCGGGCCCGACGAACGTGGCGCCCACCAGGCGGTCGGTGGCGGCGTCGATGACCAGCTTGGCCCGACCCTCGTAATCGTCCCGCAGCAGCGCCGCCCCGGAGACCGAGGCCAGGTCGTACTCGGCCGTCTCGACCTGCAGGCCGGCGTCCCGGGCCTGCGCCTCGGTCAACCCCACCGAGGCCACCGGCGGCTCGGTGAAGGCGACCTGCGGCACCATGCCGTGATCGGCCCGGTCGGTGAACTGCGGGCCGTCCAGCGACGCCCCCTGCGCCCGGGCGCCGATCACCGCCCCGGCGATGCGGGCCTGGTACTTGCCCATGTGGGTGAGCAGCGCCCGGCCGGTCAGATCGCCCACCGCGTACAGCCACTCACCGTGCTCGTCGGCGGTGCCGGGCACGGTGAGGTGGTCGTCGACCTCGACGAACCCCTTGCCGTTCGGCGTCACCGACACGGCGTCCAGCCCGACGTCGCCGCTGTTCGGGGTGCGCCCCGCCGCGACCAGCACCTCGTCCACGGTGAGGGTCTGCTCGCCGTCCGGGGTCTGCACGGTCAGCTCGACCGGGCCGCCGTGGATGCGTCCCTCGCCGGTGTCCCGGGGAGCGGTGCGGCGGGCCGCGGTGGCCTGGCTGCCGGTCAGCACCCGGATGCCGGACCGGCCGAACTGCCCGGCCACCAACTCCCCGGCGAACGGCTCGTTGCCGGTCAGCAGGCTGCCGCCGCGGACGATCACGGTGAGCTCGTCGACGCCCATGGCGCGCAGCCAGGTGGCCGCCTCGCAGGCCACCACCCCGCCGCCGATGACGGCCATCCGGCGCGGCACCTCGTGCAGGTTGGTGACGTCCCGGGAGATCCACGGCAGCGCCTCCCGCAGACCCGGCACGTCCGGGACCGCGGCCGTGGTGCCGGTGGCCAGCACCACCGCCTGCCGGGCGGTGAGCGTGCGCGTGGTGCCGTCGGCGGCAGTCACCTGCACCGTGCGCGGGCCGGACAGCCGGGCCCGGCCGCGGACCACCTCGATCCCGATCCCGTTGGCCCACTGCACCTGGGAGGCGTCCGGTTCGTCGCCGTCGTGCCCGGCGAACTGATCACGGCGGCGCATCGCGGCGGCGGCGTCGAGACTGTGGTCCCCGACCAGACTCTGCACGCCGGGCAGGTTGCGGGCGGTGGCCAGCAGCTGCACCGGCCGCAGCAACGCCTTGCTCGGGATGCAGGCCCAGTAGGAACACTCGCCGCCGACCAGCTCGCGCTCGACGATCACGGCGGTGCGGTCACTGCCCTGGATGGCGTACTGCGCGACGTTCTCGCCCGGCGGTCCCCCGCCGACGACGATCACGTCCCAACTGTCGTTCGCAACCCTCGACTGTTCGGCGTCGGTCATGCCGTCACCGTAGCCATGCGACCGAGCACCCGGGCACAGAACAGAAGAAGCCCGCGAGCCGGGAACCGGCTCGCGGGCGAGATGTGGTGGCCAGGGCCGGGATCGAACCGGCGACCTTCCACTTTTCAGGCGGACGCTCGTACCAACTGAGCTACCTGGCCATGGAGAGGGCCGGGGTCCGGATCCACTCCGAACTCCGGCCCCGACCTGCGACCCCGACGGGACTTGAACCCGCGACCTCCGCCGTGACAGGGCGGCGCGCTAACCAACTGCGCCACGGGGCCAGGTGTACTGCTGTCCTGCTGGGTGTTGCTCGTCCTGCGGTACTGCCGGCGGCTCACTCTACCGGACGGAATCCGGCTCGAGAACCACGTACCCCCAACGGGATTCGAACCCGTGCTACCGCCTTGAAAGGGCAGCGTCCTAGGCCGCTAGACGATGGGGGCCGGCCCGGTGGAACCCGCCTCCAACGGCTGGCCGTTGGGAGCTGTGAAAGCATACGGCAGGCCGGTGGAGACTTCCAAAACGGTACCCGACCCGCAGGTGGCGGGGCTCCAGCCGTGACGACCGGGGTCCGACCGACCGGTCGGATCAGGCGCCCGGACCGGCCGCCGGCGGCTTGCGGAACGCGGTGACGACCTCGTCCCAGTGCCGGTCGACGTCGAGGGTGTACTGACGCAACAGTCGGGCCAGGTCCACCTGGTCCTCGTCACTCCACCGCTCGACCACCGGCGCCAGGGCCTCACCGCGGCGGCGCCAGTGCTCGACCCAACGCTGCCGGCCGGCCTCGGTGATGGACAGGATCGCGGCCCGGCCGTCGACCGGGTCGGGGCCCCGGTCCACCCAGCCGGCCTTGACGAGCCCGGCCACCTGCCGCGACACCGTGGACGGGTCGCTCAGGAGCGCCTCGGCCAGCACGCTGGCCCGGCACGGCCCGAGGTCGACCAGCCGACCCAGCACGGCCATCTGCGGCGGGGCGTCGACGTCCTTGCCGTCGTTGATCCGTACCCGCAGGCTGTGGTACTGCCGGACCAGACCGATGATCGCGTCGGCCAGCTCGGCCGGCAGGTCGGCCCCGCCGGCCGAGGGCCTGGGCTCCGCCGACGTGGCCGGGGACGGGGGCTGGGGCGGGACCCCGGCGTCCTGGGTCGACTCGGCGGCATCGGTGGTCACGGACGCTCCTGTTCCGTCGGTGGCGGAGGCTGGGCCGGACCGATCGCTCCGTCCGGTGCAGTGCTGCGTGCCAGGATCCGGGTCGTTCGCACAGAGCGCAATCACGGCCGCGTCACCGAGCCGATCTTGATTCCCGTCCCGACCGGTGCGATCAGGTGCTCAGCGCCGGGTGCAACGTACTGACGCTCATCCGCTGCTTGCCCCGCACCACCAGCACACAGCCCACCAGCGCGGCCACCGCCACGCCCGCCAACACCAGGACGTCCCGGACCAGCAGGTCGGCCGGGCCACCGGTGAAGCCCACCCGCAGCGCGTCGACCAGGTAGCTCATCGGCATGAAGGGATGAATGGCGCGCAGCGGCAGCGGCAGCGTCTCCACCGGATAGATGCCGCCGCAACTGGTGAGCTGGACCATCAGCAGCACCAGCGAGATGGCCGAGCCGACCACGCCGAGCGCGGCCCGGAGCAGGTAGGCGATCGCGGTGAAGCAGACGGTGGCCAGCAGCACCACGCCGATCGAGATGCCGATGTTCACCGGATCCAGTCCGAGGGCGAACCAGGCGACCAGGAAGAGGATCATGGCGCCCGCCGCACCGATGCCCAGCACCGGGAACCAGCCGGCCAGGGCCAGGCGCACCGGCGAGGCCCGGCCGATCAGCGCCCGCGGCGAGCCGGGCCGCAACACCAGGAACGCCGTGATGCCGAACACCCAGATGGCGATCGAGAAGAAGAACGGCGCCAGGCCCCGCCCGTAGGTGCCGGCCGCGTTGTCGATGGTGGTGCTCACCGCGACGGGCTGGGAGAGCACGGAGGCCGCCGCGCCCGCCTGCGAGTCGTCCAGGGCGGGGATGCGCTGTGCGCCGGCGCTGAGCTGGTCGGCCAGTTGGGTACTGCCGGAGGACAGCTGGGTGAGCCCGTCGTTCAGCGTGCCCAGACCGGTCTGCGCGGTGTCCAGACCGTCGTCCAGTTGCACCGCCCCGGTCTGCAGAGTGCCCAGGCCCGCGTCGAGCTGCTGGGCCCCGGTGACCAGCGTGGTGAGCCCGGTGTCCAGGTCCTGGGCGCCGGTGGTCGCGGTGGCCAGTCCGGCCGCGAGCGTGTCGGCGCCGGCGGCGGCCGTGACGAGGTTGGTGTCCAGTTCCTGCGCCCCGGCGGCCACCTCGGCCGCGCCCTGGGCCAGCTCGTCGATCCGGCTCGCCGCGGTGGTCAGGTCGGCCTGCAGGGTGCTGCCCTGTGCGTCCAGCGCCGCGGTGACCGCGTCCACCGTGTCGGCCACCTGGCCGACCCGCCCGGTCAGCGACTGCAGGGTGGCCAGCAGCTGGGTGCGAGCCGGGCTGTCCGGCAGCTGCTGCACCTGTTGCGCGAGGGCGGCCAGATCGCCCTGGGCGGCGCCGCTGTCGCGGTCGACCAGGGCATCGAAATCGGTGTTCAGCCGCTGCAGACCGGGGATGGCGCCGGCCACCGCGTCCAGCGCCGGGACGACCTGATCGGCCAGCTGCTGGGTGCCCTGGGCGACCTGGTCGGCCCCGGTGACCAGCTGGCCGGACCCGGTCTGCAGGTCGGCCAGCCCGGAGCTGAGTTCGGCGGCACCCTGGGCGGCGTCGGCCACCCCGGCGGCGAGTTGGGCGGCGCCCTGTTGCGCGGTCTGCGCACCGGAGACCAGCTGCCCGGACCCGCTGCGGGCGTCGATCAAACCCGAGACCAGCTGGCCGGAGCCGTCCTTCGCCGACGTCAGACCGCCGGCCAGCTCGCCCCCGCCCGAGACCGCCGACGCCGCACCGGAGGCCAGTTGCGCGGCGCCGTCGGCGGCCTGCTGGACGTCGCCGCGGATGTTCTGCAGATTGGTGAACACCGCCTCGAAGTAGGCCCCGATGGCGGCCTTGTCGATGGCCGCCTCCAGTTCGGTGCGGACCGAGTCGGTGAGCATGCCGATGACGTACCCGTTGTGGTCGTCACGCTGCAGCAGCAGGGTCGCCCGCATCGGGTCGTTGCCGGTGCCGCTGGCCAGGCTCTGCGAGAAGTCCTCGGGGACGGTGATGATCAGGTAGTACCGGCCGTCACGGAGTCCGTCCTGGGCCTCGGACTGCTCGACGAAGTGCCAGTCGAAGATCTTCTCCTGCTGCAGCTGGGCCACGAACTGGTCGCCGGCGTCGATGGTGCGGCCGTCCACGGACACGGCCTGGTCCTCGTTCACCACGGCGACCGGCACCTGGTCGAGCCGGCCGTAGGGATCCCAGTTCGACCACAGGTACAGCGCCCCGTACAGCAGCGGCACCAGCAGGATGAAGGTCAGGGCCAGCTTGGGCAGCGGCCCCCGGAAGCGGCGGAGTTCGGCGCCGGCCAGCCGGGCTGCGGAGATCATCGGGCGTCCTCGGGGTCGGTGCGCGGCTGGGCGGGATCCGGACCGTCAGCGGGTCCCGGCGGGGTCGGCGGTCCGGACGGTGGCGGTGGGGTCGGGACGGCCGCGGGCGGTGCGGGCGCGCCGGGGGCCGGGACGATCGCGTCCGGGGGGACCGGCGGCGGCAGCTCGACCACGCTGTCCACCACGTCGACCACCGGCCAGCGGTCGGTGGTGGCGACCAGGATGGCCGGGCCGACCACGGCCAGCCGGGTCAGCGCCCGGGCCAGCTGGTGCTGCCCGGGGCCGTCCAGCCCCTCGTCGAGATCGTCCAGGACCACCAGGTCGCTGGGCCGCGCGCAGGCCAGCGCCACGGCCAGCTGCCCGGCCGACACTCCGTCCAGGTCCCGGACCAGCCGGTGGTCGGGCAGCTGCGCCCCGAGGATGCGGGCCGCCTCGTCGAACCGGATCCGCCCCGCGGCGGTGGTCACGCCGTCCAGCAGGCAGCGCTCCCGGACGGCCTCGCCGACGGTCAACGCCGGCTCCGGCTCGATCAGCCCGCCCAGCCGGGCCACGGACGTCGACTGCCGCACCTGGTGGGCCTGCTCGGTCACCGACACACCGGCCACCACCGCGGTCCCGGCGGTCACCGCCAGGTGCCCGGTCACCGCGAGCAGCAGACTGGACCGACCGGCACCGGACGGACCGACGATCGCGACCACCGCGGCCCGCGGCACGGTGAACGAGACGTCGGCGAACACCGACCGCCCACCGTGGTGCACGGTCAGCCGGTCGACCTGAACGGCGGGACCGGCCGGCCGCACCGGTCCGGCCGGCGACGGGGTCGCGTCCGCGGGCGGCGCGGATGCCCCGGGGTCCTCGGCCGCCTGCGCCTCATCGCCGTGCTCGTCCTCCGGCACCTCGTCCGGCCCCTGGGCGTCCGGATCGGAGTACCAGCGCTCCACCGGCCCGGTCGGCGCGTCGTCGACGAAGGGCGCACCCGGGTCCGGGCCCGCGCCCGGCTTGTTCTCCGCGGATTCCCGCCGCGCCCTGCCGAACCATGCCACCGCTGCCTCCGGCCACCCCTCGTGCCGTGCACCGGGTGCGGTGCACGACGCCCGATCGGACGGCGTCCAGCCGGTAGGCTGCTGCCCGGCGGTCGCCCGCCGCTCCGGTGCTCCGCCGGGCATCGGGACCCCGAGGGCCTCTAGCTCAACTGGCAGAGCAGCGGACTTTTAATCCGCGGGTTGTGGGTTCGATCCCCACGGGGCCCACCCACCGGTCATGGACGCTCGTCCGTGGTCGTGACTCTATGTGGTTGCGTGTCAACGCACCGCGAGTTGGCGTGAAGCCCGCGTTCGGGCCTGTTGCGCATCGTGCCGCCGTCCCGTGGGGCGGGCGACCGGCGCCGGGTCAGGACCGAGCCGTGGCGTCCAGCGCCGGCGACGACGCCGGAGACGTCCGGGGCCGGCGCAGCAGCGCCACCACCAGGACCAGGCCACCGAGCGCTTGATCTCCCCGCGTCGAGTCCTCCCTCTCGGGCGAGAAGCCGCCCCTCGTCAAGAGTTCGGACGGGACAGCAGCACCGGGAAGACCACGTCCAGGCGGACGTCCGGGCCGACCTGGCGGACCGACCGGAGCACGCCGTCGGTGCGTTCGGCCAGGGTGTGCAAGCGGCCCCCGTCGACCGCCGGGCGACCCGCTCCCAGCACCGTCGGGGCGACGTACAGGACCGCCTCGTTGACCAGGCCGGCGTCGAAGCACGCGGCGGCCAGGGTGGGGCCGCCCTCCAGCAGCACGTGCCGGCGGTCCCGCCGGTACAGCTCCTCCAGCAACCGCACCAGGTCGACCCGGGTGCCATCGCCCACCTCGTCGGCGCCGGCGATCCAGGTCGGGGCGGCGTCGTCGCGGACCCGCGCGGTCGATGGGGTGCGGCCCGTCGAGTCGGCCACCACCCGCAGCGGCTGCCGGCCTACCGGGGTGCCGTCAGCGTCCCGGACGGTCAGCGCCGGGTCGTCGGCCAGCACGGTGCCCACGCCGACCAGCATGGTGTCGACCTGGGCCCGCAGCCGGTGCACGTCCGCTCGGGCCTCCGGTGAGGTGATCCACCGGCTGGTGCCGTCCGGCGCCGCGATCCGTCCGTCCAGGGTCATGCCCGCCTTGAAGGTGACGAACGGGCGGCGGGTGCGGACCGCGTGCAGCCACACCCGGTTCACCGTCTCGGCGTGCTCGATGGCACCGGCGACGGCGGCCGCGGTGTCGTCGGCCGACTCCAGGGCGGCGTGGGCGGGCAGGTCGACCACGGTGACCCCACCGGCCCGGAGCCGTTCGATGCCGCCCGCGGCCGGGGCGAACGGGTCGCGGACGGCGACCACCACCCGCACCACCCCGGCGGCCAGCAACGCCTCGGAGCACGGCCCGGTGCGGCCGACGTGGTTGCAGGGCTCCAGGGTGACCACCGCGGTGGCGCCGCGCGCGCGATCACCCGCCGCGGCCAGTGCGTGCACCTCGGCGTGCGGCTCGCCGGCCCGCTGGTGGAAGCCCTCGCCGACCACCTGGCCGGTCGGGTCCAGCAGCACGCAGCCCACCACCGGATTGGGCAGCACCGTGCCCGCGCCGCGCCCGGCCAGCTCGACCGCCCGGTCCAGCGCCACCAGTTCGGCACGGGTGGGAGCGGGACCGGGGTCCGGCGGAGCCGGAGCGACGGCCGGGGTCGGGACGGGAACGGACGGCTGCACCCGGTCAGTCTCCCCGGGCTGGCCGACCGCGCCGCACCGGGTGCGCGGCCGGGACGCGCGTCCCGCAGTGGGTGACGGCCGGACGTGGACGGAGCGGCGCCACGGCCCGAACGCCGTGATCGGAGATGACACGATCGGAGCAGTCCTGCGCGCTATCGTGACGCGGTGTCAGACGAGCCGGTAGGCGAGGACGAATCAGCAGTCGACGAGCCCTGGCTCTCCTCCGACCAGCAGGCGGTCTGGCGCACCTTCCGCCGCATGACCGGTGAGCTGAATGAGCGGATCGAGCGCAACCTGCAGCGCACCGCGGGCATGCCGCACACCTACTTCACCATCCTGGTCATGCTGTCCGAGGCGCCCCACCGCTCGATGCGGATGAACCAGCTGGCCACCGCCGCCCAGTCGTCCCAGTCCCGGTTGTCGCACGCGGTCGCCCGGTTGGAAGAGCGGGGGTGGGTGCAGCGCTCCCCGTCCCCCGGCGACCGCCGCGGCCAGCTGGCCACCCTCACCGACGCCGGCTACGACCAGCTGGTGCACGCCGCGCCGGACCACGCCCGCACCGTCCGCGCCATCATGTTCGAGTCGCTGAGCCCGCAGGAGCAGAAGGAGTTCGGCCGGCTGTGCGGCCGGATCATCGACGCGATGGCCGAGGCCTGACGCCTCCTCGCCCCGGGCGTCCGCGCGGGCGTCACGGAGGCCGCCGTGGAGCGGCTACACTCGTCGCGCTGCCGCTTTAGCTCAGTCGGTAGAGCATCTCACTCGTAATGAGAAGGTCTGGGGTTCGATTCCCCAAAGCGGCTCCATCACGGCCCTGACCAGCGGCAACGCTGGCAGGGCCGTTGTGCTGTCCGGACCGTTCCGTGGTTCGGGGCACGCTCGGTCAGCGGGACTCGTAGGCCTGCCGGGAGCTGCACACCGACGCCACCGGGCACACCTGCTTCGAGCCGTCCGCGGCCAGCTTCACCACCACACCGTCCCGCGGCACCGAGTGCCCGACCACGCGCCCCGGTCCGGCCGGGGTGTCGACCTGCTCCCCCACCGCCGGCGCCGACTCGGCGAACTCCTGGTAGAGCGGGTGCTCGTACTTCAGGCAGCACATCAGCCGACCACAGGCCCCGGAGATGCGCATCGGATTGGCCGGCAGGTCCTGCTCGCGGGCCATGGCCAGGGTGACCGGGTCGTAGTCCTTGAGGAACGTCGAGCAGCACGTGTCCCGCCCGCAGGAGCCGATCGACCCGGTCACGCGGACGGCGTCCCGAGCGCCGAGCTGCCGCAGCTCGACCCGGCTGCCCAGCGTGGCGGACAGGTCCCGCAACAACGATCGGAAGTCGACGACCTCCGGGGACGAGTAGTGGATGACGATCCGGGCGGGATGCTCGCCGGCGTCACCGCTGGCCGGCTGCGGATCGACGGCCAGCACCTTCATCGGCAGGCCGTGCTCGCGGACCAGCTTGCGGGTGGCGACCAGCGCGCGGGCCTTGACCCGGCGCTGCGCGTCCGCCTCGGCCAGGTCCTCGGCGGTGGCCGGGCCGAGCAGCCGCGGGAACCCTGAAGTGTCCTCGCTGCTCCATTCGGCCGCCCACACCACGGTCGCCGTCACCGACCCGTGCGGGGTGGGCAGCAGCACCGCGTCACCCACGGCCGGGCGGAGCTCCCCTGGATCGGCGTAGTGCAGGTGGCCGTTGCGGCTGAAGGTGACCGCGCACAGCATGCCCATGGCCGGAGGGTAGTCGCCTCCGCCCGCCACCGGACCGGCGCGGTCCCGGCTCAGCGCCCGTCCACTGCCCGTCCACTGCCCGTCCACCGCCCGCTCAGCGGCCGTCCGGCACCGCCGACCCGGCCAGCAGCTGGGCCATCAGCGCCTCGACCGCGATCTGCGGCTTCACGTTCAGCTCGAGCGCCTCGCGGCAGGCCAACACCGCCTCGAGCCGGCTCAGCGCGCCCGCCGGGCCGATCCGCTCGGCGGTGGTGCGCACGTCGTCGTCCAGGTCCGGATTGTTCAGCGGCACCCGGGCGCCGAGCCCCTGCGTCAGCACGTCCCGGTAGAAGCCGGACAGGTCCACCAGCGCCCGGTCGAGCACGTCCCGCTCGGTGCGGGTCGAGCGCAGCTTCTGCCGCCGCTCCAGCTCGCGGATCGCGCCGGTGCTGCCCCGGGCCGCGGTGGCCGCGCCCTTGCCGGTGCCGCCCGCCCCGAGCGCGGTCCGCAGCGCCTCCAGCTCGGCCGCGTCGCGTCGCTCGGCGACCCCGGCGGCGGCCTGCTTGGCCGTGCCGAGCAGCTCGGTGGACTCGGCGAAGACGTCGGACAGCGCGCGGACCGCCGCGGGCACGGACAGGATCCGCGTCCGCTCGTCCCGAGCGGCCGGATCGGTGGCCAGGCGCCGGGCCCGGCCCACGTGCCCGCCGGCCACCGCGGCGGCCCAGTCGGCCGCCTCCGGGTCGATGCCGTCCCGGCGCACCAGCACCTCGGCGATGGCCGCCGGGGCCGGGGTCCGCAGGGCCACCCCGCGGCACCGCGACCGGATGGTCACCGACACGTCGTCCGGATGGGTGGACGGGGCGCAGAGCAGGAAGACCGTGTGCGCCGGCGGCTCCTCGACCGCCTTGAGCAGGGCGTTGGACGCGCCCTCGGTGAGCCGGTCGGCGTCCTCGATGACCACGATCTGCCAGCGGCCGGTGGCCGGGCGGCGGGCGGCCAGCTGGACCACTGCCCGCATCTCCTTGACCGAGATGCTCAGACCCTCGGGCACCACGCTGCGCACGTCGGCGTGGGTGCCGGCCACCGTGGTGCGGCAGTGCGCGCAGTGTCCGCAGCCGCGGTCGGGGCACTCCAGGGCGGCCGCGAAGGCGCGGGCCGCCACCGACCGGCCGGAACCGGGCGGCCCGGTGAACAGCCAGGCGTGGGTCATCGCGGCGGCCGGGACCGAGGGGTCGCCGTCCGCGGCCGCCACCGCCGCGGTCAGCTCGGCCACGGCGTCCGGCTGGCCGACCAGGTCGTCGAAGACGCTCATCCGGTCCCCTCCATCGTCGTCGTGTGCCCGTGCGGTCCCCCTGATCCTGCCGGGTCCGGGTCCGGGTCCGGGAGCGGGCGGACGACGGCGACCAGCGCGTCCGGCCGGACCAGCACCGCCCGGCGTGCCGGGCCACGGTGCACGCGGGTGACGACCAGGCCTGCCCGCGCGGCGACCAGCCGCACCGTGGTCTCCGTGAAGTGCCACAGGTGCTGCTCGGGCTTGAGACCCCACCAGCGCCCGCCGAGCAGCCGGGCCGGCACCGAGTCGGCGGCCGGCACGGTCAGCAGCAGCACGCCGCCGGGACCGAGCCGGGCACGGACGTCGCGCAGGACCGTCACCGGGTCGGACAGGTGCTCGAGGGTGTCCCAGCAGCACACCACGTCGACCGGGCCCGGCGGGGCGTCGGCCAGGTCCGCCACCACCGCGATGCCGGCCGCCCGCAGCCGCGCCGCCACCGGCTGCGACGGCTCCACCGCGGTGAGCCGGTGGCCGAGTGCCGCCGCGGCGATGGCGAACTCGCCGGACCCGGCGCCGATCTCCAGCACCGCAGCCGGCGCCGGCGCCGCTGAGCGCAGTTCGGCCAGCCGCCCGTCCGTCCAGATCCGGGTGAGCCAGGAAGGCGGGGCTCCCCGCCGCCGCAGTGTCCCGCCGGACCCGTGGTACCTGGGGTCGTCGTACAGCTGTCGGCGGGCGGCGGCGTCCGGCCGGGGCGAGGTGAACCGCAGTCCGCACACCGGGCACTGCACGATCGCCCAGGGCGGGCGTCGGGCCAGGGTCCGACCGGTCGTGCCGCAGACGCAGCACCGCGCCAGCTCGGTGCCGACCGACCCGGTCACCAGCACCTCCGTCCCGGACGGCCGTCCGCCGTGTCTGCGGTGGACGCTAGCCGCCGACCCTGACAGCGCGTGGTCGCGCCGGTCGGGTCAGCCGGTGCGCTGCGACTCGGCCAGCACCGGCGAGCGCTGCCGCAGCACCGAGCCGATCCGCTCCCGCAGCTCAGCGGACAGCAGGTCCGCCGACGGTTCCCCGACCGGCGCCACCACCAGGTAGCGCTCGGGGGTGTAGGACGCGCGGTCCAGGTAGGCCTGGGCCGGGTCGACGTGGTGGTCGGGATCGTCGTCGTGCTCGTCGACGAGGGCGTCCAGCCGGACGGGATCCGCGGCCGGCACCGGCGCGGGTGGACCGGCCGACTCGATCGTGGTCACCGCGTCGTCGTCGACGGCCGACTCCGACGGCACCGCGGTGACCATCGACGCCCGCGGATCGATGAGCACGATGAGGTCGGGACGCAGGCCGCCGACGGCCCACTGCGCCGCCCGCCACATCCGTTCCTCGGGCTGCCCGTCCAGCGACATGAACCGCACCACGACCGCGTCGACGTAGCCCTCGCAGACCACCACCGCACCGGCCTGCAGCGACGGCCGGAGCCGCTCCGAGGTGAACTCGGCCAGGTCGGCGATGGCGCGCAGCGCACCGGCCGGGGTGTCCTGCCCGACCGGCTGGCGCAGGTGCGCGTCGAACCGCTCGGACTCGGTCCGCCAGCCCTGCCGGTGCAGCTCGTCGTTCACGGCCAGGGCCAGGGTCGCGACCTGGTCGGCGTGCACCCCCTCGACCGCGATGAGCACGCCGCTGTGGTCGTCCGGCTCGTACCAGGTGCTGCGCCGGCCCAGCAGCCGCCGGAACAGCGCCGAGGCCAGCCCGCCGATCTGGTGCCCGGCGATGGTGCTCACCGCGATCGCGGCCAGACCGCCGATGGCCAGCACCACCGCGGCTCCGCTGAACGGCCACTCGAACCCGCCGATGACCAGCACGTGCGAGCCGATCAGCCCGGCCAGCACCGGTCCGAGTGCGATGGTGCCCAGCAGCACCACCCGGACCGAGGACATGACGAACGCGAACACCCGGCCGCGCAGCTGGTCGGAGACCTCTTGGCCGATCATGGTGAACCCGGTGATCCAGGCGATGCCGGCGAAGAGGCCCATGACCGCGGCGGCCACCACGGCACCGATGAGGTCCTGCAGCAGGCTCATCCCGATCAGCGCCAGCCCGGCCGCCCCGATGGCCGGCGGGAAGATCATCCGACGCGGCACGGTGGGCAGCACCTTGGGGCCGATGAGCATGCCGAGCGCCAGCCCGGTGAACACCGAGCCGAACAGGATGGCGAACCCCGCGTCGCCGGCACCGAGTCCGGTGACGTAGGGCAGGGCCACGCCCGCGACCAGTCCGCCGCCGGCGAACGCGCCGAGGATCCCGATGTAGATGGACCGCATCAGGCGGTTCTTGCGGACGAACGAGATGCCCTCGGCGATGAGGCTGAAGATGTTGGTCGACGTGCTGCGTTCACCGACGAACGGCGGGATCATCCGCCGCGAGGCGAAGACGGTGGTGGCCGCGATGAAGTAGGTCAGCGCGTCCACGCACAACGCGATGGTGATGGCCAGCGAGCTGGTGGTCCCGCCGAGCAGGGAGGACGCGCCGACCGCGTCCTCGTCCGAGCCGGTGGCCACCTCGGTGGCCCCGAAGAACTGGGCGACCGTCGACAGCACGGCGAACAGACCGGCGGCGACCGGCACCATCCCGTAGACCGAGACGTAGTTGAGCTGGTTGGCCACCGGCAGCCGCTCGCGCGGGGTGATGTTGACCCACAGCGCCTGCTTGGCCGGGGTGGCGAACAGGCCGATCGCCTCGACCAGGAACTGCGCGATGTACAGCCAGGTCAGGTCGCCGGCGAAGGCGATCGACAGGTACAGCAACCCGGCCGCGGTGTCGCCCAGGATGGCCACCTTGCGGCGGTCGAACCGGTCGACCAGCGCGCCGGCCACCGGGGCCAGCAGCAGGTCGGGCAGCAGTCGGGTCAACAGCACGCCGGAGACGGCGGCGCCCTGCGCGAGCCCGGAGGCGTCCTGGGTCAGGAAGAAGGCCAGCGCCGACGTGGCCAGCAGACCCAGCCAGTCACCCAGGCTGGACAGCGCGAACGCCGCCCACAGCCGCCGGAAGACGGTGATGCGCAGCAGCACCACCACGCCGTTCGGCTGGCTGGGTCGGTTCGCCCGGGTCACCGGGGTCCCTCCGGTCGGTGGGCCGGGGACCCCGGCGGTGTGGTCGCGGTGCACCGCGAGCGATCGGTCATGCTCACCCACCCAGCAGATCGACGAGGAGGTTGATCACCTGCTGGAGGAGTCCGCTGGCGAATCCGATGACGAGGAAGACGGCGAGCACGATCCAGCCACCCGCCCGCTGCGCCCCGGTCTTCCGCGGCCGGGTGCCGCGCGCCGACGAGCCGGCTCGCTGGTCGGCGGGCGCGACCCACGGGGCGCTCGGGGTGGCGGGTCGGTACGCGGGGCGGTTGGGCGGCGGGCGGTGCTGTGTCGGGACGGACGGCGCCGGCCGGTTCGGGGCCCTACCGGTCGGCGGCGGGGGCAGCGTCGGCGGCGTCCAGTGGGCGGCAGGCGGCGGTGCCGGCCGGACGCTGACCGGTACCGCCGGCCGGCCGGCCGCGCCGGTCCGCGGGATCGGCCCGGATGCGCTGGACGGAGGTCGGCGCGCGGCGACCGTCGGCGCCGGGGGCCGGGAGGCCGGACCGGCGCTGCGGCCGACCTGCGGCGACGGCGGGGACGGCGGCGGCAGCGGCCGGACCAGTTCCGGAGCCGGCAACACCGCGGCGCCCGACCCGGATCGACCTCGACGCTGCGGAGCCGGGTCGGCCGTGGGATCGTCGAAGATCTCCCAGGTCAGCACGTCGGCAACCGCGTCCGCGGTGCCGTCCGGCCCATACGCCGCCGCAGCGCCGTCGGTGATGACGTTGCTGCGCGGGGCACGCCGGACCGGCCGCGACGGTGCGGTCCCGGCCGTTGTCATGCGCAGATCGTAGAGCGCCGTGCTCCGTTCCCCGGTGCTCCCCATGGAGGCAACGGGGGATTTCAGGGAGTCCCCGGACCGCTCAGGGGTGATCCCTGAGCGGACCAGGTGCGATCAGTCGGTCGTCGTGGTGGTGCTGCGCTTGCGCGTCGCGGTCGTCGCCCTCGCCTTGGTCGCCGTCTTGGTCGCGGTCTTGGTACCGCTCTTGGCCGGTGCCTTCGCCCGGGTGGCCCGCTTGGGTGCCGGGCCGCGGGCCCGCCGCTCGGCGAGCAGTTCGGCGCCGCGTTCGATCGTCAGCGACTCGACCTCGTCACCCTTGCGCAGCGACGCGTTGGTCTCGCCGTCGGTGACGTACGGACCGAACCGGCCGTCCTTGATCACCATCGGCTTCTCGGTGGCCGGGTCGACGCCGAGTTCGCGCAGCGGCGGGGCTGCGGACGCCGACCGGCCGCGGGTCTTGGGCTGGGCGTACAGCGCCAGAGCCTCGTCCAGCGTCACCGTGAAGAGCTGGTCCTCACCTACCAGCGACCGGGAGTCGGTGCCCCTCTTCAGGTACGGACCGTAGCGACCGTTCTGCGCGGTGATCTCCTCGCCGCTGGCCGGGTCGATCCCCACCACCCGCGGCAGCGACAGCAGCTTCAGCGCGGTGTCCAGGTCGACGGTCTCCACGCTCATCGACTTGAACAACGACGCGGTCCGCGGCTTCACCGCGTTCTTGCCCTTGGTCGGGACGTCGTCGGGCAGCACCTCGGTGACGTACGGGCCGTACCGCCCGTCCTTGGCCACGATCGGGTAGCCCGAGTCGGGATGCACGCCGACCTCACGGTCCCCCACCTCGGCCTGGGCGAAGAGCGAGTCGACGGTGTCGGCGGTGACCTCGTCGGGCGCCAGGTCCTCGGGCAGGTTGGCCCGCTCGGTCAGCGGCGGGCCGTCCGGCGCCTCCGGGTCCGGGCCGAGCACGCGCTCCAGGTACGGGCCGTACCGGCCCACCCGGACCAGCACCTGGCGACCCTGCTCGTCGGTCAGCAGCGGCAGCGAGTTCACCTCGCGCGCGTCGATCGACTCCAGCCGGTCGCCGACCAGCTTCTTCAGACCGCCGCTGTTGCCGACCGACCCGGCCGCGCCGTTGGCGTCGCCGAAGTAGAAGGAGGACAGCCACGCCGTGCGGCCCAGCCGGCCGCCGGCGATGGCGTCCAGCTCGTCCTCCATCGCGGCGGTGAAGTCGTAGTCGACCAGCTGCGGGAAGTGCCGCTCCAGCAGGCCGACCACCGCGAACGCGATCCACGATGGCACCAGCGCCTGGCCCTTGCGCCAGACGTACCCGCGCTCGGTGATGGTCCGGATGATCGAGGTGTACGTCGACGGGCGGCCGATGCCCATCTCCTCCATCGCCTTGACCAGCGACGGCTCGGTGTACCGCGGCGGCGGGCTGGTGGAGTGCGAGCCCGGGGTCAGCTCCCGGATGTCCAGGGCCTGTCCGACGGTCAGGTTGGGCAGCCGCCGCTCGGCGTCGTCGGCCTCGCCACCGGCCTCGGCGTCGACGGTCTCGACGTACGCGCGCAGGAAGCCCGGGAAGGTGATCGTGCGGCCGGACGCGGAGAACACCAGCTCCTGCGGCTGGGCGCCGCTGGTGGTCGCGGTGATCCGGACCGACAGGGTCTGGCCGCGGGCGTCCACCATCTGGCTGGCGATGGTCCGCTGCCAGATGATCTCGTAGAGCCGGAACTCGTCCCCGGAGAGCTCGCGGCCGAGCTGGCCCGGGGTCCGGAACGTCTCGCCCGCCGGGCGGATCGCCTCGTGCGCCTCCTGGGCGTTCTTGACCTTGCGGGTGTACTGCCGCGGCGCCTCGGGCACGTACTCCGGCCCGTACAGCTCGCGGGCCTGGGCGCGGGCCGCGTCCAGCGCGGTCTGGCTCAACGTGGTCGAGTCGGTCCGCATGTAGGTGATGTAGCCGCCCTCGTACAGCCGCTGGGCGGTGCGCATCGTCCGCTCGGAGTTGAAGCCCAGCTTGCGACCGGCCTCCTGCTGCAGGGTCGAGGTCATGAACGGCGCGTAGGGCCGGCGGGTGTACGGCCGCTCCTCGACCGAGCTGACCGTGCCCGGCCGGTCGGCCAGCCCCGCGGCCAGGGCGCCCGCGGACTGCTCGGTCAGCAGCACCACCCCGGCATCGACCGCGCTGCGCCGCAGCTGCCCGGTGGTCTCCTCGAAGTCGCGGCCCACGGCGATGCGGTGGCCGTCGACGGTGTTCAGTGCGGCGGTGAAGGCCGGCTCCTGCGCCTGACCGGTCGGCGCGAACAGCGCGTCCAGGCCCCAGTAGGCGCCGGCGCGGAAGGCCATCCGCTGCCGCTCGCGCTCCACGATGATCCGGGTGGCCACCGACTGCACGCGGCCGGCGGACAGTTTCGGCATCACCTTCTTCCAGAGCACCGGGCTGACCTCGTAGCCGTACAGCCGGTCCAGGATGCGCCGGGTCTCCTGCGCGTCGACCAGGTCGTTGTCCAGCTCGCGGGGCGACGCGGCGGCGGCCCGGATGGCGGCCGGGGTGATCTCGTTGAAGACCATCCGCTTGACCGGGATCTTCGGCTTGAGGGTGTCCAGCAGGTGCCAGGCGATGGCTTCGCCCTCGCGGTCCTCATCGGTGGCGAGGTAGAGCTCGTCGACCTCGGACAGCAGCGACTTGAGCTTGGCGACCTGGCTCTTCTTCTCCGGGGAGACGATGTAGAGCGGCTCGAAGTCGTGGTCGGTGTTGACGCCCAGTCGCGCCCAGGACTCGCCCTTGTACTTGGCCGGCACGTCGGCGGCGCCGCGCGGCAGGTCCCGGATGTGCCCGTACGAGGACTCCACGATGTAGCCGTCGCCGAGGTAGTTCGCGATGGACTTGACCTTGCTGGGCGACTCCACCACGACCAGCCGGACACCCCCTTCGGGGCGGGCGCTCTTGCTGCTGGCCATTGCTCTGGATCTCCTCGTTCACGGGACTCGGCGTCGCCGGGGTGTTCCGGACGCCGGCCGTCGCCAGACGGTACGCCCAGGCGGCCGGGATCCGGCGGCGTCGAACGTCGGTGACGACGGTCACGCTGTGCTCGGCGACCGGTCACTCGTCGCGTCAGGATGCCACAGGGGTCCGACGGCGCCCGGTCGCTGCGTCGACGTCGCCGGCCGCCCCGGTCCGTGCGGATCTGTGCTGATCCGTGCGGACCGGACCGCGCGGGGGGATCAGCCGAGCACGTTCTCGCAGGCGGGCAGGGCCTTGGCCGCGGCCAGGATGTCGTCCGGCACCTGCACCCGGGCACCGGCATCGAGGGCAGCGGTCGCCTCGCCCTCGACGGCGTCGACCGCGTCGCGCAGGTCCTGCTCGGACGTGACGGTCAGGGCCGCGATGGTCTGCGAGCCCCGCCCGTAGACGTCGGCCAGCGTCTGGAACCGGCCGACGGACGACTGCTTCAACGTGTCCGCGCCGGAGAAGGTCGGCGCCTCGGTCTGCTCCAGGATCACCACCGAGTCAGCGGCGCTGCCCGCGATGTCGGCGTAGGCCTGGGCGATGGTCAGCTGCGCCTCCTCCAGCGACTGCCCAGCGGTGCTGGGGCTGGCGTACTGGCCGGCGTCCAGCGTGGCCTGGCAGAAGGTGGTGAACCAGGCCTCGGTCTGGGCGTCCAGGACCCCGCTCGGGTCGTCGCTGGTGGAGTCCTCCGTGCCGTCCTCGCTCGAGGTGCTGTCGTCGCTGGAGCTGTCCTCCGACGACGACTCACTCGACCGGGACGAGGTGGAGGACTGCGAGCTGCTGGACCGGCTGGACGACGTGCTCGTCCGGCTCGACTCCTCACTCGAGGAGGAACTGGTGCTCACCCCGTTCGGGTCGACCTGGGCCGTCCCGCCGGTGGTCGATCCGCAGCCGGCCAGCACCAGGCCCGCGGCCAGCACCGCCGCCACGGTCCTGACGCGGGCGGTCCCCCACGTGGTCGATCGCCCGGTCGATCGCATGGTCGATCGCATCGTCTGTTCTCCGTTCGGGGTGCTGATCCGGCCGTGCAGGTGCCGCCCCAGTGTGGGCGACGGTCGACCGGTCGTCGCGGTCGACCCGCGGGGCATCGCCCGGTCGGGCGCGGTGTGGACCCGCGCCCGACCGGGTGATGGAGGCGTCAGCCGAAGATGGGCTCACAGGCGGGCAGCTCACCGATCGCCGACCGCAGCGTCGCCGGAACATCGAAGTCGGTGATGGTGGAACCAGCCTGCTCCATGGTCTGTCCGAACTCGGTGAACTTCTGCTGGGCAGCCGCCGGGTCGTTGACGTCGATCTGCGGAATCTCAGCACCGAACCTCTGGAACTCGGTTCCGATCGTGCGCATGGCGTCGACGCCGCTCTGGGCGAGCGCTTCGCCGTTCTCGAAGGTGGGCGGCGGGGTGTCGGCCAGCGTGTCACCCGTGTTCACCAGGCCGTCGCCGGTCTGGGTCAGGATCTGACCGAGCTGAGCCAGAGCCTGCTGCCGTGCCTCCGGCGTGTCGGACGCGCCGCTGGTGATGGTGGTGACCTGGTCGGGGATCTCGGCGATCGGGGCCAGGCCGTCGCAGGCCGTCTCGAACCAGGCCGCCGACTGGGCGTCCAGCTCGGTGGTGTCCCCGCCCGCGGTCTGGGCCGCGCTGCTCGAGGACGACGACGCGGAGCCGCTCGAGCTCGTCGACGGGGCGCTGCTGGACGCCTCCGAGGAGGAGCTCGAGCTCGACGGGGCCGAGTTCGACGAGGCGGGCGCCGGGTCGTCGGAGCCACACCCCGCCAGCACCAAGGTGCCCGCGGTGAGCAGGCCGGCCAACATCGTGGTCGTGCGCTTCATGGGGAAGCCGTTCCCTTCGGTCCGTCGGCGCCCGCTCCGGTGCAGGGTCGGCCCGCAGGGAGTACGCCGGACGCCGGGCCGATCCTCCCCCACTTCCCGTCGTCGCTCCGCAGATCCTTCACCCGGTCGAGGTCACGAATCGGTCATGATCGTCGCCCGGGCGCCCCCGTCGGCTCAGCCGAGTCGGCCTGCAGCGTCGACGCTCGCCGCCGGGACACCACCACGGCCGCCACGATGATGGCCACGGCGGCCAGCGAGATCAGGATCCGCACGGCGTCGTTCGCCGAGTCACCGACGGTCAGCACGATGACGGCCGGCGCGATCAGCACCGAGACCAGGTTCATCACCTTGATGAGCGGATTGATGGCCGGGCCGGCCGTGTCCTTGAACGGGTCGCCGACCGTGTCGCCGATGACCGTGGCGGCGTGGGCGTCCGAGCCCTTGCCGCCGTACTTCCCGTCCTCGACGATCTTCTTGGCGTTGTCCCAGGCACCGCCGGAGTTGGCCAGGAAGACGGCCATCAGGGTGCCGGTGGCGATGGCGCCGGCCAGGTATCCGGCCAGCGGCCCGACGCCGAGGCCGAACCCGACGGCGATCGGTGCGAAGACGGCCAGCAGACCGGGCGTGGCCAGCTCTCGCAGCGAGTCGCGGGTGACGATGTCGACCACCCGGCCGTACTCCGGACGGTTGGTGCCCTCCATGATCCCGGGGATCTCGCGGAACTGGCGGCGCACCTCCTGGACCACCGCGCCGGCGGCCCGGGAGACGGCGTTCACGGCCAGGCCGGAGAACAGGAACACCACGGCCGCGCCCAGGATGACGCCGACCAGCGTGCCGGGCTGGACCACGTTGGCCACGAAGAAGCCGGTGCCGACATCGACGAAGTCGCCGGCATCGTCGAGCAGGCCGCCGGTCAGTCCGGACAGCTCACCCAGCGCCGAGCTGATCGCCTTGCCGATCGCATCCGAGTAGCTGCCGAACAGCGCGGTCGCCGCCAACACGGCGGTGGCGATGGCGATGCCCTTGGTGATGGCCTTCGTGGTGTTGCCGACCGCGTCCAGCTCGGTGAGGATCCGCGCGCCCTCCTCGCTGACCTCGCCGCTCATCTCGGCCACCCCCTGGGCGTTGTCCGAGACGGGGCCGAAGGTGTCCATGGCGACGATGACGCCGACCGTGGTGAGCAGACCGCATCCGGCCAGCGCGATCATGAACAGCCCGACGATCAGCGACCCGGCCAGCAGGTACGCCCCGAAGACGGCTGCCGCGATGACCAACGCCGTGTACACGGCGGACTCGAAGCCGATCGAGATGCCGGACAGGATGACGGTGGCCGGACCGGTCAGCGAGGTGCGGGCCACGTCCTGGGTGGGCTCGGTCTCGGTGCCGGTGAAGTACCCGGTCAGCCAGAGGATCACGGCGGCCAGCACGATGCCGATGAGCACGGCCAGGAAGGCGATGAGCGCCGGGTTGCCCGGCTCACCCGGCAACCCCAGGGCGGCGAAGTCACCGGGCAGGTAGACGAAGGAGGCGACGGCCGACGCCACGGCCGAGACCGCCGCCGACAGGATGAACGACCGGTTGATGGTGCGCAGGCCGTTCTCCCCCGGCCGGGCCTTGTTCAGGAAGATGCCGAGCATCGCGGTCAGCACCCCGATGGCCGGCACGATCAGCGGGAAGATCAGCCCCTTGGCCCCGAAGGCCGCGCTGCCCAGGATGAGCGAGGCGACCAGCACCACCGCGTACGACTCGAACAGGTCCGCGGCCATGCCGGCGCAGTCGCCCACGTTGTCGCCGACGTTGTCGGCGATGGTGGCCGCGTTCCGTGGATCGTCCTCCGGGATGCCCTGTTCGACCTTGCCGACCAGGTCCGCGCCCACGTCGGCCGCCTTGGTGAAGATGCCACCGCCGACGCGCATGAACATGGCGAGCATGGCGGCGCCGAAGCCGAAGCCCTCGAGCACCTTCGGCGCCTCACCGACGTACACCAGCACCACGAACGAGGCGCCGAGCAGGCCGAGGCCGGTGGTGGCCAACCCGACCGTGCCACCGGTGCGGAACGCGATCTGCATCGCCTTCTCGCGTCCCTCGGTGGTCGCGGCGGCGGCCACCCGCACGTTGGCCCGGGTGGCCAGCCACATGCCCAGGTACCCGATGAACGCGGAGAACCCGGCGCCGACCAGGAAGAACAGCGACCGGCCGATGCGTTCGCCGACGGTGTCCGCGGGCAGCACGAAGAGCAACCCGAACACGATGACGACGAAGATGGCCAGGGTCCGGAACTGACGGCCCAGGTACGCCGTCGCTCCCTCCTGCACCGCCTCGGAGATCTCCCGCATCCGCGGTGTGCCCTGGCCGGCGGCCAGGACCCCGGCTCGCAGCACGAAGGCGATCACCAGGGCGACGAGGGCGACGACGCCGACGGCGATCACGATCGCGCGGTCACCGCCGCTCAGGACCAGTTCGGAGGGGATGACGTCCATGGCTCCCGTTCCAGTGCACGCGGCACCGGCCCGAACAGTCGCGGACCGGCGCTGGTCGACAACGAAGGACGTCACGCCGGGCGGAGGTCGGGTGGTGCCCTGGCCCGGCATGGGACCGTGGGCATCGACCGGTGCGGCGTGACGGGAACACCGACTCTCGGGCCGCGACCACGCGCTCGGTGATCATGACCCGGGTCACATTCGAACATGAACCGGCGTGTCCGGCGAGGCAACCCGCCGTTGGTGTTGCAGTCCGGCAGAATTCCCGGGTGCCGCCCGCCGATCTCATCGACCCCGGAACCGGGCGTGACCTGGTCCCGGTGATCATGGCGGCCTGTGGGACCGGCTCGTCGGACGGCCCCGTCACCCACCTCCGACGGCTGCCGCACCGGGACGGACAGCGCACGGACTGGCCGGCCTGGGTCCCGGCCGAGCTGCGCGCCGCGTTGATCGACCGCGGGATCGAACGGCCCTGGACGCACCAGGCCGAGGCGGCCGACCTGGCCCACACCGGGCACGACGTCATGCTGGCCACCGGGACGGCCTCCGGGAAGTCGCTGGCCTACCAGCTGCCCGGGCTCACCGCCCTGCTGACCGATCCCAAGGCGTGCGTGCTGCACCTGTCCCCGACCAAGGCCCTGGCCGCGGACCAACTCGCCTCGCTCACCCAGACGGCGGCCGCGATGCGGTCGGACGGCTCCCGCCGGGGTGCCCTGGCGGCCCTGCGGCCCGCCGCGTACGACGGCGACACCTCGATGTCGGACCGCGACTGGGCGCGTGAGCACGGCCGCTGGATCCTGACCAATCCGGACATGCTGCACCGCGGCCTGCTGCCCCAGCACGCCCGCTGGGCGCGGGTGCTCCGCAACCTGCGGTTCGTGGTGGTCGACGAGTGCCACGCCTACCGGGGGGTGTTCGGCTCGCACGTCGCGCTGGTGCTGCGCCGGTTGCGACGGATCGCCGCCCGGTACGGCTCCGAACCGGTGTTCGTGCTGGCCTCGGCGACGACGGCGGAGCCGGCGGTGACCGCCCAGCGGCTCACCGGCCGCCCGGCCCACCCCGTGGTGCAGGACGGCGCTCCCCGCGCCGAGACCGACTTCGTGCTCTGGGAGCCGGCCGTGCTGCACGACGCCGCCGGCGAGCACGGCGCCCCGGTGCGGCGGTCCGCCCCGGCCGAGGCGGCGCGGATGCTGGCCGACCTGGTCGGCGAGGACGTCCGCACCCTGACCTTCGTCCGCTCCCGGGCGGGCGCCGAGCAGACCGCCCTGGCCGCCCGCCGTCGGCTGGCCGAGTCCGATCCCGACCGGGCCGACCGGATCACCGCGTACCGCGGCGGTTACCTCCCCGAGGACCGTCGCGCCCTGGAACGGTCGCTGGACTCCGGGCAGATGCTGGGAGTGGCCTCCACGAACGCGCTCGAACTCGGCGTCGACATCACCGGGCTGGACGCGGCCGTCCTGGCCGGCTACCCGGGCACGCTGGCCTCGGTCTGGCAGCAGGCCGGACGGGCCGGACGCCGGACCGAGCGACGCAGTGACGAACCCCGCCCGCTCGTGGTCTTCGTGGCCCGGGACGACCCGCTGGACGCCTACCTCGTCCGCCACCCGGAGCGGGTCTTCGGCCATCCGGTCGAGGCGTCGGTGATCGATCCGACCAACCCGTGCGTGCTGGGACCGCACCTGGCCTGCGCGGCCGCCGAACTGCACCTGACCGAGCCGGACCTCGAGCTGTTCGGCGGCCCCGGGGTGGCCGCCGTCCTCGACGAGCTCGTCGACCGGCGGGTGCTGCGCCGCCGGCCGCACGGCTGGTTCACCGTCGACCCCGGCAGTCCCGCCGGTGACGTCGACCTGCGCGGCAGCGGCGCCCAGATCGCGGTGGTCGAGGCCGAGACCGGCCGGATGCTCGGCACGGTGGACGCCGGCCGGGCGCCGGCCACCGTGCACCCGGGTGCCGTGCACCTGCACCGCGGGCAGACCTACCAGGTCCTGGACCTCGACCTGGACGGCGGCGTGGCGCTGGTCGAACCGACCACGGTCGAGTGGACCACCGTGGCCCGGTCCACCTCGACGGTGCAGCTGACCGGCGAGCACGCGGTGCAGATGCTGCCCGGCGGGATCCGGGCGGGATCCGGGCCGGTCTGCGTCACCGGGCAGGTCGTGGGCTATCTGCGCCGGCGACCGGGTGGGGAGGTCATCGACGCGCACGAGCTGGACATGCCCGAGCACGTGCTGAGCACCCGCGCCGTCTGGTACTCGATCCCCGAGCACCGGCTGGCCGCGGCCGGGATCTCGCCGGTCGACGTGGGTGGCGCCCTGCACGCCGCCGAGCACGCCGCCATCGGCCTGTTGCCCCTGTTCGCCGGATGCGACCGCTGGGACATCGGCGGGCTGTCCACCGACCTGCACCCGGACACCGGCGAACCGACGGTCATCGTCTACGACGGCTACGCCGGCGGCGCCGGCTTCGCCGACCGCGGTCACCAGGTGATGACCGACTGGCTCACCGCCGTCCGTGATCTGGTCGCCGACTGCGCCTGTGCGCAGGGGTGCCCGTCCTGCGTGCAGTCGCCCAAGTGCGGCAACGGCAACTCCCCGCTGGACAAGCACGCTGCCGTGAGGGTCCTGACGCTCATGGTCGAGGCGTTGCGCGCGGCCGACGAAGTGCCCACGGCCGAGGACCCTCGCCCGATCCCGGGTCCCGGGGACGCGGGGCAGGCACACCCCGGCCCGGCACCGGGGATCGAGGCCGCCTGAGCTCGACCGCCCGGATCCCGCCGGCGCGGCGGGGCCGGTCACGGGCCGGGTCACGGGTCGGCCGACGACGAGCCGTCCGGCGGCAGGCTGCCGACGGCGACAGCCGGTCCCGCCCGGGCCCGGCCGACGGCGGTGCCGCCGACCGGACCCAGCTGCAGCGGCACGGCCGTCTCGACGAGCAGGTCCAGACCGCGGGCGCGGCAGGACTCCACCCTGGCGTCGTTGGCCACGGCGACCCGGACCGCGGCCTGACACGCCCGGTCCGCACCACCGACCAACGCCGCCGCTCCGGCCAGGGCGGCCAGGTCGGCCGCCCGCTCCGCCCGTTGCCGGGCGCCGGTCGCCGCAGCGAGCAGTACGACCGTCGACGCCACCACCACCAGGATCGCCACCGCCACACCGGCGAGGACGGTGACGGACCCGCGGTCCGGCGTCCGCGGCCCCGCGTGCGCGGCGCCGTGCCCTCCGGTCATGACCGGACCCCGTCCGCTTCCCGGGCCACGATCGCGCGGCCGTAGACGTCCGGCAGCAACCCGCGCAACGGTCCCGCGGTGACCTGGACGGTGAGCAGGTCACCGTCGCCGCTGACCTGCAGCCGCGACCCGGGCGGGGCGAGCCGGTCGACCGCGGACCGGGCCCCGTCGTCGTCGCCGCGGGCCGAGAGCCGGGCCGCCTCGCGAGCGGCGTCCTGCACCCGCAGCGACGTGCTCATCACCGCGAGCCCGGACAGGCACGCGGTGAACACCAGGACCACGGCGACCATGGCCAGTGCGGCCTCCACCGTGACACTGCCACCGTCAGCGAGGGTTCCGGACCGCCCGCCGCCGCCGACGAGCGGCTCGATACGCGTCTCGGTACCGGTCGCCCACGCCGGACGGACCACGACCCCCGTGCGGGGTCCGTGGCCCCGGCCTCCGGGATCCATGCCGCGCCGGATCAGAACGCCGAGGACAGCGCGCCGTTGATCAGATCGGTGAGTCCGGACACCACCGAGTCACCCGTGACGATGCGGTAGAGCACGGCCGCGAACGCCGCAGCGACCACGGTGCCCACCGCGTACTCGACCGTGCTCATGCCGGCGTCCCGCGCGTCCGGGGCGACGCCGACCGCGACCGCGGTCCGGCCCGCATCGGGCTCGACGGCGGTCGGATCCGGTCCGTCGAGCGGAGCGTCGATCGGCGGTCGGGTCGGCAGGTCGATGGTCGTCATGGCTGGGTCTCCTCCGGGGCGTGGTGGGACCGGGTCGCGGTGACCCGGCGAGAACATGTGCACCATCGGGCATCTCGCCCAGGTACGACAGTGCCCACGGCCTTGCATGTGGACAACTCCGGCATGTGGACAAGTCGGCCGGATCACGGCAGTTGCAGTTGGTCGAGCAGCCCCAGGACCACCGGAGCCAGCCCGAGACAACCGAACGCCGGCAGGAAGCACAGGGTCAGCGGCAGCGTCACCAGGACGCCCGCTCGCGCGTCCCTTCGCCGTCCCCGCGCGCCGTCCCGACGCTCGAGATCGTCGGCGTGCATCCGCAGCGCATCGGCCAGGGCGACTCCCGAGACCGCCGACCGGCGGGCCGCTGCCGCGATCGGTGCCACCAGCGGATCGTCATCGGCCAGCCGCCAGGCCTGCTCCGGGTCGACGCCCAGGCTGAGCATCGACTCCACCGCGGCGAGGGTGCTGTCCGGGCCGGCGGCGGGACGGGGCTGGCTCGGCCCGGCGCGGGGCGGCGGCAACGCCCGCCGGACCGAGCCCAGCCCGGTGGCCAGGTCGAGACCGCCGGCCACGCACTCGGCGAGCAGGCCGGACGTCGCGGCGACCCACCGTCCGGCGGCCGGGTCGACCGGCCTGCGGGACGACGAACGACGTGTCACCACCACCAACCCGGCGCCGACCGCGAGCCAGATCCACCACCAGGCCGGCGACACCGCCACGCCGGCCGTCACCAGCACTCCCGGTGCCAACCACGGTCGCAGCGGATGTGCTGACGACCGCGCCGACCGAGCGCTCGGCGATCGCGGGGACCCCCCGGGGGGCCACAGCACGACGGCGCCGGCCAGCAGCATCAGCACTGCCGGAGTGCTCATCGCGGGCGACCGGACAGAGCGGCCGTCCACAACAGCCCAGCGGCCGTGAGGGCCGTCCCGGTCACCAGTGCGACATTGCCGAGGCCGGTGCCCAGCAGCACGTGCACCGGATCCACGCCCATGCCGGTGCCCAGCACCAGGCCGAGCAGCGGCAGCGCGGCGAGCAGGTGACCGGACAGCCGGGCGCCGGATCCCTCGGCGGCGCGCCGTTCGTCGGCCTCGGCGGTGCGGGTGAGCTGGTCCACCACGGACTGCACGACGGTGGCCAGGGACAGCCCGTGGCGATGGGCCAACGACCATCCGGCGGCCAGCAGGTCCAGACCCTGTGCGACGTCCGACGGGACCCGGACCGGTCCGCGATCCGGATCCGTCCGGGACGTGCGCGCGGCTCGACGGATGCCGTCGGCCACCGTCGGCGTGGCAGCGTCCGCCGCCAGCTGCACCGCCCGCTCCGGGGCGGCTCCGGCCCGCAGTTCCGCGGCCAACTGGCGGGTCGCAGCGAGCAGCTCCGCGCTCAGCCGGCGATGCCGGCGGCGGCGGAGGGCAGTGCGCACCAGGACCGCTGCGGTCGCGGCCGCGACGACCGTCGTGGCGGCCAGGGCCGGCCCGGCGCGGCCGACGAGCACCACCGTGACGACCACAGCGGCGCCGATCGCGCCGGCCCGGCCCACCGCGGTCGGCAGCGGAGCTTGCCACCGGCGTCGCCCCGGACCCGGCCATCGAGGCCCGGACCACCGCCTGGGCGCGGGCCAGAGCAGCACCGCGACGCCGAGGGCCGCCAGGACGGCGACCGACGGCGGCAGCCCTGCCGCGCTCACCGCCGTCCGCCGTCGACCCGGTCCACGCCCACCGCCGGGACCTCGACGCCCCGATCGGTCAGCAGTTCGACCAGCCGGGGCCAGCCCGGCCCGCCCGGGACGCCGTCGCGCGCCGCGGACTCCACCACCACCCGCCCGGACCCGTCGCGGGCCAGGACCGCGATCTCGGCGAGCCATCGGTGACCTGCCGACCGCCGCACGTGCAGGACCACCTGCACCGCCGCCGCGAGCTGGGCCTGGCACGCGGCCCGGGACAGACCGGCCGGGATGGCCAGCGCCTCGACGCGATCCGGGACGTCGGCGGCCGTGTTGGCGTGCACCGTCCCGGCGCCGCCGTCGTGGCCGGTGTTCAACGCGGCCAGCAACTCGACCACCTCGCCGCCGCGGACCTCGCCGACGATCAGCCGGTCCGGCCGCATCCGCAGCGCCTGACGCACCAGGTCGCGCAGGGTCACCGCGCCGGCGCCCTCGACGTTGGCCGGTCGGGCCACCAACCGGACCACGTGCGGATGGGGCGGGCGGAGTTCCTCGGCGTCCTCGACCACCACGATGCGTTCGCCCGGCGGCAGGGCGCCGATCAGCGCTCCCAGCAACGTGGTCTTGCCCGACCCGGTCCCGCCGCTGACCAGCGTGGCCAGCCGCGCCTGCAGCACGGCCCGGAGCAACGTCAGGCCGACCCCGGGGAGGAATCCACGCTGCTGCAACGCGGCCAGGTCGTGGCGGACCGGCCGCAGCACCCGCAACGACAGGCAGGTGCCCGACACCGCCACCGGTGCGAGTACCGCGTGCACGCGGGTGCCGTCCGCCATCCGGGCGTCGACCCAGGGATGGGCGTCGTCCAGCCGCCGACCCGCGGCGACGGCCAGCCGTCGGGCCAGCCGTTGCACGGCGGCGTCGTCGGCCAGCCGGATCCCGCTGTCCTCCCACCCGGCGCCCCGGTCGACCAGCACCTGGTCGGGGCCGTTGATCACCACGTCGGTGGTCTCGGGGTCGGCGAGCAGCTCGGCGACCGGACCGGCGCCCACCAGCTCGGTGCGCATCACCTTGATCAGGTGCGCCAGTTCCGCGTCACCGACCACCCCGGGCAGCTCGCGGCGCAGCGCCCGGGCCAGGGCCGCCGGGGACACCGGCGCTCCGCCGGCCCCCTCGGTGACCAGCCGCCGCGCCACCCGGTCGACGACCGCGTCGGCCAGGGGTCCGGTCCGCGACGCACCGGATCCGACGTGCGGCGGGACCGTCGTCACGGCTGGGCCGTCCCGTCGCCGACCAGCATCTGGACCAGCGCCCGGGCCACCCGGCCCAGCGGCGCCCCGGGATCGGCGCCGGGCAGTCGCGCGTGGTCCAGGTCGCGACCCAGCAGGGGCAGCGCGCGGATGGTGCCGAGCAGCGGCAGCCCGAGCGCGTCGACGACCTCCGATGCGGTGATGCTGCCGGGAGCCGGTCCGCGCACCACCACCCCGGCCCGGTCGGTGGCCCGCTGCAGGCGCGGCAGCAGCCGCCGTGCCGCGTAGGTGGCCCGGACGTCGGACGGCACCATCAGCACCACCAGGTCAGCCAGGGCCAGCACCCGCTCCCCGGCCGGGTCCTCGCACCGGGGGACGTCCACCACCGTCACACCCCCGGTCCGGCGGCCCGCGGCCAGGACGGCGGCGACCGCGTCGGGGTCCACCGGCACCGGGCGGTCCCGATCCGGGCACAGCACCGGCAGGCGGTCCCGGCCGACCACGGCCGCCGGCACCGCTGCGCGGATCGCCGAGGTCGACACGGTCCCGTGCGTCACCCGGATGTCGTCCCAGCGGAGGCCGGACGCCGACTCCACTCCGGTGAGCACGTCCAGCCCGGCGCCGCCCGGGTCGCAGTCGACCAGCAGGGTCGGCCAGCGCTCCCGGACCGATGCCACCGCGATCGCCACGGCGAGGACGGACGCTCCCGCGCCGCCGCAGCCACCGATCACCGCGACCGTGCGTCCGTCGCCGCTGCCGGGCCGGGCCGACTCGGCGAACAGGGTGAGCAGCTGCTGGTCGGCCCGGGCGCCGGTGTCCAGCTCGATCACCTGCTCGACCCCGAGTTGCAGACAGTGGTGCCACTGCTGGTCGTCCGGCGGCTGGGCGGCCACGGCGATCACCGCGGGCCGGCGGGGCAGACCTGCGGCGACCATCC
Source organism: Nakamurella leprariae (assembly GCF_016918035.1). Taxonomy (GTDB): domain Bacteria; phylum Actinomycetota; class Actinomycetes; order Mycobacteriales; family Nakamurellaceae; genus Nakamurella; species Nakamurella leprariae. The sequence continues at coordinate 284,019 of NZ_JAERWK010000010.1, read as the reverse complement.
GTCCGGCGGCCGCGGCGTCGACGAACACCACCGGCGCCGCGCGCCAGGTGGCCGGCGTTCCCGGCGCCGTCTGGTGGTCGACGTCCACACCGGCGGCCGCGGCCACCCGGAGCAGGTCGTCGAGCACCAGCTCGTCGTCGGTGACGATCAGCGGGCGTGGACCGGCCGCACTGGCATCTGGTCCGTCCGGCCGCGCCGGTCCGCGCGGTCCACTGGCGGTCCCGTCGTCATCGAGCACTGTCCCTCCCACCGGGAAGGCCTTCCGGCCGCGGCCCACCGTGGGCTCACCGCCATCGGACCGGCAGCGGGACGGAGATGGCCACGGGCCAGGGCACCATGTGGACAGCCGGCAGCCATGGGGACAACCGGCGATCCGGCCGGCACGTGGAAGCATCCGAAGCCCGGAACCACACGGGCGGCGAGCGGAGGAAGAAAAGGCGCGGCCCCCGCCAGGGGGGAGGGCGGGGGCCGCGGGGGTTCAGCTCCGGGGGGTTGAGCTGAACCGGAGGTCGGTTCCGGGGGGGTGGAAACCGACCTACTCACTGTAGCGCCGACCAGGGTCGTTCGTCATCAACCAGGACGGCGGCGCGGCGCTGTCACCGGCTCCGATCAACGGTCGGTGACCCATTCGGGTCGTTCGACGGGCCGTTGCATCTCGGACGGGTGATCCGTCTCCCGGTCGGGTGTTCGTCGATCACTGCCCACACATCCCCGGTCCCCCGGCCGGTGACGTGTGGCCGCCGACCATCGGTCGACGGGCCGTCGAGGGCGCTCGGCGACGGCCGTCGCGACCCGCACACCCACCCGGGATGCCCGCGCCGGTCGCCCCGGATGATCATCGCCGCAGCTCAGCGACGGTGTCACCAGCGGCGATCCGGTGGCCTCCGGTCCGCGGACAGCACCGCGGACCGCTTCCGGGCATCCCCGTCGGAGCCGGCCGCTCCGGACGCGTGGTGGCGCGATCGGCGCCGGGGCGGGACGACCGGGGCGTCGTCGCGGACTGTTCCGGGCGTTGCCGCTGGGTCGACACGCGTCCGGTGACGCCTCGGCCATGGTGATGAACGACACGTGTCCGGTTCGCGAAGCGCAGATGACGACTCATCGGTGGCCGCGAAGATCACCCGATCGCGATCCACGCCGACCCCGTCCGGTGGCGGTCGCGGAGCCCCGTCCGCGTGTCCGTCGCTAATCAGCTGGACGAGGCCCCGGCCAGGGCGTCGGCGATGGCGGTGCCCTCACGAGCGCCGTCCAGCCACGCCTGGGTCACCACGGACAGCCAGCGGGCGACCCCGACCGACGTGCCCGCGCGCCACCCGGCGGCAGCGGCGGCGTACTCGGTCCGGCGGGCCAGCTGCCCGGACTCGGGCACCGCCAGCCCCTTGGGGTCGAGGTCGGCGGCGATCCCGGCCACCCGGGCCGCCGCGCGCGCCACCACCCCGTCGACCGTCCCGAACGGTTCGCACGCGAGCAGTTCGCCGTGCACGACCGCGACCAGCACCGGGGCCGGGACCGTCCGTGCGGCCACCAGGTCGGCCAACCGGCGCAACCGGACCTGCACGCCCGGATCCGCCCGCGGTCGCCCCAGCGACTCGGCCGGCGCGAGGTCCGCGGCCGCCAGCGCGTGCATCCGGGCGAGCGCCTGCAACGGCGCCCGACGCCACACGGTGGCCAGGGCACCCTGCTCGGCCGCCACCCGCAGCGCGCCGGCCAGCACCGGGTCCTGCACGGTCGCGCCGGTCAGGTCCCCGGAACCGCCGTCGAGCAGCGACGACGCCCGCGCCGCCCGGATGGACGCGGCGGCCGCCGTCCTCGGCCAGCCCCGCCGGTTGACCGGGTGCCGAGCCAGGTCCGCCGCCGCCTGCTGCACCCGCTCGATCTGCTCGGCCACGCCCGGGAACGTGAGCAGCGCGGTCGGACCGGAGGGCGGTCCTGCGCCGCCGGTGCCGTCCTGTGTCCGCATCTGCGCACAGTAGCCAGCGCTCGGCGCACGACCGGACGACCCGGTGCGGTCGCCGTGCCGACCGTCGGACGGTCGCGCTACGGTCGCTGCGAACGGACCGTTCCGCCGGTGACCGGGCGCCCAGGCCGGCGCATGTCGGGTCGGGGCGGGTGCCGCGCAGCCGATCAGCGTCGATCTCAACGACGGAGGACCCGTGAGCCAGACCGGAAGCACCGCGACCAGCGCCGAACAGCCCGACGGAGCAGGCGGGAGCGGGCAGGCCCTGGACAACCTCTCCGCGGAGCACCGCACGTTCCCGCCGTCGGAGGCGTTCGCCGCAGCGGCGAACGTGCGGGCGGAGGGCTACGACCGGGCGGCGGCTGATCCGGAGGCGTTCTGGGCCGAGCAGGCGCGCCGGCTGACCTGGGCCACGCCGTTCTCCACCGTGCTGGACTGGAGCGACGCGCCGCACGCCAGGTGGTTCGCCGACGGCACCTTGAACGTGGCGGTGAACTGTGTGGACCGGCACGTCGAGTCGGGCCACGGCGACCAGGTGGCCATCCACTGGGAGGGCGAGCCCGGCGACAGCCGCGACCTGACCTACGCCGACCTGCTGCGCGAGGTGAGCAAGGCAGCCAATGCGCTGACCTCGCTGGGGCTGCAGGCCGGCGACCGGGTGGCCATCTACCTGCCGATGATCCCCGAGGCCATCGTCTCGATGCTGGCCTGCGCCCGGCTCGGGCTGGCCCACTCGGTGATCTTCGGCGGGTTCTCGGCCGAGGCGCTGCGCACCCGCATCGCCGACGCCAGCGCTCGCGTGGTGATCACCAGCGACGGGCAGTACCGCCGCGGCACCCCGGCTCCGCTCAAGGCCGCCGTCGACGAGGCGGTCGCCGCCGCCGACTCACCCGTCGAGCACGTGGTGGTGGTCCGGCGCACCGGTACCGAGGTGGCCTGGTCGGACAAGGACGTGTGGTGGCACGAGCTGGTCGACCAGCAGTCCGAGCAGCACACCCCCGAGGCGTTCCCGGCCGAGCAGCCGCTGTTCATCCTCTACACCTCGGGCACCACCGGGAAACCGAAGGGGATCCTGCACACCTCGGGGGGCTACCTGACCCAGGCCTCGTGGACGCACCACGCCGTGTTCGACCACAAGCCCGACACCGACGTCTACTGGTGCACCGCGGACATCGGCTGGGTCACCGGCCACTCGTACATCGTCTACGGACCGTTGGCCAACCGCGTCACCCAGGTCGTCTACGAGGGCACGCCGAACACCCCACACGAGGGCCGGCACTGGGAGATCATCGACAAGTACGGCGTCACCATCTACTACACGGCGCCCACGCTGATCCGCACCTTCATGAAGTGGGGCGCGGACATCCCCGCCAAGTACGACCTGTCCTCGCTGCGGGTGCTGGGCAGCGTGGGTGAGCCGATCAACCCCGAGGCCTGGATGTGGTACCGCGAGGTCATCGGCAAGAACCACTGCCCCATCGTGGACACCTGGTGGCAGACCGAGACCGGCGCCATCATGATCGCCCCGCTGCCCGGCGTGACCGCGGCCAAGCCCGGCTCGGCCATGCGCCCGCTGCCCGGCATCAGCGCCACCATCGTCAACGACGACGGGGTCCCGGTGGGTCACGGTCAGGGCGGCTACCTGGTGGTCGACCAGCCGTGGCCGTCGATGCTGCGCACCATCTGGGGCGACGACGAGCGGTTCCGGGACACCTACTGGGCCCGGTTCGCCGCGCAGGGCTACTACTTCGCCGGCGACGGCGCCAAGTACGACGACGACGGCGCGCTCTGGCTGCTCGGCCGGGTCGACGACGTCATGAACGTGTCCGGCCACCGGATCTCGACCACCGAGGTGGAGTCGGCACTGGTCTCGCACCCGGCGGTGGCCGAGGCCGCCGTGGTCGGCGCCTCCGACCCGATGACCGGGCAGGGCATCGTCGCCTTCGTCATCCTCCGGGCCAGTGCCACCGGCGGCGACGGGGCCGACGGCGAGGCCCTCATCAAGGAGCTGCGCGGCCACGTGGCCAAGGAGATCGGGCCCATCGCCCGACCGCGTCAGATCATGGTCGTCCCGGAGCTGCCCAAGACCCGCTCAGGCAAGATCATGCGCCGGCTGCTGCGGGACGTCGCCGAGAACCGCGACCTGGGCGACGTGACCACCCTGCAGGACTCGTCGGTGATGAACCTGATCAGCTCGGGACTGTCCGCGGGCTCGGCGGACTGACGCCGAGATGGGGCGCCCACGGGCGGTCCCGGCGTGGACGCCCGGCCGCCTGTGGGTGTGGACGGCCGGGCGTTCCGCACCCGGCACGCCCGGCGGACCTGACCGTCGGAACCCGGCCGTCGCCGTGGCACGATGACTCTCGATCGGCTGAGCCCGAGCCGTGACTCGATCGACAGCGAACCAGGAGCCGTACGTGACGATCTCCGGCACCCCCACCTCGCCGAACCGGTACACCGTCCCCGGCGCGGCGAACGCCGCCATCCCGTTGGTCACGGAACCCGACGTGGACCGCTCGGCGTCGATGGGCACCCTGGTCAAGCAGGCCACCGAACACGTCTCCACGCTGGTCCGCTCGGAGATCGAGCTGGCCAAGATGGAGATCACCGAGACGGTCAAGACCGGCATGCGCGGCGGCATCTTCTTCGGCCTCGCCGCCGCCATCGGTGTCTTCTCGCTCTTCTTCTTCTGGTTCATGGTCGGCGAGATCCTGTCGATCTGGCTGTGGCGCTGGCTGGCCTTCACCATCGTCTTCGTGGCCATGCTGCTGATGGCCGGCGTCTGCGCCCTGCTGGGATACCGCAAGGTCAAGCAGATCAAGAAGCCGGAGAAGACCATCGCGGAGCTGAACAAGACCGCCAGCACGCTGAAGATGGCGGCCACCCAGCACCCCGAGACCGCGACGCAGGGCGTGGTCACGGCCCCGACCCTGCCGCGCCACTGACCGGCGCCGCCGCGGCCGGCGATGGCGCCGAGTCGCAGCCGGCCACCGCAGGTCCACCGGACCAGCTGCGGTTCCCGGAACTGCGCGAGGACGGCCCGTGGAGGCACCGGGACGTCAGCGCCAACGGCATCCGGCTGCACGTCGTCGAGGCCGGTCACGGCCCGCTGGTCGTGCTGCTGCACGGCTTCGCGCAGTACTGGTGGTCGTGGCGGCACCAACTGGCCGATCTGCCGGCGTCCGGGTTCCGGGTGCTGGCTCCCGACCTGCGCGGCTACGGCGACAGCGACAAGACGCCGCGGGGGTACGACGCCGCCACCCAGGCGGCCGACGTGGCCGGCCTCATCCGGGCCTGCGGCGAGCGCTCGGCCATCCTGGTCGGCCACGGGTACGGCGGGCTCACCGCCTTCAACACCGCCGTGCTGCACCCCGACCAGGTGCGCGGCGTGGTGGCCGTCGCCGCGCCACACCCGGCGTCGCTGGCCACGCACCCGCTGCGCGCCGGCCGGGCCGGTCGCCTGGTGACCTGGGCCAGCGTGCCGGTGTGGCCGCGCCGCAAGCTCCGGGCCGGAGCCGCGCTGATGGTGGAACGGCTGATGCGCAGCTGCGCCGGCCCGGCCTGGAAGGCGTCGGCCGATTTCCGGACCGCCGCGGCGCGGATGCGCCGGGCCATGCTCGTCCCAGGCGTCGCCGGTGCCGCCGTCGAGCACCTGGCCTGGCTCGGGCGCTCGCCGTGGCGGGCCGACGGCCGGCGGCACCGCGAGGCGCTGGCCGTGCCACTGCGGACGCCGGTGTTGCAGATCGCCGGGGACGGCGACACGTTCATTCCGCCGGGTCTGGTCGCCGACGCCCGCGAACACTGCCTGGACGACTACCGGCTGGTCACGCTGCCGGCCGTCGGCCACTACCCGGCCGAGGAGCAACCCGACGTGGTGACCCGGCTGATCGCCGAGTTCGCCGGCGCTCCGGTCCGCCGCGCCGGCTGAGGCGGTCCGGCCGGCCGCCCCGACCGGATCAGGCCGCGGTCGGCAGGCAGGCCTCGGTGTCGTCAGGCGAGGTGTCACCCAGACCGGCCTGCACCACGTCGGCGACCTCCTCCGCGCTGAGCGCGAACCCGACGTCCGGGTCGCTGACCGCGGCACCGAAGACCACGCCGTACACCGTGCCGTCCGATGCCAGCAGCGGGCCGCCGGAGTTGCCCGGACGCACCTGCCCGCGGACGGTGTAGACGTCCCGCTGCACGGTCTGTGACTGGTAGATGTCCGGGCCGCGCAGCGCGATCCGGTCACTGATCCGGGCCGGGGTGGCCGTGAACGGGCCGTCCAGCGGGTAGCCGACCACCACGGCATCGGCCCCCACGGTGGCCGGCGTGTCACTGAACGGCAGCACCGGCCGGTCCAGCCCGGGGACGTCGAGGACGGCCAGGTCGCGCTCCGGGTCGTAGACCACCACCGTCGCGTCCAGTTGCCCGCCCAGCGAGTCCTCGTCCACCTCGACGACGACCTGGGACGCCCCGGCCACCACGTGGGCATTGGTCAACAACCGCTCCGGCCCGATGACGAACCCGGTGCCGGTGGATCCCCGACCACAGCCGGCGGAGACCGAGCGGACCTTCAGGACGGACGGCCGGGCGGCTCGGACGACCGGATCCGCGGCCATGGCGGGGTCCGGCGCCTCGACCGCCACCCCCGGTGTCGGGGCCAGCGGATCCAGGATGGCCGGGAAGCCCGACTCGTCGAACACGCTGCGCAGCTGGTCGGAGACCTCACGGACCGGCGTCGGCATCGCCCGGTCGACCTCGTTCAGCACGGTGGACGACCGGATGGCCGACGACAGCCACGGGTAGGGCACCGACGCCAACGGCACGGCGATCATCCAGATGACCACCAGGACGGCCAGGGTGTGCACGACCAGACCGAGGACCCGTTCGACCGCGACGGCGGGACGCCAGGTGATCCGGTCGGACAACCGGCGGCCGATGGCCCCGCCGAGCAGCTCGCCCAGGCCCACACCGAGCACCACGCAGGCGATGGCGATGGCCAGCCGGGCGGCGGTGTCGTCGACCAGCGCCACCGCCGACGGCGAGAGCCACAACGCCAGGACCGCGCCGCCGATCGCGCCGACCAGGGTCAGGGTCGCGGTGATCAGGCCCTGCCGGAAGCCGGAGATGGCCGCCAGCAGCAGCATGGCCAGCACCACCGCGTCGACGACCGTCATCGCGAGCCCGGACGCGTGGAAGGAAGATCTCGGGCGGCACTGCGTCGGCTCCCCGTCATGTGCTGCAGGACGCCCCAGGCCCGGGGCTGGTTCACCCCGGCCGCCGGTGGATCGATCCGGACGCGCCGGCGGTGGGTCGACGTGTGCGTCACGTCAGGGTCGAGGGGGCCAACCGCCGGCGCCGGTCCCACGGCACCTCCCAGCCCCCCAGCCGCAGCACCAGGTCGACCAGCCCGCCGGTGAAACCCCACACCGTCATGCCCGCGACCGCGAACGCCGGGCCGATCCGCTCGCCGTTCGGGGACACCACCGTGCCGCGGTTGGCCGGGTCGGCCAGCTCGGTCACCGGCACCCGGGCCACCGCGGCGGTCTCCGCCGGATCGACGGCGGACACCGCGCCCGGCGTGTGCCAGTGGGCCAGCACCGGGCGCACCAGATTGCCGGACGGCGGCAGGAACAGCTCCGGCAACAGCCCCGCCGGCAGCACCGACGCCGGCTCCAGACCGGTCTCCTCCTGCCCCTCGCGCAGGGCCGTCATCACGGCGTCCTCGCCCGGATCGGTGGCCCCGCCCGGGAACGCCGGCTGCCCGGCGTGCGACCGGAGGGTGGCGGCCCGGGCGGTGAGCAGCACGTCCGGACCGTGTGAGCCGTCGGCCAGCAGGATCAGCACCGCGCTGTGCCGGCGCACCAGGTGTGCCGGCACGGTGGCCTGCCGCATCCAGCCATCGGGCATCCTCAGCCCGTCGACGCGCTGGAGCAGGGGCCACATCCAGGCCGGGACAGCGTCGTCCTCGACCAGCCGGATCCCCACCTCGTCGAGCGGCCGGACGGCGCCGGGCGGTCCGACCCATCCCGGTTCAGCCACCGACCATCCCGACCGGTGCGCCGTCGCCGTCCAGCCCGACCAGTGCGAGCAGGTGGTCGCGTTCTTCACCGGTGACCAACGCCGCCGCGACGGCCGGGTCGGTCGGGCCGTCGCCGAACGACGGGCAGGACGACGCCAGGAAGCAGGCCCCGCACGCGGGCTTGCGGGCCGCGCACACCCGCCGGCCGTGGAAGATCACCCGGTGGGAGAACATGGTCCACTCCCGCGGCGGGAGCATCGCGTTGAGCTCCAGCTCGATCTTGACCGGGTCCTGCGCCTCGGTGAGACCCCAGCGCCGGGTCAGCCGCTGCAGGTGCGTGTCCACCGTGATGCCCGGCACGCCGAAGGCGTTGCCGAGCACCACGTTGGCGGTCTTGCGCCCGAAGCCGGGCAGCGTGACCAGTTCCTCGAGCGTGTGCGGCAGCACGCCGTCGAACCGTTCCACCAGCGCCTGACCGAGCCCGATGATCGAGGTGGTCTTGTTCCGGTAGAAGCCGGTCGGCCTGATCAGCTCCTCGAGTTCCTCCCGGCGGGCGCCGGCGTAGTCGGCGGCACTGCGGTACCGGGCGAAGAGTGCCGGGGTGGTCTGGTTGACCCGGACGTCGGTGCACTGGGCGGACAGGATGGTGGCCACCCCGAGTTCGAGCGGAGTGGTGAAGTCCAGTTCGCAGTGCGCGTCCGGGTAGCCGACGGTCAACTGGGCGGTGATGCTGCGGGCCCGCCGGGTCCGGGCCAGCGGCGTGGCCGGCGGCTTCGCCCGGCGCCGACGGGGTCCGTCGGGCGTCGATCGCGTCGTCGCGGACGTCGGAGTCCCCTGGCTGGCCACCACGGAGCGAGCCTGCCATACGGCCCCGACAACGCCCGGGACCGTGCCGTGCCCCGGACCTCGCCCCGGACCTCGCCCCGGACCTCGCCCCGGACCGCGGGGCGACCGGCACGGCCGGTGGCGCGTGGCGGTTGGCCCCGGCCGGGGGGCGTGTCGGACAATCGGGACCACTATGACCGCGTTCCTGGTGCTGCTCATCCCGCTGCTGCTGATGGTGTTCGCGTTGCTCATGGAACGGGTGGAGCACCGGTTGCGGACCCCGTCGGTGCGTGAGGACGAGGTCGAGCAGTTCTTCGACCAAGCCCGACCGGACGAGGTGAACACTCTGATCCGGGAGGGCTGGACGGGCGCGCTGGCCGTCTTCCGCCGCCGCCGCAAGCCCCGGTTGCGACGACGCAGCCGCGGCTGATCCTTCCGCGGCACGCGCCCCGATCACCCCGTGACGGCTCGGTCGCCCGGCCAACGCCTAGACTGACGGACCGTCGGTGGTGTGATGACCGACACTGCGTACGGCGTCATCAGGAGGACAGGTGGAGGAAACCCTCGCCCGGGCCGGCATCTTCCAAGGTGTCGAGCCCGAAGCGGCCGAGGCACTGGGTAGCCAGCTGGAGACCGTGGAGTACCCGCGGACCAGCTCGATCTTCGCCGAGGGCGAACTGGGCGACCGCCTCTACGTGATCCTCTCGGGCAAGGTGAAGCTCGGCCGGCACTCCCCCGACGGCCGGGAGAACCTGCTCGCGGTGATGGGCCCGTCCGACATGTTCGGGGAACTGTCGGTCTTCGATCCGGGTCCGCGCACGTCGTCGGCGACGGCCGTCACCGATGTCCGGCTGGCCACCATGGACCGCGCCGCGTTGCGTGAGTGGATCACCAAGCGCCCGGAGATCGCCGAGCAGCTGCTGCGGGTGCTGGCCCGTCGGCTGCGGCGTACCAACAACTCCCTGGCCGATCTGATCTTCACGGACGTGCCCGGCCGGGTGGCCAAGGCGCTGCTGCAGCTGGCCCGCCAGTTCGGTCAGCAGGAGGGTGGCAACCTCCGGGTCACGCACGACCTGACCCAGGAGGAGCTGGCCCAGCTCGTCGGCGCCTCCCGCGAGACCGTCAACAAGGCGCTGGCCGACTTCGGCCACCGCGGCTGGCTCCGCCTGGAGGGCAAGTCGGTCGTCCTGCTGGACGCCGACCGGCTGTCCCGCCGGGCCCGCTGACGGGGACCCGAACGCGTCAGCGGTCGCCGCGCAGGTAGGTCAACTGCGCGGCGACCGACGACTCGGCTGCGCCGCGCACCGAGGGGTCGACGTCGGCGTAGACCACGTCGGCCACCGCCGCCACCGTCGCGCCGGCCGCGTCCGTGCCCAACGTGACCAGCGCCGCCCGGATCTGGCCGAGCCGCTGCTCGCGGTGGTCGAGGTACTGCTGGCTGATCGCGGTGAGGTCCGGCAGGTCCGGACCGTGGGCCGGGAACACCCGTGCCGGTCCGAGCGCCCGCAGTCGGTGCAGTGAGGCCAGGTAGTCCCGCAAGGTGCCGTCGGGTGGGGCCAGCACCGTGGTGCCACGGCCCAGGATCGTGTCCCCGGTGAACACCGCCGGACCCGCCGTGGGGCCGGCCGGCAGCATGAAGCACACCGAGTCGGCCGTGTGGCCCGGCGTGGCCACCACCTGCACGGACAGGCCGGCGACCTCGATCAGCTCGCCGTCCCGCAGCGGATCTGCGTCGAGGCAGAACGCCGGGTCGAGGGCCCGCACGGGCGCCCCGGTGAGTGCGGCGAACCCGGCCGAACCGCCGGTGTGGTCGGCGTGCCGGTGCGTGATCAGGACCAGGTCCACCCGGCCCGCCTCGGCCAGCCGTCGCAGGTGTCCGGCATCGTCCGGGCCGGGGTCGATGACGATGCCGGTGGACGCCCCCGGCGCGGCCAGCCGGTGGCTGTTGGTGCCGTCCAGCGTCATGGGTCCCGGATTGGGGGCGAGCAGGACGGACACCCGCGGGTCCGGCCGGCGCCACTCGCCGGCGATCAGCTCGCTCATGCGTGCCGCCCGGCGGCGACCCGCTCGGCCTCGGTGGCGATGTGCAGCCGGAGGTCGGTGGCCCGCAACTCGTCCAGGGAACCGGCGGCGGCCAGCCGGCGCAGCACCGCCCGGGTGGGCGTCATCATCTTCACCTGGCCGGCCAGTTCGGCGGCCAGGATGGCCGCCGGGGTCTGCCAGTCGCCGTGTTCGGCCTCCGTCCCGACCAGCCGCGGCTCCACGCCCACCGGGGGCAGGCCGAGGAAGAAGACGGTGTCGTACCGGCGGGTCCGGCCGGGTGGCGTGATCCAGCGCGCCCAGGGTCGCAGCAGGTCGTCCCGGACGGGACGGCGCTCCGCGGCGAGCAGGGCGGCGATGCTGCGCCGGTGCGCGGCCAGATCGGCCCGGTGCTGCTCGGCGACGTCCTCGCTCCACCCGCCGGGGACGTCGGTGTGGTCGCCGGCCCGGTGGTCCTCGAACTGACGGACGACCTGCGCGTCGGTCCCGGCGAACAGCAGGCCGGTCTCCTCGAACAGTTCCCGCACGGCCGCGAGCACCGACCCCCGCGCGGTGGCCGCATCGAGGTCGAGTCGGTCGGCCCACCAGTCCGGACCCGGACCGGCCCACTGCACGTCGGTGGCGTCGGCATCACTCGGGTCGATGGCGCCGCCCGGGAAGGCGGTGGCCCCGCCGGCGAACACCATGTCGGCGACGCGGCGGATCACGTACACCTGCACCGGACCGACGTCGTCCGGGTGCTCCGGGTCCTCGCGGAGCAGCAACACGGTCGCCGCGGGACGGATCACCTGGGCGGGATCGACGGACGGATCGGCCGACGGGGACTCCTGTGTCACGGCGCCCACGGTAGGACACCGGGCCGACGGTCCCGTCGGCGGACCGGCCGGCAGGTCCGGAGCAGCGCCGCTCAGCGCACCTCGACGACGGCCTCGACCTCGACCGGCGACCCGAGGGGCAGCTCGGCCACCCCGACCGCGGAGCGGGCGTGCCGACCGGCCTCGCCGAACACCGCCGTCATCAGGTCGGACGCGCCGTTGATCACGCCCGGCACCGCGGTGAACCCCGGCGCCGCGGCGACGAAGCCGACCAGCTTCACCACCCGGGTGACGGCGTCCAGGCCGACCGCCGACTCCACCACGGCCAGGATGTTCAGCGCGCACAGCCGGGCGAGCTCGGTGGCCCGGGCCGGGGCGACCACGTCCAGGTGGCCCGCGGCGGGCGAACCGTCACCGACCTTGCCGGTGAGCGGCAGGGCGCCGTCGACGAAGGGCAGCTGACCGGCGGTGAAGACCAGGTTGCCGGACCGGACGAACGGCGCGTAGGAACCCGCCGCGGCCGGCACGGCCGGCAGAGCCAGCCCGAGCTGGGCCAACCGCTCGACCGGCGTGCTCACGCCCGTTCGCGCTTCAGGTAGGCGACCAGCTGCTCGGGGTTGGGTCCGGGCACGACCTGCACCAGTTCCCAGCCGTCCTCGCCCCAGGTGTCCAGGATCTGCTTGGTGGCGTGGGTGATCAGCGGCACGGTGGCGTACTCGAAGCTGCGCCGACCCGACTCGGGTGCACTCATGTGGCCCAGCGTAGAGCCCGGCCGCTCGGGGGTGGACGTCCGGCGTCACCGTCCGATCCCTCCCCCTACGCTGAGCGCATGGAGTGGTGGCGCTGGGTGGCCGCGGGCGCCGAGACGCTGCTGATCACCGTCTTCGTCCTGCTGCGGTTCGACAGCCTGCGCGAACAGGGCCGCGGCACGGGGCGGGCGGCGCTGCTGCACGGTCTGGTCTGGGCGCTGCTGGTGCCGGCCGGCTTCCTGGCCGTGCTGTTGTCCCCGGCCTGGTTGGTGCTGGTGCTGATCGCCGTGCCGGCCCTCGCGATCGCCGTGCTGGCGTTGGCGAGCTGACCGGCGATGGGACACGATGCCCCGATGCCGGCCGTCGCACCGTCATCCGCCGACTCCGGCCTTCCCGTCGCGACCCTGACCCGGCCCGGCTGGACCGCCGCGCACCGGCGGGCGCGGCTGCACGTGGTGAGTGGCAAGGGCGGGACGGGCAAGACCACGGTCGCCGCCGCGATGGCGCTGGCCCTGGCCGTCGACGGGCGCCGGGTCCTGCTCATCGAGGTCGAGGAACGGCAGGCCATCGCCCGCCTGTTCGACGTCCCGCCGTTGCCGTACGAGGAACGCAAGATCGCCATCGCCACCGGCGGCGGCGAGGTGCGCGCCCTGGCCGTCGACGTCGAGGCGGCCCTGCTCGAGTACTTCGAGATGTTCTACAACCTCGGGTTCGCCGCCCGGAGTCTGCGGCGGATGGGCGCCATCGAGTTCGCCACCACCCTGGCGCCCGGGTTGCGGGACGTGCTGCTCACCGGCAAGGCCAAGGAGACGGTCACCCGGACCGGGCACGACAACCGGCCGGTGTACGACGCGGTCGTGATGGACGCGCCACCCACCGGCCGCATCGTCGACTTCCTCGACGTCACGGTGGCCATGGCCTCGCTGGCCCGGCGCGGCCCGATCCACGGCCAGGCCGACGGCGTGATCCGGCTGCTGCACTCGCCGGACACGATGGTCCACCTGGTCAGCCTGCTGGAGGACATGCCGGTGGCCGAGACCCTGGAGGCGATCGAGCACCTGCGAGCCGCGGATCTGCCGGTCGGATCGATCATCGTGAACGCGGCGACCGGATCGCGCCTGCCGGAACCGGCCGCGGCGGCCGCTGGTCGACTCGACGCCGACACCGTGCGGGACCGGATACGGGCGCTGGGCGCGGACGTCGGCCCGGCGACGGTGACCGGACTGCTGCAGGAGGGCCGGGACCACGCCGTCCGCGTCCTGGACGAGGCGGACTGCCGGCGTCGGCTCGAGGGCGCCGCGCTGCCGATGCTGCAGCTGCCCCGGCTGGCCGACGGCGCCGATCTCGGCGGGGTGTACGAGCTGGCCGAGCTGCTGGCCGAGCAGGGCGTGCACGCGTGAGCGGGGACCGCTCGGCGCCACCGGTCACGGTGTCCGCGGGCTCGCCGCGGTCGGCCGTCACCAACGGGCTGGACCTCGCCGCGCTGCTCACCGACCGGGCCACCAAGGTGGTCGTCACCTGCGGGTCCGGCGGTGTCGGCAAGACGACCACGGCCGCCGCGCTCGCGCTCTGGGCGGCCGACGCGGGTCGCAAGGTGGCGGTGCTGACCATCGACCCGGCCCGGCGCCTGGCCCAGTCGCTCGGCCTGGACGAGCTGGACAACGACCCGCGGCGGGTCGAGCTGCCTGCTGACACCGACACCGACACGTCCGGTGAGCTGTGGGCGATGATGCTGGACAGCCGGCGCACCTTCGACGAGATGGTGGCCGCGCACTCGACGCCCGAGCGCGCCGAGCAGATCTACGGCAACCCCTTCTACCAGTCCATCTCCACGTCCTTCTCGGGCACGCAGGAGTACATGGCCATGGAGAAGCTGGGCAAGCTGGCCGGCACCGGGCAGTACGACCTCATCGTGGTGGACACCCCGCCGAGCCGGTCGGCGCTCGACTTCCTCGACGCACCGCAGCGCATGTCGGCGTTCCTGGACGGACGGATGATCCGGCTGCTGGCCAGCCCCGGTCGCGGTGTGCTCAAGGTGGTGGGTGCGGGGCTGACCCTGTTCACCCGGGCCGTGACGGCGGTGATCGGCGGGCAGATGCTGGCGGACGCCGCGAAGTTCGTCCAGCTCTTCGAGGACATGTTCGGCGGCTTCCGGACGCGGGCCGAGGCGACGTACCAGTTGCTGCGGCGGCCCGGGACGTCGTTCGTCATCGTGGCCATCCCGGAGCCGGACGCACTGCGCGAGGCCGCCTACTTCACCGATCGGCTGCAGGCCGAGCGGATGCCGCTGGCCGGTCTGGTGCTCAACCGCACCCACCCGCCGGCCACCGATCTGACCGTCGCCGCCACCGAGCAGTTGCAGCAGCGACTGGCGACCGGACCGGACGGGGACCCGCAGGACGAACTGCTCGCCGGGCTGCTGTCCGTGCATGCGGAGCGGGCGACCACCCGGGACGCCGAGCTGCGGATGCGCCGGCGGTTCCAGCGCCAGCATCCGGGCCTGCCCGTGCGCGAGGTGCCGGCACTGCCGTCGGACGCGCACGATCTCGAGGCGCTGCGGACGGTGGGGGCGGCGTTGGCCGGGCCGGTCCCCGTCGGGCCCACGCCGGCCTGACCGGCGGCCCGACCCACCGCCGGCCAAGCACTGAGTCCGGTTCGTCGGGTTCGGGGCCGGCCGTCGCACGCTCGCGGTTCCCCGGGCCTGTCGGGCCCCTCCCGTACCCTGACCGGCGTGCGTGTGATGACCGGTCTCGGCAAGCTGCTGCTCGGGACCCTGATGGCCGGGGTGCTGGTCGCCGGACTGCTGATGCCGTACGCCTTCGGCGCCGGCCGCGCAGCCGACGAGATCGCCACTGCGGTCCAGGGCGCCGAGGCGGACGCGCTCAACGAACCGGTGCCGCTGCGCACCACCATCACCGACGCGGCCGGCAACCCGCTGGCCCTGGTCTTCGAGCAGAACCGGGTGTACCGGCCGCTGGCCCAGATCTCGGACTACCTGCAGGGCGCGGTCATCGCGACCGAGGACCGCCGCTTCTACTCGCACAACGGCGTGGACTGGCGCGGCACCGTCCGCGCCGTCCTGGTCAACGCCCAGGGTGACGCCACCCAGGGCGGCTCCACGCTGACCCAGCAGTACGTCAAGAACTACCTCTACCTGGTGCAGGCCCAGACTGAGGCCGAGAAGGCCGACGCCATCGCGGCCACCCCCATCCGCAAGCTGCGCGAGGCCCGGATGGCGCTGGCCCTGGAGAGCGAGCTCAACAGCAAGGCCGACATCCTCGAGCGGTACCTCAACCTGGTCGCGTTCGGGCCGTCCACCTACGGCGCCCAGGCCGCCTCGCAGCGGTTCTTCAGCGTCGACGCCGACCAGCTGTCGCTGCCGCAGGCGGCCCTGCTGGCCGCGATGATCAACAACCCGAACCGGTACAACCCGCTGGACCCGGACCGGATCGAACAGACGCTCACCCGCCGGAACCTGGTGCTCGACCTGATGGCGGAGAGCGGCCGCATCTCGCAGGCCACCGCCGACCAGGCCAAGGCCCAGGACCTCGGGCTGAACCCGTCCACCGTGGCCAGTGGCTGCCTGCCGGCGGCCGGGTCGCAGGCCAACGGCTTCTTCTGCGAGTACGTGCTGGACTACCTCGAGAACGTCGGCATCGACGACGTCACCCGAGGCGGCTACACGATCCGCACCACCCTCGATCCGACCGTGATGGGCCAGGCCAAGGCGGCGGTCGACGCCAACGCCAACCCGGCCGACCCGAACGTCGGACGGATCGCGAACGTCACCGCCGTGGTCCAGCGCGGCGAACCGCGCAAGGTGCTGGCGCTGGCCGCGAACCGGCCCTTCGGGTTGAACGCGGAGGCCGGCCAGACGGTGCAGAAGCTGACCACCACGTTCGCCCCTCTCGGGGCCGGATCGACGTTCAAGATCTTCACCGCGGCCGCGGCGATGGAAGCGGGCCTCGGCACCAGCCAGACGATCCAGGTCGGCAGCGAGTACACGTCCGGGATCGGCAACAGGTCGACGTTCAACAACGCGAACGAGAACTATCCGGCCACCCAGACGCTGCAGCAGGCGTTGGCCACCTCACCGAACACCGGATTCGTCCGGCTCGAGGAATCGGTCGGACTGGGCGAGGTCTCCCAGATGGCCGTGAAGCTCGGACTGCGCGGCTACACCCTGCCGGCCGGTGAGGTCGATCCAGCCTTCGCCAACACCGGCACCGACTACGCCCAGCAGGTGACCGACCGGGAGATCGCCTCCTTCACCCTCGGCGTCTCGCCGGTCAGCCCGCTGGAGCTGGCCAACGTCGGCGCCACACTGAACTCCGACGGCCGCTGGTGCCCACCGACCCCGGTGGACACCATCACCGACCGGGACGGCCGGCTGGTGTCCTGGGAGACGCAACCGTGCGAGGACGTCCTCGACCAGGGCCTGGCCCGCACTCTCGCGGTGGCCATGGAAGGCGACTTCCAGGCGGCGCCTGGAGCGCGGGGCACCGCGGTGACCGCGGCCACCGCGGCCGGGTTCACCGCCACCGCGGCCGGCAAGACCGGCACGACGCAGGACTACAAGTCGTCGGCGTTCCTCGGCTTCACCCCGACCTACAGCGCCTCGGTCATCGCCTGGGACTACCTGCCGCGCCCCCAGTCGATCTGTGTGAACCCGCTGCGCAGCTGCTCCACCGACGAGGCTCAGGCGGGGAACGGCATGGGCGGCGGCTCGACCCCTGCGGCGACCTGGATGTCGATGATGAAGCCGATCACCGACGGCGTCGGCGACCAGCTCTTCGCGCCCGCGGTGCCGCAGTACGTCACCGGTCAGCCGGACACCCAGGTGCCCAGCGTGGTGGGCCTGCCGGTCGAGCAAGCCATCGCCCAGCTCACCGCCAAGGGCTACCAGGTGCCCGCGCCGCAGGTCGAACAGGCCCCCGGGGTGCGGGCCAACGTGGTCATCGCCCAGGAGCCCGCCGTGGGCTTCGCGGTCCCCGGGAGCGCCATCCGGCTGACGGTGACCGCCGGGTGACCGCACACCGCCGTCCGTCGCTCGGGCGCGCGGCCGCGGTGACCGGCGCCGCCGTCGGGGCGAGCGCCGTCGCCGGCGGTTGGGCGTTGCTGGAGCCGCACCTGTTCACGCTGCGCCGCGTGGAGCTGTCGGTGCTGCGGCCGGGCAGCTGGCCGATGCGCATCCTGCACCTGTCGGACCTGCACCTGCTGCCCCGCCAGCAGCGCAAGCAGCGCTGGGTGGCCGGGCTGGCCGACCTGCGGCCCGACGTGGTGGTGAACACCGGCGACACCCTCTCCGGACCCAGATCGGTGCCGACCGCCATCAAGGCGTTCGGCCAGCTGCTCGACACCCCGGGCGTGTTCGTCTTCGGCAACAACGACTACTTCGCTCCCGTGCCCAAGTCCCCGCACGTCTACCTGCAGCGGCCGGCTCCGGTGCGGCGCGGCCAGGCGCTGCCCTGGCAGGATCTGCGTGCGGCCCAGACCGAGCGCGGCTGGCTCGACCTGGACAACGCGCAGGCGACGGTGACGGTGCGGGGGCAACGACTGGCGTTCGCCGGGGTCGACGACCCGTTCACCGGCAAGGACCGGTACCACGCGATCGCCGGCCCGGCCGACCCGACCGCCGCGGTCCGGATCGGGCTCAGTCACGTCCCGGAGCCGCGGGTCCTGGACCGGTTCGCCGAGGACGGCTACGACCTGGTGCTCGCCGGGCACACGCACGGCGGCCAGGTGCGGATCCCGGGGATCGGGGCGGTGGTCACCAACTGCGGCATCGACCGGTCCCGGGTGCGCGGCCTGTCCCGGTGGGGCTCGTCGATGTGGCTGCACGTGTCCGCCGGCCTGGGCGGGAACCCGTACCTGCCGGTGCGGTTCTGCTGCCGTCCCGAGGCCACCCTGATCACCCTGCTGCCGCGGGACTGACCCGGACGCGGCCAAGGCCAGGCCCGGCAGCGGACAGCGCGAATTGGTCAGGAGCACCCGCGCCGATCCGCTAGAGTGGTCCAGGCTCCTCCCGGGGCTCACAGGTCCGGGAAGAACCAGCCACGGGGTGTGGCGCAGCTTGGTAGCGCGCTTCGTTCGGGACGAAGAGGCCGCAGGTTCAAATCCTGTCACCCCGACCCACGTGAGGCCCTCCGACCGTTCCGGTCGGTGGGCCTGAGTCGTTCTCCGGCCGAAGTACCCGTGGTCCGAGCGGTGGGCCGGAGGTGGTCGACCGACGACGATCGGTGACCGACGATGCGCCGACGTGGCGCTCCCCTGGTCTTTTCGTCCCGCCTTGGTGTAAAACACAAATCGTGCGCAGACGGTCACACACTGCTGAACCTCACGCAGTGTTCATCACGCTGTGCTGATGGTCGCCCGGCTGGCGGAGTCCCGGGCCTGCTGCGTCGGGTCGACCAGGACCGCCCGGGGTGTGGGCGGTCCGCCCGGATGCGGTGCCGACCGTCGCCGCCCACCCGTCGGCGGGATCACTGGGTGAAGCCCCGCTCCGGGCCTGATCCGTCGGCCTCCGACCGCCTGCGCCCTCTGGATGCCGCCGCGCGGGTCACCGACGACGCCCGGGGCGACTCCGGTGCGCCGCCACCTGATCCCGATCTCGTCGAGGCCGTCGATCGCGACGACGAGCTGCGCATCTACTCACTCCGTGCGGTCGACCGGGTCGTCGACCTGGTCGAGGCGCTGGTCCAGGCGGGCGCCCCGGTCTCGCTGTCCACCCTGTCCTCGTCGGTCAACCTGCCCAAGAGTTCGACGTTCCGGTACCTGGCGGCGCTGGAACGGCGCGGCTGGGTCCGCCGCGGGGACCATGGCACCACCTACCAGCTGACCGCGGAGTCGGTGCTGGGCGGACTGGCTCCGCCGTCCACGCCCCGGCTGGACCGGATCGTCCACCAGGCCCGGCCCCTGCTCGGCCAGCTGTGCCAGGCCAACCAGCTCGCGGCGGTGCTGTCGGTGCTCGAAGGCGCGCACGTCCGCATCCTGTGGCTGGAACTGACACCGTCCCTCCGTCGCCTGGAGCTCTTCACCACCACGGACCGGCCGTCACCGTTCATGCGGACCGCGGCCGGCCGGGCCCTGGTCTCCCAACTGGCCGACTCGGTCGTGCACCGGCTGGCCGAGGAGGTCGCCGCAGCGACCGACGGGACCGCCGACGGGACGACCGGCTGGACCTCCGGGAGCGCTCCGGTGCCGTCCGCCCCCGACTGGTTGGCCGGACGGGCCCTGGTCCGGGACCTCCACCGCGTACGCGGCGACGGGTTCGCCGTGGTGGACCACGTCATCTCGGGAGTCGCGATGCGCTCGGTGGCGGTGCCGGTGCCGGGAACCTCGGTCGCGTTGAGCGCCCTGGGACCCTCCGGGGAGGTCCCGCCGCCGCGCCTCCCGGCGCTGGTCCGGGTGCTGCGCCGCGCGGCCGTGCTGCTCGCGCGACGCACCGGCGAACCTTGACCACGCCGCCGCCGACGGTTCGCCGGCCCGTGGATCCGCGTCCCGCCGCGCCCGCCCGACCGGGCGCGGCAGGCACCCGTGCTCGACCGGCCGGCCACCCGCGGGCGCGCGGGAGCGACGACTTGCGCGGGCAAGATGTCCGGGTGACCCACCAGGTACCACCGTCGACCGCCGCCCCGATCCCACCGTCACCGCCGGCGACGGACCTCCCGACGACCGACTTCCCGACGACCGGCTTCCCGACGCCCGACGCCCGACCCGCGGCCGGGCACCCGACCGGCCGGACCCACCCCACGGCGGAGGTGCCGGACCTGCTGTTCGACGACGCCGAGGCCGAGCAGCGCTGGCGACGACGGTTCGCCGCCGTCCGGGTGTCGCTGCCGGACCCGGCCCGGGACGCGCCGGACCGGGCGGTGCTGGTCTCCAACGCCGGCGGCCGGTTCGAGCTGGCCTGCTGGGACGTGCGCGGACCCGGGACCGCCGGTGACGTCCGTCCGGCCACCGATCGGCCCGACGGCACCACCTCCGGGACGCTGTCGGCCGACGGCACCACCCTCTGGTGGTTCGACGACGAGGCCGGCAGCGAGTTCGGCCGGTGGCGGGTGCAGCCGTTCGGCAGCCCACCCGGCTCGGACGACGAGCCCGCCCAGCTGGCCGACGTCCCGCCGGGCTACTCGGCCGGACTGGAGGTGGGCCGCTCGGTGGTGCTGGCCGGCTTCGCCGACGACGACGGCACCCGGGTCCACCTGGCCGGCCCGGACGGCGGTCCGGCCCGCCTGGTGTACCGCCACGAGGCCGACGGGTCGGTCGGCGGCCTGTCCGCGGACGAGACACGCTGGGTACTGGCGCATTCCGAGCACGGCGATTCGCGGTACCCGGCCCTGCGGGTGTACCGCACCGAGGGCGAGCCGGAGGTCCTGGCCGAACTGGACGACACCCCCGGACGCGGCCTCACCCCGCTGGAGTTCTCCCCCGTCCCCGGGGATCAGCGGCTCCTGGTCGGGCACGAGCGGCGGGGCCGGGACGAGCTGCTGCTGTGGGACACCGACACGGGCGCCGTCACCGAACTGGCCGTCGACCTGCCCGGCGACCTGGACGCCGGGTTCAGCCGGGACGGCACCGCGCTGATCGTGCTGCACACCCACGCCGGCCGCACCGGACTGTTCCGCTACGTCCTGGACGGCGGCGAACTGGCGGAGCTGCCGGTGTCGCCGGGGGTGGTCAGCAGCGCGCTCGGCCGGCCCGACGGTGCCATCTGGTACCGCTGGTCGGACGCCGGGACCGCCGCCCAGGTGCGGACGCTCGGCCCGGACGGCCGGGACGGGGTGCTGGTCTCGGTCGGCCCGCCGGCGCCGCCGTCCCGGCCCGCGGTCGACCACTGGGTGGACGGCCCCGGTGGCCGCATCCACGCGCTGCTCGGTCTGCCCGAGCCGGCCCCCGAGAGCACCGAAAGCACCGACAGCACCCCGCCCGCGGTCTTCCTGGTCCACGGCGGCCCGGCGGCGGCCGACGAGGATTCCTACGACGCCGAGCGGGCTGTCTGGCTGGACGCCGGGTTCGCCGTCGTGCAGGTGAACTACCGCGGCTCCACCGGGTACGGCTCCCGGTGGCGGGACGCCCTCACCGAGCGGGTCGGGCACGTCGAGCTGGCCGACATCGCCGCGGTGCACGACCATCTCGTCGGCACCGGGGTGATCGACGCCGACCGCTGCGTGCTGGCCGGGGCGTCCTGGGGCGGCTTCCTCACCCTGCTCGGGTTGGGGACCCAGCCGGAGCGCTGGGCGGTGGGCATCGCCGGCGTCCCGGTGGCCGACTACCTGGCCGCGTACCAGGACGAGATGGAACCGCTGCGCGCCTACGACCGGGCCCTGTTCGGCGGCTCGCCGCAGGAGGTGCCCGAGAAGTACCGGGACTCCTCCCCGCTCACCTGGATCGACCGGGTCACCGCCCCGGTGCTGGTGCTGGCCGGTGAGCACGACCCGCGCTGCCCGATCCGGCAGATCGACTCCTACCTCGACGCGCTGGCCGACCGCGGCCGCCGGTACGCGCAGTACCGGTACGAGGCCGGTCACGGGTCCCTGGTGGTGGACGAGCGGCTGCGTCAGGTCCGGTGCGAGATCGCTTTCGCCCGGGCCGAACTCGACCGATCCGCGGGACGGTGACCGGCCGGGAGGGTCCGGCGTCGGGTGGGTCGGCGCCGACTGGATCAGCGCCGGGCGAAGCCGAGCAGCTGCTGGGCCATGACCTCGATGGACCCGGCCACGCCGGACCTGCCGGACGCGGCCTGCGAACTCGACCCGGCCGCAACCGTGGTGGTGCTGGTGACGGAACCGTCGTCACCGAACCGGGTCTCGGCCCCGTTCACGGTGAGTCCGATCGGCGTCGGCCAGCCCCGCAGCGCGTGGGTGACCTGGCGCAGGGTGACCAGGGTGGTGACCGCGGCCTGCCAGCCGTGGGCCACGGCGATCAGCCCGACCGCGCGGCCGTCCAGGTACGGGCGCGCGTCGCGGCGCAGCTCCTCCAGGTAGTCCAGTGCGTTCTTGACCAGGCCGGAGACGGTGCCGTGGTACCCGGGCGAGCTGAGCACCACGGCATCGGCGGTGCGGACGGCCTCCAGGTACGCGCCGGCGTGGCCGGGCAGGGTCGCTCCGGTGTGGTAGGGCGGGAAGTCGATCGCCGTCCCGGTGAAGGCTTGGGTCGTCGCGCCGTGCGCCTCGAGCTCCCGCAGCACCGCCCGCAGCGCGCGCTCGGACTGCGAGCCCGGGTCGACCGATCCGCCGATGCCGACCACCCGCACCGGGCGGGGTTCGACCTGCGGTTCGCTGCTCACCATCTCGGCTCCTCTCCGACTGCGGCCGCCGGACCGGGCGGACGCGTCCGTCGGCGTCCGGTCACCACGCGGCTGGCGACCCTGCTGGTGATCGTGCTCTGCGCGGTGACCGCGGCGTGCACCGGGGCGCCGTCACCGCCGGAGACCGCCGCCGGGACGGCTCCCGGCCGTCCCGCTCCCGCCCCGTCCGCCGACCCCGCCGCCACCCCCTCCGGGGGTCCGGACCGCGCGACCGTCACGTTCGACACCGTGCGGCTGCCCGCCGGGGTCGCCCCGGAGGCGAGCGGACTGGCGGCCGGCGACGGGCCCGGTCAGTGGTTCCTGGTCGACGACGCCACCGGCACCGACGAGGTGGTGGCCGTCTCGGTGCCGGGCGACGGCCCGGCGCAGCTGCTCGGCCGGTACCGGGTCGAGGGCATGGACGCCGGCAACGCCGAGGCGCTCACCCGGGCGCCGTGCGATCCCGGCGCACCCGGCGACTGCCTCTTCGTCGGCGACATCGGCGATCACGTCGGCCGGCCGTCGGTCACCGTGCACCGGCTGCCGGTGCCGACCGTGCCCACCGACGCCGGGGCGGCACCGACCACCATCACCGTGGCGGCCGACGCCTGGGAGTTCACCTATCCGGATCCCGGCACCGTCCGGGACGCCGAGTCGCTGCTCGTCGACCGGGACGGTTCCCTGCTCATCATCGGCAAGCCGGAGTCGGACGACCCGAGGACGGTGCTGCCGCATCCCGTCTGGCGCGGACAGGCCGGCGGCGGCGCCCTCGTGCAGGTCGGTTCGATCACCCCGCCCGGACCGGAGCGGGCCGGGCTGTCGCTGTTCACCGGGACCGTGATCACCGACGCCGCGCTGGTCGGCGACCGGGTGCTGGTGCTGACCTACGACCAGGTGCTGGAGTACACGCCGCCGTCCCCGGAGGCACCGATCGCCGGGGTCGGCGACTGGCCGTGGCGGCGGCTGCCCACGCCCGACCTGGTCCAGGCCGAGGCGATCAGCGGGCCGGCCGGCGGCGGCTGCGGCCTCGCCGTCGCCTCCGAGGCCGGGCCGCTGTCGGACACCGCGACGCTGGCCGTCGGTACCTGCCGCTGACCCCCGGCCGGGCCGGTGCGGCGCGGGATCAGGCCGGCAGGTCCAGCGCCTCGGCGAGCGTCTCCAGGTCCCGCTCGAACCGCTCGTCCGGACCCAGGATCTGGACGGTGACGTGATCGGCGCCCGCGGCCAGGTGCTCGTCGAGCTTCGCCACCACGGCCTCCGGCGTGCCCCAGGCGACCAGCGCGTCGATGAGCGCATCGGAACCGCCGTCGGCGATGTCGGCGTCCGTCCATCCCAACCGCTTGAGGTTCGACACGTAGTTGACCAGGTGGAGGTAGGGCCGGTCGACCTTCGGCCGGCCGATGGCCCGGGCCGCGGCGGCGTCGGACTCGAGCACCACCTTGTGCTCGGGGGCCAGCAGCGCCTTCGGGCCCAGCTCCTCGCGTGCCACCCGGGTGTGCTCCGGCGGGGTCAGGTACGGGTGGGCGCCGCGGGTGCGGTCCCGGGCCAGCCGCAGCACCCGAGGCCCGAGCGCGGCCAGCGCCCGGTGCTCGACCGGCACGCCCTGATCGTCGAGCACGTCGAGGTAGTCGACCAGCGAGTCGTACGGCTTGCGGTACTGCTTGACGGCCTCGGGGTGGCCGATGCCGATGCCGAGCAGGAACCGACCCGGGAAGTTCCGCTCCAGTCGGTGGTAGGCGGCCGCGGCGTCCTCGGCGGGGGTCTGCCAGA
The DNA here is from genome assembly GCF_016918035.1 of Nakamurella leprariae. Classification (GTDB taxonomy): domain Bacteria; phylum Actinomycetota; class Actinomycetes; order Mycobacteriales; family Nakamurellaceae; genus Nakamurella; species Nakamurella leprariae. Next base: position 259,571 of record NZ_JAERWK010000010.1, on the reverse strand, counting down.
CGTTCACGATGCCGGTCGCCACCACCAGCCGTTCCGTCGCCTCCAGCAGGCCGGCCACCTCGGCCAGCGCCGCCGCGTCCGGCGAACCGCCCAGCCACACCGCCCGGAAGCCCGCCGCCTCGATCCGCTTCGCCAGCGCGGGATCCACCTGCGCTGCGCCGCGCCAGAGTCCGTACCGTCCGAGATCACCCAGGGGCGTCGTCATGGGCGCGGACGGTACCGGCCCGGTCCCCGGGGCCCGCCGGCGGCCGGTCAGATCTCCAGCAGTTCCACCGGCACGCAGGGTCGCCCACCGAACCGCGGGGCGAAGGCGCGGGCCATGCCCCGCAGCATCTGCTCGACGTCCGGCACGGCCGGGCCCAGACCCTCCAGGTACTTGCGGTGGGCCTGCAGCGAGGCCACGCCGCGGTCGAGGGTGTCGCCGACCGGCACGGCGTGCGTCGAGCGCTCGGTCGCCCCGATCAGCACGTACCGGACCTTCCAGGGCGGTAGGCCCTCGGCGATCTGGTCGGTGAACACCCACCGGTTGGCAGCGTCCCGCACCGCGTCCACGCAGGCCAGCCCGACGGCCCGGTGGTCGGGGTGGTCGACCCCGCCCCACGGCGGCCGCACGTCCAGGCCGGCGGTCAGCACCACGTCCGGCCGGTGCGTGCGGATGGCCCGGGCGATGTCCCGGCGCAGCGGCAGGCCGTACTCGATGACGCCGTCGGCGTGCCCGAGGAAGTCGACCGTGTCGACGCCGACGAGGGCGGCGCCGTCGAGCTCCTCCTGCTCCCGCAGCGGGCCGCAGACGGCCGGATCCATCGAGCCGATGCCCGCCTCCCCGGAGCTGACCATCGCGTAGGTCACGCGCTTGCCGGCGTCGGTCCAGGTGGCCACGGCGGCGGCCACCCCGTACTCGAGGTCGTCCGGGTGGGCGGCGACGCACAGGGCGCTGGTCCAGTCGTCGGGCAGCTCGGCGTACGCCGGACCCTGCCCGAGGGCGGCGAGCATGCCGGGCGGCAGGCCGCCGTCGCCGCCGTCCTGCACCGCGACGGCAGAGCTTCCATCAGAGGAGCCGGTCGGGACCGTGGTGGGCTCAGTCATGCGCCCAGTCTTCTCGGGCGCACAAGAGGCGGCCCCGGGGCGGGGCACGGCAGCCGAGGCCCTGCGGATGCGTCGTCCCGGACCGCGGGACTGGTTGACTCCCCGGCATGAGCGCCGCAGACACCGCGACCACCTCGGAGCCGGACCGGCCGTCCGACCGGGAGCCCGACGTCGACCCGGGCACGGACCCGCTGCCCGCACCGCTCACCGTGGACCAGGCCGCCACACTGTGGGAGGTCGAGCCGGGCTACCTGAACTCGGCGTCCTACGGCCCGCCGCCCCGTCCGGCCTGGACGGCGCTGCAGGAGGCGCTCGAACAGTGGCGTCACGCCCGAACCTCGTGGGAGGGCTGGGCCACCGCAGTGGACACCTCCCGGGTGCTGTTCGCCGAGCTGGTCGGCGTGGACGCCTCCCACGTGGCCACCGGCGTGTCGGTGTCGCAGTTGCTGGCCCCGGCCGCGGCGGCCGTGCCGGACGGCGCGACCGTGCTGGTGCCCGACGTCGAGTTCACCTCGAACGTCTTCCCGTGGGCGGTGCACGCCGGCCGTGGGGTCACCGTGCGCAGCGCCCCGGCGGACCGGCTGGCCGATGCCATCACCGAGGACGTCGACGTGGTCGCCTGTTCGGCCGTGCAGTCGGCCACCGGTCAGGTCACCGACCTGGCCGCGGTGTCCGCCGCGGCACGTGCGGTGGGTGCACTCACCGTGGTGGACAGCACCCAGGCCACCGGCTGGCTGCCGCTCGACCCGGACGCCGCCGACCTGCTGGTGTGTGGGGCCTACAAGTGGCTGTGCAGCCCCCGCGGCACCGCCTTCCTGGTCCACCACCCCACCCTGGCCGACCGTCACCCGGCCTTCGCGGACCGCCTGCTGCCGCTGGCCGCGGGCTGGTTCGCGGGCGCGGACGTGCACGACTCGTACTACGGGCTGCCGCTGCGGCTGGCGCAGGACGCCCGCCGGTTCGACATCTCGCCGGCCTGGCACAGCTGGGTCGGCACCGCGCCGGCGCTCCGGGTGCTGGCCGACGTGGGCCCGGTGGCGATCGGCCGGCACGACGTGGCCCTGGCCAACGAGTTCCTGGCCGGTCTGGACCGGCCGCCGTCGGACTCGGCCATCGTCAGCGTGCCCGCCGACCCGGCCGCAGTGGCCCGGCTGACCGCGGCCGGCGTCCGGTTCGGCATGCGTGCCGGGCAGGTCCGGGTGGCGTTCCACCTGTACACGACCAGCCAGGACGTCGAGCTGGCCGTGCGGGCCCTGCGGGGTTGATCGGCGCGGCTGACCGGGCCCGGGTTTGCCGCGGGCCGGGAGCGGGCACTGGTCCGTGACGCGACGAGAGGAGCACCTCATGGCCACCACCGGCCGGGACGACATCAACAAGACCGGGAAGACCGACGACCACAGCACCGGCGACAGCCGAGAGCCGTACTCCGACCAGGGCGGACCCGAGGGCAGGCACGCACAGACCCACGACGTGGCCCGCGAGGAGGCGACCAACTCGACCAAGCAGGTCGACGAGCCGGACGAGTTCGCCAACGACCTCTGACGAGCGAGCGCCGGAGCGGCCGGTCGTCGTCCGGGTCGTGGTCGGCGCCCGCGCGCGACTCCGCCGGCCGCTCAGGCGTCCTGCACGTCCGAGATGACGTACCGCCGCACGTCGGCGTCCAGCACGCGTGCGGTGGTCCCGGCGTCCGGACTCATCGGTGGTCCCGACCCATCGGCGATCCGGACCCGTCGGCGACCAGGTCAGGTCCGGTCCTGCGGCGACGACCGGTCCGGCCCGGCCTCCTCGGCCAAGGCCTGCGTGGTGTTCCCGCCGTCCAGCGACTCCCGGATGATGTCGGCGTGCCCGGCGTGGTGGGCGGTATCGCGCAACAGGTGCAGGACGATGTGCCGGGCCGACCACCACTGACGCTCGGGTGCCCAGGGCGCGGTGGGCAGCGGGAGCGGGGGTCGGCGTGGAGAGGTCGGTCATGGCGGCATCCTCTTCGGGTCGCCGGCTGGACACGCAGGACGCTCGGGAGCTCACCGGACAGCTCCGGTCCGCTGCGCCGCCGTCGGATCGGTCAGCTCGGATCCCGCAGGAACGCCGGATCGGGCAGGTGGATCCAGCCCTCACGGCGGGCCCGATCGCGCTCCCCCACGGCCGGACCGGCGCTGCGGCCGACCTGCACGGCCCGGGCGACCAGCGCAGCGACCACCGCGTCGAACGCGTCGTGACGACGGCGGAGCACCGGCTCGGTGCCGGCCAGATCGAGCCACGGCGCCGCCGCCCGGAGCCGATCGACCAGTACGCCCAGCACGGCCGGATCGGTCTTCGGACCGCGGCGGGCCGGCAGCAGGTCCCACCGCCGCAGTGACGCCGCCGGGTAGACCTCCGCCACTGCCGAGTCGATGCCGTCGGGCGAGACCGGCACTCCGGCGGCCTGCAGCCGGGCCAGCAACCCGGCCGCCCGCATGGCCGGATGGGCGATGAGATCGGCCGACACGCTCAGCGGCCGACGCCCGGTCACCTCGTGCACCACCTCGTCGGTCCGGCGGAACGTCAACCGCCGCCGGGCGTCCCGGTCGACGGCCACGGACGGCTCGACCGTGCCGGACCGGATCGCCGCCATCAGGTCGACGAACGCATCCGGCCAGCCGAGCGGCACGTCCAGCCCGGTCACGGCCGCGACGCCGACGAGTCGCACCACAGCGTCGTCATCGACGCCCGTCCCGACCGACTCGACCACCGCGGTCACGGCCCCGGGTGATCCGGCCCAGCGGAGCAGCGCCGCGCCGGTCCGCTCCGGTTGCGCCGCGAGATCGATCCCCGCGGTGCGCATCCTCTCGACCGGACCCGACCTAGTCCGCAACATTGGTCGCGGCCCGCGCTCGCTCGTCCCTCGCTCGCGCGACCGCTCAGCCGAGACCCGCGACCAGCTCGGCGATCTGCACCGCGTTCAACGCGGCGCCCTTGCGCAGGTTGTCGTTCGAGATGAACAGGGCCAGTCCGCGGCCGTCCGGCACGCCCGGGTCCTGCCGGATCCGGCCGACGAACGACGGATCGGACCCGGCCGCCTGCACCGGGTTCGGCACGTCGGAGAGCTCCACGCCCGGCGCGCCGGCCAGCAGCTCACGGGCCCGCGCCGGGGTGATCGGCCGATCGAACTCGGCGTTGATCGACAGCGAGTGCCCGGTGAAGACCGGGACGCGCACGCAGGTCCCGGAGACCAGCAGGTCCGGCAGGTGCAGGATCTTGCGGGACTCGTGGCGGAGCTTCTGCTCCTCGTCGGTCTCCTCGGTGCCGTCGTCGACGACCGACCCGGCCATCGGCAGCACGTTGAAGGCGATCGGCGCGACGTACTTCTTCGGCGCCGGGAAGGTGATGGCCGATCCGTCGTGGGTGAGCCGGGCCGGCTCGCCGCCGTCGGCGTACGCCGCGCGGACCTGGCCGTCCAGTTCGTCCACCCCGTCCAGCCCGGAACCCGAGACCGCCTGGTACGTCGAGACGATCAGCCGGCGCAGGCCGGCCTCGTCGTGCAGCGGCCGCAGCACCGGCATGGCCGCCATCGTGGTGCAGTTCGGGTTGGCGATGATGCCGCGGGAGCCGTCCCGGCCGGCCAGGCCGGACTCGACGTCACCCGGGTTGACCTCGGCGACCACCAGCGGGATCTCCGGGTCCTTGCGCCAGGCCGAGGAGTTGTCGATGACGGTGACCCCGGCGGCGGCGAACCGTGGCGCCTGGGCCCGGGAGGTGGTCGCCCCGGCCGAGAACAGGGCCAGGTCCAGCCCGCTCGGGTCGGCGGTGGCCGCGTCCTCGACGACGACGGTGCGATCACGGAACTCCAGCTCGCGACCGGCCGAGCGGGCCGAGGCGAAGAAGCGGATCGAGGCGATCGGGAAGTCCCGCTCGTCCAGGATCCGGCGCATGACCGCGCCGACCTGCCCGGTCGCGCCGACCACCCCGACCCGAAGACCCTGCGCAGCGCCGCTCATCCCGCTCACCGTCCCGTTCCCGCGTAGACCACGGCCTCGTCCCCGCCACCCAGGTCGAACGCCCGGTGCAACGCCTGCACGGCCTTGTCCAGTTCCACGTCGCGGACCAGCACCGAGATGCGGATCTCGGAGGTGGAGATGATGTCGATGTTGACGTCGGCCTCGGCCAGCGCCTCGCAGAAGGTGGCCGTCACGCCCGGGTGCGACCGCATGCCGGCGCCGATCAGCGAGATCTTGCCGACGTGGTCGTTGTAGACGATCTGGTCGAACTCGATCTCGGCCTTCTTGGCCTCCAGCGCCGCGACCGCGCGCGGGCCGTCGTCCTTGGGCAGCGTGAACGTGATGTCGGTGCGGCCCTCGGCGGCCCGGGACACGTTCTGCACCACCATGTCGATGTCGATCTCGGCGTCGGCGATGACGCGGAAGATGCGCCCGGCCACGCCCGGGTGGTCCGGCACCGCGGTCACCGTGACCTTGGCCTCGCCCCGCTCGTGGGCGACGCCGGTGATCAGAGCCTGTTCCACTGCCTGGTCCTCCATGCTGCCGGTGACGATGGTGCCTTCGAGATCGGAGTACGACGAGCGCACGTGCACCGGGACCCCGTACCGGCGGGCGTACTCGACGCAGCGCAGCATCAGCACCTTGGCGCCCGACGCGGCCATCTCGAGCATCTCCTCGTAGGTGATGCTGTCGAGCTTCTGCGCGTCCGGGACGATCCTCGGGTCGGCGGTGAACACGCCGTCGACGTCGGTGTAGATCTCACACACGTCGGCCTCGAGCGCCGCGGCCAGGGCGACGGCGGTGGTGTCCGAACCGCCGCGGCCCAGGGTGGTGATGTCCTTGGTGTCCTGCGAGACGCCCTGGAACCCCGCGACCAGGGCGATCTGCCCGGCGTCCAGCGCCTCGCGGATGCGCCCGGGGGTGACGTCGATGATGCGGGCCTTGCCGTGCACCGAGGTGGTGATGACCCCGGCCTGCGACCCGGTGTACGAGCGGGCCTCGGCGCCCAGGGACTGGATGGCCATGGCGACCAGGGCGTTCGAGATCCGCTCGCCGGAGGTCAGCAGCATGTCCAGCTCGCGGGCCGGCGGCACCGGGGCGACCTGGGAGGCCAGGTCCATCAGCTCGTCGGTGGTGTCGCCCATGGCCGAGACCACCACGACCACGTCGTGACCCTGCTTGCGGGTGGCGACGATCCGTTCGGCGACCCGCTTGATGCGCTCCGCCGTCGCCACCGACGACCCGCCGTACTTCTGCACGACCAGACTCACCGCTGCCCCGCTTCCCATGCCGCCCGCCCGGCCGGTCGCGACCGGGCACCGCGAGCCGGTCCCCGGATCGATGGTCGCGCGGCGCACCGCCGGGACGCGGGCACCGCCGCCACCAGGCGCGGAACACCCACTTCACGGCGCGTCCAGGGTACCGGGAGCCGGGCGTCCCCCGGGTCACCGCGCACCCGCCCCGACGGCGCGCCGGTCAGCCGTCCGGGATCGGCACCCGGTGACCGTCGGCCGCGGACCCGACCCGGATCGCGTGATCACGCTCCCTCCGTCGGGCGCACCGGATGGACCTGCGCCGATGCATCGTGTTGGGTTCGCACGGTGCGCATCCATCGAGGTCATCTCTTCCACGTCGCAGGCCGCCCCACTGTGCAGCAGGCCGCGGATGCGCTGGTCTCGTACCCGGACGGCGCCCTGGTCGTCGGCGACGACGGCCGCATCGCCCACTGCGGCCCGTTCGACGAGGTGCCGGCCGAGTTCGCCGAGGCCGAGGTGGTCGACCACCGGCCGGCCTTCCTGATCCCCGGATTCGTCGACACCCACATCCACTTCCCGCAGACCTTCGCCGGCGACGCCTACGGCGGCGGGCAGCTGCTGGAGTGGCTGAACTCCTGCATCTTCCCGTCCGAGTCCCGGTTCGCCGATCCGTCGTTCGCCCAGCAGGCCGCGGCCGAGTTCGTCCGCCGCCGGATCGCGGCCGGGACCACGGCCGCCATGGTCTTCGGCTCGGCCTTCCCGCACGCCCAGGACGCCCTGTTCGAGCAGACCCGGCAGGCCGGGCTGCGGATGGTCAGCGGCCGGGGGACCCAGACCGTCGGCCCGGACTCGGCCACGGCCCTCATCACCAGCGAGGCCGACGCGATCCGGCTCACCGAGGAGGAGATCCGGCGCTGGCACGGGGCCGACACCGGCGACGCGGCCACCGCGATGCTGCATGTCGCCGTGGTGCCGCGCTTCTCGCTGTCGGTGACCACCGAGACCCTGGCCGCCCTGGGCGAGCTCTACGACGCGGTGCGCGGCGACGGCGTGTACTTCCACTCGCACCTGAACGAGAACAACCGACCGGGCACCGGCGAAATCGACTCGGTGAAGCAGAGCTACCAGGTGGAGACCTACCTGGACACCTACGACGGCAAGTTCCTGCCCGGCTCCGCCGTGGGCGGGAAGAGCCTGCTGGGCCGGCGCAGCATCCTGGCCCACGCGGTCCACTGCACCGACGCGGAACTGGCCCGGATGGCCGAGACCGGCACCTCCATCTCGCACTGCCCGGTCTCCCAGCAGTTCCTGGGCTCCGGCACCATGCCGTGGCGGCGCACCATCGCCTCGGGCGTGAACGTCGCCGCCGGCACCGACTTCGGCGGCGGCGACACCTGGCTCATCTCCGAGGTCATGTCGGACGCCTTCAAGGTGCACATCTCCGAGCCCGGTGACGCGGCCGTCTCGATGCACCCGGCCGAGATGTTGTTCACCGGCACGCTGGCCGGGGCGCGGGCGCTGGACATGGAGGACCGGTTCGGCAACTTCGACGCCGGCAAGGAGGCCGACTTCCTGGTCGTCGACCCCCGGGCGTGGGGGCCGCTGGGCGCCGCGATCGACCACGGGACCCGGTCCGAGGATCCCGACACCGCGCGGGACCAGACGCTCTTCACGCTGCTGATGACCATGCGCGAGCCGGCCATCACCGCGGTGCACGTCCAGGGCCGCCGCCTGGTCGCTCCCTGACGTGCCGGCGCCGGCCGCGCGGGTGGACCACCGCGACGGAGCGCCGGGGTTCGGGCGGTCGGGGTGGCGCTGTTCCACCATGCCCGGACGCCGGGCGGTTCGCGCGTGGGCGCAGCGGGCGCTGGCCGCGGCCGCGGCGCACGACGGGACGCGTGGCCGGACGGGGCGGTCCGCCGGCAGCTGCTGGCCGACGGCCGGGCCGTGGGCGCCGCCCGGTACACGCCCGGATGGTTCCGCCGCTGGCTGGACCCGATCGACGGCGCCGGCCGCCGCACCACGCTCGTCGTGCTGCTCGTCGTGCTGCTCGTCGTGCTGGTGGTCTCCGCGGTGTCGCTGGGGCTCGTCGGGTCGATGCCGTGGCTGCAGTTCTGGGACGACGCAGAGTGAGTCGCCCCAACGGCCCGGTCCTGGCACGGTGGCGCGATGACCACCCGGCATCGGGCAGCGGCCTGCCTGTTGTGCGACCCGACCGCGGCCGACGCCGCCTTCGACCGCGCCCGGATCTGGGAGCGGGACGGCTGGCGGCTGTCCGTGGTGCTGCGAGGCCCGGTGGCGGGCTTCGCCCACCTGGAGCCGGTCCGGCACATCCCGTCGATCGCCGATCTCGACGGTCCGGAGGCCGCCACCTTCGGCCCCGCGCTGGCCGCCGCCACCGCCCTGCTGCGGGACGCCACCGGCGCCGAGCGCACCTACGGGTACCTGTTCGGCGAGCGGGTCGCCCATCTGCACGTCAACCTGGCGCCGGTGCACCCCGGCGGTCCGTTGCGCGGCGGCCCCGGCATGGTCGATCCGGCGGCGGCGGCCCTGGAGGAGGTGGTGCACCGGGCGGTGCTGGCGACGGTGCTCGAGGCCGCCCGGGCACGGGGCTGATCGGCCCGGATCGGGTGCCCGAATTGGGCGCCCGGCGGGGCCGGGCGTACAGTGCAGCCCGTGATCCGCCTCGCAGACGTCGGTCCGGCCGCGCCGGGCCGCGACGGCCTGCTCCTTCGTCGCCGCGACGGGGTCTGATTCCAGACTGGCTCCCCCGCCGCGGGACGTCGTGCTGCCGGTCGCAACCTCCGCCCGGCGAGCCGCATCCACTGGCGACGGCCCCGGGTGTCAACCGAGAAGGACACTCCTGACATGGGCACTCCCACTCCGTCCCGCATCGTCATCCCGAGCGGTCCGGCCCCGGCTGATCAGCCGGCCTGGAACCGCCAGCGCGCGTCGCACATGCCGGTGCAGCGGTACACCCCGTTCGCGCCGATCGACCTGGCCGACCGGACCTGGCCGGACCGGCAGATCACCACGGCCCCGCTGTGGTGCGCGGTCGACCTGCGCGACGGCAACCAGGCGCTGATCGATCCGATGACCCCGGCCCGCAAGCGGCGCATGTTCGACCTGCTGGTGGCCATGGGCTACAAGGAGATCGAGGTCGGCTTCCCGGCGGCCAGCCAGACCGACTTCGACTTCGTCCGCGAGATCATCGAGCAGGACGCCATCCCCGAGGACGTCCGGATCCAGGTGCTGACCCAGGCCCGCCCGGAGCTGATCGCCCGCACGTTCGAGGCGGTCGAGGGCGCGCACTCGGCGGTCGTGCACCTGTACAACTCCACCTCCACGCTGCAGCGCCGGGTCGTCTTCGGCCTGGACAGGAGGGGAATCGCGGGCATTGCCACCAATGGCGCCGAGGAGGTCGCCCGCTGGGCGGAGAAGTACCCGCAGACCGATTGGCGCTTCGAGTACTCCCCCGAGTCCTACACCGGTACCGAGCTGGAGTACGCCGTCGAGGTGTGCAACCAGGTGTCCGCGATCTGGCAGCCCTCCCCGGAGCGGCCGATGATCGTGAACCTGCCGGCCACCGTCGAGATGGCCACGCCGAACATCTACGCCGACTCCATCGAGTGGATGCACCGCAACCTGGAGCGGCGCGACTCGCTGATCCTGTCGCTGCACCCGCACAACGACCGCGGCACCGCGGTCGCCGCGGCCGAGCTGGGGTACCTGGCCGGCGCCGACCGTATCGAGGGCTGCCTGTTCGGCAACGGCGAGCGCACCGGCAACGTCTGCCTGGTCACCCTGGGCCTGAACATGTTCAGCCAGGGCGTCGACCCGCAGATCGACTTCTCCGACATCGACGAGATCCGCCGAACCGTCGAGTACTGCAACCAGCTGGCCGTGCCGGAGCGGCACCCCTACGGCGGTGACCTGGTCTACACGGCGTTCTCGGGGTCGCACCAGGACGCCATCAAGAAGGGCTTCGACCACCTGCAGCGGGACGCCGCCACCGCCGGTGTGCCGGTGGAGGCGTTCACCTGGCAGGTGCCCTACCTGCCGATCGACCCCAAGGACGTCGGCCGCACCTATGAGGCGGTCATCCGGGTCAACTCGCAGTCCGGCAAGGGCGGCGTCGCCTACATCATGAAGACCGAGCACGGCCTGGACCTGCCGCGGCGCATGCAGATCGAGTTCTCCCGCGTCATCCAGGGCGTCACCGACAGCGAGGGCGGCGAGGTCGACCCGGCCGCCATGTGGCGGTACTTCGCCGACGAGTACCTGGAGCGCACCGCGCCGCTGCAGCTGGTCCGGGCCCGGGTCGAGTCCCCCGACGCGCCCGCCGACGGCAGCGAGACCACCGTCTTCGACGAGGTGACCGCCCGGATCGTGCACCAGGGCGAGGAGTCGGTCATCACCGGCGCCGGCAACGGTCCGCTGGCCGCGTTCTGCCAGGCGCTGGGCCAGATCGGGTCCGACGTCCGGGTGCTGGACTACGTGGAGCACGCGCTGTCCGCAGGCGGCGACGCCCGGGCCGCCGCCTACGTCGAGTGCGCCATCGACGGACAAGTGGTCTGGGGCATCGGCATCGACTCGTCGATCACCACCGCCACGCTCAAGGCTGCGGTGTCCGCGGTGAACCGGGCCGCCGCGATGACGTCGGCCATGTCGGCCGCGACGGCGACCGAGCAGGTCTGATCCCGGAGCCCGGGCGGGCCACGCATCGTCGCGCCGGTCCGCCCGGGCCCGGAGCTACGGCCCGGGCGGCGGTGTCAGCTGTACTCGAGCCCCTTGGGCCACACGGCGTTGGCACCGTGCCCTCGGACGTTCTCGATGTTGATCGCGGTCGGGACCAGCTGGCCGGTCTGCGCGATCGGCACGATCGGCAGATCCTTCATGAGCTGCTCCTGCGCAGTGCGGATCAGCTCGATCTGCTCGTCCTGGTCGGACGCGCTGGCCAGCGCACCCACGGCCTCGTCCACCACCGAATTCGAGTAGTGCAGCAGCACCTGGGTGGGCGCGGTCGGGTACAGCAGCTGCAGCGCGTACAGCGAGGCCGGCACCAGCGGCGCGGTCTTGGAGTCGATCCACATCGACATGGTCGCCTCGGTGATCTTGGTCTGATAGGTGCTGGGGTCCAACGCCTCGAGCTGGATGTTCAGACCGGCCTCGGCCAGCGAGCTCTGCATGAGCACGGCGAGGGTCTGCACCAGCGTGTCACCACCCTGGTACTGCAGCACCAGGCCGGCGTCCGCGTACGGCGCCAGCAGCGTCCGCGCCTTGTCCAGATCCCGCTCGTAGACCCAGTACTCGTCGGTGGCGCCGAGCAGGAAGTCGACCAGCACGCTCTTCATCTGCGTGGCCTGACCGCGGTAGACGCTGTTGATGATGTCGTCGAACGGCAACGCGTAGGCGATGCCCTGGTGCAGCTCGACGTCCCCGTAGTGCTCCTGATCGTGGTTGAAGCCCAGGATGACGTTGCCGGTGGTGGCCACCCGGGTCACCTTGGCCATGTCGCTGGCATCCACCTGGTCGACCTGGATCGGGGACAGCCCGTCGATCAGCTGGACCTCGCCGCGCAGCAGCAGCTGCAGCTGGGTGCTGGTCTCCGTGGTCTGACGCCAGGTGATCGTCTTGATCGGCACCTCGGCGTAGTAGTTCGGGTTGGCCTCGAAGACGTTCATCGAACCGTCCGGGGCCGAGCTGGCCAGCGTGTACGGGCCGAACCCGCACGCGTTGGTCTTGATGAACTCCGACCCCCAGGGGTCGTCGCCGGTCACGTGCTTCTTGCCCTCGACCGAGTCCAGGATGGGCACGATGTAGCAGCCCATCAGCAACAGGAAGTAGCTGCGGCCGACCGGGCCGGCCAGGTTCATCACGACGGTGTCGTCGCTGGGCGCCTCGATCTGGCTGATGTCGGTGACCCCGACCCGGTTCAGGAAGATCCCGGCGTACCACTTGAGCGCCAGGTGCCGCTCGAAGGACCACAGCACATCGGCCGAGGTCAGCTTGTTGCCGAACGGGCTGGTCGCCTCGGTGTTCAGCGTGATCGTCCACACCGAGTTGTCATCGTTGGACTCCCACTTGGTGGCCAGCGACGGCATCGGCTCGAAATCGGCCAGGTACTGCTGCGCCTCGGTGGCGTCCGGCGGGGTCGAGGTGTCGAACAGGGTGTCGTACAGCATCTGGTACTGCGAGGTGTTGCCCCGCACGTCCGGGTCGAAGATGGTGCCGCTGGAGGCGGCGGCGACGGTCAGGGTGTCGGAGACGGCAGCAGCCCCGCCCGCGGTCGCCGCGGCACCCGAGGTGCCGCCGACGTTGCCGGCGGGATTGCCGCCGCCACAGGCGGCCAGGAAGGCGCTCGCGCCGCCCGCCGCGAGCAGGGCACCCGCCCCGCGCAGCACGGAACGCCGGGTCAGGGCCCGCAGATTGGACTCCGTGGACGCCTGAGCGTTCAGCGAGGCCAACAGCGCCAGGTCGGGACGGATCTCGGCCATCGCGGCCACCTTCCAAGTCGGTCGCGGCCGTCAGGCCGGCAGGGGTGTGGATCGAGAGGGGTTGCTCCGGTGCGGTGTTCGCGTGCGTCACCGTCCCGGCGGCCCACCGGTCGGGGAGACCGGCGGGCCGCCGGGCAGGCGGGACTGCGGGACGGTCGCGGACGAGTCGGTCAGCTGTACTGCAGACCCTTGGCCCAGGCCAGGTTGGCGCCGTGGCCCTTGATGTTGGTGACGTTGTTCGCGGTCGGCACCAGCCCACCGGTCTGGGCCAGCGGCAGCACAGCCAGGTCCTTCATGATCTGCTCCTGAGCGGTGCGGATCAGCTCGACCTGCTCCTGCGGGTCGAACGAGCTGGCCAGGGCGCCCACGGCCTCGTCCACGATCGGGTTCGAGTAGTGGATGAGCACCTGCGTCGGCTCGCTGGGGAACAGCAGCTGCAGGCCGTACAGCGAGTCCGGCACTAGCGGCGTCGACTGGTTGTCGATCCACATCGACAGCGTGGCCCCGGTCAGCTGCTGCTGGAAGGAAGCGGGATCCATCGCGTTCAGCTCGATCGGCAGGCCGACCGCCTGCAGCGAACTCTGGATGAGCACGGCCAGGGTCTGGATGACCGTGTCGCCGGCCTTGTACTGCAGCACCAGACCGGCGTCGGCGAACGGCGCCAGCAGCTCGCGCGCCCGATCGAGATCCTGCTCGTAGGTCCAGAACTCGTTGGTGGCACCCTGGAAGAAGTCGGGCAGCACGCTCTGCATGGGCGTGGCCAGGCCCTTGTAGACGCTGTCCACGATGTCCCCGAACGGCAGCGCGTAGGCCATGCCCTGATGCAGCGCGACCTCCTTGTAGTTGTCCTGGCTGTTGTTGAACCCGATGAACGTGTAGCCGGTGTTGGCTACCCGGGTGATCTTGGCGGAGTCGCTGTTCTCGACCTCGGCCACCTGGATCGGCGACAGCGAGTCGATCAGCTGGGCCTCCCCGCGCAGCAGCAGCTGCAGCTGGGTGCTGGTCTCCGTGGTCTGACGGAAGGTGACCGTCTGGATCGGCGTCTCGCCGTAGTAGTTCGGGTTCGCCTCGAACACGTTCAGCGCACCGTCCGGGGACGACGACTTGAGCGTGTAGGGGCCGAACCCGCAGGCGTTCTTGCTGATCCAGTCCGAGGCCCACGGATCCTCGGCGGTGACGTGCTGCTGACCCTCGACCGAGTCGAAGATCGGGACGATGAAGCAGCCCATGACCAGCAGGAAATAGGTGCGGCCCACCGGGCCGGCCAGGTTCATCACGAACGTGTCCGGGGTGGGCGCCTCGATCTGGCTGATGTCGGTGACACCGACCCGGTTCAGGAAGATCCCGCCGTACCACTTCATGGCCAGGTGGCGCTCGAAGGTCCACAGGATGTCGGCCGAGGTGAGCTTGTTGCCGTAGGGGCTGGTCGCCTCGGTGTTCAGCGTGATCGTCCAGACCGAGTTGTCCTCGTTCGACTCCCACTTCGTGGCCAGCGCCGGCTGCGGCTCGAAGTCGGCCAGCAACGCCTGCGCCTCGGCCGAGTCCGGCGGGGTGTCGGTGTCGAACAGCGAGTCGTACAGCATCGGGAACTGGAAGTTGCCGGCCGGGAGCTCGGGGTCGAAGACGGTGCCGCCGAGCGAGGTGGAGACGGTGAGCGTGTCGGTCCCCCCGGCGGCACCGCCGGACGCGGCGGCGCTGCCCCCGCTGGACGTCCCACCCCGGTTGCCGGCAGGATTGCCGCCGCAGGCGGCCAGGAAGGCGCTGGCACCACCGAGTGCCAGCGCGGATCCGCCGATGCGGAACAGCGAGCGCCGGTTCAGCGCCTTGACCGTCAGGGCGGTCGACGCCGCGTTGGCCAGCGACGTCAGGTCGTCCTTCATCTCTGCCATGTGAGTTCGCGCGCTCTTTCTCGAGCCGTGCGGGGTGCGCACGGTGGCCGTGACACCGGGCTCCGGGTGGTCCAACGGAACTCCACGGGGTGGTGCCGCGTGCTGGAGGGGGATCACGACGGGACCAGGGGAACCGTCGGGTGATGCGGGGGCTACGACGAGCAGTCTGACAACGTCGATGATGTCGCAGGATTCGTCCTCGTTACCGGACGGTTGCGCCGTCGATCAGGCGGGTCCGGCGAGACGCGTTGTCGCGTCAGAACTCCATGAGGTTGCCACGCAGCGTGGTGGACGAGTACTCCGACCGCGTGGCGCCGATCGCCTGCAGTGCGGGCGCCAGGCCGTCGACCACCTCGGTCAGATACCGGCGGCTGCTGACCCCGGCAATGAGGAATCCGTCACCACCCACGATCTCCATCGTCTCGGCCATCTGCTCGGCCACCGTCTCCGGCGTCCCGACCAGGTCCAGGCAACTGATCGACCAGTTGTTCACCAGCTCACGCAACGTGGACTGGGCGGCACCCACTCGGGCGAACTCGGCCAGGTATCCGGCGTGACCGTTGGTGGTGACCGCCGGCAACGGCTGATCCAGATCGAAGGCGGAGAAATCGATCTCGGTGATGGCGGACAGACTGCCCAGCGCCGCGTCGATGTTCCGGGTGGACCGGGTCCGCTTGGCGGTCGCGGCCCGCTCGGTGTCGCCGAGCACCGGCATGACCACGAACAGCAGCTTGCAGGTCGACGGGTCGCGGCCGATCGCCTCCATCCGCCGGTGCATGTCCACGCGGTAGGCGGCCATCTGCTCGACGCCGTGGATGGACACCAGGATGGTGTCGGCGTGCTTGGCGGCGAAGTCCCGGCCGCGCGGCGAACTGCCGGCCTGGCAGTAGATCGGCTTGCCGTTCGGCGGTGCCAGCGTGTTCAGCGGGCCCCGGCTGCTGTGGTAGCGGCCCTGGAAATCGATCGTGTGCACCTTGGCGGCGTCCACGTAGGTGTTGGTGTCACGGTCCATGACCAGGGCGTCCGGATCCCACGACGCCATCAGCGCGGTGACCAGCTCGACGAATTCCTCGGCGCGGTCGTACCGGTCGTCGTGCTCGGGCAACGTCGGCAGTCCGTAGTTCTGCGCCGCCCGGTCCTCGCTGGAGGTCACCACGTTCCATCCACTGCGCCCGTGGCTGATGTGGTCCAGGGTGACCAGCGTGCGGGCCAGCATCCAGGGCGGCGACAACGTGGTCGACCCGGTGGCGATCAGGCCGATGTGGTCGGTGTACTTGGCCAGCAGCGGCATCAGCATCATCGGGTCGTGCTTCGGCGCGTACAGCGCGTACTTCAGATCGTTCTCCATGGTGCCGCCGTAGGCGTCGGACACCATGGAGGAATCCTCGAACATCACGTAGTCGAACTTGGCCCGCTCCAGGGCGACCAGCATGTCGATCCAGAACGACCCGTCGGCCCATGTGTCGGCCGAATCACCGCTCCACGGCCCGGCCCAGTTGACCGGCTTGAACGAGGTGAAGGCACCCAGGTGAAACATGGTGTGGAAGGCTCCGTTTCCCGGCCGGACAACTGCCGGAGCGGTCGGTGATCGGTGGGTGATCGGTCAGAAGGCCATGAGGTTCTCGCGGAAGGTGCGGTGCTCGTAGCCGTCGCGGATCAGTCCGCGACGACGCAGTTCGGGGCACAGGCCGTCGGCGATCTCGCTGATGTAGCGCCGGTTCGGCTTGCCGGTGATCAGGAAGCCGTCGCCGCCCACCTCCTGCATGGCCTCGCCCATCAGGCCGGCCACGTGATCAGGGGTCCCCACCAGCGGCAGCGAGTTGATCGTCCAGGCGTTGGCGATCTCGCGGAGCGTGCGGGTGTTCCCCTCCCCCAGGCTGAGGAAGTCGGCCAACGTGGACCGGTGCCCGTTGGTGGTCACCGTGGGCACCGGCGCGTCCAGATCGAACGTGGAGAAGTCGTTCTCGGTGAGGGCGGACAGGTGCCCCAGCGCCGCCTCGACCTTGTCCGCCGAGTCAGCAGCCATCGCATCCGCCTTCTCCTGAGCCTCCTGCATCGTCTCGCCCAGCACCGGGGACACGATGAACATGACCTTGACCGAGTCCGGGTCGCCACCGAGGTCCGCGCGCCGAGCGCGGATGTCATCGCGGTAGGCCTTCATCTTCTCCACGCCGTACGCGGAGGCCAACAGCGTGTCGGCGTGCGTCGCAGCGAACTGACGGCCCCGCGGCGAGCCGCCGGCCTGACAGATGACCGGGCGCCCCTGGATGGGCGGCATCGTGTTCAGCGGGCCGCGACTGGCGAAGAACTTGCCGTCGAAGTCCACCGTGTGGACCTTGGTGTGATCCACGAAGGTGCCGGTGGCCGCGTCCTTGACCACCGCGTCCGGCTCCCACGATTCCCAGAGCCGGGTGACCAGGTCGACGTACTCGTCCGCCCGGTCGTACCGGTGGTCGTGCTCGAACAGCGTGTCCATCCCGAAGTTCTGGGCGGCGCGGTCCTCGCTGGAGGTGACGATGTTCCAGCCGACCCGGCCTCCGGTGAGGTGGTCGAGCGTGCTCATCCGCCGGGCCAGCAGGTACGGCGGGTAGAACGTGGTGGAGGCCGTGCCGACGATGCCGATGTGCCGGGTCGCGTCCGCCATGAGCGGGATCAGCGGCATCGGGTCGTGCTTCGGTGCGTACAGTCCGTACTTCAGATCGACCCGGGAACTTCCCTCGTAGCCGTCGGAGACCATCGAGGAGTCCTCGAGCATCAGGTAGTCGAAGCCGCCCCGCTCCAGCGAGCGCGCCATCTCCACGTGCACGCGGCCGTCGGTCCAGGTCGCTCCGTCCGAACCGGTGAAGGTGCCGTTCCAGGCCGGGGAACTGAAGTTGAGGAACCAGGCCAGATGGAAACGCGCGTCGCTCATGAGAACCTCTCTCGCCGGATCGGGCCGGCGGATGACGAAAGGAGGACACAACGGGGACGCGGTCCGGCCGACACCCGCAGGCACCGGCCGGACCGTCCGAGGGGTCAGCGGTAGATGTCGCGGGCCTTGGCCACACCGTCGGCGAGCAGGTTGAACCCTGCGACGGCGACGAGGATGGCCAGGCCCGGGAAGGTGACGGTCCACCACTGCCCGGTGACGATGTTGTCCTTGCCGGACAGGATCATCGAACCCCATTCCGCGGTGGGTGCCTGCACGCCGACGCCCAGGAAGGCCAGGCCGGCGACGGTCAGGATGGCGTAGCCGAGCTGGATGCCCATCTGCACGATGCCCTGGCTCATGATGTTGGGCAGCACGTGCTTGACCAGGGTGCGGATGCGGCTGTTGCCCATCGCCCCGGCGGCCTCGATGTAGCGGTGCTCACGGACGGTGAGCACCTCACCGCGGGCCAGCCGCATGAAGATCGGCGCGTTGATGAACACCAGCGCCCAGATGACGTTGGTCAGGCTGTTGCCGGAGAAGGCGACCATGGCCACGGCCACGATGAGGACCGGGAAGACCTGGATCATGTCGACGATGCGCATCGCCACGTCGTCCACCCAGCGCTTGCGCGAATAGCCGACCAGCATGCCGAGGAAGATGCCCAGCACCGCGGAGATGGCCACGCCGGCGAAGGCGATCCACAGGTCGGTGCGCGCCGCGTAGATGACCCGGATGAAGACGTCGAAGCCGGAGTTGTCGGTGCCGAACGGATGCTCGGCGCTCGGCTCGGCCAGCGGGTTGAGCACGTCCGGCGCCAGCACGTCGAACTTCCAGAACGTCGGCACGATGAAGGCGGCCAGCACCATCAGCGCGATGATCGCGCCGCCGGCCAGCAGCGGGACGTTGCCACTGCGGATGGTCCGCCAGATGGCGCCGGGGATGCGCTGCGGGCGCAGGTCCCGGACGATCTCCCACAGCACCGAGCCGAGCTCGGTCACCGGGGCGAACCGATCGGCCATGGACCGCTTGGGCCGGACCGGCTCCGGATCGACCCGCTCCTCCTCGTCCAGCGCCGCCTCGTCGACCGGACCCGCAGTGATCGGCTCACCGGGGCGGTCGATCGAGACCGGCACGGCCACCGGCAGCTCAGCCTCGGAGCGGGCGGCGCGCCAGGTGAACAGGGTGCGCAGCGGGCGGGTGCGCCCGGTGACCCGGATGCGGGGGTCGACCTTCATCTGGATCAGGTCGATGACCAGGAAGCCGACCATCGCGATGATCCCGGAGACCAGCACGAAGCCGGCGGTGGCGTCGTAGTCGTTGCGCTGGATGGCCTGGGCCGCGTACTGGCCGACACCGCCCCAGCTGAACACGGTCTCGATGAGGATCGCGCCGCCGCAGAGCAGCACGAACAACGTTCCGGTGAAGGTGATGACCGTCGGGATGGACCCGCGGACCGCGTAGCGCCACAGCATCAGTCGGCTCAGGCCGATCGAGGTGCCGAACCGGATGAAGTCCGACTCCAGGGCGACCATCATGGCGCCGCGCATGAGCCGGGCGATCGGCGCCGACAGCAGGATGCCGAGCACCCCGATGGGCAGCACGGCGTGCAGGAACGCGTCGCTGAAGGCGACCCAGTCACCGGTGATGACCGAGTCGACCAGCGCGGCACCGGTGATGTTCTCCGGTCCGGTCGCACTCAGGCTCACCTGGCCGGTGGGTGCGGGCAGCCAGCCGAGCACGAAGAAGAACACATAGATGGCCATGAGGGCGAGCCAGAAGTCCGGCACCGCCAGGGTGAAGAAGGTGACCGCGCTGATCGCGCCGCCGATGGCCTTGCGCTTGGTCCGGGCCGCCCAGGCACCCAGCGGGATGCCGATGACCAGCGCGACCGCGATGGCCAGGATGATCATCTCGAGGGTGGCGGGGAACCGGGCGACCAGATCGTCGAGCACCGGCTCGTTGGTCACCGTCGAGGTGCCGAGGTCACCGCGGAACAGGCCGGTGATGTAGTTCCAGTACTGCACGATCAACGGCTTGTCGAAGCCGTACTCGGCCTCGATGGCGGCGATGGTGGCCGGGTCGGCGGCCTGGCCGGCGATCTGCTTGGCCGGGTTGCCGCCCAGCGCCCGGGTCAGGATGAAGGTGATGGTCACGACGCCGAGCAGGGTGGGGATCATCACCAGCAGCCGCCGCAGAATCATCGGCAGGATGACGGACTGCTTGGCCGGCTTGCCGTCGGGGACGACGGTCGTCGATCCGGGCGGCGTCGGTCCGCTGGGTGGGGGCGCCTGCTCGGGCAGTGTGGTGACCATCGTGGTGGGTGTTCCCTTCACCGGCCCCGGCGGGGCGGACCGGACCGGTCGTTCGGACGGACATGCGTGTCGAGGCCGCGCTGGGCGGCACACCACGCTGCCGTCGTGCCCCGGTGCACGACGGTTCTCGGCGAGCGGAACTGCTGCGGGTGCCTGGCTCAGACGGTGCCGGCGCGGTGACAGGCGGCCTCGGACGGAGTGTTCCGGTGCATCAGCTTCGGGATGCTGGTCGTGCACTCGTCGACGCGGTACACGCAGCGCGGGGCGAAGCAGCACCCCCGCCGGTCGACCTTGCCGTCGAGGCCGACGGAGTTCACCGCGGGCGGGGCGGTCTTCTCGTCCGGATCGAGCGAGAGCGCCGATCCGAGCAGGAAGCGGGTGTACGGGTGGGACGGCGAGCCCAGCACCTGCTCGACGGTGCCCTGCTCGACGACCCGGCCGAGGTACATCACGGCCAGGTGCGAGCACACGGCGCGGATGGTCGGCAGGTCGTGGGAGACCAGGACGTAGGTCATGTCGAGCCGGTTCTGCAGCGACACCAGCAGACTCAGGATCTCGGAGCGGACCGAGACGTCCAGTGCCGAGGTCGGTTCGTCCAGCACCAGCAGCTCCGGCTCGGTGGCCAGCGCCCGGGCGATGTTGGTGCGCTGCTGCTGACCGCCGGACATCTGGTGCGGATACCGCTCGGCCAGGGCCGGGTCCAGGACGACCAGCTGCATCAGCTCCGTCACCCGCTCCCGCAGCGCCGTCCCGCGCAGACCGCGGTGCAGCTTGAGCGGCTCGCCGATGAGGTCGCCGACCTTCATCCGCGGGTCGAGCGCCTCGTAGGGCTCCTGGAAGACGATGCCGGCCCTGCGCCGCAGTGGTCGCAGGCTGCGCTCGGTCGCGCCGACGGTGTTGACGCCCAGCACGTTGGCCTCGCCCGAATCGGCGGCGATCAGCCCGAGCAGGGTGCGGGCCAGCGTCGACTTGCCCGAGCCCGACTCCCCCACGATGCCCAGGGTCGAGCCGCGCTCGATCCGCATCGAGGTGTTGTCGATGGCCACCACGTCGGCGGACCCACCCCGGCCGCGGAAGGTCTTGCGCAGGTTGCGCAGCACCACCACGTCGCGGGACTCCGGTGTCGCCGGACCCCGCTGGTCGATGAGCGTCATGCCGACATCGCCGTCAGGCCGGAGCGCTCGCGCTGGGTGACGAACTCCAGCCGGGACGCCTTGAGCAGGTTGCGGGAGTACGGCGCCGACGGGCTGCGCAGCACCTGGCGGACCGTGCCGTCCTCGACGACGTTGCCCTGGTACATCACACTGACCGTCGCGCAGTACTGCGCCACGATCGACAGGTCGTGCGTGATCATCAGGACCGAGAGCTTGAGGTCCTCCTGCAGCCGGGCCAGCAGCTCCAGGATCTGCCGCTGCACGGTGGCGTCCAGGCCGGTGGTCGGTTCGTCGGCGATCAGGAAGGTGGGGTCGCACAGCAGCGAGGTGGCGATGACCACGCGCTGGGCCAGACCGCCGGACAGCTCGTGCGGGAAGGCGTGGGCGATGCGGGTGGCGTCCGGGATGCCGACCAGCCGCAGGTAGTGCAGCACCCGCTCGGTGCGCTCCTTGCGGCCCAGCTCCATGTGCTCGGCCAGCACCCGGCCCATCTGCTTGCCCACCGAGTACATGGGATGCAGAGCCGTGCGCGGGTTCTGGAAGATCATGCCGAAGGCCGGCCCGCGCAGTTCGTGCAGTTCGTTGTGGCCCAGACCGACCAGTTCCCGGTCGCCCAGCTTGATCGAGCCGGAGGTGACGGTCACCCCCTTGGGCAGCAGGCCCATGATCGCGGCCGCGGTGATCGACTTGCCGGAGCCGGTCTCACCGACCAGGCCGTGCATGGTGCCGGGAGCCACGGCCACGGACACGCCGTGCAGCAGCTCGTTGGTGCCACGACTGTTGGCCGCCTTGACCCGCAGGTCGCGGACGGTCACGACGGCGTTCTGGGCCGCCGGGTCGAGGTCGAGGTCGGCGGCCGATCGGGTCAGCGTTGCTTCCATGCTGCTATCCAATCCACCCTTGGAAACGGGTTCGGGTCCGGTCGGTAAGCATCCAGTTACGCCGTTGCCGGTCGCGGCTGAGGGACCGGACTCCGGGGAACCAGCAGGTCGAGCGGCGGAACGCCCCGTTCGGGGCTCGTTCTCGCTGGTCGGGACGGTGTTGCGGTGGCGTTACGCCGTAGCGGCGGTGCGGTTGCCGCGGCGCTGACCGCCGGTAGGTGCCCTCGATCATCGCCGTGTCCTCGATGAACAGGAAGTCGAAGCCGGCCCGCTCCGAGGAGGTGGCCAGGTCCACCTACAGGCCCGGCTTCATCCGCTCCCGGGTGGCGGGGGGCGCCCCCCGCCCCCCCCCCCCCGGGGGGGGGGCGCGGGGTCGCCCCGGCGCCCCCCCCCGCCCCCGCCCCCCCCCACCCCCCCGCGCGGGGCGCCCCCGGCCGCCGGGCCCCGCCCCTGTGCGTTGTCGCGGTCGGTGGACCGGGCAGCGACCCGGTCGGCCGGCCGGGCGCTGCACCACACGCAACCGGCCGGAGCGGATCCGGCACCGCCGGGAGGAGAGAGGCATGGCTCGGTTCGTCGACCGCGCGGTCCTGCACCTGCAGGCCGGTGACGGCGGGCACGGCTGCTCGTCGGTGCACCGGGAGAAGTTCAAGCCGTTGGGTGGGCCGGACGGCGGCAACGGCGGCAACGGCGGCAACGTGACGCTGGTCGTCGACCCCAACGTGCACACGTTGCTCGACTTCCACTTCCGGCCGCACGCTCGCGGCGGCAACGGCCGTCCCGGGGCCGGCGACCACCGGGACGGGGCCAACGGCACCGATCTGGAGCTGGCCGTCCCGGACGGCACCGTGGTGCTCGGGCTGGACGGCGAGATGCTGGCGGACCTCACCGGCGCCGGGACGACGTACGTCGCCGCCCGTGGCGGCCGTGGTGGCCTGGGCAACGCGGCGCTGGCCTCCAGCACCCGCAAGGCGCCCGGCTTCGCGTTGCTCGGCGAGCCCGGCGAGGCGGCCGAGGTCGTGCTCGAGCTCAAGTCGGTGGCCGACGTCGGTCTGGTCGGCTTCCCCAGCGCCGGCAAGTCGTCACTGGTCTCGGTGCTGTCGGCCGCGCGTCCCAAGATCGCCGATTACCCGTTCACCACGCTGGAACCGAACCTGGGTGTGGTGTCGGCGGGCAGCGAGGTCTTCACCATCGCGGACGTGCCCGGTCTCATCCCCGGGGCCAGCCAGGGCCGCGGGCTGGGCCTGGAGTTCCTGCGGCACATCGAACGCTGTGCGGTGCTCGTCCACGTGGTCGACTGCGCGACGTTCGAGTCGGGCCGCGACCCGGCCAGCGACATCGAGGCGTTGGAGGCCGAACTCGCTCAGTACACTCCGTCGCTGTCCACCGACCTGACCGACCGGCCCCGGCTGGTCGTGCTGAACAAGGTCGACGTGCCGGAGGCCCGCGAGCTGGCCGAGTTCGTGCGGGCGGACCTGGAGGCCACCGGTCATCGGGTGTTCCTGGTCTCCACGGCCACCCACGAGGGGCTGTCCGAGCTGCGGTACGCCCTGGCCGAGACGGTCGCCGCCGACCGGCGCAACCGTCCCGCCGCCCCGCCCGCGCGGGTCGTGCTGCGGCCGAAGGCGTTCAACGAGGAACACTTCCGCGTCACCGCCGATCCCGAGGAGGACGGCGCCTTCGTGGTCTCCGGCGTCCGGCCGGAGCGGTGGGTGCGGCAGACCGACTTCAACAACGACGAGGCCGTCGGCTACCTGGCCGATCGTCTGGCCCGGCTCGGCGTCGAGGACGCCCTGGCCGCGGCCGGTGCCCGGCCCGGGGCGCCGGTCACCATCGGCGACGTCACCTTCGACTGGGAACCCGTGTCGGCCATCGCGGCCAACCAGCCGCTGGGCGGCCGGGGCAGCGACGTCCGGCTGGAGCCCAACACCCGCATCGGCGCCGCGGAACGCAAGGCGCTGCACCGGCTCCGGCGTGGGCTGCCGGTCGAGGGGCACGAGTTCGACGACCTGCTGGCCGACCGGCTGGATCCCGCCGCCGACGAAGCCCGCTCGGATCGGGACGCGACGTCGTGACCTCGGCGTCGCTGCGGTCGACCGGGCCGGCGGTGCCGGCCACCGACGTCGCTGCCGCTGCCGCTGCCGCCGCCGACTCCACCGAGGCCGACCGGGTGACCGGCGATCCCGACACCGAGGCGTCGGTGCGGCACCGCATCGCCCAGGCCCGGACCATCGTGGTCAAGGTCGGGTCGTCCTCGCTCACCACGTCGCACGGCGGCCTGGACCCGGCCCGGCTGGACGCCCTCGTCGACGCCATCGCCGACCGGGTGGACACCGGCTCGAACGTGGTGCTGGTGTCCTCCGGTGCGATCGCGGCCGGCCTGGCCCCGCTCAACCTGCGGCGCCGCCCCCGGGACCTGGCCACCCAGCAGGCGGCCGCGTCGGTGGGGCAGCAGCAGCTCGCGGCCCGGTACGCCGGGTCCTTCGCCCGGCACCGGGTGCTGGTCGGCCAGGTGCTGCTGACCAGTGACGACGTGGTGCGTCGGGCGCACTACCGCAACGCGCAGAACACCTTCGCCCGGCTGTTGTCGTTCGACCGGGTGGTGCCGGTGGTGAACGAGAACGACACGGTCGCCACCGCCGAGATCCGGTTCGGCGACAACGACCGACTGGCCGCCCTCGTCGCCCACCTGGTCGGGGCGGAGGCGCTGGTGCTGCTGTCCGACGTCGACGCCCTGTACACCGGCGACCCCCGGCTGCCGGAGTCCGCCCGCATCCCGTTCGTGCCGGATGCCCGGGCACTGGTGGGCATCGGGATCGCCGACAGCGGCAGCGATGTCGGCACCGGTGGGATGGCGTCCAAGCTCACGTCGGCGCTCACCGCCACCGGAGCCGGGATCCCGGTGCTGCTGGCCGCGGCCGCCGACGCGGCCCAGGCCCTGCGCACCGACGCACCCGCGACGGCCGGGGCCACGGTCCGCGCGGTCGGAACGGTGTTCGCCCCCGCGGCGCGGCGCACCTCCGCGCGGCTGTTCTGGTTGCGGCACGCGGCCGACGCCACCGGATCGGTGACCCTGGACGCCGGTGCGGTGCGTGCGGTGCTGGAACGGCGCAAGTCGCTGCTGCCCGCCGGGATCATCGCCGTGCACGGCGATTTCGGGGCCGGAGACGTCATCGAGCTGATCGGTCCGGACGGTGTCGTGGTGGCGCGGGGGTTCGCCGGGCACGACGCCGGCGAGGTCGCGGGGATCCGGGGCCGGTCGCTGGCCGACGTGGCCGAGGAGCTGCGCCACCCCGTGGTGCACGCCGACGACCTGGTCCGGTTGACCGGGAGCAGCGCCGCGCCGGGCGGCCGTCCCGGTCCCGACCGGGCCGACGACCGCCGCGCCGAGCCCTCCGACGAGCACATCGATCCCGACACCGACCGTGGCACCGGAGCCCCGGACGACGAACACCCAGGGAGTCCGCGATGACCGCCAGCACCGAGACCACCGCCGCTGCGCCCGCGCCGGCCCCGGCAGTGCCGACCGTGGACGGAGCGGGTCCAGCCTCGCGGGAGGCCGTCCTGGCCACGGCGGAGCGGGCCAGGGTCGCGGCCCGGGCGCTGGCCCAGGTGTCCGGTGCGGTCCGCAACGCCGCGCTGCTCGCCATGGCCGCAGCGCTGCGTGCCCAGCAGGCTGACGTGCTGGCGGCCAACGCCCAGGACGTCGCCGCCGCCGAGGCGGCCGGCACCGGCCCGGCCCTGGTCGATCGGCTCCGGCTCACCCCGTCGCGGATCGAGGCGATGGCCGGCGGACTCCAGACCCTCATCGGACTGCCGGATCCCATCGGTCAGGTGGTGCGCGGGTCGGTGCTGCCCAACGGGTTGCAGCTGACCCAGGTGCGGGTGCCGCTCGGTGTCGTGGCCATGATCTACGAGGCCCGGCCGAACGTCACCGTGGACGCGGCGGGCATTGCGCTGAAGTCCGGGAACGCCGCACTGCTGCGCGGGTCCGGGTCGGCCTTCCGGTCGAACCGGGTGCTCGTGGACATCCTGCAGGCGGCGGCCGAGTCGGCCGGGCTCCCGGCCGACTCGGTGCAGCTGGTGCCGGGCACGGACCGGGCGTCGGTCACCCACCTGATGACCGCCCGCGGTCTGGTCGACGTGATCATTCCGCGTGGCGGCGCCGGGCTCATCCAGACCGTGGTCAACCACTCCACCGTGCCGGTGCTGGAGACCGGGGTGGGCAACTGCCACGTCTACGTGGACGAGTCCGCGGACCTGGAGATGGCGCTCGACATCCTGGTCAACTCCAAGGCCCGCCGTCCGTCTGTGTGCAACGCGGCCGAGACCCTCCTGGTGCACCGGGACATCGCGGCGTCGTTCGTGCCGTCGGCGGTGCGGGCGCTGCAGGCCGTCGGGGTGACGGTGCACGCCGACCCGGCGGTGCTCGAGATCGCCGGGGTCATCGGAGCCGCCGGCGACGACGCCTCCCTCGTCCCGGCCGTCGTCCCGGCGACCGCCGAGGACTTCGACACCGAGTACCTGTCGCTGGACATCGCGGCCGCGGTGGTGGACGACCTGGACGCGGCCGTCGAGCACATCACCGCGCACGGCACCGGTCACACCGAGGCCATCGTCACCGGGTCGCTGGCCGCGGCGCAGCGGTTCACCGCCGGCGTCGACGCGGCCGCGGTGATGGTGAACGCCTCCACCGCGTTCACCGACGGCGGCGAGTTCGGGTTCGGCGCCGAGATCGGCATCTCCACCCAGAAGCTGCACGCCCGGGGGCCGATGGGGCTGCCCGAGCTGACCAGCACCAAGTACGTGGTGACCGGCACCGGCCAGACCCGGTCGGCCTCGTGAGCGGCCCCGTGACCGCCCCGATGACCGGGGCGGACGGCGACGGCCACGTGACCGGGACCGCCGGAGCGCACCGCCGCGGCGGGCGCCGGATCGGCGTCATGGGCGGGACGTTCGACCCCATCCACCACGGCCATCTGGTCGCCGCGTCCGAGGTCGCCGACCGGTTCGAACTGGACGAGGTGATCTTCGTCCCGACCGGTCACCCGTACCAGAAGAGCGGGGTCAGCAAGGCCGAGCACCGCTACCTGATGTCGGTCATCGCGACCGCGGCGAACCCGCGGTTCACCGTCTCCCGTGTCGACATCGACCGCCCAGGGCCGACGTACACCAAGGACACGCTCACCGACCTGCGGGGCGCCGAGCCGGACGCGCAGTGGTTCTTCATCACCGGTGCCGACGCCCTGGAGGCCATCGCCAGCTGGAAGGACGTCGACCAGGTCTTCGCCATGGCGCACTTCATCGGCGTGACCCGGCCCGGCTTCCAGCTCAGCGACAGTGCGCTGCCCCGGGGCGCGGCCACGCTGGTCGAGGTGCCGGCCATGGCGATCTCGTCGACCGACTGCCGTCGGCGGGTGGAGTCCGGCCAACCGGTCTGGTACCTGGTCCCGGACGGGGTGGTGCAGTACATCGCCAAGCACCGGCTCTACCAGCCCGGGACGGCACTGGCCGACCGGACCACCAACCGCCGCCTGCAGCCGCCGGCCGGCGACCACGACGCGCCGCCCGGCGGCGGCCCCGTCCCGCCCCACCGGACCCCGTCCGCGCACCGAGGAGATCTGTGACCGCCACCGACCACGCCCTGGACCTGGCCCGCATCGCCGCCCAGGCGGCGTCCGACAAGCTCGCCAGCGACATCCTCATCGTCGACGTGTCGGACCGCCTCGCGATCACCGACTGCTTCGTGATCGTCACCGGCGCCAACGAGCGGCAGGTCGGGGCCATCGTCGACGCCGTCGAGGAACGGCTCCGGCTCGAGGGGGTCAAGCCGGTCCGTCGCGAGGGGGAGCGGGACGGCCGGTGGGTGCTGCTCGACTTCCTCGACGTCGTCGTGCACGTGCAGCACGCCGAGGAGCGCGTCTTCTACGCGCTGGACCGGTTGTGGCGGGACTGCCCGATCATCCCCTTCGTCGATGCAGCCTCACCGGGTGACGATGCGGATGGATCGCCGGCCGCGGCTGCGACGGGCGATCTGGAGCCGACCCCGAGCACCGACGAGGCCGACACCGTCCGATGACGCTGGAGCACCTCATCGTGCTCCGGCACGGCGAGACGGACTGGAACCGCGCGCGCCGCATGCAGGGTCACCGGGACGTCCCGCTCAACGAGCTGGGTCGTCGCCAGGCGGCCGAGGCGGCACCGTCGGTCGCGGCGTTGCAACCCGAGCTGATCGTCTCCTCCGACCTGTCCCGCGCCCGGGAGACCGCCGAGGTGGTGGCGGCCCGGTGCCGCTTGCCGCTGGCCACGGACGCCCGGCTGCGGGAGACCTCGCTGGGGGACTGGGAGGGGCTCACCCGCGCCGACGTCGAGGCCGGGTGGCCCGGCGAGTGGGCGGCCTGGCGGACCAGCAGCAGCCGGCTCGCCCCGCCCGGCGGCGAATCGCGGTGGCAGGTCGCGCAGCGCGCGCGGGCCGTGGTCGACGAGCTCGACGCCGGCACCACGGCCCGGCGGGCGCTGCTGGTCGCGCACGGCGGACTCATCGTCGGGTTGACCGGCGAGCTGCTGCAGCTGCCGGAGGAGGCCTGGTCGACGCTGATCGGCGTGGGCAACTGCCACTGGGTGGGGCTGCACCGGGTGGACGGCCCGGTGCCCGGGGCGCCGTGGCGGCTGCACGCCTACAACGCCGGGCTCGGCGGCGTCGTGCTGCCCAGCGGTGAGGACGAGGTCGCCGGCGTCTGACCGTGCCGGCCGCTCCGGGGCGGCGGCCGTGGCCCAGGGCATGACACGATCGCGGCGGCGGCGGCGCCCGGTCCGAGCCCGGGCCGGGTGCCCGTGCCGACCGCCGGCCGCTGGACAGCGAGGAGACAGGCCATGCCGCAGGAAGTCCGGGGCGTCATCGCCCGCAGCCAGGACGCGCCCGTCGAGGTGACCACGATCGTCGTGCCCGATCCGGGGCCCGGGGAGGCCGTGGTGGCGATCAAGGCGTGCGGCGTGTGCCACACCGACCTGCACTACCAGCAGGGCGGCATCGGCCAGGACTACCCGTACCTGCTCGGCCACGAGGCCGCCGGCGTGGTCGAGTCGGTCGGTCCGGACGTCACCGACCTGGCGCCGGGCGACTTCGTGATCCTCAACTGGCGCGCGGTCTGCGGCGAGTGCCGGGCGTGCAAGCGGGGGCGGCCGCAGTACTGCTTCGCCACGCACAACGCCACCCAGAAGATGACCCTGACCGACGGCACCGAGCTGTCCGCGGCCCTGGGCATCGGTGCCTTCGCCGACAAGACGCTGGTCGCCGCCGGACAGTGCACCACGGTGGACCCGGCCGCGCCCGCCGATGTGGCCGGACTGCTCGGCTGCGGGGTGATGGCCGGCATCGGCGCCGCCCTGAACACCGGTGGCGTCACCCGGAACGACTCGGTCGCGGTCATCGGCTGCGGGGGCGTGGGGGACGCGGCCATCGCCGGGGCCGCGCTGGTCGGTGCGCACACCATCGTGGCCATCGACACCGACCAGCGGAAGCTGGACTGGGCCAAGGAGTTCGGCGCCACGCACACGGTGCTGGCCGGTGGCGGCCGCAGTGACGAGGACGTGATCGCCGAGGTGCAGGCGCTGACCGACGGGTTCGGGGTGGACGTCGCCATCGACGCGGTCGGCCGCCCGGAGACGTGGAAGCAGGCCTTCTTCCTGCGCGATCTGGCCGGCACCGTGGTGCTGGTCGGCGTGCCGACACCGTCGATGCAGCTGGAGATCCCGCTGCAGGAGATCTTCAGCCGGGGCGGGGCGCTCAAGTCGTCCTGGTACGGCGACTGCCTGCCGACCCGCGACTTCCCGGTGCTGATCGACCTGTTCCTGCAGGGCCGGTTGCCGCTCGAGAAGTTCGTCACCGAGCGGATCGGGATCGACGACATCAACGAGGCGTTCGAGAAGATGCACGGCGGCGACGTGCTGCGGTCCGTGGTGGTGCTCGACCCGCAGTGACACCCCGGCCGGTCACCTCCGGATCGATCCGGGCGGGACCACCGGGTGGGCGCAGCGGCAGGACGGATCCGGGCAGTTGTCCCCATGCCCGGAGCTGTCCACAGCCGCGGCCGGCGACCGCACCCGGCGATGCACAGGCCTCGACACTGCCGGAGTGCCCGTCGACCGCAGCGCTCCGTCGCCGGCCGGCTGGACCCCCGACGCGCCCGTCCGGCCGGCCGGGCGGATGCCGGTGCGGGGTGCCGGCTCCGGGGCCGCAGCGGGCGCACCCCTGTCAGGCGGGCACGCGTTCGACGCCCTCCGACCCGGCCGACCCCACCGCGCCGGACCGGCCCTGGCTCCGGAGCCCGACGACAGCGGACACCCTTCCCCGCCGCGCGGATCGAGCGGGCCGGCCGACCCGCTGCCCGGGTCGTCGTCCGACTCGCCGGCCGACGCGCCACCCGGCGAGCTGCCGGTGCGCCGGATCCGGTTGCGCACGGCGCGCTGGCGTCGGCGGCTGGTCGAACAGTGGGTGCCGGAGCCGTTGCGGGGTGCGCGGGTCGACCCCGGTCGGCGGGGCTCCCGCCTGCTGGTGGCGGTGGCCGCCGTGGCGGCGGTCGTCGCTGCGGTGGGGGTCTGGTGGCAGCGACCCACCGAGTTGCCGGTGCCGGGCCTCGAGCCGATCGCGGCCGCGGTCCCGGCGCCGGTCGACGGAGCTCCCGGGACCGCCGATGCGGCAGCCGCAGCCGCAGCCGCAGCCGCAGCCGCAGCCGCATCGCCGGACGGTCCGGCTCCGTCCACCTCGGCCGACCAGCCGATCCTGGTGTCGGTCACCGGCCTGGTCCGCAGTCCGGGCGTCGTCACCCTGCCCGCCGGCGCCCGGGTGGCGGATGCGATCGCCGCGGCGGGCGGCCCGGCGGATGGTGCTGATCTCACCGGACTGAACCTGGCCGCCCGGCTCACCGACGAGAGCTCCGTGGTGGTGGGTGCGGTGGCCGGCGCCGGTGACGTGGCGGGTCCGGCCGGCGGACCGGTGCCGGGCGGTGCTCCCGCCGGGCCGGGCACGCCGGACGGTGCGGCGGTGCTGGATCTCAATGCCGCCGACCAGGCCGCTCTGGAGGCGCTGCCCGGCGTCGGGCCGGTGATGGCCGGCAACATCCTCGCCTTCCGCGAGACCAACGGACCGTTCACCTCGGTCGACCAGCTGCAGGAGGTGCCAGGCATCGGCCCGGCGCGGTACGCGACGCTGGCCCCGCTGGTGCGCACGTGACCCGCCGGGGGACCGGTGGTGTCGATCCGGCCCCGCCCGGCGGCGGGCTGCAGGACGACGAACGCCCGCGGCCACCGGTCGATCTCCGGTTGCTGGGCGCCGCAGCCGGGGTGTGGTCGGGGAGCCTGGCCGCCGTGCTGGTGCGCGGGACCTCGTTGCTGGCGGCAGGTCTCGTCACGCTGGTGGTCCTGGCGACCTGCCTGCGCGCCCGTCGCCGGACCGGTGGGACGGCTGCCGAGGCCGTGGGACGCCGACGGGTGGTCGTCCGGGTGCTCACCGTGCTGGCCGCCTGTGCACTGGCTGCCGGACTGGCCGCGGCGGCGCGGCTGGCGGCCGAGGCCGCCGATCCGATGACGCGGGCGGGCGTCGATGGTCGCTGGGTGTCGGCCGTGGTGCAGGTGAGCGGTTGGCCGGAGCGCCGGGCGGCGTTCGCCACCGAGGGCGAGGAGGCGAGCCCGACCGGCGGATCGGAGGTGCGCTGGCTGGTGCCGGCCCGGGCCGCGGAGGTGACGGTGGACGGGCGACGGTGGAGTTCGCACGCCTCGGTCGAGTTGTCCGGCAGCGCACCGCGGCTCGGCGACGTGCAGCCCGGGGAGCGGCTGCGGGTGAGCGGCACCGTGACCGTCGAGACCTGGGCCGGGCTGGACGGGCTGGTGCTGCGATCGCGCAGCGCCCCGGTGGTGCTCGGCGACGCGCCGGTGTGGTCGAGCATCGCCGGCACGGTGCGGGCCGGCGTCGTCGACCAGGCGGCGGCCCTGTCGCCCGACGCCCGGGGCCTGTTGCCGGGGCTGGTGGTGGGCGACACCGCGGGGATCGACGAAGCCCTGCTGCAGGACGCCCGGGTCACCGGACTGGCGCACCTGCTGGCCGTGTCCGGATCCCACTTCACCCTGGTCGGCGGGGCGGTCCTGCTGTTGCTCCGCCCGGTCGGGCTGCGCGTGGCGGCGGTGGGCGCGGGCACGGTGATGGCGGCCATGGTGGTCGTCGTCGGCCCGGAACCGTCGGTGGTGCGGGCGTTCGCCATGGGCCTGGTCACCCTGCTGGCGCTGCTGTCCGGACGGGAGCGGGCCGGAGTGCCGGCGCTGCTCGCGGCGGTGACGGTGCTGCTGCTCCTCGAGCCCCGGTTCGCGGTGTCGGTCGCGTTCTCCCTGTCGGTGGCGGCCACGGCGGCGCTCGTCCTGCTCGTTCCGCCGTGGACGCACGCGCTGCAGCGGCGCGGCTGGCCGCCCGGATGGGCCGCGCTGGTCGTGGTGCCGGTGGCGGCGCAACTGGCCACGATGCCGTTGATCGCCGGGATCGGTGGAGGGGTGTCGCTGGTCGGCGTGCTGGCCAACCTGTTGGTCGCCCCGGTGACCGCGGTCGCCCTGCTGGCGGGCGTCGGCTGTGCGGTCACCGCACCGTGGTGGCCCGACGCAGCGTCGGTGTTCGCGACGGCCTGTGCGCCCCTGCTGGAGTGGACCGCCTGGGTGGCCCGGACCCTGGCCCGCTGGCCCCTGGCCCACCTGCCGTGGCCGGCGACGCCGGCCGGGATCGTCCTGCTGGTGGGGAGCACCGGGGTCGGCCTGCTGGTGCTGCGGGCCCGACGGGTGCGGGCGCTGGTGGCGGCCACCGGGCTCGGCGCCGTGGTCGTCCTGCTGCCCGCGCAGTGGATGTCGCCCGGGTGGCCGCTGCCGTCGTGGCGGGTGGCGCTGTGCGAGGTCGGCCAGGGCGACGCGATCCTGCTGCGGACCGAGGCGCCGGACGCCGCGGTCGTGGTCGACACCGGTCCCGACCCCCATCTGATGGACGCGTGCCTGGACCGGTTCGGGATCACCGTGGTGCCGCTGGTGGTGCTGACCCACCTGCACGCCGACCACGTCGACGGACTGCCCGGTGTGCTGGACGGCCGCACGGTGGGCGCCGTCGGGGTCGGTCCGGGCCGGGAGCCGGCCGGCGCGTGGCAGGCGGTGCTGCACGACGCCGACGCGGCCGGCGTCCCGGTGGTGCCACTGCCCACCGGGACCCGCTGGTGGACCGGCGGTGTCGTCCTGGAGGTGCTGGGGCCGCGCGGGAGCTGGGGCGGATCGGAGGGCGCGGTGAACAACGAGTCGGTGGTGCTGACGGCCACGGTGGACGGGCTGCGGGTCCTGCTGACCGGCGACATCGAACGGGAGGCGCAGCAGGCGCTGCTCGACGCGGGCGTGGACCTCACCGCGGACGTGCTCAAGGCGCCGCACCACGGCTCCGGCAACCTGCTGCCGACCTTCGTCCGCGCCGTCGCCGCGCCGGTGGTGCTCATCGGCGTCGGTCGCGACAACGACTACGGCCATCCCGATCCCGACATGCTCGCCGCCGTGCACCGGGCCGGGGCCAGGGCGGTGCTGCGCACCGATCTGGACGGCGACGTGGCCGTCGGACTGCGCGGCGGGAGCCTGGTCACGGCGGTGCGAGGCGCCACGGCGAGGACGCCATGACCACGGCGTGGCCGATCCGATCGACCGCGAACGGGTGCCGTCCGAGGGACGGCGCTGGTGACGGGGTCAGGTCAGCCCGAGGTCCGACGCGGTCATCCGGCAGACCGCGTCGAAGTACTGGTCCAGGTCGTCGATGGATCCCACCAGGTGCCCGAACAGCTCGAAGGAGATGGTGCCGAACAGGGTGGCCCACGCCGCCATCACCCGCACCGTCACAGCGGTCTCGTGCGATCCGTCGTCGGCCGGCTCCGCCGTCGTTGACTCCGGTCGGTCGGACGATGAGCCGGTCGTTCCTCCGTCGGGTCGCCAGTTCCGGGCGTGCTCGCGGGCCGAGGCCACCGCCCGCACCGTCCGGCGGTCCACCCACGCCGGGGTCGCGTCGAGCGCGCCGCCCCTGGCCATCCGGACCAGGACCGCGATCACCCGCGTCGCCGGCCCGACGGTCGTCCGGGGCGCCCGGTAGCCGGGGACCGGCGACCCGTACAGCAGCGCCCACTCGTGCGGATGGGCCAGCGCCCACGCCCGGACGGCGCGGCCGGTGGCCAGCCAGCGCGCGGCCACTGGCCGGGCCCGGGCGCGGTGGGCGGCGTCCTCCGCAGCCTGTCCGAGCTCGTCGAAGGCGGTGACCAGCAGGTCGGTGAGCAGATCGTCCCGGCTCGGGTAGTAGCGGTACACCGCCGACGACACCATGCCGATGTCCCGGGCGACGGCCCGGAGCGACAGCGCGGCCGGGCCGACCTCGGCGAGCTGTGCGCGCGCGGACGCCAGGATCTCGGCCGTGATCTCGGCCCGGGCGCGCTCCCGTGCCGAGCGGGCGGGCCCAGGAGCGGCGGACGCAGCGGTCATGCCCTCAGCCTGCCTGCCGGCCGGAGCGGTGACAACCGTCGCGGGCGTCGATCGCATCCCGGGTCTCTGCTCCGATGCGAGAGCACTGCTCTTGACGGGCCGGACGGATCGGGCCACAGTGGAGGCGGATCGAGAGCGGTGCTCTCGTTGATCAGGAGGAGCGAAGGACATGACCGATCGACACGTCGTCCTCGGCGCCGGGCCGGTGGGCACCCACCTGGCCCAGGTGCTCGCCGCGCGCGGCCACGAGGTCCAGGTCGCGACTCGGCGGGCGACGGCGGTGCCGATGCCGACGGCCGCTCCGGCTGGCGGATCGATCACGGCGGTGGCGCTCGACGCATCCGACGCGGAGGCGCTCACCCGGCTGGTCGACGGCGCCACCGCGTTCTACAACTGCATCAACCCGGCTGCCTATCCGCAGTGGGAACGGCTGTGGCCGCCGGTGCACGCGGCGCTGATGACGGCCGCCGAGCGCACGGGCACGGTGCTGGCGGTGACCGGCAACCTGTATCCGTACGGCCCGGTCGACCGCCCGATGGTCGAGGGCATGCCCGACGCGGCGACCGACCACAAGGGCCGGCTGCGGGCGCGGATGTGGGCGGACCTGGCGCAGGCGCACCGGGCCGGCCGGCTGCGGGCGGTCGAGGTGCGCGGGTCGGACTACGTCGGCCCCGGTGTCGGGCCCAACGGGCACGTGACGCGGCTGCTGCCCGCGCTGCTGCGTGGGCGGACCGGCTGGGCCGTCGACTCGGCGGACCTGCCGCACTCGTGGACCGACGTGCTAGACGTCGCGCGCACCCTGGCCGCGGTGGCCGACCGCCCGGACACCTGGGGCCGGATCTGGCACGTGCCGACCAACGAGCCGCGCACCCTGCGGCAGGCCGTCACGGACGTGCTGGCCGCCGCCGGCCGGCCGCCGGGACGGATCCGTTCCGTCCCGGACCCGATCGTCGCGGCGATCGGACGGATCAACCCGATGATGCGGGAGGTGCGCGAGCTGCGGTACCAACGCACCCGGGGGTACGTCCTGGACTCCTCGCTGGCGCAGCGGGAGCTCGATCTGGCCCCGACGCCGTGGGAGCGGGTCTGCGCCCGCACCGCCGGGGTCACGGACGCCTGGACGCGCGAGCGCCACTGATCCGCCGAGTGCGCCGTCGGGTCCCGCTCAGCGCTCGTCCGGGCGGGGGAGCTGGTCGAGCTCGGCGCGGACCGCCTGGAGTTCGGCCTCCAGGGCAGCGGCCCGGGCCTGAGTGGCCCGGCGGTGTTCGTCCAGCACCGCGGCGACGGCCTCCGACAGTGCCGGATGGCCGAGCGCGGTGACCAGTTCCCACACCCGGGCCGGCACGGCCGGTTCGGTGCGGATGACCCGGCGGGGGCCGATGGTGGCGTCCACCGTCCACCGGGTGGCGTCGTCCGGATCGGTGGCCACGGTGATCCGCACGGGGGTGGGTCGGTGCCCGGACCGCGCGGCACGACGCGCGGGCGTGCGGGTGCCGCCGGTGGGACCGTCCGGCCCCGCCGCCGCGGCCGACCCGCCGGCCCCGGATCCGGCTGCGCCGGACGACGTCCCGGTGCGGGCGGCCGACGGGGCCGGTGCGGACGGCGGTCCGGGCGGTGCCGTCGGCCGCGCAGCTGCCGGTGCGGTTGCCGGTGTGGACGGCACGGGGCCGGGCTGCCGCGGGGGAGTCGGCGCGGCGGTCCCGGCGGTCGGCGCGCTGGGCCTGGAGGCGCTCCGGGTGGCCGCGGGATCCGCACTGCGCCCCCGTCGCGCGGACGGGAGCTCGTCCGGGGCCGGAGCGCCCGCGCGTCCCCGGACCGCCGGCCGCAGGTCGGCCGGCGCGAACGGCAGCACGTCCTTGCTGCCGTTCACCGTCACCTCCACGGCGACGAACTCCGGTCCGTCGACCGCCGGATCCCCGACCGACCGCACCCGGCCGACGGTGTCGGCCGGGAACGCCGCCGACGGCGCCAGCCGCACTCGCACGGACTTGCCCGCCTCGACCGCCGCGCGGGCGGCGTCGACGTCCAAGGGCAGTTCGGGCTGGGCGCGGGACCGTCGGGTGGATCGGGCCGGAGTCGGTGCAGACATGCCCTCATCGTGGCGCACGACACCGACAGCGGGCCCGCGACACCGGGCCGCGACACCAGGACGCACGGCGTCATCATGGTCGCCGGGGCAGCCGGCAACCCCGTCGACGGGACGTCAGTCGGTCGGGGTGGCGCCCCAGTGGTCGATGAAGGTGATCTCCCGGACGTCCCGCCGCTTGGCCGGCTTGAAGTCGGTCCCGACCGTGTACGCCACCGGCAGCAGCGCCGCCTGGGTCACCGTGTTCGGGATGCCGAGCAGCTCACCGACCTCCTCCTCCAGCGCGAGCGTGAAGGTGGTCCAGGCCGAGCCCAGACCGCGGGAGCGCAGGGCCAGCTGGAAGCTCCAGATCGCCGGGTGGATCGAGGCGTAGTAGATGGCCGCCGACTTGGCGTCGGTGGGCCGGCCCTCGTGACAGGGGATGACCAGGGCGGGCACCTGGTCGATGATGTCGATGAGGTACTCGGCCGACGCGCGGACCCGACGGTCCTGCGGGTCGTCCGGCTGCGGCATCTCCTTGTAGAAGGCGCCACCCTTGCGGAAGATCGCCGAGAGTGCCTTGCGCTGCTCGGGATCCAGCACCACCACGAAGCGCCAGCCCTGGTTGTTGCTGGCCGTCGGCGCCTGGGTGGCCAACTGCAGGCACTCCAGGATCACCGACTCCTCGACGGGACGATCCAGATCGAGGCGCTTGCGCACCGCTCGGGTGGTGGACAGGAGACGGTCGGTGACGGCCAGGTCGAAGGGAGCACCGGCTGCCTCGTCGAAGGGAGTTCCCATCGACGGGACATTACGGCTCGCCACCTGGCGGCCGGTGCGGCCGTCCCGGCGGTCATCTGGCGGTCACCGGCCGGTCACCTGACGGCCGGGACCGGCGCCCGGCCGGAGGTCGACCCGGGACCGACCCGTCCGAGCTCCGGCGGTGACTCAGCCCAGGACCGCCGCGGCGGCCCGGGCGGCGGCCGGCAGCGCAGCCTCGATCCGCTCCAGCGCGGCGTCGTCGTGCGCGGCCGAGACGAACCAGGCCTCGAACGCGGACGGCGGTAGGTACACCCCGTCCCGCAGCATGCTGTGGAAGAACGCGGCGAAGGCTGCGGTGGACTGGGTGCGGGCCAGGTCGTAGTCGGTGACCGC
The DNA here is from genome assembly GCF_016918035.1 of Nakamurella leprariae. Taxonomy (GTDB): domain Bacteria; phylum Actinomycetota; class Actinomycetes; order Mycobacteriales; family Nakamurellaceae; genus Nakamurella; species Nakamurella leprariae. Next base: position 221,863 of record NZ_JAERWK010000010.1, on the reverse strand, counting down.
CGCGTCGGTGAAGAACACCGAGAACAGGGTCCCGGCCCGCTGCAACCGGTTCGGCACTCCGGCCTGGGTGAGGGCCGCGGCGACCAGCTCGCCCACCGTGCGGGCCGTGGCGTCCAGGTGGGCGTAGATCTCGTCGGTGCAGCCGCGCAGCGTGGCCAGGCCGGCTGCGGTGGCGATCGGGTTCCCGGACAGCGTGCCGGCCTGGTAGACGGGCCCCTCGGGAGCCAGGTGGGCCATGATGTCGGCCCGGCCGCCGAACGCCCCCACGGGCAGTCCGCCGCCGATCACCTTGCCGAATGTCATCAGGTCGGGACGCCAGCCTTCCTGCGCGCCGTCCAGTCCCCACATGCCCGCCCGGCTCGCCCGGAACCCGGTCATCACCTCGTCGGTGATGAGCAGCGCGCCGTCGGCGTGGGTGATCTCGGCCAGGCCGGCGTTGAAGCCGGGCAGCGGCGGCACCACGCCCATGTTGGCCGCGGCGGCCTCGGTGATGACCGCGGCGATCTCGCCCGGGTGGGCGGCGAACGCCGCACGCACCGCGTCGAGATCGTTGTAGGGCAGCACGATCACCTCCGCGGTGGTGGCCGCGGTGACGCCGGCCGAGTCGGGCAGCGCGAAGGTGGCGATGCCCGATCCGGCCGAGGCCAGCAGCGCGTCGACGTGGCCGTGGTAGCAGCCGGCGAACTTGACCACCTTGGACCGGCCGGTGAAGCCGCGGGCCAGTCGCATGGCCGACATGGTCGCCTCGGTGCCGGAGGACACCAGCCGGACCCGCTCCACCGGGTCGACCCGGCGGACGATCTCCTCGGCCAGCGCGACCTCGCCCTCACCCGGGGTGCCGAACGAGAGTCCGCGGGACACGGCAGTGTCCACGGCCGCCCGGACGTCCGGGTGGGCGTGGCCCAGGATCATCGGACCCCAGGAGCCGACCAGGTCGACGTACTCGCGGCCGTCGGCATCGGTGATCCGCGGGCCGGTGCCGGAGACCATGAACCGGGGCGTGCCGCCCACCGAGCGGAACGCCCGCACCGGCGAGTTGACCCCGCCCGGGATGACGGCCAGCGCCCGGTCGAACAACGCCTGACTGGCCGGGGCGTCGGCCATCTCGGCGGCGACGGCCGCCTCCGGGACGTCCTGCGGGTCGAGTGGGGTGTCCTCCACCGGAGCGCTGGAGGCCGGCGCCACGTGGGCGTCGGTGTCGTCCACCGCGTCCTCGGCACCGGCATCGGCCCCGGCGGCGAGATCGTCGACGGGCTCGATCCGGTCGTCGCCGCCGGCCGCCAGATCGTCGGCGGGCGGCGGGACGTCGCCCGCGCCCGCGGCGAGGTCCTCGCCCGCCGTGGCATCGTCCACGAGATCGCCCAGCCCGGTGTCGCTCCCGGACGGATCGGTGGACGAGTCGGGTCCCATGGCGTCCAGTTCGGGGCTCCTGTCGGTGGTGGGTTCGTCGGCGGGGCTCATCCCAGGTCCTCCCCGGCGGTCAGCCGCCGGGCCACGGAGACGGCCCAGTAGGTGAGCACGATCTGCGCGCCGGCCCGTTTGATCGACACCAGCGACTCCATGACGGCGCGGTCCCGGTCGATCCAGCCGTTGGCGGCGGCCGCTTCGATCATCGCGTACTCGCCGGAGATCTGGTACGCCGCCACCGGCACGGTCACCGCCGGGTCGCGGGCCACGTCCGCCAGCACGTCCAGGTAGCTCATGGCCGGCTTGACCATGATCAGGTCGGCGCCCTCGGCGATGTCCAGGGCCACCTCGCGGGCCGCCTCGCGACGGTTGCCGGGCTGCTGCTGGTACGTGCGGCGGTCGCCCTGCAGGGCCGAGTCGACCGCCTCGCGGAACGGGCCGTAGAACGCCGAGGCGTACTTGGCCCCGTAGGCGAAGATGCCGGTGTCGAGCGCACCGGCCCCGTCCAGCGCGGAGCGCACCGCGGCCACCTGGCCGTCCATCATCCCGGAGGTGCCCACCAGGTCAGCCCCGGCTGCGCTGAGCGCCAGACCCATGTCCTGGTAGCGGACCAGGGTGGCGTCGTTGTCCACGGCACCCGAGGCGGTGAGCACGCCGCAGTGCCCGTGGTCGGTGAACTCGTCCAGGCACAGGTCGGCCATGAGCACGGTCTCGGCGCCCACCTCGGCGCGCAGGTCGGCCATGGCCACGTTGAGGATGCCGTCCGGATCGGTGGCCGCGCTGCCCACCGCGTCCCGGTGCGTGGGGATGCCGAAGAGCATGAGCCCGCCGATGCCGGCCTCCACGGCCTCGACCGCGGCCCGCCGGAGGGACTCGCGGGTGTGCTGCAGGACGCCCGGCATCGACTGCAGCGGCACCGGCTCGGTGAGCGACTCCTTCACGAACATCGGCAGGACCAGATCGCGCGGGTGCAGTCGGGTCTCGGCGACCAGCCGGCGGATGGCCGGGGTGCGGCGGAGTCGGCGGGGGCGTTCGGTGGGATAGGGCATGGGTTCGGCTTCCTGACGCGTCCGTGCGGTCGGGTGGATCACGGGCGGACCGGCGCTGTCCTGGTCCAGGGCCGGTGGGCGGCGGCGGGCCGCGGGCTCCAGTGTGGTCCCCGCGACCGAGGACCCTCGCACCGGTCGGGGGGCCAGGTCCCGGACGGCCGCGCACAGCCCAGCCACCAGTGCCGCGTCGGACGGTGCAGCGGCGGTGAAGGTGACGGTCAGGCCGGCGGCCTCGGCAGCGGCCCGGGTGGGGCTGCCGATCGTCCCGACGACCAGCTCGTCGGCCCCGCCGCCCGGGACCACCGCAGCGGCCAGCGCCTGGGCCGCGCTGGGTGACGCCAGCAGCACCGCCCCGACCCGCCCGGTCCGCAGGGCGCGGACCGTCCTCGGTGGGACCGGTCGGCCGACGGTCCGGTAGGCGAGCACCTCGGTCACGATGAACCCCTTGCTGCGCAACGCATCCGGGAGGGTCGGCGCGGCCTGGTCGGAGCGCGGCAGCAGCACGGTCCGACCCGGCTCGGCCGGCCAGCAGGCGGCCAGTTCGGCCGCCGACCCGCCGCGGTCGGGCATCACGTCGACGCGGAGTCCCGCGGCCCGGGCGGCGGCGGCCGTGCCGGCGCCGACCACCGCGATCCGGGTGGCCGGCACCGTTCGGCCGCCGGCCCGGTCCAGCGCCGCGACCAGGGCGGCGACGGCGTGCACCGAGGTGAGACCGATCCAGTCGAACCGGCCGGCCTGCACCTGCGCGGCGGCCCGGTCCAGCGGGGCCGGGTCGTCGGGCGGCTCGATCCCGATCAACGGGACGACCTCGGTGGTGGCGCCGGCCGCCTCGAGCAGGGCGACCAGGCCGGTGGCCCGGTCGGCCGGTCGGGTGACCAGCACCCGCCACCCGGCGAGCGGCCGGCCGGGACCCGACCGGCCGCGGCCGGCCGGGTCGGTCACGGCCGGCCCGCCGGACCCGAGTCCGGAGGGGGAGCCAGCACCACCGCGGCGCCGTCGTCGAGCAGTCGGGCGGCCAGGTCCCGGCCGAGGGCGGCCGCCCGGTCCATCGGACCGCGAACGGTGCCGCGGAACTCGCGGCTGCCGTCGAGCGCGATGGCCGTCCCGGTGAGCACCAGCTCCGGCGTGTCCGATCCGGGCGCCGGCTGGACCGTCGCGTACGCACCGACCGGTGCGGTGCAGCCCGCCTCCAGCGCGGCCAGCAGGGAGCGTTCGGCGACCGCGGCGGCGCGCGTGTCCCCGCAGTCGACCGTGGCCAGTGCCGTGGCGTACCAGGAGGGCGACCCACCCGTCACCGCGTCGGTGCGGGCCTCGACGGCCAGCGCGCCCTGGGCCGGGGCCGGCAGCATGACCTCCGGGTCGAGCAGGTCGGTGACCGCGGCGGACCGCCCCAGCCGGGCCAGACCGGCGGCGGCCAGCACCACCGCGTCCAGTCGACCGTCGCCGACGTGGCCGAGCCGGGTGTCGACGTTGCCCCGGATGGCGTGGATCTGCAGGTCGGGACGGTGCCGCAGCAGCTGGGCGGCCCGCCGTGGCGACCCGGTGCCGACCGAGGCGCCGCGCGGCAGGGTGGCCAGGGTCCAGCCGTTGCGCGCGCACACCGCGTCGCGTGGGTCCTCCCGGGTCGGGACCGCTCCCAGCGTGAGTCCGGGGGCCGGTGCGGTGGGCAGATCCTTGAGCGAGTGCACCACCACGTCCACCGACCCGGCGGCCAGCGCGTCGCGGACCGCGGTGACGAACACCCCGGTGCCGCCGATGCTGGCCAGCGGACCCAGGTTGACGTCACCCTCGGTGCGGATCCGCACCAGCTCGTGGCCGCGCCCGGCGGTGGCGGCCAGCGCGGCCGCCACCTGGCCGGACTGGGCCAGCGCCAGGGCACTCCCGCGGGTGCCGACCAGCAGTGGCCCCCCGGCGTCGGGAGCCTGGGACACGGTCACGTTCCGATCCCGGAGGCGGCCAGCCGCGCGGGATCGACGTCGCAGCCGGGGAACTCGGTCCGGGGCCAGTCCGCGGCCGAGTCCACCGCGGCGGTCGTCGGTCTCACCGCGCGCAGGTTGACACAGCACTCCGGGGCGCAGAAGTCGGGACGGGCGGGCAGCGGCAGCCCGGTGGACCGGACCCCGGCCGGCTGCGGGTCTCCGGTCAGCCGCTCCTGGACCAGGTCGGCGAGCGCAGCCAGGAACCGGGGATCGGTGCCCGGGGTGGTCACCCGGCGGAAGAACAACCCGAGCTCCTCGGCCGTCTCGGCCGCCTCGTGGTCCAGGTCCCACACGACCTCGACGTGGTCGGAGACGAAGCCGATCGGGACGACCACGACCCCGCGCCGCCCGGCGCCGTGCACGCTGGTCAGGACGTCGTTGATGTCCGGCTCGAGCCACGGCTGGCTCGGCGGCCCGGACCGCGACTGGTAGGCCAGCTGCCAGGACAGCGAGGTGCCACCGAGATCGGCCAGCTCGGCGGTGACCTGACCGATGACGGACTCGGCCGCGGCCAGATGCTGCGTCACGTAGGCGCCGCCGGGTCGGTGGTCGCCCAGGGTGGCCGAACCCGAGACGTCGGCCATCGCGTCCGGGATGGAGTGGGTGGTGAAGACGATCTCGACGTCCGCGGGGGTCAGGCCCTCGCTCAGCGCGTCCCGCAGCGCGGCTGCGGTGCCGTCGACGAACGGGGCCAGGAACCCCGGCTGGTCGTAGTACGGCCGGATCTTGTCGATGCCGACCCGGCCGACGAGACCGGTGCTGGCCAGCGCCATCCCGAAGTCCTCGCGGTACTGCCGGCAGGACGAGTAGCTGGAGTACGCCGACGTGGCCAGTCCGAGCAGCCGCCGGTGACCGGCGGCTGCCGCGTCGGTGAGCACGTCCGGCAGGTACGGCGCCCAGTTGCGGTTGCCCCAGAGCACCGGCAGCTCGACGCCGCGCCGCTGCAGTTCCTGCTCGAGGGCACGGCGCAGCCGGCGGTTCTGCTCGTTGATCGGGGAGACGCCACCGAGGGCCCGGTAGTGGTGCGAGACCTCGACCAGGCGCTCGTCCGGGATGCCCCGCCCGCGAGTGACGTTGCGCAGGAACGGCATCACGTCGTCGGGGCCCTCCGGACCGCCGAACCCGGCCAGCAGCACGGCGTCGTACCCGAGGTCGACGGGCCGGTGACCATCGCCGGCCGTGTCGGTCGCCGCCGCGGCGGCCTGCCCGGACGTCACTGCACGACCTCGACCACGCCTGCCTCGTCGATCCGCCGACCGGAGAAGAACGGGACCTCTTCGCGGACGTGGCGGCGCGCGCCGGAGGCCCGCAGGTGCCGCATCAGGTCCACGGTGTCGTGCAGCTCGTCGGACTCCAGGGCCAGCAGCCACTCGTAGTCGCCCAGCGCGAACGCCGCGACGGTGTTGCCCAGCACCTGCGGGTACTCGCGGCCCATCCGGCCATGCTCGGCGAGCATCTGGCGCCGCTCCTCGTCGGGCAGCAGGTACCACTCGTACGACCGGACGAACGGGTAGACGGTGGCCCACTGCCGGGCCTCCAGCCCGGCCAGGAAGGCGGGCACGTGCCCGCGGTTGAACTCCGCCGGGCGGTGCAGGCCGAAGGCCGACCAGAACGGCCGCAGCGTGCGACCCACCGCGGTCCGGCGGAACCCCCGGCCGGCCATCTGCAGGGACTCGGCGGTCGGGCCGTGCCACCAGATCATCACGTCGCTGTCGGCGCGCAGGGCCGAGACGTCGTAGTACCCGCGCACGACGACGTCCTGCTCGGCCAGCTGCGCGGTGAGCTCGGCCAGTTCGGCGGTCGCCTTGTCGGCCGGGGCGTCCAGCTCGGTGGCCCGGGCGTACACGGCGAACCCGGTGTACCGGATGCCCGCGTTGATCTCCTCGGCGCTCGGGCCGGACGCGGCGGCGCCGTAGGTGTGGCCCGCGGCGTCGCCGTTGGGAGCCTGGTCAGGGGTGCCGGTCGCCGAGCTCATCGCCGAGGTCCTCTCGTCGCGCGGCCACGGAAGCTCGTCCGGGGCGGCCGCGCGCGCCCCGGAGCGTCCGGGGTGGTGGACCCCGGTCTCCATTGTGTCTCTCCCGCTCGACAGTCCGGGCCACCGAGGTGTGTCCGATGGGTGTGCCGCGCGCCACGTGGGTGCTCCTGATCGAGCCCTGCGGTCACCGCCCGTGTCGGCGGACGTGCGTCAGGGCTGCAGGCGGACGGCCAGCGCGGCGGCCGCGGTGCGGGTGTCGGCCACCACGGCGGCCAGCCCGGTCCCACCGGCGAAGGCGCCCACCACGGCCACGTCCCGGTCGGCGAGCCGTTCCCGCAGGGCGGCGACGGCCGCCCGGTGCCCGGGGACGGGAGTGGGCAGCGCCGAGGTCCATCGGATCACGTCCGTCGCCTCGACGTCCGCGGCCGGCAACGGGACGCCGAGCAGCACCTCGGCGTCGCGGCGGGCGATCTCCGGCAGATCGGCCTCGTCCGGGAGGTCCGAACCGTCGGCGGTGCGGCCGTAGGACAGGCGCAGCACGTGCCGACCCGGGCCGGCCGCCTCGGCCAGCCACCGCCACTTGGCCGTCGCGTGGGTCAGCGCCTTGGCCCGCACGGTGCGGACCCCCTCGGCGACCAGCACGCCGGTGCCGCGCGGCGCGCCGTCCAGCGCCGCGGAACGGATGACGAGCGAGGCGAGCAGCACCTCGCTGCTCGGTGTGCGGACCGCGTCGACGGCCTCCCGCGGCAGGGCTCCGTCGGTGGCGAGCGCCTGCACCAGGCCGGCGGTCACCGGACCCGGCGCGGCCAGCACCACCGCCCGCACGTCCAGCGTCCCGCCGGGCTGCAGGCGCACCCGCCACCCGCCGGCATCGGACGGTGTCAGGCCGAGCACGTCGACATCGCAGCGGATCTCGACCCCGGCCGCACCGGCCGCCGCGGCCAGGCCGGTGGCCAGGGTGTGCATCCCGCCGGTCAGGCCGTCGGCCGCCGAGCCGGCCTTGACCGCACCGGGTCGGACGCCGCGGACCTCGCGGACGGCCGCGGCCAGCGAGCCCGTCGACCGAACCTGCTCGAGCAGGGTCGGCGCGACGGTGCGGACCTCGAGCACGTCCGGGTCCGCGGCGTAGACGCCCCCGGCCACCGGACCGACCAGGCGGTCCAGCACCCGGCGACCCATCCGGGCCCGGACCAGCGAACCCACCGTCGGGGTGTGGTCGGACGTGCCGACCGACGCCGGCAGCACCCGGTCCAGCGTCGCCCGTGCGGCCCCGACCCAGCCGACCGCGCGGCGGACGTCGGCCGCCCACGGCCGGCCGGGGATGCCGAGCAGTCCGGCCCGGGGCAGCGGGGCCGGGCCGGCGGTGTGCTGCACCCACGCGCCCCGCGGATCGGGGGAGACGACCCGGTCGCCCATGCCGAGCTCGTCGATCAGCTCGCGGACCGCCGGTCGGGCGGTGGCGAACGAGTCGGCCCCGGCGTCCAGGGTCAGGCCGGCCAGCACGTGGGAGGACACCGCGCCGCCCGGGTGATCGGAGCGTTCCAGCACCACCACGCGCAAGCCGGCCCGGGCCAGGTCCCAACCGCTCAGCAACCCGGAGATGCCGCCGCCGACCACGGCCACGTCCACGGCCACGGGCACGTCCACGGGCACGTCGACGGGGCGAGGCGCGGCGGTCGGGTCGGTCACGGCTGGTCGTGCACGAAGGCGACCAGCCGGGTCAGCACCTCGGGATCGGTCTCCGGCGGCACGCCGTGCCCGAGGTTGACCACGTGACCCGGCGCCGAGCGCCCGCGCCGCAGCACGTCCCGGGTGTGCTCGTGCAGCGCGGTGTCGCCCGCGAACAGCAGGGCCGGATCGATGTTGCCCTGCACCGGCGTCCGGTGGCCGAGGCGGGCGCTGGCCACGTCGAGCGGCACCCGGTGGTCGACGCCGATGACGTCGGCGCCGGCGTCCCGCATGGCCACCAGCAGTTCGCCGGTGTTCACCCCGAAGTGCACGCGCGGCACGCCGGTTCGGCCGATCGCGGCCAGCACCGCGGCGGAGTGGGGTCGCACGAAGCGCTCGTAGTCGGGCAGGGACAACGCGCCCGCCCAGGAGTCGAACAGCTGGACGGCGGACGCGCCGGCCTGCACCTGGGCCTGCAGGAACGCCCCCGTGACCTGCGCGGTCCAGGCGGCGAGCCGGTGCCAGGTGTCCGGGTCGGCGTGCATGAGCGCCCGGGTGTGCAGGTGCTCCCGGCTGGGGCCCCCTTCGACCAGGTAGGAGGCCAGGGTGAACGGTGCCCCGGCGAACCCGACCAGCGGCACGCCGCCCAGTTCGGCCACCGTGAGGGCGGCCGCCGCGGCGACGGGGGCCAGCGCGGCCGGGTCCAGTTCGGGCAGCGCCGCCACGTCGGCAGCGGTGCGCACCGGGCTCCCCATGACCGGGCCGACCCCGGCGACGATGTCGACGTCGACCCCGGCCAGCTTCAGCGGCACCACGATGTCGCTGAACAGCACGGCGGCGTCCACGTCGTGCCGGCGCACCGGCTGCAGGGTGATCTCCGCGGCGAGCTCCGGCCGCAGACAGGACTCCAGCATGCCCACGCCGGCGCGGGCGGCCCGGTACTCCGGCAGCGACCGCCCGGCCTGCCGCATGAACCACACCGGGCGGCGGGTCGGGGCGCCACCGGTGAAGGCGGCCACCAGCGGGCTGCCCGACGTCCGTCCGTCCCGCAACGGGTGATCGGCCGGGAGTGCCAGGACCGACCGGCCGTCCGCCGGAGCGGGGGCGGGGTCGGCGTTCGGATCAAGGTCGGTGTCGGTCGTGCTGCGCTCGCTCATGGTGGGTCCATGGTGGCAGAGCCGGCCGAGCCGACCTGCCGAACGGGTGAGGAGCCGGTCGGTTCCGGGATGGGCCGGGCCGGGCGCGCCCGGGTGATGCAGATCGCGTCCCGGTCCGTCATGATCGCCACGGCCGGCCGGTCTCGGGGCGTCGTCGCAGCTCAACGCGGTGATCCGGCGGCCGGGCGGGACGATCGGACGGCGCGCGGGTAAGGGTCGCCTTCGTGGAATTCGGAGCGTCGCCGTCCGTAACATCCATGTCATGCTCATGGTTCTCGGTGCCAGCCACCACGACCTGGAGCTGACGCATCTCGAGCGGCTGACCGTCGGTGTCGACCGGTTGCACCGCGATCTGGTCGACATGGTCCGCTCAGACGCTCCCTCCGAGTCCGGCACCGCTCCCGTGCTCGACGACCACGCGCCAGCCGTCCGCGGCTTCGTGCTGCTGTCCACCTGCAACCGGGTGGAGATCTACCTCGACGCGAACCGCTTCCACGACGCCATCGACGCGGTCACCGCCGCCGTGGCCGCCGCGTGCGGGGTCGAGGCGGAGGAGGTCGGCTCCCTGCTCAAGGTCCGCGTGGGCGCCCCGGTGGCCGCCCACCTGTTCACCGTGGTCAGTGGGCTGGACTCGATGGTGGTCGGCGAGGCCGAGATCGCCGGCCAGGCCACCCGCGCGTTCCGGCAGGCCCAGCTGGCCGGGACCACCACCCCCACGCTGAACGCGCTGTTCCAGGCCTCGGCCCGTACGGCCAAGCAGGTCACCTCCAGCACCTCGCTGGGTGCGGCCGGTCGCTCGGTGGCCTCCGTCGCCCTCGACATCGCCGCCGACCGCTTCGGCGCCCCGGCCAGCGCCCTGATCGTCGGCACCGGTGCGTACGCCCGGGTGGTCGCCGCCGAGCTGCGCCGGCGCGGCCAGATCGACCTGTCGGTGCACTCGCCGTCCGGGCGGGCCGAGTCGTTCGCCGTCCGGCACGCCGCCGCCCCGGTCGGTCACGCGGACCTGGTCGACGTGCTGGCCAAGGTCGACCTGGTCGTCACCTGCAGTGGCGGCGCCACCGAGAGCCTGAACGCCGACGTCATGGCGGCGGCCACCGCACGCCGGGACCGTGACCTGCCGGTCGTCGATCTGGCCCTGCGTCCGGACGTCGGCCGGCCGGCCCGCGAGGTCCCCGGGGTGTTCGTCGTCGACCTGAACTCGGTGTCCGACCGGACCGTCGCCGGCGCCCCGGCCGTCGAGGTGATGGCGGCGCAGGACATCGTCATCGCCGCGGTCGCCGCGTTCGAGGAGCAGCTGGTCATGCGCCAGCTGGATCCGGCCGTGGTGGCGCTGCGGCAGCACGTGACCCGCACCGTCCGCAAGGAGATGGACCGGCTGCGGGCCAAGTACGACGACGACGTGGCCGCCGACGTCGAGCTGTCGATGCACCGGATCACCCAGACGCTGCTGCACACGCCGACCCTGCGCGCCCGCGAGCTGGCCCGCACCGGGGACGGTGCCGGCTACGTGCAGGCGCTGCACACGCTGTTCGGCATCGAGGTCAGCCTCGACGGCAGCGATCCGCACGCCGCCCGCTGACCACCTGATCGCCGACCGAGGCCCGAGTCCCCGTGCGGGGCTCGGGCCTCGGGCCTCGGTCGTGCCGACGGTCAGCGGATGACCGCGCTGCCATGCGCGATCGCCGAGAACCAGCTGGTGGTCCTGGCCTGCACCGTCATCGTGTACGTCCGGCCGGGCACCAGGTTGCGCACGGTCACACTCCGGGCGGACGGTCCGACGGTCGTCGACCACGGCCCGAACGCGTTGGAGTCCTTGCCGTCCCGGGTGACGGTCCAGCCGATCAGGGTGATCCCGGCCGGGACCGTCGGTGGCTCCCAGCTGATCCGCTGCGTCGTGCCCGTGGCCTGCACCACCGTCACCTTCGTCGGCGCCGGGACACCCTGCTGCGATCCCACCAGCACCTGCGCACCGTGCGCGGGGGAGGAACCCACGGCGGTGATCGCCGAGACCGTCAGCGTGTAGGTGCGCCAGGCGACCAGCTTGCTGACCACGAAGCGGGTCGCCGACGCCGGCAGCACCGTGGACCACGGCCCCGTCCCCGAACTGTCGGTCCCGTCCCGGGTCACGCGGTAGCCGGTGATCGGCTGCCCGCCGCTGTCGGTCGGCGGTGACCAGGAGATCGTGGCTGCGCTGCCGCCGGTGGGAACGACGGTGACGGCGGTCGGGCCGGCCGGGAGCGTCCACGCCCGGACCGCCACCGTCGCGGTCGCCGGGGTGCCGGTTCCGGCCGCGGTCACCGCCTGCACGGTCAGCGTGTAGGTACGACCCACCACCAGCCGGCCGAAGCCGAACGACCGGCTGGTGGCCGGCACGACGGTGCTGAAGGCCCCGTACCCGGTGCTGTCGACGCCGTCCCGGGCGACCCGGTACCCGGTCACCGTCTGCCCGGCGGGCAGGCTCGACGGCGACCAGGTGAGCGTGGCGGCGCCGTTCCCGGTCTGGGTCGCGGTGACCCTGGACGGCGCCGGCGGGGCGGTCGGGCCGGCCGCGGTGAACGTGGCGGTCAGCGTGGTCGGGGTGGCCGGTGTGATGAAGGCGTGTGACGCCGCGCCGCCGTCGGACCACCGGGTGAACGTCCAGGCCCGGCCGCTGCCGTCGGTCTGCGGCGCGGCGTTCACCGGCACCGCCCAGTTCGCCCACGAGGTGATCGTGGTCGGGGTGGACACCACCGTGCCGTTCAGCGTGACCTTCAGGCCGGCCGGGTCGCTCGCCACGGTGACCGGGACCGTGCGCGGGCGGAAGTCCTGTCGGACCGTGGTGCTCACGCCCCGGGAATCGGTGGCGGTGAGCTGGATCTCGAGCCAGCTGTCCGTCGTCGACGCCGGGTCCTCGGGCGCCGGGCCGGTGATCGTGGTGGTGGCGCCGCTGACCGGTCCGATCACCGGGTGGGTGTGCGTGGCGTGGTGCTTGATCACCGTCCAGCTCAACGACGACGCGGGCAGGGTGCCGTCCTCCGCGTCGGTGGCGCTGCCGCGGAGCGTGTACGTGGTGCCGACCGAGAACAGGTCGGTCGCGGTGGGCGAGAGGATCGTCGGCACCGGGGCGGCGTTGCCGGCCTGCACCGACGCGGTGGCCTGGCTGCTCAGCCCGCCGGGATCGGTGACCTGCAGGGTGACGGTGTACGCGCCGACGCTCGCGTAGGTGTGCGTCGTGCTCGGCGTGGTGGTGGTGACCGTGGGGGTGCCGTCGCCGAAGGTCCAGCGATAGCTCAGCGCGTCACCGTCGGGGTCGGTGCTGCCGGTGCCGTCGAACGAGATCTCGGTGGCGCCGGGGCCGGTCGCGGTGGTGACGACGGCGGTCGGGGCCCGGTTCGCGCTGCCGGTGGCGGTGATCCTGCGCAGCTCGGTCGGGGTGGCGTAGTACAGGGCCTGCCCGGCGCCGTCCGGCCCGAACTCGATGGTCAGCGGGGCATCCAGGCCGGTGGCGAACTCCGTCCGCACGTTGTCCGGCGAGAGGGCGAAGATCGTGCCGCAGGTGTAGTCGGCGAACAGGTAGCTGCCCGCGTACGCCGGCCAGGTCCCGCTGGGCACGTACGCCCCGCCGGTGATCGAGGTGCACCCGGTGCTCTGCCCGTAGTCGAAGACCGGGTCGGTCAGCCCGGCCGGTGTCGCTGCGCCGCAGTTCGTCTCGGAGTTGGTCAGCTGGCAGTGCCCCTCCCGGAGGTTCCAGCCGTAGTCGGCGCCCCGGACGCCCTGGTCGATCTCGTCCCAGGTGTCCTGGCCGACGTCGTTGATCCGGAACGAGGTGCCTCCCGCGTCCGGGTCGAACGCCAGCCGGAACGGGTTGCGCAGCCCGGTCGCGAACGTCTCCTGGCAGGTCACGCCGTCCGCGGCCGGAGCGGTGGCGCAGCTCGCGGTCCCGGGCCCCTGGAACGGATTGTCGGCGGGGATGCCGCCGTCCTGGGTGATCCGCAGGATCTTGGCGTTCAGCACGTTCCGGTCACGGGCGGTGTCGTTGGCCGGGCCGCAGCCGCTGCCGCCCGGGAAGCGGACATCGCCGCGGTAGTCGCACATCCCGTCGCCGGTGGCGATGTAGAGCAGGCCGTCCCGGCCCAGGTCGATGTCGCCGGCGTTGTGGTAGCCGGAGCTGGAGTAGATGCCGTCGAGCAGCACCCGTTCGCTGGCCGGGTCGGCGGTGCCGTCGGGGCGGAGCGTGAACCGCGAGACCCGGTTGCGCGGAGCGGTGGCCGGGTTCGGCCCGGCGCCGTCGGTGCGGGCGGCGCAGGTGCCGCCCGCGTCCCGGGCCGTCCAGAACGCCCAGAGGTACTGCGTCGAGCCGGTCGCGGCGGCGGGGTCGGTGGCGATGCCGAGCAGGCCACGCTCGTAGTTGCCGCACAGCCGAGCGGACAGGTCCAGCACCGGGGCCGGCTGCAGGGCGCCGTTGCGCACGCTGCGCACCACGCCGGCCTTGGTCGCCACCAGCACGGTCCGGTCGGACAGCACGGCCAGATCGAGGGCGTAGTCCAGCGATCCGACCAGGGCATCGGTGTAGGTCGGCGGCACCGCCGCCACAGCGGGTGGGGCGGTGGCGGACAGGGTGACGGGCGAAACGATCCCGACCGTCAGGGCCAGGGCGAGGAACAACCGGAGAGCGCGCACGCGGGGACCCATCGGACTCGAACGGGAGAGCAGGCGCGCAACCATCCCTCATCCAGGCGTCTCCTGGCTACGCTCCGACGAACGGTCATCCCCCTTCCACCCGTTCGGGCGGTGCCGGCCCCGCGACCGCGGCGCTCGGTCATCGCCCCGGCGTGGCCGGCGGCCACCGTCCGGACCCGCAGACGCCGACGGGCCCCGATCACCGGCACGTGGTGATCGGGGCCTGTCGACAGCGCCGTGGGATCAGGCCAGGCCGGCGGCGTCGAAGGCCTTCAGCGTCGGGGCGATCGTCGCGGTCGGGCCGACCACGTCCGCGATCGCGTCCAGGGTCTTGAGGCCGTCGCCGGTGTTGAAGATGACGGTCTCGGCCTCGGGGTCGAGCTGGCCGGTGGCCAGGAGCTTGCGCAGGGTCGCGACAGTCACCCCACCGGCGGTCTCGGCGAAGATGCCCTCGGTGCGGGCCAGCAGCTTGATGCCCTCGATGACCTCGTCGTCGCTGACGTCCTCGATGGCCCCGCCGGTGCGCCGCACCGTGTCCAGCACGTACGGTCCGTCGGCCGGGTTGCCGATGGCCAGCGACTTGGCGATGGTGTCCGGCCGGACCGGCCGGACCGTGTCGTGCCCGTCCTTGAAGGCGTGCGCCACCGGGGCGCACCCGGTGGCCTGCGCGCCGAACACCCGGTAGGGCGTCGGCTCGACCAGGCCCAGGTTGCCGAGCTCGGTGAAGCCCTTGTCGATCTTCACCAGCTGAGCGCCGGAGGCGATCGGGACCACGACCTGCTGCGGCAGCCGCCAGCCCAGCTGCTCGGCCACCTCGTACGCGAGCGTCTTGGAACCCTCGGCGTAGTACGGCCGGACGTTGACGTTCACGAACGCCCAGTCGTCCTGCTCGGCGGCGATCTCGCCGGCCAGCCGGTTGATGTCGTCGTAGTTGCCCTCGACCGCGACCAGCGTCCCGCCGTAGGCGGCGGTGGTCAGGATCTTCTGCTGCTCCAGGTTGGACGGGATCAGCACCACGGAGCGGATGCCGGCCCGGGCGGCCGCGGCGGCCACCGCGTTGGCCAGGTTGCCGGTCGACGGGCAGGCCAGCACCGAGAAGCCCAGCTCGCGGGCGGCGGCCAGGGCGACGGCCACGACCCGGTCCTTGAACGAGTGCGTCGGGTTGCCCGAGTCGTCCTTGACCCACAGCCGCTTGAGACCGAGCTCACGGGCCAGGTTGTCGGCGCGGACGAGCTTGGTGCAGCCCGGGTTGATGTTGGGGGTGTCAGCGATCCCGGCCGGCACCGGCAGCAGCGGGGCGTAGCGCCAGATGTTCTGCGGGCCGCGCTCGATCGCCCGGCGCAGCTCCTCGCGGGCCAGGGTGAACTCGTAGGAGACCTCGAGCGGACCGAAACACTCGGAACAGGCGTAGTACGGACCGAGGTCGACCCGGTTGCCGCACTCGCGACAGGACAACGCGACAGCGGGTCCGAGGTCGAGACCGCCCACATTGTCGGTGGTTCCGGCGGCGGTGGTGATGGTGCTGGTCATGGCGAGGCCCTTCTGGCTCATCTTCCCCGGGGCGCCTGCTCCGGGACGGAAGTGGCACCTGCCGATGATCGGCCCCGCCGCGCGGACCCGTGGGCCGCTGGTCGGAACATCATCAGTGGTTGCCGGGGCTTCATCGGGCCGTGTCCCTCTGCCCCTCTGGATGAGGTGTGTTCAGTTGTGGTCGGTGCCCGGACCGCCGCGGTGGGAGCCGGATGTCCGGCGATCAGCTTAGCCGACCGCCGGGGGCGGCCCGACCGCTCGACCGGGCGGCCGATCGGGAGCGTCCGGTGGGGTGCGTCCGGTCAGGGGGACGGTGCGCCGGCGACGCTGACCGCGTCGATGGTGGCGTCACCGGCGGGCAGCCCGTCCCGGCCGCCACCGTTGATGCCCGCCGCGGCGATCCCGTCGAGCACCTCCAGGCCTCCGGTGACGCTGCCGAACACGGTGTAGGCCGGGGGCAGCCGGGAGTCGCCGATGACCAGGAAGAACTGGGAGCCGTTGGTGTCCGGGCCAGCGTTGGCCATGGCCACCGTGCCGCGCGGATAGGGAACCGCCTCGGTCCCGGCGTCGGCCGGCACCTCGTCGTCGAACACCCAGGGCGGGCCGCCGCGACCGGTGCGTGTCGGGTCGCCGCACTGCAGCACGGTGAGGCCGGGGTGGGCGGTGAGCCGGTGGCAGCTGGCGGCGTCGAACCAGCCCTGCTCGGCCAGGCTGACGAAGTTGCCGACCGTGCACGGCGCCGCCGCGCGGTCCAGGGTGACCTCGACCGGTCCGCCGGCGAAGTCGAGCGTGGTCGTGACCGTGCCGGACGCCGGCTGGGAGGTGGCCGGTGGATCCACCGGCCGCGCGGCCTCCCGGCCGCTGGGTGTCCACTCGCAGGTCGCGGTGACGGTGCCGGACGCGTCGGTGCTGCGGGCTCCCGCGGCCGCGTCACCCGGGGCGGATCCGGCCGGGTCCGTGGTCGGCGCATCACTGCCGCAGGCGCTCACCGACAGCACCGCGAGCACGGCGGCGACGGGAGCCAGCCGGCGCCGGCCCGTCCGCCGCCGGTGAGCGGCGGCCGGCGCGGTCGGTGCGGCGGCTGCACCGCTCGGGGACGGATCGGGGACGACGAGCAGGCGGGTCGGCACCGGAGCACCGTAGACGCCGGACCGCAGCCCGGTCCGGCACCGCGGACGCGCCGCGCGGTCGGGTGTCGGCCCCGGCTGGCAGCATGGGCGGCGTGTCCCCCGCCTCGTCTGGTCCCCGGGCCGCCGGCCGGTCGTCCGGGGCCGTCGCGTCCCCGGGTCCGCTGGTCCTGCTCTCCGGGGACGAGGAACTGCTCGTCGATCGGGCCGCCCGACGGGTCGTCCTGGCGATCCGTGCGGTCACGCCGGAGGCCGAGCGCCGGGACGCGACGGTCTCCGGGCTGACGGCGGCCGAGTTCGCCGATCTGACCGCACCCAGCCTGTTCGCCGAGCCCCGGGTGGTCGTGCTGCGCGACGCCCAGGACGCGAACAAGGACCTGACCGCGGAACTGCTGCGGTACGCGGCGGCCCCGGACGAGTCGACCACCCTGGTCGTCCACCACTCGGGCGCGGCCCGGAACAAGCCACTGGCCGACGGGCTGCGCAAGGCCGGCGCCACCGTGCTGACCTGCGCGAGGATCACCCGGCCCGCGGAGCGGCTGGATTTCGTCAGGGCCGAGATCCGGGAGGCCGGTGGGCGGGCCTCGCCGGATGCGGTGGCGGCGCTGGTCGAGGCGGTCGGGTCCGACCTGCGTGAGCTGGCCGCAGCCGCGTCGCAGCTGGTCGCCGACAGCGGGGGACGGGTGGACGAGACCGCCGTGCACCGGTACTACAGCGGCCGGGCCGAGGTCAGCGGGTTCGCGGTGGCCGATCTGGCCGTGGCCGGGGACCTGCCCGCGGCGCTGGAGGCGCTGCGCTGGGCGATGGCCATCGGGGTGGCGCCGGTGCTGGTCGCCGACGCCCTGGCGGACGGGGTGCGCACCGTGGCCAAGGTGCGCGGTGCCCGCCCGGGCAGCGGGGTGTCGCTGGCCGGGGAGCTGGGCATGCCGCCGTGGAAGATCGACAAGGCCCGCGGCGTGGCCCGGCACTGGTCGCCGCCCGCGCTGCTCACCGCGCTGTCGGTGGTCGCGACCGTGAACGCCGACGTGAAAGGCGCCGCCACGGACGTCGAGTACGCCCTGGAGTCGGCGGTGCGGCGGATCGCCGAGCTGCGCGGCGCCTGACCACCCGGCGACGACGAACGCCACGGCCCGTGGTGGGGCCGTGGCGTTCGTCGGATGCTCAGGTGCCGGGCTGCTCGGCCCGACCGCCGCGTCAGAGCGCGTTGACCTGCTGGGCCAGCGCGGACTTGCGGTTGGCGGCCTGGTTGGCGTGGATGACGCCCTTGGAGACGGCCTTGTCCAGGCTGCGGCCGGCGGCGCGCAGCTCGACCTGCGCCGCGTCCTTGTCACCGGCGTCGACCGCGGTGCGCACCTTGCGGACGGCCGTCTTCAGAGCCGACTTCACCGACTTGTTGCGCTGCCGGGCGAGCTCGTTGGTCCGGATGCGCTTGATCTGCGACTTGATGTTGGCCACGCGGGATCTGCCTTCAATCTCTCTCGTTGCTGGTGGATGCTCTGCACGCCTGGTCGGGTCCGCCGTGGACCGGGGGTGCACCGCATCGGACCCGGGAGTCCCGGGCGCCGGCACAGCGCGCACCACCGCTGAGGCAGACCATCAGGTGCATCAGCAGACGCACCGACAGAACAGCATACAACAGCGACCGGTCCGGGTCGTCGTCCCGCTGATCGCATCCCGCACACTGCTGCGATGCCGCTCCGCTCCCTGACGTCCCGTGTCCGCTCGGCCGTGTCCCGGGCCGACGGCCCGCCGAAGGCCACCGCCACCACCTGGTTCATGGTGGCCCTGCTCGGCGGGGCCGGCGTCGCCCACTTCGTGAAGCCCGACACCTACCAGGCGTTCGTGCCGTCGTGGTTCCCGGCGGCGCCGACGGTGGTCGCGGTCAGCGGGGTGGCCGAGATCGGCTGTGCCGGGCTGCTCGCGATGCCCGCCACCCGACGGGTGGGCGGCTGGGCGTCGGCCGCGCTCATGGTCGGCGTGTTCCCGGCGAACATCGACATGGCCGTCACTGCGGTGCGGCACCGGGTGCCGGCCCAGGCCCAGGCCCTCACGCTGGCTCGGTTGCCGCTGCAACTGCCGTTGATCTGGTGGTCACTCAAGGCGGCGGGCGTGGGTCCGGGCCGCCCCTGATCGGGACGGCCCGGACGGCTGGGATCGAGCGATCTGCCCGTCAGCTCGCCGGCGGGGTGAGCACCTGGTCGATCAGGTAGACGGTCGCGTTCGCGGTGGTGACGCCGCCGCAGATGACCGAGGCGCCGTTGACCATGAGCGCATCGCCGGAGCCGGTGACCTCCAGCGTGGCGCCGTTGGCCGTGGTGTGGGTGCCGACCACCGCATCAGGGGACAGCTGCCCCGGCACCACGTGGTAGGTCAGGATGCCGGTGAGCAGGGTGCTGTCGGTCTTCAGCGTGTCGACGGTGGTCGCCGGCAGGGCCGCGAAGGCGTCGTCGACCGGGGCGAAGACGGTGAATTCGCCGTTGTTCAGGGTGTCGACCAGGTTCACCTGCGGGTTCAGCTGGCCGGACACCGCCGCGGTCAGCTGGGTCAGCAGCGGATTGTTCGAGGCGGCCACGGCGACGGGATCGGCGGCCATGCCCTCGACCGAACCGGCGCCGGACGGCACCGCCGCCGCGTAGTCCGCGCAGCCCGGGCCGACCAGGTCACCCTCGGCCATGGCGCCGCCCGAGCTCGACATCGGGGCGGACGACGACATCGGGCTCGACATCGGGCTCGACATGGGGCTCGACATGTCGGACGAGCTCGACATGCTCGACGACGGCGAGGTCGTCATGCTGCCGGAGCCGGCGTCCGAGCCGGAGCCGCAGGCGGCCAGGGTGGCGGCCAGGCCGAGGCCGGCCAGCAGGGTGGCGGTGCGCTTGACGATCATGATGCTCTCCTGTCGTGGACGGTGCGGTTCGACCGTGCTGTCGGCGGGCGACCGGCCCGCCGTCCGGAAGCGCTTGTCACCGCAGCATTCTCGGTGACATCCCGCCGACTTCCGTTGTGTGACAGTGGTTCGGTGCCTCGTCCGGTGCGGATGGGTGTCGATGCGACCATCACCGGATCGGGTGGTCTCAGGCGGTGACGGTGACCTGGCGCGAGTCCAGACCCGTGGAGCCGTCGGGCAGCGTGCCGACCCGGTCCGCCGTCTGCACCACGCCGGATCCGTCGACGGCGCGGCACCGGACCACGTGGGGACCCGGCCGGGCGTCCCAGCGGAACACCCACTGCCGCCAGGTGTCGACCGTGAACGCGTCGGAGAGCTCGGCGTCCTGCCAGTCGCCGTCGTCGATCTGCACCTGCACGGCCGTGATGCCGCGGTGCTGGGCCCAGGCCACTCCGGCCACCACCACCTCACCCGGGGGCAGCTGGGCGAACCCGCGGGGCACGTCGATCCGCGAGGAGGTCTTGATCGGTGCCTGCGCGGCCCAACCGCGGTCGGTCCAGTAGGCCGAGACGTCCTGGAACCGGGTCAGTTCCAGGTCGACCACCCACTTGGTGGCCGAGACGTAGCCGTACAGGCCGGGGACCACCATGCGGACCGGGAAGCCGTGCTCCTGGGGCAGCGGGTCGCCGTTCATGCCGTAGGCCAGCAACGCGTCCCGTCCGTCGAGCAGGGCGTCCAGCGGCGTGGTGACAGTGAAGCCGTCGACGCTGGTGGACAGCACGCAATCGGGCGCGTCCGGTTCCCCGCCCGGGCCGCCGCCGACGCCGGCCAGGGCCAGCACGTCGGCGAGCCGGACGCCCTGCCAGCGGGCGGTGCCGACCAGGTTGCCGCCGACCTCGTTCGAGACACACGTCAGCGTGATGGTGCGTTCCACCGCGGGCATGGCCAGCAGGTCGGCGAAGGAGAGCTCCACGGTGCGGCCGACCCGGCCGTGCACCCGCAGCCGCCAGTCCTCGGCGGTGAGCTGGGGCACCGTGAAGGCGGTGTCGACCCGGTAGAACGCGTCGGCCGGCGTCACGAACGGCGTCACGCCGTCCACCACCACCGGCGTGCCCGGCACCGGGAGAGCGTCGACCACGGGTGGCAGGGCCAGCGCCGCCCGGCTGGCCATCACGTCGGCGCCACTGGGAACCCATCGCGCCAGTCCGCCCGCGGCCGTGGCCACCAGCGCACCCGTCCCGGCCAGCAGCAGGAACCTCCGCCGGTCCACGCCGGGCCGGACCTGCGCGGCGCCCGATCCGGCCCGCGACATCGGGTGCCGCGCCCCGGTGAACACGGCCCGGTCGGCGGGGTCCGGCGACCGTCCCGCCGCCGGCTCAGGGGTCGTCCCGGTGGGCGGGACCCCGCGACGAGTCCGCTCGATCTCCGTCACCTGGTCGCGGGTCAGCACGGTCCGGCGCAGCGCGCCGATCAGCAGCGCGATCCCGGCCAGTCCGCCGGCCACGGTGGGCACCGCGTCGACCGCTGACGCCGACGGCCGGGTCACCACGGCGGCGACGGCCACCGCGGTGAGCGCACCGGCGACCGTCGCGGCGCTGCGGGGGCTGCGGCGGCCGAGCAGCCCGACCGCCACGGCCACCACGACCAGGGTGACGCCCATGCCGATGCGCAGCGCCGTCTTGTCGTGCTCCCCGAAGGTGTCGATGGCGAACCGCTTGAGCCACTCCGGGGTCAGCTCGATGAAGCCCGCGCCCAGCGAGGCCACCGGCGACGCGGCCGGATCGAGCAGTCCGGACCACCAACCCAGCGCGGCGAGCAGCTCGGCCAGGCCCAGGGTCAGGCCGACCGCGACCACGCCCAGCAGCGCGGACACGCCCACCCCGGGCCGCCAGACGCGGACGGCGGGGGGCGGCGGCACGGCGGTGGCGGCGGGCGCGGAGCGCTGGGTCATGCCCGGGCTTCGTCGCCGTGCTCGTCCTGGATGGGCGCCGAAGCCGATCACCCGGGTCCGGTCACCCGGGAGGGCTCACGGCGAGACGATGAGCTTGACCGCGTCCAACCCGGTCGACCCGTCCGGGGCCGGCGGGGCGACGTCGGCGGTCTGCACCGTCCCGGCGGCGTCGGTCGCCCGGCATCGCAGCCAGTGCTCACCCGCCGGAGCGTCCACCCAGCGGTACACCCACTGCCGCCAGGTGTCCGCGGTGCCGGCGTCGGACAGCTCGGCGTCCTGCCAGTCGCCCCCGTCGATCTGCACCTGGACGGCGGCGACTCCGATGTGCTGGGCCCAGGCCACCCCGGCGATGGTCACCTCGCCGGCCGGCACCGGTTCCAGCGGACGTGGGACGTCGATCCGGGACGACAGCTTGATGGGTCCTTCCTCGGCCCAACCCCGATCGGACCAGAACGCCGACACCCGCTCGAAGCGGGTCACCGCGAGGTCGACCACCCACTTGGTCGCCGAGACGTAGCCGTACAGGCCGGGGACCACCATGCGGACCGGGAAGCCGTGCTCCTGGGGCAGCGGCTCGCCGTTCATGCCGTAGGCCAGCAACGCGTCCCGTCCGTCGGTCAGCGCCTGCAGGGGGGTGGTGACGGTGAACCCGTCGACACTGGTGGACAGCACGCAGTCCGGGCCGCCCTGGGGTCCGTCCGCGGTCCGCACCCCGGCCCGGGCCAGCACGTCGGCGATCCGCACACCCTGCCAGCGGGCGGTGCCGATCAGGTCGCCGCCGACCTCGTTCGAGACACAGGTCAGGGTGATGGTTCGTTCCACCGACGGCATGACCACCAGCTCGTCGAAGGTCAGCTCGAACGGGCTGTCGACCAGCCCGTGCACGTTCAGCCGCCAGTCCGCGGTGGTCATCCGGGGGACGGTGAATGCGGTGTCGATGCGGTAGAAGTCGGCGTTCGGGGTGATGAACGAGGCCAGTCCCGGGACGTCGAGCGGAGTGCCGGGCACCGGGAGCAGGTCACCCGCGACCGGGAGGCCGAACGCGGCCCGGCTGGCGGCGACGTCGGCGCCGCTGGGGATGAGCCGCGACACCGCGCCGGCCAGCACCGCCACCACCGCGCCACTGCCGGCCAGCCGCAGGAATTGGCGCCGGTCGACACCGGTGCCGCCGCCCGCGCCCGCGACCGGACCCATCGGGTGCCGGTCGCCGGTCAGCACGACCCGACCGCCGCGGTCGCGAGGGCCCGGCCCGGCGGGCGGCCCGGCCGCGGTGCTGCCGTCGGGATCGTCGGACCAGACCGGTCCGTCGTCCGCCGACCGTCTCCGGGCCGCGGCCAACACGTCCGGCGGCAGCGCCGTCCGGCGCCACGCGCTGAGCAGCAGCCAGAGCCCGGCCGTGCCCCCGACGATGAGCGGCGCCAGGTCGAACGCCGCGGCGTCCGCCCGGGTCAGCACGGCGACGGCGGCCACGACCAGCAGCCCGGCGGCGACCGCGGCGGCGATCCTGGGCGATCGCCGCCCGATGAGCCCGATCACCGCGGCCGCCAGCACCAGCACCACGCCCATGCCGACCCGCAGCGCCGTCTTGTCGTGCACTCCGAACCACGAGACGGCCAGGTCCTTGAGCCAGCCCGGGGTGAGGTCGATGAATCCGGCGCCCAGCGCGGACAGCGGCGCGGCCGCCGGACCGAACAGCCCGACCGCCTGGCCGCCGGCCGCGACCAGCTCGGCCACGCCGAGGGTGAGGGCGACCGCGGCCAGCCCCAGGCCCACAGCGGCGGCGCGGCCGGGCATCCACAGGCCGGACGGTGCGACCGGAGTCGAGGGAGCGGACCCAGACGACGGGGGAGTCCCGACGGAGAACGACACGGCAGCCTCCAGGACCGGCGGGACGGGCGCACAGGCGACGGGGATGCCCGCGGGACCATGGTGCATCGGTCCGGCGACTAAGGTCCGCCGTCGTGCTCATCCTGCTCCCGCCCTCGGAGACCAAGGCCACCGGCGGCGACGGGGCACCCGTCGATCCGGCCGGACTGGTGTGGGCCGATGCACCCGGTCTGACGGCCGCCCGGGAACGACAGCTCGACCGGGTCGTGGCCCTGTGCGCCGACCTGCCCGCAGCGCGGGCGGCGCTGGGCGTCTCCGCCGGGAAGGACGACGAGGTGCTGGCCACCGCCGCGGTCCGCACCGCACCCACGCTGCCGGCCGTCGCCCGCTACACCGGCGTGCTGTTCGACCACCTGGACGTGCCGTCGCTGCCACCGGCGGCGCGTGAACGGGCCGGACGGTTGCTGCTGATCAGCTCGGCGCTGTTCGGCGTGGTCGCGGGGGCCGACAGGATCCCGGCCTACCGGCTGTCGGCCGGCTCCGTGCTGCCCGGCGGTCCGGCCGTCCCGGCCGGCTGGCGTCCGGTGCTGACGCCGGTCCTGGCTGCGGCAGCCGACACGCACGGCCTCGTGCTCGATCTGCGCTCCGGCGCGTACGCCGCCTTCGCGCCCGTCCCGGGCGCGGTGGGGGTCCGGGTGCTCAGCGAACGGCCCGACGGATCGCGCACCGTGGTGAGCCACTTCAGCAAGGCGGCCAAGGGACGGCTGGCTCGCGCGTTGCTGGCCACCCGGGCCGAGGTGGGCGACGTGGCGACCATGGTGCGGGTGGCCCGGCGGGCCGGGTTGACCGTGGAACGACCGGCGCCCGACCGGCTGGACCTGATCACGTGAGCCGGTCCGCGGCGCGTGCCGGCGCCGGGGTGACGATGGACCGGCAGACCCGAGCGGACGAGGGAGTGACGCGGTGACTGGATCGAGGGAGCCCGGCGGCGACGCCGGGGCGGACGAGTCGGACGCCGACCTGTCCGCGAGCGACGTCCCCGCCGCCGAACCGGCCGGTGACACGGAGCCGCCCGGTGACACGGGTCCGGTCGAGGCCGCCGACCCCGACCAGGTCACCGACCCCGAGCGGCTGCTCGCCCTGCTCTGGCGGGACGTGCGCAGTGGCCGCCGCGGCCCCAAGCCGCGGCTCACTCTCGACGACATCGTCGGCGCCGGTACCGACCTGGCTCGGGACGGCGGCCTGCACGGCCTGCAGGACCTGACCATGCGGGCCGTGGCCAAGCGGCTGGGCGTCGGGGCGATGACGCTCTACACGTACGTGCCCGGACGCGGCGACCTGGTCGAGCTGATGATCGACGCGGCCTACGGCCGCCGGCAGCGGGTCGACCGGGAGGCGCCGTGGCAGGAACGGATCCGGTCGCACGTGCAGCAGACCCGGCAGACGTATCTCGACGATCCGTGGCTGCTCACCACCGACCTGTGGGCCCGGCCGTTCGGCCCGAACGTGCTGGCGGCCACCGAGGAGATGCTGCAGGCCCTGCTCGACGCCGGCCTCGACACCTTCGACGTCACCACCACCCGGGAACTGCTGGAGTCCTTCGTCTTCGGTGCCGCCGGGCGGGCGGCCACGGCGCCGCTGCGGGCCCGGCGGCTGGGCCGGGTGCCGAACGCGGAGGAACTCGGTCGCGGATCGGCGGCACCGGGGGAGGCCGGTGAGCGGTCGTTCTGGGCCGAGCACCTGCCGACCGCGGACCTGCCCGCCACCAAGGCCCTCTGGTACGGCGGGGCGTTCCGGCAGGACCCCGCGGCCACCTTCGAGGCGCAGCTGGGCCGGATCCTGCGAGCCATCGAGCTGCTGGCCGAGCGGACCCGGGACCGGTGAGCTGACGGGCGGGGCCGGCGACGTCACGTGGGACGATGGATCCCGACAGTGATGGACCCGAGTTCCCGACCAGCTGCCCGACCAGCCGAAAGTCCCGCCTTGGCCCCCAATGCATCGATCGCGCACCGGACGACGTTCACGGCGCCCGAGCTGATCCGCAACTTCTGCATCATCGCGCACATCGACCACGGCAAGTCGACGCTGGCCGACCGCATGCTGCAGCTCACCGGCGTCGTCGACGACCGCTCCATGCGCGCGCAGTACCTGGACCGGATGGACATCGAGCGGGAACGCGGCATCACCATCAAGGCCCAGAACGTGCGGCTGCCGTGGACTCCGCGCAGCGGGAGCCGCGCCGGCACCGAGCACGTGCTGCAGATGATCGACACCCCGGGGCACGTGGACTTCACCTACGAGGTGTCCCGGTCGTTGGCCGCGTGCGAGGGGGCGGTGCTGCTGGTCGACGCCGCCCAGGGCATCGAGGCGCAGACCCTGGCCAACCTGTACCTGGCCCTGGAGAACGACCTGACGGTCATCCCGGTGCTGAACAAGATCGACCTGCCGGCCGCCCAGCCGGAGCGGTACGCCGAGGAGATCGCGCACATCCTGGGCGGGTCGCCGGAGGACGTGCTGCGGGTGTCCGGCAAGACCGGTGCCGGGGTGGCCGAGCTGCTCGACCTGGTGGTGGACCAGATCCCGGCCCCGGTCGGCGATCCGGACGCACCGGCCCGGGCGATGATCTTCGACTCGGTCTACGACATCTACCGCGGCGTCATCACCTACATCCGGGTGGTGGACGGGAAGATCACCCCGCGTGAACGCATCCAGATGATGTCGTCCAAGGCCACCCACGAGCTGCTCGAGGTCGGCATCATCTCGCCCGAGCCGGTGCCGACCAAGGGGCTCGGCGTCGGCGAGGTCGGCTACCTGATCACCGGGGTCAAGGACGTCCGGCAGTCCAAGGTCGGCGACACCGTCACCTCCCAGGTCAAGGGGGCCACCCAGGCGCTCGGCGGGTACCGCGACCCGCGGCCGATGGTCTACTCCGGGCTGTTCCCGCTCGACGGCAGCGACTACCCGCTGCTGCGCGACGCGCTGGACAAGCTGCGGCTCAACGACGCCGCGCTGACCTACGAGCCGGAGTCCTCCGCCGCCCTCGGGTTCGGATACCGCTGCGGCTATCTCGGGCTGCTGCACCTGGAGATCACCCGGGACCGGCTGGAGCGCGAGTTCGGGCTGGACCTGATCTCCACGGCGCCGACGGTCGTCTACCAGGTGACGATGGAGGATGGCACCGAGCACGTCGTCACCAACCCGTCGGACTGGCCGGCCGGCAAGATCAAGCAGATCCAGGAGCCGATGGTGCGCTGCACCGTCATCGCGCCGAGCGAGTACATCGGCGCCATCATGGAACTGTGCCAGTCGCGCCGCGGAACCCTCGGCGGGATGGACTACCTCAGTGAGTCCCGGGTCGAGATGCGGTACACCATGCCGCTCGCCGAGATCATCTTCGACTTCTTCGACGCGTTGAAGTCCCGCACCCGCGGGTACGCGTCGCTGGACTACGAGGAGATCGGCATGGAGGACGCCGACCTGGTCAAGGTCGACATCCTGCTGCAGGGCGAGGCGGTCGATGCGTTCTCGGCCATCGTGCATCGGGAAGCGGCCTACTCGTACGGGGTCTCGATGACGGCCAAGCTGCGCGAGCTGATCCCGCGGCAGCAGTTCGAGGTGCCGATCCAGGCCGCGGTCGGCTCCCGGGTCATCGCCCGCGAGACCATCCGCGCCATGCGCAAGGACGTGCTGGCCAAGTGCTACGGCGGCGACATCACCCGCAAGCGCAAGCTGCTGGAGAAGCAGAAGGAGGGCAAGAAGCGGATGAAGATGGTCGGCCGGGTCGAGGTGCCCCAGGAAGCCTTCATCGCCGCACTGTCCACCGACGCGCCCGCCGCCACCGCCGGCAAGGACGCCAAGAAGTGATCCGCTCCAGCCGGCCCGATCGTCCGGGAGCGTGGTGATGGACCTCTGGCGCGCGGTCGACGCGGTCGAGTCGTGGCTGGTCGAGTCGCCTTACTGGCTGCAGGTGCTGATCCTGCTGGCCGTCCTGGTCCCGGTGCTCTGGCTGCTGGCCGGCCTGATCGACCGACTGGTGGACGGGGTGCTGGGCCTGCGGCGCTCCGGTGCGGGCGCCGGGTCCCGGCGTGCCCCGGGGGAGTCCGTGCCAGGGGACCCGCGGTGAGCCGCCGGCCGCTGCCCGCGGTGAGCCGGCGCTGGATGAGCATCGCGCTGGTGGTCCTGGTCGCGGTGGCAGTGGTGGTCGCGCTCACCCGCTGAGGAGGCGGCTCCCACGCCGGAACCCGGGCACACTGGACGCCGTGCCGTCCACCCCGCCCGAGGGCGATCCGGTCCCGGCCGACGGATCCCTGCCCGACCAGGCGTCCGTCGGCGAGGCCGACCGCAGCCTGTCGTTCTACCTGCACGTGCCGTTCTGCGCGACGCGGTGCGGCTACTGCGACTTCAACACCTACACCGCCGGCGAGCTGGGCTCGGACGCCTCCGCGCAGTCCTGGTTGGACGCGTGCCTGGCCGAGATCGACCTGGCCGCCAAGGTGCTCGGGTCCGGCCCGACCGGCGGCACCCGTCCGGTGTCCACCGTGTTCGTCGGCGGCGGGACGCCCTCGCTGGTCGGAGCGGGACCGCTGACCGGACTGCTGCGTGCCATCGCCGACCGGTTCCCGCTGGCGCCCGACGTCGAGGTGACCACCGAGGCCAACCCGGAGTCGACCGACCCGGCCCTGCTGGACGCGCTGCGGGCGGGCGGCTACACGCGGCTGTCGCTGGGCATGCAGTCCACCTCGTCCCGGGTGCTGCAGGTCCTGGACCGCCGGCACACCCCAGGCCGGCCGCTGGAGGTGGTCGCCCACGCCCGCGCGGCGGGCTTCGAGCACGTCAACCTCGACCTGATCTACGGCACGCCGGGGGAGCGCGACCAGGACTTCGCCGACTCGCTGGCCGCCGCGATCGCGTCCGGGGTGGACCACGTCTCGGCCTACTCGCTCATCGTGGAACCCGGGACCCGGATGGCCCGCGCGGTGCGCACCGGGGCGCTGCCGATGCCGGACGAGGACGTGCTGGCCGATCGGTACCTGCTGGCCGAGCAGGCGCTGTCCGACGCCGGGTTCGCCTGGTACGAGGTGTCCAACTGGGCGCGCACGCGGCAGGGCCGGTGCCGGCACAACCTGGCCTACTGGACCGGCGGCGACTGGTGGGGCGTGGGGCCCGGCGCGCACTCGCACGTCGGTGGGGTGCGCTGGTGGAACGTCCGGCACCCGGCCGCGTACGCCGCGGCGCTGGCCGCCGGCCGCTCACCCGGTCAGGCCCGGGAGGTGCTCGACGAGCGGGCCCGGCGCACCGAGGACGTGCTGCTGCGGCTGCGCCTGGTCGACGGGTTGCCGCTGACCGCGCTCAGCGGGGCGGGGCGGGACCGGGCCCGGCGGCAGGTGGACGCCGGCACCCTGGACGCCGCTGCCTTCGCGGCCGGACGGGCGGTGCTCACGCTGTCCGGGCGGTTGCTGGCCGACGGCATCGCCATCGACCTGCTCGACTGATCGGGCCACCGCAACGGTGCCCGGCGCCTCAGCCGCCGGGCGGCCGGCCGGCCGGGGCGTCCAGGTCGAGGATGCGGACGTGCATGATCGTGCGCTGCCGCAGTGCCGCGCGCAGCGCCCGGTGCAGGCCGTCCTCGAGGTAGAGGTCGCCCTGCCAGCGGACGGCGTGCGGGAACAGGTCGCCGTAGAACGTCGAGGTCTCGTCGAGCAGGGTGTCCAGCATCAGCTCGCGCTTGGTGGTGACCAGCTCGGCCAGCCGGACCTGGCGCGGCGGGATGCGCGCCCACTCGCGGGAGGACAGGCCGTGCTCCGGGTACGGGCGGTCGCCCCGCACGTCCTTGAAGATCATGACCGCACCACCCCGAACCGTCCCGAACCATCCCCGAGCGCGCCCGGTCCCGGTCCCGGCGGGTGCCGCCGGTGGACCACCCGGTGCCATGAGCAGGGTAGACGCCGCCGCGCGCGGCCCGGAGTGCGGATCAGCCTGTCGGTGGGGGCGCCGCGACTACACTTGGCACAAGGACCCGGAGAGTGCCAGTCGGGATCGGCGGGCCGCCGGTGGGACGGCGGCCCCGGGCGGAGTGCGGACGATCGGGCGGGAGGTGCACCCATGTCAGCGGACGACCGCCGCTTCGAGGTGCTCCGGGCCATCGTGTCCGACTACGTCGCGACCCGGGAGCCGGTGGGCTCCAAGTCCCTGGCGGAGCGACACCAGCTGGGCGTGTCCCCGGCCACCATCCGCAACGACATGGCCGCGCTCGAGGACGAGGGCTACATCGCCCAGCCGCACACCTCGGCCGGTCGCATCCCCACCGACAAGGGGTACCGGCTCTTCGTCGACCGCCTCTCGCAGGTCAAGCCGATGTCGGTGGGCGAGCGACGGGCCATCCACGCCTTCCTGTCCCAGGCGGTCGACCTCGACGACGTGCTGCGGCGGGCGGTGCGGTCGCTGGCCCAGCTGACCCATCAGGTCGCGGTCGTGCAGTACCCGACGCTGACCCGCTCGCACGTCCGGCACGTCGAGGTGGTGACCCTCGACCGGCGCCGGTTGCTGCTGGTCGTCATCACCGACACCGGGCGGGTCGAGCAGCGCACCGTCGACCTGGGTGACGACGTCGAGGTGGACGACGAGATGGTCACCCGGCTGCGCGCGCTGTTCGCCGCCCACGCCGTCGGCCGTCGGCTGCCCGAGGCCGCCGACGCCGTGGCCGAGTTGGCCCGCACCACCGACCCGTCGCTGCGCCCGGTCGTCGAGCCGGCCGTGGCCGCCCTGCTCGGCTCGCTGGTCGAGCAGCACGAGGAACGGCTGGTGCTCTCCGGCACCTCGCACATCACCGGGGCCTGGGCGGACCAGCCCGAGACGCTCCGCGGCGTGCTCGAGGCGCTGGACGAGCAGGTCACCCTGCTCAAGCTGATGGCTGCGCTCGAGTCGCCGGACGCCGTGCGCGTCTCGATCGGCCAGGAGATCGCCGACGAGAACCTGGCCAGCTCGGCGTTGGTGTCGGCCGGGTACGGGACCGGGACGATGGTGATGGGCGGCGTCGCCGTGGTCGGGCCGACCCGGATGGACTATCCCGGCACCATGGCCGCCGTGCGGGCCGTGGCGCGGTACGTCGGGGAGATCGTGGCCGGTCGCTGACCGGAGCACCGCCGGGGGTGACCCCGGAGGCCGGACCGCCGGCCGAACCGTAGGACAGTGTCCGGCGCCGCTCTGCAGCGGTGCCGGGATCGAGGGTGACGCGGGGAGATCCCGCCGGAAGGGCGACTGGTGCAGAGGGTGGCACGCGACTACTACGGGCTCCTGGGTGTGGGGCGGGGCGCCTCGGCCGACGAGATCAAGCGGGCGTACCGCAAGCTCGCCCGGGAACTGCACCCGGACGTCAATCCGGATCCCGCCGCCCAGCAACGGTTCAAGGACGTGACCGCGGCCTACGAGGTGCTCTCCGACCCGGCCAAGCGTCAGGTCGTCGACCTCGGCGGGGATCCGCTGGCCCCGGCCGGCGGGGGTGGCGGTGCGGCCGGCGACCCGTTCGGCGGCATGGGTCTCGGCGACATCATGGACGCCTTCTTCGGCGGCGGGCAGGGTGGCCCGCGGCGCGGTCCGCGGTCACGCACCCGGCAGGGCGAGGACGCGCTCATCCAGGTCGAGCTGACCCTCCAGGAGTGCTCGACCGGGGTGGCCAAGGACATCACCGTCGACACCGCGACGCTGTGCTCGACCTGTCACGGGAACGGCTGTGCGCCGGGCACGTCGCCGAGCACGTGCGACACGTGTGGCGGCAGCGGCGAGCTGCAGCAGGTGCAGCGCTCGCTGCTCGGCCAGGTCATCACCACCCGGCCGTGCCCGGTCTGCCGCGGCTTCGGTGAGGTCGTCCCCGAGCCCTGCCAGCAGTGCCACGGCGAGGGCCGGGTGCGCGCCCGGCGGGTGGTCCGGGCCAACATCCCGGCCGGCGTGGGCGACGGCATCCGGGTCCGGCTGGCCGGCCAGGGCGAGGTCGGACCCGGCGGTGGGGCCCCCGGCGACCTGTACGTCGAGGTGCGCGAGGCCGTGCACGAGCGGTTCACCCGCGACGGCATCGACCTGCACTGCACGGTCCACGTGCCGATGACCACGGCCGCGCTGGGCACCACCATGTCGCTGGCGACCCTGCACGGCGCCCAGGACCTGGTCATCCAGTCCGGGACCCAGTCCGGCACCGTGCTGACCCTGCGCGGACAGGGCATGCCCCGGCTGCGGGGCAGTGGCTCCGGCAACCTGCACGTGCACATCGAGGTGGTCACCCCGACCCGGCTTGACAGCCGGCAGACCGAGCTGTTGCGCGAGCTGGCCGTGCTGCGCGGCGAGGAGCAGCCGGAGCTGGCCGCGCGCGGCCACGGCGGCTTCTTCTCGCGGCTGCGCGACTCGCTCGCCGGGCGGTGAGCGGCGAGCCGCTGTTCCTGATCGACCCGTCGGCCGACGACCGCAGCGTGACCGCTCCGCGGCCCGAGGTCGGGCGGTCCTGGACGCTGACCGGTCCGGAGGGGCGGCACGCGGCGACCGTGCAACGGTTGCGCGCCGGCGAGCTGCTGCTGTTGGCCGACGGCCGGGGATCCCGCTGGACGGCACGGGTCGTCGGCGCCGGCCGCGACAGCGTCGAGGTCGACGTGCTGGACCAGGTGACGGTGCCGCTGGCGCCGCTGTTGGTCACCGTCGTGCAGGCGCTGCCCAAGGGGGAGCGCGGCGAGCTCGCCGTCGACCTGGCCACCGAGGCGGGCGTGGACGCGATCGTGCCGTGGGCGGCCGCCCGCTGCGTGGCCCGCTGGACCGGGACCGACAAAGCCCGGCGCGGCGTGGAGAAGTGGCGCAGCACGGCGCGGTCGGCGGCCAAGCAGGCCCGGCGTCCGCACCTGCCGACGGTCGGCGAGCTGGCCGACACGGCCACGGTGGTCCGGCTGGTCGCGGAGGCGGCCGGTCAGGGGACCGCGGTCGTGCTGCACGAGGCCGCGACGGCGCCGCTCACCGAGCTGCCCCTGCCCCGGGCCGGCCGGTTGGTGCTGATCGTCGGCCCCGAGGGCGGGGTCGCGCCGGAGGAGCTGGCCGCGTTCGAGCAGGCCGGTGCGACGCCGGCACGACTCGGTCCGGAGGTGCTCCGCTCGTCCACCGCGGCCGCCGTCGCGCTCGGTGCGGTCGCCGCCCTCACCGGCCGCTGGTCGGATCGGTGAGCCGGCCGATCCGGACTCGACACCCGTCAGGCGGCAACGGCGGCCCGGGGGACGGCCGTGCGGTCGGTACGGTGGCCGCGGTCGTCCGACGACCGACCCGAGTGCTGTCCCGGGCGCTGCCGTGCCCATCGATCCACCCGGCCTCCTGGGCCGCCCCCCCACACCGCGCTCAGCCGAGCCCCGCGCCGGCCGGACCCGGCCGCCCGAGAAGGAACTACGCGTGAAGATCGACACCGTCGACTACCGGTACGGACCGCACAGCAGTCAGATGGTCCGGCTGTACCTGCCGGCCGGGTCGAACCTGCCCGTCGTCCTGGTGCTGCACGGCGGCTACTGGCGGTTGCGGTACGGCATCGAGCTGGCCGAGCCGTTGGCCCGCGACCTGGCCCGGTTCGGTGTGGCCGCGGCGGCCGTCGAGTACCGCCGGGTCGGCGACGGCGGCGGCTGGCCGACCACCCTGGCCGACGTGGCGCGGGCGGCGGACTCCCTGGTCACCATCGGTCAGCGGGCGGCGGAGGGCCGGTTGCTGTTGAGCCGGGTGGCCGCCGTCGGCCATTCGGCC
The DNA here is from genome assembly GCF_016918035.1 of Nakamurella leprariae. Taxonomy (GTDB): domain Bacteria; phylum Actinomycetota; class Actinomycetes; order Mycobacteriales; family Nakamurellaceae; genus Nakamurella; species Nakamurella leprariae. The sequence continues at coordinate 188,891 of NZ_JAERWK010000010.1, read as the reverse complement.
GGCGGTCACCTGGCCGCCTGGTTGGCCCACCGGCACTCGCTGCGCGCGGGCACGGCCGGCTCGATGCAGCCGGGCGAGCCGGGCATCAACCTGCTGGGTGCGGTCTCCCAGGCCGGCCTGCTGGACCTGGTGCTGGCCAGCCAGCAACGGCTGGGCAACGGTGCGGTCGACGCCCTGATGGAGGGCCCGGCGCTGTCCATGCCGCAGCGGTACCACCACGCCTCGCCGATCGCGCACGTCGGGGACGGCGCGCGGATCGTCTGTGTGCACGGCGACGCCGACGACGTCGTCCCGCTGAGCCAGTCCGAGCGCTACGTGACCGCGGCGTCCTCGGCCGGCGACCCGGTCCGGCTCATCGTGCTGCCCGGCGTCGGACACATGGAGCTGATCGATCCCGACCAGCCGGCCTGGCAGATCTGCCGGGACCAGCTGCTGCGCATGGTCTGATCTCCCGGCCCCGGGGGATCCCCGGATCCGGTTGTCGGTGTCGGCTGGTACTCCTGGCCGCATCCACCGGCGGTGCTCCGCGGGCGTCCGGCGCCCGGGCACGGTCGGGTGCGTCCGCGATGAATCGGCGCTCCGGCTGCGGTCGGTGGTGAGGCGGTCCCGGCCCGGCCGGGCACCGCCGGCACTCCGCCACCAGGCGGGCCGGACCGGCGACGGGAGCGACATGACCACAGCAGTCGGCACAGCACCGGACTCGACCGTCGAGCGCGGTCGACGACACCCGGGACGGTCCCGATGACCGTCGCGATCGAGGTGTCCGGCCTGGTCAAGCGGTTCAAGCGGACGACCGCGCTGGACGGCATCGATCTGGAGGTCCCCGAGGGCACCGTGCTCGGCCTGCTCGGCCCGAACGGCGCCGGCAAGACCACCGCGGTGCGCATCATGACCACGCTGCTCAAGCCGGACGCCGGGCGGGCCACGGTGCTGGGTCTGGACGTGCTGCGGGACGCCGACCGGGTCCGCGCGGTGATCGGTGTGACGGGGCAGTACGCGGCGGTCGACGAGTACCTCACCGGCTTCGAGAACCTGGAGATGGCCGGACGGCTCTACCACCTGCCGCGCGCCGAGGTCCGGAGCCGGGCCCGCTCCCTGCTCGAGCAGTTCGACCTGGCCGACGCGGGCGACCGGATCAGCAAGACCTACTCGGGCGGGATGCGTCGGCGGCTGGACATCGCCGCATCGCTCATCGCCCGGCCACGGGTGCTGTTCCTGGACGAGCCGACGACCGGGCTGGATCCGCGCAGCCGCATCACGATGTGGGAGTTCATCGCCGCGCTGGTCGGCGAGGGCACCACCATCCTGCTGACCACCCAGTACCTGGAGGAGGCCGACCGGCTGGCCGACGGCATCGCCGTGGTGGATCACGGGCGGATCATCGCCCGGGGCACCGCCGACGAGCTCAAGGCCCAGGTCGGTGGGGAGCGGCTCGAGTTCACCGTCACCGACGCCGCCGACCTGCCGGTGCTGGCCGACGCACTCTCCGGGCTCGGACTCGACCGGCCCAACCTGGACGAGGCCAACCGCACGTTCAGCATGCCGGTCAGCGGCGGTGCCGGCGTGCTGCGCGAGGCGCTGGACCGGGTGGCCGACCGGGTCACCGTGATCGACGTCGGTCTGCGCCGTCCGGATCTGGACGATGTCTTCCTGACCCTGACCGGCCGGGCCGCCGAGGTCCAGCCGGACGGGAAGCCCGACGAGCGGCCGGCCCGGGACCGGGCGGAGGTCACCCGATGAGCTCCGTGGGCATGGCCGTCGCGGACGGCCTGGTGGTCACCAAGCGCAACCTGCTCAAGATCAGGCGTGTGCCGGACGTGCTGGTCTTCTCGACGTTGTCGCCGATCATGTTCGTGCTGCTCTTCACGTACATCTTCGGCAGCGCGATCCCGCTGCCGGGCGTCGACTACGTCGACTTCCTCATGGCCGGGATCTTCGCGCAGACGGTGGTGTTCGGCAGCAGCTTCACCGGGACCTCGCTGGCCGAGGACATGACCAAGGGCCTCATCGACCGGTTCCGCTCGCTGCCGATGGCCCGGTCGGCGGTCCTGGTCGGGCGCACCTTCGCCGACGTCGGCATCAACGTGGTGAGCATGGTGGTCATGGTCATCACCGGGCTGCTGGTCGGGTGGCGGATCAACGGCACGGTGCTGGAGGCCCTGGCCGGATTCGGGCTGCTGCTGCTGTTCGCCTACTCGGTGTCCTGGCTGATGGCGCTGATCGGTCTCAGCGTCCGGTCGCCGGAGGTGTTCAACAACGCCTCGTTCATCGTCATCTTCCCGATCACCTTCATCGCCAACACCTTCGTGCCGACCAACAACTTCCCGACCGTCCTCAAGGTGGTCGCGGAGTGGAACCCCATCTCCGCGCTGGTCCAGGCGGTCCGCGAGCTGTGGGGCAACACCAGCCCGCAACTGCCGCCGCCGGACGTCTGGCCGCTGCAGCACCCCGTGCTCTACAGCGGGCTGTGGATGCTCGGGCTGCTGCTGGTCTTCGTCCCGCTCTCCATCCGCAAGTACCAGCGGGTGGCCGCCCGGTGACCGGAACGGGTGGCCCGGCCGGGAGGCCGGGTGCGTCCGGTCGGTCGTCGATCAACCGGGTCGGCGACGGTAGCATCGAGACCCAGGTGCGGCCGTCGCCCGTCGCCACCAGCAGCTCGTCAGGCAGCCAGTCCCCCACTCAGCGGAAGTAGGCGAAACTCAGCCGGTGCCGGACCCCACCTCGGCCTCCGATCGGAACACTCCTCCGACCGGGCGGCGCGTTCCCCCCAGCGACCCCGCCGCACGGACCACCGGTCAGTCAGCCGGGCGGGACGCGGACCCCGATCCGGTCCTTCGAGGCGCCGAGCCGGACCGGGTCCATCCGGTCCCGACCTCGGCGGTTGCGTCGGCCCGGGCCGCGGCCGGTCCGGATGCCGACCGCAGCGCCACCTCGGTGCTGGTGGTCGCGGACGAACGGGCGATGGTCGGCCTGCTCGGCTCGGGTGACGTGCTGCTGCGCCAGCTCGAGCAGTCCCTGGCAGCCGACATCCACGTGCGGGGCAACCGGATCACCCTGCGCGGCGCGCCCGAGGACGTCGCCCTGGCCGAGCGGTCCGTCCGCGAACTGTTGACGCTGCAGGAGCAGGGATCGGTCATCACTCCGGACACCGTGCGCCGCACGGTGGGGATGCTGACCGACGCCGCGACGGCCGCGTCACCGGACGCGGGCCCGACCGCCGCCGGCGGTCCGGAGAGCCCCGCGGCGGTGCTGGGGCTGAACATCATCTCCCGCCGGGGCCGCACCATCCGGCCCAAGACGCTGAACCAGAAGCGGTACGTCGATGCCATCGACGCCAACACCATCGTCTTCGGCATCGGCCCGGCCGGGACCGGCAAGACCTACCTGGCCATGGCCAAGGCGGTGCAGGCGCTGCAGGCCAAGCAGGTCAACCGGATCATCCTGACCCGGCCGGCGGTGGAGGCCGGCGAACGGCTCGGCTTCCTGCCCGGCACCCTGTCGGACAAGATCGACCCGTACCTGCGCCCGCTGTACGACGCGCTGCACGACATGCTCGACCCGGAGTCGATCCCGCGCCTCATGGCGGCCGGGACGATCGAGGTGGCGCCGCTGGCGTACATGCGGGGACGGACGCTGAACGACGCGTTCATCATCCTCGACGAGGCGCAGAACACCACGCCCGAGCAGATGAAGATGTTCCTGACCCGGCTCGGGTTCGGCTCGAAGATCGTGGTCACCGGCGACGTCACCCAGGTCGACCTGCCCGGGGGGCAGCGCTCCGGCCTGTCCGTCGTGCGGGACATCCTGCGGCACGTCGACGACGTCGAGTTCCCCACGCTGACCTCGTCGGACGTGGTCCGGCACCGCCTGGTCGGCGACATCGTCGACGCCTACGAGCGGTGGGACGCGGCGAACACCGATCCTTCCCCCGACCGGCAGGACCGCAACCCGGCGCGGAGCCGGCACACCGGACGCGCGCACACCGGCCCCGCCCAGCACGGTCGTGAGCAGGGCGGCCGGCCCGCCGGCGAGCAGCGATGGGACCGGGACCGATGACCGTTGAGGTGGCCAACGAGTCCGGGGTCGGTGTCGATGAGCCGGCGCTCGTCGAGGTCTCCCGCTTCGTGCTCGGGCAGATGGGCATCGACGAGCTCGCCGAGCTGTCGGTGCTGCTCGTGGACGTCGAGGCGATGACCGAGCTGCACGTCAAGTGGATGGACGAGCCCGGTCCGACCGACGTGATGAGCTTCCCGATGGACGAGCTGGACACCGCGCGCCGGCCCAACGAGACCGGCCCCGGTCCCGCCCTGCTCGGGGACGTCGTCCTGTGCCCGGAGGTGGCCACCGAGCAGGCCCGCACCGGCGGGCACTCGCTGGACGACGAGCTGCAACTGCTGACCGTGCACGGCATCCTGCACCTGCTGGGTTTCGACCACGCCGAACCGGACGAGGAACGCGAGATGTTCCGGCTGCAGAACGAACTGCTCGACGGCTGGTGGGACCAGCGCGCCGGGAACCCGCGGTGACCGCGGGCGGCGACAGACCCGGCCCGCCCCACCCGCCGGCGGTGGACCCGCTGCGCGCCGGCCGGGGCGGGTCCCTGCACTCCGGCGCCGGCCGCGTCGATGACGGGTGGGACGGCCGATGACCCCCTTCGACGCCCTCGACGTCCTGCTGGTCGTGGCCGCGGCCGTGCTGCTGCCGGTGGCCGGGCTGCTGGCCGCCGCCGACGCGGCCATCGCGATGGCCTCCCCGGCGCGGGTCGAGGAGTTGCACCGCGAGGGACGCCGCGGGGCGGCGTCGCTGCTGCGGATCGTCTCGGACCGACCGCGGTACACGAACCTGTTGCTGTTGCTCCGGCTCAGCACCGAACTGACCGCGACCGTGGTGCTGTCCGCGGTCGTCTTCAGCACCTGGGGCTTCCGGTGGTGGATCGGCCTCATCGCCGTCCTGGTCATGATCGTCGTCTGTTACGTGGTGGTCGGCGTGCTGCCGCGGACCATCGGTCGCCAGCACCCGTACCGGGTCGGTCTGGCCCTGGCCACCGCGACCCGCGGTCTGGCCAAGGTGCTCTCGCCGGTCGCGTCCCTGCTCATCCTGCTGGGCAACGCCATCACCCCGGGCAAGGGGTTCCGCGAGGGCCCGTTCACCTCCGACATCGAGCTGCGTGAGCTGGTCGACATCGCCGGCCGCCGCGGCCTGGTCGAGGAGACCGAGCGCGAGATGCTGCAGAGCGTGTTCGAGCTGGGCGACACCATCGCCCGCGAGGTGATGGTGCCGCGCACCGAGATGATCTGGATCGAGGCGGACCGCTCGACCCGTCAGGCGCTGCAGTTGGCCAGTCGCTCCGGCATGTCCCGCATCCCGGTGATCGGCGAGGACATCGACGATGTGGTCGGGGTCGCCTACGTCAAGGACCTGATCGCCGCGCTGCTGGTCGAGATCGACGACCCGGCGCCGGACGGCCCGGACGCCGGGCGAGGTCCGGTCGACGTCAGCGGACCGTCGGTCTCGGCCGTGATGCGACCGGCGGTCTTCGTGCCGGACTCCAAGCGGGCGGACGAGTTGCTGCGCGAGATGCAGCTCAGCCACAGCCACTTCACCGTCGTGATCGACGAGTACGGCGGCGTGGCCGGCATCGTCACCATCGAGGACGTGCTCGAGGAGATCGTCGGTGAGATCACCGACGAGTACGACGCGGACGCGCCGCCACCGATCGAGCACCTGGACGACGGCCGGGTGCGGGTGTCCGCCCGACTGGCCGTCGAGGATCTCGGCGACCTGTTCGGCATCGACCTGCCGGCCGAGGAGGTCGAGACCGTCGGCGGCCTGCTCGCCCAGCTGCTGGGCCGGGTGCCGCTGCCCGGATCGGTGGCCGAGATCGAGGGCCTGCAGCTGGTCGGCGAGGACGGACGGGACCGACGCGGTCGCCCACGGGTTCTGGCCGTGACCGTGCGCCGACTCACCCCGGCCGAACTCGCGGAGCGGCGCCGTCAGCAGGACGAGGACCGGGAACGGCAGGAGCGCGAACGCCGCGAGCGCGAGGAGGCGCTGCTCCGTGACGAGCCGGCCGACCGGGCCGACACCGACCGGACGGCCGACACCACCGACGAGCCGGACGGGTCCGTCGACACCGTGGACGAGGCCTCCGCCCGGCCGGAGTCCACCGGGTCGGACCCGGCCCCGGACAGTGCCTCGTCCGACGACGACGAACGGCGCCGCGCCCGCAAGGCGGCCAAGGCCGCCCGCAAGGCCGCCCGCCGGGCGGCGGAACGGGCCGCCACCGACCGGACGGCCGCGTCGGACGCCGCTCCGGATGAGCCAGCTGCAGCGGATGTGGCAGCACCAGTGGATGCGGCAGCCCCAGCGCCCGGCGGCGGGTCGACCGACGATCGGCCGGACGGAACCGTTCGGCCGAACCTGACCGTCCCCCCGACCGTCCTCCCGACCGTCGGTGTCGACCGGCCACGTTCGGCCGATCCGGACGGCACTGCGACCGGACCCACTGCGACCGGACCCACTGCGACCGGACCCACTGCGACCGGACCCACTGCGACCCGAGCCGGCGCGACCGGCCCTGGCACGACCCGACCCAGCTCCGAGGAACAGGTGCAGCGATGACCGACCCAGCCACGCCGTCCGCCGGCCCGTCCGACGAGGCCGTGACCGATCCCGAGGACGCCAAGCTGGTCGTGCTGGCCCGTGGCGCCCGGGGCCGCGCCGGGACCCCGACCGGGGCGGCGGTGCGCGACGACGACGGCCGGACCTACGCCGCCGGCGACGTCCGGCTCGCTTCGCTGGGACTGTCCGCGCTGCAGGCGGCCGTGGCCGCGGCCGTGTCCTCCGGCGCCCGTCGGTTGGAGGCGGCCGTCGTGGTCACCGACGGGTCGGACGACACCGACGCCGACCGTGGTGCCCAGGCTGGGGACGTGCCGATCGGGCGGGCCGCGGTGGCCGAACTCGGCGCCGCGCTGCTGATCACGGTGGATCCGTCCGGGTCCGTGCTGCGGCAGGTGACCCCGTGACCACCGGCCCCGAGAGCCCGGCTCCGCGACAGCCGCTGCCCCCGCCCGGCCCCGAGCACCGCTCCGGCTTCGCGTGTTTCGTCGGCCGGCCGAACGTGGGCAAGTCGACGCTGCTGAACGCGGTGGTGGGCAGCAAGATCGCCATCACCTCGGACAAGCCGCAGACCACCCGGCGGGCCATCCGCGGCATCGTCACTCGCCCCGACGCCCAGCTGGTCATCGTGGACACGCCGGGCATGCACAAGCCGCGGACCCTGCTCGGCGAGCGCCTCGGCGATCTGATCCGCTCGGTGTGGAGCGACGTCGACGTGGTCGGCTTCTGCGTCCCGGCGGACGAGCCGATCGGCCCGGGGGACCGGCGCATCGCGGCCGACCTGACCAAGGAGGCGCCGCGCAGCCCGGTCGTCGGCATCGTGACCAAGACCGATCGGGCCCGCCCCGAGCAGGTGGCCGCCCAGCTGCAGGCGCTCGCGCAGCTGCGCGAGTTCGCCCACGTGGTGCCGGTGTCGGCCACCGCCGGCACCCAGGTCGACGTGGTGACCGACCTGCTCATCGACTGCCTGCCGCCGGGTCCGCGGTTCTACCCCGACGCCGAGCTCACCGACGAACCCGTCGAGACGCTCATCGCCGAGCTCGTCCGCGAGGCGGCGCTGGACGGCGTGCGCGAGGAGCTGCCCCATTCGGTGGCCGTGGTCGTCGACGAGATGGGACCGCGGGAGCGGGAACCGGGCCGGCCACCGCTCACCGACGTCTACGCCACCATCTTCGTCGAGCGGGACTCGCAGAAGGCGATCATCCTCGGCAGCAAGGGCTCCCGGCTGTCCCGGATCGGCACCCGCGCCCGCCCGGGCATCGAGGCGCTCGTCGGGACCAAGGTGTACCTCGACCTGCACGTCACGGTGGCCAAGGAGTGGCAACGCGACCCGAAACAGTTGCGCCGTCTCGGCTTCGACTGATCATCACGACCGATCACGCGTGCCGACCAGGTGCCGACCACGCTGATCACCCGACCCGGACGGCGCGGCGTGCCGGGCCCGGTGACGGCGTCGTGCCAGGGTGCAGCCCGTGGGCAAGCACCGCCGGCCGTCGCAGCGCCGGGTCTCGTGGCCGGCCGTGCTCGGCGCACTCGGCGGCGTCGTCGTCCTGATCGGTGTACTGCTGCTGGTGACCGGGCGGTGGTCGACCTCGGCCGATCCGGTCGGCGACGACCCGGTCCCCGCCTTCGCGGTCGTGCTGGCGTCCGCGCCCTGCACCCAGGCCGGCGGGTCGACCACCGTGCAGGTCACCACCGCGTCCGGCCCGGTCCGTGCCGAGTTGAGCGCCTGCGGTCACCAGGTCGGTGACCGGCTGGCGGTGGAACACCGCCGCGACGAGCCGACCCGGGTCCGGGTGGCCGGCACCTCGGTCGGCGGCACCGCGGCGTGGAGCATGGCGCTGCCGTTGACCGCCGCGGGCGCCGCCGTCCTGGCCGTCGCCGCCGGCGCCGCGGTGGTGCCGGGTGCCCGCGGTCCGCATGCCCGAACGCGTCCCCGTCCTCACCGCCGTCCTCACCCCCGTCCGGGCCGGTCCGGCGGGTCGACCGAGGTGGTTCCGGCGCGCGGATAGGGTGGGCCGGTGAGCGAACGAGCCACCGCGCGTCGGCGCGGACGAGCGCCGGCCACCGCGGAACCCTCCTCGCCGGGCACAGCTCCGGCTCGCGGTCGGCGTCGGCCCCTGCCCACCGCCGACTACCCGGTCACCCGGATGACGTTGGACAACGGCCTGCGGGTGGTGCTGGCCCCGGATCGCAGCACCCCGGTGGTGGGCGTCTCGGTGCACTACGACGTCGGCTTCAGATCAGAACCCAAGGGGCGGACCGGGTTCGCGCATCTGTTCGAGCACCTGATGTTCCAGGGCAGCGAGTCGTTGCCCAAGCTGGAGCACTTCCGCCTGGTGCAGTCCTCGGGTGGGGTGTTCAACGGCTCCACGCACACCGACTACACCGACTACTACGAGGTGCTGCCGTCGGCTGCGCTCGAGCGCGGGCTGTTCCTCGAGGCCGACCGCATGCGCGCGCCCATGATCACCGCCGAGAACCTGGCCAACCAGGTCGATGTGGTGAGCGAGGAGATCCGGCTCAACGTGCTGAACCGGCCGTACGGCGGGTTCCCGTGGATCCTGTTGCCGCCGGTGCTGTTCTCGACGTTCGCCAACGCGCACAACGGGTACGGCGACTTCGTCGACCTGCAGGCGGCCACGGTGGAGGACTGCGCCGACTTCTTCGAGACCTACTACACGCCGGCCAACGCCGTGCTGACCGTGTGTGGCGGCTTCGATCCGGACATCGCCGCCGACCTCGTCGCTGCCCACTTCGGTGACGTGCCCGGCCGTCCCGCGCCGGTCCGGCCGTCGTTCGCCGAGCCGTGGCCGACCGCCCGGGCCGAGCAGGAGCACGTCGACGCGCACGCGCCCACCCCGGCCGTGGCCGTCGGTTGGCGGGTGCCGGACCCGGTGGACGACCTGCACGGGTACCTCGCCTCGATGCTGCTGGGCAGCGTGCTCTCCGACGGCGAGGCGTCCCGGCTGCAGTCGACGGTCGTCGCCGACGCCGGTCTGGCCACCGAGATCTGGGCCGGGCCAGGCCTGGTCGGCGGCCCGCTCGACGCCCGTGACCCGGACGTGTTCGTGCTCGGCGCGATCCACCACGCCCAGGTCGACGCGGACACGGTGATCGACGCCTCGGTGGAGCAGATCGCCCGGCTGGTCGACGGACCGCCGGCGCCGGCGGAGCTGGAGCGCGCCGTCGCCCGGTACATCGCCGGGCTCTACCGCGACAACGACAGCATCTCGTCCCGCACCCGCTCGCTCGGCGCCTTCGAGCTGCTGCACGGGCGGGCCGAGCTGCTCGGTGAGCTCCCCGCGCTGCTCGCTGCCGTGACGCCGGACGACATCGCCGCCGCGGCGCGCTCTCTCGATCCGGATCGGTGCGCCGTGCTGCGCGTGGTGCCGGGCGGCGACGAGGGCCAGGACGGTCGGACACCGGGCGCGCAGGACGGGGAGGGGACCCGATGACGGGCCGCACCAGGAGGACGGCGACGCCCCGCGTCGCCGAGGACGACCGGTCGGACGCGGACACGGCGGCGACCGTGACGCAGGACCCGTCCGATGCGCCGCCGCGCCGGCGTCGGTCGACCCGGACATCGGCGACCGGCCAGGCCGCGACCGGTAAGGTCGCGCCTCGCAAGGCCGCGACGGAGCAGCCTGCGACCGAGCAGGCCGCGTCCCGGAAGCCCGCGACCCGGCGGTCCGCGCCGCGCCAGGCTTCGGCCACGACGTCGGCGCGGGCGGCGTCCCGGCGCAGCGCCGTCCCGGCCAGACGCACAGCGGAGCAGATCGGCCGCACCCAGCGTGGGCCGCGGCCGGTGCCCGAGCTGCATCCGGTCGGCCGACTGCGCGAGCCCACCGTCTCCGCCGCCGTGCTGGACAACGGACTGCGGGTGCTGGCTGCCCGCAAGCCCGGGGCCCCGGTGATCGAGCTGCGGCTCCGGATCCCGTTCGCCGCCGCCGGGTCCCGCTTCGCGGCGCGGGCGGAGTTGCTGGCCGCGACCATCATGCTGGGCACCGGGCGGCGAACCCGCGAGGACGTCGACGCCGATCTGGCCACCGTGGGTGGCGTACTCGACGCGGCGGTCGATCCGCAGCGGCTCTCGGTGTCCGGGTCGGTGCTCTCGACCGGACTGCCGGTGCTGCTGGAGGTGCTGGCGGACTCGCTGACCGACGCCGCCTACCGCGCCCGGGACGTGACCGGCGAACGGGACCGGTTGGTGGAACTGCTGGCCATCTCCTCGGCGCAGCCGTCCACCGTGGCCCGGATGCTCTTGCAGCAGCAGCGGTTCGGCGACCACCCGGCGGCGCACGAGATGCCCGACGCCGGCGAGGTCGCCGCCGTCACCCCGGCGTCGGTGCGCACCCTGCACCAACGCGCGGTGATCCCCGGCGGGGCCACCCTCGTCCTGGTCGGCGACCTGTCCCCGGCGCGCGCGCTGGCCGCGGTCACCGATGCACTGTCCGGCTGGGGCAGTCCGGGTGGGCCGGTCGGCCGGCTGCTCGCCCCGCCGCCGCCGGTGATCGGCTCGGCCCTGACCGCGCACCAGCGCCCGGGGGCCGTGCAGTCGCAGGTCCGGTTGTCCACCGCGGCCCTGGAGCGGGCCGATCCCGGGTACCCGGCGGCCCAGTTGGCCAACCTGGTGTTCGGCGGCTACTTCTCGTCGCGGCTGGTGGAGAACATCCGGGAGAGCAAGGGCTACACGTACAGCGCCCACTCGTCGCTGGAGTTCTGGCCCGGGCGTGCGGCCACCACCATCGCGTTCGACACGGCCACCGCGGTCACCGCGGCGGCCCTGCTGGAGACCCGGTACGAGCTCGGCCGGATCAGTCTGGTCGCTCCGGCTGCGAACGAGGTCGAGTCGGCGCGCAACTACGCGCTGGGGACGCTGGCCAACTCGCTGGCCACGCAGCGCGGGTACGCCTCGACGTTGTCCTGGATCGCCGAGTCCGGGCTGGACCCGTCCTGGTTGCGCGAGCACCCGCGACGTCTGGCCGAGGTGACGGTCGATCAGGTCGCCGAGGCGGCGGCGACGCTGTTCGCCCCCACGGCCGTCACCGGCGTGGTGGTCGGCGATCTGGAGGTGCTGGCTGCAGGGATGCAGAGCCTGGGTGGTGTGATGCTGCCATGACCATCCCCAGCACGGGCTCGGCGCCGACCACGCCGACGCTGCACCCGGCGCCGTCGGCCGTCCCGGCGCCCACCCCGGCCGGTTGGTTCCCGGTCGAACGGCCGACCCTCGCCCGCGGCGAGATCGACCGGTCCGAGGACCTGCGGGCGCCCGAGCGGATGAGGGCCGGCTGGCCGACCGCCCGGGTGATCACCGTCGACCCGATGGGTCGCGTCGAGTACGACGCCACCGGGTCGCGGCCGCGTCTGGTCACCGTGCCCACCGACAGATTCGGGGCGGAGCCGCCGGCCGACGCCATCCTGCTCGGCGCGGTCGGCGGGGTGGATCACTGGGCGGTTCCGGTGCCCGCTCCGGAGCAGAGCGGCGCGCCGGACGGCGTGCTGGTGCCGGGGGAGACCTCCGGTGTCACCCGCATGCACCTGCTGCAGATCGGTGCGCTGCTGTCCGACGACGACGCCGGGCTGTTGGCCACCGCGACCGCGCTGCTCAACTGGCATCAGCGCGGTGCCTTCTGCCCACGGTGCGGCACCCCGAGCACGGCCAGCCCGGCCGGTTGGGCGAGGGTGTGCGAGCAGGGTCACGAGGAGTTCCCGCGCACCGATCCCGCGGTCATCGTGCTGGTCCACGACGGTGCCGACCGGATGGTGCTGGCCCGGCAACCGATCTGGCCGCCGGGGTGGGTGTCGGTGCTGGCCGGCTTCGTCGAGGCCGGTGAGTCGCTGGAGATGACGGTGGCCCGGGAGATCAAGGAGGAGGTCGGCCTCGACGTCGACCAGATCACCTACCTGACCTCCCAGCCGTGGCCGGCGCCGCGGTCGCTCATGCTCGGCTTCGCCGCCCGCGCTGATCCGGACCAGCCGCTGCACCCCCGCGAGGGTGAGATCGAGCAGGCGCACTGGGTGACGCGCGAGGAGGTGCGGCGCATGCTCGGCGAGGAAGCCATGGACATGACCGCGCAGCCGGCCGGGTCGACCCAGCGCAAGATGCTGCCCGGCGCCGTCTCCATCGCCCGCAAGTTGATCGAGGGCTGGGCAGCCCTGGACTGAGTAGCCCGCTGTCCACAGCCGTGTCGCTGCGGTACGACACGGCTGTGGACATCGGCCCGAGCACGTGGACACACGTGCGACCATGGCCGGTATGGGCGTGGATCTGCTGGCAGGCTTGGACGACGGTCAGCGGGCGGCGGTCGAGGCCCCCAGCGGTCCGGTCTGCGTGCTGGCCGGCGCCGGGACGGGCAAGACCCGCACCATCACCCATCGCATCGCGCACCTGGTCGCCACCGACCGCCACACGGCCTCGGAGATCCTGGCCGTCACCTTCACCACCCGTGCGGCCGGGGAGATGCGGCTGCGGCTGCGCGCCCTGGGAGTGCCGTCCATCCAGGCGAGGACGTTCCATTCCGCGGCGCTCCGGCAGCTGCGGTACTTCTGGCCGCGGTCGGTGGGCGGTCAGCTCTGGCCCCTGGTCGAGCACAAGATGCGCCTGGTCACCCTGGCCGCCCGGCGCGTCGGGAACCACGACCGGGCGCCCGGCGCCTCGCTCACCGACACGGCCATGCTCCGTGACCTGGCCAGCGAGATCGAGTGGGCCAAGGGCTCCCTCATCGCTCCCGGCGACTACGTCGCCGCGGTGGCGAAGGCCCGGCGCGACACCCCCACCGCGGCCGAGACCGTGGCCAAGGTGTTCGACGCCTACGAGCAGGGCAAGCGGCAGGCCGAGCAGCTCGACTTCGACGACCTGCTGCTGCACACCAGCGCGATCCTCGAGGACGACGACGCGGTGGCCCGCGAGTTCCGCAGTCGGTACCGCTGTTTCGTGGTCGACGAGTACCAGGACGTCACCCCGCTGCAGCAGCGGCTGCTCGACGCCTGGCTGGGGGAACGGGACCAGCTCACCGTCGTGGGCGACGCCAACCAGACGATCTACTCCTTCGCCGGCGCCTCGCCGCGCTACCTGTTGCAGTTCACCGACCGCTTCCCGAACGCCGAGGTGGTCCGGCTGCAGCGGGACTACCGCTCCACCCCGCAGGTGGTCACCCTGGCCAATCGCATCATGGCCGGCGCTCAGGGCGAGGCCAGCCGGCTGCGGTTGACCCTGCAGGCCGTGCTGCCCGACGGGCCGCCGGCCACCTTCACCGAGTACCCGGACGAGCCGACCGAGGCCCGGGCGGTGGCCGAGCAGATCGCCGGCTGGGTCGGCGCCGGGCATCCGGTCTCCGAGATCGCCGTGCTCTACCGGATCAACGCGCAGGCCGAGGCCTACGAGCAGGCGCTCACCAAGGCCGGTGTGCCGTACGTGGTCCGGGGCGGCGAACGGTTCTTCGCCCGCGCCGAGGTCCGGGCCGCGATCGGGGCGCTGCGCACTGCGGCCGGTCGGCAGTCCGACGGCGACCGCGGGGGCGACCCAGATGGCGACGGCGACGCAGCGGGAAGCACCGACCTGGTGCCGACGGTGCGGGCGCTGCTGGCTCCGCAGGGGCTGTCGGCGGAGCCGCCGCCGGCCGGAGCGCTGCGCGAGCGCTGGGACGCCCTGCTCCTGCTGGTCGGGATGGCCGAGGAACTGGCCGCTGCGGCCACCACCGGCGGCGCGCCCGCGACCCTGCCGGCGTTCGTCGCCGAGTTGGAGCGGCGCGCCGAGGAGCAGCACGCGCCGACCGCGGAGGGCGTCACCCTGGCCTCCCTGCACGCCGCCAAGGGTCTGGAGTGGGACGCCGTGTGCCTGGTCGGGCTGGCCGACGGCACGCTGCCGATCCAGCACGCGGAGTCGGCCGACGAGATCGAGGAGGAGCGGCGGCTGTTCTACGTCGGCGTCACCCGGGCCCGCCGCCGGCTGACCCTGTCCTGGGCCCTCTCCCGGACCGAGCACGGTCGGCGTTCCCGCCGCCGCAGCCGGTTCCTCACCGGCCTGGCGCCCGAGTCACCGCGCGCGGCCCGCACCGCTCCGGCCGCTCGGTGCCGGATCTGCGGCGGCCGTCTACAGGAGCCGGCCGAGCAGAAGGCCGGACGCTGCGCGTCCTGCCCGACCACCGCCGACCCGGGATTGGTCGAGGCGCTGCGGGCCTGGCGCAAGGAGCGGTCGACGGCGGCGTCGGTCCCGGCGTTCGTGGTCTTCTCCGACGCCACCCTGCTGGCCATCGCCGAGCGCCGGCCCACCGACGCGGCCGCGCTCCTGGCCATCCCGGGCATCGGTCGGAGCAAGTTGGACACCTACGGCCAGGACGTGTTCGACCTCGTGGGCGCGGCGGACGCCGATGCGCCCGTGCCGTCCGGGGCAGCTCCCGCCAGCGGCTGACCGGGCGCGCGGCGGTGCGCGCCGGAACGACTCGGGAACCACCCGTCGGAACATCTTCGGATATTCCGTTGCGACCCGATCGCGCCGGGTCGTACGGTGGCTCAGCTGTCTGTGTGGTCGGTCCGATCACCGGCAGCGCCGCCGGGCCGTTCGTGCCGGTGGATCCGGAGTGTGTCGAGGACGGCGCCCTGATGGGTGCCGAGTGCAGGGAGGTGCCCGATGAAGCTGACGGCGAACGCATTCTGCGGCCGGCAGCTGGTCCTGGGGCACCTGTGGACCGCTGCGTTCCCGGTCGGCACCGCCACGGACGTCGCCATTCCGGCGGCGCGGCGGTTGCGACCACAGGAACCGGCCGGGCACGACGGCGAGGGCACCACCGTCTGATCTCCCACCGGAGGTCACCGGCGGTCGATCGGTCCAGCAGGACGATCGCCGCTCGGACGGCGTGCTCCGACCGGACGGACGTCCGGTCAGCCGTGAGGCCCAGCCGCACACCGCAGCGCTCGTCCCCGACCCGGTCACGTGACCGGATCTCCCGCTCGCCCATCCCTTCCCGCTGAGTCCGACGCCGTCGACCGCGCCCGCCCCCGTCGGGCTTCGAGGTCGGCGCCCGTGTCGCCGGCAGGTCCGGGTGACCCGACATCGGAGGCAACTCCTCATGCAGTCGACCGTCTCGACGCATCGCACCGCGTCGATGTCCACCGTCCCGTCCGTGGCCGGCGCCGCGGCACCGACCACGGAATTCATCGCTGGTGCGCCGCAGCATGTCTCGAACTCGTCGATCGACGTCGGATCGGCGCTGCCGTGTGCGCAGGCCGATCCCGACCTGTTCTTCGCCGAGCGTCCGGACGACCTGGAGCGGGCCAAGGCGGTCTGCGGTCCGTGCCCGGCCCGCGCCGCCTGCCTGGCCGCCGCGTTGGACCGGAGCGAGCCGTGGGGCGTGTGGGGCGGCGAGATCTTCGACCAGGGTGTGATCATCGCGCGCAAGCGCGCCCGCGGCCGGCCGCGCAAGGTGGCCGCCTGAACGGTCTCCGGTCCCGTCCCGGGACCGGAGACGCCCGGCCGCTCCGCCGCGGGGGCCGGTCACGAAGCGGCAACAATTGTTCACGGCGTGGCAGCCCCGTTCGTCCGGTCCGCCTCCTACGCTCCTGACATGACGACCTCCGAACGGCGCCACGTCTCGCCCGTCGACGGTCCGGTCCCCCTGCCCGAGCAGGGGCGTGCAGCGCCGCGACACGAACTCCTGACCCGGTGCGCCGCGTGCGGCGCCGGCGATCCGGCCGGGACGGTGCTCGGCTGGACCATGGAGCCGGCCACCGGGAACCGGTGGTGCCCGTCCTGCTCCCGAGCGCACCTGCGGGACATCGAGTCCCGGCTGCCCGGCGGCTCCTGGTAGCGATCCGTTCCGCCGGCCCGGTGGGGTGGCAATCCGGGCGGCAGGTCCGGTCAGGCGCTACGGCCGTCCCCGACCTCGTCGTCGTCCGTCGCGAAGCCGGGCAGCCATCGATCCACGATGCCGCGGAACGGAGCGGTGGCGTCCAACTGGCACAGCACGCCGATCGAGCCGAACGTGACCCGGTGGATCATCAGGTACGACGGCGGGAGGTTGAGCCGGCGGGCGATCTTGAACTCGTCGCTGGAGAAGTCGCCCATCCGGTTCGCCTGCCGCTGCATCCACTCGCGAGAGAAATGGAACGTCGGCGTCCGCAACGGCTCGATGAACGGGATCAGGTACTCGACCAGCATCCGGGGATCCGGATCGAATCCGGCCGGGATGAACCCCTCGTGCCGCAGGGCGGCCAGCACCTCGTCGTGCCGGCCCGCCAACGCCAACCGGCTGGCCTGACCGAGGATGCGGGGCGTGCCGTCGGCGACGCGGGCCACGGCACCGAAGTCGATGACGGCCAGGCGACCGTCGTCGGTCAGCTGGTAGTTGCCCGGATGCGGATCGGCGTGCAGCAGCCCGATCCGCTGCGGGGCTGAGAAGTGCAGCTCGGTCATCAGGCGTCCTGCCAGATCACGCTGCTCCCGGCTGCCGGACCGGATGACGGCGGACAGCGGGGTGCCCGACACCCATTCCGAGACGATCACCTTCGGCGCACTGGCCACCACGCGTGGCACCAGGATCTCGGGATCCTCGGCGTAGCCGAGCGCGAACGCCCGTTGGTTGTCGGCCTCGGCGACGTAGTCGATCTCCTCCATGATCCGCGCCCGCAGCTCGGTGAGCAGCGGCCGGAACTCCACGCCCGGCATGACCAACCCGAGCAGCGGGGCCATCCGCGCCACCTGGTCCAGGTCGGCCTTGAGGGCGGCGCCGGCGCCCGGGTACTGGATCTTGACGGCGACCTCGCGACCGTCCTTCCACACCGCGCGGTGGACCTGCCCGATGCTGGCGGCGGCAGCGGCCGTGTCGTCGAACTCGGCGAACCGGCTCCGCCAGCCGCGACCCAGCTGCTCGACCATCACCTTGTCGACCACCCGCGGCGCCATCGGTGGGGCCGCGTTCTGCAGCCTGGTCAACGCCTCGCGGTACGGAGCGGCGTACTCCTCGGGGATGCCGGCCTCGTAGACGCTCAGCGCCTGGCCGAACTTCATCGCCCCACCCTTGAGCGTGCCGAGCACCTGGAACAGTTGCTCAGCGGTCCGCTGCTGCATCCGGGCGGTGATCGCGTCGCGGTCGCCGCCGGCCAGGCGTTGTCCGAGCCCGACCGTCGCACGTCCGGCCGCCGACAACGGCAGTCCGGCCAACCGCGCCGTCCGGCTCAGCGCGTTCCGCGGGATGTCGGCCATGGGTCCATTGTGGCCCAGCCACCGTTCGGTCGGCCGATCACGGTGCGCTGAGCGCTCCGGACGATCGGGCTCACGCCGGCCGGCACCCGCACTCGGGATGCGGCGTCCACGACCGACGACGCGGCGCCAGATCGCGCAGCGTCCACTCCAGCGTGCCGTCGAGCGTGACCGGCCGGTCCAGGTTGTCGACCAGGACCAGCACCTCCCGGGCGGCGAGGGTGGCGGCGGCCTGCACGACCAGCGCCGGAGCCGGCCGGGCCGCCCGTCGGGCGGCCTGCCAGAGCGCGGGCCACGCCGGATCGCGATCGCTGCGGTGCCGGTGGGTGCACGCCAGACAGCTGGTGCGCCCGGGCAGGACCAGCGGTCCCACCACGGCACTGGTGGGGGAGACCTGGACGACGAGGTGCGGCAACGCCCGCCAGGTCAGCACCGCGGTCTCGGCCGGGTCGACCGGTGGGTGCGCGGCGAGCACCGTGATGGACGCCGCCAGACGCGCGGCCGGCGCGTGCGAGCGCAGCGCCTCCGCTCCGCGAGTGGTCTCCGGGCGGTCGACCGAGAGCTCTGGGACGACGGGGTCGCCGACGCCGGCCGCGCCCCGGTGGACCCGCCCGATCCCGGCCGCAGCCAACAGGGCGGCGATGCCGCCGGCCAGGCTGCCGGTGCCGTGGATCGCGACGACGGCGTCCGCGCGGGCCTGCAGGGCGCGGTCGGCGTCACCCGTCCCGTGGTGATGGGCCAGCGCGGTCCGTTCCGCCGGGACCCATGGCCCGTCGGCGGGCGGGGCCGGAACCGGCTCGTCGGTGGCGACCAGCAGCCCCGCGTCGAGCAGGTCGTCCAGGACCGGCCACCACGGACCGAGGTCGATCGCTGTGGCGAACCCGGACGGTGCCACCGACGCCGGTCGGTCGGTGTCCCGCCCGGCCAACCGGGCGAACACCGCCGGGGCGTCCCGGGGTGGATGGTGCAGCACGAGGCACCGTGGGGGCTCCGTGCCGATCTGCAGACTGCCGTCGCCCCGGTCGACGACCGCGACACCGTCGGCCAACCGGTACGGCAGGGCGGGCTCGGCCGGTCGGTCGGTCGGGACGGCGGGACGACGGCGAGCGGCGACGGCGGCCGCGGCGGTGAGCACCCGATGAGGGTGGCCGACCGGCGGCGGCCCTGGGCGGGTTGTCCACAACCCGCAGCTCAGCGCCGATCCGACGGTGTCGAACGATCAGCGGGCCCGACCCCTGGCGTCCCGACCGGCCGGGACGCCAGGAGTCCGGAAGGTCAGGCCTTGCCCAGGATGCGGTTCATCTTGGTGCCGCACACGGGGCAGGTGCCCTTGGCCATCCGACGGCCGTTGGTCTCCGCGACCTCCCCCTCGAAGTCGCGCTTCTCCTTGCACTTCACGCAGTAACCGTTGTAGGTCTCGGTGCTCACTCTCGGGTGTCCTCTCCACGGCGGTGGCGCGGCGGTGGCCTGGGATCACCACCGCGAGCGGTCGGCGACCGCGCGATCGGGACTCACGTCCGACCGGCCGTCGCCGCAGTGTGACTCACCGTACCCGGGTGGGCACCGCTTTCCGGGAATGGCGGACGTGCGCGACACGCCGAGCGTCACACGGAGCGAGGCGGCGCGTCCGGTCCGTCCGCGTCACGACCGGTGGCGGGGCCGTCCGGATCCTGGTCGTCGGGCTGCGCACCGAGGCCGGCGATGTCCTGCTCGAAGCCGGCCAGCAGCTCGTTGAACTCCTGGTCGCGGTGCACGAACCCGGTGGGGTCGTCCAGGTCGGCGGAGGACGGCAGCAGGTCCGGATGTCCCCACAGCGCGTCCCGGCCCTCGGTCCCACGACTGTCAGTGAGGGCGCGCCACAGGTCGGCCGCCGCGCGCAACCGGCGCGGGCGGAGCTCCAGACCGATCAGCGTGGCGAACGTCTGCTCGGCCGGACCACCGGTGGCCCGGCGCCGGCGCAGCGTCTCGCGCAGCGCCGCGGCTCCGGGCAGCCGGTCACCCACCGCGTCCGCGACGACCGTGTCGACCCAGCCCTCGACCAGCGCGAGCAGGGTCTCCAGGCCGGCCATGGCGTGTTTCTGCGCGGCGGTGATCTTCGGCTCGAACATGCCCTGGCCCAGGGCGGCCTCGATGCTGGCCGGGTCCCGCGGATCGATCGACGACGCCAGTTCCTCGACGGCGGAGAAGTCCACCGAGATGGCCCCGGCGTACTCGGCGATGAGGGACAGCACCCGGTCGCGCAGCCACGGCACGTGCCCGTACAGGCGGTGGTGCGCCGCCTCGCGCGCGGCCAGGTACAGCCGCACCTGGTCCTCGGGGAGGTCGAGCCCGCCGGCGAACTCGGCGACCGACCGCGGCATCAGGGCGGCGGTGCCGTCCGGGCCGAGCGGGAAGCCGACGTCGGTCGAGGTGAGCACCTCGTTGGCCAGTTGCGACAGGCCCTGACCGAGCTGCGACCCGAAGGCCATCCCGCCCATCGAGCCCATCATGGCGAGCAGCGGACCGGCCTGGGCCCGCGCCTGTTCAGGCAGGCCCTCGATCCAGGCGGTGGAGACGCGCTCGGCGATCGGCGAGCAGAGCTTCTCCCACATCGGCATGGTGGCGTCCACCCACTGCCGGGGCGTCCACGCGGTCGTGGTCCGCACCCCGCTGGGCAGCGAAGTGGCACCGTCCAGCCAGACCTCGGCCAGGGCGACGGCGTCGGTCACCAGCTTGACGTCGATCGACGACGCCGGGTGGGTCGCGGGCAGCTGGGAGGTGGCCATGCGCCGGGCCAGCTCGTAGTTGACCGGACCCGACTGTCCGGACGCGCCCGCCTGGGACATCATCTGGCCGAGCTGGGACAGCATCGAGCCGAGCTGACCGAGATCGAACCCCGCCGGTCCGTGCCCGGGGCCCTGGCCCGATCGGCCGGCGCTCTCGTCGTCGTCACCAGGAGGGCCAAAACCGAACGGCAGGTTCGTCATGGCTCCACGGTACTGAATCGGCTGCTTCCCCGTTCCGGGTCTCGTCACGCCGGGAGCGGACAGTCCTGGGTAGTCGAGGACCACCGCCCTCGGCGTCCCGGCGGTGTCCCGACGGCGGGCCGGCCGATGGCTAGGCTGGGCGATCGTGTCGTGGTTCTCCCGGATGTCCCGTCGTGGCCGCACGGTGGCGATCGGGACGGCGGCGACGCTGGTCCTGCTGGCCGTCGCCGTCTTCGTGCCCGTGCCCTACGTCGCCCTCGGCCCGGGCGTCACCGTGAACACGCTCGGGTCGGTGGACGGCGCGCCGGTCATCACCATGACCGGCCCGGACGTCCCGGCGTCGGTCGGCGAGCTCGAGGCCGAACAGGCCGCACCCGACGCCGGGCACCTGAACATGACGACCATCTCGGTGACCGACGACGTGCCGTTGGTCGAGGCGCTGAGCCTGTGGGCCTCCGGCCGCTACGCGCTCGTCCCGCGCGAGGAGATCTATCCGCCCGAGCGGACCGTCGAGCAGGTCAACGAGCAGAACGCCGCGCAGTTCACCGCCTCCGAGACCGCCGCCGAGATCGCCGCCCTGCGGTACCTCGACTACCCCGAGGTGGTGGTCGTCTCGCGGGTGCCGGACGACAGCCCGAGCGCCGGCGTGCTCGCGCTGGGGGACCGGGTGGTGTCGGTCGACGGCCGGGCCGTCACGGACGCCGACTCGCTGCGCTCGGTCATGGCCGACACCTCCCCGGGTCAGACCGTGACCCTGGGCGTCGAACCGTACGAGGAGGACAGTGCGGCGTCCGCGCCCGAAGGCGGCACCGACAGCACCGACAGCACCGACAGCACCGACAGCACCGTCGACACGGCCCCGGTGCAGGAGCGGACGGTGACCCTGACCAGCAACCCGGACCTGGGGCCGCAGGGATCGCTGGGCATCGAGTTCGCCGAGCTGCCCGACGCGCCGTTCGACATCCACATCGCGCTGGAGAACATCGGCGGCCCGTCGGCCGGCCTGATGTTCACGCTCGGGATCATCGACGGCCTGACGCCGGGCGATCTCACCGGCGGCCGGTTCATCGCCGGCACCGGGACCATGGAGGTGTCGGGGGACGAGACCTCGGTCGGCGCCATCGGTGGCGTGCTGCTCAAGATGATCGCCGCTCGGGACGCCGGCGCCACCGTGTTCCTGGTGCCCGAGGGCAACTGCGCCGAGGCGCTGACCCAGGTGCCGGACGGTCTGGAGCTGGTCAGGGTCGGGTCGCTGCAGCAGGCCATGACCGCGCTGGACGACCTGCGGGCGGGCCGGACGCCGGTCGGCTGCTGAGCCGCCGGCCTGGTCCCGCCGGCCGGGCGTGCCGGCTCAGTCCTCGAACGTGGCGTGCAGCGCCGCCACCAGATTGGGTGCCAGGTCGCCGCCCCGCAGCGGCTCCGGGCCTGGTTCGGGCTCGATCGGCCCGACCGGGCCGGCGGCCGGGGCGGGACGGACCCGGAGCAGACAGGCGCCGCCCGGCCGGCCGCGCAGCACCCCGGCGGTGAGCCGGGCCTCGGTGCGATCAGGATGATCGGCGGCCTCGGCGGTGGCCCGGTCCGGCTCGGCGGGCAGCGACGCCGCGGCCGACGGCGGCAGCACCACGATCTCCTGCACCACCACGCAGCCAGCCACCTCCTGCGGCCAGGACACCGCGGCCAGCGCGGCCTCCAGGTCGGTCGTCGCGCCGCCCGCCTCGGCGCCGCCCGGCAGCGCCTCCTGGGCGATCGGGGTGTACGTCGCGGCGCCGGCGAGCTGATCAGCCAGGGACGGCTGCGCCCGCAGCAGTTCCTCGGTGCGGACCAGCGCGAAGAGCTGCGGCGCCTGGTCCCAGCCGGCCGCCCCGACGAACTCGTCGACCTCGGCCACGGCGACGGCCAGGTCGGGGTCCTCCAGCCAGCGGGCCGGATCGTCCTGCGGGGTCTGCGCGCCGTCCTCGATCACCCGGCGATCGTGCCACGGACGACCGACAGCGCCCGCCCGGCCGCTCCGGGGTCGGCCCGGTGCGGGGCGACGCCGCGCCGGACCGGTGGGGAACCAATGCCCGGGGCCTACAGTTGACGCTCTGGTGTCCCGACGCGGTCGGTCTCACCGGTTCGTCCTGCCCGTCGGAGCTGGTTCGCCGCCAGCCGCGGTCCGTCAGCCGCGGTCCATCGATCGCGCTCCGGCTCCGGTGGTGGGACGCCGGGTGCGGCGGCCGCCACGGACACGAATGTCCGACCGTGCTCGCGTCTCCGGTCGCCGCCTGCCCAGGCGGTCGGGCGGCGGGGCGGCCACGGTGCTCCGCCGCCCGACGATCCGAGGAGTTCCACCGTGGCCATGCGGCCGAATGCCGGTGTGCCCACCATGTCCAAGCGGACCAAACGGGTGCTGATCGCCCTGGTGTCGCTGGGCGTGCTGGGTGTGCTGTGGTTCCAGTTCGTCGGCGTCTACGTGAACTGGTTGTGGTTCGGGGAAGTCGGGTTCCGCGAGGTCTTCACCACCCAGGTGCTGACCCGGGTGGTGCTCTTCCTGATCGCCGGCCTCGGTGCCGCCGCGGTCGTCTTCCTGTGCATCCTGATGGCCTACCGGAGCCGGCCGGTGTTCGTGCCGACCGGTGAGGCCGATCCGCTCGCCCCGTACCGGGCGCTGGTGACCGGGCGTCCCCGGTTGATCACGCTGGTGCTGTCCGGCGTGGTCGGGCTGGTGGCCGGGCTGTCGGCCCAGTCCGAGTGGGACACCGTGCAGCTGTTCATGCACGGCGGGTCGTTCGGCACCTCGGATGCCCAGTTCCAGCACGACGTCGGCTTCTACGTGTTCAAGCTGCCGTTCATCCAGATGATCCTGAGCTGGCTGTTCGTGGCCACGGTCATCGGCTTCGTGGCCGCGCTGGTCACCCACTACCTGTTCGGCGGCATCCGGCTGTCCGGGCCGGGGCGGCGCATCACCACCGCGGCGACCCTGCAGCTGTCCCTGCTGATCGGCGCCTTCGTGCTGCTCAAGGCGGTGCAGTACTGGTTCGACCGGTACAGCCTGTTGTTCTCCAACCGCGGCGGATCCTTCACCGGCGCCTCCTACACCGACGTCAACGCGGTGCTGCCGGCCAAGATCATCCTGATGGTGATCGCGGCCATCTGTGCCGTCGGTTTCATCGTCGGCGCCTTCCTGCGCTCGGTGAAGCTGCCCGCCATCGCGCTCGGCCTGCTCGTGCTGGCCAGCGTGCTCATCGGCGGTGTCTGGCCGCTGGTGCTGCAGCAGGTCGTGGTGAACCCCAACGGGATCTCCCGCGAACCTCCGTACATCCAGCGGAACCTGGACGCGACCAAGGCCGCGTACGGGATGGACGACATCGAGTACATCGACTACCCGGGCACCATCTCCGGCAACCCGCTGGACGTGGCCGAGGACGAGCAGACGATCCCGAACGCCCGACTGCTGGACCCGAACGTGCTGAACCCGACGTTCACCCAGCAGCAGCAGCTGGAGAACTTCTACGGCTTCCCGGCGCAGCTGTCGGTGGACCGGTACAACGTCGACGGCACGGTCCAGGACTACGTCGTCGCGGCCCGCGAGCTGAACGCCGGCGGTCTGGCCGAGAACCAGCGCAACTGGATCAACGAGCACATGGTGTTCACCCACGGCAACGGATTCGTGGCCGCGCCCGCCAACACGGTGCAGAACGGGTACCCGGAGTACACGGTGTCCGACCTGTTCCAGCAGGGCGACATCCCGGTCGACCAGCCCCGCACCTACTACGGGCAGCTGACCACCGACTACGCCATCGTCGGCGCGGAGGAGGGCGGCGCGCCCCGCGAGTACGACACCCGCCAGTCGAACTACACCTACACCGGCCAGGGTGGCGTGCACCTGGGCAACCTGTTCCAGCGCTTGGTCTTCGCGACCCAGTACGGCGAGGCGAACTTCCTGTTCTCGTCGGAGATCAACGGCAACTCCAAGATCATGTACAACCGGGACCCGGCGGACCGGGTGGAGTCGGCGGCGCCCTTCCTGACCACCGACACCAAGCCGTACCCGGCGGTGGTCGGTGGGCGCATCGTCTGGATCGTCGACGCCTACACCACGGCGACGAACTACCCGTACTCGCAGAACGTCACGCTGTCCGACGCCACCCAGAGCTCGTTGGTGCAGGCTCGTGGGGCCCAGGGTCAGGTGGCCGAGCAGGTGTCCTACATCCGCAACTCGGTGAAGGCCACCGTCGACGCCTACGACGGCACGGTGACGCTCTACGCGGTGGACGAGTCCGATCCGGTGCTGCAGGCCTGGCGAGGCATCTTCCCGGACCTGGTGCAGCCCAACAGTGCGGTGAGCGACGACCTGCGGGCGCACTTCCGGTACCCGCAGGACCTGTTCGAGGTGCAGCGGTACCTGCTGCAGGAGTACCACCTGACCGGGCCGGACGCCGCGGTGCAGTTCTTCCAGTCGTCCGGCTTCTGGCGGGTGCCCAACGACCCGACCGTGAACGAGTCGACGGCCGGCGTGCAGCCGCCGTACTACCTGCAGGTGCAGATCCCCGGCCAGGAGACGGCGCAGTTCGAGCTGACCAGCGTGCTGCTCGGCTTCCAGCGCGAGTTCATGAGCGCCTACCTCAGCGCGAACTCCGACCCGGCGGACTACGGCAAGCTCACCGTGCTCCGATTGCCCGACAGCACGCAGACGCCGGGTCCGCAACAGGTGCAACAGTTGTTCCGTTCCACCCAGCAGGTCAGTGAGCGCGTCACCCTGTCGACCCAGACCAACGGATCGCAGGTCATCTTCGGCAACCTGCTGACCCTGCCGGTGAACGACGGCCTGCTCTACGTGGAGCCGTTCTACATCCAGACGGCGTCCCGCACGTCGTTCCCGCAGTTGAACTGGGTGCTGGTCTGGTACGGCGGCCGAGTCGGCGTCGGGACCACGCTGCGCCTGGCGCTGGAGGACGCTGCCGAGTCCTCGATCGTTCCGGTCGAGGGCGACACCGGCAACGGCGGCCAGCCGGGCACCGGCACGGAGTCGACGCCGCCCACGTCGCCGTCGACCCAGGTGCCGCTGCCGGCGGACGCGGCCGAGGCCCAGCAGGACCTCACCGACGCCGTGGCCGCGATGGACCAGGCCCGCCAGTCCGGTGACCTCGGCCGGATCGGAACGGCGACCGAGCAGCTCGAGCAGGCGGTGAAGAACTACCTGCAGGTGGTGGAGAGGACGCAGCTGTCGAACCCCGGCACCACGCCGTCCGAGACGACGACGGAACAGGCGCCCGCGGGCGGCTGACCGACCGGGCAGTGTCCGACCCGGAGGGGCGGTGACGTCGATGAGATCATCGGTGACGCCGCCCTTCCGGCGTTCCGGGGCCCAGCGGCCGGGACCGCCGCCCGCGGATCGGGCGCGATTTGGATGCGGCGCCGGAGCTTGTTACAGTGGTGTCACCACAACGACGCGGGGTGGAGCAGCTCGGTAGCTCGCTGGGCTCATAACCCAGAGGTCACAGGTTCGAATCCTGTCCCCGCTACCACTTGGTGATCAGGCCCTGACCGGGAGACCGGTCAGGGCCTGATGTGTTCCCGGGTCCGGAGGCCCGGACGGCGCGCGCCGCTCGGAGGGTCCTGTCGGTGCGCTGCCTTACCGTGTCCCTGCCCACCGCGTCAGGCCGGTGCGGCCCGGTGGGGAGGAGGCGCGGATGCCGCTGTTCGTGCATCGCGCTGAGCGGTCCGACCTGTTGGCCGACGGGCTGGCCGAGGTCCTCGCCGTCCCGCCGGCTGATCCGTTCGCCGGTGAGATCGTGGCGGTCCCCACTCGGGGCGTCGAACGCTGGCTGACGCAACGACTCTCGACGCAGCTCGGGGCCGGGCCGGACCGGGACGGCATCTGTGCCGCCGTCGAGTTCCCGTCGCCGCGACAGTTGGTGGCCACCGCGCTGGGCGTCGACGCGACGGTCGGCGGCGGGTCCGCTGCGGACGACGACCCGTGGGTACCGGACCGATCGGTGTGGCCGTTGCTGGATCTCATCGACCGGGACGTGCTGGCTGCCGGACGGACCGTCGCCGCCGGTGGCGCAGCGGTCCGGGACACCGCGGTCCAAGACGTCGCGGTCCAAGACGTCGCGGTCGGCGGCGGGGCGCCGCCGGCGTGGGGCCGGACCCTGGCCGAACACCTGGGTGCCAGCGCCGACGGTGCGCTCCCGCCGGCCGTGGCCCGGGAACGCCGCGGCCGGAGGTACGCGGTGGCACGCCGTCTGGCCGGGCTGTTCGACGAGTACGCGGCCTACCGGCCGGCCATGCTGCAGGACTGGTCCTCCGGCGCCGACGGGAACGGCCTGGGCGGCGTCGTCCCGGCCGATCTGGTCTGGCAGCCCGAGCTGTGGCGGCGGTGGTGCGCCCGGATGGCGGCCGACGGGGTGACCGACCCGGTGCTCCGCCGCGCCGAACGCCTCGCCCGGTTGCGCAGTGACCCATCCGATCTCGACCTGCCGGCGCGGGTGTCCGTGTTCGGCGTCACCCGGCTGCCCCGGGCGCAGGCCGAGGTGCTGGCCGCCCTGGCCGAGGTCCGTGACGTGCACCTGTGGGTCACCCATCCGTCCGCACGGTTGTGGGACCGGGTGGCCGCCTCGGGTCCGACCGGACCCCGCCGGCGGTCCGAGGACGACTCCGCGCTGTGCGGGGAGCACCCGTTGCTGACGTCACTGGGCCGGGACGCCCGGGAGCTGCAGCTGACGCTGTCGGCGTTCCCGTCCGTCGACCGGCACGTGGGGGCGCCCGCACGGCCGTCCACCCTGCTCGGCCGGCTGCAGCGCGACGTCCAGGACGACCACCGACCGGCCCGGCCCGGCCCGGTCGCCGCGGACGACCGCAGTGTGCAGGTGCACGCCTGCCATGGGCCGGCCCGGCAGATCGAGGTGCTGCGTGAGGTCCTGGTCGGCCTGCTCGCCGACGACCCGACCCTGGAACCACGGGACGTCGTGGTGCTGTGTCCGGACATCGAGACCTATGCCCCGTTGGTGTCGGCGGCGTTCGGCCTGGCCGACGTCACCGGTGAGGGACACCCGGCCCACCGGCTCCGGGTCCGGCTGGCCGACCGGGCGCTGCGGCAGACCAACCCGTTGCTCGGGGTGGCCGCCCGGCTGCTCGACCTGGCGGGGTCCCGCGCCGGCGCCTCCCAACTGCTCGACCTGGCCGGGCTGCCCGCGGTGCGCCGGCGCTTCCGGCTCGACGACGACGACCTGGAACAACTTTCCACCTGGGTGACCCGGGCGGGGGTGCGCTGGGGTCTGGACGCCGGGCACCGGGCCACCTACGGACTGGACGCCTTCGGGCAGAACACCTGGGCGGCCGGACTGGACCGCATCCTGCTCGGCGCGACGATGGCTGAGCAGGACCAGAACTGGCTCGGCCTGGCGCTGCCGCTGGACGACATCGGCAGCGCCGACGTCGCCCTCGCCGGACGGCTCGCCGAGTTCGTCGCCCGGGTCTCGGCGGTGGTGGCCGCCCTGGACGGCCGGCAGCCGCTGTCGGGGTGGGTGACGGCGCTGCGCGACGGAGTGCTGAGCCTGGCCGCGGTGCCCGCCGAGGACCTGTGGCAACAGACCGAACTGCTCCGCGAGCTGGGTGAGACCGGCGAGCAGGCCGGCCCGCTGGCCGATCACCTCGAACTGGGCACGGCCGATCTGCGGTCGCTGCTGGACCGGCGGCTCCGCGGACGACCGACCCGGGCCAACTTCCGCACCGGCACCCTGACCGTGTGCACCATGCTGCCGATGCGGTCCGTACCGCACCGAGTGGTGTGCCTGGTCGGGCTGGACGACGGATCGTTCCCGCGCAGCCCCGGGGTGGACGGCGACGACGTGCTGGCCCGGGACCAGGTGACCGGCGAACGGGACATCCGCGGTGAGGACCGTCAACTGCTGCTGGACGCGGTGCTGGCGGCGGAACAGCACTTGGTGATCACCTACACCGGGGCGGACGAGCGCACCGGGGCGCGGCGACCGCCGGCCGTGCCGCTCGGCGAGATCCTGGACGCGCTCGACCTCACCGGGGAGACCACCGACGGCCGGCCGGTCCGCGACCAGATCCTCGTCCGACATCCGTTGCAGCCGTACGACGCCCGCAACTTCACGGAGGGAGCGCTGGGCGTCACCGGGCCGTTCAGTGCGGACACCAGTGCACTGGCCGCCGCCCGCGCCGGCCAGAGACCCCGGCGGTCCGCGGCGCCGTTCGTGTCGTCACCGCTGCCCGCGCGGCCGGCGCCGGTGGTGGAACTCCAGCCGCTGCGCGATCTGCTCCTGCACCCCGTCCGCGGATTCCTGCGGCAGCGGCTGGACGTCGCGGTCCGCGCCGACGAGACCGAGGCGGCCGACGAGCTCAGCGTCGAGCTGACCGGCCTGCAGCGGTGGGCCATCGGCGATCGACTGCTGCGCCAGCGTCTGCGGGGTGTCGACGAGGAGACGTGCCGCCAGTTGGAGTGGCGCCGCGGTGAACTGCCGGTCGGGCCGCTGGGCAACCGTGTGCTGACCGAGATCCTCGACGAGGTCGACATCCTGGTCGACCGGACCGCCCCGCTGCGGACCGGCACGGCCGATCGGCAGGACTTGGTCGTGGCGCTCGCCGACGGGCGGGAACTGCGCGGCGTGGTCGACCGGGTGTGGGGCGACCGGCTCGTCGGCGTCGAGTTCGGCCGGCTCTCCGGCAAGCACCGGATGCGGAGCTGGATCGATCTGCTGGCGCTGTCCGCCGCGCACCCCGACCGGGGATGGACGGCGGTGACCGTGGGGCGTGGGCGGGGCGGAGCCCGGCAGGCCGTGCTGGACCCCGTGGGAGCCGACGCAGCCGTCGAGACCCTCACCGCCCTGGCCGATCTCGCCGATCGTGCCCGGCGTGAGCCGCTGCCGTTGCCGTTCAAGGCGTCCGAGGCGTACGCCGACGCGCGGCGCCGCTCCGAGGACGAGCTCAGCTGCTCGGTGCAGGCGGCCGGCCAGTGGAACGACGACAAGTTCCCCGGCGAGCAGTCCGACGCCGCCCACGTGGTGGTGTGGGGGGCGGGCGCGCTGTTCGAGACGGTGACCGCCCCCGAGCCGGCGCCCGACGAGCACTGGGCCGGGGAGCGCACCCGGTTCGGTGAGCTGGCCCTGCGGCTCTGGGCGCCGCTGCTGGCCCACGAACGGATCGTGCCGCTGTGACCGCCGCACCGACGCGCCCCGGGACCACCGACGGCGCCCCGGCCGTCGAGGACCGGGCTCCGACGCCGGAACCGTTCTCGCTCACCGGCCCGCTGCCGGTCGGCACCACGGTGCTGGAGGCCAGCGCGGGCACGGGCAAGACCCACACCGTCGGGGCGCTGGTGACCCGGTTCGTCGCCGAACGCGGGGTGCCCCTGGACCAGCTGCTGGTGGTCACGTTCGGGCGGGCGGCCAGCCAGGAACTGCGCGAGCGGGTGCGCGCCCATCTGGTCGGCGCCGAACAGGCGCTGGCCGACCCGGCCGCCGCACGGGCCGGCACCGACGTGGTCGTGGCCGCGCTGGCCGACGTCCCCGACGCGGAGGTGGCGGTGCGCCGGCGCCGCCTCGCCGCGGCCCTGGCCGACTTCGACGCGGCGACGATCGCGACCACCCATCAGTTCTGCCAGCAGGTGCTGACCGGCCTGGGCGCCGCGGGCGACTCGGATCCGGCCGTGGAACTGGTCGAGGACCTGGACGACCTGGTGGTCCAAGTGGTCGATGACCTCTACGTGCGGGCCTACGGCGCGCGCACGGCCGGTCGTCCCGAGTTCTCCCGCTCCGAGGCGCTGGCGCTGGCGCGTGCGGCCGTCGCCGACCCGCACGCCCGGATCGAGCCGGTGACGGCGGCGTCCGGGACCGTGGCCGCGCGGCGGGTGCGCTTCGCAACCGTGGTCCGCGAGGAGCTCGACCGGCGCAAGCGGGCGGCGGGGGTGGTCGGCTTCGACGACCTGCTCAGCCGGGTCGCCGACGCGCTCGCCGCCGCCGACGCCCCGGCCCGGGACCGGATGCGCGCCCGCTGGTCCGTGGTACTGGTCGACGAGTTCCAGGACACCGACCCGGTCCAGTGGCTGGTGCTGGACCGGGCGTTCTCCGGCCATGCCACGGTGGTGCTCATCGGTGACCCGAAGCAGGCCATCTACGCCTTCCGCGGCGGCGACGTCACCACCTACCTGGCGGCCGCGCGCACCGCGTCCCGGCGGGCGACGCTGGCCGAGAACCACCGCAGCGACGCCCCGCTGGTCGACGCGCTGCAGGTGCTGCTGGGCGGCGCGGCGCTGGGCGATCCCGAGATCCGGGTCCGGCCCGTCCGGGCCGCCCGCGCGGGCAGCCGGCTGGCCGGCAGCCCCAGCCCGGCACCGGTGCGGCTGCGGCGGCTGGAACGCGACACCTCGGACCGCCGGTCCGGCGCGCTGCGGATGGACCAGGTGCGTCCCCGGATCGCGGCCGACCTGGCCGCGGACGTGGGCCGGTTGCTGGCCTCCGGGGCCACCTTCGACGGACGCCCGCTGGTTGCCGGTGACGTGGCCGTGCTGGTGCACAAGCACGACCTGGCCCGGCTGGTGCAGCAGTCGCTGGACGGCGCCGGCATCCCGGCCGTGGTCGCCGCCGCCGGGAGCGTCTACGCCACGGTGGCCTGCGACGACTGGCTCACCCTGCTCGAGGCGATGGAGCAGCCGCACCGCGCCGGCCGGGTGCACGCGGCGGCGCTGACGGCGTTCTTCGGCCGGTCCGCAGCCGACCTGGACACCGGCGGGGACGAGCTCACCGACCGGCTCGGCAGCTGGGTCCGGGGCTGGGCCGCGGTGCTGGCCGAGCGGGGGGTGGCCGCGGTGCTCGAGGCGGCCGTCGTCGAGCAGCACCTGGCCCGCCGGCTGCTCGGCCGGGAGAACGGCGAGCGGCTGCTCACCGACCTGCGGCACATCGCCCAGAACCTGCACGCCGCGGCGGTGCAGGACGGGCTCGGCCTGGTCGCCCTGCTGGAGTGGTTGCGCCGCCGGCGGGACGAGGCCGCCACCGACACCTCCGGTGAGCGCACCCGGCGGCTGGACAGCGACGCCGCCGCCGTGCAGGTCATCACCCTGCACGCCAGCAAGGGCCTGCAGTATCCGGTGGTGTACCTGCCGTTCGCCTTCGACCGCTACGTGCCCGACCGGGAGAAGCTGTCGGTGCTCCGGCTGCACGACGACGCCGGTCACCGGGTGCTCGACGTCGGCGGCCCGAACACCGACGGCTGGACCGGGCGGGCCGACCGGATGGCCGTCGAGGAGGCGGGGGAGAGCCTCCGCCTGTTCTACGTCGGCGCCACCCGGGCCCAGTCCCAGCTGGTGCTGTGGTGGGCGCCGGCCACCAACGCGCGGTGCGCGAGTCTGCACCGGGTGCTGTTCGGCCGGGACCCGGACCGTCGGGACCTGCCGGACAGCGGTGTGGTCCCCGACCAGGTGCCGGTTCCGCACGACGAGGACGCCGGTGGGCGCCTGCGGCGCTGGGCCGAGGCCGGCGCGTTCGCCCTGGAGACCGTCGGGGACGTCGTCCCGGTCGAGACGCCGCCGCCGGCGGCCCCGGTGGGTTCGCTGACCGCGCGTCCCTTCCACCGCCGACTGGACCTGGCCTGGCGGCGCAGCTCGTACAGCTCGCTGGCCGCGGCGGCCGCCGATGCCGGAACCGGCGCGGGGGCGGTCGAGACCGCCGGTGGGAGCGACGGTGTCGCGGCGGGAGCCGGGCCGGGGTCCGTGGGCAGCGAACCGGAGCGGGGCGAACGGGACGACGAGGACCTGGGAGCGTTCGCGCCGCCCGGTTCCGAGGATCCGTTCACCGGCACCGGGACCGGCGATGGACGTGCCCGCGGCTCCGGATCCGATCGTCCCGGGGCGGACCTGCCCTCGCCGATGGCGGACCTGCCGATGGGCGCCGCGTTCGGCACCGTCGTGCACGCCGTGTTCGAGGAGATCGATCCGACCGACGGCGACCTGCTGCCACGGCTGCGCGAGGTGAGTGCCACGGCGGTCGCCCGCCGACCGGTGGGCGTGCACCCGGACGCGCTGGCCGAGGCGTTGCTGCCCACGTTGCTGACCCCGCTGGGGCCGCTGGCCGACGACCGCCGGCTGGCGGACATCGGCGGCCGGGACCGGTTGTGCGAACTGGACTTCGAGATGCCGCTGGCGGGTGGGGACCGCCCACGCGGGCCGGTGGTGGTCGGCGATCTGGCGCCGATCGTGCGCCGGCACCTGGCCGCCGACGATCCGCTCGCCGGGTACGCCGACCGGCTCGCCGATCCGGCGCTGGGTGCGCAACCGATGCGCGGCTTCCTGACCGGGAGTCTCGACCTGGTCGTCCGGCTGCCCGGTCCGCGGTACGTCGTGGCCGACTACAAGACCAACTGGCTCAGTGATCCGGACGCGGACACGGGATCGCCGACCGCGCCGCGTCTCTCGGCGTGGCACTACCGGCCGGAGGCGATGACGGCGGCGATGCTGCACTCCGACTATCCGCTGCAGGCACTGATCTACTCGGTGGCGCTGCACCGGTTCCTGCGGTGGCGGCAGCCCGGGTATCGGCCGGAGCAGCACCTCGGAGGGGTGCTGTACCTGTTCGTCCGCGGCATGTGCGGTCCGGACACGCCCCGCGCCGACGGCACCCCGCACGGGGTGTTCGGCTGGCGGCCGCCGTCGGCGATGGTCGTCGAACTGTCCGACGCGTTGGACGGCGCCGCGACCGGACCGCCGTCCGGCGGGTCGGCGGTGACGGGGTCGCCGGAACCGGCCGGCCAGCAGTCCTCCGGTGACGCCCGGGGTGCGGATGCGGCGGGTTTGTGGTGACCGCCGAGCTGCGCAGCGGGATGGGGCATGTCCCGGTCACCCCGATCGGTCCGGTCGGCGGCGGACGCGGGGGGCCGGTCGGCATGCCCGGTGTGGCGCCGGTCCCGGCCGCCGCCGCGGTCGTCGCCGCGATCGTGGCCGGGGATGACGAGCGGGACCCGACCGACCCCTG
This sequence comes from Nakamurella leprariae, assembly GCF_016918035.1. GTDB lineage: Bacteria > Actinomycetota > Actinomycetes > Mycobacteriales > Nakamurellaceae > Nakamurella > Nakamurella leprariae. Next base: position 155,136 of record NZ_JAERWK010000010.1, on the reverse strand, counting down.
GGACGTGGCCATCGCGCGGAACGCCACCGGTGTGCTGCGCGAGGCCAACCTCGCCGGTGTGCTGACCGCGGCGGACGTGCACGTGGCCGACCGGCTGGGGCGGCTGGGCGGCGAGACCGACGAACGGGTGCTGCTCGCCGCCGCCCTCGCCGTCCGCGGGGTCCGGCTCGGCTCGGTGTGCCTGGATCTGCGCTCGCCCGGCGAGGTGGCGCCGCAGTTGGCGTGGCCGGCCGCCGACGAGTGGCCGGCGGCGCTGCGGGCCAGCCCGCTGGTCGGGTCGGGGCGACCGCTCTGGCTGGACGGCACCCTGCTCTACCTCGAGCGGTACTGGCGCGAGGAACAGCAGGTCGCGGCCGACCTGCTGCGCCGCGAGGGCGCGGCGCCACCGGTCGTGGACGCCGCACGGTTGGACGCCGCCATCGACCGGTTGTTCGCCCCCGACGTGCCCGAGGCCCGCGCCGCCGCCCGGTCCGCCACCACCCGGTGGACCACGGTGCTCGGTGGTGGGCCGGGCACCGGCAAGACGACCACCATCGGCCGGCTGCTGGCCGTGCTGGCCGACCAGCCGGGCCCGCCGCCGCGGATCGCCTTGGCCGCGCCGACCGGCAAGGCCGCGACGCGGTTGCAGGAAGCGGTGGGCGAGGTGGCGGCCACGCCCGACATCGGGTTCACCGACGCCGAACGCGCGATGCTCCGGGCCCTGCCGGCGTCGACGCTGCACCGCCTGCTCGGTTGGCGGCCCGGCTCGACCCGGTTCCGGCACGACCGGAGCAATCCGCTGCCGTTCGACGTGGTGGTGGTGGACGAGACGTCCATGGTGTCGCTGACCCTGACCGCCCGGCTGGTCGAGGCGCTGTCCCCGCGCACCCGGCTGGTGCTGGTCGGTGATCCCGACCAGCTGGCCTCGGTCGAGGCCGGATCGGTGTTGCCCGACCTGGTCGCCGGACTGTCCGACCCGTCGTCGGCATCCGGGTCCGCCCGCCCGGCTCCGACTGCCGCGCCACAGACTGCCGCGCCACCGACTGCCGCGCCACAGACCGCCGCGCCACAGACCGCCGCGCCACCGACTCCCGAGACTTCGCAGCCCGCGGCACCGGTCGCCGCGGCGCGTGGGGTGGTGCTGCTCACCCGGACCTGGCGCTTCGGCGGGGCGGTCGCCCAGCTGGCCACCGCCGTCCGGACCGGCGATGCCGACAGCACCCTGGCCATCCTGCGCGGCGGCGGACCCGAGGTGAGCTTCCTGGAGCTCGAGGACCCCACCCGCCGGGCGGCCGCGGCCGACCCCGTGCTCCGCGGCGACGTGGTCCGGGCCGCCCGCGCGGTCCGCGAGGCCGCGACGGCCGGCGACGTGCCCACCGCGCTGGAACGGCTGAACGACCACCGGGTGCTGTGCGCCCACCGCAGCGGTCCGTTCGGCGTCACCGGGTGGAGCCGCATCATCGAGCGCTGGCTGGCCACCGACCTGGTCCCCGCCGGCAGTGGGGGAGCGCGGACCGCCGCCGGTCCGGGCACACCCTGGTATCCCGGTCGACCGCTGCTGGTGACCGAGAACGACTACAGCCTCAAGCTGTTCAACGGCGAGACCGGTGTGGTGGTGCGGCTGGCCGACGGATCGCTGCGGGCGGTGTTCACCACCGGTGGCAGTGCCGATCCCGCTGCCGATCACGCTGCCGATCACGCTGCGGGCCCGGCGGGCGACGCCGGTGTGGCGGCGATCGGGTTCGCGCCCAGCCGGCTGACGCATGTGCAGACCATGCACGCGCTCACCGTGCACCGCAGTCAGGGCAGCCAGTACCAGCGTGTGGCGCTGATCCTGCCGCCGCCCGAGTCGCCGTTGCTGACCCGGGAACTGCTGTACACCGCGCTGACCCGTACCCGCGACGCCGTGCGGGTGATCGGCGACGAAGCGACCGTCCGGGCTGCCGTGCAGCGGCGCGCACAGCGGGCCACCGGGTTGGCCGAGCGACTCCGGCCCGCGGCGGGTTGACCCGGCGGGCCCGGGATCGTGGGGAGGGTCCGGGCGGTCAGCGTGGTCGGCCGGCGTTGGCCACCTCGAGCAGGACGTCCGCGTGACAGGGCACCGGCGCGCCGTCGGCGTCCAGGAGCGGACACCAGCAGGCCAGGTCGTGCCCGGACAGCTCGGCCACCACCGTGGCGCCGTCGAACGGCAGCTCGCCGTCCCGTAGCGCCGCGCGGAACATCGCCACCGCTGTAGCGCGGGACGCGCCGCGCGAGCAGGTGATGACCACCGGTTCATCGCCGAGCGTGTCCACCACCCGGTCCGGCCCCGACAGGCGGAACGGGTTCCCCCATCGCGAGGGTCTCGCCACCACGACCACGCCGGGCGGCTTCCGCCACCCACGGGTCCGATGCAGTTGCACGCGCCGCGGTCCGCCGGCCCGGACCGTGGACGCGGCCCGCTCGTTGCTCATGTCGACCTCCCCGCCGGTGGTGCTCGTCGGGGGCCGTCGGGTTCCGGACCATCCGGCTCACCGAGTGTCCCGCGCCGGCCGTCCGGCCGCTGCGGCGCGCCAGGTCGGGCCGCGGTCGCCGGCTCAGGTGACCGGGGCGGCGCGGAACTCGCCGACGTGCAGGGTGAACACGCCGGTCACCGTGTTGCGGTCGCCGCTGAGCACGGACGGGATGCCGGGCACGTCGATGACCGCGATGACGCACACGTCGAGCACCTCGCCCGGCGCCAGGGTCGGGCTGACCTGCTGACCGGTCGCGCAGTCGCCACCTGGCGCGACGAACCGCAGCTGCAGGTCGCGCGGCTGCACCCGCTGGTCCGACAGGGCCAGCGCGGCGACCTCCCGAGCCCGGTCCAGGCCGACCTGGACGGTCGGGGCCGCGTCCAGCAGCCGGGCGGCGTCCCGCGCCGCCTGGCCGACCGCGAACGACGCGGCCTGGATGCGCAGCACCGCCAGCAGCAGGTACGCCACCGGCAGCAGCACCAGGACGGCGAGCACCACCACCTCGATGACGGCCCGGCCGGCGTCCCGGTCGTCCCGCCCGTCGACGGTCGGGCCGGTGCCCCGGGCCTGCTCGGGTGGGCGTCGGTGCCCGGGCCGGGCCCCGATCCGGACCCGCCTCACGAGAGGCCCTCGCGCGCTGCGTGTCCGGTCACGGTGATGTCCGGCAGCACACCGTCGAGCAGCGTCACCACGCCGGGGGCCGGCATGGTGCAGGTGACGGCGACGACCAGTCCGGCCGCCGCGGTCGAGCAGACCAGACCTGGCCGGGTCGACCCGATGACACCGTCGCCGAGCAGCTCTCCGGCCCGCCGGGTGGCGGCCTCGTCGGGCACGTCGGCGTTGGCCGCCCAGCGAGCGGCGTCGGCCGCGGCCGAGGTCAGCACCGTGCGGCTGTAGCCCCACAGCGCGACCGAGACCAGCGCCAGGAACAGCATGACCAGCAGCACCAGCACCATCGCGAACTCGGCGATCGACGAGCCGGCGTCGGACGGGCGGTCGGCCCGTCCGTCCGACGAGGTCAGCCGCCGCTGCCGGTGACCGAGCTGAACGCGTTCTGGACGGCGGTGAGCACCTGCTCGCGGAACACGGCGAGCAGGGCGATCACCACGATCGCCGTCATGACGGTGATCATCACCCAGCCCGGGACGTCGCCGCGGTCGCGGTCGTCCTCGGTGGGGGACTCGCCGTGGCGGGACGACGACACGGAGATCATGGCGATCAGGCCGGCCACGGCACTCAGCAGCAGCAGGCCGGGACGGAACAGGCGGGACAGCACAGCGACACGCTCCAGGGTGGTTCGGGTCCGACCCGGACGGGTCGGGCCGGGCGGCGGCGGGCGAGCAGGCGATGGCGGCGACGTGAGGTGCGGCCGTGGGGTCGGCGGCGACGGGGCGGTCGCGGATCGCGCCGCCCGGACGTGGCCCCGTGGGCGGATCGGGCGGGTGGCCCGAGCGCGGTCGGGCTCGGCGACGGTCGACGGTCATCCGGCCACCGTGGTGATGGCGATGAGGCCCGGGAACATGGCGAAGACGATGGTGATCGGCAGGACGAGGAACACCACCGGGACCATCATCGCGATCTCCTTGCGGCCACCGCTCTCCAGCAGCCGGCGCTTGCTGAGCGCCCGGACGTCGGCCGCCTGTGCGCGCAGCACGTCGGCCAGCGGGGTCCCGCGGTCGATGGCCACGGCCATCCCGTCCAGGAAGCGGGCCAGCGGTTCCAGCCGGGTCCGGTCGCGCAGCGCGGTGACGGCCACGATGAGCGGGACGCCGGATCGGGTGTCGGCCACGATCGCGCCCAGCTGGCGCACCAGTTCACCGTGGGCCAGGCGAGTCACCCGGTCGATCGCGCCCAGCGGACCTTCGCCGGCGGTCACGGCCAGGGCCAGCATCTCGGCGATCACCGGGAACTCGGCGATCGCCTCCGTCTCCTGCTGGGCGACGCGCTGGCTGAGCCACCAGTCGCGGCCCAGCGCCCCGGCCAGGACGCACACCCCGAGCAATACCAGCAGCACCACGGGACTGCTCTGCCCGACCACGACGGCCACCAGGCTGAGCCCGATGCCGATCGCGCAGCCGGCCGCGCCCCAGAGCACCTGCTCGGTGCGGAACTGCTCCACGGTGAGCGGCGAACCCAGGGCGGCGAGTCGCCGCCGGACTGACGCCTGCCCGCCGAGCAGCCGGTCGGCCAGCCGTGAGAGCCGGTGCAGCAGCGGTGCGAGCACGCCGCCCGCGCCGCGCCCGTCCGGACCGGACAGCAGCTGCGACGGCCGGTCCCGTTCCCGCAGGGCCGGGGCGATCCGATCGGCCAGCGTGATCCGGCGGGCCGGCGGCGTGGCCAGGGCGGAAAGCAGCAGTCCGGCGGCGGCCAGGCCACCGACCAGGGCGCCGATGAGTGTGGACCCGGTCATCGGAGCACCCGACGGTCCTCGGGCAGCCGGCCGATCCGGACCTACAGACGGGTCTCACGCATTCCTGCAGGTGAGAGGGGGTTCACGGCGTCCCCGGCGTGCCGTTCATCTGTTGTCATCTGTGCAGGTGGGCGGGTTGCGTGCACCACCGCAGCAGACGCAGAGCAGACGGACGATGATCAACTACGGCAGTTCACTCGCCGTAGTTCGGTTCCTGCCACTCCTGCCCGGCCTGCTCCTCCATGTACTGGCTCTGCAGATCACCCGACGTGGGAGGTTCACCGCACGCGAGTCCGCAGCGCTGGTAGTTCGGCACCTGTGACCCGTCCGGCCAGCGACAGACGTCGTCGTCATAGCAGCTATACCCGCGCGGGCTCGTCATGACGATCTGGGGGCCGATGCTGCCGGCGTCCTCCTGTGACCGGCGCTCTGCTTCCTCGGCCGCAGCTGCTTCCTCGTCGGCCTGGCGCTGCGCCTCGGCAACGGCTTCGGCTTCCGCCTGGCGTTGTGCCTCCGCGGCCGCCTCAGCCGCGGCCTGCTCTGCAGCGATCCGCGCCGCCTCCTGCTCAGCGGCCACCCGAGCGGCTTCCTGCTCCGCGGCCCACCGCTCAAGACCTTCCTGCGCTGACGACATCGCAGCCTCCGCCGACAAGGACAACGCCGTCGGATCCACATCGGCAGACGGAAGCGTCTCGATGCCGATCGCCTGGCACGCCGTCTTCGCCTCCCGATAGGTGTCCGACACCCATGGGATCCACGCCTCGTAGTCCTTCACCAGCAGCGGCTCGGCGTCCGCGGCATCCTTGAACTTCCGCAGCGGCGCCGACACCTCCGGCTCAGCATCCAAGGCGAAGTCGGCGGGCATCTCGTCCATGTTGTTCCTGATGAGCACCCAACTGAGGTGCGCGGTGGGGGCGGTCTCGGCGATCGGGTCGCTCGCCCACATCTCGATCACCGGATCCGCGCCGGCCGAAGCGTTGGAGAAGGTGCGGCACGCATCCACTGACTGCGGCGCTGGGCCACCGGTCGTCTCGGCGGTCACGGTTACCGTGGTCGCGGCGTCGTCACTGCTGGAGCAGCCGGTCAGGACGGTCACCAGCACGGCGACGGCGACGCCGAACGCTCTGATCGATCGGCGCATCGGTGGCCCTTTCGTCCGGTTCGGGTACGGCGGCACGATAATGCGCCTCGCACGAACCTGCCTACCCGTCGTGACCAACCCGTAACGTCACGCGTCCGGGCTCTTCCGTGGCCGGCCAGGTTTCCCCGGGCGTCCCGCCTGCCACGCATCCACCTGCTCCACAGTCCACCCATCGACCTGCGTCGCCTCATCCAAACCGATCGACACCGCAGGCTCCGGCAACCGCCCCTCAGAGTGGTACTTCCGCACCGTCCCGGCCTGCAACCCGACCCGGGCAGCGATGTCCTTCTCCGACAGGTACACGCGGCGGCGTTTGCTCACGCGACCCACGGTCTCACGACGCCGACGACGCTTCACCGCCCGGTCGCCAGCCGGCACCGACCACGTCTCGGTCTCCGACCGCCAGTGCTCCGCGATGAACTCCACGACGGCGACGGGCAGGTCGTAGGTCTCCGCGGTGAACTCCGGGCTCCCCGGCCAGCGGGCGTCGGCCTGGATCGCGTCGAGCACCCGGTGCCGGGCGTCCGGGCCACCACACAGCCCGCACGGGCCACGCCACGGCATCACCGACTCCACCGGCTCCGGGAGCACGACGCGGGGCGTCTCGGTCATGCCGCACCCCCGGGCAGGTCGAACAGCGTCATAGTGGGGAGGTCGCACGGCGCCGGTTCGATCGGCGGCGCATGGTGCTCGCAGTTGCAGCCGGAGACACCGGCCGGCATCGGCGGGCGCCCCCGGTCTGGGTCGCCGGGATCAGCCGGGTGCGGCCGCCCGCTGCACTGGTCGTGCCACTCGACGAAGCACTGGTGGCACGGGTGCCCGACGGTGGTGTGCACGCCGACCTGTCGGTGGGCGCCGCATCGGCAGAACGTGACTGGCCCCATCGGCCGGCCGGGCTCGGCCCACGTCGGGTTCACGGTGCGGGGCGGGTGGCCGCGTCGGTCGCACTCCTCACGGATCGCGATCTCCAGCGTCCACGTCGGGTCCAGCGGGATGAGCTCTCGGAGGTTGGTCGGCTTCCAGGTCACTGGTCACCGCCGGTGCTGGTCTCGGCGGCCACAGCAGCCAGGACAGCGCGGACCGTGGCCGGCATCTCGTCGTCGTGCCGCCACGCCTGCCCGAGAGTCGGGCGAGCCGGGCGGGGGCCGAGGATGCGTCGGGTGATCCGCTCGACCTGCTCGTCCGTGGGGGCCGTGACGAGCTGTCGCAACGGGTCGACGGCGTCAGCCCGGGTCAGCAAGAACGCGGCGCCCTGCCGGTAGTAGTGGACCTCGCGCTCCATCCACTCCTCAGGCGAACGGGGGCGGAGATCGTCGTCGGGCTGCAGGCGCTCGGCCACGGTGACATCGCCCGCGATGAGCTGCCACCACGAGTCGTCGCCGTAGTCACGGAGCCACAGGAGCGCCGCCACCGCGTCGATGCGCGGGTCGACGGCCTGGTCGTCACTGGGCATGGGTCTCGGTCCCTTCGGTGACGGGCACGAACAGGTCGCCTCGGCCGGAGTGCTCAGCGCAGGGCCGGCACTCGGCCAGGTGCACCGGACGTCCGTTCGTGGCGAGCGCGGCATCCCCACTGGGGAACTCGGTGTGCTCGACGTAGCGGTCGCCGGGCTCGACCCATCGGGTGCACTCGTCGCACCACCGGTCGCAGCGGTGCAGCTTGCGGGCCGTGCGGACGCGCGTCTGCGTGCTCATCGGTCGGCCTCCTGGTCGGTGACGGGCACCGCGAAAGACCAGGCGTAGGAGTCGCCGGTGTACTCAATGTCGATCGGGCCGTCGGGCCAGACCTGCGTAGGGTGGCCCTCGTCGCTGGCTGCCTGCCAGTCGTCGTACATGAACCACTCGACGGCGTTGCACTGGCCCGAGACCAGCGGGTGGCCCTCGGTGCAGTGCGGGCCGGTGATCGGCGGGTGGCCGTAGCCGTCGCAGGTCTCGCAACGGGTCCACCAGTCGCAGTAGTCCCGGGGGTTGGCAGGCTGGCAGGTGGTGCGGCAGTCGGCGTCCACCGGTGCGGTGCAGACGAACGTCGGGTACGGCGAGCAGTCGCCCTCGTCGTGCTCGCAGTCGGAGTGATCGAACGTCACGGCGTGGTCGCTCATCGGTCGGCCTCCTGGTCAGTGAGGGGCACCAGCGTGTAGAGGCGGTAGCCGGGTTCATCGGCGTGATCGCGCGCACGATCCAGGTCGGTGAAGATGTTGCCGTAGACCAGGTCTAGATCCCTGTCGACCACGACCCACCCGATCGGCTCGGCCGCCGGGGCGGGCTTGGTGAGATCGAGCAGTGCGGCCTCTTCCTGTTGCTCGACCGCGTCGCAGCCGGTGCGATGGTCGGACGCACCCCGACACCGCTTGCTGCCGCACGTCGGGCACAGCGCCATCCACGAACCGCGCGGGTGGTTGTCCGACTCCCACAGCGGGTCCTTTCGCCACGGCGGTCCGCAGTGGAAGCAGCAGCAGATCGACCATGGCGTCGCGCCCGGGGTGATGACCGGGGCGGGCTCGGTGACGGGCACCGACCGGTCGTGCTCGATCGCCTTGCCTTCGGGCGCCGTGCGCCAATCCGGCCAGGTCCGCGCCTCGTTCCGCTCCTGCTTCGCGACCAGGGCGTCGATCACCGCGGTCACCGGGTCGCCGCGGTAGTGCGCCAGTCGCAGTGCGCCGTCCAGCGCGAGGATGACCAGATCGATCCGCTCCGACATGTCCTCGGGCTCGGCGGCCAGCTCGGCCAGCTCCTTGGTGATGTGGTCGATGAGCCCAGCCGTCCGCAGACCCGGCCCGAACGTGCGCTGCGAGAAGTCGGACTGGCGCTGTAGGTGCTCGGCGAACGACCAGGCCGGCGGCTCGGGCTCGGTGACGGGCACCGACCACGTCATCGGGTCGGACGGCTCGATGACGGCGGTGAAGCCGGGGTTGTGCCCCATCGACGGATTGGCCGCGGCCCAGCCGGCGCGGTCGTTCTCGCGCAGGCAGAGGGCGGCCACGTAGCGAGCCGCGTGGGCCAGCTCGCTCCGCTCGCCCGGCAGCATCGCGCCGATGATCCGGCGGGCCTCGTCGTAGTCCTCGGCCTGCGCGGCCAGCAGGGCGTTCGCCTCCACGAAGTTCGTCGGGTCACCCACGGTCGGCCTCCTGGTCGGTGACGGGCACCAGAGCGCAGACGACGGGCCGGACGTCCAGGCGCGGGCGGGCGAGCAGGTCCGCCGAGTAGCTGCTGAACGCGGCCGGGATCGGTGCGGTGTCGGCGTCGGTCGGGAGGACCATCACGTAGCCGGTGAGCCGCTCGACCGCGACGTACCCGATCGGCTCGGACGCCGGGGCGGGGTCGTCCAGTGCGGCGACAATGGTGGCCGCCACGTCCGCGTAGTTCGGCCACCGGCGGTCGTTGATCGCCTGCTGCGTGGCCTCGTCAACGCCGTGCACGTCCAGGCTCTCGCGGGCGATGATCCGAGCGACCCGCTCCACGGCATCTGCCGCCGGGGCGGGCTCGGTGACGGGCACCGACGCGCGGGCAGCGTCCACGTTCACCGCGGCTTCGAGGGCGTGCAGTGTGTCCGTCGACCGCCATCCGATGTACGTCACCGCAGCGTCGTAGACGCGCCGGATGCGGTCCAGGTTGGCGGCGACCGTCTTGACCGTGGCCGCCTTCGCGCGGGCCTCGGTGCGGTACCCGACCGACAGGCGCCGCGCGTCGTCCCGTTCGGCGGTTACGGCGTCCAGCTCGGCCAGGAGGAACAGCGCGTCGTCCTGCGCGATCGTCGCCATCCCGGTGCCCGCGATCCGGCGCCACCGCTCCGCCCGCTGCCGGATGCTCGCCAGGGACCGCTCACGCTCCTCGACCAACATGCCCTCCGGGGCGGGTGCGGGGCCGCGGTCAGCGCATGAGGTCACCGCGCGCATCGCCCGCTCCTGAGCGGTCAACTCGCTCGGGCCGGTCACCGGATCACACCCAGCGGGCTATCCGTGTACGCGGCCTCCGGCACGGTCGACCGCTCCACCAACCAGTCCAACGCCCGGCCGAGGAGATCCGGGCGCCGATAGCGGGGGCAGTAGCAGTGACCGGCGGAGCAGTCGAGGCCGACGCGGTAGTGGTCGTGCTGGTCGTATGCGTGACCGCACAGCCGGCAGGGCTTGGTGCGTGGTTGGTGTCGCGGTTCCGTGCCCTGCTCGGGCGGCGCGGCAACGGTGGTCGTCATGCCACCAATATACCGCGCGGCGCGGTAATAGACTAGGGGTCCGGCGGCAACACTCACACAACAAGCACACCAACCACGCACCCATCACCGGGGGACATCGACCGTGGCCCGCTCGTACCCTCCGACCACCACACCAACCGAGACGAAGGGGCCACCGATGACCGAGACCGAGAAGCAGCAGCCCGAACCGGACCCCATGCCGGTCACAACTCAATGGGACAGCGCTGTCCTCTACGTGCTGCCGTTCTTCATCGACGGCAAGGGCCCGCAACGCTGGCTCGGCCTGATCGAGCACGGATCGTGGCCGACCGCACGGATCGTGGATTCCTGGGAAGTCGACCGCCAAGAAGAGATCTGGGAACGGGCCAGCAAGCTGTGGCCGCGCTCCTATCCCGACGGCGACGAGCTCAGCGCCGCCGTCATCACCCACTGCGCCGGGCTGAGCGCCGCGCACGGCCACGAGTTCACTGGGCCGGACCAGCGCTGGAAGCTGGATCGGCGGACCCCCTGACGCCCATTCAGCCGGTGTATGCCTGGATCCTGACGGAGTCGACCTGGACGTGACCCTGCGCCGAGGCCGGGATCGCCTCACCACCGGTCCCCGTCTCCACCTGCAACGTCAGGCGCATGTCGACGATCGGGATCGCCGCCGGGTCACTGGTCTCGCCGAGCAGCCGGCCGTCCAGGTAGAACGCGAGCCGGTTCGGTTCCCACTCGATGACCGCGGTCTGCCACGCCCCGTACCCCTTGCCCGTGGAGACCCAGAACGCGTTGTCCTCGATGTCGCCGAGCCGGTCGTGGGAGTAGCCGAAGATCGAGCCGTTGAGGTTGCCCTCGGGGAAGTCGATCTCGCCGTCGTTCCAGTCGCCCGGTCCGGCCGCGGTGTCCGACGGCCACAGCAGGAACGCCGTCTTGAACCCCGGCACCGGGTCGGCGCGGAACCGCACCTCGTACCGGCCGTACGTCTGCCCCAGGTAGTCCGCCGGCACCGGCGTCGCGACCAAGGGCTGTCCGTTGATGGTGCGGACCCACCAGTCCAGGACACCGCCCTTGACCGACAGGACCCGGTCCGGGTCGTACAGGCCCCGCTTGCTGGTGTCGCGGGCGCCGTCGGCGTACCCGCGCATCGCGCCGCCGTACACCTGGCCGACCTGACCGAGCGGCGCCTCGCGGTCGAAGCCCTCGAAGTAGACGTCCCGCCACTTCCCAGCGACCGGCGGCGGCGTACTCGTCGAGGTGCTGGTGGGTGGGGTGCTGGTCGGCGGCTGCGCGGTCACCGTCACCGTGGGAGCGGTCACCGTGGACGTCACGGTCCTCGGGGGCGCCGTCACCGTCGACGTGACCGTCCTTGCCGGGCCCGTCACGGTGCTCGTCACCGTCGCGGCCGGCGGCGCCAACCCCTCCAAGCGGTCCAGGCGGCAGTCCAGCCACGACCCCGGCCCCGCCTGCGTCGACCGCACGCTGTCACACGGATCCGGCCTGGGCACCGGCGCAGCGGATACCACCGTCGCCCCAGCGATCGTCAACGCCGCCACCGCGGCCAGCACAGCCCGAGCAGTCCTCACAGCAGCGCCCCTCACTCCCAGGTCACTCGGCCGGGTGGCCGCGTCACCCGTCAGAGGACGACGCCCGGCCGGGACACGGTGGGACGGGAACGGTGTCGGACCACAAGGCACACTCGACCGCGTGACGCACTTCGCGGGAGACCCGCAGGCCGGCGACGGCCTCCGCGGCATCTACGCCCGGACCCGACCCGCAGAGCACACCGGCGTGTGCTGGGCCGGGATGATCGGCGAGGCCCGGAACCGGCTCAACCAGGACCCGGCCAACCGGCCGCTGCAGGCCGACGCCGTGGCAGAGGAGGCGCTGCATCTGGCCGACGACCCGGAGAAGTGCCGATGCCGTCCGGGTCCGGCCGCGAGGGGTAGCCGGACCCGACGACGGTGAGCGCTACGGCAGGGCGGGGTACCGCTGCTTCAGCGACTCGCGGATGGCGGCGGCCTCGGCGTCGGTCAGGACGTCGCCGTAGACGACGCCGACCCCGGCGTCGATCTCGTTGGGGCCGGAGCTGGACGAGCCCAGGAAGGCGACGGCCTCGACCTGCGGCGTGGTGATGGTGCCGGTGGTCTCGACGCCGTTGACGTACAGGCTGGTGGTGCCGTCCGCGGCTCGGGTGGCGATGACGCAGCACCAACCGGCGACGCTGGCGCCCAGGACGTTGCCGCCGGAGCCGGCGACCTGCCATTGGCCGTTCGTGGCGCGGCGGATCGCCAGGCCCCGGGCGCGGAAGAAGTCCGCGCCGAGCCGGTCCGTCTTGGCCACCGTGACCAGCGAGACGCCCGGAGTGTTCGGGACGGCCGCCGGGGTGAGGAAGCGGCTGGTGCTGGTCGAGGCGAGGTGCCGGCCGATGCCAGTGGCCGATGCGGCGGTCAGGCCGGCCGTTGCGTTCGGGGCCATGTCGACGCCGGCGCTGCCGAGGTCCTCCAGCACGTCGGGCACGTCGCCGTTCTCGGTCCACAGGTTCGGGTCCCAGCGGTGCAGGTAGCCGGCCTTGCCGATCGCGTACGGCAGGACGGGCCCGCTGCCGCCGGTGCGGGGGATCACGATTCCGAAGCCGGGCATCAGGCCACCGGTCCTCTCGCAGTGAAAGCCTGCGTCAGCAGGGCGTTGATCGCGGCGTAGGCCGCGGCGTTGTAGTGGCCGGCGTCCGACCGGAACGACTCAGGGGTGATGCCATCGGTGATGTTCTGCAGGTCGGTCGCGGTTGGGGTGATGCCCTGCGACTGCAGGACGGCCGCCGACCGCAGATAGGCGGCGGTGTCGATGAAGCGGGTGGGGAACGCGGCCAGCAGCGCAGCGTTCAGCGCGTCCAGCCGGGCGCGGGTTGACGCGAACTCGCCGCTGACGGACTCGCCCTCCCATGGCGGGACGGACAGGACCAGGCCATCGGCGCCACGGCGGGACCAGTCCAGGATCGAACGAGCGTGGCCGACGATGACGGCCGGCTCGTCCTGGCCGGCCTTGAAGTTGTTCCGGCCCACGCACACGATCGGGACGCGGTCGCGCCACTGGTAGCCGGTCTGGAACGGGGTGCCGGCCGGGCACGGCACCGCGATCCCCGGCGTAGTGCGGGTGAACGTGTAGGTGTAGGTGCCGCCCGAGTCGCGGGTGCCGGTGAGCGTCCCGGGGACCCCGGCGAGAGTGCCGACGAAGGACCGGGACCCGGCGCTGGTGAGCTGCGCGAGGTTCGTCGACCACGCCGTCACCGACACACTGCCGGACGCGGGGATCACCCCACCGGACACCGTGCACAGCGCGGGGACCCCGCCCTGGCGGGCGGCGATCTGGGGACTGGTCTGGCCGCCGATGCCGATGTTCACCGACGCCCGCCCCAGGCTGGTGGCCAGCGCCGCCGAGGCGCCCGCCCCCGCCGCGGACCCCCAGTTGGCCGTGAGGGAGTCGCCCACGAAGATCAGCGGCGCCAGGTCGGTCTCCGGCTCCGGCCCACCGCCGGACTCCGGGTAGGTGCGGCCATCGCGCCACCGCGCCTCGATGATCCGCGCCGGGTTGTCCTGGGTGAGCAGCGCCCAGTCCATGCCGAGCTCGTCGGGCAGCTCCACCATGAACGCCACCGCACCGACCGGCACCGAGTCCGGTTGGTGGGTGATCTGCGAGTAGATGCCGCGGGCCTCGTCGGCCTCGATGAAGTAGCTGCCGTCACCGAACCGGACACCCCAGACGTCGTCCGGGCGGATCTCGCCGCGTGGGACGTTCGCCTGCCCCAGTGCCCAGTTCACCGCCTCCGCCGCTGCGTGCGCGGCGGTCGGCGCCGCAGCGACCGCCGCGACCACCTTCGCCGGGATGTCCTCAGCAGCAACGGCCGCCGCGACCATCGCCGCCGCCGGTGCCGTCGCCTGATCCGCGGCCGCGACCGCCTGATCCCGCGCCTCCACAGCCTCGTCGGCCGCCGCCACCACCTGCGCGGCCTTGTCGGTAATGACCTGCCGCGCGACCGCGATCGACTCCGCGTCGGCCTTGACCGACCGCGGCGCGTACTCGTCCGGGAACACCAACTCGCCCGTCACCGGGTCCGTGATGAGCTGGGGGACCGTGGCGGGCTGGAGCTGGTCACCGACGATGGGCGGCTGAGTCACGACGCGGAACCTCCAAGGGATCAGAGCAGGGTGGTCAGTCGGCGGCGTGCTTGCCGGGCGGGTCGACCGCCTCGACCACCAGCGACGCACCCTCGGTGTTGGTCAGTGCGCCTGCAGCCACGGACGTCACGAGCGAGTAGAGGATCCCGAAGCCGGCGATGCTGGCCGCGGCCTTCCAGTCCACACCTATGAGCGAGCCGACCCCGGCGGCCGACCACGTTGCGGCGATGTTCTGCGCGCCGGTCCGCAACGACCGCTCGACGGCGTCCTTCCAGAACACCCGGGTGAAGATGCTCATTCGGACACCCACCCGCGGGCCGCCGGGTCCTCGACCTGGCCGATCGCGATGACCGTGCCGCCGGCATCGACGACGGCCTTCTCGTCGGCCCACAGCTCGTCCATCGAGCCGTACCCGCGCCACCGCTTCGTGCCCATGTCGACGCGGGCGATGCCGCCGCCGTGACCGAAACGAACGACCACGGAACCGGTCACGAGGTCCGACAGGAAGTCCCGCTGTCCGGCGAGTGCCGCGAGGACCTGATCGAGCTTGGCGTCGCTGCTCTGCGCGGCGACCGCCGCCGACACCAGGTAGTCCTCCGCGGCGAAGCCCTTGCCGACACTCGCGCGCCACGTCGCGTCTCGGCTCTTGCCGGCGATGGAGTCGATCGCCTGCTCGAACTCTTCCTTGGTGTACTCGGCCACGATGAGCCCCTTCTTCCTGGTGAGGTCGGTCGGCCGGTATGCCGCCGCGATCTGCTGCGCGACCGCGACCTGCGCGGCGCTGTAGTTGCTGGACTCCGCCTCGTCCGCGAGAGGCTGCTGAACACGCAGCACGTCCGCTGCGACCGGACTGGACAGGCGGATCTCGACGCGGCGACTGCCGGTCGGGGTGACGAGCGTCCCGGCATAGACCGGGGTGTCGGTCACCTTGAGCGCGGCGAGGAACCGGCGGACCGATGTGGCAATGTCCATCGTTCCGGCCATGTCGCCCCAGCCGCCGCCCACATCGGACGACAACTGCTGCAGCGGGCCCGTCGATCGACCGTTGCTGCCGACCTTGTCGTGCGGCAGGTCCAGGGACCGCCGCAGGATCGCCGCCACCGCTGGGGTGACACCGGGGCTGCGGCTGGTGTTGCGGCCGTCGTTCGCCCAGTTCCAGCCGCGGCCCTCGGTCCACATCCCGAACGCGACGCGTTCGGCGAGCTGGACCGGGTCCTGGCCGCGCTCGGCTGCCCACGCGTACGTAGTGGCCATCGCGGCCCGGAAGTTCCGGACCTGCGCCTCGTCGAGAGTCGGCATCACGCCGCCCGCACTGCCTCGACGATCGCGTCGGCCAGCGACCCGTACGACGCAGCAGCCCGCTGCCACCACGTCGCCGGCTCCGCACCACCCGAGCCGGAACCGATCGGCGCCTGCGGGGTGGGGTTGGGCACCTTCACGCCCGCGCCGTACCGCCACTCGTTGGCCATCTTCATGACGACGTCGTACGGATAGCCCGTGGACGGGTCGTAGTGCGTGGTCCCCTTGAACACCAGACGAGAGTCGTTATGCGTATAGAACTTCGGCACAGCCCGCGCCAGCTCGGCCAGCGACCCCCACTCAAGCTGCAGACCCCACCGCTCGGAGTCGACGGCCATGCAATACGCCTGCCAGCGAAGCCCGTCCATGCCCTGCGCGAGCCACGTCGACCGATCCCACTCCGCGTACCCGGTGACCTCGTACCCGACGCCGTACGGGTTGCCGCCGCCGACGTGCGCACCCTGCTGCGTGGTCGGCAGCCACAGGTACGCCCCGCCCGGGTCGGACACCCAATGCGGCGAAACGCCCTCGCTCTTGGCCCACTGCACCAGCTCCCGGCCCAGACCCTTCTTCGGAGGGGCCTGCAGGCAGTGCACGAACCCAACCCGCGGTCGCCCAGTCGGCCAGGTCTTGCCCTTGAGCGTGCCGGTGAGGTCGGTGTGCAGCTTCTCGATCGGCACCGGTCAGTCCTCGCCGAGACGAGCCAGCGCGGCCGCGATCACGTCCGGCGGCGGGCCGTGCGGGTGGGAGCCATCGTCGGCGGCAGCCGCTTCCGCGAGCGACGCCTGGTACTCCTCGGCGGTGAGGTTGCGGATCACCCGCCCGTCGGGCATGACGACCTCAGCAGTCGGGTCGTCGGTGTGCAGCACGTCAGCCATGCACTGAGGGGACCGCGGTCACCGCTTCGACGGTGGGACGCGTCCGGTGTCGCTGCGGTCAACCCACGCGAACACGGCCGCCGCGATCACCCACGCCGTCCCGGTGAGCAGCACGCCCAAGCGGATGACGTCCGGCCAGTCCTGCAGCACGCTGAACGCGCCCAAACCGACACCGAAGATCACGGCGAGCAGTCCACCGCGGCCCAGGACCTCACTGCGCGGCAGGCGGGCGGGATGGGTCTTGCGCAGCCGCGGCGCGGTCACCACCGCGGTGAGGACGAACGCGACCCCAGACGCGGCCAGCAGGACCACCCGCAGCGTGGTCTCATACCCGGTCACGACGCGGCCGCCGGCGCACTGGGCAGCGCAGGCCACGGCTTCCGCGGCGGCAACGGCGGGATGGTGCCGGCTTCGATGCCGCGGCGGAGCTCGAGGACCTCGGTGTCGAGGTGATTGATCTCGATGCGGTGCCGGACCTCGTTGGCGCGCATCTCCGTCTCGACTTCGTGCAGCCTGTCGCGGAGCGATTCGATGTCCTTCTGCAGGTTGCCGTAGTCGGCCGACTTGAACCTCACGCCGGCCCACACGATCCCGCCAAGCGTGACCAGCACACCCAGCACCGCTGACAGGAACGCGGTGTCCGTCATCGTCGACTCCCCGCCGCGGCTGGCCATCCGATTAGGACGCACCCGGTGACCACAGCCAACCCCCCGTAGAGCACGGCCGAGTTCCATTCGGTCGATCCGAATCCCGAGATCCCCCAGCCGATCAGGTAGAACCAAGCCCACGCCACCGGCATCGTCACCGCGCCCAGCAGCGCGGCCGTGATCCGCTTCCCCGTCCATGGCGTTACCGGTCGGACGGCGAGGACCGCGACGACGACAGCCGAGCACAACCACAGCCCTGCGTACACGCTCAGGGGGACCGGCCCGGACACGTCCCGCAGCGCCGCGGGTAGCGGGTTCGTCAGGCGGGTCTCGGCGCCCGGCGCGTACAGCAGGGCGACGCGGGCGTAGATCGCGGTGATCGCCAGCAGCGTGATGCAGCGCAGGATCTTCGATGGCCCGGGTTGGGTGGACACCACGACGGTCACCAGCCGCAGACGGCGAGCTGCAGCCGCATCGGGCCCACTGCCTCGGGCTGGTTCGGGTTGCCCCGCTGGAACGCCCGGAACCGCACGTAGCCGGGACTGCCGGTGGTCCAGTTGGCTTCCGTGCCGGCGCGGGACACGTAGATGGCGCCGCCTGCGGAGTCCGGGTCGATGGACTCCGCCCGTGCGTGCACGACACCGTTGGTGAACGGCGTGGGCAGGGAGAACTCCCCGAACGGGTTCAGGTCGCCGAGCACTCCGCCCCCGCCGCCTCCCGCCTGCACGATCCGATGGAAGAACGCCCACCGCAGCCGCCCAACCGACGGAGGCGGCGTGCCGGCGATCACCAGCTCGTGCGAGACCACCGTCGACGGGATGAAGTGCGTGTGATCGCCACGTGCCGCGGTGCGGCTGCTCCCGCGTTTCACCGCGGCGCCGTACTCCAGGGCGGCGGGGTCGGTGTTCGACCCGACCGGGGACATCTCAACCCACGCCGACCCAGTGTCCAGGTACAGCCGCTGCGTGCTGGTGTCGAAGTAGAACCGCTTCCCAACCCCGGCCTGCGGGCGCTGCGCGGTGGTGCCGATGACGATCTGCGCGCCGAGCTCCTCCAGGGGCTTGAGGACCTTGTCCATCCACCCTTGGCGTTCCGGCCACGGATCGGACCCCGCGGTGGCCATGGGGAAGCCCCACCGGGGCGAAGAGGTGGTCGTCACGGGTCACACCGTGCGGGCCACCCCGGACCGCTGGTGGGACCCGCCGGGGTGTCGTCGCTCCGTGATCACGCCGCCGGCTTGTCCACCCGCATCCACTTGATGTCGAAGAACGGCTGCTTGCCGTGCGGCTCCAAACTGTCCATGACCTGCGTGCCGGTCGGGCCCAACCAGGTGGGGTTCGCGTTGTCCGCGATGTACCCCTCGGTCTGGTTGATCCCCAGCATCGGCCACGTCTGCCGGAAGTCGACCGGCGGCAGCCACGTGGTGACCCGGACGCCGTTGCACCACACCTCGGTCAGGAACGGGCTACTCGGATGCCCCGACGGCAGGATCCGCGCCGCGAACAGGTTGTAGGCGGTGCGGGTGCCGGTGTTCGGGATCGCCCACTCCCGGAACCCCGTCTGCTGGTGGTTGGGCCAGTCGGCGCCCCAGTGGAAGTTCGACCGGCCCCGGCCCAGCGCGGACTCTTCGAGGTAGTCGATTTCGGTGCCGGCGGGCCAGTTGTCGCCGTACGGCCACAGCATCAGGACCGTCCCGACGATCCCTTCCAACGCGAACGGCCCGTAGGTGCGGGCGAGCATCGTGACCTGCGGGAACGCCGTCGGCGGCATCCCCCACAGGGTGGAAGTGCCCGACTCGATACGCCGGTCAACCTTGCCGTCCTTGTGGGCGCGGGTGCGCACGATCTGCGAGTGCCGCAGCACCCCGTCGACGACCTCGACCAGAGACCCGTCCCACCACGACGAGTCCGGGTTCGCGCCGGAGAACGAGTTGTTGTACGTGCCCAGGTAGTTCGCGTACTCCGGACGGTTCAACCCGGTGCGGGGACCGGTGAAGTCGTCCGCGAACACCGTCTGATACCCAGGCGGCGGGCCGCCCGGCATCTGGTCGCCGACCCACACGCCCTGCGCGTTGTACGCGTTCGGCCCCGCCGGCCCCGGCGGCGGGGTGACGCTCCCGCTCCCGGCCGGGACGTACAACCCGGACGAGCGTCGGGACAGGGCCACGCCACGCTTCACGCGACGGCCCCACCAGTGACCAGCGTCTCCGCACCGGGCAGCGCGTCCACGGTGGCCGCGCCGAACCGCTGCTTGGCCAGGGTGTGCAGCAACTTCCGCTGATCGTCACCGACCCCGGCGACGGCGGCCATCCCGAACCACTCGCCCTGCCAGAACGCGGCGGTGCCGGCCAGGTTCGCGCCGATGTTGCCCCGCGCCGACCG
Source organism: Nakamurella leprariae (assembly GCF_016918035.1). Lineage (GTDB taxonomy): Bacteria > Actinomycetota > Actinomycetes > Mycobacteriales > Nakamurellaceae > Nakamurella > Nakamurella leprariae. Next base: position 135,564 of record NZ_JAERWK010000010.1, on the reverse strand, counting down.
GGTGTCCGACGTCGCCGCCCCCGCGGTGGAGAACGCCGCATCCAGCACCTTGGTGCCGTTGACGTACCCGTCCGCGGCGGCCGCAGTGAAGTCCAACTCCAGCGTGTACGCGTAGATCCCCGCCGTCGACGGCCCAGCAGACCCGACGACGCCGCTGGCCGAGGTCTGGGCGTCGTCGCGGCGGCCACCGGCCTGCACGTTCCCGTCGGTGCCCCGCGCGTGCCAGTACAGGCGGGACTTCGTCTGATCGGCAGTCGAGATCTCCAACAGGGCCCGGGCGCCGGAGGCGGCCGGCGTGAACGGGTACCGCACGACGACCATCAGCGTGACCTTCGCGCGGGCCCGCAGCATGTCCAACGCGGCGCCGCTCAACGACAGGAACTGACTGGACCCGTTGAAGTACAGCGCCTTCCGGCCGGTGCCGCCTGCGTCGAGCACGAGGGTCGGCTGCGTTCCGGACGCGCCGGTCAACGCCGGGACACCGTTCCCGGACGGCACCGACGCGATCGCGGCGTTCGGGGTGGTGGAGGCGACGTCATCGGCCCACCACTCGGCCAGCACCGTCCCCGGCACCTCATCCACCGTCAGGCCGGGGAGGCGCAGCAGGTGCAGGCGTTGGTTGCGGTGATCCGTGGTCAGCGCCGCCGCGGCCGGTTCGGCCGTGATCGCCATGCCTGATTCACCGGCGATGGTGACCGTCCCGGTGCCGCGGGCGATGACTTCCAGCGCCGACGCGGCCGGCCAGTCGTCCGGCACGATCAGGGTGATCGGGCCGGTATTCGTGCACAGCACGATGTCCCCGTCCACCTGCGGGTCCAGGGTGCCTGAGGTGGACCGCTCGGTGATGCGCAGACCGACGCCGGCTTGGGCGGCGAGCGCAGCGGCCAGGGCGGCGGCAACGTCGTCGTCCTGCTCGTTCACCGCGGCCTTGATGGCCAGGAAGATCGCGTTGACCGCGACGCCCCACTTGTCCTCGCCGGGTTCGGTGGACACGGCGGGCGGGGTGTAGGTCAGGGGACCGGTCACGGTGCTGCTCCTCAGGTTCCGTAGGGGCCGGTGCCGTACGGCGCGGTGCCGTACCCGTTCGACTCACCCGGCTCCGGATCTGGGTCGGGTGGTGGGGTGGACCCGTCGGACGGCAACCCCAGGGAGTCGACGAACGCCCACGACCGTTGCGTGGGGCCGTCGATGCCGGCCCACTTCCCACCCGAGACGCGCACGGCACTGTCGATCTGGTCCCACGTCTGCTGCGCCGTGTCCACGCGCACGGTGAACCCAGCCGGGACCTGCCCCGTGGCCAGGACTTTCGCCACGACCCCTTCGGGTCCGCCGGCGGACTCGGCTTCGTCAGCGCGGACGCGGAGCAGGATCGTCCACGGCTCGCTCGACGCGACCACGGACACCTGCCGCGTCCCCGTCAGGTACGTCTGGGCCAGCGCGGCGAGCGCGGGGCGGGTCCCGACGGCCGGGGACTGGCCACGGGCGATCAGGAGGCGGCGGGTCTCCGCGGCCGTCGACACCGGGACACCCACGACCTGCGCCAGCCACGGCACCCACGCGTCGTCCGCGGCGGCCGGGCTGGTGAGGTCCCCGGCGTCGAGCCGGTTCCGCACCGCGCTGACCTGGTCCGCGGCCGCCCCGACGCCGGCGAGGTACCGGCGCAGCACCCGATCCTCGTCGGTGTCCCGGTACATGCGGGGCAGCGACGCCCACCAGTACGCGCCGAAGCTGGTGTCCGCGACCGTCGGCGGCACCGGCCCCGGATCCACCTGGGTGCGGGCCAGGACCGGATCGGAGATCAGGATCGGCCCCGGCGGTTCGACCCCCACGATCAGGGCGGGCGCGTCGGGCCACTGCAGGGGCCGGTAGTAGTCCACCGTCAACACACCGCCGGTGATGGCGGTGATGGTGAACGTCGGATTGAACACGGCGACGATGACACCGGTGATGTTCGCCGGGCACGTCGCGGTGACCGCGGCGCGGCGCACGCCCCACCCGAAGACGCGCGCGGCGACGGTACCGTCCTCACCGACCCACTGCATCGCGATGATCACGAGCCCGTCACACGACACCCCGGCCGTGTACGTCTCGCCCGGCGTCACCGGGATCGGCAGCGGCGCGACGTTCTCGGTGATCGGCGAGGTCGACACGCCTTCGTCCTCGCCGAGCATCACCCCGCCCTGCCCGTTGTCCGCCGCGACCTGCCCGTCGCTGAACCGGAACCAGCGGCGCATCACCGCCTGCCCACCGTCGCCCGCGTCAACCGGGAGCAGGTTCGGCGGGGTCCGCTCGAACCCGGCCATCAGGGCACGACCGTGACGGTCACGGGGATCGGTGACTGCGGCAGCATGATCGGCGACGGCGCGGTGATCGCGATCGCGGGCCCGGTGATGTCGACGACCCGGGCCACGCCGGGGACCTGGCCGACGCGGACGACGACTTCGTTCTCCCACAGCCGCTGACCCCACGGCCGCGCTGCCGGCGCCAACCACGCCTGCAGATCTGCTTGGACGGCGGCGGCGACGGCGGCCTCGGTGTAGCCGGGGGCGAGGGTGATCTGCACCCCGATGCCGAACGGTTGGAAGTCCGGGTCGATCACGTGGATCTGCAGGCCGGCGACCGACTTCCCCGACAGGGTGGATTGCACGGCGGCGGCGACCTGACCGGTGACCTCGGTGCCGTCCGGGGCGGCGACGACCACGGTGACATGCCCCAGATCCGTCCCGGGGGCGCCGGTGCCGTCCCACAGCGAGAACCCCTTGGCCCGGCCCACCCCCGGCACGTCCAAGGCGGCGGTCTCGAAATTCTCCGCGGTGACCAGCGTGTCGGTGCGGCGCCGCCGGATCGCCGCCGCCCGCGCGTAGAACACCGCGTCCGATTCGGCGTCCGCGCCACCAGCCAGGGCCGACGCGAGCTGCGCCGACTCGACCCACTGCACGACATCCACAGTCTGCACCGCGGTCCCGGCCGGGACCCCGTTCGCGGCGGCGCCAGGGTACTCGGCGGTGACGTGCACGGTCGCGGTGAGCCCGTTCGCCGGGTTGATCTGCACCTGCTCATCGCTGATCAGGTCGATGCTCGTCCCATCACCCAACGCGACCCGGAACCGTGACCCCCAGGGGAGCAGCTTGATCCCCGAGGTGGTGGAGGCGATGGTGACCTGCACGGTGCCGCCCGCGGCGATCGCCGGCAGCCGGGACACCCCGTCGAGTTGGATGACCCCGTCCAGGACCTTGCGGGGGATCTCATTCAGGCCGTACGAGTACTGCCCGATCAGCAGCGCGGCCGCCTCGATCAGCAGGACCTCGACGTGCCCTTCCTGCGGGACCCAGTCGGGGATGCGGACCCGGATCGCGTCGACCGCGGCCTGCACGAGGTCCCGCTCGGACACGTCATGCAGGGTGAGATCGACCGCGGCCGGCAGGTCCGGGTTCGGGCTGGTCACGTGCGGGACCATTCGACGGCAGCGGCAGCGGTCGTGGCGTCGGTCCACGTGGTGGTGACCGCGTCGATCACGACCCCGTCCGGGCCGAAGCGGGACACGGCGGCCTGCACGTCGGCTTTGGTGAGCTCGTCGAACGTGGGGTCGGCGATGCCGAACGGCCAGCACATGGGGCGTTCCCCGATGGCGGTGCCGATGGTCGCGGCGATCTGGTCGGTGATCTGCTCGTCGCTGCCCTGCGCCGCGGTGTGGAACGCCCCGTCTGGGGCGAGGCGCAGCGGCAACACGAGGAGGTCGGCCATGCCCGGCATGGTCACCGCGCGTCGCGGGGTGTGGTGGGACGGTCAGGCGCGTCGGGCCAGCACCAGGAACCGCATCCGGTCGCCTTCGACGGCGGCGACCCACACCCGGTCACCGACCTGCAGCGCCGGGTCGAACACGGCGGATTCGCAGCCGGGGACGCCCTGGTCGTGCCCGGCGAGCTTCGGCGCGGCCACGGTCAGCGACGGCTCCAACTGGGTGACGGTGCCGCGCCACAGGAACGCGGGCGCGGTCGTCGGCAGCGGCGGCGGTTTCGGCGGTGGCAGCATCAGCGGCTCCTCAGGGTGCGGGTCACGGTCGCCGGCCACCACGCCGACGCATAGCGGGTCGCGGGCGGACCGGTGACGGCCGCCCACCGGCGCCCGGCCGGTTCGACCACGACACCGGGCGCGGCCACCACCGCCAACCGTCCCGACGTCAACTGCAGCACCGCGCACCGAGCCGTCAACGCCTCCGCGACGGACAAGGGCTCGCAGGTGGGCAGCCACGCCCCGACCTCGACACCAGCCGGCAGCAGACGGGTCAGCAGGTCCACGCCGGTGAACGACCCCGCGGCCTGGCACGCCCAGTCCGCGGCCTCCGGCGTCGCGGCGACGGTGCATCGCCGCCACGCCGCGGCGGCCTCCACGATGTCCACCAGCATCACGACACGCTCCCCGTACCGCCGCGGGGTTCCGGGTCGACGGGTCGGCCGCACACCACGACCACCGGCCCGATCCGGGTCAACGGCGGCCGCACGTCCCGCATCACCCAGGCTCCGTTCGCCCGACCCAGCCGGCCGGTGAGGGTGACGACCTGCCCGGGGCGGGCCTTGTCCGCGTCCCCGGACAGCAGCCGCACCGTCAGGATCTCCTCGTCGCTGTCCGGGGACCACGTGTACTCCGGCATGCCGGCCAGGCCAGGGGAGTACCGGTCCCACGCCTCCCACCACAGGTCCCACCCGAGCCGGCCGGGGAGGTTCGCCAGCCACGACGGCCGCCCGAAGCAGATCGTCTGCTCGGTCTCGTAGCACCAGGCGCCGACGATCTGCGCCAGGTCGGCCATGACGTCCCACGTCGACTGCTTCGCCTGCCGGGTGATCGCCTGCGCGCCGAGGCCGGGTTGGACGAGGGCGGCAGCGCCGGCTTCCCGCGCCCGGTCGGTCACCCACTGCGAGATGTCCATCTCGCCCCAGGTGCCTTCCCCGGAGTGCCGCGGCCCCTTGAGGTCGCAGATCACCCGGGACCGGGCGGCGAGTTCCAGCACCGGGCCGTGCGCGCCGCCGGTGATGTCCAGCTTCCGCACTTCCATGTGCTGGTCACCGAAGTCGATGTTGGCGCCCTGGTCGAACAGTCCGGACGCGACGATCGCCGCGTCCGGCGTGTCCTGGATCGTGAGGGCGAGTTGCGTGACCTCCTGCGAGGAGTAGGACAGCGAAGCGCGGGTGACCCGCCGCGTGATGTTCGAGGTGAGGCCGGCGCCGTCGACGCGGATCTCGGACAGCCGGTTGTCCGCCTCGACCAGGGGCGCCCCGGTGAGCGGGATCAGGGCGACCGGCGTGACCGGCCCGACTTGCGGGAGCGGCTTCTCCACGGCCGCTGCACCGGCGCTGGTGCTGGCTCCGCCGAGCGGGGTGATCCCGGCGAGCGCCGGGATCGACAGGGGAACACCGGCCGGGGCGAGGGCCGACCCGACCCCCGCGCCGACCCCGCCGGACGCGACCTTCTGGGCGACGCGGCGCAGCAACGCCCGGTCGGTGGTGTTGATCTCGAAGTGCTGCTCGTCGACCAGGGACGAGCCGCCGTAGTTGCCGCCCCAGCGGATCGCGCCTTCGCAGTTCCGCTCGATCGCGTTGCACGCGGCGCGCTGCTGCGCGGTCATCCGCCGGACGCCCTGCGGGAAGTCGCTGTAGTCCAGGTCCTCCGCGGTGCCGGACCGGTGGTTGCTGGTGGTGCCGCCGAGCCCGCCGATGGGGCGCTTGTCGTACCCGCCGCACTGCGCGGCCTTCAACGGCGCCACCGACACGTGGAACGCGGCGGCGCAGTACAGCAGGATCGTCGCGGCGTCGTCGTCGGCGACGAGCGTCAGCGACACACCAGCCCCGGGGACGGGGTAACTGCGGGTGGCCGGATCGAGAGCCCACCCGTTCTGTGAGACGCCGGAGGCCATCAGGTCACCGCGGCGGGATGTCGAGGATCTGGCCGGGGTAGATCCAGACCGTCAGCAAGCCCTTGAACATCTCCGGTGGTTTCAGGTTCAGTCGCTCCCGGTTCAGGTCGTACAGCTGCCGCCACCGCGTGCCGTCACCCAGCAGGCGCTCCGCGATCCGCCACAACGAGTCCCCGGCCTTCACCGTGTACTTCGTCCCCACCGGCGCCGGCGAGGCGGGCGCGGCGGGCGGCGCAGGCGGGGGAGGTGGCGGCGCCGGGCGGGCGATCTCCGGACGCTCGTCGATGGCCTCCTTGAACGACCACGACAAGGTGGCCCGCTTGGGCTGCTGATCAGGGAGCCGCTCGGTGATCTCGATGTCCAGGCCGGTGCAGTACCACCAGCCGCCCGGGTCCTCGAACGTCGACAGGTTCAGCGGGCGGAGCTTGATGCCCATGTTCGCGACGATCAGCAGCACGGTCAGGACCGTGGACACGCCGTCGCCCCACACGTCGGAGCGGTGGGTGATGGTGTGCCGGAACGACAGGGTCCGCAGCTGCTTCTCCTGCACGCCGATCAGCGGTTGCAGCCCTTGCCGGCTGGCCTCCCCGAAGATCGGGGCGATCCCGCCGAGCTGCGCGCCTTCCGGGGTCATGTGCAGCGACCACAGGCGGCCTTGCTCGTCGGTGAGCATCGCCACTCGGGAGCCGTGCCGGATGTTGCTGCGCACCGCGACGGCCTGGTTGTCCACCATCAGGTCAGGCTCCGTTCCCGTGCTTGCCGCATGACCCGGATCACGGCCTCCTCTACGGCATCCGCGATCGCGGTCGGGTCGGTGGTGCCGGGCGGCACGTTGATCACGATCGCGCCTGGCTGGATGACGATGTCCCCGCCGGAGCGGCCGGCGGCGTCGGCCTTCGCGCGCGCGACGAACGCGTCCGACTCCTCCGTCGTGAGCACGGCCTCGGGCCGGTGCAGCTTGTTCACCGGGACGCTGGTGAACCGCGCCGCCGGGTCGCCCGCGTACTGGTCGTGACCCCGGCGGCGTATTGGGCGGCGGCGACCGGCTGGAACGGATTCCGCTGCTGCCCGTCCGGACTTGGGTTGGGGAGCGGTTCACCGGTGACCGGGTCAACGGGTTCCGGCTCGGGCTGGAAAGGGTTCGCTGGTGCGGCCGGCTCGTCCTGTTCCTCCTCCGGGTCGGGCTCGGGGAGGGACCAGCGGGTCCGGACGTGCTGCTTCATCCCATCATCCGCGACCAACAACCCGGCCTCGGTGAGCGTCTTGAGCTGCTCCGGGGACAGCTGCTCGGTGTTGATGTCGCCGGGCACGATCCGCGGGTACGCCTCGTCGGGGCCCCAGTTCCGTTCGACGAGGTCCCGCACGATGTGCTCGGTCGCGGTCGACGCGATCACGGTCTTCGCCCACGACCGCAGGATCCGCACGAAGTACTGCTCGAACGTCTCCCCGAGGGAGCGGGCGCCGGCGTCGTGCCCGAGGTCGAGGAACATCGCGCCGACGGACTTGGTGATGGCCTGCTGGTGGGCGGTGATCTTCGGGAGCGCGTCGACGACGGTCCCGGACACGCCCTGCAGCGACACGGAGAACCGGCCCCGTTCGTAGGCGATCCCGGCAGTCGCGCCGGCCCGGATCTGCTGCACCATGTCCTCGGCGTCCGCGCGGTCGGCGGGGTCCTGGTACTCGACAATCGGCAGGCCCATGCCGTTGCGTTCCACGGTTTGGGCGTCGACTCGGATGAGCTGGTCGGCGATCAGCCAGTGCTTGTACGCGTTCCGCAGGATGCTGGTGCCGGTCCAGTCGGCGCCCTCCTTGCCGTTGACGTACATGACGAGCCGGTCCACGGGGATCAGGACGTTCCCGGCCTGGTCCCGGCCGGGCTGGGTGCCTTGGCCCCAGGTGGCCTGCCAGTCCCCGGCGATCGGTTTCTGCCAGATCCCGACGAGGCCACCGTCACGGGCGACCTCGATGCGGTCGAGGGTGGAGGGGAGGCGGGCGCCGAGCTTCCGCAGATGCACCACCGGCCGGTCGGTGTCGTCGGGGTGCCCGGGGTCGCCGGGCATCGTGACCTCGTAGGTCTGTTCGAACGGGGCGAACCCCCACGCGAGACAGAGGAGGGCTTCTTTGAGGTGTTCGGTCCACACGATGCCGGCCTGCCCGCGGCGGCGCCGCTCCAACGGCTTCCCCGGGCCCGGGAGGCCGAGTTCGGCGCGGACGAAGCGGGCGACGTCGGCCTTCACGCCGATGGTGTCGAGGTCCCAGGGCGCGTCGAGGATGGGTTGGACGATGGCGTTGAGCGCGGATCCGACTTGCCCGTCGGTCTTGCGCATCTGGTCGTAGACGCGGACGGAGTGGGGGAACGTGAGTTCCCAGTTCTGTTCGGCGGGTTGGGGGGCGTACTCGGTGCGGCCGCGGGTGGTGGTGCGGGCGCGGAGGTTGCCGGGCTGGCCGAGTTCACCGGTGGGGACGGCGGCGGGGCGCAGCGGGGCGGTCATTGGTCGAGTTTCGGCGGCGCGGTCCGAGCCGTGGGGGAGGCGGCCGGTGGCCTGTCGCGTCCGCCGTCCTCGCCGCGCGTTCGTTCACCTTGTCGTCGTACGCCTTCTCGGCGTCGTCGACAGCCACAGCAACCAGACGCTTCAACTTGAACCGGTACCGGCGGTAGGCCCTCCCGGCGAGGACGGTGATGAAGGCACCGATCGAGTAGACGACTCCGCCCACCCACAGGAGGAGGAACGGCGCTTCGCGTGGAGGGCCGAGTCGGAGCATGAAGACGGCGGCAGCCGCTTGGATCGTCAGACCGATCAACAGCCGACGCAGGAGACGCCGCCGTAACGGCGCGTGGAGAACGACGATCGCCAGTCGCGACGAGTCCTCGGCGATCACGATCTCGAGTGCCCATCGCGCTTCCGATGAGGCGGGAAGCCGTTCGAGGATCTGTGTCTCTCGGTCGAGACGGCGCCGAAGACGTCCGCGCGCCGTCATCAGGTCACCGACGATCAGGACGCCGATCAACGCGATGATCGCCGCGACGGTTGTTGCGGCCGGCACGAGCCAGTTGTTCACCCGGCGATCGTGTCAGGCGGCGCGCACCTTGCTGGAGCAGGACCAGGAAGATGGACATGGTCGTTATCGACCCGTAGTTTCTTGACCCACGGCTGCCGAGCAGTGGACGCATTCGCCGTTCTGCCACTCGTGCCCCAACACCACACACGGGTCGGGCTCGTCGGTGCGGTTGATCATCCGGCCGCAGAGGGCGCAGCGCATGCCGTGGCCGAGGCAGTCGATGACGTTGTGCCGGCACACCACCGTGCGGGTCACTGCTGCCCGGTCCACGGAAGGTGCAGTCCGTCGTCGGTGCGACGGGGCACCACGTGCACGTGCAGGTGCCGGACGGTCTGGGTCGCGGCCTGGCCGACGCTGGTGATCAGGTTGACGCCGTCCCAGCGGAACGCTCTGGCGGCGGCGTAGACCGCCGCGTCCCCGGCGACCAGCGCGGTGACGATCGGGGACGCGAGCGCATCCGTGACGTGCTCGCGCGGGATCACGATGGCGTGCCCGCCGGTGACCGGCCGGAGCGGCCGGATGACCATCGTCGCGGCGTACTCGATTTCGACGTCCGCGGGCTCTCGGCCGGCGACGATCTCGCAGAAGATGCAGGGCTTGTCGCTCATCGGGTGGTCCCTCTCGGTGGGTTGGTTGCCGGGTGGGCGCTGGTCGCGTCGATGACACGGGCCGAAAGGAGGTCACCCGCCGACGGCCATACGTGCAGCGCCCGGGTGTACGCGGCCCCGGGGCTGCTGCGGTTGACGCCCACCCGGCAGGTCTCAGGAGGACAGCCGGCGTTGACCGATCTCGGCCTGGCACAGGCCGCACGGCACGTCGATCTGGTGGAAGTGGCCGCAGTGCAAGCACGGACCGAACGGATCCGAGCCGTGGATCTGGGACGTGACGGCGCACTCGGTGCCGTCGACCCGGTGGTGGTCGCCCTGGCGAACCGCGGTGATCTCGTCGCGCAGCTCGCTGATCTGGCGGTCCTGGCGACGGGTGATGAACAGGAGCACCGTGGCGGTCGCCAGGCCGGCGAGACCGGTCATGACCGGGGCGATGCTGTCGAGGATGGCGCTCATGCGGCGGTCCGGCCGGTGTCGGTCAACTCGAACGGGATCGGCTGGTTCACGGCGTGCGCCTCGCACCACGCCGCGTCCTCACGATCCTGCTGCTGCAACTCGATCTCGTCGGCCAGACGCGCCCCCCGAGCGAGCGCGATGAGCCCGGCGCACAGCGCGAACCAGGCGGCGATGATCAACGCGACGGTGAACATGCGGTCTCCTGCTGTTGGGTTGGGGTGACGCGGATGCCGTGGTGCCCGCGCGTGTTGAGGTCGGACGCGTAGACGTTGGCCTGGGTGGGGTCGGTGAAGTGGGACCTGACCCATGGGTCGCTGTCGGCGGTGACCACCCACCCGGTCGGCGCCTTGGTGGTGGTGTCCATGCGGCAATACTACCGCGCGGCGCGGTATTTACAAGGGGTCAGAACGCCGTCGACGCCAGACTTCCCGTCACCGGCGGCGCGGCCCTCCTGGTCACCGTCGTCGTCACCCGCCGCTTCCCACCACCCGCCAGTTCCATCACCCCGTACCGCAACGCATCCGGCGCGTGATCCTCAGCGTCGGTGTCGACGTCCTCCGGTCGTTTCGTCGACCTCGGCAACGCCGGCAGGGTGCGGATCAGGTTCGGGCACAACTCCGACACCAGCAGCCGCGGCAAGCCGTCCCTGCGGACGCGGAGCAGCTCGTCGATGGCGGCCCACCCGTCGATCCGGGAGTTGTTCGCCTTCCGCATCGACGGCCCGAAGAACCGCCGATACGTCGCCGCAACGGACCCGGGTGGTGGGGTGTCCGGGTCCAGCGGCTTCTCCGACCCGCTGGTGTGCTGGCGGGCCCACATCGCCGGGTCCATGATCAACGGCAGGGGCCGGCCCTCCGCCCGCTCACCCTCAGCCTCGGCGGCGAGGATCGCCCGGCACTGCTCCTCGCTGGTGAGCCCAGCCTGGTACAGCTCCCGGTACACGTAGACCAGCCCGTCCGGGAGCAGCCCCATCCACAGCGCGCACCACGGGGCGTCGATGCCCCAGTCGACCGCGACGATCCGCGGGTAGTCCACCAACGGCAGATCGATCATCCCGGCGTCAACCACGTGCAGGGCGCGGCGCCACTGCTTGAACCGCACCCCCTGCAGGACATCCCAGTCGCCATCGCGGAGGGCGCGGCGCAGGTCCGGGTCGGGGATCGCGTCCAGGGTGTCCTCGTAGGACGGGTCCATGTGCGGGTTGTCCGCGAGCTTCGCCGGGATGAACCTGCGGGTGCGGGGTTTCGGTTGGTCCTTCGTCGGCGGGACGGTGAACGTGGCGCCCCAGGGGGCGGGGTCGACGAAGCGGGCTTTGACCCAGTGATGTCCCGGGCCGCCGGGGTTCGTGGTCCCGATGATCCGCGACGACACACCCGCGGCTTGCATCAGGGCGAGGACCGCGCCAGCGGCTCGGGCTCGGGTGGCCATGTAGTCGAATTGGAACTCGGTGAACTGCGTCAGCTCGTCGAAGATGATGAGTTGGTATTCGGCGCCCTGGTAGTTCAGGACGTCGGTCTCCTTGCGGAGATACGCCAATTCGATGGTGGACCCGTTCTTGAACGTCCACGTGTGGTCGGTGTGGTGGTAGGTCGCGACGGTCTTCGGGATCTTCGCGAGCATCCGCGGGATGATCGTGCGCTTCAGGTCCGGGAACGTGCGCCGGAAGATGATCGACGCCGACCCCGGGATCCGCAGGGCCAGGAACACGGCGGCGGCGATGAGGAACTCGGTCTTCCCGCCGCCGGCCGCGCCGCCGTACAGCAGCTCCTTCGCGTCGTACGCCTGGTGGGCGGCGTGTTGTGGTGGTTCGGGGACGTAGGGGCGGCCGGGGTCGCCGTACTGCCACGTCTCAACGAGCGGCGGCATCGTCGGGCTCGACCCGGTGCAGCTCGATCCGCACACCCCTGCGGTCCCCGACCTCGACCCGGGCGCGTTCCTCAACCACGATCCCGTGATGGTCATCGGCGAGGATCCCCGCATCACGGAGGCCATCCAGCCACACCTTCAATGTGGGGGTGGAGGCGCCGGCATCGCGGCGATGCCGATCCGTCACCTCCCACACGATCAACGCCTCGACGGGGTAGTCGATCGGGAACGTCCACCCGTCCGCGCGGGCTTTGGCGCGGACCTGCCGGGAGCGGCCGACCCACCCGGCGTCCGCCCGGAGTGACGCCTTCACGCGGTGTTCGGCCATGTGGTGGAGGCGGTCGTTCGACTTCAACGGGGGAGCGACCCATCCGGGGATGCGAGTGACCAACGGGGCGGTCACTTCGGCTGCGGCCCGGGCGACGTACCCGATGTCGGGGAACCCCTCGACGGCGCTCACGGGGCATCGTCCTCGGGCATCGGGTGCACACCCCGCACCGCGAGGCACGCCCCGGTCCGCGGGTTGATCGGGGCGTCGCACCAGCAGCGGAACCGGCCGGCGACGTGCCGGGCCAACATCTGCCACACCTCATCGAACTGGGGATGCTGCTTCGCCCTCTTGGTGGCGATGACGTCGGCGAACTGCCCCTGCTCGTCGTAGAGCGGCTGGGCCAGCCATGCCTCGACGTCGCGCACGACCATCGGCGTGCCCATCGGGAGCGGGAACACCGTCTCGTCGACGGCGTCCATGTCGGCCTCGTCTGCGGCGATGATCGCGATCACTTCACGTCCCCCGGCATCAACGCGGCCGCCGGCAACACAACCTGGAACGGCACACCATCACCACTCACCTCGGTGCGGATCGGGGCGTCCACCCCGTGCAGCTTCGCCCGCCGCTCCTGGATCTTCACCAGCCGATCCACCGCCTTCAACCTGAGTTCGAGCTTGTCCTCGATCAGGCCGGCGACGCGCTCCGCGAGCTCGTCCAACTGCTGCGGCGTCATCGACTCCGTGTCCAGGTCGGTGAGCCACCCCAGGTTCGGTTCGCCCTGGACCAGGGGGAGGACTTGCCGCATCGCGGTGTCGAGCTGGTCGTCCATCACCTTCCGCAGCTCCTCGACGGACTCCGACTCGACCGCGGCCAACGCCCCGGAGATCGCGCGGTGCGCCCCGGAGCGGTCCCGGTAGCCCAGCTCGTCGGCGATCTGCTGGTGCGTGTAGCCCTGCGCGCGGAGCTGGACGGCTTCGGCGGCGCGGCGGCGTTCTTCGATGGCGGTGCGGCTGGTCTTGCGTCCGCGGCCGGTGGTGTTCCCGGCGCGTTTGTTGACTCGCCCTTGTGTTGACGCGCGGGCGGTCATGCGGCGCTGTCCGTGGTCGGTGGTTGATGGTGCGTGAGGCGGGCGTCGATGTATCGGTCGATCGCTTCCCACTGCGCTTGGTTGAACGTCTGCCCACCGAGTTCGACGGTGTACCGCGACTGGTCCTCCGAGGGGAACTCGATGGGGTTGGACCGTTCGACCCATGCCCGGCAGCCGTTGGCTTCGAGCATGTCGCGACGCTCCTGGGCGCCGGACTGTGACAGGAAGTGCCGCGGGTAGACACCGACCGAGGGCGGGACAAATCGGCGTTCGCCGGGGTACCCGGTGTCTGGGTCGATCCAGGCGTCGTCCGGAGGGATGAACTTGCGTGGGTAGTCGCCGCCGTTGCTGATGACGTGGATGCGGTAGATCCGGCGGGCGCTCATGCGGCGGTCCGGGTGCGGAGGCCGAGGGAATACACGGTTTGCGCGTCACGGCACGGCTGGCAGTACGGGATGTTCCGCCGGTAGTGCGCGACGTACCCGTTGCGGGTGCCGTGCTCGATCGGGGGGAGGTCCTGGATCCGTTCGGCCCACGCGGTGGCGCAGTCGGTGCAGGGGTCTTCTTGGCGGGCTCGGTGGGAGCGGAACCCGGGCACGGTGCCGCACGGGGTGCGGGCGGCGCGACGGGCCCGCTGAGTGGCCGCTGACACGCCGTCGATGATGTCGTCGAAGTCGCGGTCGGGTCGGGGGTGCGCCACGAGGGGCGAGATCCCGGTGTGGCCGAGGACTGCCTGGACGACGCGGGCGGGGATCCCGAGCTGTGTGGCGATGGCCTGATCACTGATCGGGTGGGGCGTGTCGGCGGCGGACCGGATCCGCTCGGCGACGCTGCTGGTGGTTGGTCCCATGGCGTTGATGCTCCAACGGTTGTCGGTGTGGTCGGGGGACCCCCGCGGTGTCGCGGGCGGGGGTCAGAACAGGGCTTGGTCGAGGGCGGCGGCGGACACGAGGACCTTCGCGAAGCGGCCCTGACGGTCCCGGGATTGGGCGCGGTGCCGGGTCGAGGTGTGCGGGTCCACGGGATCCACGGGGTCGCACACGCGGGTGAGGTGGGCGATGAACCCGGCCGCACTGAATCCGGGGATGCCGCCGTGCTCGGTCGGGCGCTCGTCGGGGCCGTACTGGCAGGGGGCGGGGGCGTAGAGCCGTTCATGGTCGCCGCGCTGATACCCGGGGGTGAGGTGCTTGGCGGTGGCGCGGACCTGCTCGATCGGCGGCCTCGGGTGCTGCGCCGGCAACACGCTGCTGGGGTCGATGGGTGAGGGGGTGGGGGCGAGGAGACCCCGTGCCCGGAGTGCTGCGACGACGCGGGCGAGGTTGGTGCGGGCACGCAGCCAGTCCGGGTGTTGCGGGGCGAGGTCCTTGCGGGCCTGGACCTCCAGGGCGTAGTCCACGGCCAGGGCGACGGCCTCCGGGCCGCCCGTGCGGGCCGCCTGCGCCAGGGCGGGCCGGCCGAGTTCGAGGCGGCCCTGGCCCTGGCAGATCGGGCAGTCCTCCGCGATCACGCTGGCTTCGCGGCGGGCGCATGCCGGGCACACTTTCCACGTCACGGGGTGACCCTTCCCAGAGCGACATCGGCGGCGACCTGGTGGCGGCGGCCGGCGGGGTCGAGGAGGTACCAGGTGTGTTCGGCCTGGTAGTACACCGGCCACGTGGCCGGGTCGATGCCGGATGGGACGAGCCACCCCCACCGGTACGCGTCCGCCCGTTCCAGGGTTTCGATGCGGTCGTGGTGGCGTTGGCACACCGCGATCCCGCGGTCGGGGGAGTGCACGTCGGGGTCGTGGGTGCGGCCGCCCATCTGCCGCGGCACCCGGTGGTGCGCGAGGCGGGTGAGCCGGCCACACACGATGCACTGCCACTGGTCGCGGGCGAGGATGACGTCGCGGGCGGTCTCGCGCCACTCGCGGTTCGACGCGGCCAGCCGTGCGGTGGGGCGGCGGGACATCCGGGACCGGCGCATCGGCGTGATCCGGGGGAGGGGGCCGGAGCGCTTCACGCTGACCACGCCCGCGCGAGGACGTACTCGCCGGCCAGCTGGTCGAGCCGGTCCCGCGCGGCCAGCCACGCCCCGTTCCGGACCCGCATCTCCGAGAAGGACCCCTGCCCTCGGTCCAGGCAGTTCGTCGCCGCGAGTACGGCCTCACGGGTGCGGCCGTACTCGGCGACCGCAGCCAGGACTCGGGTCTCAAGGTCGCTCATGCAGCGGCCCGCCGATTCTCGGACAGCTCCGCGTAGTAGTTCTCCGCGTCCCGGGGCATCCACGGCAACTCCCGGTGCGCCGGGTTGCCGTGTCGGATCTCCTCCGGCCAGTCCCGGTCCACGCGGGCTCCGCGCCACGGCTCCAGCATCGCCAGCTCCATGCGCTTCTTTCCCGGGTCGTCGGGGTGGCGGGTCATGCCCAGACCCACCTCAGGCCAGCCCATCCACAGCGACGCCCCGCGGGGGCGCATCGCGCGGGCGCCGGCACCGGTGGTGGCGTGACCGGCGTGCGCCTCCAGCAGCAGCGTCGCGTTGTGGCGGGTGCGGACCTGGTCGAGGACCGAGACGACCTTGCGGGCGTCCTCCTCGCTGTTCGGGTTGCCGAGGGCCATGCGGTACAGCGACCCGGACACGATCAGGTCCGGTGACGTGGCGGCGGCCTGCCGGGAGAACCACACGGCGTCAGCGGCGAGGAGGTCGATGCCTTCGGGTCGGAGCGCGATCCGCAGGTTCGACCGCCACGACCGGGACTGCAGGATCCGGTCGATGACCGGGATGATCATCGCGTACCCGATCTTCGACTGGACCAGGTTGTTCTCCAGGTCGATGTGCAGGACGCGGGCGGGGTCGGCGACCCGTTCCAGGGTGAACGGGTGCAGACCGGCGGCGGTGCACGCGGCGACCTGCCGCAGCATCACCGACTTGCCCTGCCCCTCCAGGCCGGTGATCACGACCCGTTCCCCACGGCCCAGCAGGCCTGGAATCAGCCACTGCTCGTGGACTTCCGTGGCCATGACGTCGTCCAGCGTCGGCGGCAAGGTCGTGACGGCCTGGTCAAGCTGGTCGGGGATCCCGGCGAACGCGTCGACGCCGTGGGCGAGGAGCTCGTCGAGGTTGTGGAACTCGCCGGTGTCGGCCATCGCGTCCAGGCGTTGCGCGAGGTCCATGGCGGTGGTGCGGGCCTGACGCATCCGGGCGGCGCGACGCACATTCGCGGCGTACTCCGCGGCGTACCGGGGCTGCACGACGCCACCGGACAGCGACAGCAGGTAGCTGGCCGGGAGCTGCTGGACGAACTCGCCGCGGGCCCGGACCTGTTCGGCGACCAGGATCGGGTCGATCGCGTCGCCGCGGCGGGACATGTCGATCAGCAGCGCGGCGAGGGACGCGTGACGGGCCTGGGCGAACTCGTCCGGGTCGAGCATCCGCAAGGCGGGCAGAGCGATGTCAGGTTCGATCAAGACCGAGCCGAGGAGGGCGCACTCGGAGATCGTGTCCTGCACGAGCGTGGTCATTCCTGGAACCCCCGGAACTGTCGGACCGCGGCCGGGCGAGCCCCGACAACGGCGGCGCGGCGGGCGGATAGACGATCAGCGGCGTAACGCATCCCGTTACGCCACGTCCCGACCCAGTCGACCTTGCAGCCCCTCGTACCGCCGAGACCGCGCCAGAAGTCGACGAACTGCTCGGTGGCTTGGTCGACGTCGACGCCGGGGACCTTCTCGGCCGCCCAGGCGCGCATCTCCGGGGTGATCACGAACGGCTCCGGGACGCGGGTACCCCGGGTCCGCTTGACGGTGCGGTCGGGTGCGGGCTGGACGGGCAGCAGCGAGGGCGGATCGGGTTCGAATGGGTCGATCTCGCCCCCCTCGTCTGAGGGGGGTTGGGGGGTAGTTATAGGAGTGGAGTGGAGTGGAGTGGAGTGGGGGTTGTGACTCACGCTTTCGTCACCGTGCCGCGGGTTTGTGACTAACGCGTGAGTCACAGGGGGTGTCACGGGGTTGTCACGCGTGACAGAACCTTCTGACCTGCGGTTTCCCCTTGAACGGCGTTGTCGTTCGCGGTTGTCCTCGCGCTTCTGCTCGACGACTTCCCGCACGGGCTGCCCGTTCTCGGCCCACTGGTGGAAGCGGTAACCCTGCTCGGTTTCCTCCCAAAGTCCGACGGAAACGAGCGTCTCGACGTTCCGCCGCGACAGTCCCAACTCCTCCACGATGTAATCGGGGATCTCACCGTCGGTCAGTTTCGCGGCCGACCAGTTCCCCGCGAGCACCCAGGTGCCGCACACCGACTCCCGCTGCCGGCGCGGGATGCGCAGCACCTTCGGGTGCTCCCGGAAGTTGTCGTCCACGAGGAAGTACGGCATCAGACGGACGCCTCCGTGGCTTCGTCCCGCAGGTCGGCGATGACCGTCCGGAGCGCGCTCAGGTCAGCTGTCGTGACCCATCCCTTCTCGGACAGGTGCGACAGCCAGAATGCGGCTCCGGCTGCGTCCAACAGTTCGTGCACAGGGACGCTGTAGGTGTAACCAGCTTCGGGCACGGGGATGCCGACGTTCTCGTTGTTGAGACGGATCCACGAACCCCATCGGTGCACGGTCATGCGCACCCCCATCTCTTGAGTTGGCCGCTGCTGTGCGGCTCAGGGCGGAAGAACCGCTCCGACAGATCAGGGCGGCCAGCGCGCCGGCACGCGGCGATCACCGACGCCCGCCGCACCCCCAACCGGCGCGCCACCATCTCCGCGTCCGTCGTCGACATGAGGCACACCTCGATGTCCTCGATCGTGTCCGCCAACGGCCGGCCCCGAGACATCAGGTCGTCTCCGGGTCCTCGACGACCTCGCCATCGACGACGTCGTCCTGGGCTGCCTTCTCGCGCTCGGCGATCCTGGCCCTCACCTGCTTGCCCGCGGCGACGATGCGGGCGACGTGGACCTGATGCCCGGCCTGCACCGCCATCGCGTGCAGGTCCAGCAGCCCATCGAGGTCCTCGTCGCGGATCGCCTCGGCGACCGCCTCGTCGAAACCTTCCGGCAGCGCGGGCGGAGGCGTCGAGCCCTGATCTGCCCCCGGCGCAGCCGGGCCGCCGATGGCCGCGGCCTGATCGGCCTGCGACATCTCCTCGGACGTGTAGATCCCGGAGAGGTCCTGCGGGAACGCCTTGCGCAGCGCGAGGGCCTCCGCGACCTTCGCGATCATCAGAGCCGGCTTCTCCGCCCACATGCGGGTCAGGCCGTCCCTGGTGGTCTGGGCGTACTCCCGGAAGATCGCGACCGCCCACAGCGGCTCCCGGAAGTCCTGGCGCAGCACGGCGACCCGCGCGGCGGCCGGGGGCTTGTCGGACAGCCACACGTCGCGCCACTGCCCGTCTTCGCCGCACCACTGCGGACCGAGTTGCCCGACGTACTTGCCGGTGCGGTCAGCGACCAGGCGGAGCCCGTCGATGCCGGCCTGGATCGTGTACTTCGTCGTCCAGGACTCGGAGCGGGTCTTCGGATCCCACTGCTTGGCCTTGCGGCCGATCATGTACAGCTGCCGGGCGAACGGGTCGAGGCCGGTGCGCTGGCACACGTGCAGGAACACCGACATGTCACCGGCGGTGGCGTCTTCGAGGCCGAGCTGCCGCAACGCCGCCTGCTGCTCCGGAGCCCACTCGGTTTGGCCGGGGGAGACGTGCAGGGCCCCGCCCTGCTGCTTCTCGATCGTCGTGCTGGTCGTCATCACTTCGCTGCCTTCGGGAAACCGCCCAGGGAGCGGTAGGGGGTCACGGTCGTGTAGGGGGTGACGTCGACGTCGGGCAGCAGGTCGGCGGCCATGCGCTTGTAGTCGACGGTGCGGCGGGTGGCCAGCGAATACCGGAACAGCCGCTCACCGCTCGGGGCGAGGACCTCCGCGGCGTCACCGGCTGCGACGCGCAACCGGTTCTCGACCTGGTCCAGGTCGACGGTGAGGTCCTTGATGCGGGCCTTGTACGCGGCCCGGTCAGCGATCAACGCCTGGATGACGGACGGGTCCTCCACGGTGACCGACTCGGTCTTCGCCTGCGGGTAGCGGGCCTTCACCTCGGCCGCGGTCACGGTGTCCCACGTGATCGGCGGGGGAGTTGCGGTCTTCACGTGGGCCCAGAACGTGCCGGCGAGCTCGGCGAGGACGGCCTGCTCAAGCTCGTCCTGGTGGACGGCCCAGTACGTCATGCGCCGGTCCTCAGCGATCAGCGCGCACACCCACACGTGGGAGCGACCGGACACGAGGAGCTGGTGCAGGCACTGCGTCAGCCACGCCGGCGGCAGGGTCCAGCCCGCCCGGTTCGTCCACGGCGAGTCGTGGTCCTGATAGGTCCGCAGGTACCACGTCGACGTGTGCTTGAACTCGGCCAGGCCACCATCGCTCGTGAGACGGTCCGGCGACGCCAACAGGTGAGGATGGGCGCGGTTGCGGAGCATCCCGACGCGGCGCATCGCCACACCCAGGTGCCGCTCCGCGTACTTCTCGATGATCGGCTCGATGTCGTTCCCCAACTGCAACGACAGGTCCTCATCGGCGTCGCGCTCGACGTCAGGTGCGTCGTCGGCGGCGGGGAAGTCGACCTTCTCCTGCCACCGCCCGAACACCGTCTCGCCCGAGTACCCGTGGCCGGCGAGGACGCGGGCGTCCGTCGCGGTCACACCGGTGCGGCGCAGCTCCAACCAGGCGTCCCGGTCCTCGGCCATCCTCGCGGCCGACATGACGACCGTGGCAGCGGGGATGGCGTAGTTCGCGGCCGTGAGGGGCGTGATCGTGGCGGCGGTCATCGCGCGACCCGCTCAGCCAGATCAGCACCCATGACCAGGACGTCCGCGATCCTGCGCGCCTCGACGGGGGTGAGCCACGCCAGGTCCGTGAACCCCGTGCACGGGAGCCACGGCATCCGCACTTCCAGGATCGGGGTGGGGTCGCCGACGTTGTGACGGTCGATGTTCCCGGCGGAGTCCGCCCGGGTCTGGATCGTGATCATCGGGACCGACGGGTTCGGTTCCTCCCACTCATCAACAACCGTCGCTGCCTCGGCGGCAGCGCGCTGAGCGCGGAGCGTGTTGAGGCGGGCGAGTGCCATGCCCGCGGCGGCGATCGCCTCTTCCTTCGTGGGGCGGGACGGCCCCGGCGACTGGCGGTTCATGCCGCGCTCACGGGCAGCAGGCCCTTCCGGATGAGGTCGGCGCGATGGCCGGCGTCCAGCGCGAGGTCCAGGTGGTGCCGCGAGATCCTCAGCTCCCGGAGACATTCGAGATCCATCGCTCTCGCGTGCCTCTCAATGTCTGGGGTGGTTGCTACGGTGCTCATGACTGGTTCCCTTCGGTGACTCGGGACGGCTCTGGTCATGGCCCGGTTGGTGGTGACACACCAACCGGGCCGTCTGTGTTGAGGCAGGGGTCACTCGCCGACGCGAGGAAGAGCGGCGAGGTACGCCTCGAAGCCGTCCACGGGCACGAGCAGGAACTTCCCGTGGCGGACGGCCGGGATCTGGCCGGAACGGATCAGTCGCCGGATGCCCCACTCGGACTGACGGGTGATCTGAGCGACCTCACGCACTTTGTAGAACCGCAGTTGCTGCGGTTCCGCGGGTTGGGTGCTGGTCATGCAAGGAATCTACTGCACAGATCCTGCACAGTGCAACACCATGCAGCAATCTGCGCGGCAGCTACGCCGAACGGCGCGTAGTCGGCTATGCACCTAGCGCTGCGTGATCAGCACGTGTGCAGTCTCGTGCAGTTGGCGTGCTGTCTGGTCCCGTGTCACTCTTAGTGAGTGACAGCCGAGGAACTGGTGCAGACGCAACGACGACTGGGGGTCAGTCAACGCGAACTCGCGGCCCGACTCGGTGTCAGTCCGCGTCAGGTCGCTTACTTTCTGTCAGGGCAGAAACCAATCCCAGCTGCGGTTGCAGAGCGTGTGCGCAACCTCGGTACTCGGCGCGAAAACACGAACGTTTCACTGGCCGACGCCACTGATGCCCAGCTAATCGCCGAACTCGCTGGACGCTTGGGGCGAATCACCCATCTCACTGATCTCGTCAGAACCGCATTCCCGCAGGTAGTTGCCCAACCAGGTCCAGACTCTCAAGCTCTGATCGAGCGACTAGCTCGGGAATTTGACCTACGGCCAGTGATCGGTCACGGTTCGGTAACCCGACCATCGGGGGACGCCGATACGACGACCGCCCGTTCAGGATGAAGCGATCTTGAGCACCATCCGAGGGACTGGGGAGACACGGAGTGATGACGCCGGAGTCGGCACTTAACGTGGCGTGGCACGACGGACACGGACACGGATACACCAAGGGGTTCGCCGCCGGCTTCCAAGCTGCCCTCGCATTCGCGCTAGACGACGAACCCGCCGACACAGCAGCCGAGGCAGACATCATCGACATCGCATCTCTCCGACAAGCTCGCCGAGACCGCCGCAAGGCCAACTGACGGTGGGGCACGTCGGCGACCTCTGGACGAAGCCCGGCCCTCCTGACTCGCGCGGTCGGGCCACTCGTGCAAGGACTGCCCGCTGGGGACAGGGCAAGCGGTGGGTCGCGGTCTGGGACGCGAGCGGTCGGCGCCGCACCAGATCGTTCGAGCTCAAGGACCAAGCCGTTGCCCACCTCGCAAGGGTGGACGTGGACCAGCGCGCCGGCACCTACGTCGCCGACTCGAAGATCAGCGTGGGCGAGTACGGCGCCCGGTGGCTCGCCTCGCAGCTGCAGCACCGCGACCGCAGCCGCGACACCCTCGACAACCGATGGCGCTTGCACATCGAACCCCGCCTCGGCGAGCACCGCCTGCAGGCCGTCACCCGCGCCGACGTGCAGGACGCCGTGAACGCCTGGGCCGACCGACTCGCCCCAAACAGCGTCCTGGGGATCTACCAGACGCTCGCCGCGATCCTCGGGTCGGCCGTCGAGGACGACCTGATCCCGCGCACACCATGCCGGAAGATCAACCTGCCGATCGTGCTGAAGCACCGGGTCGTGCCGCTCACCGTCAACCAGGTGCACCACATCGCCGAAACGATCCACCCGTCGTCTCGGGCGATGGTGCTGCTCGCCGCGGCGAGCGGCCTGCGGCTATCCGAGCTGCGCGGCCTCACTGCCGACCGTGTCAGCTTCCACCCGGACGGCACCGGCACCGTCCGCGTCGACCGTCAGCTCGCCACCACGACGCCGACCTGGGGCCCGCCGAAGACACCACGATCGGACCGGTCGGTCCGCATCGACGCCCTGGCCGCCGACGTCGTCCGCGACCACCTCGTGCGGTTCTCCCCGCACCCGTCCGGGCTCATCTTCACCGGGGTCCGCGGCCTGCCGCTGTCCCGCTCGACGTACTCAGACATGTGGCAGAAGGCCACCACCGGCCTGGTGCTGCCGGAGTCGCCGTCCGGGCGAAGCGGGTTCCACGACCTGCGCCACTTTCACGCCTCGCTCCTCATCGCGGCCGGCCTGTCGGTGACCGCGGTCGCCGACAGACTCGGGCACAAGAACTCGCGCGAGACGCTCGACACGTACGCGCACCTGTGGCCGAACGACGAAGACCGGGCGCTCGCGGCGCTCAGGGATGGATTCTGGGAGCAGACACAGAGCAGATCGCTGCACATCGTTGCTGGTCAGAGCGTTATCTGACCGATCCGGACCATCAGCCGATAGGCCAGCACCGACAACCCGGCCCCGGTGACCAGGATGACCGCGCCGACGGGAGTGTCGTAGGCAGCCAGCGTCTCCTGCTGGGTGGCCAGCAGCATCAGCACCAGCCACGGGGCCGCCACCGCCATCCGGGCCGCGTTGACCGACCAGGACTGCCGGGCGAGCAGTTCGGCGCGGGTGCGCGCGTCGTCCCGCAGGAACCCCGAGAGCGTCCCGAGCAGCCGGCCGAGATCGGTGCCGCCGACCTCGCGGGCGACCCGCAGCGACTCGCAGATCCGGTCGCCCACCGGATCGGCCAGGGCGGCCTTGAGCCGGTCCAGGCTGTGGTCGAACCGGCCGCTCGCGCGGTAGTCGGCGCCGAAGGCGAGGAAGGGCTCCCGCAACGGCTCCGGGCCTCGGATGCCGACTCCCGCCAGAGCCTCCGGCAACGACAATCCGGCCCGGACACCGGAGGTCAGGTTGTCCACCACTTCCGGCCACAGCTCCCGCAGGTCCGAACGACGCTTGACCCGCAGCCGGTGCACGAGCAGCCGGGGCAGCGTGGCGCCGAAGGCGCCGAAGACCGCCGACACCACGAGCGACTGGGTCAGGATCACCGCCACGACGGCGACCAGCAGGGCGGTTGCGAGCTGGGCGGCGATCAGCTGACCCGGTCGGAGGCGGGGGAGGCCCGCCTGCAGCAGCAGTTCCTGGGTGCGTTCCCGCGAGACGCGGCGGGCCCGTCCGGACGGCGTCACGGTGCACCCGTGCCAGACGAGCAGCACCCCGATGCCCACGACGAGACCGAGCAACGACCCCACTGCCGGACGCCTCCTCGCGAACCCTCGATCACCGCGCCCCGGGCCCGCGAGACGCGGCCTGGCGGCGACGGAGACAGACGCTATCGGCGGCCCGGCGGGCTTCGGAAGGGTCGTCACTCGGCTGTGGACAACCCGCTGACCTGCGAAGGAAGGCGTACCGCAGGATCCTTCGTCCGTGGCGGCCATCGCCCGGAACGGGTGGACGGGCAGGTCTTCGCGCCGTGGGTGCCGTGCTGTGTGTCGGCTCGGGGTCCCGCGCTGCTCTAGGCTAGGACCCGGTGTGCCGGGAAGTCTGGTCGGCGGAGCGATGGCGCTCGCCCTGACCCGTCCCACGACCTCGGCCGCCCGGCCGGGAGAGGCGCGCCCGTTGACCGACCAGCCGACCGACCAGTCCCGTCCCACCGGCCCCGACCGGCCGCACCTGCTGTCACGGGGCAGCTGGCCCGAGGCCCGCCGCATCGCCGCCCTGCTCCGCCAGGAGACCGTGGGCGGGGCGCTGCTGCTGGTGGCCACCGTCATCGCCGTGGTGTGGGCCAACTCCCCGTGGGCGCAGTCGTACTTCGACCTCGCCGCGGTCAGCTTCGGCCCGGCCGCCCTGCACCTCGACCTGACCGTGGCCCAGTGGGCCGCCGACGGGCTGCTGGCGATCTTCTTCTTCGTGGCCGGCCTGGAGCTCAAACGGGAATTCGTGGCCGGCGACCTGCGGGATCCGCGCCGCGCGGCCGTGCCGATCGCGGCGGCGATCGGCGGCATGGCCGTCCCGGCGCTGATCTACGTGGCGTTCAACGCCGGCGGCGCGACCGATGGATGGGCCATCCCCACGGCCACCGACATCGCCTTCGCGCTCGGCGTGCTGGCGGTGATCGGCAGCCACCTGCCCACCGCGCTGCGCACCTTCCTGCTCACGCTGGCGGTCGTCGACGACCTGCTGGCCATCACCGTCATCGCGATCTTCTTCAGCTCGGATCTCGACCTGACGATGCTGGGGCTCTCGCTGGTCCCGCTGGCCCTGTTCACGGTCGCGGTGCAGTGCCGGATCCGGTCCTGGTGGCTGCTGCTCCCCCTGGCCGCCGTGACGTGGGCGCTGGTGCACGCCTCCGGGGTGCACGCCACCGTGGCCGGCGTGCTGCTGGGACTGGTGGTGCCGGTCGTCCGATCGCAGCGGGCCGGAGGCCCGGGCGCCGGCCCGGGCCTGGCCGAGCACTTCGAGCACCGCTTCCGACCGATCTCGGCCGGCATCGCCGTCCCCGTGTTCGCGCTGTTCGCGGCGGGCGTCCCACTCGGCGGGCTGGACGGCATCGGCCGGGCGCTGGCCGATCCCATCACCCTGGGTGTCATCGTCGGCCTGGTGCTGGGCAAGCCCATCGGCATCCTGGTCGCCACGGCGGTGACCGCCCGGGTCACCCGATCCAGACTCTCCGACGAGCTCAGCTGGACCGACCTGCTCGGCGTCGGCCTGCTGGGTGGGATCGGCTTCACCGTCTCGCTGCTGATCGGCGAGCTGGCCTTCGGTCCGACCGAGTCGGGCGAGCACGTGAAGGTCGGGGTGCTGGCGGGTTCGTTGCTCGCCGCGCTGCTGGCCGCCGTGGTGCTGCGGCTGCGGAACCGGACCTACCGGCGCATCGAGGCGCTGGAGACGGTCGACGCCGACCAGGACGGCATCCCGGACGTCTACCAGCAGGGGGACCGCCGCGGACCGGAACCGAATCCCGGCGACTGAGACCGGCGACCGAGCCCGCGGGCGTCAGATCGACCGTCGCGCCGCCAGCAGCCGCGGATCACCGGCGCCGGCCGGGGCCGGCCGGGGCGGCTCGAAGCCGAGGTGGGCCAGGAACCGCCGGGCGGACGGGCCACCGCCATCGGCCTCGTCGGGATCGAACCAGACGTGCAGTTCGGTCACGCCCTGCCGGCGCAGCAGGTCGATCATCGCATCGGCGACGGCGGTCCCGATGCCGCGGCGGCGCGCCTCCGGGATGATCGCGAAGACGCGCACCGTGCAGTCACCCGATCGGGGATGGTGCCGCAGTCCCTCGATCACTCCGACGGCACGGCCGTCCAAGCGCACGGCGTGCACCTCCTTGCTCGCCGGGTCGCCGTCCGGGGGAACCGCCAGCCGCACCAGGTGCACGTCGCGAGCAGCCGGTCGCGGGGACAGCGCCGCGAGGATCCCGGTGCCGCAGGCGTCGATGACGTCCTGGACGTCCGTGTCCGCGGCCCGGTCCACCTCGTGCACCGCGACCTCGTGACCGGACACTTGAAGCGTCAACGGCATCGGTCGATGGTGTCATCGGGGGCCGCGACGGCACGGTCCCGCGTTCGGGCGAACTCGGACCGACCGGGCCACCCGGACGGGACGCGTAGGCTGTCAACTCGTGAATCTGGACGACGCTGCGGCCCTCAAGGCACTGGACACCACGCTGACCAGCATCGAGACCGTCGTGGACGTGCCGAAGCTCCAGCGGTCCATCGCCGAGCTCTCCGAGCAGGCCTCCGCACCGGACCTGTGGAACGACCAGGACCGGGCGCAACAGGTCACCAGCGCCCTGTCGCACGCGCAGGCCGAGCTCAAGCGGATGGTCGAGCTCCGGCAACGGATGGACGACCTCGGCGTGCTGTTCGAGCTGGCCGACGAGGACCCGGACACGCTGCCCGAGGCCCACGAGGAACTGACCGCCCTGCAGGGCGACGTCGACGCGCTCGAGGTCCGCACCCTGCTCTCCGGCGAGTACGACGCCCGCGAGGCCCTGGTCACCATCCGGTCCGAGGCCGGCGGCGTCGATGCCGCGGACTTCGCCGAGATGCTGCTGCGCATGTACCTGCGCTGGTCCGAGCGGCACGGATATCCGACCCAGGTCTTCGACACCTCCTACGCCGAGGAGGCCGGGATCAAGTCGGCCACCTTCCAGGTCAAGGTGCCGTACGCCTACGGGACGCTGTCGGTCGAACAGGGCACCCACCGGCTGGTGCGGATCTCGCCGTTCGACAACCAGGGCCGCCGGCAGACCTCGTTCGCCGGTGTCGAGGTGGTGCCGGTGGTCGAGACCTCCGACCACGTGGACATCGACGACAAGGAGATCCGGGTCGACGTCTACCGCTCGTCCGGGCCGGGTGGCCAGGGCGTGAACACGACCGACTCGGCGGTGCGCATCACGCACCTGCCCACCGGGATCGTGGTCTCCTGCCAGAACGAACGGTCGCAGATCCAGAACCGGGCCTCGGCCATGGCGGTGCTGCAGGCCAAGCTGCTGGAGCGGCGCCGGCAGGAGGAGAAGGCGACCATGGACGCCCTCAAGGACGCGGGCAACTCCTGGGGCAACCAGATGCGCTCGTACGTGCTGCACCCGTACCAGATGGTCAAGGACCTGCGCACCAATTTCGAGGTCGGCAACCCGACCGCGGTCTTCGACGGCGAGATCGACCCGTTCATCGAGGCCGGCATCCGGTGGCGCCGCGAGGTCGAGCAGGACGCCTGACCACCGTCTGATCGGTCGCGGTGTGATCGGTCCCGGCGTCGGCCGCGGGCGGTGACGTGCACACTGCAGGGGTGGATCCCCGCCGCGCGTCCGTCCGGTCCCTGCTCGCCGGGCTGCCCGGCCTCCGCCCCCTGACGGAACTGCCCGGGCCCGGTGACCTTCTCCGGCTCGCCGGTCGAGCCGTCGGCGCCGTCGAACAGGCCGTCGGGTTGGTGCCGCGGTTGGTCACCGTCGTCGGCCAGGTCGAGACGCTGATGGGCCGGGTGACCTCCCTGCTGGAGCGGATCGAGCGCACCGACGACCGGGCCGACGACCTGGTCCGGCGCACCGCCGCGGTGATCGACGGAGCGGAACAGTCCGTGCGGCGCACCGACGCGGTGATCGACACGGCCGCCCCGTTGGTGGACCGCACCGGTGTCGTGCTCGGGGATGCCGAGCAGCTCGTCGACCGGGCCGCTCCGCTGCTCACCGCGGTGCAGCCGGTGCTGGAGCGGCTGCTGCCCATCGCCAGTCGCATCGCCGACACCACCAGCCCCGACGAGGTCGACGCGGTGGTGAAGCTCATCGACCAACTGCCCGATCTGGTCGCCCACCTGGACGCAGACATCGTGCCGATCCTGGACACCTTCGGGACGGTCGCCCCGGACGTCCGGGACCTGCTGGACATCGTCCGGGAGCTCAACGAGATGCTCGCCTCGGTGCCCGGCCTGGGCAAGGTGAAGCAGCGCATCGAGGAGCAGCAGGCCGCCGAGGACGACGAGACCCGGCTCGCCCGGTACACCGCCGACGAGGTCCCACCGTCCGCGCCCGCCCGCAAGGAGCTCGTCGCCGACGTCGGGTGATCGGGATCCCTGATCTGCCAGTCGGTCGATCGGGCGGCCGACCGGCTCGGCTGATCGGCCCTGTCGGGGCTGCGTGCCAGGATGACCGGCGAGAGTCGTCGGAGCAGACGGCGGACGAGGACGAACACGCCCGTGAAGAAGATCATCAACGACCCCGCTGACGTGGTCCGCGAATCCCTGGAAGGGCTCGCGGTGGCGTTCCCGGACACGCTGCGGGTCCAGCTCGATCCGGCCGTGGTGAGCCGGGCCGACGGGCCGGTGACGGGCAAGGTGGCGCTGGTGTCCGGGGGCGGCAGCGGACACGAGCCGCTGCACACCGGCCTCGTCGGGCTCGGCATGCTCGACGCCGCCGTTCCCGGCCCCGTCTTCACCTCGCCCACTCCCGACGCGGTGCTGGCCGGGGTGCAGGCGGCGGACGGCGGCGCCGGCGTGGTGCTGCTGGTCAAGAACTACACCGGCGACGTGCTGAACTTCGAGGTCGCCGCTGAGTTGGCCGGCGCCGAGGGTGTGCCGGTGCGCACCGTGCTCATCGACGACGACGTGGCCGTGGAGGACTCGACCTTCACGGCCGGTCGCCGGGGCATCGCCGGCGCGGTGCTGGTCGAGAAGATCGCGGGGGCGGCCGCCGAACGCGGCGACGGGCTCGATGCGGTGGCCGAGATCGCCACCCGGGTGGTCCGCGGCGTGCGGTCCATGGGGGCGGCGCTGAGCGGCTGCACCGTGCCGCACTCCGGTGAGCCGTCGTTCACGCTGGCCGAGGACGAGATCGAGCTGGGCATCGGCGTGCACGGCGAGCCGGGTCGGCGGCGGATGCCGCTACCACCGGCCGACGCCCTGGTCGCCCAGTTGCTCGATCCGGTGCTGGACGATCTCAGGGCGGAGGCGGGCGACCGGGTGCTGCTGCTGGTCAACGGCATGGGCGGCACCCCGCTGGCGGAACTGCACCTCGCGGCGCGGGCCGCGCACGGCAGGCTGGGCGAGCGTGGCCTGCAGGTGTCCCGGATGCTGGTCGGCAACTACGTGACCGCCCTCGAGATGCAGGGGATGTCGCTGTCTGTGTTGAGATTGGACGACGAGATGCTCGCGCTGTGGGACGCTCCGGTGCGGACGCCGGCGCTGCGTTGGGGGGCCTGAGATGACGACCGGCACTGCCGGACACGAGACCGTCGGTCGGGGATGCACCGCCGAGTCGGTGGTCGACGCCCTGCGGGGCGCCGCCGACGCGGTGATCGCCGACAAGGCGCGGCTCACCGCGCTGGACCGGGAGATCGGCGACGGCGACCATGGCGAGAACCTGGCCCGCGGCTTCACCGCCGTCCTGGCCAAGCTCGACAGCCAGAGTTTCGCCACGCCCGCCGCGGTGCTGAAACTGGTGGCCACGACGCTCATCTCGACCGTCGGCGGCGCATCCGGTCCGCTGTTCGGCACCGCCTTCCTCCGCGCGTCGACGGCGTTGGGCGACCACACGGAACTCACCGGCGCGGCGGTCGCCGCGGCGTTGGCCGCCGCCCGGGACGGGGTGGTGGCGCGCGGCAAGGCCGAGCCGGGTGACAAGACCATGGTCGACGCGTTGTTCGCCGCCGTGGGCGCGGCGCAGCACGCCGACCGCGAGGGCGGGACAGCCCGGCAGGTGCTCACCGCGGCCGCCGATGCGGCCGAGAAGGGTGCAGAGGCCACTGTGCCCCTGCGAGCCCGCAAGGGCCGGGCCAGCTACCTGGGGGAGCGGTCGATCGGCCACCCGGACCCGGGTGCGGTGAGCATCGCGCTGCTGCTGCGCACGCTGGCCGCGACGGCGGACACCTCCGGGCGGACCGACTGAACGGGTGCAGGGCCGGCAACGTCGCCGGCAGCGGGACCCTTCCGGTCCATGCGGGATCACGGCCGGTGGCACGGCCGGACCGTCGGCCGGCGCCCGTCCGGCGCCGACCGGCGTCGGGACTGGGGTCGGGACTGGGGTCGGGAAGGAGCGCGACG
The DNA here is from genome assembly GCF_016918035.1 of Nakamurella leprariae. GTDB lineage: Bacteria > Actinomycetota > Actinomycetes > Mycobacteriales > Nakamurellaceae > Nakamurella > Nakamurella leprariae. Next base: position 105,567 of record NZ_JAERWK010000010.1, on the reverse strand, counting down.
TGACGGTGGGACTGGTGCTCGTCTCACACAGTCGTGACCTGGCCAACGGTCTGGCCGACCTGGCCGGCCAGATGGCGCCGGAGGTGGTCATCGCGCCGGTCGGTGGCGACGGCGACGGCAACCTGGGGACCTCCTTCGAGGGCGTGATGGCCGCGCTCGAACGCGCCGACACCGGCGACGGCGCCGTGCTGCTCTACGACCTGGGCAGCGCCGAGATGACCGCGCAGACCGCGCTCGAGTTCCTGGAGCCCGAGCAGGTCGCCCGGATCCGGGTGGTGGACGCGCCGCTGGTCGAGGCAGCGGTGGCGGCCGCGGTCACCGCGACGGGCGGCGCCGACCTGGACGAGGTGGTGCGGGCGGCCGAGTCGGCCCGCGGGGCGCCCGGTTCGCCGCCCGCCGCGGAGCCGACCGCGGGAGTCCGCGAGGCGGGAACCGGAGCCCTGACGGCGGACGTCGAGGACCGGATCGCGGTGGACGACCGGGCGCAGGCCCGCGCGACCCTGCGCAACCCACTGGGCCTGCACGCGCGGCCCGCGGCCGCGTTGGTCCGGTCCGTGGCCCGGTTCCCCGCCCAGGTGGAGCTGGCCGGGCACGGGTCGGCCTGGGTGGACGTGCGGTCGGTGCTGCGGGTGGTCGCACTGGCGTTGCGCGGTGGCGACGAGGTGGCCCTGCGCGCCTCCGGTCCGGCCGCCCGGGCTGCGCTGGACGCCGTGGTTGCGCTCATCGGCACCGGGTTCGGCGAGGTCGCGCCGAACGGGACGGCCGCGGCCGACGCGGTTCGTCCCTCGGCGCCGTCCGGGCCGGTGCGGGGGCCGGTGCCCGACGCGCCCGGCATTATCCGCGGCGTCGGTGGGTCCGTCGGGCTGGTGCTCGGACCGGTGCGGCGGCTGCAACGCCGGCCGGAGGACCTCTCGACGCTGCTCGGACCGGCGGACGGAGCAACACCGGTCGACGTGCAGGAGCAGGCGCGGCGGCTGGACTCGGCGATCGCCGAGGCGGCCGCGCTGCTGGCGGTGGGCACCGAGTTCCAGGCCGCGCACGCGGTGCTGGTGCAGGACCCCGACCTGCGCACTGCGGCCGCGGCACGCCTGGCCGACGGCGCGGAGCGGGCCTGGTGGACGGCGGTCACCGGCCGGGCCGCGGCGATGGCGGCCGACCCCGACGAGTTCGTCGCCGCGCGCGCGGTCGACGTGCTGGAGGCCGGAGCCGCGGTGCTGGACGCGATGGGGCTGCGGCTCGACCGGGTGCCGGCGTCGCTGGACGGCGCCGTGGTGGTGACCGAGGACATCGGCCCGGCGGAGGTGCCGGTGGTGGCCGAGCGCGGCGCCGCCGCCCTGGTCCTGGCCCGCGGATCGATCACCGCGCACGCCGTCATCGTGGCGAGGGGACTCGGCCTGCCGATGGTGCTGCGCGCCGGTGGACGGCTTGCCGCGCTGATCGACGGGTCGCCGGTGGTGGTCGACGGGGCCGCGGGCACGATCGAGGTCGACCCCGACGGTCCGCGGCTGACCGCCGTCCGGGCGCGGATCGAGGCGCACGACCGGCTCGCGGAGGAGCAGCGGTCTCGGGCCCGGGAGCCCGTGGTGCTGCCCGACGGCCGGCCGATCCGGATCATGGCGAACATCGGGTCGGTGACCGACGCTCGCGCGGCCTGCCGGTTCGGCGCCGACGGCGTCGGGCTGCTGCGCACCGAACTGCTGGTGCTGGACCGCGCGGAGCTCCCGAGCGAGGACCGCCAGGCGGCGGACCTGGCCGAGCTGTTGGACGCGGCCGGCACCGGCCCGGCGATCATCCGGGTGCTCGACGCCGGTGGGGACAAGCCCGTCCCGGCCCTGGATCTCGATCCGGCGCGCAACGGGTTCCTCGGTCTGCGCGGGTTGCGGTACCTGCTGGCCAACCCGTCGGTGCTGCACACGCAGCTCCGGGCGATCTGCCGGGCGGGGGTCGGTCACCGGGTCTCGGTGATGGCGCCGATGGTGACCGTGGCGCAGGAGATGCTCGCGTTCCGCACCGCCGTCGACGAGGCCGTCGCCTCCCTGGTCGCGGACGGTGTGGACCACCGCCGGCCGGAGCGGATCGGCGCCATGGTCGAGGTGCCGGCCGCGGCGCTGGCCGCCGACGAGATCTGCGCGGTCAGTGATTTCATCTCGATCGGCACCAACGACCTGACCGGCTACCTGGCCGCCGCCGACCGGACGTTGCCGTCGGTGGCCGACCTGCTCGATCCGGGTTCCACGGCGATGCGCCGACTGCTGGACACCGTGTGCGAGATGGCCGTGGCCTCCGGCACCGAGCTCGCGGTGTGCGGCGAGATGGCCGGCACCGCGCAGTTCGCCCGAGAGCTGATCGACCGTGGCGTGCAGGAGCTCTCGATGGCCCCGGCGCGGATCCCGGTGATCAAGGAGCTGCTGCGCGCCCAGGCATGAGCCGGGCCGCCGCCGGTGGCTCCGGCGGCGGCCCGTGCACCAGGTCGTCAGTTCCCGGTGACGGGCAGGTGCGCGTCGGTGAACATGCCGGCGAAGTCCGGTTCGGCGCTCAGCGGTTCGCCGTCCGGGCCGACGAGCAGGCCGGCGTCGTACAGGAACTGGCCGTAGTCCTGCCACTGCGCGGCCGTCTGGGTGCCGACCACGCCGTCCCCGTCCCGCATCAGGTCGGCGGCCAGCATGCGCTGGCTGTCCCGGACCAGGTCCTCGTCGCTGAAGACGCCGGGGTTGGCGTCGATGAGGAGCTGCGCGGCGGCGTCCGGGTCGTCGGCGGCGAACTGGTACCCGCGCTGCAGGGCCCCGACGAAGGCATCGGCCGCCTCCGGGTACTGTCCGAGCCAGTCCCGGTTGCCGTCGATGATCACCGCGTAGGCGTCCGGGAATCCGAAGTCGCGGTACTGGAACCACTTCAGCGGCGCGCCGGACCGCTCGGCCTCCAGGCCCTCCCAGGCCACGAACGGAATGGTGAAGTCGGCGCGGCCGGAGTACAGCGCCTCGTAGGCGGAGGTGCCCAGCACCACGGCGGTGAACTCACCCGTGCCGCCGTCGCTGCGGATCACCTGCCGCAGCTGCGGGACCTCACTGGGTTCACCGAACCCGGCGTAGGTCAACCCGTCCAGGTCGCGTGGCGAGGCGATGTCGTCCCGGTCGGCCCGCACCGCGATGGCGGTCGCCCAGTGCTGCAGCACGGCGAGCACGGACACCACCTGCGCGCCGGCGGCCTGCGACATGGTGGACGACTCCTGGTAGCTGATCCCGAAGTCGGCGGCGCCACTGTCGACCAGCGTGTCGGGTGATGCGCTGGTGTACGGCAGGATCTCGACGTCCAGGCCGGCGTCCGCGAACCAGCCCCGCTGCTGGGCCACGTACAGGCCGGTGTGGTTGGTGTTCGGCGTCCAGTCCAGCGCGAACCGCACCGTGGTGCGCTCGGTGTCGCCGGACCCGGAGCCGGAGTCAGGGCCGTTGCTGGAACTGGGGCTACCGCCACAGCCGCTCAGCAGCAGGGCGGCCAGCGTGGTCACGACGGTGATTGACCGCACGCTCCGCCGGCGGCGGGTGGATCGGACGGTGGGGTGCGGGGATGCGGGCACGATGGGTTCAACGCCTCTCGGGGGTGCGCCGGCGGACCGTCGACGGGACGGCGGGCGGCGCGGGGAGCCGGCGCGCGACGGCGCAGCCGGAACGGGAACGGGGGATCGGGCTCAGACCGGCCAGGGCACGCGGTGCAGCGCGGTGTCCCAGAAGAGCAACTCGTACCGGCTGGCCAGCAGGAACGCCTCGGTCATCCGGTCGCGTTGCTCGGGCGTGGCCGCCGCCGCGGCCGCGTCGACCAGGGCCCGGGCCGTCGCGACCGACGCCTGGAACTCGGCACCGTCGTAGGTGGCCACCCAGCGGGCGTACGGGTGGTCGGGATCGGTGGTCAGCACCGCCGCGGCATCGGTCGCCAATCGGCTGCTGACGTCCGCGTAGATCCAGTAGCAGGGGAGCACGGCGGCGGCGGCGACCGGGTACGGCGCGGTCGCGGCCGTGGCGATCAGGTACGACACGTAGCCCAGGCAGGTCGGCGAGTGCTCCGCGGCGGCCCGCTCGGTCCGAGCGAGATCTGCTGCAGGATCTGCGGTCTCGTGCAGCCGATCACCGGCCAGCAGTTCCTCGTGCAGTCCGGCTTCGACCAGCACCGCGGTGGAGGCCGACGACGCCCAGAACGCCGCGGCCTGCGGGTCGGGCGCCGCGGCCGCCAGCAGGGCCAGCGCCTTGGCGTACCCGGCCAGGTAGAGCGCGTCCTGCTCCAGGTAGTACCGGAACGCCGGCACCGGCAGGGTGCCGCTGCCGAGCTGCTGCAGGAACTCCAGCTCGTCGATCGCAGCGCGGACGGAAGTGGCCTGCTGCCACAGGGTGTCGGTGAACCGCGCAGCACCGGACGGACTCGGTGCGGGTGGCTGGACGAGGGCAGACAGCGACGTCATGGCGACATCCCTTCGCTAGTACGAACTAGATCAGGTTCAACGGGTCTTTCTCAGCCCGGCCGCCTCGGCCGGGCACCCCGTGTCGCGGGTCAGAGTAACCCGTCCGCCGGACGTCGCCGGCCGGGTCGTCAGGACCAGAGCTCGCAGTGGTCGTCGGCGGCGAACGTCGCCGCCGCGACCGGGGTGACGTCGTCGGGCGCCAGGCGCAGCAACGGTCCGCCGGTTCGCGTCCAGCGGCTGGGCGGCGAAGACGGTGTTCATGAACAGCGGTCCCTCGTCCTGGACGACGCCGATGAGCACCGGCACATCGGCCGGCCGCGCGGTTGCGAGCACGTCGGACGGCCGCTCCGGCAGGGTGGCCGTGCCGACCGCCGGGCTGAAGGAGACCTCGGACGGAACGGCCGGCAGCGCGTCGGCGGGGAGCGCGCGCAGGCAGTCGACCGCCGTGGCCGGATCCGGGCAGCCGGCGGCGGCCGCCTACCGGACGCTCTGCTGTTGCCGCGCTTCCCGCGGGCGCCAGGTGTCGAGCGCGACACCGGCCCCCGGCAGGAACGCGTCGATCACGACGCGTCCGAGCAGGTGGCCGACTGCAGCACGGCGCGCGCGAAGAGACCCGACGTGCTGGGCGACGCCAGCTGGGCGCAGACGCTGTCGCTGCCCCCGGACTCGCCGGCGATGGTCACCGCGCCGGGATCGCCGCCCAACGCGGCGATCTCGTCCTGCACCCACTGCAACGAGGCCTGCTGGCCGAGCAGCCCCTCGCGCCGCCGCCGTCCACGCCGGGTCGGTCGAGGAACCCGAGCAGGCCCAGTCGGTCGTTGGCCGCCACCACGATCACGTCGCCCCGGGTGCGTTCCTGGTCTCGGACTCAGGACCGGTCGGCCAGCAGGTCGGCCAGTCGGTAGCCGTACCGCTCGAAGCGTTCCTCGTGCGGTGGGAAGCCACCGGCCCGGACCAGCCGGCCGTCCCGGGTGGCGAAGATCTCGGCCGTCTCGATGACGCCGGCCTCGACCCGGCCGGGCAGCGCGACGATCTCGCGCACCCGGCGGGAACCGTCGGGTTGCACCCCGACGTGCACGACCAGGTCGACGGACGCGGCCACCGTGGGCACCACGAAGGCGTCGGTGACGTTCTCGCCGGCCAGCAGCGGCAGCGTGCACAGCTTCACCACGGCCTCCCGCGCCGAGTTGGCGTGCAGGCTGCACATCCCGGGCAGGCCGCTGTTCAGCGCGATCAGCAGGTCGAGCGACTCCTCCTGCCGGACCTCGCCGACCACGATCCGGCTGGGCCGCATCCGCAGTGCCTCCTTGACCAGCCGCCGCAACCGGATCTCGCCGTGTCCCTCGAGGTTCGGTTGCCGGGTCTGCATGGCCACCACGTCGGGCAGATTCGGGCGGAGCTCGAAGACCTCCTCGGCCGTGATGATCCGCTCCCGCGCCGGGATGGAGTTGATCAGCGCGTTCAGCAGCGTGGTCTTCCCGGCCTGGGTGCCGCCGGCCACGATGACGTTGAGGCCGCAGACCACCGCCGCCTCCAGGAACCGGGCGGCGTGCGGCGTCAGCGTGCCGAGCGCCACCAGGTCCTCGAGGCCGTTCGCGGCAACCACGAACTTCCGGATGTTGACGCTGATGTGCTCCCGGGTGATGTCGGGGATGACCGCGTGCAGCCGGCTGCCGTCCGGCATCAGCGCGTCGACGAACGGGCTGGACAGGTCGAGCCGCCGCCCGGACGGCTTGAGCATCCGCTCGACCAGGTCCCGCACCTCGCCCGGTGAGAACACCACCGTGGTCAGCTCGGACAGGCCGCGGCGGGCGACGAAGACCCGGCCGGGCGCGTTGATCCAGATCTCCTCGACCTCGGGGTCGTCCAGGTGGCGCTGCAGCGGGCCGAACCCGGCCAGCGCGTCGAAGACCTGCTGCACCGCGGCCGCACGGTCCAGCAGCGGCGGCAGCGACGACGTGGCCACCCGTTCCTCGTAGTGGCCGATGACCTCGTCGATGAGCAGTCGGGTCGAGCGGTGGTCGACGATCGGATCGATCCCGCGCCGCCGGATGAGTTCGGCGACCTCGGCCTGGATGTGGTCGGCCGCCGCGGTCGGTTCCGCGCTCGATCGGGCTGGTGGTGCTCCGGCGGCGGTGGCGGATCGGTCCGGCAGGGCGGCGGTGACTGCGGGCATCGGCGGTCCTGGCTGTCGTCGGCGGTTCCGGTTCCGGTTCCGGTTGGGCGCCGGTGCGGGCGGCGTCCCGGCGACGCTACGACAGCCGGGCGGAACCGTCCGGGCGGTCTTCGCGCGGTTCGTCGTCGCTGCGAAGGCGAGCGGATCGCCGGATCGAGGAGGGCCGGAACCGGGCCTGGTCCGTCCGGCCGGGCCGACGGCGGAACGATGACTCGTCCGGGTCATGGTCCGCGGTGACGCGTGCGGAGCGCGGCCCGATCGTCCCCGATCGGGCCGCTGGATGCACCCCGACCCATCACGATCGGTGACACCTCGCGTGGTGCCATCCCGACCGTCTGCCGCCAATGGTTCAATGCCAGCCGCACCCTGCTCACCCAGCGCATCCATCCACGACGCGGGAGTTCGCCCTGGAAATCAACTGCGCGTTCGCCACGAGTGTCGCGACGCCCGACCACATCGTTCGTGCGGAGCAGCTGGGGTACCAGCGGGCCTGGTGCTACGACTCTCCATCCATCTACGCCGACGTCTGGATGGCCCTGGCCGTCGCCGCCGTCCGCACGTCCCGGATCCGAGTGGGAGTCGGGGTGGTGACGCCACACGTGCGTCACGTACTCGCCAATGCCGCGGCGACGGCCCACCTGGCCGCGCTGGCGCCCGGTCGCACCGACCTGGTCGTCGGCTCCGGCTTCACCAGCTCCGCGCTCATCGGCCGGAAGTCGGCCCGCTGGGTCGACGTGGAGCAGTACGTGCTGGCGCTGCGGGCCCTGCTCGCCGGCGAGTCGGTCGAGTGGGACGGCAGCACCGTCGCGCTGCTGCACGGCGAGGCATCCGGGGTCCGGCTGCCGGTCGACGTCCCCATCTGGATCGCCGCACACGGACCCAAGGGGTTCGCGGTCGCCGACCGGGTCGCCGACGGCGTGCTCACCAACCCGTTGCACGGCAAGGACCGGATGGCCGACGAGGGCCCCTGTTCGATCACCTTCCAGGGCACGGTGCTCGACGACGGGGAGTCCGCCGACGACCCGCGGGTGCTGGCCGCCGCCGGACCGGGCGCCGCCCTGGCCCTGCACATGGGGGAGTACGGCCCGGTCGCCGGGCACCCGGACCAGGTCGGGCACGCGGCCGAGCTGGCCGCGGTGCCCGAGCACCGCCGGCACCTGGAGACCCACCGCGGACACCTCATCGAGGCGAACGAGATCGACCAGCGGTATCTGTCGGGCGAACTGGTGCTCCGGACCACCATGACCGGAGATCGCCAGGAGGTGGCCAGGCGGCTGGCCGCGCTGCGCGACGCCGGAGCCACCGCCGTGCTGTACCAGCCGGCCGGCCCGGACATCCCGCGTGAGCTCGAGACGTTCGCCGAGGCGGCGGCGCTCATCGACCAGGTCTGACCCGCACCGCTGTGCACTCCTGCCTGCCCCGCCCACTCGAACAAGGAAGTCAGCTCATGAGCGTCCGCCGCGTCGTCACCGGCACCGTCGAGGGCCGCAGCACCGTCGTCTCCGACGGCACCCCGCCCCGCACCGACGAGATCACCGCCGTTCCCGGGTTCGTCTCCTCGCTGGTCTGGGCGACCGACCCGACCTCGCCGAGCGACCACCAGGACCCGACCGCGGCGGTGACCTCCTTCGTGCCGCAGCCCGGCGGCACCCGGATCATCCACCTGACCCTGCCGCCGGACAGCGTCTACGCCTCCCCGGAGTTCGATCCCGCGTTGTCCGCACAGCAGCAGCTGGCCGCCTCGCCCGGGCTGGCCGAGCTGTTCGAGCCGGACGCCCCGGGCTTCCACACCACTCCGACCACCGACTACGGGGTGGTGCTGTCCGGTCGCGTCGTGCTGGAGCTGGACGACGGTCACACCACCGAGCTGGCTCCCGGTGACGTGGTCGTGCAGAACGGCACCCGGCACGCCTGGCGCAACCCGTTCGCCGAGCCCGCCCGGGCCGTCTTCGTCCTGGTGGGAGCCCGCCAGCAGTGACCTCCGGCGACGCTGCGGTCCCGACGGCCACCGGTCCGGACTTCCGCGCCCATCCCTGGCGGCGGACCGTGCGCCGGGTGCCGGCCAACACACCGGCTGATGCGGACGCCGGGCTGCTGGCCCGGCTGCGCACGGTGATCGCCGCCCAACCCGACGCCGTCGCGCTCGTCGACGACGAGCGGTCGATGACCTTCGGCGAGGTGGCCGAACTGGCCGCCCGGACCGCTCGGGCGGTGGCCGGCCTGTCGTTCCGGCGCTGGCACCCGGACGCCGACGACACCGAGGTCGACCCGGTCGCCGTGCTGGCCGCGCACCGGGCCGAGACCGTCGCCGCGGTGATCGGGGTCATCGCCGCCGGGTCGCCGGTGGTGGTGCTGGACCACGCCCTGCCGCATCCCCGGCTGCTGCAGTACCTCGAGGGGTCGGGGGCCCGGGCGGTGGTGCACGACCCAGCCCATCGCGACCGGGCCGAGCGACTGGCTGCGGCCGCTCCGGCCGGTCGACCGCTCACCCTGGTGCCCATCCCGACGGGCGACGCGCTCGCGGACCCCAGTGCCGACGCCCGGGCCCGGGCCGGGGACCTGGTGCCCGAGGGGCAGCCGGAGCCAGAGGTGCTCGCACCGGCGGCCCTGGTGTTCACCTCCGGTACCACCGGTCGGCCCAAGGGCGTGGTCTACGACCACCGGCTGTTCCCGCGCAGTGCCTGGAACGTCTCGGTCCGCGACGGCACGTACGACGCCGACGACGTGCTGGCCAGCGTGCTGCCGTTGGGCTTCTCGGCAGGTCTGGACCACACTCTGGCCGGCCTGCAGGTCGGCGCGCGTCAGCACCTGCGCGACCTCCGCGCGGCCGGCACCGGCGACGTGCTGGCCTGGCTGCGCGGCAGCGGCGTCACCGTGGTGAACACCACGCCGTCGATGGGCCGCGCGCTGGTCGCGCTGGTCCCCGACGGTGAACGGCTGGCCGACTTCCGGTCACTCACCCTGACCAGCGAGGCGATGCACCACAGCGACGCCGCCGCGTTGCGGGCGGTGCTGCCGCCGGACTGTGCGCTGTCGAACCGGTGGGGCGCCAGCGAGACCGGACTGGCCTCGGTGCTGCCGCTGGTGCCGGGGGAGTCCGGCGAGCCCGGGCAGAGCGGCCAGTTGCCGGTCGGCTGGCCGGTGACCGAACTGCAGCTCGAGGTCGAGCCCGAGCAGGATTCCGCCCCTGGCACCGGAGTGGTCACCGTCACGGGCCGGTACATCGCCCGGCGGTACTGGCGGGACCCGGTCAAGACGGCGGAGTCCTTCGCCGAACTGCCCGACGGGCGGCGGCGGTTCCGCAGCGCCGACGTCGGCCGCATCGACGAACGTGGCTGCTTCCTGCTGCTCGGGCGACGGGACCACAGCGTCAAGGTCCGCAGCTACCTGGTGGAGCCGGGCGAGGTCGACGCCGCCCTGTTCGCCCTGCCCGACATCCGCGAGTCCGTGGTGGTCGGCGACGACAGCGCCGGCCGCACCCGGCTGGTCGCCTACGTGGTGTCCACCGCCGAGAAGCCCGCCGCGGCCTCGGTCCGTTCCCGGCTGCGCGAGGTGCTGCCGCCGTGGATGGTGCCGGAGACCGTCGTGTTCCTGGAACGGCTGCCGCGCACCGAGCGCGGCAAGATCGATCGGTTCGCCCTGCCGCCGGCGCCGCTCTTCGTACCGGGTGGCACCCCGCCCCGGACCGACTGGGAGGGTGTGGTCGCCGACCTGTGGGCCCGGGTGCTGCAACTGCCCGAGGTCGGCGTGCACGACGACTTCTTCGAACTGGGCGGCGATTCGCTGGCCGCCGAGGAACTGCTGGCCCTGGTGGCGATCGAGCTGCGCATCCCGGACGTGGACTCCCAGGCGCTGCTGGAGTCGGCCACGGTGGCCGAGTTCGCCCACGCCCTGCAGGGCGGGATGCCGACGGACCGCCGGTACTCGACCCTGGTGCCGTTGCGGCGGGAGGGGACCGGGCGGCCGCTGTTCTGCTTGGCCGGCGGTGGCGGTCTGGCGATGGCGTTCGTCCCGCTGGTCCGGCACCTGCGCGACGACCTGCCGGTCTGGGGACTGCAGGCGCACGGGCTGGAGCACCGCGCTGTGCCGGACTGGTCGGTCGAGGCCGCCGCCCGCCGCCAGGTCCGGGCGCTCCGCTCGGTGCAGCCGCACGGCCCGTACCGCCTGCTCGGACACTCCTTCGGGGCCGTACTCGCCGTCGAGGTGGCCCGGCAGTTGACCGCGGCCGGCGAGACGGTGGACGGCCTGGTCGTGGTGGACGCACTGCCGCCGGGCTCCCGGGTGCCCGCCGACCGGTCGCGCTCCCGGCTGCTGCGGGCCCGGGACGTGGTCGGCATGCTGCTCTCCGGGATCGGGCCCGACCGTGGGCAGGGGCAGTATCCGCGCTTCTACCGTCAGGCCCGGTTCCTCACCCGTCGGTACCGACCGCAGCCCTGGACCGGGCGTGCCCTGGTGGTCGCCGCTGACGGTCCGGACCGCGACCAGCGGATGGCCTGGGGGCGGACGCTGAACGGTCCGTGGTCGGTGGTGCACCTGCCCGGCGACCATCACTCGGTGCTGCGGGAGCCGCACGTGCGTGGGTTGGCCCGGTCGGTGGCCGATTTCCTGGAACGGACGGACGCGGCGGCAGCGGACTCCGACGCTGGGCCGCAATGATCAGGCGGCTTGATGGTCAAGATGGTTGATGCATTGTCCGCATGACGGTGCGGAGGACACCTTCGACCGGATGCTGCGACTGCAGGCCGTGCTGCAGGACGACCTCGACGCGTTCCTGGACGAGCACGGGCTGACCGGGCGCCGGTTCGGCGGAGGTCCGGCCACCACGGTGTCGATGAGCACCCGTCAGGCCGCGTCCAGGTCAGCGCCGGCGGGGGAGCGGTCGGCGACCTCCAGGACGAGCAGACCGTGCGCCCGGGCCCACACGCTGCGGGCCTGGGCTGGCGCAGTGCCGGCGGGCAGGTGGGTGACCTCAGTCGGCGGAAACGTCGTGGTCGGCGGACTCGGCCGGGGCGGTGGCGTCCGGGTCGGTGACCTCGATCCCCAGGGAGCGGGCCAGCTCGATGGCCTTGGCCCGGTCGAGTCTGGCGCGACGGACCGCGAGCCGGGCGTCGTCCACCCTGCGGTGTGCATCGGTGAGCAGCTCCTGCACCACTCGGACCCGGTCCTGCGTCTCCATCAGGTCGGCGCTCGCGATGCCGACCGCGGCGTCCGCGTCGGCCAGCACGGCCCGGGCCCGCTCTCGGGCCGTCGCCTCCGCCTCCTCGGCGGCGCGGCGGGCGGCCACGGCCGCGGCGGCAGCGACGGCCAGGTCCTCGGTCGACCGGCGCAGCGCCGAGACCGATCGCGGTGCCGCCCCGTCCGGTCCGGCGTCCGGACCGGCGGCGCGCGGATCGGCCGAGGGCCGCTCCGGCCTGGGGCGGCCCGCCGCCCTGGGTGACGGGTCGGGCGACGGCGCCGGGCGGACACCGGACCGCACCGGCCGGCGAGCGATGGCCGGGCCGAACGGCGCAAGCCGGCGCGGGGTCGGGGGTGCGACCGCCGACCCCGGGTCGTGGTCGTGGTCGTCGTCGTGCCCGGCGTCCTTGTCCTCGGCGTCGCCCGAAATGTCGCGGCGGTCCAGGTCGTTCGCCACGTCATCCGGGTCCTCCTCGGCGGGATCGCGGCGCTCGCCCGGTGCGCGGCCCGGCGGCGACGGGCGCGACGCCACGGCCGCGGCCAGCAGGTCGACCAGACTCGGACGAGCGTCCGGCGCGGGAGTGCGGGCCTCACCATCGCTCTCGGTGCCGCCGCCGACCGTCGCCTCGTCCTGGCCCAACGCTTGCTCGGCGAAGGCGTCCCAGAGCAGCGGTCGGCTGACCACCCCGCGTCGCACCGTCGCCGCGGCGTCCGGGTCGGCCAGGGCGGCGGACAGCGTCGCGGTCACCTCGTCCCGGAAGGCGGCGGACGGGTCCGGGTCACCGACCAGGGCGCCGGCCGCGGTGACCAATCGCGGGAGCAGGGTGCGCCTTCGCCGGGTCAGCTCACGCATGGCGGCGGCGTCCGCCGTGCGGTACGCCGCCCGCAGCTGGTCCCCGACCTCGAGCAGCTGTTCCAGCGACGCCGGTTGCCGGCGGGCCAACCGGTTCACCGCGTCCGCGCTGCGGGTCGGCCGGCGCAGCGCGCCGATGGCTCGGGCGGCAGGCCGGTCGCCCGCGGCCCGGGCGGCGCGGACCAGCGCCGTGCGCTCCACCAGGAAGGCGTCGGGCTCGACGCCGTAGAGGACGTTCCGGGCCCGTTCGACGAGCGCGCTCGGTGCCAGCCCACTGCTCACCAGATCATCCTGCGCCACGGAGCGAGGACGGAGCGAGGGACGAGCGGAGGACGCAGCGACCAATGACACGGAGCGAGGACGGAGCGAGGGACGAGCGGAGGACGCAGCGACCAATGACACGGAGTGAGGACGGAGCGAGGGACGAGCGGAGGACGCAGCGACCAATGACACGGAGTGAGGACGGAGCGTGGCACGAGCGGAGGACGCAGCGACCAATGACACGGAGCGAGGACGCAGCGACCATCAGACGGTGATGCCGTCGCGCGGTCGGCCTGCTCGGCCGGAACTGGGCGGACCTGGGTCGACGGGCGTGAGCGCCCTACAGTGTCGGCCGTGACCGACCCGCACCACACTGTTCCGTCCGAGCAGGACTCCGGCGCCCCGGACGACGACCTGGCCGTGGCGCTGGCGCTGGCCGACCTGGCCGACGCGGTCAGCCTGCCGCGGTTCGGCGCCGGGGACCTGCAGGTGACCAGCAAGCCGGACCTGACGCCGGTGACGGACGCCGACCTGGCCGTCGAGACCGCCCTGCGCCGGCACCTGGCCGCGGCCCGGCCCACGGACGTGGTGGTCGGCGAGGAGTTCGGGCTGGGGGACACCGGTGCGGGCCAGAACGGTGACGCCGTGGCCCGCCGGTGGGTGATCGATCCGATCGACGGCACCAAGAACTTCGTCCGCGGGGTCCCGGTGTGGGCCACGCTCATCGCCCTGTTCGTCGGCGACGAGATCACCACCGGGGTGGTGTCCGCCCCCGCGCTGGGTCGCCGCTGGTGGGCCGGCGCCGGCCGCGGGGCGCGCACCAGTGCGTTCGGCGGTCCGTCCCGGGTGTGCCGGGTCTCGGGCGTGGCCGACCTGGCCGACGCGTCCCTGTCCTACTCCGAGCTGGGCGAATGGGAGCAGGCGGGCGCCCTCGAGCCGTTCCTGCGGCTGCAGCGGTCCTGCTGGCGGACGCGGGCGTACGGCGACTTCTGGTCCTACGTGCTGGTCGCCGAGGGAGCCGTCGACCTGGCCGCGGAGCCGGAGCTGTCGGTCTGGGACCTGGCCGCGCTGGTGCCCATCGTGACCGAAGCCGGCGGGCGGTTCACAGATGTTCGCGGAGCGACGGTTGACTGGTCGACGACCAGTGCCATTGCTACCAATGGGCGGCTGCATGCTCCCACGGTGGCGGCGCTGACCGCGTCGTAGCGACTGCTGTTCGGCGTGAATCGCTCGATCGGCGGTTGTCGGTCGGAGTGTTGATCACGGACCGGTAACGGGAACGTGGTTAGTATGTGCACCCGTGATTCACCTGGCGAACGTCTCCAAGCGGTACAAGACGTCGACGCGACCCGCGTTGGACGGCGTCGACCTCGACGTCGACAAGGGCGAGTTCGCCTTCGTCATCGGCCCGTCCGGCTCCGGCAAGTCCACCCTGCTGCGGATGCTGCTGCGTGAGGAGCTACCGACGTCCGGCACCCTCGAGGTCGACGGCAATGACCTGGTCCGGATGCGGGCCGGGCGGGTCCCGGCGCACCGCCGCCGGATCGGCTGCGTGTTCCAGGACTTCCGGCTGCTGAACAACAAGACCGTCGAGCAGAACGTCGGCTTCGCCCTCGAGGTGATCGGCCGGTCGCGGGCCGCGGTCAAGCAGACCGTGCCTGAGGTGCTCGAGATGGTCGGGCTCGAGGGCAAGGCCAAGCGGCTGCCGCGGGAGCTCTCCGGTGGTGAGCAGCAGCGGGTGGCCATCGCTCGCGCGTTCGCCAACCGGCCGATGCTGCTGCTCGCCGACGAGCCCACCGGCAATCTGGACCCGGACACCAGCGCCGACATCATGCTGCTGCTGGAGCGGATCAACCGCACCGGCACCACCGTGTTGATGGCCACGCACGACAACTCGATCGTCGACTCGATGCGGCGGCGGGTCATCGAACTGCAGCTGGGCAAGGTCGTCCGCGACGAGGCGCGTGGCGTCTACGGCGTCGGCCGCTGACGGAGCCTCCGCCTCCGCCTGAGCCGATCCCACCCCGCCCTCCGACCCGACCCCGGTACGACCCGAACGACGCCCAGCCCCGGCGGCCCGACCCGGCGGCGCACGAGAGGAACCCATGCGAGCCGGCTTCATCCTCGGCGAAGTCCTGAACGGCTTCCGCCGGAACATCACCATGACCGTGGCGATGATCCTGACCACCGCCATCTCCCTCGGGCTGCTGGGCGGCGGGCTGATCCTGGCCCGGATGACCGATCAGATGCGGGAGATCTACGGCGACCGCGTCGAGGTCACCGTGTACCTGACCGTCGACCAGTCGTCGTCCGACCCGGACTGCCGCGACGACGTGTGCCAGGCGCTCAACACCTCGCTGCAGAACAACCCCGAGGTCGCGAGCATCGAGTACGAGAGCCAGGCCGCCGCCTTCCAGCGCTACCAGCAGCAGTTCGCCGGCCAGCCCGAGCTGCTGGAGATCGGCACGCCGGAGGCGCTGTCCGCGTCGTTCCACGTCCGGCTCAACGACCCGCAACGGTTCCGGGTCATCGCCGAGCAGTACGCCGACGAGCCCGGCGTCGAATCGGTGACCGACCAGAGCGCCTTCCTGGACCGGCTCTTCTCGCTGCTCAACGGCATCCGCAACGCCACCATCGTGATCGCGCTCATCCAGGCGCTGGCCGCGTTGCTGCTGATCTCGAACATGGTGCAGGTGGCGGCGTTCACCCGACGCACCGAGACGTCGATCATGCGCCTGGTCGGCGCCACCCGATGGCGCACCCAACTGCCGTTCATGATCGAGGCGGTGCTGGCCGGGGTCATCGGCTCGGTGCTGGCCATCGCGGGGTTGGTCGCGGCCAAGTTCTGGTTCATCGACAAGGCGCTGGGCTCGGTGATCAGCTCGGGCATCCTGCCGCCGGTCGACGGGGCCACCCTGGTGTGGGTCTCGCCGATCCTGGTCGCCATCGGCGCCGGGCTGGCGGCCGTGTCGGCCTGGGTGACGCTCCGGCTCTACGTGCGACTCTGACCCGGTGCGCTCCCGGATCGGGCGATCCGATCGGGGAGCGCACGGACTCGCCGGTGACGCGCGCTACGGTTCCGGTCGGTCGACCCGCGATCTCCGCTGGTCGGCGGCCGACGTGCGGACCCGGTCGGGGTGGGCCGGGTGCGCCTGCCGATGGGGGAACACGAATGGCGATCTCCGAGCTGTCCGGCGCGGCCCAGCGTCCGGTGGTGGACACCGGCTCCGGCCCGGTCCGCGGGCTGGACGACGGCACGGCCCGGATCTTCCGCGGCATCCGGTACGCGGCCCCGCCGACCGGGGCGCTGCGCTGGCGGGCGCCCGAGCCGCCCGAGCCGTGGACCGAACCGGCCGACGCCCTCGCCTTCGGCGCTGCGGCCCCGCAACCGGTCAACCCGCTCATCGACCTCGGGCCGGGCACCCGCCTCGACGAGGACTGCCTGTTCCTGAACGTCACCACCCCGACCGGCCCGCCGCCGGCCGATGGGTGGCCGGTGATGGTCTGGATCCACGGCGGCGCGTACTCGGTGGGGTCGACCAGTCAGCCGGTGTACGACGGCCACGCGCTGATCCGGGCGTCCGCCGCGGTCGGCGGCATCGTGCTGGTCACCCTCAACTACCGGCTCGGTCCGCTGGGCTTCCTGGACCTGAGCAGTCTGAACGAGCACCTGCCGGCCGGTGCGACGACGTTCCAGTCCAACCCGGCGCTGCGTGACGTGCTGCTGGCCCTGCGCTGGGTGCAGGACGAGATCACCGCGTTCGGCGGGAACCCGGGCTCGGTGACCGTGTTCGGCGAGTCGGCCGGCGGCGGCCTGGTCACCACGCTGCTGACCATGCCGGGGGCGGCCGGCCTGTTCCACCGGGCCATCGCCGAGTCGTCGCCGGCCACGTCGATGTACGGGGCGCGGCGGGCTGCGACGGTGACCGAGCTCTTCCTGAGCGGGCTCGGACTGCGACCGGAGCAGGCGGGCCGGCTCCGGGACATCCCGGCCGACCGGCTCACCGCGGCCGGTGCCTCGCTCGTCTCGGCCGTCCCGGCCCGGACGCCCGGCGTGCTGGCCTTCGCGCCGGTCATCGATGGCGACGTGCTGCCCGAGCACCCGGTCGACGTCTTCGCGGCCGGCCGCGCGCTGCCGGTGCCGCTGCTCATCGGCACCAACAAGGACGAGGCCAGCGGCTTCGCCCGGATGAAGTCGCCGATCATGCCGGTGGAGCCGGACACCATCGCGGCCATGCTGGCCGCGGTCGCCGCGGACCAGCCCGAGGTGCTGATGCCGGACGAGGCGCACATCCAGGCCGCGTACCGCGACCTCAAGCAGTCCAAGGTCGGTCTGGGCATCGCCCGGGACATCGGCTTCCGCATGCCCACGGTGTGGGTCGCGCAGGGCCAGCAGCAGATCGCGCCGACGTACCTCTACCGGTTCGACCACGCACCGCTGTTCCTGGAGCTGATCGGCATCGGGGCCAGCCACGCCACCGAGCTGCCGTACGTCTTCGGCAACCTGCAGTCCCGCGGGCCGAAGGATCTGACCTTCAAGCTCGGCGGGCTGCGCGCGGCCCGGCGGCTGTCGGCCCGGATGCAGCACCGATGGCTGTCCTTCGCGGCGACCGGGGTGCCCGCAGCACTCGGCGACGGCCCGTCCTGGCCGGCCTACACCGATGACCGACGCCCCAGCATGGTGTTCGACCGGCGGGAGCACGTCGTCGACGACCTGGACGCGCCGCTGCTGCAGGCCTGGGGGAAGACGGTCCTCAGCTACCGCTAGGAGGAGTCGCGCGAGCGAGGGACGAGCGAGCGCGGGCTCGGACCGTCGAGCTAGGAGGAGTCGCGCGAGCGAGGGACGAGCGAGCGCGGGCTCGGACCGTCGAGCTAGGAGGAGTCGCGCGAGCGAGGGACGAGCGAGCGCGGGCTCCGACCATCGAGCAGTGATCCACCGAGCGCCTCCGCCGCCCGCGAAATCGATCGAGGTCGTCGGGGGCGGCCGTTACCCTGGACCGGCCATGGCCGCGAAGCAGACCCACACCATCGTCCGACCCACCCCGGGCCGGGCCTCCAGCAACCGCCCGACCGGGCGGAAGCTCATCGCCCAGAACAAGCGGGCCCGTCACGACTACATGATCCTGGACACCTACGAGGCCGGGATCTCGTTGACCGGCACCGAGGTCAAGTCGCTGCGCGCCGGGCGGGCGTCGCTGGTGGACGGGTACGCCACCGTCACCGACGACGAGGTGTGGCTGCGCGGCGTGCACATCGCCGAGTACGCCGAGGGCACCTGGACCAACCACGCCCCGCGCCGGGCCCGCAAGCTGCTGCTGCACCGGGCCGAGATCCTCAAGATCCTGCACCGCACCCGGGAGTCGGGCATCGCGTTGGTGCCGCTGTCGCTGTACTTCGTCGACGGCAAGGTCAAGGTGGAACTCGGCGTCGCCCGGGGCAAGCGTGAGTACGACAAGCGGCAGAGCATGGCCAAGCGGGACGCCGAGCGCGAGGTGGCCCGGGAGATGGGCCGCCGCTTCAAGGGCCAGCGCTGACCGGCGCCGACCAGCCGGGAACAACCGGCTCGTCGGGGCCGTTGGGTATGCTGGTCGAGCACGACGGATCGGGAGAGCTGCCCGATCTGCACCGGCACGGCAGTACCAGCAGGACCGCATGACATGGTCGTGCCGCCACCGGCGACCCCTCGGGGGTGATCGGTTTCGACAGTGGCCGTGGAGTGAGGAGAAGCGGGCCGAGGAAGGCGACGATGATCTCGTGAACCACCCGTCGCAACCAAAATCAAATGCCGAGAACAAATCTCAGCAGGAGTTCACCCTCGCCGCCTGAGCGAGACTGAACTCTCGTCAGACCGGGACCGCCTCCGGCCCGGACCCTGACGTCAGCTAGGAGGCTCACCGCCGGGTCCGGTCACGGGGCCCGACGGGACATCTCGCAGTGACTGGGCCTGTCGCACCACACTTGTTCGCGTGATTGGTGGGGCCGAGTAGGGACAGAGCGAACTGCGCCCGGAGAAGTCCTCTCGAAGCGACATTGGACGCGGGTTCGATTCCCGCCACCTCCACATGGAACCGCCCCGGCCATCCGCCGGGGCGGTTCGTCGTTCCGGGCCGGTGCTCCGACGCGCGACCGGGCCGGGACCTACCATCCGTCCCGACGGTGCGATGCCCACGCCCCGTGAGGTTCGTCCCCGGCGGATCGGAATGCAGGAGGCCGCAAGAGGGCGACGACGGGACCGGAGACGAGTCAGTCCGACGACGAACGCCGGCGGGGCCGGTTCAGCTCGCGACGGGTGTTCATCCTGGCCGCCATCGGCTCGGCGGTCGGGCTGGGCAACATCTGGCGTTTCCCGTACGTGGCCTACGAGAACGGCGGCGGCGCCTTCGTCCTGCCCACCTGGTCGCCCTGCTGACCGCGGGCCTGCCGTTCCTGCTGCTGGACTACGCCATCGGCCACCGCGGCCGCGGCTCGGCGCCGCTGTCGTTCGCCCGGTTGCGTCGCCGCGCCGAGGGGCTCGGCTGGTGGCAGGTCGGGATCTGCTTCGTGATCGCCGTCTACTACGCGGCGGTCATCGCCTGGGCGGCCCGCTACACCGTCTTCTCGTTCGACCAGACCTGGGGCGCCGACCCGGAGCGGTTCTTCTTCGACGAGTTCCTGCAGGCGGGGGAGGTCCAGGTCACCGCGGACGTGGTGCCCGGGGTGCTGGTGCCGTTGCTCCTGGTCTGGCTGGCCGTCCTGGTCATCATGGCGCTCGGCGTCCAACGGGGGATCGGCGCGACCTCGGTGGTCTTCATCCCGGTCCTGGTCCTCGCGTTCGCCGCCCTGGTCGTGCAGGCCCTGCTGCTGCCCGGCGCGGCCGCCGGGCTCGACGCGCTGTTCACCCCGGACTGGTCGGCGCTGGCATCGGCGTCGGTCTGGGCCGCGGCGTTCGGCCAGATCTTCTTCTCACTGTCCATCGGCTTCGGGATCATGATCACCTACGCGTCGTACGTCGGGCGTCGCGAGGACATGACCGGCTCGGGACTGGTCGTCGGGTTCTCCAACTCCGGGTTCGAGTTGCTCGCCGGGATCGGCGTGTTCGCCGCGCTGGGGTTCATGGCCCAGGCGAACGGGGTCGCGGTCGGCGAGGTCGCCGGCGACGGGATCGGGCTCGCCTTCGTCGCCTTCCCGGCCATCATCAGCGAAGCGCCGGCCGGTGCCCTGCTCGGTGTGCTGTTCTTCGGGTCACTGGTCATCGCGGGCATCACCTCGTTGGTCAGCGTGCTCGAGGTGGTGATCTCCGCCGTCCGGGACAAACTCGACGCCGGTCGTCTCACGGCGACCCTCGCCGTCGGGGTCCCGGCCGCGCTGATCAGCCTGATCCTGTTCAGCACCACGAGCGGCATCCACGTGCTGGACGTCGTCGACCACTTCGTGAACCAGTACGGCATCCTCGTCGTGGCGCTGGTCAGCATGGTGATCGTCGCCTGGGTGATCCGGGACCTGACCGGCCTGGGGAACCACCTCAACGTCCACGGCCGACCGCGGGTCGGGACCGGCTGGCGGGTGCTGACGAGCGTCGTCGCCCCGGTGGCGCTCACCGTCGTCCTGGTCTTCGCGCTCCGCGACGATCTCTCCGCCCCGTACGGGGGACTACCCGGCGTGGCTGTTGCTGAGTTGCGGGTGGCTCCTGGTGGCGGCCCTGCCGCTGATCGGCTTCGTCATCGCCCGGCTGCCGTGGCGCGCCGGGACCCACCTGGACGGGCCGCTGCCTGGTTCGGACCCGGCTGCCCCGCTCCGGGCCCGCCCGGCGGCCGACCCCCTTCCCGGGCCGGGCTCGGCGACCGGGCCCGGCGGGGGAGGACGGCGATGAGCACGTCCGCGATCGTGATGATGGTGATCGCCATGATCGTCATCTGGGGCGGCCTCGGCCTGGCCATCGCGAGCCTGGTGCGGCACGGCGCCGTCGAGGACCGGGGCGAGGAGGCGCGGACCGATCGCTGAGCCCTGGCGACCGGTGCGGGACCGTGCGCCCGTCCCCGGCTCGCTCGCGCAGGTGAGCCGACGGCGCGATGCTCAGTCCGGTCGCCGCACCCGGTAGCGCAACCGGGCGGTGCCCGACTCCCACACCTGGCCCTCCAGCAGGTCGAGGCGCACCGGCCGGTCCGGATCGACCAGCGGCGTGCCGCGGCCCAGCGCGATCGGTGCGACCAGCAGCTCCAACTGGTCGATCAACCCGGCGGTGAGCAACGAGCGCATCAGGACGAGCGACCCCCAGACCAGCACGGCGCCACCGGGCTGGATCTTCACCGACCGCAGCCAGGCCGCGGCGTCGCTGGTCACTGCCGCCGGTGGCCGATCGCCCCAGGGTGCGGCGGTCAGCGTCCGGGACGCCACCACCTTGGGGACCGCGTTCACGTACTCGGCCATCGGCTCGCCGGTCGCGGTCGGCCAGAACGAGGAGAAGGTCTCGTAGGTCCGCCGGCCCAGCAGTACGACGTCGACGTCCCGCAGCAGCGCGATGTTGGCCCGCTCGCTGGGCGCGGGATCGTCGATCGCCTCGAACAGGTCCTGTCCGCCGTTCGGTCCGGCGGCGAAGCCGTCGACCGACACCCACTGCTGCGCCAGCACGATCCGTCCGTTCACCGCGACGCCCCGTTCGGTCGGTGATCACCAGGACCGCTCATGCTGCCATCCGGGTGGCGGAGATCACCGCGTGGGTGGTCGCCGCGACGGTCGGATGGTCTGATCGGACGGTGACCCGTCCCGGAACCGACCATCTCTCCGCCGCCGAGATCGTGGCGCTGCTGGACCTGCGGCCGCTGCCGGTGGAGGGCGGGATGTTCGCCCAGACCTTCGCCGACGAGCACGGCAGCGGCATCTACTTCCTGGTCGCGCCGCCGCAGTACTCCGCGCTGCACGTGCTGGACACCGCCGAGGTCTACCACCACTACGCCGGCGCGCCGCTGGCCATGCTGCTGTTGTGGCCGGACGGGCGGACCGAGACGCCCGTGCTGGGCAGCGACCTGCGCGCCGGTCAGCGACCGCAGCTGCGGGTGCCGCCGGGAGTGTGGCAGGGCTCGTCGTCGACCGGGGCCTGGTCGCTGGTCGGCACCACCCTGGCCCCGCCGTGGCGGGACGAGGCGGTGACGTTCGCCGGGCGGGACGAGCTGACCGCGCGCTGGCCGCAGGCCGCGGCCCGCATCGCCGAGCTCACGCCGTCGTGATCAGCTCGGGCGGGCCCGGCGCGGGGTGAGCCGCACGCCGGGCAGGTCCGGCGCCGGGATGCGTGCGCCGTCGTGACCGGTCACGGTGCCGTACCGGGCGGCGGCCGTGCCGGAGGCGACCGACTCCCAGTCGGTCCGGGCGGCGGCGATGTCCTCGTGGCTGCGGCCGATGAAGTTCCACCACATGACCAGGTCGTCGGTGAACGGAGTGCCGCCCAGCAGCATCACCGTGCCGGCGCCTGCCACGGCCAGCTCGATCCGGTCGGCCCCCGTCGGCAGCACGTGGAGGTGCCCTTCCGACACCGGTTCGCCGTCCACCCGGACCGAGGTACCGATCGGCAGCACGGCGTGCTCGAACGCCGTGTCCACCGGCAGCGTGGTCGTGACCGGCCCGTCCGCGACGATCTGGGCGCCGACCAACGGTGAGTGCACGGTGGCGGGGGAGGCGACGCCGGCGAGGGTCCCGACCAGCACGGTCGCGGTGACCATCTCCGGCGTGCCGGACTGGTCGATCGCGGGCAGCTCGACCGTCGGCAGGTCGCCGTGGTGCTCGAACGCGGCCGTGACTGCACTCATGTCGCCCGGCAGCGCGAGCCAGAGTTGCAGCCCGTGCAGGGTGGTGGCCGCCTCGTCCGGCTCGCCGGCGACCTGCTGGGAGATCTCGGAGTGGGCGACGCCCGGGCCGGCCGTCATCAGGTTGAGCTGCCCGGGCCGCACCCACACGTCGCTGCCCAGGCTGTCGCGGTGCCGGACCGCGCCGGCGAAGAGCCAGGTCACCGTCTGCAGGCCGGTGTGCGGATGCGGCAGCACCACCATCGGGGCCGGGTCCGGACCGAAGTGGTCCACGAAGCACCACGCGCCGACCGTCGGACGCCGCCGGTGCGGCAGCGTCCGGGCCACGGTGATGCCGCGGATGCCGCCCAGCGGAACCAGACGGGGCTCCAGGGTGAGTGCCGTCCCGGCCTCAGTCCGGACGCCGGCCGGCCCCGTCACTGCGGTCGCCTCGAGATTGCTCATGCTCGGTCACCCTCCATCGGTCGGGCGGTCATCCGGTGCGTCATCGGGCGGTCACCGACCGGCCGGGACCAGCGCCTCGGCGCTCTGCTGCTCGGCCTGCCGTCGGGCCACCCGCTCGGCGTGGCTGGGCGGGTCGGACGGCACACCGGCCGGGCGCTTGGCGTCGAACTCGCGGCGCAGCACCGGGGCGATCTCGCCCAGCTGGTCGAGCTGCTCCAGCACCGTCTTGAGCGGCAGGCCGGCGTGGTCCATCAGGAACAGCTGGCGCTGGTAGGCGCCGAAGAAGTCGGCGAACTCCAGCGTCCGCTCGATGACCTGCTGCGGACTGCCGACGGTCAACGGGGTCTGACGCATGAACGTCTCCAGCGACGGCCCGTGCCCATACACCGGCGCCACGTCGAAGTACGGCCGGAACTCGGTGATCGCGTCCTGCGACCTCGGCCGCATGAACACCTGCCCACCCAGCCCGACGATGGCCTGATCGGCGCGACCATGGCCGTAGTGCTCGAACCGCTGCCGGTACAGGTTGATCAGCTGGATGAAGTGCTCCTTGGGCCAGAAGATGTTGTTGGCGAAGAAGCCGTCGCCGTAGAAGGCGGCGATCTCGGCGATCTCGGGCGTGCGGATCGAGCCGTGCCAGACGAACGGGGCCACGCCGTCCAGCGGTCGGGGCGTCGCGGTGAAGTTGCGCAGTGGGGTGCGGAACTGGCCCTCCCAGTCGACGACGTCCTCGTCCCACAGTCGGCGCAGCAGGTGATAGTGCTCCAGGGTCAGCGGCACCGCCTGGCGCATGTCCTGTCCGAACCACGGGTAGACGGGTGCGGTGTTGCCGCGACCCAGCATCAGGTCGGCCCGTCCGTCGGACAGGTGCTGCAGGGTGGCGTAGTCCTCAGCGATCTTCACCGGGTCGTTGGTGGTGATCAGCGTGGTCGAGGTGGACAGCACGATGCGCTCGGTCCGCCCGGCCAGGTACCCCAGCATGGTGGTCGGCGAACTCGGCACGAACGGCGGGTTGTGGTGCTCGCCGGTGGCGAAGACGTCGAGCCCGACCTGCTCCGCGTGCTCCGCGATCGTCATGATCGCCTTCAGTCGCTCGTGCTCGGTGGGGGCGACGCCGGTGTGCGGGTCCGGGGTGACGTCCCCGACGCCGAAGATGCCGATCTGCATGTCTGACCTCCTGCAGCAACCGGGACCCGTCCGGGCGGGTACGAGCCGGCGAGCGCGTACTGGACACGTCAACTATATGGTCGGACGCGATGTTCCCGGTCGCTCGATCGGGCGTCGTGCACCACCAGCATGGCCCGGTCGCCGTGCGGGGACCGGGCTCCGACCGGGTCAGGTCGGCGTGACCGGTGACTCCGGGCCGTCGACGGTGACCGGCCGCTTGTCGGCCTTGGCCTCCGCCTTGCCTGGCTTCTTGTCCCGCCGCTTGGGCGGCGGGACGCCCTCACTGAGCGCGTCCAGGTCGGCCCGCAGCCGTTCCAGCTCACCCCGCAGGTAGTCACGGGTGGCCACCTCGCCGACGGCCACCCGCAGTGCCGCCAGTTCGCGGGCGATGAACTCGGTGTCGGACTTGGTCTGCGCGGCTCGCTGCCGGTCCTCGTCCAGGATGATCCGGTCCCGATCGTCCTGACGGTTCTGCGCCAGCAGGATCAACGGGGCGGCGTAGGCGGCCTGGGTGGAGAACGCCAGGTTCAGCAGGATGAACGGGTACGGGTCCCACTGCAGGGACAGCGCCGTCATGTTCAGGATGATCCAGACGATGACGACCAGGGTCTGCCAGAACAGGTAGGTCCCGGTCCCGAGGAACCGGGCCAGCCGTTCGGACCAGGCGCCGAACGAGTCCGGATCGATGTCGAGCGTGAACCGCCCCCGGCCGCGGGGCTGATCCAGCCGCCGTGTCCTGCCCTCAGGCATGTCCCACCCCCGCGTCGCTCAGGTCCTGGTCCGGGCCACCGTCGGCGCGGGCCCGGCGTGCCCCGGTGGCGGGGGTCCGCTTCGGGCGGCTGCCCGTCACGCCCACCTCGTCCTCGTCCAGACCGCTCTCCCGCCAGTCCTCCGGGAGCAGGTGATCCAGCACGTCGTCGACGGTGACCGCGCCCAGCAGGTGCTCCTCGTCGTCGACCACCGGGGCGCAGACCAGGTTGTACGCGGCGAAGAAGCGGGTCACGTCAGTGAGCCGGGCGTGGGGGCCGAGCCGGGCCACGTCCGGATCGAGTGCCCCGGCCACCAGCTCGAACGGCGGCTCCCGGAGCAGCCGCTGGGTGTGCACGCAGCCCAGGTAGCGACCGGTCGGGGTGGCCTGCGGGGGGCGGCAGACGAACACCATCGACGCCAGCGCCGGCGTCAGGTCGGGGGAGCGGACCCGGGCCAGCGCCTCGGCGATCGTGGCGTCCGGGGCCAGCACCACGGGCTCCGGGGTCATCAGGCCACCGGCGGTGTCGTAGCTGTACTGCAGCAGCCGCCGGACCGGCTCGGACTCCTCCGGTTCCATCAGCTCGAGCAGGCGCTCCTTGATCCGTTCGGGCAGCTCGGCCAGCAGGTCGGCCGCGTCGTCGGGGTCCATGGCCTCGAGCAGGTCCGCGGCGCGGGCCTCGTCGACGTGCGCGAGCAGGTCCTTCTGGTCCTCCTCGGACATCTCCTGGATGAGGTCGGCCAGCCGCTCGTCGGGGAGGGCGTCGATCACCTGGTGCCGCTGGTGCTCCGGCATGTCGCGCAGCGTGGCCGCCGCGTCGGCCGCCCGCAGTCCTTCGAAGGACTCCAGCAGCTCCTGGGTCGGCCGGATGGACGAACCGCTGATGTCACTCAGCTCGGTGCCGCGGACGTCCGTCCAGGACAGCACCTGCAGCGGGGCGCGTCGGCCGATCCGGCCGGACCGCTCGCGCACCGCCAGTTTGGCCACGATCCAGTCGCGGGTCCGGGTGCGCTCGATGGCGGCGTCCAGCACGGTCGCGGCGGCGGCGGTGGTGGCCAGCCGGACTCGTCGGTCCAGCAGCTGGCCGACCAGCCGGATCTCGGTCGGGCGTTGTTGGAACGGCCGCAGGCTGACCGAACCGGTGGCCAGGGCCACCGCGCGGGCCTCCAGTGAGGTGATCCGCAGCATCGGCACGAAGATCTGTCGCCGGGTCGGCAGTTCCACCACGACGCCCAGGACGCGCGGCGGCTTGCGGTCCAACCGCAGGGCCGCGACCACGTCCCGGACCTTGCCGATGGACTCGCCGCCCGGCCCGTAGACCGGCAGTCCGGCCAGCTGGGAGACGAAGACGCGAGGGGAAGCCACGATCCGTCAGCCTAGGCCGCGCCCGTGTCCGGTCCCGGTGCCGACCGGCCGGGTCGTCCCCGCCGACGTGACGCACGGTTCACAGTGCCTTGCCGGGAACGATGCGTATGGTGGCCCGCGGCTGTCGCCCGGCTGCGCCGGTCGGCCGCACTGATCTGTCGGAGCGACGCGCCGGACTCGCGGACCGCGCCTCCGACCACGACCGGAAGGTGTCGTTCCATGCGCGTGCGCGCTGTCCTGCTCGCGATCCCGCTGCTCCTGCTGGCCGCCTGCGGCTCCGGCGGCGACAGCACCGAGACGACCGCGACGGGGACCACGAGCAGCAGCGCTGCCGCCACGCTCGGCCCCACCGTCCCGCCGGCCACCGCGGTGGCCGACCCGGTGCCGGCCGACCAGATGCCCACCGTGTCGGGCGCGTTCGGCGAGAAGCCGACGCTGACCTTCCCCGAGGGCAGTCCGCCGTCGCTGCAGCGCGTCGTCCTCAGCGAGGGCACGGGGCCGATGGTGGAGTCCAGCGACTGGCTGGTGACCAACTACCTGGGTCAGATCTGGGGCGGCGAAGTCTTCGACAACTCGTACGACCGCGGTGCCACCAGCACCTTCCAGATCGGGGTCCGTGCCGTGGTGCCCGGGTGGGACACCGGCCTGGTCGGCGTGCCGGTGGGCAGCCGGGTGCTGCTCAGCCTGCCGCCGGCCGACGGGTACGGGTCCGCCGGCAACAGCGGCGCGGGCATCGGCGGCACCGACACGCTGGTCTTCGTGGTCGACATCGTGAACGCGATCGGGCCCGACCAGGGCGGTCAGGCGGATGCCACCCCGGAGCCGACCCCGGCCGGCGCGCCGGAGATCTCCGGCGCCCTCGGCGCCCGGCCCAGCATCACCATCCCGGCCGGCCTGGCCGAACCGACCGAGCAGAGCGTGGCCGTACTGGCCCGCGGCACCGGCGCGCCGATCGTCGACAACTCCCAGGTGCTCGCCCAGTACGTGGCCGTGGACTGGACCGGCGAGTCCGCCGGCAGCACCTGGCCCGCCACCGAGGGCGAGAACCAGACCACCGGTGGTACCGGACCGCAGCAGTTGCCGGTCCAGGCCGGCACGCCGTTCGAGGGACTGGTCGGGGTGCCGCTCGGCAGTCGTGTGCTGGTCACGATCCCCGGACAGGCCGCCACCACCGGTACCTCCGCCCAGCCGGCCCAACCGGCTGTCGTCGCGGTGATGGACCTGCTGGCCCAGTGACCCGGAGGCCGGCCGCTCCGGCGGTCGGCCTCCGGTGTCGGACACTCATCTGCCGCTCATCGGATGCGGGCAGAGTGTCCACGTCGTCCACGCGACGCGCGGGTCCGCGCGCGCCGGAGGACGCCCGGTGCGGTTCGCCGTGCTCCGGGCCGCGACCGGGCGGAGGGACCCCCGGTGAGCAGGAGGGAAGACCACGTGGCCAAGTCCAGCCAGCCGCCGAGCGGGCAGCAGCCCGGCGACCCCGACCCGGCGGACGGACCGGACGGTGCGCAGCCGGGTCGGGTGTCGGTGGCGGCGGAACGTTCCGGTCGCAACCGCACGCAGGGCATCGTCCTGCTGGTCGTGGTCATCGTGATGGTCGTGGTCATCGTGGTCGGGGTCTTCCTGTACCGCTCCGGCACCCAGGTGCAGAACGACGGCTACGGCCGCGCGACGACGACGACCGCCACGGTCCAGGACGGCGCCATCACGGTCGCCGCGCCGGGTGCGGCCGGGAACCCGGACGTGCCGGTCCTGGACGTCTACGAGGACGGGCTCTGCCCGATCTGCGCCGACTTCGAGGAGCAGTACGGCCAGCAGCTCGCGCAGGCGCTGGACGAGGGCCGGGTGGTGGTCCGGTACCACTTGCTGACGTTCATGGACGGCCAGTCGGCGTCGGGAAGCTACTCGACCCGCGCGGCCGCCGCCATGACGTGCGTGGCCGAGGAGGCCGGCGCCGAGCCCGGTGTCTTCGACACCTTCCACGCGGCGCTGTTCGCCGACGACACCCAGCCGGACGAGGGCGGCGCCACCGACCTGACCGACCGGCAGCTCGCCGACCTGGCGTCCGGCGCCGGAGCCGGAGCCGCCGCGGACTGCATCACGTCGGGCAGTCAGGTCCCGGCGGCCAGCGCGGCCGCCGAGTCCGGCCGAGTCGCGCTGCAGGCCGCCACCCAGCGGGTCGCGACGCCGACGGTGCTCCGGGACGGCCAGGACGTGCCCTGGTACAACTCGACGTCCTGGCTGCCCGACCTGCTCGGCTGACGGTCCGCCACGGCACCGGCGGTGCACCGGCCGGTGCGCGCCCCGCTCGGCCGCGGAAGCACCCGGAACCGCGCTGACCAGGCGATTTGGGACCGGGACGGCGGGTTGCTAACCTGTTCCAGCATTCACCGCGGGGCTGTGGCGCAGCTGGTAGCGCACCACACTGGCAGTGTGGGGGTCAGGGGTTCGAGTCCCCTCAGCTCCACCCGCGAACGGAAGGGCCCCGCCTCAGGTGGGGCCCTTCCGTCGTTCCGGGTCCGATCCGGCGGCGGACCCACCCGCTCCCGGGCAGGCTCCGCGATCGGGGCACCCACGTGGTTCCGGTGCAGCGGCCCGCTGGCGGGCGTGGGACCGGCTCACCGGAGCCCGGTCACCGACGGTCCGCGACGCTCCGGACACGCGCTGCGTCCAGGGGATTCGCAGGTTGTCCGGCCCGGAGGGCGAGTTCTACAGATTGTCGGACTAAGCTGCTTCTCACGTGGGTCCCACCTACGTCTCGCCAGTGCGCCGACCTGCTGGAGGGTCTCCTTGACTGCCGTCGCCCCACGTCCCGTGGTGACCAGGCCGTACCCGGCCGCACGGTCCCCCCGAGGCAGCAAGTTCCTCGGGTACCTGAGGACGACCGACCCCAAGGTGCTCGGTCAGATGTACATCACCACCGCCTTCTTCTTCTTCATGGTCGGCGGCGTGATGGCCCTGTTCATCCGGGCCGAGCTGGGTCATCCGGGGATGCAGATCCTCTCGCCCGAGCAGTACAACCAGATGTTCACCATGCACGGCACGATCATGTTGCTGTTCTATGCGACGGCCATCGTGTTCGGGTTCGCCAACTTCGTGCTGCCGCTGCAGATCGGCGCGCCGGACGTGGCCTTCCCGCGGCTGAACGCCTTCTCGTACTGGTTGTACCTCTTCGGCGCCACCATGGCCGTCGCGGGCTTCTTCACCCCGGGCGGTGCCGCCGCGTTCGGGTGGACCGCCTACCCGCCGCTGTCGAACATCGAGCACTCGCCCGGTGTCGGTGGCGACCTGTGGATCCTGGGCCTGGCCGTGTCCGGTCTGGGCACCATCCTCGGTGGCGTCAACATGATCACCACGGTGATCTGCATGCGCTGCCCGGGCATGACGATGTGGCGGCTACCCATCTTCACCTGGAACATCCTGATCACGTCGATCCTGGTGCTGATCGCGTTCCCGATCCTCACCGCGGCCCTGTTCGGGCTGCTGGCCGACCGGCATTTCGGAGCGCACGTGTTCGACCCGGCCAACGGCGGGGCGATCCTCTACCAGCACCTGTTCTGGTTCTTCGGGCATCCCGAGGTGTACATCATCGCGTTGCCGTTCTTCGGCATCGTGTCCGAGGTCTTCCCGGTCTTCAGCCGCAAGCCGCTGTTCGGCTACCGCGGTCTGGTCTACGCCACGCTGTCGATCGCCGCGCTGTCGGTGGCGGTGTGGGCGCACCACATGTTCGCCACCGGTGCGGTGCTGCTGCCCTTCTTCTCGTTCATGACGTTCCTCATCGCGGTGCCGACCGGCCTGAAGTTCTTCAACTGGATCGGCACGATGTGGAAGGGGCAACTGACCTTCGAGACGCCGATGCTGTTCGCCTGCGGCTTCCTGGTCACCTTCCTGCTCGGCGGGTTGACCGGCGTCATCCTGGCGGCGCCGGCGCTGGACTTCCACGTGTCGGACTCGTACTTCGTGGTCGCGCACTTCCACTACGTGCTCTTCGGCACCATCGTGTTCGCGACGTTCTCCGGGATCTACTTCTGGTTCCCGAAGATGACCGGGCGGTTCCTGAACGAGGGTCTGGGCAAGTTCCACTTCTGGACCACGTTCATCGGCTTCCACCTGACGTTCCTGGTGCAGCACTGGCTGGGCGCCATGGGTTTCCCGCGGCGCTACGCGGACTACCTGCCCACCGATGGGTTCACCACGCTGAACGCGATCTCCACCATCGGCGCGTTCGTGCTCGGGGCGTCCACGCTGCCGTTCATCTGGAACGTCATCCGGTCCTACCGGTACGGCGAGATCACCACCGCCGACGACCCGTGGGGCTACGGCAACTCGTTGGAGTGGGCGACCAGCTCCCCGCCGCCGCGGCACAACTTCCTGTCGCTGCCGCGGATCCGCTCCGAGCGCCCCGCGTTCGAGCTGCACCACCCGCACATGATCGAACGCATGCGGACCGAGGCCCATCCGTCCCGGGACTGGGCCCCGCTGCAGGAGGCCGAGTCGAGCCCGCACCTGCAGATCCCGCAGCGCTGACGGTCCGCTCGTCCCGCGCGTCAGTCATCCCCACCCCGGCCGCCTGCTTCACCAAGCAGGCGGCCGGTGGTGTGTTCCGCCCGAGAAGGTGCACCGATGGAACAACAGGCCACAACCGCACGAACCACTCCGGACGACGGTGTCGTCCCGGGCTGGCAGGTGCTGGTCACCGTCACCGGGCCGGACCAGCCCGGCGTCACCGGCCGGGTGCTGAGCACCCTGGCCGGGCACGGGGTGGAGGTGATCGACATCGACCAGGCGGTGATCCGCGGCATGCTCACGCTGGGCGTGCTGGTCATCGCGGCCGACGACCCGGCCGACGCCGAATCGGCCATCGGGTCGGACGTCCGGGCGTCGCTGGACGGGCTGGGCATGACCGTCCGCGTCCAGATCGACGAACAACAGGCACCGTCGCGCCCCACCACGCACGCGGTGGTGGTGCTGGGTCGACCACTGCGGGCAGCGGCCATGGGTGAGCTGGCGCTCCGGCTCGGCACCATCGACGCGAACATCAACGCGATCACGCGCCTGGCCGACTACCCGGTCACCGGGTTGGAGCTGTCCGTCTCGGCACCCGACGACGACGCCCTGCGGGTGGCGACCGCCCAGGTGGCCGCGGCCATGGGGGTGGACATCGCGGTGGAACGGGCCGGCCTGGAACGACGGGCCAAGCGGCTCATCGTCTTCGACGTCGACTCGACACTGATCACCGGTGAGGTGATCGAGATGCTGGCCGAGCACACCGGGGCGCTGGCCGAGGTCGAGCACATCACGGCCGCGGCCATGCGCGGCGAGCTCGACTTCGAGGCGTCGCTGCGGGCCCGAGTGGCCATGCTGGCCGGGTTGGACGCCGGCGTGCTCGACGAGATCGGCCGCGCGCTGCCGCTGACGCCGGGGGCCCGCACCACCGTCCGGACCCTGAAGCGCCTGGGCTACCGCTGCGGCATCGTCTCCGGAGGCTTCACCCAGGTGGCCCGGCACCTCGTGGCCGAGCTCGACCTGGACTTCGTCGCCGCCAACACCCTGGAGGTGATCGACGGGCGGCTCACCGGCAACCTGGTCGGGGACATCGTCGACCGGGCCGGCAAGGCCCGGGCGCTGACCCGGTTCGCGCTGGAGTCCGGGGTGGCCCTGAACCAGACCGTGGCCGTGGGGGACGGGGCGAACGACATCGACATGCTCACCACCGCGGGCCTGGGCATCGCCTTCAACGCCAAGCCGGTGGTGGCCGAGCACGCGGACACCACGCTGAACCAGCCGTTCCTGGACCCGGTGCTGTTCATCCTGGGCATCAGCCGCGAGGAGATCGAGGCGGCCGACGTCGCCGACGGGTCGTTCCGCCGGGTGCCGCTGGCATGACCGCCGACCCCGCCCCCGACCGCGTGGCAGCCGCCGACGCGGCTGCCGATCCCGGCGACGGTCGCATCGGAGTCGCGTTGGCGCCGCTGCGTGACCGGTACGCCCACTGGATGGGCATGCGGCCGGAGGAGGTGTTGGCCGACCGGGACGAGGCGGTCGAGGCCGTGCGGGCCATGCAGCTGGTGCTGCGGATGGAACGCGTCGCACCGCCGGACTGGTCGGCCGCGCTGGTGGCCGCCGCGTCCGGGGCGGCCCGGGTGTGCCTGGACCCGCGGGCCGAGCCGGGCGGGCCCTGGTTCGAGGCAGTGAGCGACTATTGCTCGGGCTCGATCCGCAAGGTGACTCGACGGGCCCGGGCCGGGCACTGGGACGCCACCGGCGAGCTGCCGGGGGTGACCCTGGCTGAGGACCTGCCGGTCGCCGCCGGGTCGGCGGGTGGGATCGGTGACCGGGTCCGGGCCGAGGTCCGGGTGCTGGTGCCCGGGCCGGTCGAGCAGCTCGACCCTGGGGTGTCCCGGCTGCAGGTCGGGGGCACCGACGTGCCGGAGGGCCCGGTGCCGGACGCCACCGGCATCGATCCGGCGCACTGTCTGCAGGTGTGGCTGCCGGTCGAACCGCGGATGACGCTGGGCAAGCTGATGGCCCAGGTCGGGCACGCCGGCATGATCGCGGCAGCGTTGCTGGCCGCGGACGCGCAGGACGGCGGCGATCCGGATGCGCTGCGCCGCTGGCGGGACGCCGGCTGCCCGGTGCTGCTGCACGGCCGCACGCCGCACTGGGACGCGCTGCTGGCCGGCACCGGCGACGCCGCCGCGGCCTGGCGCGACGGACGCAGGCTGGCCGTCCGCGACGCCGGGTTCACCGAGATCGACCCGGGCACCATCACCGTGCTGGCCCGCGCACCCCGCTGAGGGTCTCCGGGCGGTCCCGGCTCAGGCCAGTCGCGCCGGGAATCCGCCCGTGGCGATCGGCGACCAGGCGGTGGGCGTGATGCGGATCAGGCACTTGCCCTGGTCGACCATGGCCTGCCGGTACTCGTCCCAGTCCGAGTGCTCCCCGGAGATGCATCGGAAGTACTCGACCAGCGGCTCCACCGCGTCCGGCAGCTCGATGAGCTCGGCCGTGCCATCCACCTGCACCCAGGCGCCGTTGAACTCGTCCGACATGACCAGCACCGACGCCTTCCCGGTGCGGCCGACGTTGCGGGACTTGGCCCGCTCCGGGTAGCTGGAGATGACGATCCGGCCCTCCTGGTCGACGCCGCCGGTGACCGGCGACGACTGCACCCACCCGTCCTGCCGGACGGTGAGCAGGGCCATGTGGTGACGGGGGCGGACGAACTCGAGCAGTCCGTCGCGGTCGACGGTGGTGGTCGTGGCGATGCTGCGCGGCATGAGGACCCTTCGCGGTCGGTCGGACGGTCGCGGGTTCCCATCCTGCCCGGCGGGATGCGCCGATGTGGACAGGGTCACCATCCGGGCGTTGCGGGTGGAGATCCGGACCCCGCTTCGGCACGGTGGAGGGACGACCCGGGCCGCCGCACCAGGCAGGCCGCCCGGATCAGGCTCGTCGGCGAGCCGGCGGTGGAGGTGTCCCGCCGGATGCCGGACGTCCTGCGCATCCCCGACCTCCCGACGGTGTCCCCACGCACCGCCGAGTCCTGCCGACATCCAGCCGACGACAGCGAAGGGAGCTTGAGTGGAATCCGACGAATCGATGGTCTGGGCCACCGACACCTGGGCCGGCCTGGCCCTGTGGACCGCGATCGGGGTGGTCGCCGCCCTCGCCGTGAGCGTCGTCCTGCACCTGGTGGTCAGGCGGGTGGTGCGACGCAAGCCGGGAGCCGGGCAGTCCATGCGGCGCGTGCGGCTGCCGCTGCGGATGCTGTTGATCACCATCGCGCTGCAGCAGGTGCTGAACACCAGCGCCGTGCTCGGTCCCTGGCAGGGCCCGGCCCGCACCGTGATGATGCTGGTGGTGCTGGCCATGGGTGGCTGGCTGGCGGTGGCGCTCGTCCACATCTTCGAGGACGTCACCCTGCACAGGTTCCGGATCGACACCGTCGACAATCGCAAGGCGCGTCGGGTGCGCACCCAGGTCAGCCTGCTCCGGCGGGTCGCGGTGGCGGTGATCGTCATCCTGGTGATCGCGACCATGCTGCTGACGCTGCCGGGCGCCCGGCAGGCGGGCGCGACGATCTTCGCCTCGGCCGGCGTCATCGGCATCGTTGCCGGCCTGGCTGCGCAGTCCTCGCTGTCCAACCTGTTCGCCGGCCTGCAGCTGGCGTTCACCGACGCCATCCGGGTGGACGACGTCGTGGTGGTGGAGGGCGAGTGGGGCCGGATCGAGGACATCACGCTGACCTACGTGGTCATCGCGGTCTGGGACGACCGGCGGCTGATCCTGCCGTCGACGTACTTCACCAGCACGCCGTTCCAGAACTGGACCCGCACCGAGTCCAAGCTGCTCGGCACCGTCGAGCTGGACGTGGACTGGACGGTGCCGCTGGACGCGCTGCGCGCCGAACTGGACCGGGTGCTGGCCGCCTCCGAGCACTGGGACGGCCGGGTCGGCGTCCTGCAGGTCACCGACGCGACCAGCTCGCTGGTCCGGCTGCGCGCGCTGGTGTCGGCCGTCGATGGGCCGACCGCCTTCGACCTGCGCTGCGAGGTGCGGGAGGCGCTGGTCGGCTTCCTGCAGCGGCACCACGGGCACGCGCTGCCCCGGGTCAGGGTGGACCACGGGGCTCCCGATCGCAGCGGCGCCCGGCCCGCCGGCCCGAGCCACGACGGCACGGACGGGCTCATCACGGTCGGCTCCGGTCAGGCCGAGTTCCAGGCCGCGCGGGCGGGGCTGGGCCAGCCGCGGCTGCCGTTCCAGAGTGTCCGGATCGACGGCACGCCGGGCACCAGCGGCCTCGACGGGATCGGGGTCACGGCCGGCGACGGCGGATCGGGCCGGGGCTGACCCGACCGATCCAGCCGGTCACCGGGCCGGTCAGCGGGCCGGTCAGCGAGCCGGACGGGTGAGCCAGACGGCGGTCCACGGGGCCAGCCAGAGGTTGCCGTCCGGCCCCGCGGCCACGTCCCGCCCGGCCAGGTGGTCGTGGCCGGTGCCGTGCGGATCGGTGACCCCGAGCTCGGCCAGCCGGTGCCCCGGCCAGGGACGCCACTGCCCGGTGACGTTGGCCAGCTGCAGCAGCGGACCCACCGGGTGCTGCCGGAGCACCGGGAGCACCTCCGGGTCGGCGAGCTCGGGCACCGTCGCGGCGACCGAGGCGTCCAGGTGGGGCAGCGTGGCCCGCACCCTGGCCAGGTGGGCCAACCCGCGGAACACCCGGCGGGACGGGTGATCCGGGTCGTCCGGGGCAGCGATCCGGTCCAGTCGGGGCCGGTGCGTCCAGCGGTTGTCCCGGTCGTGGCCCGGCTCGGATGCCCAGTCCGGGTCGTTCGTGGCTGCGAACTCGTCCCCGGACCACAGCACCGGGACGCCGCCCCAGCCGAAGACGATGGCGTGCCCGAGCAGGATCCGGGCCACCGCGTCGTCCCAGGTCGCCGGATCGTCGGTCAGTCCGCACAGCGACGCGGTGGTGCCGCTGATCCTGCGGTCCCCGGTGGCCGGGTTGGCCTGGAAGACCAGTCCGTGCGCGGGGGAGCCGGGGAACCCGCCGGAGTACCAGTCCGACAGGAAGGCGCGGTGCGCGCCGCCGGACCAGCCGACCGCGGCGGCGTCGGCGTCGTCGATCGCCCAGCCGATGTCGTCGTGGCAGCGCAGGTAGGTCACCCAGGCGGCGCTGGCCGGGATGGGCGGGATGGCCCGCAGCGCGGCCGCGGCCAGCCGCGCGTCGGAGGTGGCCAGGGCTGACCAGATCTGCACCATGAGCGAGTTGTGGTACGCCAGGTCGCTGACCTTGCCGTGGTGCACGCCCTGCCCGAGGTAGGCGACCAGGTCGGCCGGGGCGACGATCGCCTCGGCCTTGAAGGCCAGCGCCGGGCACGCGATGCGGGCCAGCGCCCGCAGCGCCTGGGTGATCGAGTGCACCTCGGGCTGGTTCTGGCAGTTGGTGCCCAGCCGTTTCCACAGGAACGCGATCGCGTCGAGCCGCATCACCTCCACCCCGAGGTCGGCCAGGAACAGGACCAGGTCGGCGTACTCGACGAAGACGTCCGGGTTGGCCCAGTTCACGTCCCACTGGAAGGCGTTGAAGGTGGTCCACACCCAGCCGCCGAGCTCGTCGTCCCAGGTGAAGTTGCCGGGGGCGAAGTCGGGGAAGACCTCCGGCAGCGTGCGTTCGTGGGCGTCCGGGCCGGTGCGGTCGTCGAAGACGTGGAAGTACGCGCGGTGCCGGCGGTCCCCGTCCCGGGCCGCCGCCGCCCAGGGGTGCTCGGCCGCCACGTGGTTCAGGACCAGGTCCAGCACCAAGCTGATCCCGGACCGTCGCAGGGTGGTGGCCAGCGCCCGCAGGTCCTCGACGGTGCCGAGGTCGGGCCGCACGGTGCGGTAGTCGGCCACCGCGTAGCCGCCGTCGCTGTCACCCGGTCGCGGCTGCAACAGCGGCATCAGGTGCAGGTAGGTCACGCCGAGCTCGCGCAGGTGGTCAACCTGCTGGGCCACCCCGGCCAGGTCGCCGGCGAACCGGTCGGCGTAGGCGGCGTACCCGACCATGCGCGGCGCGCCGATCCACTGGTCGTCCAGGGTGCGGACCAGGTCGAGGCGGCGCAGCTCCGGGTCCCGGGAGGCGAAGGCCCGGGCGGCCAGCACGACCAGGCGGTGCTCGAGGTCGCGCAGCGTCTCGGCGTCGCGGCCGACCTCCGGGCCGTACACGGCGGACAGGCCGGCGTGCAGGTCCGGCCACCAGTGGTCGAGCCGAACGGCGAACAGCTCCCGGTCCGCCGCCGGGCAGCCGGTCAGCGGGTGGTCGGCCCAGTGGTGGACGATCTCGGGAGCGCTCCGCATCCCGGCAGTCTCACCGATCGGATCCAGTCGCGCCGGTCCGGCGGTCGGGTCAGGTCCGGAGGTTCAGGTGTCGAGGACGGTGACCCCGGCCGCCCGCATCTCCGCCACCGCCCGCTCGGTGTCGCCGGGACGCAGCTCGACGAACCGGGTCAGCGCCAGCGGCACGGTGGTGGGGTGGCCGTGTGCCACGGCGTCCAGGGCGGTGGCCTTGACGCACCAGTCGCCGGCCAGCCCGACCACGGTCACCTCGTGCACGCCGCGTTCGGCCAGCGCCTCGGCCAACCCGGTGGGCGCGTGCCGGCCGGACGGCAGGTGCAGCACCGAGAACCCGGAGTAGGCGTCCTCGGGGCCGTCGCCCTTGCGGATCAGCGGGTCCCCGTCCCGGATCTCGGCGGCGATGTCCGGGTGCAACTCGGCGCCGGCCGAGTCGTGCACGCAGTGCACCGGCCACAGCCCGCCGTGCTCGGCGAAGTGCGGCGTGACCGCCGGGTGCCAGTCCTGGGTGAAGGCCACGACGTGCCCGTCGCGGCGGAACCGGCGGATGAGCTCCACGATGGGTGCCACCGTCTCCGGGCCGCCGGCCACCGACAGTGATCCGGCCGGGTCGACGAAGTCGTGCTGCATGTCCACCACGAGCAGTGCCCGCGGGCCGTCGGGTCGAGGAGCGGTGGGGAAGTCGGTCACGGGGTCGGTCACGGCAGGGTGCCTCTCAGGAGAACGCGAGGGTGGTCGGCAGCGCGGGCTCACCCGAGGACAGCTTCAACCCCTCCCAGGGCAGGCTCACCATGGCCGCCCGCAGGTGCTCACGACTCTCGGCCAGCGTGGGAAGCCCGCTCACCGGCTCGCCGCCGCGCATCAACGGGACGGTCAGCACCCGGTCGTGCTCGCCCAGGTCGGGGTGCGGTCCCGAAGCTCGGAACACGACCTCCTCGGTCGCCGTGCCGCTGGGTCGGATCCGCCGCAGCGCCTGCTTGTGGCCGCCGTGCGAGACCTTGTTGGTGCTGCGCTTCTCCACCGGTCGGCCGTCCACCTCGGACAGCTTGTAGACCATCCCGGTGGTGGGTGCCCCGGATCCGGTCACCAGCGACGTGCCGACTCCGTAGGCGTCGACCGGTTCAGCGCGCAGCGCGGCGATGGCGTACTCGTCGAGATCGCCGGACAGCACGATCTTGGTGCCGGTGGCGCCCAGCCCGTCCAGTTGGGTCCGCGCCGCCCGGGCCAGCACGCCCAGGTCCCCGGAGTCGATCCGCACGGCGCCGAGCTCCGGCCCGGCCACCTCGATCGCGGTGGCGATGCCCAGGGTGATGTCGTAGGTGTCCACCAGCAGCGTGGTGCCGGTGCCGAGCGCGGCGACCTGGGCCCGGAACGCCTCGGCCTCCGAGTCGTGCAGCAGCGTGAACGCGTGCGCCGCGGTCCCGCTGGTCGGGATGCCGTACCGCCGCCCCGCGGCCAGGTTGGACGTCGAGGTGAAGCCGCCCAGGTACGCCGCCCGGGCGCACGCCACCGCCGCCTCCTCGTGGGTGCGGCGGGACCCCATCTCGATGAGCGTGCGCCCGTCGGCCACCGAGCTCATCCGGGCCGCCGCGGAGGCGATGGCGCTGTCGTGGTTGAGGATCGACAGCACCAGGGTCTCCAGGATGACCGCGGTGGCGAAGCTGCCGGTGATCGTCAGGACCGGTGAGTTCGGGAAGAACAGCTCGCCCTCGGGATAGCCCTCGATGTCCCCGTCGAACCGGTAGCCGGCCAGGAACTCCAGGGTGCGGTCGTCCAGCACGCCCTGCAGCGGGGCCAGGTCATCCGGCCCGAACCGGAACGCGGTGACCGCATCCACCAACCGACCGGTCCCGCCGACCACGCCGAACCGCCGGCCGGTGGGCAGGCGCCGGGTGAACACCTCGAACACGCAGTGCCGGGCGGCGGTGCTGTCGGCCAGCGCGGCCTGCAACATGGTCAGTTCGTACCGGTCGGTGAACAGCGCGGTGGAGCCGGTGGCGGGCGCAGGCATGACGGCAGCCTAGAGACCGCGGTCGATCACCCGGCCACGCCCATCCGGCACGGGCCGTCAGGCTCGTGCCACACTGAGGGGCGTGACATCAGTCCGTCCCGCCGGGATGCGGAGCGCCTCCGGCGGCACCACCGTGGAGGAGCCGGTCGCCGAACTGACCGGCACGGCGGCAGCGCCGTGGGTCACGATCGTCTGGAACGACCCGGTCAACCTGATGTCGTACGTCACCCTGATGTTCCAGCGACTGCTCGGACACCCCCGCCCGAAGGCCGAGTCGCTGATGCTCGACGTCCACCACAAGGGCCGCGCCACCGTCTCGTCCGGCACCCGGGAGCAGATGGAGGCCGACGTGGTCAAACTGCAGACCGCGGGGCTGTGGGCGACCATGGCGCAGGACCGCTGACCGGCGGCACCTCCGTGAGACCGTTCCGGCGTCGGCTCGGCCGATACGTCGCCACCTTCACCGCGCCCGAGGCGTCGTTGGTGTCCGACCTGGTCGACCAGGTGCGACACCTGCTGGCGGAGCGGCGTTCCGACGGCTCTGACGACCCGCTCGTCGCGCTGACCGGGGTGGCCTGGGGCCCGACCCGCTCCCCGCAGGACGCCGCCGTCGCGCGCCTGCTGCCGGACTTCTCCGCGGAGGACCCGGACCTGTCCGCGGTGATGCGGTCGCTGCGCGAGCCGGAGCTCATCGCCGCCAAGGACCAGGCCGCCGTCGCGCTGCTGGACTCGCTGCCCCGCGGCGGGGGCACGGTGCGGCTGGACGACGCGACTGCGCAGGCCTGGATCACCGCGCTGAACGACGTGCGGCTGGCGCTCGGCGTCCGGCTGGAGATCACCGAGGACGGCGACGCCGACCTGCCCGGCCCGCACCCGGACGCTCCGGCGGCCCCTCGGGATCCGGACGGACCGGTGGACGGCCTGGACGGATCCGGCGAGGACGAGGATCCGTCGCGGGCGCCGATGCTGGCGACCTACCGCTGGCTCAGCGCGGTGCAGGACTCGCTGGTCACCGCCCTGCTGCACTGATCGGAACCCGGATCCGGAGCCCTGATCCGAGATCGGCGCACCGGCCGGCGGCCCGGACGTCCGGACCGGGTGACCGGGGCCACCCGCAGCGGGCGACCGCCGTGGTCGGAGCCGTCCGGGGCGGCCGATAAGCTGGCCGGCGTGCTGCGCATCCCCCGCGACCTGGTCGAGGCCATCGTCGGTCATGCCCGGGCCGACCATCCCGACGAGGCCTGCGGCATCATTGCCGGGCCCGCCGGATCGGACCGTCCCACCCGGCTGGTGCCGATGACCAACGCCGAGCGGTCGCCGACCTTCTACCGGTTCGACTCCGCCGAGCAGCTCGCGCTGTACCGGGAGATGGACGCCCGCGACGAGGAGGTCGTGGTCGTCTACCACTCGCACACCGCGACCGAGGCCTACCCGAGCCGCACCGACATCGCCTACGCCGGTGAGCCGAACGCCCACTACGTGCTGGTCTCCACCCGCGAGCCGCACCGGGACGAGTTCCGCTCCTACCGGATCGTCGACGGAGTGGTCACCGAAGAAGAGGTCGAGGTCCTCCCCGCCGACGGGAACGTTGTCGTCTGAAGACTGTTGTACCCAGCAGCGCCGGTCGGTCCTCGCCGCACCCGGCCGCCCCGCCCGCCCGGCCGTGCGGTGACGATCAGCGACCGTCACCCGGCGCCGGACGAACCGAAGAAGGAGATCCCATGAGCGTGTCCGTGTCGGTGCCGACGATTCTGCGCCCGATGACCAAGGGCGAGAAGTCGGTCTCGGCCGACGGCGCCACGCTGTCCGAGGTGATCGCGGACCTGGAGAACAACTACGCGGGGCTCGGCGGCCGGCTGGTCAAGGACGGCGCGCTGCACCGCTTCGTGAACATCTACGTCAACGACGAGGACGTCCGGTTCACCGGCGGCCTGGACACCCAGCTCAAGGACGGCGACCAGGTGACGATCCTGCCGGCGGTCGCCGGTGGCCGGTTCTGATCCGGCGGTCCGACGTCCGATGACCCGGTACTCCAGTCTGGTCGACGCGGTCGGTGGCACCCCGCTCGTCGGGTTGCCCCGACTGTCGCCGTCCGCCGACGTGCGGCTGTGGGCCAAGCTGGAGGACCGGAACCCCACCGGGTCGATCAAGGACCGGCCGGCGCTGGCCATGGTGGCCGCGGCGGAGGCTGACGGGCGGTTGCGCCCCGGGTGCACCGTCATCGAGCCGACCAGCGGCAACACCGGCATCTCGCTGGCCATGGTGTGCCGGGTCAAGGGGTACCGGCTGATCTGCGTCATGCCGGAGAACACCTCGCAGGAGCGCAAGCTGCTGCTGCGGGCGTACGGCGCGCAGATCATCTCCTCGCCCGCGGCGGGCGGGTCGAACGCCGCCGTGGCCATGGCCAAGGAACTGGCCGCCGACCACCCGGACTGGGTGATGCTCTACCAGTACGGCAACCCGGACAACGCCCTGGCCCACTACACCGGCACCGGACCCGAGCTGCTCGTCGACCTGCCCGAGCTGACCCACTTCGTGGGTGGTCTGGGCACCACCGGCACGCTCATGGGCGTCGGGCGCTACCTGCGGGAGCAGCTGCCGGACGTGCAGATCGTCGCGGCCGAGCCCCGGTACGGCGAGCTGGTGTACGGGCTGCGCAACCTGGACGAGGGCTTCGTGCCCGAGCTCTACGACGAGTCGGTGCTCACCTCCCGGTTCTCCGTCGGGCCGGACGACGCGGTCCGCCGTACCCGAGAGCTGCTCGAGGTCGAGGGCATCTTCGCCGGCATCTCCACCGGCGCGATCCTGCACGCCGCGCTCGGCATCGCCGCCCGGGTGGCTCGTGACGGTGGCTCCGCGGACATCGCCTTCGTGGTGTGCGACGGGGGCTGGAAGTACCTGTCGACCGGCGTGTACGAGGCCGGCGACGACGCCCAGGCCTCGGTCGGCCTGGAGGGCCAGCTCTGGGCCTGACCGGCCGGATCCGGGGTCGGCTGCGGGTTCTCCCCGATGGCGGCGGGACCCGCGCTCCGTAACCTGGGAACCATGAGCGCTCCGCTGCCGTCCGGACCGTCGTTCCCCGCCGTGCCGCCGAGTGCGGGCGCGACCGAGAGACGGCGGTGGCTGCCCGAGAACGCCCGGGTCGCCGGCATCACCGTCGGCGCGTTCGCCGTCGTCCTGGTCGTGGTCCAGGTGGTCAACGCCCTGATGAGCGACGGCCTGGTCCGGTACGGCATCGAGCCGCGCAGCGTCGACGGCTTGCTCGGCGTGCTCACCGGACCGTTCATCCACGCGTCCTGGACGCACCTGTGGTCGAACCTGATCCCGTTCGTGGTCCTCGGCTTCCTGGTCATGGTGGGCGGGGTGAAGCAGTTCATCTCGGTCACCGTGCTGGTCTGGTTGATCAGCGGGCTCGGCGTGTGGCTGATCGCGCCGGCGCACACCGACACGGTCGGGGCCTCGGGCGTCGTCTTCGGCTGGCTGGCCTACCTGGTCGCCCGGGGCATCTTCACCCGCACCTGGCAGCACATCCTGCTCGGCGTGCTGCTGCTGGCGGTCTGGGGCTCCCTGTTCTGGACCGGGATCGTGCAGGTCGCCGTGCGCGACCTGTCCGGCGTGGTCACCGTGTCCTGGCAGGGGCACCTGTTCGGGGCGATCGGTGGTGTGCTGGCCGCGTTCCTGGTCTCCAGCGCGGACCGGGCCAACCGGCGCCGCGCCATCCCGAGCTGACCGGACGCGTCGCGGCCTGCGCCGCGCGCACGGGCCCGCAGGTAGCGTGCGGACCGTGATCCCTGCCGGTGGCGACCGTGACGATTCCCGGGACGATTTCCGGGACGATTCTCAGGACGATCTCCGGGACGATCGCCGATCAGGGCCGATCGGCGTCTTCGACTCGGGGGTCGGCGGGCTCACCGTGGCCCGCGCGATCATCGACCAACTGCCCGCCGAGCGGGTCCGCTACGTCGGCGACACGGCCAACGGCCCGTACGGTCCGCTGCCCCTGGACGAGGTCCGCCGGCACGCCCTGGCCGTGGCCGACCGGCTGGTGGCGGACGGCGTCAAGATCCTGGTGATCGCCTGCAACACCGCCTCGGCGGCCATGCTGGACGACGCCCGGCGGCGGTACGACATCCCGGTCGTCGAGGTCATCCACCCGGCCGCCCGCCGGGCCCTGGCGGTCACCCGGACCGGCCGGGTCGGGGTGCTGGGCACCTCGGCCACGGTCGACTCGGGCGCCTATCCGGCCGCGTTCGGCGAACTCGTCGCCGCCGGCGCCGGCCCACCGGAGGTGCCGGTGGACGTCCGGCCCGTGGCCTGCCCGTCGTTCGTCGACTTCGTGGAACGGGGCATCACCTCCGGCCGCCAGGTCGTCGGTCTGGCCCAGGCCTACCTGGCGCCGCTGCAGCACCGCGACGTCGACACCGTGGTGCTCGGCTGCACCCACTACCCGATGCTCACCGGGGTGCTGCAGCTGGTCATGGGGGACCAGGTCACCCTGGTCTCCAGTGCCGAGGAGACGGCCAAGGACGTCTACCGGCTGCTCACCGAGGCCGATCTGCTGGCTCCCGTCCCGCCCGGAGGCGTCGCCGAGGACCCGGCCGACGACACCCCCCGGCACGAGTTCCTGGCCACCGGCGATCGCGAGCCGTTCCTGCGGCTGGGCCGGCGCTTCCTCGGCCCGGAGATCGGGCCGGCCCTGTCCGTGGGGATCGGGTACGGCCTGGGGACCACGCCGGTCCGGCCGCTGCCGACCGGGCCGTCCGCTCGCTGACGCACCACCGGCCCGATCAACGGGCCGGTGATGGGAGAGAGCCGTCGGCGTCGCGCCCTACGCTGCTGCCATGCCTGATGCCTCGACCGACACCCGCACCGACCGAGCCACGACGTCCACTCCGGGTCTCCGCAGCGACGGCCGCACCGACGACGCGCTCCGGCCGGTGCGCTTCACCCGGGGCTTCCAGGCCCACCCGGCGGGTTCCGTGCTCGTGGAGTTCGGCGGGACCAAGGTGCTGTGCGCCGCCTCGGTCACCCGCGGGGTGCCGCGCTGGCGACAGGGGTCCGGACTGGGCTGGCTCACCGCCGAGTACGCGATGCTCCCGTCCGCCACGCACGAGCGCTCCGCCCGGGAGTCGGTCAAGGGCCGGGTCGGCGGTCGCACCCACGAGATCTCCCGGCTGATCGGCCGGTCGCTGCGGGCCTGCATCGACCTCAAGGCGCTGG
Organism: Nakamurella leprariae; assembly: GCF_016918035.1. Lineage (GTDB taxonomy): Bacteria > Actinomycetota > Actinomycetes > Mycobacteriales > Nakamurellaceae > Nakamurella > Nakamurella leprariae. Next base: position 61,088 of record NZ_JAERWK010000010.1, on the reverse strand, counting down.
GCGAGAACACCATCGCCGTCGACTGCGACGTGCTGCAGGCCGACGGTGGCACCCGCACCGCCGCCATCACCGGCGCCTGGGTGGCGCTGGCCGACGCGGTCTCGGTGCTACGGGAGCAGGGCGCGCTCACCGATCCGCAGCCGTTGTCCTGCCAGGTCGCCGCGGTCTCGGTCGGCGTGGTCGGCGGCCGGCTGCGGCTCGACCTGCCGTACGAAGAGGACGCCCGGGCCGAGGTCGACATGAACGTGGTGGCCACCGACGCCGGCACCCTGGTCGAGGTGCAGGGCACCGGTGAGGGCGCCACCTTCGCCCGCGGCACCCTGGACGGGATGCTCGACCTGGCCCTGGCCGGCATCGAGGAGCTGACCGTGCTGCAGGCGTTGGCGCTCGAGCAGCCGCTGGAGCGGACCGTGCCGGCGGCCAGGCGATGAGCGGGACCGGCGCCGGGCGCGTGCTGCTCGCCACCCGGAACGCCAAGAAGCTGGCCGAGCTGCAGCGGCTGGTCGGGGACCAGGTGACCGTGCTGGGCCTGGCCGACGTGCCCGAGTTCCCGGAGGAGCCCGAGACCGGCGCGACCTTCGAGGAGAACGCCGCGGCCAAGGCGGTCCAGGCCGCTGCCGCCACCGGCGAGATCGCCCTGGCCGACGATTCCGGGTTGACCGTCGCCGCGCTGAACGGCATGCCGGGCGTGCTGTCCGCACGGTGGGCGGGCCGGCATGGCGACGACGCCGCCAACAACGCGCTGCTACTGGCCCAGCTGCGTGACGTCCCCGATGGCCGACGCGGCGCCGCCTTCGTGTGCGCGCTGGCGCTGGCCGTCCCCGACCGGATCCCGGGGCCGGCGGTCGAGGTACTGCGCGCGGAGTGGCCCGGGCGGATCGATCGGGAGGAGCGGGGCGAGCACGGCTTCGGTTACGACCCGCTGTTCGTTCCGGCCGAGAGTGACGCGGCCGGCGACGGCCGCAGCTCGGCTGAGCTCCAGCCAGCCGAGAAGGACGCGCTGTCGCACCGTGGTCGGGCGCTGCGCCTCATGCTGCCCCGACTGCTCGGCGTGCTGGCCGATCCGGATCGCTGACCTGACGGTGCCACGGCCGGGCCGACCTGGACGGTCGCCCCGGCCGCGGCATCGGACGGATCCGCGGGTCAGGGCCGCCCGCGGGTGCGGCCGGCGGCGCGGGCGATCATTGCGGCGCACGAGGCGCCCAGCAGCGCCGCTCCCAGCACGAGCACCCAGCCCGTCACGCCCCAGCCGATGAGCCGGTTCTCCGAGAAGATCCGGTTCAGGAAGCCGGCGATCCGGTCGGCGCCGTCGTAGGCCACGATCGACCAGATGCCCGCGCCGACCAGCACCACGCCGGGCAGCAGGGTCGCCCACGGTGACCAGCCGTTCAGCACGACCGCCCCCAGGACCAGGAGCGCACCGACAGCGGTGAGCACGACGTCCCACGCCGCGGCCGAGACGCCCTCGTCGAGCATGCGGACGGCGATCCGGGACCCGAACTCGCCGACCAGGTACAGCCCGCCGCCCACCAGCAGCAGGCCCAGGACCGCGCTGATCAGCCCGGCCACGGTGCGGCCACCGACGTCCCGACGACCCGGCGGCTGCGCCGCGTTCGGGTCGACCCGGGCCGGCACGACCATCGGCTCGGCCGGCGGGGCGTACCCGCCCCGGCCGTACCGGTCCTGCTCACCCGTGGTGCCGGCCAGGCCGGCGACCGTCATCGCCGGGTACTGGCTGGTGGCGGTGGAGTCCGCGCTGGACCCGAACCCGCTGGCGCCGGACGGCTGTCCGGCGGCGGTTCCGGACGAGTCGGGCGGGGCCCACTCGGACGCCGGGATCGCCGTGGTGGCAGAGGGATCGGCGGATGAGCCCGCCGGCCGCGGCTCCGGGTCCGTGCGGGACGGTGTCGACTCGGGGGTGTACTCCGGCTCGCCCGCGGCCGGGAACGACGACGGCCCGGGCTTGAACGGCGAGGGCGAGTCCTCACGCGGGTCCCACCGGCCGGCCGCCGACGGATCTCCGCCGGCGGCGAAGGCCGGCGGGGGCGCCTGGTCGTCCGGACGGTACGGCACGTCCGCCGGACCCGGCTCGGCCGCGCCGAACGGCCGGAGGTCACCCTCGTCCCGGCTGTCGTCGGGGGGCGACGTCGGCGGCCACGGCGACCCGATCGGGCTGCTGCCGGAGGCGGTGCCCGGGGTCGGCCCGGTCCGGTCGGTGGGCGCGCTCGCCGCCGGCGCGTCGTCCGGGACGGTGACGTCCCGCGAGTCGGTCGGGATCGGCTCGCCGTGGCCGGCGACCGTGGTCGCCGGATCCCGGTCCGGTCGGTCCGCTGGCGAGCCCGGATCGTGCGGCGACGTCATGCTGGTCAACCTCTCGGCCTGGACGGGCACCCGCGCCGCGCATCGGACGAGCTGCGGGGCCGGGGCCCGTCGCGAACAGTCGTCCCCACGGTACGTCGGTGGACGGCCGCGACGGGTGAGGCAGGGCCGGGGCGATCGTGGCGGCGGATGACCCGGCCGCCTCGTTCGGTGCAAGGTGCCGGGCACGGAACGCGTGTGTGGGGCCGGTGGGACTCGAACCCACACTGGCACGGACCTAAACCGTGTGCCTCTGCCAATTGGGCTACGGCCCCGGGCCGGGTGTGACCGGCGTGGAGAGTATGACGACGACGCGCGCCGCCGGTCAGTGCTCGGCGAGTCCCAGATCCCGCAGCACCCGGCCGACGTGGCCGGTCGCCTTGACGTTGCGCCACACCTTCTGCAGCACGGCGTCGGCGTCGATGACGAACGTGGAGCGGATGACGCCCTCGACGGTGCGCCCGTAGAGGGTCCGCGGTCCCCAGGCCCCGTACTCGGCGAGCACCCGGTGGTCGGGGTCGGACAGCAGGGTCACCGACAGCGACTCCTCGGCCCGGAACCGGGCCAGCTTGTCCGGAGAGTCGGGGGACAGGCCGACGACCCGGTACCCGGCCGGCTCCAGCTGCGGCCGGGCGGCGGTGAAGTCGCAGGCCTGGGTGGTGCACCCCGGGGTCATCGCCGCCGGGTAGCAGTAGAGGATCACCGGGGCGCCGGCGAAGTCGGACAGGGACACCGGTGTCCCGTCGGCGTCGGGAAGGGTGAAGGCCGGGGCCCGGTCGCCCACGTCGACCAGCATCGCAGTCATGCGGCTAGGGTAGACAGCCGCGGCGGTCCGTCGGTTCCGACCGGGCGACGCACCCGGTGAGCAGCGCCCGCCGGCACCGGCAACTCAGGTCACCGCTTCGGGTGATGATCAGCAAGGGGAGGGTGCGGTGGCCCGCGACGCGGAAACCATCCAGGCCGAGATCGAACGCGCGCGGGAGGCACTGGCCGTCACCGTCGACGAGCTGACCACCCGGGCCAACCCGAAGCGGGTCGTCGAACAGGGCCGGTCGACCGCGCGCAGTCTGCTGGCCGATCCCAAGGTCAAGTACTCGCTGGTGGCCGTCGGATCCCTGTTCGCGCTGGTCGTGCTGCGCCGGCTGTTCCGCTGAGTCCCCGCGGCGCAGACGCGCTGCGCCGCAGGGAGCGTCGCCACGCTGCGCCGGACGGGTGGATCATCGCCCGAACGCCGCATGACGTGCCTCTCCGCGCTGTGTCGGCCCCGGAGGGCCGTCGGGGATCGTGGTTATCCTCGTCCGTGCTGCCATCACCCCGAGGGTGGGTCGGGGGCAGACGCCGGTATCCCGACCCGGGACCCGGCGTGGTGCAACGAATGGTGGTCGTGGCAATGCAGTTCCGTCGGCGGTTCCGGCGTGCGCATCGGTCGTCCGGTGCGGTCCGTGTCCTTCTCGCGTTCCTCGCGTCGCTGCTCGTGGTGGTGTCCGCCTGTTCGACCGGAGGCCTGTCCACCAGCACGACGACCGTGACCGACACCGTCGGGCAGACCGATGCGTCGGCCCCGTCGTCCGGCGGCTCGTCGAGTTCGTCGTCGAGCTCCACGGTCGCGGCCCCCGTCGCGGCGGTGACGGCCAGCCCGGCGTTCGGCAGCAGCGACCTCTCGCCGGTCGACCCGATCACGGTGTCGGTCGCGCAGGGCACCATCACCGACTTCACGCTGACCAACCCGGCCGGCGAGCCGGTCGACGGCACGCTGGCTGCCGACGGCACCAGCTGGACGGTCGGTGAGCCGCTCGGCTTCGGCAAGACCTACACCGCCACGGGCAGCGCGACCGGCACCGACGGCAAGGTGGTGCCGATCTCCGGGAGCTTCACCACCGTCACCCCGCAGACCGAGGTCCGCACCACGGTCGCCCCGGCCGACGGTGCCGTGGTCGGCGTGGCCGCGCCCATCACCGTGAGCTTCGGCCAGGAGCCGGTCGACCGTGCCCTCATCCAGAGGAACGTCACGCTCACCACCACCCCGGCGGTCGAGGGCTCCTGGGGCTGGTTGGAGTCCAACGACGGGCGCATGACGCTCACCTTCCGGCCCGAGGAGTACTGGCCGGAGAACACCCAGGTGCACGTGGACGTCAAGGTGTACGGTCTGGAGTTCGGTCCCGGCGCCTACGGAGCGTCCGACCTGACCAGCGATTTTACCATCGGTCGCAACCAGGTGGTCAAGGCTGACGTGAACTCGCACCAGATGGTCGTCGAGCAGGACGGCGTGCCGGTGGCGAGCTACCCGGCCTCCTACGGCCGGGGCGTCGTGGTCGAGAACGGCGTCGAGAAGGTCGACCCGAACCTGATCACCCGGTCCGGGGTCCACGTGGTCAACGAGTTCTTCGAGACCAAGCTGATGAGCAACCCCCGGTACGGCTACGAGAACCTGCCCGAGAAGTGGGCCGTGCGGATCAGCAACAACGGCGAGTTCATCCACGCCAACCCGAACAGCGTCGGCGCTCAGGGCAGCAGCAATGTGACGCACGGCTGCATCAACCTCTCGACCGAGAATGCCGAGGCGTACTACAAGTCGGCGTTGTGGGGTGACCCGGTGGAGATCACCGGTACCGAGATCCAGTTGTCGCCGGCCGACGGTGACATCTGGGTGTGGGGCGTGTCCTGGGCCGAGTGGCAGACCCTGTCGGCCCTGTGACGACGGTGGGCCCGGCGCCATCCTGAGCATGGCCGTCAGCAGCGTGCGTGCGGCCGGGCTCACGCTCCTCCCGGAGGCCGGCCTGGTCGTCCGGGACGCCGAGCGGACCGCCCGGTTGCACGACGAGGTCAGGGTGGTCTGACGGCGTCGGACCCGGTTCCGGCGGAACGATCAGCTCCCGTCGTCGGTCGCCGCGGACCGGCGGAACCCGCGTGGCACCGGCGGCGACAGGGCCGCCGGCAGGCCGGACGGCAGTCGGGTCAGCCGCCGCCACGGGAGCACCGGCCCGCGCCGGATGACCGGCGACGGCAGCAGGTCGGGATCCCACGGTCGGCGCCGCCGCAGCGCGGACCGTAGCTGCCGGTCCACCAGCAGCCCGGCGGCCAGGAACACCGGGATGAACGCCAGGTACCGGGCCAGCACCCAGAGATTCTCCGGCTCCGGCGGATACCAGCCCTGACGCCACGAGTTGATCTCGACCATCACCGCGAACGACTCCGCCAGTGAGTGACACACGCCGGCGTCCCAGACGCCGAGCGGCTGCTCGCTGCAGCGCGCGTGCAACTCGCGGTCGAACATGGCGTCCGCCTGCCGGCGGGCGTCGGCCGGCATCGGGCGGCCGACGCGCCCGGCGTACCGGACCAGGTCGTAGGCCAGGTCGTGCTCCTTGCACACGGCCTCGAAGTCGTAGGCCGTCGGCCCGGTGGGCGACGAGCAGTCACCGGCCGGCTTGATCAGGATGGTCCGTCCGTGGGGACCGGTCGCGGTCTGCGGCCGGTAGCCCATCACCGCGGCGAAGTCGGCCGGGAACAGGGCGTCCGGGCGGGTGGGGTCGAACGCTGCGGAAGTGACGGCGTCCAGGGCCCGTTGCGCCGCCGGATCACCCGGCGCATCCGGCTCCGGTGTGATGTGCACCGTCCACAGGGCGGCCGCGGCTGCTGCCACCAGCAGCGCGAACCAGCGGACCATGCCTGGGGAGTGTGCCAGAGCCCGGTCGGCGGGGATCCCGGTGGCGCTCCGGACGAGGGTCGACCCAGGGTGGGACCGGGGTCGACCCGCACCGCCACCTCAGTCGTCGAGCAGCGATGCGGCGTGGTCCGGGACCCAGTGCACCGTCGATCGGGGCGGTCGCTGGTAGCCGGAGCCCGCGGGTCGGTCCGGGATGTCCACCAGCGGCGGCTCCCGGTGCTCGTAGGGCACGGTGGACAGCAGGTGGGCGATGACGTTGAGCCGCGACCGCTTCTTGTCCTCGCTCTCCACCGAGTACCAGGGGGAGTCGGGGACGTCGGTGGCCGCGAACATGGCGTCCTTGGCCCGCGAGTAGTCCTCCCACCGGGTGATCGACAGCAGGTCCATGTCCGAGAGTTTCCAGCGCCGCACCGGATCGTCGCGACGGGACCTGAACCGCCGCTCCTGCTCCACGTCCGAGACGCTGAACCAGTACTTGCGCAGCGCGATGCCGTCCTCGATGAGCATCCGTTCGAAGGTCGGCGCCTGACGCAGGAACCGGTGGTACTCGGCGTCGGTGCAGAAGCCCATCACCCGTTCGACACCGGCCCGGTTGTACCAGGAGCGGTCCATCAGGACGATCTCACCGGCCGCCGGCAGGTGCTCGATGTAGCGCTGGAAGTACCACTGGCTGCGCTGGCGTTCCGTCGGCGCGGGCAGCGCGACGGTCCGGGCGGTGCGCGGGTTGAGGTACTCGGTGATCCGCTTGAGGGCCGAGCCCTTGCCGGCCGCGTCCCGTCCCTCGAAGAGCACGATGAGCCGGTACCCGGTGTCCTTGACCCAGTGCTGCATGGTGACCAACTCGGTCTGCAGTCGCAGCAGTTCCTTCTCGTACGCCTTCTTGGGCAGCTTGGCCAGGGACGGCGCGTCGCCCTCGTGCCCGGCCTGCGCCTCGTCGGACGGTCGATCGTGAGCGCTCACGGCATGCTCCTGGGGGTCGCAGGACGGCCGGCGCGATGGGTCGGGCTGCGCCGGTGTTCCGGCATGATCCCGCACTCAGCGCGACGGCGCCCCCGACGATCCCGACACCGTCAGGGCCGGGAACCGCGCCCACCAGAAACAGAAGGACACCGAACGCGGCCAGCCCGAGCGCCATGGCGGTCAGCAGCCAGGTCCCGGCCGGTGCCTCCTGGAGGGTGCGCAGGGCGTCGTCCAGACCGCCGGCCCGCTCCGGGTCGGCGGTGATCGCCGCCGAGCCGAACAGCACGCCGACGACGGCGATGACGATGCCCTTGGCCACGTAGCCGACCGCACCGAGCGTGATCACCCGTCGGTCGACGCCACCGCGCAAGTCCTCGGTGAACGACCGTCGCACGCCCTTGACCACCTGCCGGACGCCGACGGCCAGCACGGCCACGCCGACGGCGACGACCAATACCCGACCGGCGGTCACGCCCAGCAGTCGGGCCGTCCAGTCCTCCTGTTGCTGATCGCCGGAGCGCGGACCGCGCAGCACAGTGGTGACGGAGGTGACGCACAGCGCGACGTACAGGACCGCGCGCCCGGCCGAACTCAGCCGCTTCCCGGTCCGCCGGTCACCCTTGTCGCGGTGGCCCCAACCTGCCTCGAGCACCTGCCACACGGTCAGGACGGCGAACCCGACACCGATCACCCACAGCAGCACGGCGCCCACCGGGTTGCCGGACAGTTCGGCCAGCGCGCCCTGCTGGGATGCCTCCTGCTGCTCGCCACCGCCCAGGTCCCTGGCGATCTGCAGGGCGATCCAGGCGATGAGCAGGTGCACCACGCCGTAGGCGACCAGGCCGACGGTCACCAGGTGCCGGAAGGCCGGGTGCTGCTCGGTCTGGGCGTTGGCCCGACCCGCGGCCCCGGCGGCACTCCGGGCGGAGCCTGCATCGGGACGATCACTCATCGGTCCACTCTGCTCGACCCGGGCGGCCGCGGCTCAGTCCTTCTTCAGCGCGCCCGGCTTGTGCACCGCCTCGCCGCCCGACCTGTCGCTCCGCACCAGGTACTGCGGATCGTCCTGGCTGGCCCGGACGGTGCGGCCGGCCTCCTCGGTGTCGGAGGTGATCTTCTTCTCGACCGTGCCGTGGGCGGTGCCGCCGTGCGACTTCCACGTCACCTCGTCGCCCTTGGTGAAGCTCTGGTCGTCCGTGGCCATCGTCGTCCCTCCGGTCGCTGCATGGTGTCGTGTGGTCGTCCGGTACCCGCCTCCGATGGGGTCGACGCGAGCGGGCGGTAATTCGCTTGCCGGGCGCCCGGGGCGCCGGCGTACCGTGGCGGTACACGGGAGAGGAGGTGGTCCTGAGTTGAACATCAACAGGACTCGTGAGGTGGTTGGCCGCTAGGCCACGATCACCGTCGGGCAGACCACGTCGTGGATGACCAGCGTGGCCGTGTCCTGGCAATTCCGGACAATCACCCGACCCCCGGGCCGCCGACCTCGTCCAGTCGGCCCGCGCTCCCGCACCGTGCGGGGGAGCGGACCAGGCCCGGGGGTCGTCCGCGTCCGGGACCGGTCAGACCCCGCGCTCGATCGGGAGCCGCCCCTGGCGGACCGCCGTGACCATGGCCGCGTGGTCGACCTCGGTCTGGTCGGCGTACGCACGGGCGAACTTCGACAGCGCCCGGTCCACCTTGTCCGAGTCGCCGAGGTAGCCGGAGATCATCGACGCACCGCTGGTGCGGGCGTGTCCCTTGGCCAGCAGCCGGCCGACGATGGCGGCGTAGTCGTACAACGCTCCCGGGTCGATCGCGTCGAGCGCGACCGTGCCCTTCATGTTGCGGAACTGGCGCACGTAGTACTGCGTGTGGGCGCCGTCCTGGCCCGCTCCGCTGGTGCCGCGCACGGTCGTCCAGCCCAGCAGCGGATCGCTGACCGTCTGCAGTGCCTGCTGGTACTCGACCACCCGCTGCCCCTGGTGCCGGTGCCACGCCGACGTGCCGTGCACGTACGGGGCCAGCACCGACCGGCGCGCCTGCTTGAGCTGCAGGAAGACGACGTCGTCCGGGCTGCTGCCCTCGAGCAGCGCGACGTACGCGCGCAGACCGACGCTGCCGACCCCGACCACCTTGTGGGCGATGTCGACGAGGGTGTACCCGGCCAGCGCGCGCCGCCAGTGCGGGGCGAGCGTGTCCAGGTAGTCGTCCAGGGCCTGCGCCACCGCGTCGTACTCGCCGGTGGGCAACGGCGTGATGAGCGGCGGCTCGGCCACGATCCGGCGGCGGCCGCGGTGCCGGGTGGTGAACCGCGGCAGCGCACGGTCGCTGGTCCGGGATCGGGCCCGGCGCGCCGCCCGGGCGATCTCGTCCCGGAGCGAGCGCTCGTTGGCCCGGTGCCCGGCCGCCTCGGCGGTGAGCCGCTGGTAGCTGCGGGACAGCAACGGCTGGTCGGCCAGGTACGCGACCTCGTCGCGGTACCCGGCGACGCAGGACATGGTCGCCGCGCGGCACTGGTCCTCGGAGGCCGAGTTCTGTCGACCGGCCACCCAGATGCTGGCCACCAGCCGGCGCAGGTCCCACTCCCACCCGCCGGGGTGGGCCTCGTCGAAGTCGTTGAGGTCCATGACCAGGTCGCCCTCGGCCGACCCGTAGAAGCCGAAGTTGCCCAGGTGCGCGTCGCCGCTGACCACCGGGGTGATGCCGGTGGCGGGCAGTCGCGCGACGTCCTCGGCCATCACCACGGCGCTGCCGCGGAGGAACCCGTACGGCGACGCGACCATCCGGCCGACCCGGACCGGCACCAGCCAGTCGAGCCGGCCCTGGTGCGACTCCTCGACGAGCGCGACAGGATCGGGACGGTCGGTCGGCGGCCGCCAGTCGGCCAGCGACGAACGCGGGACCGTGTGTCGCAGCCGTCGGCCGAGCTCGTAGCGCTCCTGCCGGTCGACCGGGCGCCGGCGCAGCGAGCCGTACGCCCGGGCGTCGACGTTGGCCAGCACCGAGTGCAGTTGCCGGGCGTCCTGCTCCGGCCCGCCGTCGTGCGCCGCGGGACCCGGGTTCCCGTTCCGGTCCGGCGAGCCGTCGGCGGTGTCCGCCGGGAGGTCCGGCTGGGCACCTGCGTCCGGGACCGAGGCGGTCATGGTCGCCTCCTGGGGCGGGCTCGGAACCGGTTCGCCCGGGCGGGCTGCCGGGACCGGCGGGCGGGCGCCGCCGGAGTCCGGCAGTCGGTCACCTTAACGGCTGCCCGGCCCGCGCTCACGCCGTCCCGGCCAACGACCAGACGGCGACCCAGTCGACCTGGACCCGGCCCGCGGCCCCGACCGGGGTGACAGCGCCGGCGGTCTCGGCCTGCAGGGTCCAGCGCATGTCGCGGCGCGGGATGGCGGTGGGATCGGTACTGCTCCAGGCCCGGTCGTCGAGCAGGAACCGGACGCGGTCGGGTGCCCACTCGATCACGGCGGTGTGCCAGTCCACGGTGGTCGTCCCGGTGTCCACCGCGAAGGCGTTCCGCGCCGGATCGCCGGTCACGTCGTGACTGAACCCGTGCACGGTGCCGCCGAGATCGGCCTCGGGCAGGTTGATCTCGCCGTCGGACCAACGGTCGCTGGACGGCCAGAGCAGGAAGGCGATCTTGTAGCCGGGCACCCGGTCGGCGCGGAACCGGATCGCGTACCGGCCGTACGTCTGGCCCCACCAGTCCATCAGCGTCGGCGCCGCGACCCGCGGGACGCCGTCGGCGGTGTGCAGGTGGTAGTCCAGCAGCGAGTCGTGGACGGTGAGGACCCGGTCCGGGTCGTACCGGCCGCGGCCACTGGTGTCGGCGAAGCCGTCGTACCCGCGGAGCGCGCCGTCGTACCGGCTACCGATCTCACCGAGGCCCGCGTCGGTCTCGAAGTCCTCGACGAACCGCGACCGCCACCGCAGGCCGCCGGAGGCGACGTCCCCGGTCGGGGCCGGTCGACCGCTGCTGCTCACGCATCATCCGGAGGTTCGGGTCCGGGAACGATCCAGCGGGCCGCCCGGGGGAGGAAGAATGGGGTGAGCGACGGGACTCGAACCCGCGACAACCGGCACCACAAGCCGGGGCTCTACCAACTGAGCTACGCCCACCGTGCGCCATCAGGGACTCGAACCCCGAACCCGCTGATTAAGAGTCAGCTGCTCTGCCAATTGAGCTAATGGCGCGTGGCCCCTCGCGGGGCCGATCGGCCCGCCGACTGCGTGGCGAGCCGAGAGGGAACTCTACAGGTTGTTGGGCCCAGCCGTGAAATCGCTGGTCAGGACGGCTCTTCGGACAGCAGCAGCGGGACCCGGGCCGCGGCGGCCTGGGCCTGCTCGCTGGTCGGTCCCGGTCCGGGGACGAAGACCGTCTCCCGGTAGTAGGCCAGTTCGCGGACGGACTCGGTGATGTCGGCCAGCGCCCGGTGGGCCAGCCCCTTGGGCGGCTGCGAGTAGTAGACCCGCGGGTACCAGCGACGGGCCAGCTCCTTGATCGACGACACGTCGATCATCCGGTAGTGCAGGTGGGCGTCCAGTTCGGGCATGTCCCGCGCCAGGAACCCGCGGTCGGTGGCGATCGAGTTGCCGGCCAGCGGGGCGGTGCGCGGCTCGGGCACGTACTGCCGCAGCCAGTCGAGCACCTGCTGCTGCGCATCGGCCAGCGTGAGCGTGGACGCCCGGACCTCCTCGGTCAGCCCCGACCGGGCGTGCATCTGCTCGACGACCTCCGGCATGCCGGCCAGCACGTCGTCATCGGCGTGGATGACCAGGTCGATCCCCTCGCCGATCAGGTTCAGCTCCCCGTCGGTGACCAGGGCCGCGATCTCGATCAGCGCGTCCTTGCGCAGATCCAGCCCGGTCATCTCGCAGTCCACCCACACCAGCTTGTCGTTCACGGGCACCGACCCTAGCCGGGGATCGGCGGGCGGCGTCGCGGCCGCCGATCCGCGACGCCCACCGCGCCGGCGTGACGCTGCGCAGGCCCAGGGGGAAGGATCGGCCGATGACCTCCTCGACGCCGGCCGCCCAGCGCATCGCCGCGGGCTACCGCACCACCGCACCGGCCGTGGTGCTGGGCTCGGTGGTGATCGACGGCACCGCGGATCCGACCGCGCTGGTCCGCATGGCCCTGCCGATGTTCAACCGACACGGCCTGGTGGCCGGGGCGACCGGGACGGGCAAGACCAAGACCCTGCAGCTGATCGCCGAGTCGCTCTCGGCCGCCGGGGTGCCGGTGGTGGTGCCGGACGTCAAGGGCGACCTGAGCGGACTGCTCGAGCCGGGCCGACCCGCGCCGGCGATCACCGACCGGGCCGAGCAGACCGGCATGCCGTGGTCGCCCCAGGGCTGCCCGGTGGAGTTCCTCTGCCTGCCCGGGGCCGGGCAGGGCGTGCCGCTGCGGGCCACGGTCGACTCGTTCGGTCCGGTGCTGCTGGCCAAGGTGCTGGACCTCAACGCCACCCAGGAGTCGACCCTGGGCCTGGTCTTCCACTTCGCGGACCGGGCCGGCTTGCCGCTGCTCGACCTGGCCGATCTGCGGGCGGTGGTCGCCCATCTGCTCAGCGACGCCGGCAAGCAGGATCTGACCGACCTCGGCGGGGTGGCCCGGTCGACCGCCGGGGTGATCCTGCGGGCCGTCACCAACCTGTCCGCGCAGGGCGGCGAGGCGTTCTTCGGCGAGCCGGAGTTCTCCGTGACCGACCTGCTGCGCCGCGCGCCCGACGGCCGGGGCGTCATCTCGGTCATCCAGGCCAGCGCGTTGCAGACCCGGCCCGTGCTGTTCTCCACCTTCCTGATGTGGCTGCTGGCCGAACTGTTCGAGGAGCTGCCCGAGGTGGGCGACGTCGAGCAGCCGGAACTGGTCTTCCTGTTCGACGAGGCGCACCTGCTGTTCGCCGACGCCTCCGCGGCGTTCCTGCAGGCGGTACAACAGACGGTCAAGCTGATCCGGTCCAAGGGCGTCGGCGTCTTCTTCTGCACCCAGCTGCCGACCGACATCCCCGGGCCGGTGCTCTCGCAGTTGGGAGCCCGGATCCAGCACGCGGTGCGGGCCTTCACCCCGGACGACCAGCGGGCGCTGTCCACGACGGTGCGCACCTACCCGGTCACCGAGGACTACGACCTGGCCCGCGCGCTGCCGGGGTTGGGCACCGGCGAGGCGATGGTCACCGTGCTGTCCGAGTCCGGGGCGCCCACCCCGGTGGCCTGGACGCGGTTGCGGCCGCCCCGGTCGCTGATGGCCCCGCCGCCGGCGGAGGCGCTGACCGCGACGGTCGCCGCCTCGGCGCTGCGACCGAAGTACGACGTCGCTGTCGACCGGGAGTCGGCCTACGAGCTGCTCACCGGGCGCCTGGCCGAGGCCGCCGGTCGGGCGCCGGCCGCCCCACCGGCTGCGGTGCCCGGCCCCGGCGCGCCGCCCGGGCCGGTGGAGTGGCCGTCCCTGGTGCCGCCGGAGAACCCCTACCTGGGCAGCGGCCTCGATCTCGACCCGGTGAGCCCGCCGGTCGGCGGGCCGACGGCCGGCGGATCCACCGGCGGCGGCCTGGGCGACCTGCTGGGCAGTCCGGTGCTGACCTCGTTCGTGTCGTCCTTCGGGGCGGCGCTGGGCGGCGCCCTCGGGCGGTCGGTGAGCGGCACCCGGCGACGTCGCCGCCGCCGCTGAGGGGGGCGGCGGAACGTCGGCGGGCGTCCGGACGTTCCAGCAGGGACGGGGCCCGGCGGACGTCGGGCGCCCGAGCGGCACGCCGGCCGGGTCGGCGGTCCGCGACGAGCTGAGGGGAAGTTGCCGTGGACGCGTTGCTGCTGATCGTGCTGGTCCTGGTGGTGGCCGCCGTCGCCGTGTGGTTCGTGCAGAACCGCCGCCGGACGTCGGCCACGTCGCTGCAGGACGCCCAGGCGGAGGCCCGCCGGTGGGTGGAGCGACTCGGCGGCCAGGTGTACTCGCTGGACGCCGGGGACAACGCGCCGGCACGTCAGGCCCTGGCGGACGCCTCGGAACGCTTCACCGCGGCCGGCGCCCAGGTCGATCAGGCCCGCAGCGAGCAGCAGTACCGGCTGGCCCAGCAGACCGCGTACGAGGGCCTCTACTACGTGCGGGCGGCCCGCACCTCGATGGGTCTGGACCCGGGGCCGGAGCTGCCCGCCGTGCCCGGCCAGCAGCAGGCCGGTGCGGTCACCGAGGACCGGCAGGTGCAGGTGGACGGCCGCCAGTTCGAGGCGTCGCCGGATCCCAGCGACCGGGCGTCGCACTACTACCCGGGCGGCATGGTCGCGGGGAAGCCGGTCCCGCGTGGCTGGTACTCGGAACCGTGGTGGAAGCCCGCCCTGGTGGCCGGTGCCTGGGGCGTCGGGACGTACCTGATCGCGTCGTCGCTGTTCGCCGGCATGGCCGGCGTCGGCGCGTGGAGTGCCGACGGCGGGTACGACGCCGGGTACGAGGACGGTCTGGCCGATGCGCAGGCCGACGGCGGTGAGCTCGGCGACGGCGGCGATGCCGCGGGTGGCTACGACGCCGGCGGGTACGACGCGGGTGGGTACGACGCGGGTGGCAGCGACTGGGGTGGAGGCGGCGACTGGGGTGGTGGTGGTGGTGGCGACTTCGGCGGCGGCGGCGGCGACTTCTGACCTGCGCCGACTGCGGGTCCAGGCGCGCCCGGCAGGATTCGAACCTGCGACCCGAGGATTCTCGCTTGAGCTGTCGCGGCGCGTCGATCGCTGCGAGGGCTAGGCGCATTGCTGCAGTTCACGGCAGGTTCACCTCGCACTCCGTGTCGACGGATGTCGACGACTGCATGGTTGAATCCGTGCAGTAAGCGTGCACTGAGTCGCAGTGCACGGATTCCCTCGGGAGGACCACCGATGCACACCTACGTGACCGAGTTCGACCACACCAGCAGGACCGGAACCGCTGTGCTGCCGCTTGCGTACGCACCTGCGGTGCTGCTTGAGGTGACAGCCGAGTTGGCCGCGCTCGGTGCGCGGCTGACGTGGCCGGACGAACAGGTCGAGTTGACCGACACCGCCGTGATCTACGGCGTCGTGCCGGCCGAGACCCCACTCCCTGCGGCGGTCGTGGCGGACCTCGCGGAGCTGGAACGGCGAGTCATCGACCGGAGTGCTCTCGCCTCGCTCTGACCCGAGACGACAGACGGCCCGGCTCCCCTCGGTGGGGGACGCCGGGCCGTTGGTGTCTTCACGCTGTGCCGCGTTCGCGTTGGTGTCCTGGTGATCCGCTGTCCGGTCGTGCGCGGTCGCCTCAGCGACGCGCTGAGGGGACGTGCTGAGGGGGTGGGGAGGGACCCCCAAACCGATGGGGCCGCCACTCCCAGTCGATAGCGCCTCGGATCGCGCCCGAGTTCTGACGTCTTGGTGAACGCTCAACTATCCGGTACTCGCTGACGACCACAAGATGTGGTGGTCATCGGCGTGTCGACGCCTAGGACGGCGGAGCGCACATAACGTTGATCACGAACGCACGTACGAAGCGTGCCGGAACTAGGAGGGAGGGACACCACCGTGGGCAAGAAGGCATCTTCTGCGGGATCGGGAGGGGGCAAGATCGCCCGCTCCTCGATCTCCGGCAAGTTCGTGCCGCTCGCATACGCCGCCAAGCATCCGCGAACGACACAGGTTGAGAGCACGGGCACGAAGAAGAAGTGACCCGGGTCCTCGTGCGACGGCAGGTCAGGCGGCAACCTGACTGCCGACGCGTCAGAGGACAGTAGCGCGACGCCCCTCCTCCTGTTCGGAGGAGGGGCAGTCGTGTCACTCAGCCGTTGAGCGGGTTGGGCCGGTTGCGTCAGCCGCGACGGGCCAGTGCCGCCGCTGCGGTGTTACCGGCCCGTCCAGCGATCGAGTCGGCGATCTCCCGGAAGATCGCGTCCGGACGATCCCGCGACAGCGTCGTGTCGCGGAACGGGCTCGCGCTGTTCAACGTGTTAATGCCAGCGGCGGTCAGCGCCGCCCGCGCGGGTGCAGTGTCGGCCCACGCGGCAGCGTGCGCCTGCGCCAGCTCCGCGAACGCCTCCCGCAGTGCCTCGGTACACCGCTCCTGTGCCGCCCGGTCGGCCGACCTCAGGGCGGCCTCCGCCTGGGTGCCATTGTCGATGGCCTCGCGGCGCGCGACCTCGGCGGCACGGCGGTCCTGCTCTGCCTGGACCGCAGCCGTCAACGCGGCGATGTCCTCGGCCTCCTTGGCCTTGCGGACGTCGGCCTGGCTCAAGTTGGTGTCGCCCGCGGCGATCCGATCGCGGATCGCCTGCGGCAGTTCGACGGCGGCGACCTCCTGGTCGCTGACGGTCGTGAAGTGCTCGGTCATGTTTGACCCCTCTGCGCCCTCATGGGGCGCGTCTCAGACGGGCCGGAAAGTCCGGCAAGAAGGTGATTGCCTAGGCCGCCGCAGAACGGCGGTCTCAGGGCCGCACGCCAGTGCGGGAATCGGCACTCCACGCTGATGCGTGCGTGCGCTGGACCGACTAAAGTCGGTACTCCTGACGGCGGTAATCCCGCCGGAGGTGTTCCTTGCGCAGTCGCGGGCGCTCCTGCCCACTCGCGCGTAGAGGAACGGGCGGTAGCCCGTTCCGACAGCCTCACCGTTGTTCGGCTGGCTCCTGACGGCGGAAGCCGGGCAGGACCGTTCACGGTTGGGGACCGCGCGGTAGCGCGTCCCCTCTGTCAGTTGCGGATCCGGGTTTCGGATTCCAAGTCCGAAACCCTTCACAGGTCCGTCAGCGGACCCACGGGTCCGCCCGTTCCGGGGAAGGTCCGACTCTTGTGGGTCGGCCCTTCAGGTAGCGCCGGCTCTCAGGTTCGCCGTCGAATCGGGACGGGCTGGGCCAATGCCCAGCACGGACCACGGTGTTCCTGTCGTCTCCCTCGTTGGTCGCCGTCAGCACCGGCCGACCTTTCGGGTCGGACGGAAGGGGGAACGCACAGTGACCCCTATTGAGAGAGAACTTAGAGCCGTTTGCGTTTCCGCAGGTCAGCACGGTCGCCGATTCCGGCCGTCCCGGACGATCAGTCCAGCCTTTTCGGCGTTTTCCCAGGTGACGCGTCCAGAGTTTCCGGAAACTGCCCCGGTCAGCCCGCGCCGTAGCGCAGTCCTTCCCGGTGGTGCAGGCACTTGGTGTCACCAGACGTGGTCTGCCCGACATGGCGAGGAACGACCAGGCACCTGGGGTCCGATTCGGCGGCGAGCGTTCCACGCTCGACCGCCCGTGTGATGGCGTCGTAGACGCTGGACCGACCAGCCAGCTTCCATGCGCCGTCACCGTCGTCGTGTCCGAGTACGTCCCGCAGTTCGTCGGCTGCGAACTCGGCATGCCCGGCTGCGTTCATCCGGGCCATGGCGGCCGACTCGATCCGCTCGACCGCGCGAAACTCGGGAGAGCGGGACCGCCGGTCCCACTCGGCCCGAGCGACCGCGCTCCACTTCTGCGCTCCACCAGTCGGTTCCATCCCGAACTCGATCCTCCTACCGGCTGCCACGGCGGTACCTCGCGATGCGCGGAACGATCAGACGAAGCTCGGTGCGTCCGTCCTGTGAGCGGCCGTGCCGCTCGGCGTAGCCCAGTCCGACCAGCGTGTCGACCGCGCTGGACACGTCGGCCTCGGTGCACTGGACCGCCCGCGCGATCGTCCGGGACTCCACCCGGACGAACTTGGTCGGCCAGTAGGCGGTAGCACCGACCATGAGGCCGATGTACCGCACGCGCGGCTCCGTGACCCGCACGTCGCGCGCCAGAGTGGCGAGCCAGAGCGAGCAGCGACCATCGGCGCTGTCGTGGAACGCCCGAGAGTCATAAGCGCCCGGCGACGACTTGCCGGCCTCGGCCAGCGCCTCGTCCATCGTGAAGCGGCGGAAGCTCATCCGGCAGCCCTCCGTCGTGGATCACGGAGGGCCACCCGGTCATCCCCTCCGAGTCCGAGATACCCGAGCTCGGCCAGCGTCTGCAGGCCGGAGCGGACCGTCTCAACGCTCAAACCCAGCCGTGGACCATCCAGCTCAACCCAGACCGGACGCAGCTCCAGGCCGATCGGTCTGGCCCGAGCCTCGGCCAACAGGCCGACCGTCCGCTCGGTCGGAGTCAGGTCGTCATCGTGGAGGACGCCGTTGAGCCAGAGCACCCTCCGAACCTGCTCACCGGCCCGGCTCACGCGGCCCCCGGCTGACGTGCCGCCGACGCAGCGCGACGGCGCACCTGATGGGTGCCCTGAGTCAGCTCGATACCGTTCGCGGATTCGCAACGCTCGTCCGCTTCAGCGCCGCACCGCTTGCACGGCACCGAGAGGTCGAGCACGGGGAGTTCGATCGGTGCCGGGGTCACCGGCTGTGCCACGAACTGATCGCCCGGGTAGTAGTGGACCGCCGTCCGACCGAGCCGGGTCGACGTGACGGCGACCAGGTCGCCACGACTCTCCGCGTCGTCGAATACCGGCGTCAGCAGGTCGAGCGAGAGCCCGACGAAGTCCCGCACGCTCGGTCCGGTCGCTTCGCCGTCGCGCATGCCGACGACGGCAGTGCTGATCCGCACGACGCTGCCGATCAGTCCATGCTCGGCTGGGCTCGACTCGGTGCACCAGTCGGGCAGTTTGAACCGCTTCCAGCGGTCCTTGTAGTCGTCCAAGGGTCGATCCATCTCCGATGGTTCGTAGGGAAGTGCCCGTTTGAGGACCGACTGGCGGTCCTAGAACCGATCAGAATCGGTCCGGAGGGTGATCACACCCGGGGCAGAGAGATCGGGCCGCAGAATCGGCCCTCAGGGATGCTGCGATGCCGCCTTAGGCGGCAGGCTGGTCGATGGTGCCGACCTTGTTGTCGTCCAGCCAGCGTTCGATGTCTTCGCGGCGGTAGAGCACGCGACCACCGGCTCGGATGAATGCCGGTCCCTTCCCCTGGCTCCGCCAGGTGCGCCAGGTGGCGTCTTTGATGCGGTACTCCGCTTCCGCCTCGCGCGTGTCGAGAATCGCGGGATTGTTCACGATCAGGCTCTCCTGCCGACTGTCCCAATTCGGTACCGACGCCAATCGACGGCCCGCTGAGGGACGTTCTAGCACGGCCCTCCGCGCTTGGTGTCCGGTTTTGGTGTCTGACCTGCGCCAATGCACCAGGAACCAGCTCGACGCAACCGGGATCATTCAGCTAAAGAATGCCGTTCCGTGGAGCCGGTGTTTACAGGGCGGCGACCACGTCCGGGTCGGTCTGCCGACCGCGTCCGAGGTACCCGGAGGTCGTCTCGATCTTCGTATGACCGACCAGGTCCGCGATCTTGTGCACGGGGATGCCTCGCTCTGCGAGCGAGGTGACCCGCCACTTGCGGGCGGAGTGCCCACGGGCGAAGTCCACGCCGTGCCGGGCGAACAGTTCGGCCACGGCCCGACTGAGGTTGCGGGGGTCGCGCCACTGCTCCGGTTTCGCTGGGGACCCGAACACGGGCGACGCCGGAGGGTTCTCCATGTTGATGCCGAACCGTCGAGCGCGACGGGCCAGGGCGGCCCGTGCCCACGATGCCAGCGGCACAACCCTGGTGGAGCCGCGCGTCTTGGTGGACTCCTGCCGGACGGTGCCCGTACCGGCCCGGGTGGTCAACGTCCCGGAAATGTTCACGGTCCCGGCGACCAGGTCCACGTCCTGCCACCTGAGGCCGGCAACCTCACCGATGCGGGAGCCGGTGGCGAACATGATGGCCGCCAGGTCGGCCACGTCGAGGCCGTTGAACCGTTCGGCCATATGGCCGTGCCGTGCCTTGGCCCGACCCGTGCCCGGGTACCAGGCTCGGGCGCGCGGGTCCCGGGTGAGCCCGGAGAGCAGCGCGCGGACCTCCTGGTCCGTCGGTGCCCGGTGGTGGTCGATGCCGGTGGTCCGGACGACGACGTTGGGGATCGCGTTGCGAGCCCCGACGACGGGGCTCATCGGCACGCGGAGAGCGGCCGTCTCCACGGCCAGGTCGAACGCGCGGGACAGCACGGCCCGGGCGTGCACGGTGCCGCCCTTGCCGTGACCCTCGGCGCAGTCGCGGAGGAAGTCGCGGACGGCGGCCACGTCCACCTCACGAGGCAGCATGGTGCCGATGGGGTGACCGGTGATGTGCTGCGATGCATAGCGGTAGTCCTGCTGCGTCTTGGCGGCGAGCCGGGCCACGTCCGGCGACGCCAGGACGCGCGCCACCAGATCAGCGACCGTGGTCGTGCGGTCGCCGTCAGCCGCCTCGGCGGCTGCGAGCACGGCCGCCTCACGCCGCCTCGCCAGCTCGGCCAGCTTGTCCTCAGCGGCCCGCTGGGTGGCCGCCTCGGCGGCTCCCTTGGTGGGTCGCCAGCGGCGGATCATGTGCTCGGTGCCGTCCACATCGACGGCGCGGCACAGTCCGCGCCACCGGGTGGGCACGAACTCGACCATGCCGGTCGGCGTCTCCACCTTGACCGGCTGTCCGACCCGGAGCCCCTTGGGGTAGTCCAAGACCTCCCCGCCGTCCGTCGTCGGACGGGGGATGACGAACTCTGCGCCGTCGCCGTCGATCCCTATCGGGACGACGGCGATCGGACCGACGGAACCAGGAGCGATGCGGTGACGGGGCATGCCTCGATCGTACCGCCAAACCGTGCACTCTTAGTGCACTGGTACGGATGAATCCGTGCAGTAGGCGTGCAGTGGCGGGGTCGAGCGAGGGGAAGAAAGGGAGGTCGATGCTCTGACCAGCGCAAAGCGCGCCCGGCAGGATTCGAACCTGCGACCCGAGGATTAGAAGTCCTCTGCTCTGTCCAGCTGAGCTACGAGCGCTGACGAGGCTGAGGGTAGCGAAGGCGACCCGATGATCCGTCCGGACGAGCTGCATGCCGGCCGCACCCCGCCTTGATCGGGCTGTCACAATGCCGGGCGGGAACGGCTGTCGTCGGCGTGCGCCACGTCGACGGGAGGCCACCCGGATCCGGTGGACGGTGAGCGGGAGCGACCTGGTGGCGACGATCGAGGACGTCAGCGAGCTGGTGACGGCCGCCAATGCCGGCGACCGGAACGCCTGGAACCAGCTCGTGGAGCGGTACCTGCCGTTGGTGTACTCGGTCATCCGGCGGTTCCGGTTGTCCGACCGGGACGCCGAGGACGTCAACCAGACCGTGTGGCTGCGGCTCGTCGAGCACCTGCCCGACCTGCGGGAGCCCCGCGCGGTGCCCGGGTGGATCGTCACCACCACCCGCAACGAGGCGCTGCGGGTGCTGCGGGTGCACGGTCGGTCCACGCCGGTCGACCTGGCCGCGCCCGACGCACTGCCGCTGCGGGCCGACCTGCCCGACTCCGACGACGCGCTGCTGGCCGACGAGCGGCAGCGCGCGCTGCGCGACGGACTGGCCGAGCTGTCGCCGCAGCACCGGGAACTGCTGCTGTTGCTGGTCGCCGACCCGCCGGTCCCGTACGAGGAGATCAGCCGTCGGCTCGGCATGCCCGTGGGCAGCATCGGTCCGACCCGAGCGCGCTGTCTGAAGAAGCTGCGCGAGACCGAGGCGATGCGGCGCTACCTGGCCTGACCGATCCGGCGTGATCGTCTGGTGTCACGCACGCCACGGTCGAGGAGCGGGTCACCGTCCCGGCCGGCAGTACCCTCGATCGCGTGTCAGATGCCCCGACGCTCGGCGCCTCGGGCCGGCCCGGGGTGGACCGCTGGCGCGTCACCTCGGCCGTGGTCGCCGCGGCGCTGGTGGCCATGTGCGTCGCGGTCGGACTGGCCGCCTCGGTCGCCCCGCGCGTCCTCATTCCCGGACTGCCCGACGCCGGACGACTGGTCGAGTACGCGCTCCCGGCCGTCAAGGCGCTCTTCGACCTGACCGCCGCGCTCACGGTCGGCTGGCTGCTGGCCGCGGCCTGGTTCTGTCCGCCGCAGCGGTCCGGTCTGCTCGACGTGGGCGGCTACCGGTGTGTGCAGGCGGCATCCCTGTCGGCCGGTGTCTGGACCGCGGCCTCGCTGGCGCTGATTCCGCTCACCTTCGCCGACTCGTACGGCGAGCCGCTGCTGGACGCGCTGTCCGCGGACCGGATCCTGCTCGGCCTGGAGGTCTCCGACGCCGTCCGCGGCTACCTGGTCGCGGCCGTGGTCGCGGCCGTGGTGGGACTGATGTCCCGGGTGGTGCTGCGCCGGTCCTGGACGTTCGCCCTGCTGGTGGTCGCACTGATCGGCGTGCTGCCGCAGGCCCTGGGCGGGCACTCGGCCCAGTCCGGCGACCATGACGTCGCCGTCGACACGATGATCTGGCACCTGCTCGGGGTGTCGGTCTGGGTGGGTGGACTCGTCGCCCTGCTCGGCCTGGCCCGGCAGCGGGCGCCGCACCTGGACGTGGTCGCGCGCCGGTACTCCTCGGCGGCCCTGGTCGCGTTCGTCGCGGTGGCGTTGTCCGGAATGGCCAACGCGGTGGTCCGGCTGGCTGCGCTGGACGACCTGTGGCTGACGGACTACGGCCGACTGGTCGTGCTCAAGGCGGTGCTGCTCGTCGCGCTCGGCGTCCTCGGCTGGCTGCACCGGCGGCGGACCCTGCCGTTGATCCGGGACGGGGGCGACCGACGCCCGCTCATCCGGCTGGCCACGGTCGAGGCGCTGCTGATGGCGGCCACCATGGGCGTCGCCGCCGCACTGGCCCGCACCGCCTCGCCGCCGACGTCGGCCACCGTGCCCAGTGACCTGGAGCTGGTGCTGGGCTTCGACCTGGACGGACCCCCGGACGCGATCAAGCTCCTCAGCGAGTGGCGCTTCGACTGGCTGCTCGGCCCGGCGGTGATCGCCGCGGCCGCGCTGTACATGGTCGGTGTGGTCCGGCTGCGCCGGCGTGGGGACCGGTGGCCCACCGGGCGGCTGGTCGCCTGGCTGCTCGGCTGCCTGCTCGTGCTCGTCGCCACGTCGTCCGGGCTGGGTCGGTACGGGATGGCGCAGTTCTCGGTGCACATGATCGCCCACATGGTGCTGGGCATGATCGCCCCGATCATGCTCGTGCTGGGTGGTCCGACGACGCTCGCCCTGCGGGCGCTCCCGGCGGCCGGCCGGGACCAGCCGCCGGGCGTCCGCGAAGCGCTGGTGGCGGCGCTGCACAGCCGGGTCACCCGCTTCCTGACCCACCCCATCGTGGTGTTCCTGCTCTTCGTGGGCTCGTTCTTCGCGCTGTACTTCACCGGACTGTTCGCCACGCTGATGGACTCGCACGTCGGTCACGTCGTGATGAACGTGCACTTCCTGGTGGTCGGGTACCTCTACTACTGGGTGATCATCGGGGTCGACCCCACCCCACGTCGGCTGTCGCCGCTGATCAAGCTGGCCATGCTGCTGGGCGCCCTGCCGTTCCACGCGTTCTTCGGGCTGGCGCTGATGAACTCCCGGAGCGCCATGGCGACCGACTACTTCGGGTCCCTGGCCCTGCCCTGGGTGCCCGACCTGGTCGACGACCAGCAGCTCGGCGGGGCGATCGCCTGGGGCGCCACCGAGCTGCCGATGATCATCGTGGTGGTGGCGCTGCTGTCCCAGTGGGCCCGGTCCGACGACCGGGAGGCGCGGCGGCTGGACCGCCGGGCCGACACCGGCCAGGACACCGAGCTGGACGCGTACAACGCCATGCTCGCGCAGATGGCCGCGCGCTCGGCCGGCCCGGGCACGCCGGGTTCCGGTGATCCGACGCGGCCGAGCGGTCCGGCCGGAGCATCGGCGGACGACGCCCGTCCGGATCACGGGACCGGTCGGCCAGCCTGACCTGGGTTGTCCCCATGGCTGTGATCCGTCCACACGACGGCTGCGCCGTGGTGCCCGCACCCCTCGCCCGGCGACGGTGGACCTCGTCCGATCCGGTCCCGTCCGCACCGTCGTGCGGCCGGCACCGGGCCCAGTGGAGGAACGAGGTCCTGCCATGCGCACCGATGCCGCCAGCGTCACCATCGTCGGCCGAGCCGCCAACCAACCCGCGCTGCACGGCGCCGGGCCCAGCGAACGGGTCCAGTTCCGGGTGATCTCGACCGAGCGGCGCTACGACCCCGGGTCCGGGACGTGGACCGACGGGGACGAGTACGCCGTGCAGGTGACCTGCTGGCGCTCGCTCGCCGGTGGCGTGATCTCGACGGTGCGCAAGGGCGATCCGGTGGTGGTGCTCGGCCGGATCGTCAGTCGCCGGTACGAGAAGAACGGCGAACCGGCCTGGTTCACCGAGGTCAAGGCGGACGCGGTGGGGCTCGACGTGGCCCGGCTCGGCGGTCGGATGCGCCGGACGGACGAGCAGCTCCGGGCCACGGACAGCATGGACTCCGGAGCCGCCGGGACGGGAACCGGGTCCGGCGGTCCCGATGCGGACCTTCGGGGTGTCCCGGTGGGCGACCCGCCGCAGGACGACGACGGACCCCAGCCGGCCTGACGGCGGTCCACCGGACGCGGCGGCAGCATCGGGCGGTACCGACTGGACGCGGTGAGGCAGACTGTGGGGCGGTCGCTGCGCCGGTCGGTCCCGACCAGCCACGGCCAGCAGCCGGCGGCGGGGACGGGCCGCCGAGCAGCCCATCGATGTCAGACGCGAAGAGACGGCGGGAAGAGACGGCGTGGCCGAGTTCATCTACACCATGAAGAAGGCGCGGAAGGCGCACGGCGACAAGGTCATCCTCGACGACGTCACCATGTCGTTCTACCCGGGCGCGAAGATCGGCGTGGTCGGCCCGAACGGCGCCGGCAAGTCGACCATCCTCAAGATCATGGCCGGGCTGGACACACCCAGCAACGGTGAGGCCTTCCTGACCCCCGGGTACTCGGTCGGCATCCTCATGCAGGAGCCGGAGCTGGACGAGAGCAAGACCGTCCTGGAGAACATCCAGGAGGCGTTCGGCGACGTGTACTCCAAGGTCAACCGGTACAACGAGATCGCCGAGCTGCTGGGCACCGACTACTCCGACGAGCTCATGGAGGAGATGGGTTCTCTCGGTGAGGAGATCGAGAACGCCAACGCCTGGGACCTTGACTCCCAGCTCGAGCAGGCGATGGATGCGCTGCGCTGCCCCCCGGGCGACGCCGATGTGTCGGTCCTCTCCGGCGGTGAGCGCCGGCGGGTGGCGCTGTGCAAGCTGCTGCTCACCGCGCCCGACCTGCTGCTCCTCGACGAGCCCACCAACCACCTGGACGCCGAGTCGGTGCTCTGGCTGGAGCAGTTCCTGGCCAACTACGCCGGGGCCGTGCTGGCCGTGACCCACGACCGGTACTTCCTGGACAACGTGGCCCAGTGGATCGCCGAGGTCGACCGCGGCCGGCTCATCCCGTACGAGGGCAACTACTCCACCTACCTGGAGAAGAAGGCCGAGCGGCTGAACGTCGAGGGGCGCAAGGACGCGAAGCTGGCCAAGCGACTCAAGGAGGAGCTGGCCTGGGTGCGGTCGGGGGCCAAAGCCCGGCAGGCCAAGTCCAAGGCCCGGCTCGAGCGCTACGAGGAGATGGCGGCCGAGGCCGAGCGCACCCGCAAGCTCGACTTCGAGGAGATCCAGATCCCGGCCGGCCCGCGCCTGGGCAACATCGTGGTCGAGGTCAACGGGCTCGAGAAGGGGTTCGGGGACCGGATCCTCATCGACGGGCTCTCGTTCACGCTGCCGCGCAACGGCATCGTCGGGGTGATCGGCCCGAACGGCGTCGGCAAGACGACGCTGTTCAAGACGATCGTCGGGCTCGAGGAGCCCGATCAGGGCACGGTCAAGGTCGGCGAGACGGTGTCGCTGTCCTACGTCGACCAGAGCCGCGGCGGCCTGGACCCGAAGAAGACGGTGTGGGAGGTGGTCTCGGACGGGCTCGACCACATCAAGGTGGGCAGCACCGAGATGCCGTCCCGCGCCTACGTCTCCGCCTTCGGGTTCAAGGGTCCGGATCAGCAGAAGCCGTCCGGGGTGCTCTCCGGCGGCGAGCGGAACCGGCTGAACCTGGCGCTGACCCTCAAGGTCGGTGGCAACCTGATCCTGCTCGACGAGCCGACCAACGACCTGGATGTCGAGACGCTCTCCTCGCTGGAGAACGCCCTGGAGCAGTTCCCGGGCTGCGCCGTGGTCATCTCCCACGACCGGTGGTTCCTCGACCGGGTGTGCACCCACATCCTGGCCTGGGAGGGCACCGACGAGGACTCGGCCAAGTGGTTCTTCTTCGAGGGCAACTTCTCCGACTACGAGCGCAACAAGATCGACCGGCTCGGTGCGGACGCCGCTCGTCCCCACCGGGTGACCCATCGCAAGCTGACCCGCGACTGACCCAACCGCGGGACACCGCCTCCCCGCGCGCCGGCTGCGGCCCACCGCACCGGCGCGCGGGCGGCGCCCCGGCCCGCGATCACCGGGAACCTGCCGCCAGCGGACGAGGAGCAGATGAAGGCCACCGGAACTGCCGACGACCATCCGACCGGAGCACGGGCCGCCGGTCGGGTCGCCGGGGACACGGCCGGCGATCTGCTGCCGATCGGCCCGGAGGCCGAGCCGGTCCGTCCGGGCGGCCCGGACCTGGTCGCCGCCGAGGCGACCCGGCGGCGGCCCGAGCTCGCCGCGCTGATCGACGCGTACTTCCGGCGCATGCCGGAGGAGGACCGGCCCACCGAGGTCGACGACCTGCTAACCATCGTCGATCAGCACCGGCGGACCGCGTCCGTTCGCCGCCCGGGCGAGATCGCCATCCGAGTGGTCAATCCGCCCCGCCACGACCGGTCGTCGGATCTCGGTGACCGGAGCGCGGACTGGCAGCGGGCCGCCACGGTCGTCACCGTCGTGAACGACGACATGCCCTACCTGGTCGAGACGACCGTGGCGGCGCTGTCCGCGCTCGGGTTGACGGTGCACCGCCTGCTGCACCCGGTCCTGCTGGCCCACCGGGACGTGGACGGCGTGCTGCAGGCGGTGTCCGCGGAAGCCGGGCCCGGCGCGCACGGCGGTCATCGCCCCGGCGCCGCGGACGGGATCGGCGACGGCGCCGGCGTGCGGGTCGTCCGCGAGTCGTGGATGCACCTGCTGGTGGACCGGATCACCGATGCCAGCCGCGCCGAGGACGTCCAGGCCGCGCTCACCACCGCGCTGGAGCAGGTGCGCGCGGCCGTCCAGGACGCTGATGCGCTGGCCGGAGCGGCGGCCGCGGTCGCCGCCGAGCTGCGAGCGGTACCCAGCCCGCGCACCCCACAGGAGGTCACCGAGGCGGCTGACCTGCTCTACTGGCTGGTCTCGGGCCACCTGACGTTCCTGGGGTACGAGCGGTACGAACCGGCCGGCCCGGTGGTGGAACGGCCGGGCCCCGACGACCGGGTGCCCCGGCCCGGCGAACCGCGGACGGTCCGGATGGTCGCGGTCGCCGACAGCGGACTCGGCGTGCTGCGCCGTGCCACCGACCCGCCCGTCCAGTACGCCGCCGACGACGCGGACCCATCCGACCGCGCCGCGACGCCCGGAACCCCGGTCGGTCCCGGCGACGACGAGGTGACTGTCGACCTGACCGACGGGCTGTCCGACCCGCCCGGCACCGCGCCGGGGCACCTGCTGCTGACCCGGGCCAACCACGGCCTGTCGCTGTCCCGCTCCATCCCGCCACTGGCGGTCTGCGTCCGGATCCTGGCTGCGGACGGGTCCGTGCTGGCCGACCACCGGTTCGTCGGGGTGCTGACCTCCCGCGGGGCCGCCGCCGAACCGGCCACCGTCCCCGTGCTGCGCGGCATCGTGCAGCAGGTGATGTCCTCGCTGGGCGCCACGGCCAACTCGTACACCGGGCAGCAGGCGCTGGACCTGATGGCCGGCTACCCGCGGCTCGACCTGTTCTGGGCTCGGGCGGACGAGATCGCCCGCGTGGTGCGGGGTGTGCTGGAGCTGACCAGCCGGCGGCGGCTGCGGGCGTTCGTGCAGGCCGACCCGATGCGGCGGTTCGTCACCGTCCTGGTGTTCCTGCCGCGTGACCGCTACACGACCGTCTCGCGGCTGCGGTTGCAGGACGTGCTGCTGCGCGAGTTCGCCGGGCGGTCCATCCACTACACGGCGCGTGTCGGCGACTCGCTGCTGGCCTCCCTGTACTTCACCGTCGACACCGATCCCGACCGGCCCGCCGCCCCCGATCCGGGTCCGTTGTCCGAGCAGCTGCGCGAGGCCATCCTCACCTGGGAGGACCGCCTGGTCGGCGAACTCGTCGGGCCGGGCGGCATGCTCGCCGGGCAGCTGCTCGACCCGGAACACCCGGCGGACGAGGCGGTGCTGGCCGGTTCACCCGCCGACCTGGACACGGCCGCGGTGCTCAGCCGGTACGGCGACGCCTT
Organism: Nakamurella leprariae; assembly: GCF_016918035.1. Taxonomy (GTDB): domain Bacteria; phylum Actinomycetota; class Actinomycetes; order Mycobacteriales; family Nakamurellaceae; genus Nakamurella; species Nakamurella leprariae. The sequence goes on along the minus strand of NZ_JAERWK010000010.1, from coordinate 32,863 downwards.
CGACGAGGCGTACAAGGAGGACCACTCGGTCGCGGACGCCGTGGCCGACCTGCAGGTGCTCGACGGGCTGAGCGGACCGGACGACCTGGCCGTGCGCATGTCCGACGCCGCGACCGAGGACCCCACGGCCGACGACCGGGCGGTCGTGCACCGCCTCACCCTCTACGTGGTCGGGGCGCCGGTGACCCTCTCCCGGGCGCTGCCGGTGCTGCACTCCCTGGGCGCGGTGGTGCTGGACGAACGGCCGTACGACGTCCGGCGCTCGGACGGCACCGCCGGGCAGATCCTCGACTTCGGACTGCAGTTCGCCGCCGGTCCCGCGGCCCGCGCGGCCGCGTCGCCAGAACTGCGCCAGCACTTCACCGAGGCGTTCGTCGCCGCCTGGCGCGGCCGTTGTGAGGTCGACGGCTTCAACGGGCTGGTGCTGCGCGCCGGGCTGCGCTGGCGCCAGGTCGTCGTGCTGCGCGCCTGCGCCCGCTACCTGCGGCAGCTGGGCACCCCGTACACCCAGGGCTACATCGAGCAGGTCCTGACCGCTCAGCCCGCGGTGGCGGCCGACCTGGCCGAGCTGTTCGCGGTCCGCTTCGATCCGGAGCGGTTCCCCGATGCGGACGACCGGAGCTCCGACGGGGGCGGGGCCGGCGCCGCCCGGGTCGAGGCCTCGGACCGCCTGGTCGAGTCGATCACCGCCGACCTGGACGCGGTGACCAGCCTGGACGCCGACCGCATCCTGCGCTCGCTGCTCTCCGTCATCACCGCGACCGACCGGACCAACGCCTACCGGCACGACGCCGACGGCGCACCGCGGCCCGTGCTGTCGTTCAAGCTGGATCCGCGGCGCATCCCTTCGGCGCCGAGACCCGTTCCCCGTCATGAGATCTGGGTGTACTCGCCCGAGGTCGAGGGTGTGCACCTGCGGTTCGGGGCGGTGGCCCGCGGTGGTCTGCGCTGGTCGGACCGCCCCGAGGACTTCCGCACCGAGGTGCTCGGCCTGGTCAAGGCCCAGGAGGTGAAGAACGCGGTCATCGTGCCGGTCGGTGCCAAGGGCGGGTTCGTGGTCCGTCGGCCGGTCGAGGCGACCGGCGATCCGGTGGCCGATCGGGACGCGGCGCAGGCCCAGGCGGTGCAGTGCTACCGCCGGTTCATCGCCGGACTGCTGGACCTCACCGACAACCGGGTGGACGGCACGGTCGTCCCACCGCAGGACGTCGTCCGGCACGACGGGGACGACCCGTACCTGGTGGTGGCGGCGGACAAGGGCACGGCGTCGTTCTCCGACACGGCCAACGCGGTGGCCGCCGAGTACGGGTTCTGGCTGGGCGATGCCTTCGCCTCCGGCGGCAGCGTCGGCTACGACCACAAGGCGATGGGCATCACCGCCCGCGGGGCCTGGGAGTCGGTCAAGCAGCACTTCCGGGAGCGCGGCCTGGACACCCAGCGCCAGGAGTTCACCGTGGTCGGCGTGGGCGACATGTCCGGTGACGTCTTCGGCAACGGCATGCTGCTGTCCGCCCACATCCGGCTGGTCGCGGCGTTCGACCACCGGCACGTGTTCGTCGATCCCGAGCCGGAGCCCGAGCGGTCGTTCACCGAGCGGCTGCGGCTCTTCGAACTGCCACGGTCGTCGTGGGCCGACTACGACACCTCGCTCATCTCGACCGGCGGTGGAGTCTGGCCGCGCACCGCGAAGTCGATCCCGGTGAGCGAGCAGGTGCGGTCGGCGCTCGGCTTGGCCGACGACGTCACCGCGCTGCCCCCGACCGAACTCATCCGCGCGATCCTCACCGCACCCGTCGACCTGCTGTGGAACGGCGGCATCGGCACCTACGTCAAGGCCACCGAGGAGTCCGCGGCCGACGTCGGTGACAAGGCCAACGACGCCGTCCGGGTCAACGGCGCGCAGGTCCGGGCCGCGGTCATCGGGGAGGGCGGGAACCTGGGCGTGACCCAGCTCGGCCGCATCGAGTACGCGCTGCGCGGCGGCCGCGGCGACGGCCCTGCCGGCGGCGGGTCGATCAACACCGACGCCATCGACAACTCAGCCGGCGTCGACACCTCGGACCACGAGGTCAACATCAAGATCGCCTTGGCGGAGCGGTTGCGGAACGGCACCCTGGACGAGCCGGGTCGCCGGGAGCTGCTGGTCTCGATGACCGACGAGGTGGCCGATCTGGTGCTGGCCGACAACCGGGAGCAGAACCGGGTGCTCGGGGTGTCCCGGTCGCACGCCGCCGCGATGGTGAGCGTGCACGGTCGGGTGATCGACCACCTCGCCGAGCACGGCGGGCTGGATCGCGATCTGGAGTTCCTGCCGACCCCGGCGCAGCTGGGCACCCGGGCCGCCAACGGCCGCGGCCTGACCTCGCCGGAGCTCAGCGTGCTGCTGGCGTACGTGAAGTCGTCGCTGTCCCGGGCCGTGCTGGACAGCGACATCCCGCAGGATCCGGCGTTCGCGGAACGGCTGGGGACGTACTTCCCGCCCCGCATGGGCGGGGAGGCGGGGGAGTCGGCGGACCAGCGGCACCCGCTCGCCCGCGAGATCGTCACCACGATGACGGTCAACCAGCTGGTCAACGCGGCCGGCCTGACCTTCGTCTACCGCGTCGGCGAGGAGCTGGCCGCCGCACCGACCGACGCCGTCCGCGCCTTCACCTCCGCGGTCGACATCTTCGAGCTGCCGGCGGTGTGGCACGAGGTCGCGCGCCGCGACAGCCAGGTGCCGACGTCGGCGCAGTACGCCGCGGCGCTGGTGGTGCGCAGGCTGCTCGACCGGGCCGCCCGCTGGCTGCTGACCCGGCGCCCGCAGCCGCTGGACGTCCGGGCCGAGGTGTCGCGTTTCCGGGACCGGATCAGTGTGCTGCGCCCCCAGATCCCGGGTTGGCTCACCGGGGCCGAGCAGGAGGCGGTGGCCGGGGAGGCGGCCCGGCTGCAGGACCTCGGTCTGGACGAGACCCTGGCCGTCGCGGTGGCCGGAGCGCTGGCCGCATACCCGTTGCTGGACGCGGTGGATCTGGCCGAGCAGCTCGGCCGGCCGGACGCGGAGTGCGCCGAGCTGTTCTACGCGCTCTCGGCCCACCTGCCGTTCGATCGGTTGCTGGGTCAGGTGACGGCGCTGCCGCGGGACGACCGGTGGGGGGCGCTGGCCCGGCAGGCACTGCGGGACGACCTGTACCGGTCGCTGCGACTGATCGTGGCGGACGTCCTCGCCGGCACGGATCCGGGCACACCAGCACCCGAGGCCATCGCGGCGTGGGAACAGAGCAACGCCTCGCGGATGGATCGGTCCCGGACCGCGCTGGCCCGGCTGGCCGACGACCCGGACGGCGGCAGCCTGGCGGCGCTGTCGGTCGCCGCGCGCGAGATCCGGGCCATGACGCGATGACCGGGGCGAGCAACGAGGTCGGACGACCCGTCCGGGACCGAGCGGTCGCGGTGGACGACCGGATCCCGGCGGATCCGGGGCGAGGAGGACGGGTGGGGCGGCGGTACGAGGTCGAGGTCCCGATCCGCTGGTCGGACATGGACGCCTACGGCCACGTGAACAACGCGCGCACGCTCACGCTGCTCGAGGAGGCCCGGGTGTCCTGGCTGTTCCTGGACGCCGAATCCCTCGGTCTGCAGCGGCTGGCCAGCGGCATCGTCGTCGCCGCGCTGGGCATCCGGTACCGCCGCCCGATCGACTACCGGGACCGCCTGGTCGTGTCGATGGGCGTGCAGGACCTTCGGGCGTCGTCCTTCGAGATCGACTACCAGGTGACCGTGCCCGCCGCCCAGGAACGCGACCGGTTGGTGGTCACCGCCACCAGCACGATGGTTCCGGTCGACCCGCAGACGTTCCGCGCCCGCCGGTTCGAGCCGCACGAGCGGGCCTGGCTCGAGACGTACCGCTCGTGACCGGGCCGGAGACCACCGGAGTCGCGCTGACGCCGGCGACGGCCGAGGACCGGGCCGACGCCGCCTCCTTCGCCGGCCGGGTGGCGCGCTGGGACCGCCGCACCCCGGTGCGCATCCGGGCGGACCGGGTCACCGCCACCGAGCCCAGCACCGGGCCGGCCGCCGACGTGGTCCGGATGTGGGCGGGCACGCCGTTCGACGTCCTGGTCGCACGGTCGGTCCACGGCACCGTCCGACCCGGTGACTGCACCGTGCTGGCCGGCAACCTGCTGGCGGCGCTCGCGGTCACCACGGCGGCCACCGTCGACCCCGGACCGCGGGCCGACGCCACCTGGCGCACGCAACTGCCGCCGGTCTCCGGCTGGGTCCCGGTCGACCTGGTCCCGGCCACGGTGCTCGCCGGGCTCGCCGAGGAAGGCGTGAGCGGCGCCCGGGAGCGACCCGGTCCGATGGGCGGCGCGCCCACCGCGCTGCTCGACCACGAGGCCCTGACCGTCACCGGGTCCGGCATGGTGGTGCCGCTGACCATGCGGGTGCTGTTCGCGCTGTCGGGCATGGGGTTCGCCCCGGCCACTCCGGGGGAGGAGGTCCGGGTCAGCGCCACCGACGCCTGGCTGCGGCTGGACGGGCGGTACGGGACCGTGCTGCGCCGGCGGCACAGCCTGTTCCCGCTGCTGCTCGGCTGACCGGCAGGCCCTGCCTACGCCGGCGGTTCAGCCGTGCGTGTTGACCAGACTGTCGGCCGCCATCACCAGGTACGACCACAGCCGCTCGTGCGCCTCGGGCGACAGGTGTTCGGCGTCGACCGCCTGCGCCATGGCGGCGAGCCAGGCGTCCCGTTCGCGTTGGCCGATGGTGAACGGCGAGTGCCGCATCCGCAGTCGGGGATGGCCGCGTCGCTCCGAGTAGGTGCGCGGACCACCCCAGTACTGCTCCAGGAACATCAGCATCCGCTGTTCCGCGGGACCGAGGTCCTCCTCCGGATACAGCGGCCGGAGCACGGGGTCCTGGGCGACCACCTCGTAGAACCGGTGCACGATCCGGCTGAAGGTGGCGTGTCCGCCGATCTCGTCGAAGAAGGTGGCCGAGGGTTGCACCTGTCCAGTGTCCGCCATCGCCGGGCCGGTCGGGACCTGCCCGCCGCTCCGGGTCCCACGCGCCCCGCAGCCGTCCGCCACGAATGTGCTGGCCAGCGGCCCGGCGACGATGTTGACTACCCCAGGGCCGGCTGACTCCCGGCTCGCGCAGCACACCGGCGACGGGGCCGGGACACCGAACCTCGGCACGGGAGTGACACGTGGGTCCAGCAGCGACAGGCGGGCGTCCGACCGGGACGGTCCGGCCGCACCGGTCCATCGGCCAGGGTCGGTCCGCCGAACGGCAGGCCGGGCGGCGTGGCTCCGACGAGGCCCGACCCGACGGCGGTCAACCGCACATCCGGGCCGTGGCGCCGGTCGGTCCGGCCGTCGGCGCGGTCCTGGTGGGTCCACTCGGGGACCGCCGGATCCCGGACGGGACGGTCGGTGACGGTGCGATCGGCGGTCGCACCGGCAGTGTCGGTGCGGTGCTCCGGGTGCTGGTGCTCAACTCCGGACACGAGCCGTTGACCGTGATCACCGGCCGGCGGGCGGTGGTGCTGCTGATGGCCGGCAAGGCGGAGTGCGTCGTCGAGCGCGAGGACCAGACGGTGATCCGGTCGCCGTCGACGGTCGGCGTGGTGCCGTCGGTCGTGCGCCTGCACCGGTACGTGCCGTTGCCACCGCCGAGTACCGGGCCGGTGACGCGGCTCGGCATCCTGCGACGCGACGGCCGGCGGTGCGCCTACTGCGGTGCATCGGGCGAGACGGTTGACCACGTGGTGCCGCGCAGCCGGGGTGGGTCGCACAGCTGGGAGAACTGCGTGGCGTGCTGCCTGCGCTGCAACCGGCGCAAGGCTGATCGGCTGCTCGCCGAGCTCGGATGGACGTTGCCGTTCGTCCCGGGGCCTCCCGGCCGTCGGGTGCGGTCCGGATGGATCGGTCAGGAGCGGGATCCGGCATGGGAGCCGTGGTTGGCGCCGGTGGCCTGACCCAGCGGTCGCGGTCGAGGTGGACGGCTGCCGACCTCGGCGGTGGTGCCCCCGGGATGCAGGGAGGCTGCGGGTCGGCGGAGCCGCGCGAGGCGTGGTCCGGGAGTGACCGGCGCTGCCCCAGCTGCGCTCGCCGAGCCAGGATCGCCGGACCCGTGGACCGCCGTCGGACGCGGGTCAGACCGGCGCCACTCCAGGCGAGATGCGCTGCCACGTCGGCTCGGATCAGCACCGGGTCGATCGGTCGTGCAGTGCCGAGCGCCGGCGGGACCGGTGGCCGTAGCGGCGCTCAGGCGGGTGGATCCGGGTCGAGCCGTGACGGCGCCCCAGTCCGGAAATACCGCATCAACATGAATGCAATTGATGCGTCATCAGCTGTTCGCTCACTCATCGTGAAGCAGTCACGCGAACGTGTGACTGGTACGGATCTCGCACCGTCCCGTCGGCCTGCACGTTGTGTGACCGGTTCGGGGTAGACGATCACTCGTCGTGAGATCCAGGCCGGTTGATCAGCCGACGCGGGTGCCGAAGCCGACGCGAGTACCGAAGCCGACGCGGGTGCCGAAGCCGACGCGGGTACCGAAGCCGACGCGGGTGCCGAAGCCGACGCGGGTGCCACGAGCTGCGAACATGGGGATCTCCTCGATGATCTTGACGAGCTGGGGGCGGACGGAACCGGGTGGGTCCGTCCGGCGGTGCGGGGCGGCGTCCGAGCCGTCGGCCACGGGGCCTGCGGGGTCGCCTGCCAATTGGGGGATGCTGGTGAGAGTGTCTGAAGGACTTGGTCTTTCATGTCCGCGCTGCGGCGGTCGTGCTTCACCAATATATGGTTGGAGCGGCCGCGATGGCCTGAATGGCCCACCGAGATGATCACGGAAAGTGAGTGTCCGATTGCACGAGACATGGACGGACTGGATGGCGAAACCACGCAAATGAGTGTTTTCACTCGTTTGACGAAGCGAGAGCTTCGGTGTGGTTCACTCGAAAGTCGCAGTTTCACTGAATGGAATCGAGAGTCGACCCGTTCGGCCCTGCGTCGAAAAGTCCTTGTTCGTCCCATTCGTCCGGCTGAACTCGGCTGACGGAACTCGAGCAGAACCCGGCGACGTCATCGGTCGGCCGGCACGGTCCCTGCGAGTACCCGGCGCCGTGCGCGTCGTTCCGGCGCGACGCGTTTCGTGCGATCCGGGCCGTGATCGAATGACCCGGGTCGCGCACTCACCGGCACCGGACACCGACGACCAGGACCGCCGGCGGTGCGGCCCATGGCCTGGACGGAACGTCCGGCGTCCGGTGCAAGAGTCGCACGACGAGGGGAGCGGCGCAGGTGGTCGGTGGACGCGGCGCACCCACCGACAGGCTGCCACCCGCCTTCCACCGGTTGATCGTCGCGTGGGCGGCGTCGCTCACCGCCGACGGTCTGCGCGTGGTGGTCCTCCCGCTGCTGACGGTCACGGTCGATCCGTCACCCGCGGCGGTCGCCGTGGTGGCGGCGGTGACCGCGGCCCCCTGGCTGCTCATCGCGATTCCGGCCGGTGCGCTCGTCGACCGGCTCGATCCGGTCCGCGTGATGGCCGTCGCCCATGTCGTCCGCGCCGCGCTCATCGGTGCGCTGATCGGCTTCCTGGTGGCCGACGCCCTGTCGATCACCGTGCTGTGTGTCGTCGGGTTCGCCGCGACCACGGCCGAGACCTTCGCCGACGGGGCGGCCCAGAGCCTCGTGGTGCGGGTCGTCGGACCGGAACAACTGGAACGGGCCAACGCCCGGTTCGTGACGACCGAGACGACCGCGCTCGACCTGGTGGGTCCGATCGTCGGCGGGCTGCTGTTCACCGTGTCCCCGACCGCCGCGTTCGCGGCCTGCGCGACGGCCTACCTGGTCGGCGCGGTCGTGGTGACCACGGTCCGGGCGCCGACCGATCCGCGACCGGTGGCGGCCGTGGCGACCTCCGAGCAAGCCGCACCCGGACCGTCGGCGCCGACCGATGCGCCGGCCGAGTCAGCGAGCGGCGATCGAGCCGCGGGCGTCAGGCGCGGGATGGCGGACGGGGTGCGCAGCGGGTTGCGCGTGCTCTGGCGGGACCGCGCCCTGCGGACCCTGGTCAGCACCGTCGCGGTGCTCGCGTTGGCCAACGCCGCGGCCGACGCGATGCTCGTGCTGTACGCCACCGACGAACTGCGGATGCCGGAGACGTTCTACGCCTTCATGCTGGCCGCGTACTCGGTGGGCACCCTGGTGGCGTCCTTCGGCCTGCCCTGGGTGGCCAGTCGTTACCGCGGCGGCCCGGTGATGTTCGTGGCGGTGCTGGGGATGGGGGGCAGCCTGCTCGCGGTCGGATTCCTCGTGCACCCGGCGGCCGCCCTGCTCGGCTACACCGTGCTGGGTCTGGCCCAGGGCACCTGGAACGTGCTGTCGGCGGCGCGCCGGCAGCGTCGCACGCCGCGCGACATGATCGCCCGGGTCTCCAGCGCGTTCCGCGTGGTGGCCTGGGGGGTGCTGCCGCTGGGGGCCACCGCCGGCGGCGCCGTCGCGGAGCGCTGGGGCGTGCCGGCGGTGTTCGTGGCCGCGGGCGGGTTGACGTTGCTGGCGGCGGTGGCCGCGGCGCGCTCACTGCTCGCGCCGGAACCGCCCGCCCGCGCCTGGTGACGCCGACTGCAGGCATCCACGGCGGCGGCACCGGTCCGCCCTGTGGGGCATCCGGATCGGTCGGGGTGGGCACGCTACGCTCACCGGCGTGAGCATTCTGCAGACGGTCTCGGTGTTCGTCCTGGCTCCGTTGGCCCTGTACGTGCTGATCGCGCTGCTGGTCCTGGTGCCGCACCGGATCCACCAACGGCGCCGGCCGAAGGGTGGCCCGGGGTGGGACTACCCGGCCCAGTGGTGGGCGGGCAGCGAGCCGGTCGCCTCCGGTTCGACGATCAGCACGCCGGACAGCAGCCGAGGAGGCGCTCGTGGCACATGGTGACGACCGGCCGATGGCGGACACCAAGGGACTGGCGGTCAGGTCCGGGGGTGTGCAGCCCTGGAGTCCGCCGACCTGTGGTCCGGTGGGGGAGTACAACAACCCGCTGACCACCGTCGAACTGGAACGGCTGGACGACGTCCTGTACGAGGCCGAGCTGCTCACCGGCCTGCGCTTCTCGACGTACCTCGGTGATCTGGGCGAGTCGACCAGGACCACCGCCGAGAGCCTGCTCGACGGTCTGGGCAGCGACCACCCGCAGGCGGTGCTGCTGGCCGTCTCGCCCGCACAGAAGGTGGTCGAGGTCATCACCGGCGCGGAGGCAGCCTTGCGGATCAGCGACCGCGCCGCCCGCCTGGCGGTGCTCTCGGTGGTCTCGTCCTGCACGGACGGCGATCTGGCCGGCGGCCTGGTCAACGGCGTCCGGGTGCTGGCCGAGCAGGCGGGCACGCTGCCCGAACGCGTCCGCTGGTGACCCCACCGGTCCGCGGCGGCTCCTGAAGTCGTCGGCGGACCACCCGGTGGGCGGTCCGCCCACCAGCCTGGTCGCTCGCCCAGGACGATCCCGGCGCCGCCACGGTGCCGGGATCGTCGTCGTTCCGGGGCTGTCGGGTGGCGAGCCCGCACGGCGAGCACGTCCGCGTCGACCCCACGGGCCTGTCGGGCATCCGGGATCGTGCAACCGCGCGACCCCGAATGATGTCCGGGGTGGCTCAGCCGGCGTCGGCGCGCCGGGCCGCCACCGCACGCTCGGTCCCCGCGCGGCCCTCGGACACCAGCCGCCGCAATGCGGTCGGATGGTCCTGGGCCTCCCAGGCCAGCGCGGCCTCGACGGTGTCCGGGCCGATCGCCCACCGCGGGTAGAGTCCGACCGCGACCTTCTGGGCCACCTCGATCGACCGCCGGTCCCACACCCCGGCCACCTCGGCGAAGTACCGGTCGGTGAACGGCTGCAGCAGCGCGCTCTGCGACGGGTGCGAGAACCCACCGATGGCGGCGTCCTGGAGGGCGTTGGCCATCGAGTCGTCGGTCATCAGCTGGTCCCACACCCGCCGCTTGTTCTCCGTGGTCGGCACCAGAGCGCGCACACCGGTGGCCCGCCGGGTGCCCGACGCTGTCGCGTCCGCCGCCTCGGCGGCCGCGATCTCCGCTTCGCCCGCCCGGCCGTGCGCCACCAGGGCTCCGAGCAGGGTCCAGCGCAGGTCGGTGTCCACGGTCAGGCCGGGCAGCGGTGCCGAGCCGTCCAGCCAGCCGGCCACGCGATCCAGGGCGTCGTCATCCAGCCGGGCGCCGGCCAGCGAGTTCACCGCGGCCAGTTGCACGTCACTGCCGGGTTCGGCCTGCCCGGCGAGATCGAGCAGGGCGGCGGTCAGCGACGGCCAGCCCTCACGGTCGGCCCACACCGGGTCGGCGTACGACCCGACTGCTCCGTGCAGCTGCGACAGCACCCGCTGCACGACGCCGATCTGGTCCTCGCCGGCCAGTCCACGCACGGCCAGGGCCAGGAAGTCACGGGCCCGCATCCGGGCGTCGCGGGTCATCTCCCAGACGGCCGACCAGACCAGCGTGCGGGGGAGCGACTCGGGCACGTCGGCGATGTGCTCGATGGCGGTCTGCAGCGAGCGGTCGTCCAGCCGGACCTTGGCGTAGGTCAGGTCGTCGTCGTTGACCAGGACCATGTCACCGGCCGGAACCCCGACCAGGTCGTGGACGTCGGTGCGTCCCTCGGTGACGTCGAGCTCGACCCGGCGGTCGCGGACCACCCGTCCCTCGGCGTCGGTGCGGTAGACGCCGACGGCCAGCCGGTGCGGCCGCAGCTCGTCGGCCCCTGGCGCCGCGCCACCCTGCACCACCGTGAACCGGGAGAACGTCCCGTCGGCGTCCAGCTCGAACTCGGCCGCCAGCTCGTTGATGCCGGTGGTCTGCAGCCAGGCCGCCGACCAGGCGGAGAGGTTCCGGCCGGAGGTCTGCTCCAGGGCGCCGAGCAGGTCGGCGAGCGTGGCGTTGCCGAAGGCGTGCGCGGAGAAGTAGGCCCGCAGCCCGGTCAGGAACTCCTCGAAGCCGACGTACGCGGCCAGCTGCTTGAGCACGCTGGCGCCCTTGGCGTACGTGATGCCGTCGAAGTTCACCTCGACCGCGGCCAGGTCGACCATGTCCGCGGAGATCGGGTGGGTGGACGGCAACTGGTCCTGCACGTACGCCCACGACTTCTCGACGTTGGCGAACGTCGTCCACGGCGCCGGGTAGCGACCGATGGCGCTCTGCGCGACGACCGAGGCCCAGGTCGCGAACGACTCGTTCAGCCACAGGTCGTCCCACCAGCGCATGGTGACCAGGTCGCCGAACCACATGTGCGCCATCTCGTGGAGGATCGTCTCGTTGCGCCGCTCGTACAGGTAGCCGGTCACCCGCGACCGGAACACGTACTCCTCGCGGAAGGTCACTGCGCCGGCGTTCTCCATGGCCCCGGCGTTGAACTCCGGCACGAACAGCTGGTCGTACTTGCCGAAGGGGTACCGCACCCCGAAGGCCGAGTGGAAGAAGTCGAACCCCTCCTTGGTCTCGGCGAACAGTCGGTCGGCGTCCAGGAACTCGGCCAGGCTGCGCCGGCAGAACAGGCCGAGGTCGATGCCGTCGTGCTGGTCCCGGACGACGTGGTACGGGCCGGCCACCAGCGCGGTCACGTAGGTGCTCATCGGCTCGGTGGTCACGAACGCGTGGGTGCGGCTGCCCAGACCTTCGTCGTCGGTGATGGACGCGGTGGCCCCGTTGGAGACCACCTGCCAGTCGCCCGGTGCCGTCACCGTCATTGTGAAAGTCGCCTTGAGGTCCGGCTGGTCGAAGCAGGGGTACAGCCGTTTGGCGTCGGCCGTCTCGAACTGGGAGTACAGGTAGACCGCGCCGTCGACGGGGTCGACGAACCGGTGCAGCCCCTCGCCGGTGTTCGTGTATCGACCGACCGCCTCGACGACGAGTTCGTTGCGCTCGGTCGGGGACGGCAGCGCCAGCCCCTCGGTGTCGGACCAGCCGCTGACGTCGACCGGCTCCCCGTTGAGCGTCGCGGAGACCACCGAGTCGCCCACGAAGTCCACCCACAGCGGCTCCGATGACCCCGGGGTGCGGGCGGCGAAGTCGATCACGCAGCGCGTGCGGAAGGTGTCGGTCCCCGGAGCGCCGGCGCCGTCGGTCAGGTCGAGACGGATGTCGTACGACCGGACCTCGATCGCGGCGGCGCGGCGGGCGGCCTGCTCGCGGGTGAGATTGGGGCCTTGGGCCATCGTTGCTGTCCTTCCGAACTCCACGGATGCCGCCGACCGGGGAGCCCCGTCCGGCGGACGTGCGACCGGACGCGACCGGTCCTTCGATCGCGGCGCGGTGCGCCTGCCATGCCAAGAGCCAATCACGTCCGGCCGACAGTCGACGATCGTGCGGGAGCCGACCCGTCGACCCGGGCGGCCGGGCCCGGTGGGACAGTGGACGGCAGCGACGCCGTCGACCGGGGTCGGGCCGGGGGGCGCAGGCCGGGCTGTCGGACCACCGGCGCATGATCGTGGCGACCGACGGGACTGCCCGCCGTCGGCGGCGACCTCGCCGCCCCAGAGCTGGAGGAGACCGGATGACCACCACGACGCCTGCGGCCGACCCGACCGAACTGTCGACCACCGGCAAGGACCGCGCCGACTTCTGGTTCGACCCGCGCTGTCCGTTCGCATGGATCACCTCGCGCTGGATCCTCGAGGTCGAGCAGGTCCGGGACATCGAGGTCCACTGGCACGTGATGAGCCTGGCCGTGCTGAACGAGGGCAACGACATCCCGCAGGAGTACCGCGACCTGCTGGCGAAGACCTGGGGGCCCGTCCGCGTCGCCGTCGCCGCAGCCGCCCGGCACGGCGAAGAGGTGCTCGCCCCGCTGTACACCGCGATGGGCACCCGCACCCACAACCAGGGCATCGACGATCCCGCCGAGGTCATCGCCGGGTCGTTGGCCGAGGTGGGTCTGCCGGCCGAGCTGGCTGCGGCGGCCGACAGCACCGAGTGGGACGAGCAGCTCCGCGAGAGCCACCACCGCGGCATGGACCCGGTGGGCAAGGACGTCGGCACCCCGACCATCCACGTCAACGGCGTCGCGTTCTTCGGTCCGGTGATCACTCGCATCCCGCGTGGCGAGGAGGCCGGGCGATTGTGGGATGCAACGGTGGCGCTGGCGTCGTACCCGGAGTTCTTCGAGCTGAAGCGGACCCGGACCGAGGCGCCGCGGTTCGACTGAGAGGCGATGCCCGGGCGGGCGGATGCCCGGGCCCGGTGCGGACGAGGTGGTCCGCGCGACGGAGGAGGCGGCAGCGATGGAAGCGAGCGTCCCAGCAGGACCGGGTGACGGCCGGGTCGGTTCCGGCGTTCCGGCAGGGCCGGGGCAGGTCGGGCCGACCGGGATCCCGATCCCACCGGACATGCGGTCCGGGCCGATGGTGGTCGGTGTGGACGACGCGGCCGCCTGCGGCCGGCCGTTGCGGGCCGCGGTGTTCCTGGCCCGCGCGGCGGGCCGGCCCTTGCTCCTGGTGCACGTGCGCCGGCCCGCGGTCCCGATGATCGAGGGCTACGTGCCGATGCCCGAGGAGTTCGCCGTCGACCGGGAGGCCGACGAGGCCGTCGAGCGGGAGCTCGTCGCGGCGCTGCGGGCATCGGGCGACCTCGAGGGCACCGAGTGGCAGCTCATCTCCACCACCGGTGAGGCCGGCACCGAACTGATCCGGATCGCCGAGGAACGGGACGCGGCGTGCGTCGTGGTGGGCAAGCGGCACCACGGGTTCGCGGACGTGCTGCACCGGATCACCGCCGGATCGGTGTCCCGGGCCGTGGTGGCCCGGCACCGGTTTCCGGTGCTGGTGGTCCCGTGACCTGCCGACCACCGAGCGGGCACCTGCCACACTGACGCCATGCGCGTCTACATCGGTTCGGATCACGCCGGCTTCGAGCTCAAGGCCCACCTGATCGAGCACCTTGGCGGTCTCGGTCACGACGTCGTCGACGTCGGTGCCCATCACTACGATCCGCAGGACGACTACCCGCCGTTCTGCCTGGAGACCGGTCGCCGGGTGGTCGCCGACGACGGCAGCCTGGGCGTGGTCATCGGCGGGTCGGGCAACGGCGAGCAGATCGCCGCCAACAAGGTGCGTGGGGTCCGGGCCGCCCTGGCCTGGAACGAGGACACCGCGACCCTGGCCCGGCAGCACAACGACGCCAATGTCGTGTCCGTGGGTGCCCGCATGCACGACGTTCCGACGGCCACCCGACTCGTCGAGCTGTTCCTGGCCACGCCGTTCAGCCACGACCCCCGGCACGAGCGGCGGATCGGGATGCTGGCGGAGTACGAAGCCGACCCGGTGGCGCCCGAGCTGTCCGACTGACCCTCGTCCGGCCCGGGCCGGCGTTCAGTCGGTCCCGGATCCGGCGTCGGACCGGCCCCGTCGCACCTCCGTCGGCGGGACCCAGTGCCGGCGCACCAGCACGACCTCCCCGTCGGCGGCGCGCAGGTCGGCGGCCGACGGCACGGCGACCTCCCGGGCTCGGACGGCGTCGAGCCAGGGCAGTTGCGTGCCCCGGTCCGGACGGTCGCCCAGATCCGGTCCTCCGGTCGTCCGGCGTCCGCCACGGGCCCGCCGAGCCGGGCGGCCCGCGGCTCCCGACCGTGCCGGTCCCCCCGCATCGGTCCCCGGATCGGCCGGCCCCGCGGCGGGCGAGGCCGTGTCAGGAGCCGGCCGGCCGCCCGAGCCCTGCTCGTCCGCGGTGGTGACCGGCGGCTCTCCGGGGGCCGATCGCACGGCTGCTTCGGGCCCCGGCGCACGATCGGAAGCGGACGGGGCGGCCGTCCGTCGCGTCCGGTGCCGTCGCCGGGCGCTGCCCGCTGCGCCGGCCCGGTCGTCCGGGACGACCGGCGGTCCGGGGGTCGGCCCGCCCGTCGCGGGGTCGGGCGACCCCGGCGACGGTCCCTCGCTCATGGCCGTCCGACCGGACCGCGACTCAGACCGTGCCGACCGGGACAGCCCGCGGCTGCCCGATGTCGGTGAGCAGTGCCCGGTACCAGTCGGTGTCCAGGTCGAACGCCTTGCCGCCCTTGATCCGCTCGAACTCGATGGCCCGCAGTTCGCCGCCCCGCTCGGTGTCCTCACCGATCACCCCCGCGTGCCCGTCCAGGGCCACGGTGACGGCCAGGTCGGTCATCGACCGGATCAACCGCAGGTCGGCCTCGCCGGCGGGCGCCGACCGGGAGAAGTACCCCGACTTCTGCACCATGACCTTCTGCGCGCCCAGCCGGTCGGCGAACCGGTCGGCGAACCACTGGCCCGGGTTGATCTTGTCCAGCTTGACGTGACCGAACGGGTCGCGGGGCACGTCCTGGCCGGACGCGGTGAGCTGCTCGACGATGGTGTCCATCCCGGCGCCCTCGGACACGAACAGCGTGACGTTGCCGACCCGGTCCATCACCTCAGTCAGCCGCGCGACCTCCGCCTCGAAGTCCAGCGCCGCCTCCGGCAGGTACACACCGTGCACGTCCCAGCCGGGGAGATCGAGACCGAACTCGGGCAGCCACTGCCGGCCGGCCAACCAGTCGCGGTACGCGGAGGCCGTCGCCGCGGTGAGCCACCCGCAGTGCCGCCCCATCACCTCGTGGACGATCAGCATCCGCGAGCCGGAGTTGTGCTCCGCCACGATGTTCCGGGCGAACCGGGCGCCCTCCTGGGCCGCGGTCCAGGCCCCGAGTGACTGCTTGATCGGGATGATGTCGTTGTCGATGGTCTTGGGCAGGCCCACGACGGTGAGGTCGTGACCGTGGTCGCGCAGGTGGGCGGCCAGGTCCGCGGCGGTGGTGTTGGTGTCGTCCCCGCCGATGGTGTGCAGGACGTCCACCCCGTCCTCGGTCAGGCGCTGGGCGGCGACGGCCAGCGGGTCCTCGCCCTCGCCGATCAATCCGCGGGCGACCAGGTCGGCCGCGTTGGTCAGCTTGACCCGGGAGTTGCCCAGCGGTGAGCCGCCGAAGGAGTGCAACAGGCCGGCGCCCTCGCGGACGTCCGGCGTCACCGGCATCGACGACCCGCTGAGCAGTCCCTGGTAGCCGTACCGGTAGCCGATGATCTCGACGTCGGGTGCGACCGTCGTGTACCGCTCGATCAGGCCACCGACGGCCGACGACAGGCACGGGGCGAATCCCCCGGCGGTGAGCAGGGCGACCTTGCGCACGGTCATGACTGACACTTCCCTCTGCGTGGGACACGGTGGATCCGTCTGCCCCGGGCGTCGGTGGTCGGGGACGGTCCGGGGGACCGGAGCGCGGTCCCGCACCCCGAGATCGTAGGACGCCGTCGTGCACGGCCCGGGCGGGCGCCGCCAGCACTGGCACGCCCGCGCCGGGCGCGACCGGTGGCGGACGCCGGTCCTGCCCGGTGCGGAGCGGGCGACGAGAATCGAACTCGCGTCATCAGTTTGGAAGACTGAGGCTCTACCATTGAGCTACGCCCGCGATCGTCCGGAAGGTGCAGGTGGACCGATCCGTCGGGATCGCACCGCGCCGCCGGACCGCAGCGCGACCACCTGGGTGATCGCCGCCCGTCCGACCGGACCGGTCCATCGTAGCGCCCGGGCTAAGCTCGCCGGGTCGGTGGTGCTGCGCCCTGGGTGCAGGATGCGCCCCGCCGGCATCGGGGTGTAGCGCAGCTTGGTAGCGCGCCTGCTTTGGGAGCAGGATGTCGCAGGTTCGAATCCTGTCACCCCGACCAGCGGTCAATCCGTGCTGACCACCCGGTCGGCCCCCGGTCGGAGGGCCATCCGGCCCGATCCCCGCACCGAGGAGTCCACCACCGTGAAGAGCACTGTCGAGCACCTGAACCCGACTCGGGTGAAGCTCACCGTCGAGGTCCCGTTCGACGAGCTCAAGCCGCAGTTCGACAAGGCGTACAAGGCCCTCGCCGGCCAGGTGCGCGTGCCGGGCTTCCGGCCGGGCAAGGTCCCGGCCCGCATCCTGGACGCCCGGCTGGGGCGCGGGGCGGTGCTGTCCGAGGTGGTCAATGACGCCGTGCCGGTCAAGTACGGCCAGGCCGTGTCGGAGTCCGAGCTGGCCGTGCTGGGCCAGCCGGAGATCGAGGTCACCCGTGTCGACGACAACGAGTCGATCGAGTTCACCGCCGAGGTCGACATCCGGCCGCAGTTCGAGGTCCCCGACGCGTCGACGGTCTCGGTGACCGTCGACGACCTGGAGATCACCGACGCGGACGTGCAGGAGCAGATCGACGCCCTGCGCGAGCGGTTCGCCACCACCACCGCGGTCGACCGGGCCGCCGCCGACGGTGACCTGGTCACGATCGACCTGCGCGCCGCGGTCGGCGACCGCGAGCTCACCGACGCGGCGACCGACGGTCTGAGCTACCGGGTCGGCACCGGCGATCTGGTCGACGGCCTCGACGACACGCTGGTCGGCATGTCCGCCGGCGACCTCGCGACCTTCCGGACCAACCTGGTCGCCGGCGAGTTCGCCGGCCAGGAGGCCGACGTCACCGTCACGGTCACCGCCGTCCAGGAGCGCGTCCTGCCCGAGGTGGATGACGAGTTCGCGCAGCTGGCGTCGGAGTTCGACACCGTGGACGAGCTGCGCACCGACCTGGTCGAGAAGATCACCCGGGTGAAGAACCTGGAGCGTGGCGCGCAGGCCCGGGACAAGGTGCTCGAGGCTCTGCTGGCCGCGGTGGACATCCCGGCGCCGGCGGGCGTGGTCAAGGCCGAGGTGGAGGTGCGCGAGCACGACGCCGTGCATGCCTTCGACCACAACGAGGAGGCGTTCGCCGCGTACCTCGAGGGTGAAGGCAAGACCCGCCAGGAGTTCGACGCAGAGGTGCGCGAGAGCTCCGAGCAGGCCGTCCGCACCCAGCTGCTGCTGGACGCCATGGCCGAGCAGGCCCAGCTCGGGGTCAGCCAGGAGGAGTTCACCCAGCGGCTGCTGTTCAATGCCCAGCGCATCGGCGTGCCGCCGGAGCAGTACTTCCAGCGGCTGCAGGAGACCGGTCAGATCGCCGCGGTGTTCTCCGACGTGCGGCGGGGCAAGGCGCTGGCCGCCGCCGTCGAGCAGGCCACCGTGACCGACGCGTCGGGCAACACGCTCAACGTGCCGGAGCTCTTCGGTGTCGAGGAGGTCGCCGAGGACGAGTCCGACGGTCCCGACGTCATCGACGTGGCCACCGTGTCAGCTGACGACGACGCTGCCGATGACGCTGCCGATGACGCTGTCGACGAGGCGGACGCCGCGGCCATCGAGGCGGTCGACGCCGAGGCCGCCGATCCGGACGCCGCCGACAGCGACGCCTACGCCGACTCGCCGGACGGGGACACGCTGGCGGCCGACACGCAGGACGCACAGCCGACCAAGGACTGACCGTCGGCGTCCCCGCGACGCGTCCGGTCCTGCCCGGCTCCTCCCGACAGCCGCCCCGGTCCGCCGGGGCGGCTGTCGTGTCCCCGGGGCCGCCACGGTCGGTCACGCCGACAGCGAACAGTGCCGCCCCTCCCGGCGGCAGCGCACCTGCCGTGGTTACTGTCGGAGCACGTCCACCGCGGCGGTTCCCCGTCGGGACCCGAGTGGTGGGCCGCCCGACCACGCGTCACTCATCGGCCCTGCCGCGACGCGACCCTTCTCGTGAGGAGCTGTCCGTTGAGCCACCGTTCCCCCCTCGCCGCGCTGCGGCGGTTGACGTCGGCCGCCCCGGAGGTCATGCCCGCGGTCATGCGCGGGACGCCGGGACTGTCCCTGAACGACTCGGTGTCCGAACGGCTGCTGCGCGAGCGCATCATCATCCTGGGCTCCGAGGTGCGTGACACCAACGCCAACGAGATCACCGCCCAGCTCCTGCTGCTGGCCGCCGAGGACCCCGAGAAGGACATCACCCTCTACATCAACTCGCCCGGTGGCAGCGTCACCGCGGGCATGGCGATCTACGACACCATGCAGTTGATCGAGCCGGACGTGGCCACCATCGCCATGGGCCTGGCCGCCTCCATGGGGCAGTTCCTGCTCACTGCCGGGGCCAAGGGGAAGCGCTCCGCGCTGCCCCACACCCGGATCCTGATGCACCAGCCGTCGGCCGGCGTGGGCGGCACCGCCGCGGACATCGCCATCCAGGCCGACATGCTCACCAAGAGCAAGCGGGAGCTCACCGAGCTGCAGTCCCTGCACACCGGGCAGCCGCTCGAGCGCATCGAGGTCGACCAGGACCGCGACCGCTGGTTCACCGCCCAGGAGGCGCTCGAGTACGGCTTCATCGACCGGGTCGTCAGCCGCGCCGCCGACCAGCCGGGCGGTCCGGCCGCCGGCGGTGCCACCGGCGCCGGAGCCAAGCAGTGACGGCCGGATCCCCCACCGGGACCAGGACCGACCAGCAGAGCAGGAGCGCACAGTGAACAAGAACGGCCACCAGATGCCCGGCGGGCTGGCCCACGGCAACGCCTTGAACCTGCCGCAGGCGCGGTACATCCTCCCGTCGTTCGTCGAGCGGACCAGCTACGGGGTCAAGGAGTCCAACCCGTACAACAAGCTGTTCGAGGAGCGGATCATCTTCCTCGGCGTGCAGATCGACGACGCGTCCGCCAACGATGTGATGGCTCAGCTGCTGACGCTGGAGTCCACCGACCCGGACCGCGAGATCATCATGTACATCAACTCGCCCGGCGGCTCGTTCACCTCGATGACGGCCATCTACGACACGATGCAGTACGTCCGCCCGCACATCCGGACCGTGTGCCTGGGGCAGGCCGCGTCCGCTGCGGCCGTGCTGCTGGCCGCAGGATCGCAGGGAATGCGCATGGCGCTGCCGAACTCGCGGATCCTGATCCACCAGCCCGCCACCGAGGGCGTGTACGGCCAGGTGTCCGACCTGGAGATCCAGGCGCGCGAGATCGGTCGGATGCGCTCGGCGCTCGAGGAGATCCTGGCGCGGCACTCGAACAAGTCGGCCGAGGAGGTCCGGGTCGACATCGACCGCGACAAGATCCTCACCGCCGCCGAGGCCAAGGACTACGGCCTCATCGACGACGTGCTGAACTACCGCAAGGTCGAGGCCTGAGCTGACCCGCCGGCCGGGGAGACACCGTTCGTGTCCTCCCGGCCGCGGCCGGCCCGGCCGGCCGGCGGGGCGCCGCCGGCCCATCCGGAGTGGCCCCTTCTGGACGCAGGGTTCCCGACGGGTGAATGTCCCTGCGCCGGTCAGCGCCAGTCGTTACGCTGGTCACGGGTCCTCGGGTCGACCGGTCCGACCCCGCCTGCCGGGGCCGGACACCCGGATCGAGTGTTTTCTGCATCACCGCGGCGTTGCCGACGGCGTTCGACCGACCAGCCGGTACGGTGCGGGAACTGGTCGCCGACCGAACTGGGGAACCTGCCCAGGAGAAAGATCGAGAGGGCTCATGGCGCGCATCGGTGACGGGGGAGACCTGCTGAAGTGCTCGTTCTGCGGGAAGAGCCAGAAGCAGGTCCGCAAGCTCATCGCGGGCCCCGGCGTCTACATCTGCGATGAGTGCATCGATCTGTGCAACGAGATCATCGAAGAGGAGCTCGCCGAGACCAGCGAGGTCAAGCTCGACGAGCTGCCCAAGCCGACGGCCATCCGTGAGTACCTCGACCAGTACGTGATCGGCCAGGACACCGCCAAGAAGGCACTGTCCGTCGCCGTCTACAACCACTACAAGCGGATCCAGGCCGGCCCCGACCGTGGCCCCGAGCCGGTCGAGCTGGCCAAGTCGAACATCCTGATGCTGGGCCCGACCGGCTGCGGCAAGACCTATCTGGCCCAGACGCTGGCCAAGATGCTGAACGTCCCGTTCGCGATCGCCGACGCCACTGCGCTCACCGAGGCCGGGTACGTCGGTGAGGACGTCGAGAACATCCTGCTGAAGCTGATCCAGGCCGCCGACTACGACGTCAAGCGGGCCGAGACCGGCATCGTCTACATCGACGAGGTCGACAAGATCGCCCGCAAGTCGGAGAACCCGTCGATCACCCGAGACGTCTCCGGCGAGGGCGTCCAGCAGGCCCTGCTGAAGATCCTCGAGGGCACTCAGGCGTCGGTGCCGCCGCAGGGCGGTCGCAAGCACCCGCACCAGGAGTTCATCCAGATCGACACCACCAACGTGCTGTTCATCGTGGCGGGCGCCTTCGCCGGCCTGGAGCGCATCGTCGGCGAGCGGGTCGGCAAGCGTGGGTTGGGTTTCGGTGCGGAGGTGCGGTCCAAGTTCGACATCGACTCCTCCGACGTCTTCGCCGACGTCATGCCGGAGGACCTGATCAAGTTCGGGCTCATCCCGGAGTTCATCGGCCGGCTCCCGGTCGTCGCCTCGGTGACCAACCTGGACAAGGACTCGTTGGTCAAGATCCTGACCGAACCGCGGGATGCGCTGTCCAAGCAGTACCAGCGGCTGTTCGAGATGGACGGTGTCACCCTCGACTTCCACGCGGACGCGCTGGAGGCCATCGCCGACGAGGCCATCCTGCGCGGGACCGGTGCGCGCGGGCTCCGCGCGATCATGGAAGAGGTCTTGCTGCCGGCCATGTACGAGGTGCCCGGCCGGGACGACGTCGAGCGGGTCGTGGTGACCGCCGAGACGGTCCGGTCCAACGTCTACCCGACGATCGTGCCGCGGCCCGCCAAGCGCACGCCGCGGGAGAAGTCGGCCTGACCCGATGGTCGGACTCATCCGTCCCGAGCGAGACCGTCAGCCGGTGTCGCGGGCAGCTCGTCGCCGGCTGAGCGGGCGCACCGCGGCCGTGCTGGCCGCGGCCAGTTGCCTGCTGGGCGTCACGGTCGCCTGTTCGTCCGCCGTCGGCGGGTCTGCGCAGCCCGTCCCCGCAGCGATGGGGACGGCGGGCTCGAGCCCGAGCGGTACCACGGCGGGCACCCTTTCGCCGACCACCACCGCCCGGGGCACCGAGCTGACCATCGACGAGACCGAGACGGTGATCATCCCGGACCCCTCCGATCCGGCGTCCACGCTGGCGGTGCCGACCGATCTCACCCTGCCGACGCTGCCGACCGACCTCTCTGTGCCGACCGATCTCGACCTGCCCACCGACCTCACGCTGCCGACCGAGCTCACCGGGCTGGAGGACCTGCCCGGGTGGGACGAGGACTGCGCGACGGTGGCCACCGCGTACGCCGCGCTGGGCCTCGGCCTGCTGCAGCCCTACCTGGATCCGGACACCCCGTTCGACGGCGCGGAGCTGCGGTCCGCGGTCGAACCGCTGCTCGAGTCCGTACCGTCGGAACTGGTGCCGGACGTGCAGGTGCTGCTCGGCGCACTGGACGCGGCCAACGGCACGAGCGGGGCGGAGGCCCTGGCCATCGTGGACGACCCGGCGGTCACCCAGGCGCTCACGAACCTCGAGACCTGGGTCGACACCACCTGCGGCGGCTGATCCGCCGCGGGTCGGTGTCCTGGTGTCAGCCGGCCACCGGGGTCGGCTCGGCCGGCTGGCGTGCTGTCCAGGCCTGCGCGACGAGCTCGTAGGACCGGCGCCGCACAGCGGCCCCGTGCACTTGGGTGGTCACCATCAGCTCGTCCACCTCGAGCCGGCGGACCAGGTCGTCCAGCCCGTCCACGATCTGCTCAGCCGTGCCGACCAGCGCGGTGCCGCGCATCGCCTGGATGGTGGCGCGGTCGGCCGGCGTGTACGGGTAGACCGCGGCCTGCTCCGGCGTCGGGGTCTCCTGCAGTCGGCCCTGCCGCAGCAGCACCATCGACAGCGCTCCCGCGGCGGCCTGGTAGGCGGCGCTCTCCTCGTCGTCCGCAGCCAGCGCGTTCACGCCGATCATCGAGTACGGCGCGTCCAGCAGTTCGGACGGCCGGAACGACGACCGGTAGACGTCCAGCGCCTGCTCGGTGGTGCCGCCCATGCCGGCGAAGTGGTGGGCGAACGCGAACGGCAGGCCCAGTCGGCCCGCCAGCCGGGCCGAGTAGTCCGAGGAGCCCAGCAGCCAGACGACCAGTCCGGTCGGGTCGGGGACGACCCTGATGCGGCCGAACGGGTGGTCACCGGCGAAGTCGCCGCGCAGGAAGTGCTGCAGTTCGGCGAGCCGGTCGGCCATGTCGTCCGTGCGGTCGTCCTCCATCCGCCGGCGCAGCGCGTAGGCGGTGAGTTGGTCGGTGCCGGGGGCGCGGCCCAGGCCGAGGTCGACCCGGCCGGGTGCGAAGGCTCCGATGGTGGCGAACTGCTCGGCCACGGCGAGCGGGGCGTGGTTCGGCAGCATGAGCCCACCGGATCCGAGCCGGATGGTGGACGTCACCGCGGACAGGTGCCCCAGCACCACCGGCGGTGACGCGGAGGCCACGGCCGGCATGCCGTGGTGCTCGGCCACCCAGAAGCGGCGGTAGCCGAGGCGTTCGGCCAGCTGCGCCAGCTCGGCGGTGTCGCGCAGCGCCCGCGTCACAGGGACCCCGGCGCCGACGGTGGCCAGGTCGAGCACGGACAGCACCGCCCGGCCCGGCGTTCTTCGGCCCAGCCCCGCGGCCTCCGCCCGCTCGGCCGGGCCACCGGTCGTCGTCCCCGTCGCGGTCGTCGGCTCGCTCATCCACAGCTCCTCGTCGTCTCGTCCGAACGACGCTCCACCCGGGTCCGTACGGACGTGATCCCGGGGAGCGTGCTCCCTGGTGTGCAACCCGTTCCGGGCGTCGGGTGTTCCGGTCGGACCGGGCCGATCTCCGGGACGACGGCTCAGCCGGCGCCGGCCACCCGGTGCGGGCCGCTGTAGACGTTGAACCCACGGGCCGAGGTGAACCCGATGAGCGTCATTCCGGCGTCCCGCGCCAGCTCGACGGCCAGCGAGGACGGGGCCGACACGGCGATGAGGGTGGAGATCCCGGCCAGCAACGCCTTCTGCACGAGCTCGAACGACGCGCGGGACGAGGTGACCAACGCGCGGTCGGCCAACGGGCGGCCGGGACCCAGCCGCCCGGCCAGCAGTTCAACGCCGATGACCTTGTCCACCGCGTTGTGCCGGCCGACGTCCTCGCGGACCGGGCCGAGCGAGCCGTCGGTGTCGACGAGCACGGCGCCGTGCAGGCCACCGGTGCTGCGGAACCACCGTTGCCCGTCCCGCAACCGGTCGGGCAGGGCGGTGATCACCGCGGGGTCCAGCTGTGGTCCTGGCCCGATCGGGTGGCGGCCACGCTGCCGGACCGCATCGATGGCGGCGGTGCCGCACACACCGCAGGCCGAACTGGTCAGCACCGCCCGCACCGGCAGCGGGGCCCGGTCGCGGCGGTCGGCGGGGCCGCGGCGCAGGCTGATGTCCAGCACGTTGTAGGTGGTGCGGCCCTGCTCGTCGACCCCGTCGCAGTACCGCGCGGTGACCACGTCGTCGGCCTCGGCCAGGACACCCTCGGCGTGCAGGTATCCGTGCACCAGTTCGACATCGGCGCCGGGCGTGCGCATGGTGACGGCCAGCGAGACGCCATCGACCCGGATCTCCAGGGGTTCCTCGCCCGCCACGGTGTCGGGTCGGGAGGTGAAGGCACCGTCGCGCCAGCGGCGGACGGGCGTGCGTGCGGTGACTCGGCCCACGGGATCAGCATGCCAGCGCCGACCGGGCCATCGCGCTGCCGGACGGTTCCCGGCCGACGAACGGTCGGGTCAGCCGCCGATCAGCGGCGGACCATCCGGATCTCGAGGATCCCCTCGGAGTCGTTGCGCTCCTCACCGTCAGGGATGAAGCCGTGCGAGACGTAGAAGGCGGTGGCCCGGGCGTTGTCGCGGTAGGTCCACAGCGACACGGGGCGCCCGGCCGTGGCCTCCTCGAGCAGCGTCGCGCCGACGCCGGAGTTCTGCGACGCGGCCCGGACGTAGATCGCGTACAGCTCGAGTTCGGTGGGGGCGTCGTCGTCCCGCGTCGGTCCGGCGATGGCGATGCCGATCACCTCGCCGCCCTCTTCGGCCAGCAGATGTTCGGCGGTCCCGGCCTCGAGTTCGGACCGGCGCAGCTCGGCCAGCCCGGCAGGATCCAGCTCGTCGAAGCGGTCCGGGCCCCACAGCGACGAGTACGCCTCCCGCCAGCACGCCAACTGGCATGCGGCGAAGGATTCGGCGTCGTCCGGGACGGCACGCCGGACCGTCGGAGCGGTACCCATGGGACCAACCTCTCCATCGCTCGGGGGACCGGTCGCGGCCGTCGAGCGGCCCGGTCGAGGGCGCCCGACAGTGGTGCCGGATCCGACTGGGACGCGCCCCGTCGCGACCCTCGGTCCGGTCCGGCTCAGGCTAGTCCACGCCCTTGCCCGCGGTGATCCCCGGGACGACGTCCCGGCGGTGGCACGATGACCGGGTGGCGGTCTACCGGGACAGCGCAGTCGTGCTGCGTGTCGGCAAGTTGGGTGAGGCGGACCGCATCGTCACCCTGTTGACCAAGCGGACCGGGAGGGTCCGCGCCGTGGCCAAGGGGGTGCGGCGGACCAGGAGCCGCTTCGGCGGCAGGCTGGAACCGTTCAGCCACGTCGATCTGCAGCTGTACGAAGGGCGGTCGTTGGACATCGTCACGCAGGCCGTCTCGCTGGACGCGTTCGGACCCACACTGGCCGCCGACTACGAGCGGTGGACCACCGCGACGGTGATCGCCGAGACGACCGAACGGCTCACGGCCGAGGAGCGGGAGCCGGCGCTGCGGCTGCACCTGCTGCTGGTCGGGGCGCTGCGGACGCTGGTGGAGACCGACCGCGATCCCGCGTTGGTGCTGGACGCCTTCCTGCTGCGGGCGATGGCGCTGGCCGGGTGGGCGCCGGCGCTGCGCGAGTGCGCCCGGTGCGCGACTCCCGGCCCGCACCCCGCGTTCTCGGTGCCGGCGGGCGGCCTGCTCTGCGCGGTCTGCCGGTCGACCGGCGCGGCCCGGCCGTCACCGGCGACCGTTGGACTGATGGCGGCCTTGGCTGAGGGGGACTGGGTCACCGCGTGTGCGTCCACGCCAGTGCAGCGGCGTGAGTCGGCCGGTCTGGTGGCCGCGCTGCTGCAGTGGCACCTGGAACGGGCGTTGCGCTCGCTGCCCCTGGTCGACCGGTCGGGCGACGGACCCGACGGGGTGCCCGTGACCACCGGCGCGGTGGCCGGTCCCGGGCCGCAGGCCCCCGCCGGGAGTGTCGGGTGAGCCCGAGCCTGCGCGGCGGTGCCCGGGCCGCCGGATCGTCCCGATCGGTCCGGCCGGTTCGACCGCCCACACCGCACGCCTCGGGAGCCCGGCCGCCCGCGCTGCCCGCCGACACCGTGCCCGGGCACGTCGCCCTGGTCATGGACGGCAACGGCCGGTGGGCCAAGGCCCGGGGTCTGCCCCGCACCGAGGGGCACAAGCGCGGCGAGGCGGCCCTGTTCGACGTCGTCGAGGGCGCGATCGAGATCGGCGTCCGGCACCTGTCGGCCTACGCGTTCTCCACCGAGAACTGGAAACGGTCGCCGGACGAGGTGCGCTTCCTCATGGGGTTCAACCGCGACGTCATCCGGCGCCGCCGGGACGCCATGCACGAGCTGGGTGTCCGGGTGCGTTGGGCCGGTCGCCGACCGCGGTTGTGGCGCAGCGTGATCCGAGAACTCGAGGCCGCCGAGGAGCTGACCGCGGACAACACGGTGCTCACCCTGACCATGTGCGTGAACTACGGCGGCCGGGCCGAGATCGCCGACGCTGCCCGGGCCATCGCCCAGGACGCCGCCGCCGGCCGGCTGGATCCGGACCGGGTCGACGAGCGCACCGTGGCGCGCTACCTGGACGAGCCGGACATGCCCGACGTCGACCTGTTCCTGCGGTCGTCGGGGGAGCAGCGGACCAGCAACTTCCTGCTCTGGCAGTCCGCGTACGCGGAGATGGTGTTCCTGGACACGCTGTTCCCGGACTTCGACCGGCGCGACCTGTGGCAGGCCTGCGAGCTGTACGCGAGCCGTACCCGGCGGTTCGGCGCGGTGCTCGAGGACGGCAGCGGTGCTGGGACGTCCGGGTCCGCGGCGCCGGTCGACGCCGAGCGGGCCGCTCGATGACCGGCCCCGACGGTGGCGGCGCGGACACCACCACGACCCGCCCCGGCAGCGGACCGTCGGGTGGGCTCGCCCGGCGCGGTCGCTCCGGCTACCGGCCCGGATCGCTCGAGATGCTCGGTGCGGTGCTGCTGCTGGGCGTGCTGCTCAAGGGACCGCTGGAACGGCTGCTCGACCGCCCGGTGCTGCAGACGTGGTCGACCGTGTTCGTGGCCGTGATCGTGCAGGCCACCCCGTTCCTGGTCCTCGGCGTGATCGTGTCCGGCGCCATCGCCGCCTTCGTCCCGGCCCGGGTCTTCCAGAAGCTGCTGCCGAAGCGTCCCGCGCTGGCCGTGCCGGTCGCCGGCGCGGCCGGCATCGCCCTGCCCGGGTGCGAGTGCGGGTCGGTGCCCATCGCCAACCGGCTCATCGACCGAGGGGTGCCCGCGTCCGCGGCGCTGGCCTTCTTGTTGTCGGCGCCGGCGGTCAACCCGATCGTGCTGGTCGCGACGGCCATCGCGTTCCCGACCGAGCCGTCGATGGTGTGGGCCCGGCTGGTCGCCGGCCTGGCCACGGCCCTCATCGTCGGGTGGATCTGGCAGCGGATCGGCAAACCGCAGTGGCTGGTGCCACGTCGGGCCCTGGAGCTGGACGGGACGGACCGCCCGGCCACCGCGGCCGGCCGCTGGCGGCTGTTCGTCGGCACCATGCTCGGTGACTTCGCGCAGGCCGCGGGCTTCCTGGTGATCGGCGCGGCCGCGGCGGCCACGTTCAACGTCCTGGCCCGGCGCTGGATGGACGAGCACATCGCGTCGTCGATCCTGCTGTCGATCCTGCTGATGGCCGCCCTGGCGTTCATCCTGGCCCTCTGCTCGGAGGCCGACGCCTTCGTTGCGGCTGCGTTCTCGACCATCCCGATGGTCGGCAAACTGGTGTTCCTGACCGTCGGGCCGGCGGTCGACGTCAAGCTGGTCGCCATGCAGGCCGGCACCTTCGGCAAGCGGTTCGCCGTCCGGTTCGCGCCGTTGACCTTCGTCGTGGCGGTGGTGGTGGGCACGGCCACCGGCCTGCTGTTCTGGGGAGGATGGTCGTGAACCGGCTGACGCAGTCGATCATCACGGTGCTGCTCGGTGGACTCTTGCTGGCCATCACCGTCTCCGGGCGCTTCACCGCATACGTCAAGCCGGGGTTCGCGCCGCTGCTCATCATCGGCGGGAGTGCGCTGGTGGCGGTCGGGCTGATCAGCCTGGTGCTGGCCGTACGGGCGGACCTGCGGGCCGAGCGGTCCCAGCGGGTCGGAGCCGAGCACGGACACGACGACGGCGCCCCCGATCATGCCGCCCCCGATCATGTCGCCCCCGACGATGCCGCCCAGGGCGTCGGCCCGGACGCGCACGGTCACGACCACGACTCGTCCCGCGCCCCCTGGCTGATCGTGGTGCCGGTGCTGGTGCTGCTGCTGGTCGCGCCGCCCGCGCTGGGCGCGGACTCGATCACCCGCACCGCGCAGTCGCAGGCGGTGGCCGGGTACTCCCTGGTCGGTGGTGGTCAGGAGACCGGGTCGGTCGCGGACCGGCAGAACCTGGGCGGCGCCGCCGCGCGTGCGGCCGGGGGTGACACCCCGACGGGCGAGGGAGCGGCCAGCACCTTCCCGCCGCTGCCGGACGGCAGCGATCCGCCGCTGACCATGCGAGACACCGTGCTGCGCGCCCTGTACGACCCCGGGCATTCGCTGGCCGACCACCCGGTCACCGTCACCGGGTTCGTCGCGCCGGCAGGTGACGGGTTCGACGGCGGCTGGAGCATCGCCCGGATGGTGATCAGCTGCTGCGCCGCCGACGCCACCCCGGTCCAGCTGCACGTGGACGGTGATGCCCCGCTCCCGTCCGACACCTGGGTCGAGGCGGTCATCACCGCGGTCCCCGGCACCGGCAACGCGGACAACTTCTACGTGCCGACCGTGCAGGTGCATGCGCTGCGCACCGTGGCACAGCCGGCCGACCCGTACGAGCACTGACCTCCACCAGCACCGCGGCGGGCGCCGAGCAGGCGGCCCGCGGTACCGACCCGACCAGCCCCGACCAGCAGGAGCGGCGAGCACCGATCGATGACCACTGACGCCGGACCGCAGGACCCGCCCCGCAGCGCCGCCCGGCCACCCGGTCGCTTCCTGGCCTCCCCGGCCGCCCCGGAGTGGGCGGCGTTGCGCACCTACGGCGCCATCGGTGACGGACGCACCGTCGGACTGGTCGCCCGGGACGGCCGCATCGACTGGCTGCCGCTGCCCGACCTGAACTCGCCACCGGCCTTCGCCGCCATCCTCGACCGGGACAACGGGGGCTGGATCGAGCTCCGACCGGTCGACGCGGACGCGATGACCGTGCACCGGGAGTACGTCGACGGCACCAACGTGCTGAGCACGACATGGACCGGCCCGGCCGGACAGGTCCGGGTGACCGACTCGATGAACTCCGGGATCGCCGGCCGGCTGCCCTGGTCCGAGCTGGCCCGCCGGATCGAGGGACTCCGGGGCGCAGTGCCGATGCGCTGGCGGGTCGCTCCGGGCACGGCGCTGGGCACCGCCACCCCGTGGCGCCAGGACACCGTGCACGGTCACGTGCTGCGGCTGGACGGCGTCACCATGGCGGTCCGGCTGCTCGGTGACATGGACGTCGCGCTCGGTGAGCAGGACGTGGCCGGTGAGTTCGTCGCGACCGCGGGCTCGCGGTATCTGGTCGGTCTGGTCGCCACCGACGCCGAACCCCTGCACCTCAACCCGCCGGAGGAGGTCGACGCGGGCATCGAGCGCACCATCGACAGCTGGCAGCGCTGGTCGCGCACCTTCAGTGCCGGCGGCCGCGGCGGTCGCGCCGCCGCGCATCCGGACGGTGATCCGGCGCTGCGCGGGACCACCGAGCCGGGTACCGCACGTCCGGAGGAGCACGGGTCCTCGACCGATGCCGCGGGCGAGGCGTCCGGGCACGACCGTCCCGGCGGCGAGTTCGCCGACGCGGTGCTGCGCAGCGCGCTCGCGTTGAAGCTGCTCATCCACGCACCGCACGGCTCGATCGCGGCGGCCGCGACCACGTCCCTGCCCGAGTCCTGGGACGGCGGCAAGAACTGGGACTACCGCTACGCGTGGGTGCGCGACATGGCGTACACGCTGAATGCGCTGTTCCGGTACGGCGTCCGCGAGGACACCCACGCCGCGGTGAGCTGGCTGCTGCGCACCATCCGCGCCGACGGCCCCGAGCTGTCGGTGTTCTACGAGATGGACGGCAGCCGTCCCCGCGGTCACCACTACCCGGAGCTGCCGGGGTGGCGGGACATCGGACCGGTCGTCGTCGGCAACGCCGCGTCCACCCAGCTCCAGCTCGGCGTCTTCGGCGACCTGTTCGACATCGTCCGACTCGCCGTGCTGAACGAGCACCTCATCGACGCGGACACCGGGCGGATCCTCGCCGCGATCGCCGACCGCACCTGCGACGTGTGGATCCGTCCGGACGCGGGGATGTGGGAGCTGCACGAGGAGCGGCACTACACGTCGTCGAAACTGGGCTGCTGGCAGGCGCTGCGATGCGCGTCCGACCTGGCCGACCGGGGGCAGATCCCCGGCGACCCGTCCCGGTGGCGCAGCGAGGCCGACCGGATCGCCGCGTGGGTCCGGGAGCACTGCTGGGACGACGAGCGCGGCGCGTACGTCTGGTACCCCGGCACGCAGGACCTCGACGCCTCGGTGCTGCTGCACGCGATCAGCGGGTTCGACACCGGTCCGCGGATGTCGTCCACCATCGACGCGGTACTGGCCGAGCTGGGGGACGGCCCGCTGCTGTACCGCTACAGCGGCATGGCTCAGGAGGAGGGTGCGTTCGTCGCCTGCTCGTTCTGGGGCGTGGCGGCGCTGGCCGCCGTCGGCCGGGCCGAGGAGGGCCGGGAGCTGATGCGCCGGCTGGTCCCGATGGCCAACGACGTCGGCCTGTTCGCCGAGATGATCGATCCGCGGGACGGGGCGTTCATGGGCAACCTGCCCCAGGCGCTGTCCCACCTGGCGCTGTTGCAGGCGGCCATGTCGCTGGAGGACCCGCCGCCGGCGCCGCCGGGGGACTGACGGTCAGGCGCTGTTGGTCACGACTGCCCGAGCGCCCACTCCAGCGCGCCGCGCAGTTCCGGGTCGGCGAACCGGAAGCCGGCCCCGGTGAGCACGTCCGGCACCGCGCGCTGACCGCCGGTGATCTCCTCGGCGAACCCGCCGAGCGCCACGCGCAGGGCGATGCCGGGAACGGGCCAGGGCGTCGGCCGGTGCAGCACGGCGCCGAGCGCGCGG
Source organism: Nakamurella leprariae (assembly GCF_016918035.1). Taxonomy (GTDB): domain Bacteria; phylum Actinomycetota; class Actinomycetes; order Mycobacteriales; family Nakamurellaceae; genus Nakamurella; species Nakamurella leprariae. The sequence goes on along the minus strand of NZ_JAERWK010000010.1, from coordinate 1,598 downwards.
ACGAACCGGGCGTTGGTCACCGTCTCGGGGGCGGCCAGGTTCACCGGGCCGGCGACGTCCGCCTCGAGCAGGAAGCCGACCACGGCCAGGTGGTCGCGCAGTGAGATCCACGGCAGGAACTGGCGACCGCCGGCGATCGGGCCGCCGAGACCCAGTCGGACGATGAGCGACAGGCGGTCGAGGAGGTCACCACCCCGGCCCAGCACGGGAGCCTGGCGCAGCAGGACCACCCGGGTGCCGGCTGTGGCGGCCGGCGCGGTGGCCGCCTCCCAGTCGACGCAGACCCCGGCCAGGAACGTGGCGCCGGGTGTCTCGGTCTCCGGCATCGGACTGGCCCCGCGGTCGCCGTAGTAGCCGGTGCCGGACGCGTTCAACAGCGTCGGCACACCTTCCTCGGCGCACACCCGGGCCAGCAGCGCGGTCGGGCCGACCCGAGAGGAGCGGATGGTGCGGCGGTAGGCGTCGGTCCAGCGGTGCGCGCCGACGCCCGCGCCGCACAGGTTCACGACGGCGTCCGCGTCGGCCATGGCTCGGCGGGCCGCCGCTGACAACGTGCCCGTGTCCGGATCCCACCGGAGCTCGTCGTCCCCGGACGGGGCGCGGCGGACCAGCCGGTGCACCTGATGACCGGCCGCCCGCAGGTGGTCGGTCAAGTGGATGCCCAGGAAGCCACTCGAACCTGCGCTGACCACCTTCACCGCGTCACCTCCGAGATGCGCCGGATCCGGCCGGCCGGCCGCTGCACGCGGTCGGCCGGCCGGGGGAGCGAGCGGGTCAGATGCCCAGGTCGCCGGCGAACTGGCCGCCCTCGACGCGCTTCTTGACCGCCATCAGGAACCGGGAGGCGTCCGCACCGTCGATGTTGCGGTGGTCGTACGACATCGCCAGGTACATCAGCGAGCGGATGGCGATGACGTCGTTGCCGTCGGCGTCCTGGATCACCGCGGGACGCTTGGTGATCGTGCCGGTGCCCACGATGGCCGACTGCGGCGGGACGAAGATCGGGGTGTCGAAGAGTGCCCCGACCGAGCCGGTGTTGGTCACCGTGATGGTGCCGCCGGAGAGCTCGTCGGGAGCGATCTTGTTGTCCCGGGTGCGCGCAGCCAACTCGGCGATCCGGCGGGCGATGCCGGGGATGCTGAGGTCCTCGGCGCTCTTGATCACCGGCACGATCAGCCCGCGGGGGGTGTCGACCGCGATGCCGACGTTGACCGTCGGGTGGTAGGTGATCTCCTTGAGATCGTCCGAGATCGACGAGTTGACGATCGGGTACTGCTTCGCCGCCTCGATGATCGCCTTGACGAAGAAGGGCAGGAAGGACAGCTTCACGCCCTCGCGCGCCTCGAACGCGCCCTTGGCGCGAGCCCGGAGCGCGGCCACCCGGGTGACGTCGACCTCCATCACCGTGGTGAGCTGCGCGGCCGTCTGCAGCCCGGCCAGCATGTTCTTGGCGATCGACTGACGGATGCGCGGGAGCTTGACCGTGGTGCCGATCAGCGCGACGGCCTCCGCACTCGGCGCCACCGCCCCCTCCCCCGGGGGGGGGGGGGCGGCCCCCCCCCCCGCGCGGGGGGGGGGGGGGGGGCGGCGGGCCCCCC
>NZ_JAERWK010000009.1 GCF_016918035.1 Nakamurella leprariae | reverse complement strand
TGCGGCTCCGCGCGCGGGCCGCGGCCCGGGGCGCCCCCGCCCCCCCCGCGCGGGGGGGGGCGGGCGCCGCCGCCGGAGCGGAGGGGGCAGCGGCCGGCGCGGAAGCCGCCGCCTTGGCCGCCTCACCGGCGGCCTGGACGTCCTCGCGCCGGATGCGGCCACCGACTCCGGTGCCGGACACGGTCGACAGGTCGACGCCCAGGTCGGCGGCCAGCTTGCGGATGACCGGGGTCACGTAGGCGGTGGTGCCGCCGGACGGAACGGCTGGAGCCGACGGGGCCGGCGCGGCGGCCGGAGCCGGTTGCGCGGGGGCCGCAGCGGCCGGGGCCGGGGGCGTGGGGGCAGGAGCAGCGGCCTGCTCCTGCTTCGGCTCGTCCTTGGGCGCCGTGCCCGAGTCCTGGGTCTCCTCGGCCTGGGCCGCGACCGGGTCGGGCTCGGGGGCGGCGGCCGGGGCACTGCCCGGGGTGCCGATGACGGCGAGCTGGCCGCCCACCTCGACGGTCTCGTCCTCGCCGACCGAGATCTCCAGCAGCACGCCGGCGATCGGCGACGGCACCTCGGTGTCGACCTTGTCGGTGGACACCTCGAGCAGCGGCTCGTCGACGGCGACCTCGTCCCCGACGGCCTTGAGCCAGCGGGTGACGGTGCCCTCGGTGACGGATTCGCCCATCGCGGGCAGGGTCACCGGGGTGCCCTGGCCGCTGGACCCACCGGTGCCGGCGGTCGGCTTCTCGGCCGGGACGTCGGTGTCGGGGGACGGTGCCTCGGGGGCGTTGCCCGCGTCGGACGGCAGCGGGGCGGTCTCCGGCTCCGGCTGGGGTTCCGGTTCCGGTTCCGGCTCGGCACCGGCGTCGGCACCGCCACCGGAGCCGTCGCCGATCACGGCGAGCTCGGCGCCGATGTCGACCGTCTCGTCCTCCCCGACGATGATCCGCTCCAGCACCCCGGCGACGGGCGACGGGATCTCGGTGTCGACCTTGTCGGTGGAAACCTCCAGCAACGGCTCGTCGGCCTCCACCCGATCGCCGACGTTCTTCAGCCAGCGGGTGACGGTGCCTTCGGTGACGCTCTCACCGAGAGCAGGCATCGTGACGGATTGCGACATCGGTACTCCTGCCTTGAGGTGCCTGTCGGCGTCCGGACCAATGACGGAGCCGAGCTGACCTTGAACCATGGGGTGGACGGGACTGCGGGGACGAGCCGGAGGTGACGCGGAACAGCGTGCGGGCCCGGCCCGGGTTCTCCGGACCGCGCGCCGCGGGGTCAGTCGTGGACGTGCAACGGCTTCCCGGCCATCGCGAGCATCGTCTCGCCCAGCGCCTCGTACTGCGACGGGTGCCCGTGGATCAGGGGGGCGACGTCCTCGGGCAGCGCTTCCCAGTTGACGATCAGCTGCGCCTCACCGATGAGCTCGCCGACGCGGGCGCCGACCATGTGCACACCCACCACCGGGCCGTCCTTCACCCGGACCGCCTTGATGCCGCCGGCCGTCTTGAGGATCTGCGACTTGCCGTTGCCGCCGAGGTCGTAGACGTAGGACTCGACGTTGTCGGCGCCGTGGATCTCCTTGGCCTTGGCCTCGGTGAGCCCGACGGAGGCGACGTTGGGGTCGCAGTAGGTGATCTTCGGGATGTTCGCGTCGTCGACCACGGTGGGGTTCAGGCCGGCGATCTCCTCGGCCACGAAGATGCCCTGCTGGAACCCGCGGTGGGCCAGCTGCAGACCGGGGACGATGTCGCCGACGGCGTACACGTTCGGCAGGTTGGTGCGCAGCCGCTCGTCGGTGATGACGAATCCGCGGTCCATGGTCACGCCGGCTTCCTCGTACCCGCAGCCGGCGGTGTTGGGGCCGCGGCCGACGGCCACCAGCATGAGGTCGGCCTTGAGCTCGGTGCCGTCCTCGAGCTTCACGGTCACGCCGGAGTCGTCCTGGCTGACCTCGGAGAACCGGACGCCGGTCTTGAAGTTGATCTTGCGACGACGGAAGGCCCGCTCGAGCAGCTTGGCTGCCCACGGGTCCTCGGCGGGGACCAGGCTCGGCAGCGCCTCGACGATGGTGACGTCGGTGCCGAAGGAGGCCCAGGTGGACGCGAACTCCACGCCGATGACTCCGCCGCCCAGCACGATGGCGGTCTGCGGCACCCATTCCAGGCTCAGCGCCTGGGTGGAGGTGATGACCCGGCCCTCGATGGCCAGGCCGGGCAGGCTGCGCGAGTACGAGCCGGTGGCCAGCACCACGTTCGTGCCGGTGTAGGTGTCGTCGCCGACGACCACCGAGCGCGGCCCGACGAAGCGGCCCTCGCCCTCGACGACCTGGATGTTCCGCGACTTGATGAGTCCCTGCAGGCCTTTGTAGAGCCGGTTGATGACGCCGTCCTTGTACTTCAGCAGCGCGGCCGGGTCGATGCCGTCGAACGTCGACTTGACGCCGATCGACGCGCCCTCGCGGGCCTCGTCCGCCACCTCGGCCGCGTGCAGCAGCGTCTTGGCCGGCACACAGCCCCAGTGCAGGCAGGTGCCGCCCACCTTCTCCTTCTCGATGAGCACCACGGACGAACCCAGCTCAGCGGCGCGCAGAGCCGCCGCATACCCGCCGGACCCGCCGCCCAGTACCACCAGGTCGACGTTGGTCTCGCTCATCGATGAACTACTCCTCGCTCGTGGATCGAGTGGCCGTGCGGTCGCTCGTGGCTGTTGCTTCCCGGAGGCCCCGGACGCCGGGACGGTGGTCGACCCGGGGTGACCGGTCCGACCCGCTCGGCGCCACCGGCGTGCGATGCAGACCGGTGCCTCGCTGCGCCGTCCATCCTTGCACTGTCGACCGACAGTGGTGGGTGCGACCCCGACCACCCGGCCGCCGGGTCGTCGGCGCCGTCCCGAACGGTGGGACGGGCCTGTCCGGGACACTGTCCGGATGGGTCTGTTCTCCCGATTCCGCCGGCCGCGCCGTCCGCCCTCCCTCGCCCAGCCGTTGCCCCGGGCCGAACGCCAGGAGGCGCTGGAGCAGCTGGCCGGCTGGGTGGCCGGACGGCGCGGGGTCGAGGTGTACGTCGAGCCGGCCACCGCGGTCACCGGGGTGACCGTGCTGCTGGTGGCCCACGACGGGGAGTTCACCCGGCGCCGGGTCGGCACCACCGAGGTCGCCCGGGACTTCGCCCGAGAGCACCGGCTGCCCGTCTATGACGCGACCGTGGTCGGCTACCCGCAGCGGATGCGGGACTGGTCGCACCGGCAGCGGGCGGCGGAGCAGGACGGGCACTGACCGGCGCCCATCACGGCTGGGCGCCGGCGTCAGGCGGAGCCGGCCTCGTCGCGCAGCACGGCCAGCAGCGTCCGCACCGGGACGCCGGTCGCACCCTTGATCACGTACCCGTGGGGTCCGCCGTCGTGGAACGCGGGCCCGGCCACGTCCAGGTGCACCCACTGAGCGCCCGGCGGCATGAACTCGCGCAGGTAGTGGCCCGCCACCAGCATGCCGCCGGCGCGGTCGTTGGAGACGTTGGCCAGGTCGGCCAGGCTCGAGTCCAACCCCTCGCGCAGCTCCTCCGGCAACGGCATGGCCCACGCCGCCTCACCGGCACCGCGGGCCAGCTCGGCCACCCGGTCCCGCAGGGCGGCCGACCCCATGACGCCCATGGTCCGCTTGCCCAGCGCCACGATCTGCGCGCCGGTCAGCGTGCTCGTCTCGAGCACGACGTCGGGGGCGTCCTCGGCCGCCCGGGCCAGGGCATCGGCGAGCACCAGTCGTCCCTCGGCGTCGGTGTTCAGCACGTGCGAGGTGGTGCCGCCGTAGTGGCGGATGACGTCGCCGGGTCGGTACGCCGTGCCGGACGGCAGGTTCTCGGCCAGCGCGGCGTAGGCGACGACACCCAGCGGCAGCTCCAGCTGCGCGGCGGCGATCACGGTCGCGACGACCGCGGCGGCACCGGACATGTCCGAGGTCATGGCGTCCATCCCGGCCGCCGGCTTGATCGACAGGCCACCGGAGTCGAAGGTGATGCCCTTGCCGACCAGCGCCACGGTGCGGGTGGCGTCCTTCGGGGACCAGGAGATCCGGACCAGCCGCGGCGGTCGGCTCGAGCCCGAGCCGACGGCACTGATCCCGCCGTACCCACGGTCGCGGAGCTGGTGCTCGTCCAGCACCTCCACGGTGAGCCCGCGCACCGTGCCGGCGGCCGCCGACGCCCGCTCGGCGAACACCGCTGGGTACAGGTCGTTCGGGGCGGTGTTGACCAGGTCGCGGGCCATCAGCACGGCCTGCGCGGTGATCGCGGCGCGGCCCACCGTGGCGTCGGCGCCGGCGTCGGTCCCCGCGCCGGCCAGCAGCACCGTCTCCACCGGCGGCTTGGCCGGCTGCTTGTAGGTGGTGAAGACGTACCCGCCCAGCAGGTGCCCTTCGGCGGCGGCGGTGAGGTCGACGGCGCCCAGCGTCGACAGCACGGTGGCCGAGCCGACGGCCGCGCGGGAGGCGGCGCCGGCCGCGCGGCGCACCCGCTCGGCCAGGCCGGCACGCAGCACCGCCCCGTCGTCCGCCGGTGCGCCGGCCGGGGCGGTGTCGTCCGGACGGTCGGCGGCCTCGAGGGTTCCGACGTCCTGACCGGGCGCGGCGCCGAGCCCGGCGACCAGGATGCGGGTGGCCGCGGCGAGGCCGGTGCCGGGCAGGGCGGTGATCGTCCCAGGCTTGCCGGTGGCCCCGACGGTGGCGGCGGCAGCGACCACCGCGGCGTGGTCGGGGTCGACCGCGATCGGCGCGTCGGCGCCCTGGTACGCGCCCACCACCAGGGCGTCGACCGTGGTGGTCAGTGGTGCGTCATCCGTCAGTTGCACGCGGGTCATCGAGCGCCTCTTCCTCGTCCGGTCCGTCGGCGGCCCAGGCTACGGTCCAGGCTCATGGAACCTTCCGACGCCTCGGCCGCCGCGCTGCCCGCACCGCTGCTGCACTCGCCGCTGGACGCCCGTCACCGCACCTTGGGTGCCTCGATGACCGCGTTCGGCGGCTGGGAGATGCCCATCTCGTACGCCGGCTCCGGCGTGGTGGCGGAGCACACCGCCGTGCGCACGGCGGTCGGCGTCTTCGACGTCTCCCACCTGGGCAAGGTGCTGGTCAGCGGGCCGGGTGCGGCGGCGTTCCTCAACCGGTGCCTGACTGCGGACCTGGACCGGATCGGACCCGGCCAGGCGCAGTACACCCTCTGCTGCACCCCGTCCGGCGGGGTGCTGGACGACCTGATCGCCTACCGGGTGTCCGACGACGAGGTCTTCCTGGTCCCCAACGCCGCGAATTCGGCGTCGGTGGCCGCGGTGCTGGCCGCGGCGGCTCCGTCGCCGGTGCAGGTGATCGACCAGCACCGCGACTTCGGCGTGCTCGCCGTCCAGGGACCCGCCGCCGCCACCACGCTCGAACGACTCGGACTGCCGACGGACCTGCCGTACCTGGCGTTCGTCGACGCGCCCTGGACCGGGGGGACCGTGCGCATCTGCCGCACCGGCTACACCGGTGAGCACGGTTACGAGTTGCTCCCCGCCTGGGACGACGCACCCGCCCTCTTCGACGCCGTCCTCGCGGCGGCCGCGGAGTCCGGCGGCCGGGCTGCGGGCCTGGGCGCCCGCGACACGTTGCGCACCGAGATGGGGTACGCACTGCACGGTCAGGACCTGGGGCCGACCATCTCGCCGGTGCAGGCCCGCATCGGCTGGGCGGTGGGCTGGACCAAGCCGGAGTTCTTCGGCCGGGACGCGCTGCTGGCCGAGCGGGAGCGGGGACCGGGGCGCACGGCCCGGGGACTGGTCGCGACGGGCCGGGGAGTGCTGCGGGCGGATCTGGACGTCCTGGACGCGGACGGCGCGGTGATCGGCCGGACGACCTCCGGCACCTTCTCGCCCACCCTCGGCAAGGGGATCGCGCTGGCTCTGATCGACACCGCGACCGGGATCGCCGACGGCGCCGAGGTCCAGGTCGACGTGCGTGGGCGGCGCATCCCGGCGCAGCTCGGCAGGCCGCCGTTCGTGCCCTCCCACGTGCGGTGACACCGACCGACGCGGCTCCCCTGATCGCGATACTCGGGCGTCCGACTGCTGTACTACCGTACGTGCCATGAGCACGGCACCGACGCAGTTCACGGTCACCCGGTCCGACCATCCGCTCGACGACGAGCGCCGGGCGGAGATCCTGGCCGCCCCCGGCTTCGGGCGGTTCTTCACCGACCACATGGTGCTGATCGACCACTCACCCGAGCGCGGTTGGCACGACCCGCGGGTGGTGCCGTACGGGCCGCTGTCCCTGGACCCGGCGACCATGGTGCTGCACTACGGCCAGGAGATCTTCGAGGGTCTGAAGGCGTACGAGCAGCCCGACGGCAGCGTGGCCACCTTCCGGCCGCGGGCCAACGCCGCGCGGTTCAACCGGTCGGCCGACCGGCTCGGGATGGCCCGGCTGCCGGAGGAACTGTTCCTGCAGTCGCTGCGTGAGCTGATCACCGTGGACCGCGCGTGGGTCCCCACCGGCGGCGAGTCGTCGCTGTACTTCCGGCCGTTCATGATCGCCACCGAGGTCGGTCTGGGCGTGCGGCCGTCCGCGTCGTACACCTACTGCCTCATCGCCTCGCCGGCCGGTGCCTACTTCCCGCGCGGGGTGCACCCGGTGAGTGTCTGGTGGTCCACCGAGTACGTGCGGGCGGCACCGGGCGGCACCGGCGCGGCCAAGACCGGTGGCAACTACGCGGCCTCGCTCGCCGCCCAGGCCCAGGCCGCGGCGCAGGGCTGCGACCAGGTCGTCTGGCTGGATGCGGTGGAGCGCCGGTGGGTCGAGGAGATGGGCGGGATGAACCTGTTCTTCGTCTTCGGCGAGGGCGTCGACGCCGAGGTCGTCACCCCGGAGTTGTCGGGTTCGCTGTTGCCCGGCGTGACCCGCGACTCGCTGCTGACCCTGGCCCGCGAACTGGGACACCGGGTCGGCGAGCGTCGCATCTCGACGGAGGAGTGGGCCAAGGCCGTCGAGACCGGTGAGCTGACCGAGGTCTTCGCCTGTGGGACCGCGGCGGTCATCACACCCGTGGGGTCGGTCAAGCACGCCGAGGGCGGGTTCGAGATCGCCGGTGGACGACCGGGGGAGTTGACCATGGCGCTGCGCCGGGAGCTGACCGAACTGCAGTACGGGCGTCGGGCCGATCCACACGGCTGGATGGCCAAGCTCGACTGAGCAACCTATGAGGTTGAGGTCAAGTGCTGTGTTGGCTGGGTGATGGGTATGGGGGGTCGGCGGGGCGGCGTGTGCCTGCCTCGTTGATCAGGTTTGGTGTTGGACGGGGTCCTGGGCCCGTTC
>NZ_JAERWK010000008.1 GCF_016918035.1 Nakamurella leprariae | reverse complement strand
TCCGCCGCCTGTCCGAGCTGGCCCGCTACCGCGACGAGCTCACGGTGGTCGGCATCGGCGGGCGGTACGACGTGTCGCACGACTCGTTCCTGGGTGTCCAGGCGATCGAGCAGGTGGCCGGTATCCACGTCGACGCGGTGTTCATGTCCACCGCGGCCGTGTCCGGCACCGACCTGTACCACCAGGAGGAGCAGGTGGTGATGCTCAAGCGCCAGATGCTGGCCTCCGCCACCAAGCGCTACCTGCTGGTGGACTCCTCGAAGCTGAACCGGCGGGCGATGCTGAAGATCGCCCCGGTCAGCGAGTTCGACCTGATCATCACCGACAGCGGCGCCCATCCCGACCTGCTCGCCACGTGGCGGTCCAATGGCACCGCGTTCCAGGTGGTACCGGTCGACCGGTCCGCGGACCAGCGCGCGGAGGGATGATCGGCAGGCCGATCGGGACCGCCAACTGTTGCGCCTTGCGAACGACCGCAGATATGGTTGCACGAGTCAACTGATCTTGCGGCGTCGTCGCCTGCGCTGCGAGTGCGGACCGGCCGACCGCCGTGGCAGGAGCGCTTCGTGACGACCACCGCACCACCGGCCTCATCCGGCCGGATGACGCACCGCCAGACCATCGTCGCCCTCTCCGGACTGCTGCTGGCGATGTTCGCAGCGTTCCTGTCGGCGACGATCGTCTCGAACGCGCTCCCGACGATCATCTCGGTGCTGCACGGCTCACAGAACCAGTACACGTGGATCGTCACCGCGACGCTGCTGTCGTCCACGGCGACCACGCCGATCTGGGGCAAGCTGTCCGACCTCTACAGCAAGAAGCTGCTGGTCCAGATCTCCACGGTGATCTTCACGACCGGCTCGTTGCTGGCCGGCTTCTCGCCGTCGGTGGAGATGCTGATCGTCTGGCGCTCGTTCCAGGGTCTCGGCCTGGGCGGGCTGCAGGCGCTCGTCATCATCGCCATCGCGGCGATGATCAGCCCGCGGGAGCGCGGGCGGTACATGGGCCCCATCGCGGCGGTCATGTCGGTGGCGCCGGTGGCCGGGCCGCTCATCGGCGGCGTCATCGTCGACACCGACTGGCTCGGCTGGCGGTGGTGCTTCTGGGCCGGGATCCCGTTGGCCATGGTCTCGCTGTTCGTCGTGCACAAGACGCTGCACCTGCCGGTGATGAAGCGGAAGGTGTCCATCGACTGGCTCGGCGCCTCGCTCATCGTGGCTGGTGTGTGCGACCTGTTGATCTGGGTCACGCTGGCCGGGAACGACTTCGCCTGGGGCTCCGGCACGTCGATCGCGATGCTCGCCGGCGGTCTGCTGTTGCTGGGCCTGGCCGTGGTCGTCGAGCTGCGGGCCGCGGAGCCGGTCATCCCGCTGCGGCTGTTCCGCGACCGCACCACCACGCTGGCCACCATCGGCAGCCTGGGCGTCGGCGTGGCCATGTTCGGCGGCGCGGTCTTCCTGATCCAGTACTTCCAGATCGCCCGCGGTGTCTCACCGACCGCGGCCGGGTTGCTGATGCTGCCGACGATCGTCGGGTCGACGCTGGGCTCCACCATCTCGGGGGCACTGATCACCCGCACCGGCAAGCTGAAGGTCTACCTGGTCGTCGGGTCGGTGTTGCTGCTCGTCGGGTTCGCCGCGCTGGCCACCATCGACCACACGACCAACATGGTGCTGCTGGGCGCCTACCTGTTCGTCATGGGCGCAGGCACCGGCACGGTCATGCAGAACTTGGTGCTCGCCGTGCAGAACGTGGTGCCGCCCACCGACCTCGGCTCGGCCACGTCGACGGTCAGCTTCTTCCGCTCGCTCGGCGGCACCGTCGGGGTGTCCGTGCTCGGTGCCGTGCTGGCCACCCAGGTCGCCGACCGCATCCGCGCCGGTCTCGTCGCGACCGGTGCCGATCCGGCCGCCGCCGGCAGCGGGGACATCGGCATCGGCCAGCTCAACGAGCTGCCCGGCCCGCTGGTCGAGCTGGTCCGGATCGCCTACGGCGACGGCACCGCCCGGATCTTCCTGGTCGGCACCGTGCTGGCCGTCATCACGCTGATCTCGGTCGTCTTCCTCAAAGAGACCCCGCTGCGGACGCAGAGCGGTCAGGAGCAGCTCCAGGATGCCCGGCGGCTGGAGGCGGCCGAGGCGGCCGGTGGCACTGGGGGATTCGCCGCCGAAGTGGCTGAGGAGTACGCCGGGCTGGACCAGGACCAGAACCGGGAGCGCACCGGTCGGCACCGGGCGCCGGAGGCGGCCGAGCGCTGAGCTCGAGCCGGCTCGGGTCGCCAGTCGCGGCCGGGCAGCTCGACCCGACCGGCTCGCAGGGCCTGGAGGTGCGCGCCCACCCCGGTGGTCCGGGGCTCGGCCAACCGGTCCCACAGCTCGGCCAGGGTGCGGAAGGTGCGCGGCCGCTGGTCCAGGGCCGGGTCGACATCACCGATCGAGGACCACCCCGGCTCGTCGAGCTGGGTGGTGCAGGTCGGAGCGTCACCGAGCAGCACCAGGGTGTGTCCGTCCTGCTCGACGGAGACGCCCGCATGGCGCAGCTCGTCGAGGAGCCGCCCGCCCCGCAGCGCCGATCCGCCGGTCCCCGGTTCGTCGACCGGCCCGAGTCCGGCGTCGACCAGGACAACTCCGTCGGTGTGGACGACGACGAAGCAGCCGATCGGCAGGTCGGCGCGGCCCCCGGTGGTGAACAGCTCGGGTGCCGGTCGGCCCCGGCGTCCGGGGCGAAGGAGCCCGGGGCGGCCAGGAAGGTGCCGTCGGACAAGGCCCGCACTCGCATCCGGCGATGGTGACATGCACCGGGGGCCGGGACCGACGTCGTGTCGGTCCCGGCCCCCGGTCAGATGCTGGTGCTCAGCTGGCGTACGCCCGGAGCGACTCGGAACGGTCGCCGGTGCGCAACTTGGCCATCGAGTCACGCTCGATCTGCCGCACCCGTTCACGGGAGATGCCGAAGACCCGGCCGATCTCGTCGAGGGTGCGCGGCCGCCCGTCGTCCAGGCCGTAGCGCAACCGGACCACCGACTGCTCGCGGTCGTCCAGGGTGCGCAGCACCCGGTCGATGTCGCTGTGCATGAAGCCGGCGACCACGGCGGCCTCGGCCGACGTCGACTCGCTGTCCTCGATGAAGTCGCCGAGCGGTGCCTCCTCGTCGCTGCCGACCGGCATGTCCAGGCTCACCGGATCACGCGCGTGGTCCAGCAGATCGGAGATCTTCTCCTCCGGGATGCCGGACTCGGCGGCCAGCTCGGCCAGCGTGGCGTCCCGCCCGAGCTGCTGGTGCAGCTCGCGCTTGAGCCGCGACAGCTTGTTGACCTGCTCCACCAGGTGCACGGGCAGCCGGATGGTGCGGCCCTGGTCGGCCATGCCACGCGAGATGGCCTGCCGGATCCACCAGGTGGCGTAGGTGGAGAACTTGAACCCCTTCGTGTAATCGAACTTCTCGACTGCACGGATGAGGCCCAGGTTGCCCTCCTGGATCAGGTCCAGCAGCGGCATGCCACGGCCGGTGTAGCGCTTGGCCAGCGACACCACGAGGCGGAGGTTGGCCACCAGGAGGTGGTTGCGGGCGCGGGCGCCGTCACGGACGACGGCGCGCAGGTCGGCCCGGCGCTGCGGTGACAGCCGTTTGGCCGTCTCCAGCTTGTGGGCCGCGAAGACGCCGGCCTCGATGCGCTTGGCCAGCTCGACCTCCTGCTCGGCGGTCAGCAGAGCTGTCCGCCCGATGCCGTTGAGGTAGACGCGGACCAGGTCCGCGGCAGGGCCCTGGGCGTCCAGGTCCTCCGCCTCGCGCGGCGCCGGGCCGGGTGCGATATCGTCGGCAACCGAGAATGCGGGGGAAGCGGTCATGGAGTGCTCCCTTCGAGGCAAGTGTCCGGATGCGCGTCCCCTCGCACCGGACATCCTTTCGAACGCCTGTCGCCCTCGATTCGTTCCCGCAGCGCACGATGCTGAATCGCGGCGGTCCCGAAAGACGTCCGGTCGGGTGAATGCGGATCCCGGCAGGGCGGCGGTCTGACCACCTGTTCCAGCCGGTGGACACGTCGACGCGGCGTCGGGGCATCACTCCAACGTCCTGGCCCGGGGGAGCGCTGTGCTGCCGATGGGAACAGCATGGGAAACCGGGCTCGTCCCGGTGACGGTGCCCACCGGCCGGGCCTGAACGCCCGTGCGGCGCCCGGACGGTCGTCAGAGCTCCACCAGAACGGTGAACGGGCCGTCGTTCACGCTGCTGACTTCCATCTGCGCCCCGAACCGCCCGATGGCCACCGCAGCGCCGCGGCGCTGCAGCTCGGCGACCAGTTCCTCGATGAGCGGTTCGGCCGCGGACCCGGGGGCGGCGTCGGTCCAGGACGGGCGCCGTCCCTTCGCGGTGCGGCCGTACAGGGTGAACTGGCTGACCACCAGCAGTCCGGCGCCGGTGGTGGCGCAGGACTGCTCGTCCCGCAGGATGCGCAGCTCGTGCAGCTTGGCCGCCATCGCCCGGGCGACGTCGGCGTCGTCGCCGTGGGTCACGCCCACCAGGGCCAGCAGGCCGGGACCGGGCAGTTCACCGATCACCTGGCTGACCCCGTCCTGATCAACGCGGACAGCGGCGGACAGCACCCGGGACACGACAGCACGCATGGGAACAGTCTGCGGTCGGGTCCGCGGGCTACCGTCGCCAGGTCCTGACGCCGATCGACGGGAGTGTGTCCGCAGTGGGTGTGCCGGTGTACCTGGTCGATGCCTTCGCTGACGGCGCGTTCACCGGCAATCCGGCCGGGGTGGTGCCGACCGCCGAGCCGCTGCCGGAGTCGCTGATGGCGGCGATCGCCATGGAGCTGCACCAGGCCGAGACCGCGTTCGTCTCGCCGCTGGCCGACGGCACCGTGTCGCTGCGCTGGTTCACCCCGACCGTGGAGGTGGACCTGTGCGGACACGCGACGCTGGCCGCGGCGCACGTGTTGCGCGAGCATCCGCAGGCCGGGTGGGCCTTCGATCGGGACGAGATCAAGTTCGCCACGCGGAGCGGCGTGCTCATCGCCCGGCCGGACGGTGACGTGCTGGAGCTGGACTTCCCGGACGAGGCGCCCGAGCCCGCGGAATTGCCCGGTCCGCTGCCGTTCCCCGGGGGAGCGGTGTGGACCGGCCGCAACCGGATGGACTGGTTCGTGCAGCTGGCCGACGAGGCGCAGGTCCGCGCGCTGGCGCCGGATCCGGCCGCGGTGGCGGCGCTGGGTCTGCGCGGGCTGGTGGTCACCGCCGTCGCGGATCGGGGTGGTCCGGCGGACTTCGTGTCCCGGTGCTTCTACCCGCAGACGGGCGTCCCGGAGGACCCGGTGACCGGGTCGGCGCACTGCGGGCTGGCGCCGTTCTGGGCCGATCGACTGGGCCGGACGGAGCTGGTCGGGTTCCAGGCGTCGCGCCGGGGCGGCACCGTCGCGGTGCGGCTGGCCGTCGACCGGGTGCGGCTCGGCGGCCGCGCCGTCACCACGGTGCGCGGGGAGCTGCTGCTGCCGGACTGAGCAGAGGGTCAGTTGACCCGCTCGCCGTCCTGGTCGACCGGATGCACCAGGCCGCGCACCACCGCGACCCGGATGGCCGGCAGCGCGGCCGCGGCCAGCGCGTCCCGGCTGACCCCGGCCGCCGACGACAGCAGGTCGACCAGCACGCCGAGCGGCAGCTGCCCGGTGCAGCCGGCCAGCAGCCGCTCGCCCCACTCGTCGACCTGCAGGGTGGCGCCCGGACCACCCGGCCGGCGCAGCATCCGCAGCATCGGGCTCCAGCCCTCGGCGCCGGGGATGGACCGCTGCTCCAGCAGCACCCCGGTCGACAGGGACAGCGGTGCCGCCAGCAGGGCCGCGTCGGTGGTCCGCTCGATCCAGTCGCGGCGGGCCAGGAACGAGTCGACCTCGACGCCGGTCAGCTCGTCGCCCGGCTCGGTCAGCTCGTCCAGGGTGATCGACGGGTCGGTGGTGTCCGATCGGCGCAGCGTGATGGTGCCCATCCCGATGCCCGCCACCCGCTGCCGGTCCAGCGCATCCAGCCAGCGCGTGGCGATGGCCGCCGCCTGCGGGCCGGTGTCCCCGGCGTCCTTGAGCCACAGACCGACGTACTCGGCCGGGTCGGCCACCTCGCGCTGCACCACCCAGGCGTCACAGCCGGTGCCGGCCACCCACGACCCGACCCGCTCCCGCCAGTCGGTGTCCGGGTGCACGATCCAGTTGGCCAGCAACTGGGCGGTGCCGCCCGGAGCCAGGTGGTCCGGGATCCCGGCCACCAGCGCCTGGCACAGGCCGTCGCCGGGCATCCCGGAGTCCCGGTAGATGTAGTCCTGACCGCCATCGCCGATGACGAACGGCGGGTTGGAGACGATGAGGTCGAACGTCTCGTCGGCCACCGGCTCGAACATCGACCCGGCCAGCAGCCGCCAGCGCTGGCCGGACAGCCGGGCCGTCGCGGCGGCCAGCGCCAGCGCCCGCGGGTTGACGTCGGTGGCGGTCACCTCGGCCGCGTGCTCGGCCAGGTGCAGCGACTGGATGCCGCAGCCGGTACCGACGTCCAGCGCCCGCCCGACCGGCCGCCGGATGACGGCGTTGGCCAGCGTGATGGAGGCCGCGCCGATGCCCAGCACGTGGTCGTGCCGGACCGGTCCGGGCCGGACGTCGGAGTCCAGGTCGGAGACGACCAGGTACTCGTCGCCGTCCGCCGCGTGCGGGCGCAGATCGAGGGCGGCACGGATCCGGTCGCCGTCCCGCTCCAGCAGTCCGGCCGCCACCGAACGGTCCAGCCCGGCCCGGGGCAGCGCGGCTGCGGCGGAGGCGACCGGCGCGTCGGCGCCGAGCAGGAACAACCGGACCAGGGTGGCCAGCGGGGAACCGGTCACGTCACCACCGCCGGTGACGCGCAGCGCCGGGAACAGCTCCCCGCGGCCGAGGGCCCGGTTGGCCGACGGCCCGAGCAGTGCGGGAACCCCGGTGGCGTCGAATCGGGCGGCGTGCAGATCGTCGCGGAGGCGGTCCAGGTGGTCGGGATCGGACAGCACCGTGGCCCGATCCAGGGAGTCGACGGGCGCGGGGGCAGCGGGATCAGGCACGCGGCCAGCGTAGGGGCGGGGGGAGCACCGGCTGTGGGCCCGGCGGTGGGCCGGGATCGGCTGTGCCAGGCTGGCCGCCATGACCGTGGAGTCCTCGACCGTGCCGCGTCCGCTCTGGCTGACCGGCGACCCGGACGCCGACGCGCTGCTGTCCGTGGATCCGAACGCGCTGCTGCTGGGCATGGTGCTGGACCAGCAGGTGCCGATGGAGAAGGCGTTCAGCGGGCCGAAGGTGATCGCCGAGCGGATGGGCGGCCGGCTCGATGTCGCCGCGATCGCACACGCCGATCAGGACGCGTTCGCCGCGCTGTGTGCGGAGCGGCCGGCCGTGCACCGCTTCCCGGGGGCCATGGCCGCCCGGGTGCAGGCGGTGTGCCGCGTCCTGGTCGAGACCGCGGACGGGGACGCTGCGGCACTGTGGCGCGACGCCCGCTCCGGGGACGAGGTGCGCCGGGCCATCGCCGCTCTGCCCGGCTTCGGCGACCAGAAGTCGGCCATCTTCACCGCCCTGCTGGGCAAGCAGTACGGCGTGACCCCGCCGGGCTGGCGGGAGGCGGCCGGCGCCTACGGCGAGGAAGGGTGCTTCCGGTCGGTCGCGGACGTGGTGGATCCGGACTCGCTGAGCCGGGTACGGGCGGCCAAGAAGGCGGCCAAGGCCGAGATCAGGGCACTCGAGGAACAGACGAGGGCGGCGAAGGCCGGCCCCTCGGCAGGGTGACGAAGGACCCGTTCGGCGACCGGTCCGGGGCCGTGATCCAGGCGTAGCGTTGGACCGGTACTCAGGCAGGCGGTCGGGATCGGCTCACCGCCCGGAGTTCGCCAGGATCGTTCCGGCCGGTCGCCGTACGTCACGATCCGCACCTCACCCGTTGGGGGTTGGTTCCTTCCGATGACCAGTGCAGCGCAGGGCCCGTGGCGGGACGGACCGTCGATCAAGGACGGCCGCGCCGCCCAGGACGGGTCCACCCGGGTCGACCAGGTGATCGACGGCACCACCGACGACCGGGTCTTCGAGGCCGAGGACGGCACGTTCGTCTACGCCAGCTCGCACCAGCCCAAGCGGGCCGCCCGGCTGCGCCGCGGGACCCCCGCGCCGGAACCGGTGGTGATCACCCAGGCCGAGCCGTCCTACCAGGAGCAGCTCAGGTCCCGGCGGCGGCGGTACCTGCTCATGATGTCCTGCCGGGTGCCGTGCCTGATCGGAGCGGCGCTGCTCTACCAGACGCCGTGGCTGGCGCTGCTGGTGCTGGCCATCTCCATCCCGCTGCCGTGGTGCGCGGTGCTGATCGCCAACGACCGGGCTCCACGCAAGCCGGTCAAGCCGGTCCGGGCCAGCGCCGTCAACCACGAGCGGGCGCTCGGGGCGACCCGGCCCGAACTGCCCGGTGGTCGCTGACCGGTCCCGGAACAGCAGGCGCGCGGACCCGGGCGCGGACCTGGCAGCATGTCAGGGCGCCCGAACGGCCGGATCCAGCAGCAGGAGGTACGCATGACCAGCACCGAGGTGCTCGAACGTCCCGAGGAACTGACCACCGACCGCACCGGCGACACGCCGCCGGAGATGTTCCACTACGTGCGCAAGAACAAGGTCGCCGAGTCCGCGGTGCTGGGCAACTTCGTGGTGGCGCTGTGCGGCGAGACCTTCCCGGTGACCAAGTCGCCCAAGCCCGGGTCGCCGGTGTGCCCGGACTGCAAGAAGATCTTCGACTCGCTGCCCAAGGGCAACAAGGCCTGAGCTCCGGAGGAGTCGCCCGAGCGAGGAACGAGCGAGGGCGGGCTCCGACCGTCGAGTCGCGCTGGACGGCTCAGCCGGACGGCGGGGAGACCGCCCCGCCGTCCGGCTCGTCCCGCAACCGCTTGGGTTCGTACCGTTGCCACTTGCGGATCTCCCGCCGCGAGCGCCGCGGCGGGTAGTACTCCAGCAGGGCGTTGTTGAACTGCGCGCCGATGATGATCGCCATCGACACGAAGTAGTAGAAGAGCAGGAACGTGATGGGCGTGGCCAGCGCGCCGTAGGTCAGGCCGTGCGCGTAGACGTACGACAGGTAGAGCCGCAGGCCGAAGCTGGCGACCAGGAACACGGCCGCGGTCAGGAACGCCCCCGGCAGGCCCCGGATCCAGGCGTGCTTGTGCTTGGGTGCCACCTTGAACAGCGTGGCCAGCAGCAGGATCAGGCCCAGGGCCAGGGCGGGGTAGTAGGCGACGTTGACGATGTCGGCCACCTGCCCGCGCCATGACTCGGGGAACAGTCGCGGCAGGTAGTCGGGCCCGATGGCCAGCAGCGGCAGCAGGAAGATCCCGCAGACCAGCGCGATCAGGTACAGCCCCAGGGCGAAGAACCGTTCCACCACCGGGTGCCGCACCTCGTGCTGGCCGTACGCGATGGTGATCGACTCGACGAACGCGGACATGGCCGACGACCCGGCCCAGAGGCTGATCAGCAGGCCGACGGAGACGGCGTCGCCCTGGCCGTTGTTCAGGATGGTGTCGACGGTGTTGCCGACCAGGTTCTCGGCGACCTCCTCGTCGAAGATCCCGTTCAGGAAGACGTCGATCGAGGTGCGGACGTCGTCGATGGTGCCGTCGGGGAACCACGGCAGCACGTAGCCGATGAGGCCCAGCAGGGCCAGCAGCAGCGGCGCGGTGGACAGCGCACACCAGAACGCCGCCTGCGAGCTCATCCCGAACAGTGAGTCGTCCCAGGCCTTGGACAGGGTGCGGCCCAGGACCTTGCGCCAGCGGTGCTTGACCGGTCCCTCGGCGGTCGGGACGGGCCCGGTGCCATTGCGGTGCCACGGGACCGTCACGCCGTCCTGGGTGGGGGACAGCGCCGGGAACGAGCCCGTCGCGGACGTTCGGTCCGGCGGCGGTGGGGTCACGGAGCGGGTCACGACACGAGCATGCCTGGTCCGCCGGGTGAGCCGGTCGAAGTCGTGGCGGGTCGCACTCGTGTCGGCGGGCGGGATGGCCGGAGCTGGGCCGGGACCGCGTTAGGGTCGAACGCCGTGCCGCCGGGTGGGTGGGAGCCGAGATCGGGCCCGGGCGGCGGCTGGTGCGCAGCAGGAGAGGACGGCATCGGGTTGGGACGGGCGACCGGAGCACCGGCTGGGGTGGCCCCGCACATCGACGAGCGCCGACTGCGTCCGTGGCAGCGCATCGCACTGGAGGCCTACGACCGGGCGCACGACCCGGACGCCGTGCTGAACGGGTCGCCGGCGCCGGTGCCGGCCGACCCGGAGGACGAGCGCCCGGCCCGGCCGCTGCCGTCCGGCCCCCGCCGCGACTTCCTGGTCACCGCGACCCCGGGCGCCGGCAAGACCACCTTCGCGCTGTCCGTGGCCTGCCGGCTGATGCAGCGGCGCACCGTCGACCGGGTCGTCGTCGTCGCGCCCACCGACCACCTGCGCACCCAGTGGGCCGACGCCGCCGCCGAGGTCGGGCTGCTGCTCGACCCGGGCATGACCAACGCCCAGGGGCCGGTGCCGGACGGCATGCACGGCTACGTGACCACCTACGCCCAGGTCGCGGCGCGCCCGGCCATCCACGCCGCCCGCACCCGGACCCGCCGCACCCTGGTCATCCTGGACGAGATCCACCACGCCGGGGACGGGCTGTCCTGGGGCGAGGCGACGGCCGAGGCCTTCGACGAGGTGCACCGCCGGCTCAGCCTGACCGGGACGCCGTTCCGCACCAAGGCGGGCGAGCGGATCCCCTTCGTCACCTACCGCACCGAGGGCGACCTGCTGCGCTCGGTCGCCGACTTCACCTACGGATACCGGCAGGCGCTGGCCGATCGGGTGGTCCGGCCGGTGGTCTTCGCCGCCTACACCGGGGTGTCCCGGTGGCGGAACAACGCCGGGGAGGTGATCTCCGCGTCGCTCACCGAGCAGAGCACCAAGTCGGTCGAGGCGGCCGCCTGGCAGACCGCGCTCGACCCCAAGGGCGGCTGGGTCCCGCACGTCATCGCGGCGATGGACGAGCGCATCACCCACCTGCGGGCCAACGGCATGCCGGACGCCGCCGGGCTGGTGCTGGCCAGCGACCAGGAGGCGGCCCGGGCGTACGCCACGGTGGTGCGCCGCATCACCGGCAGGAAGCCGGCCCTGGTGCTGTCCGACGATCCGGCCGCGTCCCGTCGTATCGAGGCGTTCCGTACTGCGGACACCCGGATCGTGGTGTGTGTGCGGATGATCTCCGAGGGCGTGGACATCCCGCGCGCTGCCTGCCTGGCCTGGATGACCAGCTACCGGACGCCGTTGTTCTTCGCCCAGGCGGTCGGCCGTGTGGTCCGGGCCCGAGGCCCACAGGAGTCGGCCACGGTGTTCCTGCCCGCGGTGCGGCCGCTGCTGGCCCTGGCCGCCGAGCTCGAGCAGGACCGCGACTTCGTGATCATGCCGCCGGTGAAACAGGAGTCGGAGGCGGACGAGTTCGACGAGCTGGCCCAGGACCTGCTGGACCTGCCCGACCCGGAGCCCGCCGAGCGGAGGTCCGGGACCGTCGAGGGGCTGGAGTCTCAGGCCGAGTTCGCCCATCTGCTGCACTCCGGCAAGGCGGTGACGGCCGCGCCGGGTGCGCCGGCTGAGGGGGCGTCGAGCAGCGCCGGCCCGGTCACGCTGGACGATGCCGACGCCGAGTTCGTCGGGCTGCCGGGCCTGCTCACCCCCGAGCAGACCGCGGCGCTGCTGGCTCGGCGCGACTCGGAGCTGCGCCGCAAGGTCGACCAGGCGGCGCGCACCGGGTCGCTCTTCGACCTGGACGGATCGGGCACCGGGGGCGGCGCCGGCCCGGACGGCCACGACGGCGGCGACGATCACGACGACGAGCACCTGGTGCGGGGCTGGCGGGCGGCCGCCGCGCTCCGGCGCGAGGTCAACTCGCTGGTCGGGCGGGTGGCCGCGCGGACCGGCGCGCCACATGCGGCCGTGCACGCCCAGCTGCGCCGGGCGGTGCCCGGCCCGGCCCAGGCCGCCGCCTCGCCGGACCTGCTGGAACGGCGACGGGACCACCTGCTCGGGATGCTCTGATCCCGTCCTGACGACCCGGGCCGGCCGCGTTCGGCCGATCCCGAGTCGACTCCGAGCGGTGCGGGCGACCGTGCTCGGCATGACCACGACCGCGCTCGCTGCCCGGACGTCCGGGCCTGCGGATCTTCTCCGGATCGGGGCGGTACCTGGCGTCCGGGCCGGTGCCCTGTCCTTCAGCACGGAGCGCCGCGAGGCCTCCGGGCCGGCCCCCCACCCGACCCCGGCCGGACGAGGACGTCCCTGCCCGCACCGCGCGGACGATCATCAACATCCTCGGTCGCACGGCGATCAGGGCGGCTCGATGGTGACGCCGCTGCTGCGGGGCCGGTCTCCGGTCCGTACCACGGCCGCAGGCCGGGCCGGTCATGGCCGGGCAGGTCGGGCCGGGTCGGCGTCAGCCGGTGGCCAGGGCCTTGACCGCGCCGAACAGCCCGACCACACCGCTGGCCAGCAGCAGCAGCACCCCGGGGCTGCCGGTCTGCAGCAGGTCGGCCGCCGGCACCCCGAACACCGGATCGGCCCGCACCAGCAGCCATGTCCCCACGGCGAGCAACCCGCCGGCGACCGTGAGGGCGGCTGACCCGACCGGGCGGTGCGTCATCGGCACGAACATGAGCAGACCCAACCCGACCAGCGCCACCCCGCCGGCGGTGGCCAGCAGCAGCGACCACTTGGTGATGACGGCCAGCAGGCCGGGATCGGTCGCGGTGGACAGCTGCTGGACGACCTGCCAGCCGCTGAGCCGGGCACCCTCGAGGTCGGGCAGCACCCCCACCGGCAGCGGACGCCACGGAGCGGCCATGGGCACGGCGGCGGCGACCCCGGCCAGCACCAGCAGCACCGCGCCGATCGGGTCCGCGCGGGGCGCCCCGACGATCGGCGTCGCCGCGGACACCGGTGGGTGGGAGGCGGGTCCGGCCATGGGGGTCCTTCCGCGGGTCGTGCCATGCAGGCCCGGTCATGATGCCGCACCTGGGCGACCGACCCGACGATCGCGGCGCACGGTGCAGAGACGCCTCAGGGGCGTGACGCCGGGCGCCACGCCCCTGGGGGCGGTCCGGAGCGGAGCTCCGGTGCGGAGGTCAGCGGGCGTCCGCCACGACGGCTGCCTCGCCGCGGGTGTCCTCGATGGTGGCGGCCAGCTCGCCGAGGCGCTCGGAGTGCTTGTTCGCGTGGTGACCGCAGAACAGCAGCTCACCGCCGGTGGGGAGAACGGCCCGCACCACGGCGGCGGCTCCGCAGCGATCACACCGATCGGCAGCGGTCAACGCCTCTCTGGTCAAGGTCTCGGTCATGACGTCCTCCCTCGGTCGGTGCTGTCGCGAGCCGGTGGTACCGGTCCGCGGCCTGGTGCGATGGTGCGGGTGTCGCTGATGGGTCAACGACATGGGCGGCGGATTCCTTCCGCGCCCACCCCGGCGGTGGGAGTGAGCGGGCATCGGAGCTGTACCCCGGCCGTCGTCGGCGACACCGACGGTGACCGGAACGAACCCCGGTGCAGTCCGGCCGGCTGGCCGGACTGACTTCATGGTGCCAGGTGACCTGCGGCCGAACGGTGTGTGAACCGCCGCATTCGCCGGGAGCGAACAGATCCGGGGCCGTTCGTGATCGGCCGGAAAGCTGTTCGTGACACGACCGGAACGTGGCAGTCTTCCACGACCGTGACGAAGCGTGACGAGCGGGGGGAGCGAGCCGAGTGCACCGCCCGGGCGCAGCCGACGTCCGGTCGATCGGGAAGGATGGCGCAGGTGGACGTCCTCGCCAGCCGGATCATCCTGCGACCGCGCGACCCGATCGTGACCCAGGCCTTCTACCGCGACGTCCTCGGGCTGGCCATCAGCCGCGAGTTCGGCCCGCCCGAGACGCCCGGGCAGGTGTTCTACGCGGGCGCCAGCCAGATCGAGGTGTCCGGCCGCGCCGCCCCGGCCGACGCGCCCAGCAGCGTGGCCATCTGGGTGCAGGTCCGCGACGTGGACGCGGAGGCCGCTCGCCTGGCCGCCGCCGGGGTGACGCTGGAGCGCGGACCCCAGCTCGAGCCGTGGGGACTCAAGGAGCTGTGGATCTCCGACCCGGACGGCACCCCGCTGGTCCTGGTCGAGATCCCCCCGGAGCACCCGCTGCGCCGGGACCTGCGGTCGCTGCCGCTGCCGGACAGCCCCGACTGAGCCGGCCCCGCCGGTCCCGTCCGTCAGCCAACAGCCGGGGTCGGCGGCTTGAGCCGCGCCCGCAGCTGCATCAGATGGCGGGCGTGCGCGTGCAGCTGCCGGTCCTCGTCGGTCACCGGGACCCAGCGCGGCACCGGCGTCGGCCGCCGCTCGTCGTCCAGCGCCACGAAGACGGTCAGGCAGTGCGTGGTCAGGGCCATCTCGTCCGGACGCTTGGGATCGGTCGACCGCACATGTACGGACACGTGCATGCTGGTCCGCCCGGTGTAGAGCAGCCGCGCCTCCACCTGGACCAGGTGGCCGATGAGCACGGGTCGGTAGAACCGGATGCCGCCGGAGTAGACGGCCACCCCGGTCAGTCCGCTCCACCCCCCGGCGCACACCGAGGCGGCCTCGTCGATCCACCGCATCACGGTGCCGCCGTGCGTCTTTCCGCCCCAGTTGACGTCGGTCGGCGCGGCCAGGAACCGCAACGTGGCCGTGGGCGCCGACCCCTGTGACGAGTAGGTCTGCTCCTTCATGGCCGCCTCGATGTCCGACCGCAGCTGAACCTTGTCCCGCGCAGTGGTCTCGCGGTGCCGGTCGTCCTCGGTGACCGGGCGCCACGGCGGCACCGCGACCGGCGTGCCGCCCTCGCCGACCGCGACGAACACCACGGTGCAGGACGTGGTCGGGAACTGCCTGCCGTCCTGCGGATCACCCGAGGTGACGGTGACCTCGATGTGCATGCTGGTCCGCCCGGTGTACACGAGCCGGGCGTGCACCTCGACGATCTGGCCGGACTGGATCGGCCGGGAGAAGCTGACGTTGCCGACGTACACCGTCACGCAGTAGCTGGCGCTCCAGCCGACCGCGCAGGCGTACGCGGCCTTGTCGATCCACTCCAGTACCCGACCGGCCGACACCGCGGCGCCGCCCAGGTCGGCCACGTCGGTGGGCGCGGCCAGGAAGCGCAG
This sequence comes from Nakamurella leprariae, assembly GCF_016918035.1. Lineage (GTDB taxonomy): Bacteria > Actinomycetota > Actinomycetes > Mycobacteriales > Nakamurellaceae > Nakamurella > Nakamurella leprariae. The sequence goes on along the minus strand of NZ_JAERWK010000008.1, from coordinate 461,573 downwards.
CGTGATGCGACCGCTGTGCTCGAGTCGGGGGGATCCGTCGGCGGGTGCGGTGTCGGCGCTCACAGGAGCCATCAGACCTGATCGATGCCGCGACGACAATCCGGGCGCGGCGTGGCGATCGGCTCGTTCCGGGTGGGCGGGCTCAGCCGGTGGGGGCGAGGCGCTGCACGGTGAGCGCGACCGCGGCCTCGGTCCGGCTGTGCACGCCCAGCTTGGCCAGCACCGAGGTGACGGTGTTCTTCACCGTCTTCTCGGCCACTCCGAGCGACCGGCCGATGGCCCGGTTGGTCAGCCCGGTGGTCAGCAGCTCGAGCACCTGTCGCTCGCGCGGGGTCAGGGTCGTGAGCGCACCGGGTGCGGTGGCGGTGATCATGCCCTCAGCATATTCGACACATTGTAGAAGTTCTACGTGGCGTAGAATGGTCCACGGAGCAAGGAGGACAGTGGTGGCCGGACGCGGGGAACTCGAACGCGCGGTGATCGACGTGCTGTGGGACGCCGGCGCGCCGATGACCGCCCGGGCCGTGGCCGACGCTCTGCCCGGGCGCGAGCTCGCCGTGACCACCGTGCTGACCGTGCTGTCGCGGTTGGAGGGCAAGGGGGTCGTCCGCCGCATCCGGGACGGGCGGGCGCACCTGTATGCGGCAGTGGCCAGTCGTGAGGAACACACGGCCGCGCTGATGCACCAGGTGCTCGACACGGCCACCGACCGGGACGCGGCACTCGCCCGGTTCGTCGGCTCGGTGTCCGCGCCCGATCTGGAGGCGCTGCGCCGGGCTCTCGACGGACGGTGATCGGGGCGCGGGCGCGCCCCGGTCCTGCGCGGGACCGGCTGCGGTGCCTGCCGGAGCTGCTGAGACCGTGCAGGATCCCTGCTGTCGACATCCCGGAAGCGTCCTGATCCCGTGACCTCCCTCGCTGGCTCCAGCGGCATCCCCGCCTGGGCCCTGGCCGGTGGCCTGGCGCTGCTCGCGGTGCTGCTCACCGGGCCGGTGTCGGCGCTGCTGGCCCGCGCACACTGGCCGAGCCGGTCGCCTCGCGCCGCGCTGGTGCTGTGGCAGGCCGTGTGCCTCGGTGCGGGCCTGTCCCTGGTCGGGGCCGGGGTGGTGATCGCGGTCGAGCCGTTGGGACACAACCTGGCGACGGCGCTGATCACCGCGGGCCGATCACTGTTGCTCGACGGGACCTGGCCCGCCGCGGTGCAGGGCTGGCGTCTGGCGGCTGGGATCGCGTCCGCGGTGATCGCGGCCGTGCTGTTCAGCGTGCTGGTGCGCAGCGCGGTGCTGACGGTGCGCCGGCGGCGCGCGCACCGGCAGGTCCTGGACCTGCTCACCCGGCCGTCGGTGCGAGCCGCGCCGGCCGGCACCGGTCCGGCGGCCACCACGCACGAGCGCGACGCGGTGCTGGCTGGGGCCGTCGACGTCAGCATCCTCGACGACGACCGTGCACTGGCCTACACGGTGCCGGGGTGGCACTCCCGGATCGTCCTCACCGCCGGACTGGTGACGTTGCTGCGTGCCGACGAGCTGACCGGGGTGATCGAGCACGAGCGGGCGCACCTGCGGTCGCGGCACGACCTGGTCGCCCTGCCGTTCCAGGCCTGGGCGGTGACGCTGGGCCGGATCCCCGGCGTGCGGGCCGCCCGCGCGGCCGCCGCGGGGCTGATCGAGATGCTGGCCGACGACGCCGCGGTCACCCGGATGGCCTCGGCTCCGGGCGGCCCCGATCGGCGTCGGATACTGGCCGGGGCGCTGGCCCGGGTGGCCCTTGCCGGCGGCGCCGAGGTCGAGCCGGACGCCGAGCCTGCCGGGTCGCCGGTCGCCGCGGACCACGGCCCCGGGCCGGCCGGCCCGAGCGGGGTGGCCGGTCGGGTGCAGCGGCTGCTGCAGGAGCGGCCGCCGGCCCGGTCGACCGCCGTCCTGACCTACGCCGTGGCGCTGGTGCTGGTGGCCACGCCGACGGTGCTGCTGGTCATCGGCTGGCGGTGACCGGTCCCGGTCAGTCGCGCGGCTGCTCCGCGGCGGTCTCCGCCGACGGCGCGGCCGGCAGGTCCGGGCCCGGCTGGTCCTCGGGTCCGTCCGGCAGCAGGTCCCCGCGCAGCTGCGCGGCGACCCCCTTGGCGTCCTCGAGCTCGTCCTGGCTGCGGGCCAGCCGGTCGTCGGCCTCCCGGATGCCCGGCGTGGTCAGGTCCGCCTCGACCCGGTAGTCCGGGCCGCGATCGGTGGTGGTGTCGCCCGACGCGCCCTCCGCCGGGGTGTCCTCGGCGATGCCGGTGCGGATCGAGCCCGACGTCGCGTGCGGCCGGTCGACGTCCTCCCGGTCCGGGTCGACATCGCCCGGCGTACCCGCCGCGGGCACGTCCTGCTGGTCGTCGGTGTCGGCGGCCGTGTGCGGCTGGTCCGTGTCCGCCCCGGTCGACGGCTCGGTCAGCGCGGGGGTGCTCACCTCCGACGAGCCAGCTCCGGACGACGGGTCGGTGGCCGCGCCGGTGCTCACGTCCGCGGCGCTGGTGGTGTCGCCGGCGACCGCGGCGTCGGGGGACTGGGAGAGGTTCGAGGTCGGATCACTCATGGTCCGATGGTGCCCCGCCCGACGGCCGTCCACTCAGCGAGATCGCAGCCACCAACGCCACAGGGGGCCGCCCCGGCCGGGGCGCCCCCCTGTGGGCACCGCGTGGACGCGTGGTTCCTACTCGAGGTAGTCGCGCAGCACCTGCGACCGCGACGGGTGGCGCAGCTTGGACATCGTCTTCGACTCGATCTGTCGGATCCGCTCCCGGGTCACCCCGTAGACCTGGCCGATCTCGTCCAGCGTGCGGGGCTGACCGTCGGTCAGACCGAACCGCAGCCGGACCACGCCGGCCTCGCGCTCGGACAGCGTCTGCAGGACGGCCTGCAGTTGGTCCTGCAACAACGTGAAGGACACGGCGTCGACGGCCACCACGGCCTCGGAGTCCTCGATGAAGTCACCGAGCTGCGAGTCACCCTCGTCACCGATGGTCTGGTCCAGCGAGATCGGCTCCCGGGCGTACTGCTGGATCTCCAGCACCTTGTCCGGGGTGATGTCCATCTCCTTGGCCAGCTCCTCCGGCGTGGGCTCACGGCCCAGATCCTGGAGCAGCTCGCGCTGGATGCGGCCGAGCTTGTTGATCACCTCGACCATGTGGACCGGGATGCGGATGGTCCGCGCCTGGTCGGCCATGGCCCGGGTGATCGCCTGGCGGATCCACCAGGTGGCGTAGGTGGAGAACTTGTATCCCTTGGTGTAGTCGAACTTCTCGACCGCACGGATGAGGCCCAGGTTGCCCTCCTGGATCAGGTCCAGGAACGCCATGCCGCGGCCGGTGTAGCGCTTGGCCAGCGACACCACCAGACGGAGGTTGGCCTCGAGCAGGTGGTTCTTGGCCCGCTCGCCGTCCCGGCGCACCCAGTTGAGGTCCCGCCGCAGCTGGGTGGTGATCTTCTCGCCGGCCTCGGCGTACTGCCGCAGCCGCTCGGCGGCGTAGAGCCCGGCCTCGATGCGCTTGGCCAGGTCCACCTCCTCCTCGGCGTTGAGCAGCGCGACCTTGCCGATCTGCTTGAGGTAGGCGCGGACGGAGTCGGCCGAGGCGGTGAGCTCGGCGTCCTTGCGAGCCTGCTTGAGGGCCTCGGACTCCTCCTCGTCGTCCCAGGAGAACTCCTCGCTCTCGGCCTTGGCCGTCGCCGGGGTGGCGGTGCCGGAGGGGGTGGTCTCCTCCTCCGACTCGGTGTCGGCCGCGCCGGCGTTGGCCACCTTCGCCGTGGCGGCGGTGGCCTCCCCGGTGCTGTCGTCGTCGGTGGCCGTCAGGTCGCCGTCCTCGGCCAGTTCGCTCTCGTCGAGCTCGGCGACGTCGAGTTCCTCGCCCTCGACGTCGGTGGCGTCGTCCGCGGCCTTGGTGCCCCGGGGTGCCCGGGCGGCAGCCTTGGTGGCGATCGCGGTCTGGGCGCCGGACCGGCCGGTGGTGGCCCGGCCCTGCGTGGTGGCCCCGGCCGCGTCGCCGTCAGCGCCGACGTGCGTCGCCGTTGTTCGGCGACCGGTCCGGGACGAGGTTGCTGCGCCAGCCACAGAAGCCCTTTCGCGTCGATGATCGCTTGCCAGATGCAGGATCACGGTCCGCGCGGCGGCGGGCCGTGGTCGGGGGAGACGGGTGTCGATGACATCGGTGCCGGTGGTGCCACCGAAGTGGTACGCCGGCCCCGGGATCAGCCGGGTGTCGTCGTGCCGTCCGTCGTTGCCGTCCAGCGGTGATATCGACGTCCGCTTCCCACGTGTTTCCGAAGTTCTTCCTGCCGTTTCGCGACCGTTCCAGTGTACCGGCGAGCCGGTCGGGCCACGACTGCACTGCGTGGCCGCGCTCCAGTGTGCCTTCGCTGGGGAGGAAGCGTCGGGTCCGACCGGGTGGTCCCGATGGCCGCACCGGGTGACGTCGCCGCGGAGCGCGGGGTGACGGACACCGCACGCGCGCCCGGGCATCACGGTGACCGGCGCGGGTCGGCGGTCGTGGTGGCGTCCACATGGCGACCGGAAGGCGGTTCGCATCCGCCGATCGGCGCGACCGCCCAACTGGTCGGCCGCCGTGCCTCACATCCGCGGAAGGTCTCAGCGGGCGAGTGGCCGGTCGTCCCCGGGCGGACCATGGACCAGCGACAACGGAGACCGGGCGAGGAGACGGCAGCTCCCGACCGATCGGTCGGTCAGAGGTTGTTCCGATCGCCCGCCCGTCCGCCTCCCGTGTCACACTGCCGTCATGGCCAATGACGACTCTGCGGCGCCCTTCCGTCCCGAGACCATCAAGTTCGGGATCTTCCAGGCGCCGTACCACCCCATGACGGGGAACCCCACCCTCCAGATCCGTCGCGACATCGACCTCGCGAAGCACGCTGACCACCTCGGCTTCGACGAGTACTGGATGGGGGAGCACCACTCCGGGGGGATCGAGAACGTCCCCGCCCCCGACCTGTTCATCGCCGCGGCGGTCGAGCACACCCACCGGATCAAGTTCGGCACCGGTGTCTTCTCGCTGCCCTACCACCACCCGCTGCTGGTGGCCGACCGGATCGCCCAGCTGGACCACCAGTCCAACGGCCGGGTCATCCTCGGCGTCGGCCCGGGCAAGCTGCCGCTCGACGCGATCATGATGGGCATCGACCCGCCGGACCAACGCCGCATGCAGGGCGAGTCGCTCGAGGCGATCGTCGAGCTGCTCAAGGGCAACGTGGTCAACGCCAAGACCGACTGGTTCGAGCTGCACGACGCCCGGGCCCAGCTGCTCCCGGTGTCGCCGGACGGCATCGAGATCGCCGTCGCCTCCACCGTCACCCCGTCCGGGTCGGTGCTGGCCGGCAAGCACGGCGGCACGCTGCTGTCGCTGGCCGCCGGCGACAAGGCCGGCTTCGACGCGCTCGACCGCAACTGGGACGTCTACGTCACCGAGTCCGAGAAGCACGGGCACACCCCGAACCGGGCCGGCTGGCGCGTGGTGACCCCGATGTTCCTGGCCGAGTCGCGCGAGGAGGCCGACAAGGCCGTCCGCCGGCGCATCCTGCACCACGTGGACTACCTGGAGAAGGCCGGCGGCGGCATCCAGTTCCCGTGGGGCCGGGATCCGCAGTCGGCCATCGACCAGCTGCGCGGCGAGGGCTGGCCGTCGTTCGGCTCCGCCGTCATCGGCACCCCGGACGAGGCCATCGCCGCCATCGAGGCGATGATCTCCAAGACCGGTGGCTTCGGCACCTTCCTGATCATCCACTACGACATGGCGGACTGGGAGGCGACCAAGCGCTCCTACGAGCTGTTCGCCGACGAGGTCATCCCGTACTTCCGCCGGTCGAACCGCAACCGGGTGGCCAGCCTCGACTACCACTCGGCCCACGCCCAGCAGCTCGGGGCCGGGGTCGTCCAGGCCATCACCCAGGCCACCCAGCAGTACTACGGCAAGGACGCCCAGATCCACATCCGCTGAGCGGAGCGGTCCCCGTCGCACGACCGACGGCCGGCCCGGGAGCGATCCGGGGCCGGCCGTCCGGTGTCTGCGCCGTTCAGCGCGGCGAGCCGGCTCCCGGGACCACCGCGCCCACCTGGGCCGCCTCGAAGGCGGCCAGGGCCGAGCCGACGATGCCGGCGTTGTTGATGAGCTCGGCCACCTTGAGCGGGGTCCGGCACTTCAGGTGCGGCACCCACTTCTCGGGACGCTTGGAGATCCCGCCTCCGAGGATGAACAGCTCCGGCCAGATCAGCTGCTCGAGCGTCCTGAGGTACTTGGACGCCCGCTTGGCCCACTTCTCCCAGGAGAGTTCCTCCCGCTCCCGGGCCGAGGCGGCCGCCTTGGTCTCGGCGTCGTGGCCGTCGATCTCGATGTGGCCGAGCTCGGCGTTGGGCACCAGCTTGCCGTCGTGGATCAGGGCGATGCCGACGCCGGTGCCGAAGGTGACCATGACGACCAGCCCGCGGTGGCCGGCGCCGACGCCGTACCGCACCTCGGCCAGCCCGGCCGCGTCCGCGTCGTTCAGGAAGAACGACGGCCCGGGCAGCTTCGGCCCGACGGTCTCGAGCAGGGACGTGCCGATCCACGCCTTGTCCACGTTGGCCGCCGTCTGCACGACCCCGTCCATCACGACACCGGGGAAGTCCACGCCGACCGGCCCGGTGTAGTCGAAGTTGGCGGCCACCTTGGCCACCGTCTCGGCCACCGCATCCGGCGTGGCCGGTTGCGGCGTGTCCAACCGGAACCGGTCGGTGACCAGCTCCCCGGTGCCGAGGTCGACGATGCCGCCCTTGATCCCCGTGCCCCCGATGTCGATGCCCATCGCCCGCTGGCCGGGCAGTGTGGTGCTGCCGGGCACGCCGATGTTCCCTGTGGTCACCGTGACGTCCTCTCCCCTGGAACGCTGGACCCGGGATCCGGGCCGGCTCTCGGCGGAAGCGTAGCCAGCGGTGTGGATCGTGTCCTGCAGGAACCCGGGAGATCGACTGCGCGCCCGGCGGCGGTGTCGACTGCGCCCGGGGGCGGTGTCGACTCTGCCCGGGGGCGGTCAGGTCGCGCAGGACGCCTGGGGGAGCCCCGGGATGGGCGGCAGCGGCGTCGCAGACGCGGTCTGGCCCTCGATGACGGCCGGCGGGGTCGCGGCACTGGCGAACTCCCTCAGGCGCGCCTGCACCTCGTCCGAGATCGGGGCGTAGACGAAGCGGGCGCCGATGGCGAAGTCCACCGAGTCGTCGACCCGGCCGTCCTGGACCAACTGCGCGCAGGGGGCCAGCTCGAGCACCGTCCGGGCGGCGGCGACGCCGGCGGCACCGAAGCGGATCTCGCCCAGACAGCGCAGATCCCCGGCGGGGTACAGCGGGTCGTTCACGCCCGCGCCGATGGACTCGAAGCCGGCCGCGCGGAACTCGTCGGTGACGGCCTTGGCCTGACCGCGGACCTGGCTGGCATTGAAGACCCGCAGCGCGACGGTGGCCGGGGGGGCCGGGCGGACCCCGGCCAGCGTGTCGGTCCCGACGAAGCTGCCCAGCGAGGTCACGACCGGTGTCGTGCTGGTGGGCGACGTGGTGGGTGACGCGGTCGCCCCGTCGGCCAGCGCCGTGCTCCGTGCGGTGTCGGACGTCGGGGTGGGGGCGGGCCCGGGTGCGTTGCACTCGCGGCTCTGCGACGGGTCGGGCTTGAGCGCCTGGAACCAGATGACCCCGGCGGCGACCAGCAGCACCACCACCACCGACAGGGCCGGCAAGATCCGCCGACGCCGGTACTTCTCCGGCGCGGTTGCGAGGCTCACCGGCGCAGTCCTCCTGGTGGCTCGGGGCGGGTCGAGGTCCCGGCCAGGGTAGACGGTGCGCGCCGGTGCACCGGTCTGCCGCGGCCGGGCGACGGCGACGAGTCGGTGTCGCGCCGTATCCGGAGCGGAGCCGCTCGCGCGGTCGGTGCGGCGACGGCCTCCCCGTCGGCTAGCCTGCTGCGGCGCACCGGTGGTCCGGGCGATCCGCCGGCGGGCGGGAGGGGGCCCGGCTGCCCCGGCGACCAGGTCGCCCGGTCCGGGGTCCGGGTCGCCGGCGGGTCGGGTTTGGGCCGGTCAGCCGACGGGCACAAAACGGCCCGTGCGTGCGTTGTCCGGTGCGCTGCGCAGCAGGATCGGGTCGTCGGGAGTGATCCCGCGGACCGTGATCAGCACAGCGCCCGGGGTGGGGACGCGGCCGGTGGCCCCGACCGGTACCGGAGGGATCTCCGGCCGGGCAGGTGGTGCGGTGCCGTCCCATCCGACGGACGCCGCACAGAGCGAGAGCGAGGAACAAGAGGATGGCCACCGATTACGACGCGCCACGTCGGAACGAGACCGACGAGCCCTCGGAGGACTCGCTGGAGGAGTTGAAGGCCAGGCGCAACGAGGCCCAGTCGTCCGTCGTCGACATCGACGAGGGCGACACCGCCGAGAGCTTCGAGTTGCCGGGAGCCGACCTGTCGGGTGAGGAACTCACCGTCAAGGTCGTCCCCAAGCAGGCCGACGAGTTCACCTGCTCGTCCTGCTTCCTGGTGCAGCACCGCAGCCGTCTGGCCACCGAGTCCGGGGGCCGGCTGATCTGCGTCGACTGCGCCTGATCGCGGCGGCCGGACCGTGACTGCGGTGCCCGAGCGGGCGGACGACGAGCGGCCCGGCCCGTCCGACGCCGGGCCGGTCAGCCGGATCGCCGATCAGGTGGCCGCGTTCCACCGGGCGTACGGCCTGCCGGTGCGCGACCGCCCGGTCGACGCGCTGGAGGTGGGGGAGATGGCGCTGCGCCAGGCGCTGATGGACGAGGAGGTCGGCGAACTCCGCGAGGCGGCGCTGGCCGGGGACCTCATCGAGGTCGCGGACGCCCTGGCCGACATCGTCTACATCGCGTACGGGACCGCGCACGTCTACGGCATCGACCTGGACGCGGTGCTGGACGAGGTGCACGACTCGAACATGACCAAGCTGGGTCCGGACGGTCGGGTGCTGCGCCGGGCCGACGGCAAGGTGCTCAAGGGGCCGGACTACCGGCCGCCGGACGTGGCCCGGGCGCTCGGCCTGGACGAGGTCTGAGGCAGCCGGACCGGTCGCCGGGACCCGCTCGGCGGTGGTCGGGACCGCAGTGGCACAGACCACCGGGCGACCCCCCCCCGTCCGGCGATGCCGGGACCGTGGTCACGGCGCTATCGTGGGCCGCGGTCGGCCCGGTGGGCAGGCCGAACGGCCCGGCCGACGGCCTGGTCGTCCCCGACACCGCGGTCGACGATGGAGTGACGTTCGATGGGCAACATCGGTCGCTGGTTCAAGAAGCTGACCAGCGATGACGCCGAGCTGGAGGCCGACGCACTGACCGAGGAGGCCGACGCCTGCGGCGCGGAACACGCCGACGGCTGCCGCAAGGGCCAGCGCGTGACCCTGCAGGGACGGCTGCGGTACGTCGACCTGCACCCGAACGAGGCGCAGGCGGCGCTGACCGCCGAGCTGTACGACGGCACCGACAGCGTCAAGCTGATCTGGCTGGGCCGTCGGTCGATCAGCGGGATCGAACCCGGGCGGACCATGCGGGTCCGCGGACGGGTGGCGGTCCAGGACGGACAGAAGATCATCTACAACCCCGACTACGACTTGATGTCGGTCCACGCGTGACCTCGGCCCCCGGGCCGCAGGACGCCGCCGGGTCCGGCCCGGGCGACCCGGCCGGGCCGGACGCGCGGCCCGCCGCCGAGTCGCCCGCTGCGTCGACCACTGAGAAGCCCACTGTGCCGCCGACCATGTTGCAGCAGATGGGCGGCGTGGCCGGGGTGCTGGACTCGGCGTTGCCGGTGGTCGTGTTCGTGGCGGTGAACTCCTTCGCCGGGCTGACCTGGGCACTGTGGACCGCGATCGGTGCCGGGGTGCTGATCGCCGTGGTCCGGCTGCTGCGCCGCAAGCCGGTCACCCAGGCCCTCGGCGGGCTGGTGGCCGTCGGGGTGGCGGCGTTCATCGCCGGCCGGACCGGATCGGCCAAGGACTTCTTCCTGCTCGGCATCTGGACCCAGCTGCTGTACGGCGGCGCCTTCCTGCTGTCCATCCTGGTGCGCTGGCCGCTCATCGGGGTGGTCTGGGAGGCGCTGAACGGCCGGGGCAGCGGCTGGCGGTCCGACCGGCTGATGCGCCGTCGGTACACCTGGGCCACCGCGGTCTGGGTGGTGCTGTTCCTGGCCCGCTTCCTGGTGCAGCGCTACCTGTACGACGAGAACTCGGTGGGCTGGCTGGCCGCCGTCCGGATCGCCATGGGCTACCCGGTGTTCATCCTCGGGCTGCTGGTGTCGGCCCTCATCGTGCTCGGGCCCGAGGTGTGGCACCGGCCCGGCGGCACCTGGAAGGAACGGGTGGCCGGGGTGCGGCAGGGGCTCAAGGGCACCCCGCGACCCGATCGGTCGCCGGACGCCTGACCGGCGCCCCGGACCGGGATCAGCGCTGTCGGGTCAGCGCAGCGCCTCGCGGACCGCGTCCTCCACCTCGGGTGAGGCCACGAACAGCAGTTCGTCACCGGGCTCGATCGGTTCGTCGGGCTGCGGCAGGATCACCCGCCCGCCGCGCAGGATGACCACCAGGGCGGCATCCCGGGGCAGCTGCAGGTCCCGCACCGGCCGTCCGGCCATCGAGGTGGTCGACGGCAGGGTGACCTCGACCAGGTTGGCCTGACCCTGGCGCAGCGTGAACAGCCGGACCAGATCGCCGACCGAGACGGCCTCCTCGACCAGGGCGGCCAGGATCCGTGGTGTGGACACGGCCACGTCGACGCCCCAGGCGTCGGTGAACAGCCACTCGTTGCGCGGGTCGTTGACCCGGCCCACCACCCGGGACACCGCGAACTCGGTCTTGGCCAGCAGCGACACCACCAGGTTGACCTTGTCGTCGCCGGTGCAGGCGATCACCACGTCGCAGGACTGCAATCCGGCCTCCTCCAGCGAGCTGAACTCGCAGGCGTCGGCCAACACCCATTCGGCCGCCTCGATCCGCTCCGGGCGGATGGCGGAGGCGTCCCGGTCGATCAGCATGACCTGGTGGCCGTTCTCGACGAGCTCCCCGGCGATGGACCGGCCGACCGAGCCGGCCCCGGCGATGGCGATGCGCATCAGTCGACGTCCACCGGTGAGACGGCCGCGCGTTCGGCGACCGCGGCGACGGTCGGCGCCAGCACGGACGCGTAGACCAGGTCGCCGTCCTGGATGACGGTCTCCGGGGTGGGCAGCAGCCCGTTGCCGAACCGGACGACGAAGGCGACGTGCACGCCCACCACCCCTTCCAGTTCCGGCAGTGGCCGGCCGATCCAGTCCCGGTGGTACGGCAGGTTGACGATGGCCACCGTGCCCGACGGGTCGCGCCACTCGCTGATCAGGCCCTGCGGCAGCACCGCCCGCAGCAGCCGGTCGGTGGTCCACGGCACGGTCGCCACCGTCGGGATGCCCAGGCGCTCGTACACCTGCGCCCGCTTCGGGTCGTAGATGCGGGCCACCACGGTGTCCACCCCGAACTGCTCGCGCGCCACCCGCGCGGCGATGATGTTGGAGTTGTCCCCGGAGGACACCGCGGCGAAGCCGTGCGCCTCCTGGATGCGGGCGGCGATCAACGTGTCCCGGTCGAAGCCCATGCCGGTCACCTGCTGACCGCGGAAGTCGGCGCCCAGCCGGCGGAACGACGCCGGGTCGCGGTCGATGACCGCCACCGAGTGGCCCATGGCGTTGAGCTGGCGGGCCACGGCGGATCCGACCCGGCCGCAGCCCATGATCACGATGTGCACGGCTCCGGTGTCCTCCGGTTCGTCGTGGGCGGCGGGCGCGATCGGATCGCCGGTCCGGCCGGACCCTGGGCGAAATCTACAACGCCGGGCCGGACCGTCCGCCGGGTCGGGCCGGCGACGCGCCACCGGTGGTCACCGTAGGCTTCGGGCCGTGTCCAGAGTGACCGCCGCGGCCAAACGCCTGCTCGTCGGCCGACCGCAACGCAGCGATCGGTTGGCCCACACCCTGTTGCCCAAGCGCATCGCGCTGCCGGTGTTCGCCTCCGACGCCATGTCCAGCGTGGCGTACGCCCCGGCGGAGATCTTCACGGTGCTGTCGGTCGCCGGCCTGGCGGCGTACGTCTACGCCCCGTGGATCGCCGTGCTGGTCTGCGTGGTGATGGTCGTGGTGGTGCTGTCCTACCGGCAGAACGTGCACGCCTATCCCAGCGGCGGCGGCGACTACGAGGTCGCCACCAAGAACCTGGGACCGAACTTCGGCCTGCTGGTGGCCAGCGCCCTGCTGGTCGACTACATCCTGACCGTGGCGGTGTCGACGGCGGCCGGCGTGGCCAACATCGGGTCGGCCATCGGCTTCGTCGGCGACCACCCGGTGTGGTGGTCGATCGCGATCATCGTGCTGGTCACCGCGGCCAACCTGCGCGGGATCCGGGAGTCCGGGGCCGCGTTCGCCGTCCCGGTCTACCTGTTCATCGCCTCGATGCTGACCATGCTCGTCACCGGCGGCATCCGCTGGGCCACCGGCTCCGAGATGGCCGCGGAGAGCGCCGGTTTCGAGCTGGTGCCGGAGCACTCGCTGTCCGGCCTGGCCTTGCTCTTCCTGCTGGCCCGCGCCTTCTCGTCCGGATCGGCCGCGCTCACCGGGGTGGAGGCGATCTCCAACGGGGTGCCGGCGTTCCGCAAGCCGAAGTCGAAGAACGCGGCGACGACGCTGGCCATGATGGGCGCGCTCTCGGTGACGATGATGCTCGGCCTGGTCGGCCTGGCCCTGGCCACCGGCGCGCAGATCGCCGACGACCCGGCCCGGCAGCTGGTCGGCGCGCCCGAGGGCTACTACCAGAAGACGCTCATCGCGCAGATCGCCGAGGCGGTGTTCTCGGGCTTCCCGCCGGCGTTCTACCTGGTCTCGTTCGCCACCGGCCTGATCCTGATCCTGGCCTGCAACACCGCCTTCAACGGCTTCCCGGTGCTCGGCTCGATCCTGGCCCAGGACCGCTTCCTGCCCCGGCAGCTGCACACCCGCGGCGACCGGCTGGCCTTCTCCAACGGCATCCTGTTCCTGGCCGCGGTGGCGCTCATCCTGATCGTGGCCTTCCAGGCCGACGTGACCGCGCTGATCCAGCTGTACATCGTCGGGGTGTTCGTCTCGTTCACCTGCTCGCAGGCCGGCATGACCCTGCACTGGCGTCGGCTGCTGCGGACCGAGCGCGACCCGGCGGTCCGGCGCCGGATGCGGCGCAGCCAGACGATCAACGCGATCGGCTTCTGCCTGACCGCGGTGGTGCTGGTGATCGTGCTGATCACCAAGTTCCTGGCCGGGGCGTGGATCGCCATCGCCGCGATGGCGATCATCTTCGTGACCATGCGGGCCATCCGGAAGCACTACGACCGGGTCGCCCGCGAGCTGGCCGCCGACGAGGACGACCTGGTGCTGCCCAGCCGGGTACACGCCATCGTGCTGGTCTCCAAGCTGCACCTGCCGACCATGCGAGCGCTGGCCTACGCGCGGGCCACCCGCCCGGACACGCTGGAGGCGGTCACCGTCAGCGTCGACCCCAAGGACACGGCCGAGCTGGCCCGCGAGTGGGAGGACCGGGACCTGCCGGTCGCCCTCAAGGTCATCGACTCGCCGTTCCGCGAGGTGACGCGGCCGATCCTGGACTACGTCCGGCGGATCCGGAAGGCCGCCCCCCGTGACCTGGTCGCCGTGTACATCCCCGAGTACGTCGTCGGCAAGTGGTGGGAGCAGATCCTGCACAACCAGTCCGCGCTCCGGCTCAAGGGCCGGTTGCTGTTCACACCGGGCGTCATGGTCACCTCGGTGCCCTGGCAGCTGTCGTCCACCCAGGGCGTGGACGACCGGATGCGGCTGCGGTCGGACCGCGAGGTGCAGATGCGTGGCCGCATCCCCAGCTCGACCATCCAGCCCGGCGCGGCCTCGGAGCAGGCCGGCCGGATCCGGGCCGGCCGGTACACGGCGGACCGGGCGGCGACGGGCAGCAGCGCCGGGCACGGCGGTGCCGGCAGTGGTTCGGGGAACGGGTCCGGCACCGGCCGGGCGCGGGCGGCGGGGCGGCCCGGGGCGGAGCGGCAGTGACGGAACGGATCGAGCACGCGAGCGATCCCGGTGACCTGACCGCTGACCAGTTGGCGGTGGGTTCCGTCGTCGAGGTGGAGGTGGGGCCCGTCGCGCACGGCGGCCACTGCGTGGCCCGGTACCAGGGTCGTGTGGTGTTCGTCCGGCTGGCCCTGCCCGGCGAACGGGTCCGGGTCCGGATCACCGACGCCCGGCGCGGGTCGTTCTGTCGGGGCGAGGCGATCGAGGTGCTGCGGGCGGACCCCGACCGGGTGGCCGCCCCGTGCCGGCACTACCGGCCCGGTGGCTGCGGCGGGTGCGACTTCCAGCACGCCACCCCGGCCCGACAGCGCTCGCTCAAGGCGGCGGTGGTGGCCGAGCAGCTGCACCGGCTGGCCGGGGTCGACCGCGAGGTGATCGTGCAGGAGCTCCGGGCCGCGGTGGCGCCGGAACCGGCAGCGCGACCGGACCCGGACTGGCACTGGCGGACCCGGGTGCGCTGGGCCGCCGACCGCGACGACCACATCGGACCGCGGGCGTTCCGGTCGGCCGTGGTGCAGGACGTGGGACCGGACGCACCGTGCCTGATCGCGGCGCCGGGGCTCAGCGAGGCGGCCGCCGAGCTCAGCGCGCCGCGGGACCTGCGCCGGCCGGCGGTGGCCGCCGGGGTCGGGGTCGGAGGGGTTCAACGGCCCGGGCGGCCGAACCGGAGCCAGCGAGGCGGACCCCGCGGCCGGCGGGCTGCCGATCCGGTGCGGCCGCCAGACCCCGAGGTGGTCCTGGTCCGCCGGCCGGGGGAGGGGCCGCTGGCGGTGTGGACCGGGCCGGACCATCCGTCGGACTCGCTGCCGTCGACCCGCGCGCACGCCGGGATGCCCGCCGGGGGACCGACCACGGTGGCCGCGGACCGGACGGTGGCGCACCCGGACGCCGTGCAGGAGACCGCGCTGGGTCGGACGTGGCAGGTGGCCGCGGACGGGTTCTGGCAGGCCCACCCGGCCGCGGTCGACACCCTCGGTGCGGCGGTGGACCGGATGCTCGAGGGGCGGCTGCCGGCCGGCGGCACGGCGTGGGACCTGTACGGCGGGGTCGGGGTCTTCGCCGAGGTGCTGGCCCGGCGGGTCGGTGCGGACGGCGTTGTGGTGACCGTCGAGGGGGACACCGAGGCGTCCCGGCTGGCCGCGGCCAACCTGGCCGACCGACCGCAGGTCACCGCACTGTGCGGGGCGGTGGAACAACGGCTGGGCGAGCTGCCCGGCCGGGTGGACGCGATCGTGCTCGACCCGCCGCGGTCCGGGGCCGGGGCCGGGGTGTGCCGGCAGCTGGCCGACCGGCGGCCCGCGGTGCTGGTCTACGTGGCCTGCGACCCGGCCGCACTGGCCCGGGACACCGCCGCGCTGCAGGACGCCGGGTACCGGCTGGCCGAGCTGGAGGCGTTCGACTGCTTCCCGCAGACCCACCACGTGGAGTGCGTGGCGGCCTTCGTCCCGGAGCCGAACCGGGACTGAGCAGCCCGTCGCGTCCGAGGCGCCGCGGACCGCCACCGATACAGTGCTGCCGGCACCACTGTGGTCGGACGGTCGCCGTCGCCCACGGCGAGGGAAGCAGGTGGTGGTGGACGACCCGCAGCGCGTGAATCCGGGGAGCTCGGCCGACGCGCCCGGCGACGATGCCGCACTGGAGGAGGGTCTATCCGGTCTGTCCGGTCTGTCCTCGCTGTCGCAGCTGGATGACCTGCTGGTGCGGGTGGCGGAGCTCGCGGTCACGGCGATCCCACATGCCGAAGGAGCCGGGCTGACGCTGCTGGAGCCGGATCGACCGGACGTAGTCGTCAAGACCGCGGAGTTCGTCCGGCGGATCGACGACATGCAGTACTCCATCGGCGAGGGCCCGTGCATCACTGCGGCCGCCGACGGGGTCACGGTGCGCTCCGGGTCGCTCGGCGGTGACCGGCGCTGGCCGAGGTTCGGTCCGCGGGCCGGCCGGATGGGCGTGCACAGCGTCCTGTCCCTGCCGCTGGTCACCCCGAGCGGGGTCGTCGGGGCCATGAACGTCTACGCCCGGGCCAAGGACGTCTTCGATCAGCGCGCTGAGGAGCTCGGTGAGCTGTTCGCCGCACCGGCCGCCATCACGGTGCAGAACGCCCAGATCCTGGCTCAGGTCCAGCGGCTCGCCGATCGGCTGCAGGCGGCCCTGGCCAGTCGCGCCGTCATCGACCAGGCCATCGGCATTCTGCGCAGCCGCACCGGGTGCGGCCCGCAGGAGGCGTTCGAACGGCTCCGCCGGATCAGTCAGGCGGAGCACGTCAAGCTGGTCGACGTGGCCGGCCGGATCGTCGACGAGGCGGTGCGCCGGGCATCCCGCGCCCACGGCGACCGATGAGGTCGCCCGGCGGTGCCGCCCGTCCGAGCCGGAGGACTTGATCGCGCCGGCGGGCTGCCATACGGTCGGCACGCTGGAACCCAGCCCGCCCGGGGCCGGCGTCGCCGTCATCGCCGCGACGTCGTCGACTGATCCCGTCACCCGCCGCCCGGGCATTTCCTGAGGTGCTCGACATCTGGGCCGAGCCGATGACCACCGAATTTCTGCACCCTCCGGCCGGGCCGATCGTCCCGGTGGCGCTCGACGAGTCACTGGCCACGGTCCCGGCCGACCCGGGGAAGACCGATCCGGTCGATGTGTTCGCCCGTGTCCGGACCATCCTGGTCGCGTTGGTGTGCGAGTCGGTCGAGGTCGGGCTGCGGTCCGGCCCGGGGGCGCATCCCGCCGAACGGCTCACCTCGGTCGAGGTCTCCGTGACGGGCGAGCCCGGTCGGTACTCGTGCAGCGCGGAACTGGCGTTGGCTCCGTGCGGCGAACTCGTCGCGACGCTGGTCGCGTCGGTGCGGTGCGCCTGGTCCGACCCGATGCCCCCGACCGCCGATCAGCTCGCCGTCATCCGGATCGTGCTGCAACACGCGGGGCAGGTCGTCCGTGACGCGTTGTCCGTCCAGGTCATCGCGCGGCAGCGGGCCACGATCGACGACCTGGGTCTGGCGCTGCAGAGCAATCGCCGGATCGGCGCGGCGATCGGCATCCTGATGGCCCGGCGGGATCTCACGTCCGATCAGGCCTTCGGGCTGCTGCGCACGGCCAGTCAGCACGGCAATCGCAAGCTCCGTGACGTCGCCGACCAGGTGGTGGCCACCGGTCGACTGCCGGGCTGACGGCGACATCAAGCCGGCGCCAGCGGGACCGCGGCACCTCCGCGGTGTCGGACGGGTAGCGTCGGGAACGCCCGTCAGCGCCATCCCGCAGGTGGTCGCACGCTGCGCCGGGCATCGGGTGCCGCGACCGCCGGCGCCGGACGTCGGATCGATCGATCAGGGCACTCGGGAAGCTCCGCGAGGCACTTCATCGACCGTCCGAGTCGTACTTCCGCCCACTTGGCCGCGCTGACCGCCGCGCTCGACCGGCCGGGCACTGATCTATCGGCCATCCTCGCCGTCCTGCTCGACGACCTCCGGGTCGGCATCCCATCGTTCGTTGCCGTCCGGGTCACCGTCCTGACTGCCACGCAGCCGATCGTCCTGACCGCCGCGGTTTCGGACACCCCGGTCGTCGTCACGGTGCAGATCCAGCTCCAGCTGCCGCCGGGACCGCCAGGCTGCACCGGAGCTGTCCTGGAGCTGTCGGCCGGCGCGATCGGTGCGCTCGACGCGTGGGCGGCCGACGTCCGCCGGATCACCGGCGACGAGGACGGGGCCGTCGTCCGCCAGCTGCCTCCGGTGCGGGCGTGCATCGGCACCGACCTCGCCGGCCTGGACGCGGTGGGTGAGATCGACCAGGCGCTGGGAGTGCTGATCGATCGCGGACTCGACCCGGACGCGGCGCGCGCCGACCTGGACCGGCGGTCGGCCGAGGCCGGCGGGGACCGGCACCGAGCGGCTCGTAGGGTCCTCGACGGCGTTCGGATCCTCCCGAGCAGCGTCCGTGATCGCTCCGACCCCTCCGGATGCCGCCGCGGGCCTGCCGGTCCGCGGAGCACGTAGACTCGGAAGCGCTGGTGCCACAGCCGACCCGGGGCCGGCGCCGCTGCCTCGCGGCTGCGGTGCCGTGATCCAACCGCGAACCCGGGATCCCTCCTCGCGTCCTGTCGAACGCTGCCACTCACCGGTGCGATTCAGCGGCTCCGTCCGTCCTGCCCGCAGCTCCCGGCCCCCGGTCTGCTGCGGGGATCGTCACCGTCAACGACGGCAGGTCCCGCTCGACGCGGGGCCCGCTCCGTGGCCGGCTGCCGACTCTCGCGCACCTCCATCCTCGAAGGGCTTCCCTGTGTCGACGAGTGTCATCGCCGATCCGAGTCCCACCCGACCCCGGGACCGGACGACCAGCGACTATGCCCAGCTGCTCAGGACCGTGCAGGAGCACGGCCTCCTGGGACGTCGGCTGCGGTACTACTGGATCAAGGGATCGGTCCTGCTGCTGGGGCTCGCCGCCACCTGGGTCGGCTTCTTCCTGCTGGGCCATCACTGGGCGCAGCTGGGCGTGGCTGCCGGACTGGCCGTCGTGCTCACCCAGATCGTCTTCCTGTCCCACGACGCCGCGCACCAGCAGATCTTCCGGTCCAGGAATGCCAACGACCTCGCCGCCCTGGTGATGGGCACCGGCATCGGTGGCGTCAGCCTCTCGTGGTGGAACAACAAGCACTCCAAGCATCACGCTGCACCGAACCACATCGGGAAGGACAGCGACATCTCGCCCAGCGTGGTGCACTTCTACCCTGCCGAGACCCCGCCCCGGTCGCGTCTCGCAGTGTTCCTGCATGAGCACCAGGGCTGGTGGTTCTTCCCGCTGTTGGTCGTCGAGATGCTGAACCTGCACGCGCAGAGCGTCATCGCCCTGCTCACCCGTCGAGATCTGAGGCGCCGCAAGGCCGAGACCGCGCTGTTGTCCGCCCGGCTCGTCGGCTACCCGGCCGCCGTCTTCGTCGTCCTGCCCGTGGGCATGGCCGCGGCCTTCCTGGGCGTGCAGCTGGCGATCTCGGGCCTGTACCTGGGATCGGCGTTCGCGGCCAGCCACATCGGCATGCCGGTGGTGCCCGCGGATTCCCGCATCGACTTCCTCCGCCGCCAAGTTCTGTTGTCGCGCAACATCTCTGGCGGTGGCGTGGCCAGCCTGGCGATGGGCGGCCTCAACTACCAGATCGAGCATCACCTGTTCCCCAACATGCCCCGGCCCAACCTGCACCGCGTGCGGCCGATCGTGCAGCGCTTCTGCGCGGCCCGCGAGATCCCGTACCAGAAAATGACGATCACCCGGGCGTGGGCGACCGTGGCCGGGTACCTCAATCGCGTCGGTCTGGCCGGGCGGGATCCGTTCCAGTGCCCTGTCGTCGCGTCGCTGCGCTGACCCGGCATGATCCGAGTCCTTGACGTTTTCGAACCCGGCCCGACGCGCACCGGGCCGCTTCGGCGACGATCCGTCGTGGCGCCGCGTGGCGTCGGGGACGGCCGGCTCGTCCGGCCCGCTCACCGATCAGAGAAGGGTTCGGCACTGTTGGTGCTGTCCATCGTGCTGCTGGTCCTGTGGCTGATCGTGGCCATCGTGGGGTTCGCCATCATGAGCGTGCTCTGGATCGGCGTCATCGGTGTCGTGCTGTTCGTCGCGACCGCCGCCATCGTGCCGTGCGACGGCGGTCGTTGCGGCGGTGACACCCTTTGACCGCCTGACCGACAGGCTCCCGGCCGGGAACACGGGCAGGGACCGGTGGGTCGACGAACAGCGGCGCCGTCGAGGAGGTCCTCGACGGCGCCGCTGTCGTTGGTGCGTGTGCGCGTCGGGCGGTCAGGCCCGACGCCGGCTCAGGCGGAGAGCCCGGCCTTGTCGACCCGACGGTGGTAGGCCATGCCCACCTTGCCGCCGAGCAGTGCGGCGCCCAGGCTGACCAGGATGACCGCGGCGATGGCGATGAGGCCGGCCGTGGTCAGTCTGCCCTCGTCGATCGGGATCCGCGGCAGGTTCAGGTTGGACAGCACGTTGAACTTACTGCCGAACAGCAGCACCAGCACGGCGACGACGACGGCGAAGACGACGCTCCACAGCCAGACGGCCAGACCCTGCTTGGTGCCGTTGAACCGGGCCATCCGGCCGGTGACGTAGCCGACGCAGAACCAGGCCAGGGCGACGACGACCAGTAGCGCGATGGCGCCGATGAGCCCGATCGTCTTGGCCGTCCCCGTCGCCGCGGCGGCCTGGTCGTTGATGTCGGCCATCGTGGTGTCGTTGGCCAGTCCGAGGGGCACGCCGGTCTCGGTCAGCAACGAGGTCAGCAATGCGGCGATGCCGACGGCGGACATGAAGCCGAAGAAGGCCGACCCGATCTTCACGCCGCCGTACTTCTCGGTCTCGCGGGCCTGCACCGAGGCTCGGTCCACGCCGAGATCGGCGGCGGTGTGCGAGTACGGGCGCGACCCGTCGGTGGTGGTGCTGGTGTCATCGACACTGGACATCGAACACTCGTGGAGCGAGATGGGTTGCGCGCCGGGGTGATCGATGTCGGCGCGAGGGGACCGGGATCGCGGTCAGCGCTGCGTGCGTCCCTCGGAGGCGACCGGCGCGGCCGTGACGACCTCGCCGGTGTCGATCTGCTCCTTGCGGACCTGCTCGGTGACCCGCTGCTGCTCGGTGACGGTCTCGGTGTCCAGAAGGACCTTCTCGACCGCGACGACGTCCTTGTCGACCACGACGCGGCCCTCGTGCAGGGTGACCTCGACGCTGGCCTCACCGATGGTGGAACCGTCGACGGCATCGCCCGGCGCCAGCGTCTCGCGGATGACGCGGACCTCTTCGTGGCTCACCGGCACGGTGACGGTCTCCTGCTCGGTGACCACGAACTTGCGCAGCCGGGCACGGCCGGCCTCCTGGGTGGGGGTACCGACACACAGCCGCTCCTCGGACCGGGTCAGCACGTCGCCGGCATCGGCGGCCGTGGTCCCGGCGACCGCAGTGGTCGCGGCGTGGTCGGAGACGGCGTGCTCGGTATCGGACGCGAGATGGCCGGTGCCGACGCGGTAGTGGGTGTACAGGTCGTTCTCCTGCCCGGGGCTCAGCGTCTCGCCGGCGTCCGAGGAGTGGGGGGCGTCCTTGATGGTGGCCTTGTCGTAGGGCACGGTGACGCTGTCGCCGGAGACCGTGGCCTCGTCGGTCGGCACGAAGGACTCCTTGCTGCCGAACCAGCCGGTCTTCACCGTCACCCAGCTGACATCGCCGGTGCGGTCGTCCAAGTAGACCTGACCGATCGCGCCGACGGTCTCGCCGTCACTGCCGATCACGGTGCCGGCGTAGAGGAGCTGCTGAGGCTGGGCCTGCATGATCATGTGGATCCTTCTTCAGGACTGGTCCTGCGTCGGTCGACGGCAGGGATGCGGCCGCGGGCCACTCGTCTCGAGTGCCGGCGGGCGGAAGTCTGTGAGCGAGTTGAAGGTGGTGTCTGGCGCGGAGGATCGCGGATGAGGCGCGTTCCGGCGGGGCCGGAACGGGCGGCGGGGCCGGACGTCGGTCCCCGAGTGCGCGATTGCTGTGTCAGGAGCACACGTCGAGGGACGTTCTGCCTAGTTGTCGGCGAATGATCGATCACACCGGTGATCGATGAAGAATCTGTTCGGGAGCGGATCCAGCCGTGTCGGGCGGAATGCCCGACGCGGCCGTGCGTGGTGATCGCCCCTACGCTCGGGTCACCGGTCACCGCATGCCACAGTGACCGTCCGACCAGGATGTGGAGGACGCCCGTGAGAGCGCTGCAGTACACCACCATCGGCGAAGCCCCGCGGGTCATGGAGGTGCCCGATCCCGATCCCGGTCCCGGGCAGGTGTTGCTCCAGGTCACCGCGGCCGGGGTGTGCCACTCGGACGAGTACGTGATGGGCCTGTCGGCCGAGCACTACACCATGGGGCTGCCGCTCACCCTGGGCCACGAGGGCGTCGGCGTGGTGGCCGCGCTCGGTGACGGCGCCACCGGGTTCGAGATCGGCGATGCGGTGGCGGTGTACGGGCCGTGGGGCTGTGGCACCTGCCGGCTGTGCGCGCAGGGCAAGGAGAACTACTGCCAGAACGCCGCCGTCCAGGGAATCCGGCCGCCCGGCCTGGGCTCGCCCGGATCGATGGCCGAGTACATGATCGTCGACAGCCCCAGGCACCTGGTGCCGCTGGGCGACCTGGACCCGGTCAAGAACGTCTCGCTCACCGATGCCGGCCTGACGCCGTACCACGCGATCAAGATCTCGCTGCCGAAGCTGGGCGCGGGCAGCACCGCGGTGTGCATCGGCACCGGTGGCCTGGGCCACGTCGGCATCCAGATCCTCAAGGCGATCAGCGGGGCGCAGGTCATCGCGCTCGACGTCGCCGACGACAAGCTGGAGCTCGCCCGCCACGTCGGCGCCGACCACGCCCTGCTGTCGAACGGCGACGCGCCCGCCGCGGTGCACGAGATCACCGGCGGCCGGGGCGCCGACGCGGTCTTCGACTTCGTCGGCATCCAGCCGACCGTCGAGCTGGCCGGCCGGATGGTGGGCACCGAGGGCGACGTCTCCATCGTCGGCATCGGCGGTGGCAAGCTGCCGGTCGGCTTCGCCGCCATCGCCTACGACGCCGCCGTGCGGGTGCCCTACTGGGGCTCGCGGCTGGAGCTGATGGAGGTGCTCGAGCTGGCTCGGCGCGGTCAGATCGGCGTGGAGACCGAGACCTTCTCGCTGGAAGAGGGACCGGAGGCGTACGAGCGGCTGCACGCCGGCAAGATCCGCGGCCGGGCCGTCATCCTGCCCAACGGCTGATCCGGCCGACGCTGGCCGGCCGGGTCCGCGCGCCTCACCCGCCGGCCCGGTCGGTCAACCCCGGTCGGCCAGCCAGCCGAGCAGCTCCGCCGGCCGGTTGGTGATGATCGCGTCGACACCGGCGTCGGTGAGCGCGGCCCAGTCCGCCGGGTCGTCGGCCGTCCACACCGCCACCGCCACGTCGGCCCGGTGCAGCTCGTCGAGAAGGTCCGGTCGGCGGGTCAGCCCGTCCAGCAGCGCCCGGTGGTCGGGGTTGTACGCGCACGCCCCGACCCGGGCGCAGGCGGCGACGGGGTCGTCGTCCAGCTCCTCGACCAGTAGCCCGAGCGGGCGGTGGGGATCCAGGTCGCGGACGTGGCCGAGCGCGGCCACCTCGAAGGACTGCACCAGCACGCGGTGGTCCTGCCCGGAGTCCCGGCACGCGCGCAGGACGGTCCGCACCTGCTGGCGGGTGTGCTCGCCCTTGATCTCCAGCAGCAGTCGCCGGGTCGGGGACAGCTCGGCCAGCAGGGCGGACAGCGGCGGGACCCCGGTGCCGGTGAACGCACCGTCCGGGAACCAGCGTCCGGCGTCCAGGGCGGCCACCTCGCGGGCCGACCGCCCGCGGACCGGTCCGCGGCCGTCGGTGGTCCGGTCCAGGTCCGGGTCGTGCAGCAGCACCGGGACGCCGTCCAGCGTCGGCTGCACGTCGGTCTCCACCCAGCCCGCACCGGCCGCCCACGCGGCCGCGAACGCCGGCATGGTGTTCTCCGGGGCGGCCGCGGACGCGCCACGGTGGGCGATGACCAGCGGGGCGGGGCCGGACCGGCGCAGGGGATTCATCGGGCTGCACTCTAGGACCTGCGTCCGGCAACGGGCCGTGGCGGGTCGACGTCCTGTCCGCGACCGGCGGTGACGGTCGCGCCCCACCGGGTGCGTCGGCGCCGCTGCGCGGGTTCGGCCCGGCTCCACCGGGTACCGTCGGATCCGGGCTGCCGGCCCCGCGCGAAGTGCGCCCGTCCCTGCGGACGGGTGCGTCGCGGAGCGCCGCGGCCCGCACCGGACCCCGGGCGGCGCGGGGACCCCGGACGCCGAACACGCCGCCACAGGAGGCTCTGGTGCAGCGGTCCGAAGTCGTCCCGGCCGGGACGGTCCTGAGCCGCATCGCGACGCCGGCCGATCTGCGGGCCCTGGGCCCGGACGAGTTGGACGCGCTGGCCGGAGAGATCCGTGACTTCCTGGTGCAGCAGGTCTCTCGTCGGGGTGGTCACCTCGGGCCGAACCTGGGCGTCGTCGAGCTCACCCTGGCCCTGCACCGGGTGTTCGACTCACCGTCGGACCCGGTGCTGTTCGACACCGGTCACCAGGCCTACGTGCACAAGATCGTCACCGGGCGGGCCGGTGACTTCGACCGGCTGCGCACCCGCGGTGGCCTGTCCGGGTACCCGAACCGGGCGGAGTCCCCGCACGACTGGATCGAGAACTCGCACGCCTCCACCTCGCTGTCCTACGCCGACGGCATGGCCAAGGCCTTCGCGCTGCGCGGCGAGCACGACCGCACCGTGGTGGCGGTGATCGGCGACGGCGCGCTCACCGGCGGGATGGCCTGGGAGGCGCTGAACAACATCGCCGCGGCCAAGGACCGGCCGGTGGTGGTGGTGCTCAACGACAACGGCCGTTCCTACGCACCGACCATCGGCGGGATGGCGCAGAAGATGGCCGCGCTGCGGCTGCGGCCCGGGTACGAGCAGATGCTCGCCCAGGTCAAGGCCACGGTGGAGCGCACCCCGGTGGTGGGCCCGCCGCTGTACTCCGGGCTGCACGCGGCCAAGACGGCGGTCAAGGACTGGCTGCTGCCGCCGGCGATGTTCTCCGACCTGGGCCTGAAGTACGTCGGGCCGATCGACGGGCACGACATCGCCGGCCTGGAACTGGCGCTGAGCCAGGCCAGGGGTTTCCGGGGGCCGGTGCTGGTGCACGTGCTCACCGACAAGGGCCGCGGGTACGCCCCGGCCGAGCAGGACGACGCCGAGCTGATGCACTCGCCGCCGGCTTTCGACCCGGCGACCGGGCAGCCGGTGGCCGCGGCCAGCACCACCTGGACGCAGGTCTTCGGCCGGGAGCTGGTCCGGATCGGCACGGTGCGCCCGGACGTGGTGGCCATCACCGCGGCCATGGCCGGCCCGACCGGGCTGCAACCGTTCGGCCGCGCCTTCGGTGATCGGCTGTTCGACGTCGGCATCGCCGAGCAGCACGCCGTGGCCTCGGCCGCCGGCCTGGCGCTGGGCGGCATGCATCCGGTCGTGGCGGTGTACGCCACCTTCCTGAACCGGGCCTTCGACCAGTTGTTGCTGGACGCGGCCATGCACCGGCTGCCGGTGACCGTGGTGCTGGACCGGGCCGGGGTGACCGGCGAGGACGGCCCCAGCCACCACGGCATGTGGGACCTGTCGCTGGCCGCGATGGTGCCCGGCCTGCGCGTCGCCGCTCCCCGCGACGCGGTCAGCCTGGCCGCCGAGCTGGACGAGGCGGTCGCCGTGCAGGACGGTCCGACCCTGCTGCGGTTCCCCAAGGGGGCCGTGCCCGCTCCGGTGCTGGCGGTCCGCCGCATCCCGCCGACCGGGATCGACGCTGGGTTCGACGCCGAGACCGGCGCCGAGACCGCCCCCGCCGGCGCCGCCGCGGATGGGGAGCTCGGCCCGTTCGGCGCGATCGACGTGCTGGCCGAGCCCGGCCCCGACCGGGCGGCCGAGGTGCTGCTGGTCGCGGTGGGCGCGTTCGGCGCCACCGCGGTCGAGGTCGCGGAACGGCTGGCAGCCCAGGGCATCAGCGTCCGGGCGGTCGATCCGCGCTGGGTGCTGCCGGTGCCGGCCGCGCTGGTCGAGCTGGCCCGCGGGCACCGGCTGGTGGTCACCCTGGAGGACGGCGGTCGGTCCGGCGGCGTGGGCGCCGCGGTGGCCGACGCGCTGGCCGGGACCGGTGTCCCGGTGCGGATCCTCGGGTTGCCGCAACAGTTCCTGGAGCCGGCGCCGCGGGCAGAGCTGCTGCGGGACCTGGGGCTGTCGGCCCAGGCGATCGCGCGTGGCATCACCGAGCAGATCGCCGGGCTCACCGAGTCCACCGGCGGGACCGCCAAGCGGGTGGCGGCCGACGCCGGGTGATGTGCCGGCGGTGATCACGTGCTGATCGCCGGTTGATCACCGTGCCGTCGCCGCCCACCGTTCCGGTGGCCGACCCGCTCGTCCGGGTCGACGGCGCGCCGTGGACCCGAGATATCGTGACCACACGAACACGGGGCGTAGGGGAACGGTCGGGCGAACGCCCGGTCGGTGCGGTCCGGGCGGGAGGTCGAGCGGTGCGGGTACTGGTGGTGGAGGACGCGCAGCGGCTGGCGGACGCCATCGCCCGCGGGTTGCGGGCCGAGGGCATGGCCGTCGACGTCGCCTACGACGGCACGACCGGGCACGAGAAGACGACGCACACCCGGTACGACGTCGTGGTGCTGGACCGGGACCTGCCGGGCATGCACGGCGACGAGGTGCTGGCCGAGCTGGTCGCCGCGGGCGGGGTCACCCGGGTGCTCATGCTCACCGCCTCGGCCGGGGTCGAGGAACGGGTCGACGGCCTGGCCCTGGGTGCCGACGACTACCTGACCAAGCCGTTCGCGTTCCCCGAGCTGGTGGCCCGGGTCCGCGCGCTCGGGCGTCGGGCGACTCCGGCCGTGCCGCCCGTCCTGCGGGCCGGGGACCTGGAGGTCGACTCGGCCAAGCGGTCGGTGGCCCGGGCCGGACGGTCGGTCGAGCTGACCCGCAAGGAGTTCGGGGTGCTCGAGGTGCTGCTGGCCGCCGGCGGCTCGGTCGTCTCGAGCGAGGAACTGCTGGAACGGGTCTGGGACGAGAACGCCGATCCGTTCACCACCACCGTGCGGGTCACCGTGATGACGCTGCGGCGCAAGCTCGGCGACCCGGGCGTCATCGACACCGTCGTGGGCGCCGGGTACCGGATCAGACTCACCGCCCCCGATCCCGCCGGTGATGCGGCCGCTGGAGACGACGAGCCTGCCGCGGCGGGAACCGGTGACGACCGCGGCTGAGCGGGAGCCGGTGGCCGTCATCGGGTTCCGTCCGGCCCGGTGGTGGGACCGCCCGCTGCGGGCGGTGGTGCACGCGGTGGGGCCGTCCGGGCCCTCGCTGCGAGCCCGGCTCACCGGGCTGAGCACGGCGCTGCTGGCCCTGATCGGGGCGCTGCTGCTGGCGCTGGCCTACCTGCTGGTCGGCCAGGTGGTGGCGGCGCTGCCGCAGTTCCCGCCGGGCACCCTGGTCCAGGTCGAGGGCCAGGTCGTCGAGTCGACCCAGGCCGCCGCCATGCTGGTCGACGAGGGTCGCCGCAGCCTGCTGCTGGTCGGCTCGATCGCGTTCCCGGCCTTGGTCGTGGTGGGCGCGGTGATGGCCTGGGTGCTCATCGGCCGGGCGCTGCGGCCGCTGTCGGAGCTGACCCGCACGTCCCAGGAGCTGTCCGAGTCCTCGCTCGACCGGCGCATCCGCCTGGCCGGGCCGCGGGACGAGGTGGCCGTACTGGCCGACACCTTCGACGAGATGCTGGACCGGCTGCAGGCGGCGTTCGAGGCCGAGCGCCGCTTCGTGGCCAACGCCTCGCACGAGCTGCGCACCCCGCTGGCCGTGATCCGCACCGAGATCGACGTGACGCTGGCCGATCCCGGCGCCGATGCCACCGTGCTGCGCGAGATGGCCGAGGTGGTGCGGGAAGCCACCGACAGCGCCGACCGACTGCTGTCGTCGCTGCTGCTGCTCGCCCGGACCCAGGCCCGGGGGCTGCGCCGCGTCGCGGACGCCGACCTGGCCCTGCTGGTCCCGGCCGCGGTGCGTGCGGTGGACGGCGAGATCCGCGATCGGGACGTGCAGGTCGAACTGCAGCTGGACCCGGCGGCGGTGTCCGGTGATCCCGAGCTGCTGCAGCGACTGGTCGGCAACCTGGTCGAGAACGCCGTCCGGCACAACGTTCCCGGCGGCTGGCTGCGGGTCGTGACCGGTCGAGGTGCCGGGCCGGCCAGTGGGACGGCCAGTGCGACGGCCAGTGGGACGGCCAGTGGGACGAACGGGTCATCGGTCGGTGCGGAACTGGTGGTCGCGTCCTCCGGACCCGAGGTTCCGCCGGAGACGGTGACGCAGCTGTTCGAGCCGTTCCGGCAGGGTGGCCGGGCCCGGACCGGGCACGGTGGCAGCGGTCTGGGTCTGTCCATCGTGCAGGCGGTGGTGGGTGCGCACGGCGGCACGGTCGTGGCGGCGGCGACGCCCGGCGGGGGGCTGACGGTGACGGTGACCCTGCCGCCAGAGCCGCCGCGGCGGGCCGAGGGGGCGGCACCGGACCCGGGAGCGGCCGCCGGATCAACGGCCGGTGCGCTGCTGGGCTGAGTCGGTCGGGGTCGGTCGGGGTCGGTCAGGGCCGGTCGGGGTCACGGCCGAGCCGCAGCCCGGCCGTCCACAGGTCGAGCAGGATGCCGGTGATGGTGACCCGGTCGACCGGCCAGACGCCGTTCAGCCAGCCCATGGCGATGTCGGTCAGTTCGACGATGAGCACCGACAGCCGCAGTCGGGCCTCGTGCTGCCCGGCCTCGTCCCAGCCACCCAGGTACGCGACCATCACCTCGGCGAACTGCTCGTTCTGCACCGCCTGGAACCGGGCCAGGCTGGGTTCGCTGGCCAGCGCCTGCCGCCACACCTCCAGCACCTCGCGGTGACGCTCGTAGAAGGTCAGGGCGTCGTCCAGCCAGTCCCGCAGCCGCGGTTGGGTCGGCGGCCACATCGCATCGAGACGCCGGTAGAACTCGGTCGTCTCGGCCACGATCTGATCGCTGATGAGCGCGACGGCGGTGTCCGCCTTCTTCTCGAAGTGCAGGTAGAAGGTGGCCCGGCTGGCGCCGGCGTTGGTGGCGATCTGCTCGATCGTGGTGTGGCCGTACCCGTGCTCCAGGAACAGCTCCGCGGCGCTGTCCAGCAGCAACCGGGCGGTCGCCTCCTTCTGCGCCTCCCGGATCGAGGGGCGCACCGCGCTCCGGGCCGACCGGGTGGGCTGCGTCACCCCAGCAGCATAGGCACGGCCGGGTGGTCGGCCCGGCGCCCGCAGCGGCGCCGGGCCGACGGACTGACTCCCGTCCAGGACGCTCAGCCCAGGCTGTCCCGCACCGCGGCGACCAGGGCCGCGCTGCGCAGTTCGACCGGGTTGGCGCCGAGCAGGTTCTGCGCGTACCCGAAGCCCACCCTGGCGTCGACGTCGGCGAAGGCCAGCGCCCCACCGGCCCCGGTGTGCCCGAACGAGGCGTCGCTGAGCATCGCCATCCCGTCGTGGTGCAGCATGAAGCCGGTCCCGAACCGGGTGGGGCTCATCAGCACCTGATCCGCCCCGAACACCAGCTCGGTGCGCGCCCGGTCCACCACGTCCGGGTCGAGCAGCCGGATCCCGTCCACCTCGGCGACGCAGGCGCCGTACAACCGGGCCAGCGACCGGCCGTTGGTGATGCCGCTCGCAGCCGGCAGCGCCGTGGCCCGCACCCGAGGGTCGTTCCAGGCGGCGGCGTCCGGTGTGGGCAGCGCCCCGTTCGTCGACAGCACCCGGGCGAACAGCGACTCCGGGTCGGCGATGATCTCCCGGAACTTCAGCATCGCCTCCTGGGCCGCGGGATCCATGGCCGCGAACAGGGCTGGGTCCGGGACCCCGTCGACCAGGGTGGCGACGTCGGCGCCGGCGTCCGACGGCAGTCCCACCCACAGCGTCAGGCCCAGCGGCTCGGCCAGCAGCTCCTGGACCAGCTCGCCGAACTCCCGCCCGGTGGCCCGGCGCACCAGCTCGGCGACCAGCCAGCCGAACGTCAGCGCGTGGTAGCCGTGCGCCGTGCCGGGCTCCCAGAGCGGCGGCTGGGCGGCGAGCGCCTCGGCCACCGAGTGCCCGTCGAGCAACTGCTCGAGGCTGAGCCGGGTGTCCACCGCGGGCAGCCCGACCTGGTGGGAGACGAGCTGACGCACCGTCACCCGGCCCTTGCCCTGCTGCGCGAACTCCGGCCAGTACTCGGCGACGGGGGCGTCCAGGTCCAGGGTGCCGCGCTGGGCCAGCACGTGCAGCAGGACCGAGCTGATGCCCTTGGTCACCGAGTACACCAGCGTGGTCGTGTCCCGCTGCCAGGCCCGGCCGGTGGCCGGGTCGGCCACGCCGCCCCACAGGTCGACCACGGTGCGGCCGTCCACCACCACCCCGACGGAGGCGCCGACCTCCCCGCGCGAGGCGAAGTTCTCCTCGAAGGCGGCGCGCACCGCCTCGAACCCGGGCGCGGTGAAGCCCTCGATCGTGGGCTCGGCTCCCGTCGTCCCGGTCGGTGCGGCGGTCGCCTGACCGGTCGTGCCAGCGGACATGTTCGTCTCCAGTCGTCGTTGAAGGGAGAGCGGGCAGAACTGCGGCTGCAATTCCTGCGGAATCGGTCCAGTGGCGACGATCCGGCGCGGAAATGCGCCAGTCCATTGACTTGACCCGAGTCTCGCCGAGATCCTACTGTGACCATCACCACTCGGCAACGGGGCCGGGTCGGTCGGCCTGCCGGGAGGCTCGCATGCGCTGTGGCATCACGCTGTTCATCCAGGGCTATCAGGACTGGGACCGCTACGAAGCCGCCGAGAAGGGCGAGGACGCCCCGCCGATCGATCCGGAGCTGGACCGCAAGCGGTTCACCGAGGAGCTCGACTCCGCCCTCAAGCTCGAGGATCTCGGCTACGACTCGATCTGGACCGTCGAGCACCACGTCAGTCCGTACACGATGGTCACCAACCCGATCCAGCTGCTCACCTACCTGGCCGGAGCGACCAGCCGGGTCGACCTCGGGACGATGGTCACGGTCGTGCCCTGGCACCACCCGGTGCGGATCGCCGAGGACATCTCGATGCTGCAGTACGTGCTCCGCGGCCGGCAGCCGTTCATCGGATTCGGCCGGGGCGCGGCTCGCCGGGAATTCGGCCAGCTCGGGTTCGACATGAACGAGTCGAAGCAGCGTTTCGCCGAGGGCGTGGAGATCATCAAACTGGCGCTCACCCAGGAGCGGTTCTCCTACGACGGCGAGATCCACCATTTCCAGGACGTCACGCTGCGGCCGCGGCCGCTCGATCCGCAGACGCTGATCGACAACCTGTGCTTCTCCTGGGGCTCGCCGACCTCGGCGCCGGTCGGCGCCCGGCTCGGGCTGCGGCCGCTGGTCATCCCGCAGAAGCCGTGGGACCAGTACCACGACGACCTGGCCGAGTTCGCCCGGGCCCGGGCCGAGGTGGGCCTACCGGCGGTGAACCCGAAGATCCACATGTGCGTGTACGTGGGGGAGACCGAGGAACAGGCGCGGGAGAACGCATCTCGCTTCATCCCGGAGTACGCCGACAGCGCCACCCGCAACTACGAGACGTACAGCGACCACTTCGCCACCACCAAGGGCTACGAGCACTACGCGTCGGTGGCCCGGACGGTCGCCTCCAAGGAGGTCATGTCCAAGGCGATGGGGGAGAGCTACCTGGCCAACCACGTGTGGGGCACGCCCGACCAGTGCGTGGCCAAGCTGCGCACCATCGCGGAGCAGTTCCATCCGGACGAGTTCATGATGGTCATGCGGTACGGCAACATGCCGCAGGACGTGGCCGAGGCCAGCACCGAGCTGTTCGCCCGCGAGGTGCTCCCGGCCGTGCACGAGATGCCGGTCGGCGAGCCGATCGAGTACCTGGCCGCGACCGGCTGAGCGGCGCTCCCGGTGGTGGGTCCGGGGGGGGGGGGGGGGGGGGGGGCGGGGGGGGGGGGGGGGCGCCGCGGGGGGGCCCGGGCCCCCCCCCGCCCGTGGTCCCCGTCGTGCGGTGTGCCCGTCCCGAGCCGTCCAGGAGGAGACCAGTGTCCGACGAGAGCGCGACCGACCAGTACCGGCGGGCCCGAGATCTGTTGCTGCAGTTGCGGTCCGATCATGCTTCCGCCGTGGAGCAGTTCCGTTGGCCGCGGTTCACCGGCCGCTTCAACTGGGCGGTCGACTGGTTCGACGCGAATGCGCGCGGCAACGACGCCGCGGCGCTGTGGATCGTCGAGGAGGACGGACGGGCGGCGTCGTACTCGTTCGACGAGATGGCCCGCCGTTCCGACCAGGTCGCCGATCTGCTCGAGGCGCGCGGGATCGGCACGGGCGACCGGGTGCTGCTGATGCTCGGCAACCAGGTCGAGCTGTGGGAGAGCATGCTGGCCATCGCCAAGCTCGGTGCGGTCATCATGCCCACCGCGACCACCCTCGGCCCGGCCGATCTGGCCGACCGGTTGGAACGGGCGCGGTTCGCCGGGGTGGTGGTGAACGAGGCCGACGCCTGGCGGTTCGACGACATCCCCGGCGACTACCTGCGGGTCACCGTGGGTGGGGCGCCGCGCCCCGGGTGGGTGTCCTACGCCGAGGTGGACACCCAGCCGGGCACGATCCGGTCCGCCGTCACCGACGTCGATGATCCGCTGCTGGTCTACTTCACCTCGGGCACCACCAACAAGCCGAAGCTGGTGGAGCACAACCAGACCAGCTACCCGGTCGGTCACCTGTCGACCATGTACTGGCTGGGACTGCAGCCGGGTGACGTGCACCTGAACATCTCCTCACCGGGCTGGGCCAAGCACGCCTGGAGCTGCTTCTTCGCCCCGTGGATCGCGCAGGCGACGATCTACGTGTACAACTACGCCCGGTTCGACGCGCCGGCCCTGCTGGACCGGATCCGGGCCGACGGCGTCACGACGTTCTGTGCGCCGCCGACGGTCTGGCGGATGCTGATCCAGGCGGACCTGTCCGGCGGAGCCGGCTCGATCCGCGAGGTGTGCGCGGCGGGCGAGCCGCTCAACCCCGAGGTCATCGCCCAGGTGCAGCAGCACTGGGGGCTCACCATCCGGGACGGGTTCGGGCAGACCGAGACGTCGGTGCAGATTGCGAACACCCCTGGCCAGCCGGTGAAGTCGGGCTCGATGGGGCGGCCGCTGCCCGGGGTGCCGGCGGTGCTGGTCGATCCGGTCACCGGCGAGCTCGGCGACGAGGGTGAGATCTGCCTCGACCTCTCGGCCCGGCCGGTCGGCCTGATGGTCGGGTACACCGGCGATCCGGAGCTGAACGAGGCCGCGATGGCCGGGGGCTATTACCACACCGGCGATGTCGCGTCCCGGGACGCCGACGGGGTGATCACCTACATCGGCCGCACCGACGACGTGTTCAAGGCGTCGGACTACAAGATCAGCCCGTTCGAGCTGGAGAGCGTGCTGCTGGAGCATCCGGCCGTGGCCGAGGCCGCCGTGGTGCCGGCCCCGGACCCGGTGCGGATGGCCGTGCCCAAGGCGTTCGTGGTGTTGACCGCCGGCTGGGAGCCCACCGAGGAGACGGCGGAGCAGATCCTGGCCTATGCCCGGGAGCACCTGGCCCCGTTCCTGCGGGTGCGCCGGCTGGAGTTCGCGGCGCTGCCCAAGACCATCTCGGGCAAGATCCGGCGGGTCGAGCTGCGGGAGCTGGAGGAACAGCGGTTCCGCGACCAGGCCGCCGACGTGCCCGAGTTCCGGGACGACCGGCTGCGCGCCCAGGCCGGGAGCTGAGACCGGGACCTGGGTTCCGGTGCCCTGCTCGGGGCACCAGGCCCCACTCAGGCCTGCGGCACGCTGGCCACGCCCGGCGGGTTGAACCGCCGGCCGGTGACCCGCTCGGAGACGCCCTGGGCGTCCAGGTACGGCGTGATGCCGCCCAGCCAGACCGGGAACCCGGCGCCGGTGATCAGGCCGAGATCGATGTCGGCGGCGTCGGCCACGACCTGCTCGTCGAGCATGAGCCGCGCCTCGCGGGCCAGCGCCTCGAGCGTCCGGGTGCGCACCTGCTCCTCGGTGGACGGCGCGTCGCCCGACTCGACGAGCGCGGCGATCTCCGGCAGCAGCACCGGCCGGCCATCAGGGCCCGGGGCGACCAGGGTGCGGTGACCACCGGCCACGATCCGCCGCAGGAACCCGGACACTCCGAACCGGTCCGGCCACGCCCCGTGCAGCACCTCCTGCACGTGCAGGGCCACCGCCGGCCCGACCAGCTGGATCAGCTCGATCGGCGACATGGGCAGGCCGAGCGGGTGCAGCGCCCGGTCGGCCACCGCGGGGTCGGTGCCCTCGTCGATGGTGGCCAGCACCTCGCCCATCATCAGCAGCAGCAGCCGATTCACCACGAAGCCGAAGGCATCGGCGCTGATGACCGGCCCCTTGCGCAGTTCTTTGGCCAGGCTCAATGCGGTGGCGACCGTGCTGTCCGAAGTGGTGCCGGTCCGGACCACTTCGACCAGCGGCATGGCCGCGATCGGGTTGAAGAAGTGGAAGCCGACCAGTCGCTCCGGGTGCTGCAGCACCTCACCCATCGCAGTGATCGACAGCGACGAGGTGTTGGTGGCGAGCACCGCGTCCGGGCTGACCACCGGCTCGAGCGTGGCGAGCACCTGCTGCTTGGCCTGCAGCTGCTCGAACACCGCCTCGATGACGAAGTCGGCGTCGGCGAAGGCCTGGTGGTCCAGCGACCCGGTGATCAGGGCGGTGACCCGCTGTGCCTGGGTCTGTGACATCCGGCCCTTGGCGGCGTTCTGGGCGATCTGTTCGTGCACGGCGCCCACGCCCCGGTCCAGCCGTTCCTGGTCGACGTCGGTCATCACCACCGGAACGTGCAGGCGCTGCGCGAACAGGACGGCCATCTGCCCGGCCATCAGGCCGGCGCCGACGACGCCGACCTTGGTGATCGGGCGGGCGCCCCTCGGGTCGGGTGCGCCGGCGGGCTTGCGGGCCCGGCGCTGGGTCAGGTCGAACGAGTACAACCCGGCCCGGAAGGTCGGGGACATGACCAGGTCGGCCAGCGCCTCTGCCTCGGCGTGCAGCCCGGCGTCCAGGTCCAGGGTGCGGGACGCCTCGATGAGCTCCAGCGCCCGGTACGGCGCCGGGGTGGCGCCCTTGGTGCGGGCGTCGGCCACGGCCCGACCGCGGCCCAGCGCCGCCGCCCAGGCCGCGTCGTCGGCGCCGGCGTACTCGGTCCGGGGCACCGGGACGCTGCCGTCCAGCACTCCGGCCGCCCAGGCCAGCGACTGCTCCAGGAAGTCGGCCGCGTCCAGCACGGCGTCGGCGATGCCCAGCGCGCCGGCGTCCTTGGCCTTGAGCGTGCGGTTGTTGGCCAGGGAGTGCTCGATGATGACCGTGATCGCGGCGTCCGGCCCGATCAGCCGGGGCAGCAGCTGGGTGCCGCCCCAGCCCGGCAGGATGCCCAGGAACACCTCCGGCAAGCCCAGGGCGGGGGCGTTGGCGGCCACCGTGCGGTAGTGGCAGTGCAGCGCGATCTCCAGCCCGCCGCCCAGGGCCAGCCCGTTCACGAACGCGAACGTCGGCACCGGGGAGTCGTGCAACCGGCGGAAGACGGTCTGCCCGGCGCGGCCGACGGCCAGCGCGGTGTCACGGTCGGCGATCGAGCCGATCAGGCTGAGATCGGCCCCGGCCAGGAACTGGAACGGCTTGCCGGTGATGGCGACGGCGGCGGGTCCGGCGGCGAACGCCTCGTCCAGCGCGGCGTCCAGGGCGGCCAGACCCCCCGGTCCCATGCTGTTCGGTCGACGCTCGTCCTGACCGTTGTCCAGCGTGATGAGCGCGACCCGGCCGGTCACTCCGGGAACGTCGACGAGCTGCAGGTGTGCGCTCGTCACGACCTCACGGGAGCCGGCCAACGCCGCCAGACGCGGGTCGGCTGGGCTGACCGCTGGGCTGACCGAACTGTCAGAGGTGCTCATGGGTGATGACTCCCGGGAGGTCGGACCGAACGGCTGGGACTCGAGTTCCGGTCATTCAATCAGCGAGCGGTCGTTCACCCCATCGCCCCGGGAGCGATCGGTCACCGGCCGGGGCGCAGGACGGCGCGACCGTCCGCGCTCACCAGCCATTCGTCGAACGTCTGGGTGCCGCGCGGTCCCGGCCCGGTGGGCAGCTGGCCGTCGCCGGCCATGGCCCGGCCCACGGCGCCGGGCAACCGGACGGCGAGCACGAGACGCCGGCGCCGGATGGGTCGGAGCCCGCGCTCCCCCGTGCCTCGCTCGCGCGACTCCTCCTCGCCCTGTGCCGCCACCACTCGGCGCATCAGGTCGGGCATCTCGAGCACCTCGGGGCCGGCCAGGTCGGGTGCCCGGCCGACCGGCGCGCCGAGCGCCAGATGGACCAGTGCGACCGCCACCTCGCGGGCGGCGATGGGCTGGCTGCGCATCCGCGGGGCGATGGCGACCGGACCGCTCACCCGCTCCAGCATCTGCACCGGGAACTCGTGGAACTGGGTGGCCCGCAGCACCGAGGTCGGCACCGGCCCGGCCAGCGCCACCTGCTCCTGGTGCTCCTTGCCCTGGTAGTAGCCGTGGCCCACCCGGTCCACCCCGACGATCGAGAGCAGCACGTGGTGCCGGACGCCGACCCGGTGGCCCTCCTGCTGCAGCCGGCGGGTGACGCCCTCGAAGAACGCGACGGCCTTGTCGCGGTTCATGGTGGTGATGTTGGTGACGTCGATGACCGCGTCGACGCCGTCCAGCGCACCGGACAGGCCACTGCCGGTGCTCAGGTCGACGCCCCTGGAGCGGGCCAGCACGACCGGCTGCGCGCCCGCCGCTCGCACCGCGTCCACCACCATCGCGCCGATCAGCCCGGTGCCGCCGGCCACCGCGATCCTGGTCCCTGCTGCTGCGTCCATGCTGGTCACTCCCTGGTCAGTCGTGCGGGTCGCGTCGTCCGCGCCGATCCGATGACGGCGCGTCGGGGGAGGATGTGACGGCTCTGCGGTGTGGGTCCGGCCACAGCAGGCCGGTGGCCAGCAGGACCGTGCCGCCGAGGGAGACCACCATGCCGATCTGGTCCACCGCCGGGAACGGCGCCACGTGCTGCAGATGGAACAGCAGTCGTGCCATGCCCTCCTGACGCCGCACCGGGTGTCGAGGTGACACCCGGCCCGAGGCCCCTCCGGATGTCCGTCCCGGTCGGGTTGCTTCAGGCGCCGGTCCAGTGCGGGTTCTCCCAGATGACGGTGCCACCCATGCCCAGGCCCACGCACATGGTGGTCAGCCCGTACCGGATGTCCGGACGCTCCTCGAACTGCCGGGCCAACTGGGTCATCAGCCGCACGCCGGACGAGGCCAGCGGGTGGCCGACCGCGATCGCCCCGCCGTAGGGGTTGACCCGCGGATCGTCGTCGGCCAGCCCGAAGTGCTGCGTGAAGGCCAGCACCTGCACCGCGAAGGCCTCGTTGATCTCGATGGCG
Source organism: Nakamurella leprariae (assembly GCF_016918035.1). Taxonomy (GTDB): domain Bacteria; phylum Actinomycetota; class Actinomycetes; order Mycobacteriales; family Nakamurellaceae; genus Nakamurella; species Nakamurella leprariae. Next base: position 424,357 of record NZ_JAERWK010000008.1, on the reverse strand, counting down.
CCGATGTCGTCCATGGTGAGACCTGTGCGGGCGAAAGCCTTCTCGGTGGCCGGGATGGGGCCGGTGCCCATCACCTCGGGGGCCACCCCGGCGAACGCGAAGCCGACCATCCGCATCCGCATCGGCAGACCGAGCTCGGCCGCGACGTCGGCCGCGACCAGGAGGCAGCCGGTGGCGCCGTCGGTCAGCCCGGAGGCGTTGCCGGCGGTGACCCGTCCGTGCGGACGGAACGGGGTGCGCAGCCCGGCCAGCGCCTCCACCGTCGTGCCCGGCCGGGCCGGCTCGTCGGTGGTGGCCAGTCCCCAGCCGTGGTCGGTCCGGGTGGCCACCGGCACCAGGTCGGCCGTGATCCTGCCCGCGGCCAGCGCGTCGGCGTACTTGGCCTGGCTGGCCGCGGCGAACGCGTCGGCCCGCTCCCGGGTCAGGCTCGGGTCGGCGTCGTGCAGGTTCTCTGCCGTCGCGCCCATGACCAGGGCAGCCGGGTCGACCAGCCGGTCGGCCACGAACCGCGGGTTCGGATCGGCGCCCTGCCCCATCGGGTGGTGACCCATGTGCTCGACGCCGCCGGCGATGGCCACGTCGTAGGCGCCGACCGCGATGCCTGAGGCGACCGTGGTGACCGCGGTCATCGCCCCGGCGCACATCCGGTCGATGGCGAACCCGGGCACCGACCGGGGCAACCCGGCCAGCAGCGCCGCGGTCCGGCCGATGGTCAGACCCTGGTCACCGGTCTGGGTGGCAGCGGCGATGGCCACCTCGTCGACCCGGGCCGGCGGCAGCTCGGGGTGTCGGCGCAGCAGCTCGCGGATCACCTTGACGACCAGGTCGTCGGCCCGGGTGCCGGCGTAGTGGCCCCGCTCGGTGGCCCGTCCGAACGGCGTACGGACGCCCTCGACGAAGACGACGTCGTGCAGGGTCCGGGCCGGAACGGGAGGCGGTGCGACGGTGTCATCCGTGGCGGCGGCAGGAGCGGACGGAGGTGTCATGGCTGCCTTCCCCCGGGCAGCCCTGCCCGGAGTGACGAGTCGGCGGACCTCCGGTGGCTGAGCCGGACGTCCCTGGTGGAGCGACGCACGGGATCAGGACGGCGCGGTCAGGCTACCAGTGGGCTACTGGCCAGTAACCAGTCCGGCCAGGGCCACCGGTGGACGGCGAGTGGGATCGACTCAGGACCGGGCGGCCAGGGCGGCGTGCACCACCGGCGCGGTGAGCTCCACCTGCCACGGTCGGGCGCCGCGCTCGGCCAGTGCCGCCGCGACCGCGGCCACGCCGCTGTCCGCCGGCGGCTGCCACAGCACCCGACGCAGCAGGTCGGGCGCCAGCAGGTTCTCGACCGGGACCTGCACCCGCTCGGACAGTTCGGTCATCGCCGCCCGGGCGGCGGTCAGCCGGGCCGCAGCCGCCGGGTCCTTGGCCGACCACTTGGCCGGGGCCGGCGGTCCGTCACCGGCCGCGCGCACATCGGGCAGCTCGGACGCCGGCGCGGTGCGGCCGGCGGTGATGGCGCCCAGCCAGTAGGGAGCCGACCGTCGCTGCATGCGGCCGGCGAACACCGGCAGGCCGACCAGTTCCGCCTCGGTGGCGGGGGCGGCGGACGCGGCGGCGACGATGGCGCTGTCCGGCAGGACCCGGTGCGGCGCCAGGTCGCGGCGCCGGGCCAGGTCGTCCCGGGCCCGCCAGAGCTCGCGGATGATGGCCAGCGTGCGCCGGTCCCGGACCTTGTGGATGCCCGAGGTGCGGCGCCACGGGTCGACCCGGGGCGCCGGCGGCTCGGCGGCGACGATGGCCGCGAACTCCTGCCGGGCCCACTCCAACTTGCCCTGCGCCTGCAGCAGCTCGGCCATCGCGTCGCGCAGCTCGACGAGCACCTCGACGTCCAGGGCCGCGTAGGTCAGCCACTCCTGCGGCAGCGGTCGCGTCGACCAGTCGGCGGCGCCGTGCCCCTTGCTCAGCTGCAGTCCGAGCATCCGCTCGACCAACGGTCCGAGTCCGACCCGGGGCAACCCGGCCAGCCGGCCGGCGAGCTCGGTGTCGAACAGGGTCCGCGGCCGCAGCCCCAGCTCGGCCAGGCAGGCCAGGTCCTGGTTGGCCGCGTGCAGCACCCACTCGCTCCCGGCCAGCACGTCGTCCAGGATGGACAGGTCGCCCAGCGGGATCGGATCGAACAGCGCGGTGCCGACGTCGGGGCGCCGCAGTTGGACCAGGTACGCCCGGGCGGTGTACCGGTAGCCCGAGGCCCGTTCCGCATCCAGCGCGACCGGGTCGGTGCCGCCGGCCAGGCGGTCCCGCCAGGCGTGCAGCTCGACCGGGTCGACCACGGGGGTGACGTCCCCGTCGCGTGGGGCGAGCAACGGGACGGCGACGGGTGCTTCGGGTCGGGCCTGGTCGTCGGCGTCCGGGATCGGGACGCCGGACGCCTCGGCCGACTGGGTCAGGAGATCACTCCGGCGCGCATGGCCAGGGCGACCATGTGGGCGCGGTCGCCGGTGCCGAGCTTGCGGCCGATGCGGGCGAGGTGGCTCTTGACGGTCAGCGCCGACAACGACAGTTTGTCGCCGATCCACTTGTTCGAGCGCCCGTCGGCCACCAGCCGGATGACCTCGATCTCCCGGCTGGACAGGTCGTGGATCGAACTGGGGATCGACGCGGCCGCCGGATTGGCCCGACGGCCGATGAGCACGCCGGTCACCCCGGCGCCCACCGCGTCGATCACCGGGCCGATGTCGGCCGTGGGGGCCAGCGCCAGCACGCGGGTCCACCCGGCCGCGCGCAGCAGCGCGACCATCCGGGCGGTGTCGGTGGAGAACAGCAGGCTGACCAGGGCCAGGTCGCCGCCGCCGGGCACGTGCTCGCCGACGTGCTCGACCTCCTCGACGGTGGTCAGCTCGGTGACCCGACCCACGCCGATCTCGGACAGCGAGGTCCGCAGCGACTCACGGGTGGCCCGGTCGGGGTCGACGAGCAGCACGCGGGCACCGGCCAGCGGTGAGGCGCCGGTCGGGCCGTCGAGCGGCTGGCGAGGCGCCGGCAGCAGTCCGCTGGGCAGCGCGCCGCCCAGTGCCGTGACCACCGACGAACGGTCGGCGGTGTCGTACCGCCCGGCAGACTCGACGAAGGGGTCGAGACCGGACGACGGAGTCGTCATCGAGCGTCCTCCTCCTGGGATCCGGCGCACCGGACCGTGTGGATGCGGTCGTGATCGTGGCGCGGTGGACGGTCGTCCGGCCCGTCGCGTCACGGTGTGTCTGGTTCGCGAGGGGACGCCGATCGGGGTGCGGTGCGGCGGCGGCTCGTCGGTGACCGTGAGTTCGTTCCCGTCACGGAAACCGGATCACGGCCTGACCAAGAGTAACGGATCAGCGTGCGTTCGAGGGAGCCGCTTGACCGATGGTGGTGACGCCTTCGGGTGGTAGACCCGCTGCCGTGGCCAACATTGCCGCGAATGCGCGCAGATGCGCCCCGGTGGGGCCGTCCGGAGTCCACGAAGCGCGAACTTCCAGATCGTTGACTCGTTGCGGTCCGGCAATGTCACCGAATCGTGTGGAGGCCGTTGCGGTCACGGTGCCCCCCAAGGCGTGGTGGTCGGCGTCCGCGTCGGCCAGCGCATCGGTCAGCCAGCTCCACGCGACCTCCGGCAGCAGCGGGTCCGCCGCGATCTCCGCGTCCAGCTCGCAGGTCGCGAACACCACGATGCGCAACGTGCCGGCCCAGGCGTCGTGACCGTTGGGGTCGTGCAGCAGGATCAGCCGACCGGACGCGATCTCGGCGTCACTGCCGGGCGCGCTGCCGGGCGGCCGGACGGTCGCGGACACGGCGTGCGACCACGGGGCCAGCCGGGCCGGTGCGGGCAGCGGCCCGAGGTGCACCTCGTGCCGCACGGCCGCGCGCCGCAGCCCGGAGACGGCGTGTTGGAAGGTCGCCGGCCCCACTGATGAAGCGGTCGCCATGGCGCGACAGTACGACCGGCCTGCGACATCGGCTCCGAACCACGCCGGGGAAGTCCATCGGACGGGTGGCGCGGCCACGGCCGGGTGACAGCGCCGTCCGGCGCGGCGTGCGCCGGTGGGTCAGTCGGCGGTGGTCTGCAGCCGCAGGGCGACCGAGTTGATGCAGTACCGCAGATCGGTCGGAGTGGGGTAGCCCTCGCCGGCGAACACATGGCCCAGGTGCGAGTCGCAGGACGCGCACCGGACCTCGGTGCGGACCATGCCCAGCGACCGGTCCTCGATGAGGATGACGTGGTCCTCGGCCGTCGGCTGGTAGAAGCTCGGCCAGCCGCAGTGCGAGGCGAACTTCGTGTCCGAGCGGAAGAGCTCGGCGCCGCAGGCCCGGCAAGAGTAGACGCCGGTGGTCTTCGTGTCGGTGTACTCGCCCGTGTAGGGCCGCTCGGTGGCGCCCTCGCGGAGCACCGCGTACTCGAGCGGACCGAGTTCCTGACGCCACTGCTCGTCGGTCTTGACGATCTTGCTCGAGCTGGTCATACGGCCCACCGTACGCGCGGCGCCGGGGTTCGGCCCGGGTGCACGGATCACGGCGGGCAGACGGTGCGGTCGGGCGGCAGGTGTCCGTCGGTCAGGTAGGCGTCGACCGCGGCGCTCACGCAGCCCGATACGGGGTAACTGCCGTGCTGCGCCGACCGCCAGGTGACCAGGACCGACGAGGGCAACTGCCGGGCGACGGCCTGGACGCCCACCGCCGGCGCGACCGGATCGTCGGCCGCGGCCAGCACCAGGATCGGTGCCGCGCCGGCGACGCTGAATCCGGTGAGGGCCCGCTCGGCCGCCGGCCAGGTCGAGCACAGCGCGACGAGTCCCACGCTGAACGCCCCGAACAGCGGGGCCTCGGCGCGCATCTGCTGGGCGGCCGGCGCGAGCTGGGCGGCCGGCAGCCGGTCCGCGGTGTCGTTGCAGGCGTAGAGCAGCCGGCCGGTCATCAGGGTGGCCGCCGCGTCACCGCCCAGCCGGTCCTGCAGCAGCGACCGCACCACGCCCGCCGGAGCCCGGGTGGGGGTCCCCGCCGACACGGCGTCGGCCAGCGCGCCCACGGCCGCGGCCAGCTCTGGCCACCCGGCCGGCTCGCCCAGTGAGAGCAACAGCGTGAGCAGCACGGTGCCGCCGGTGACCGACCCGACACTGCCGCGGACGCCACCGGTCTCCTCGAGCCCAGCGACCAGTTCGGTGATGCGGCCGCGCGGATCCGGGCCGAGCGGGCAGTCCGGGCCGGTCGTGCAGGCGGCGGCGAAGTCGTCGAACGCGGCTTCCGCCGCCCGGGCCCGGTCCGCGGCCCGGCCGGTCGGTCCGACCGACGGATCGAACGGTGCGTCCAGCACCGCCGCGGTCACCCGGTCCGGGGTCCGGTCGATGACCAGCCCGGCCAGCGTTGCGCCGAACCCGCGGCCGAGCAGGGTCAGCTCGGGCAGGCCCAGGGCCACCCGGACGGTCTCCAGATCACCCGCCGCGGCCGCAGAGTCGACCAGGGACAGGGTGCCACCGACGATCTCACTGCAGTCGAAGGTGAGGTCCCGGGCCAGCCGGTCGAGGCGGGTGGCGCCCGCACCGGACGTCGGGTCGGCGGCCAGCGTGCTGAGGGTGTCGACCGACTCGTCGGCCACGCAGTCCACGCCGTCGGACCGGCCGGTGCCGACCAGGTCGGGCACCACCACGGCGTACCGCCCGCGGACGTCCTCGGTCAGTCCCGCGGCGACGGTCGCCACCTGGTCGCCGGCCGGCCGGCCGGGCTCGTCGGGCAGCACGATGAGCGGGACCGCGTCCTCGGGCAGCTCGGCCGTGCGGGCCCGGGTCAGCTGCATCCGCGCGACGATCGAACTGCCGCCCAGGCTCGACCGTTCCACCGGCACCTGGGCGCAGTCGACCCGGAAGGTCAGCCCGGTGCCGGGGTCGATCTCGGGGACCCGCTCCGGGCACTCCTGCCAGCGGACGGTCGGCGCCGGTACCACCCCCGTGCCCGGGGCGGCGGTGCCGGAACCGCCCGTGCCGCCGGTCGGCGCGCCCCAGGTGGCCAGAGCCGGTCGGTCGGACGGCCCGGCGGTACAGCCGGCCAGCACGGAGAGCACGGAGAGCACGGCCAGCGTGGAGAGCACGGTCAGCGCCGCCCGGGCTCCGGGTGTCCGGCGGGGCCGGGCGGAGGTCACTCGGCCGCTCCCGGTCCGTGCTCGCGCCGGTAGCGCAGGAACAGCAGGTCGTCCTCGTCGTGCCGGTCCCGCAGCTGCCACCGCCGGCTGCCCGGAGCCGGGACGGCGTCCGCGGGCAGCAGGCGCTCACCGCCCGGGCCGGCCAGCAGCGGCGCCACCGTCAGGCAGAGCTCGTCGAGCAGATCGGCGGCGAGCAGGCCGGCCAGCAGTGCGGGCCCACCCTCGCAGGAGATGCGGTGCAGCCCGAGCCCGGCCAGCGCCACGATGACGGCGGTCAGGTCGACCCGGTCGGTGCCGGCGACCAGGACCCGGGCACCGCTGTCCGCAGGCACGGACGCGGCGGCCGCGTCGGTGGTCACGATGATCGGCGGGGTGACCGTGTCGGTGAACACCGGCGAGTCCGCGGGCAGGCCGCGCCCGGTGACCACGGCCAGCGGCGGCGGGATGACGCCGAGCCCCCACCGGGCCCGGCGGCGGGCCCGGGTGTCGTTCAGTCGGATGCCGCCGTAGTGCTCAGCCCGTGCCGTGCCCGATCCGACCAGCACCACGTCGGCCAGGTCGCGCAGCAGCGTGAACCGGCGCTCGTCGGCCGGTCCGCCCAGCCCCCCGGAGCGGCCGTCCAGCGTGGCCATGCCGTCGAGCGAGACGATCATGGTGGCCCGGACCACCGGCTGCTGGGTCACCCGGGCCGGCCAGCGGTACCAGTGGGCCAGGCCGTCGTCGTCGAAGCGGGGTCGGTCCCGCGCCGGGTCGGGTGCATGGCGCCGGTGGTGCGGGTGGTGGCCGGTTCCGGTGCCGACCGATCCGTCGGTGGGCGTCGTGGTCGGCGGCGGTGGTACCCGCTCGTGTGGCAGCACCCGGTCATCATCCCGGACCGTGCCGGATGCCGGTCGGGGTCGGCCCGGGCCGCGTGATGCTGCTCACCAGCGCGCCGTGCGCTGCGGTGGTGGCCGCGTCGGCGGGTCCGTCCGGGCGCGTCGGCTCTCTAGGCTCGGCCCTCGTGACCGACCTGACCGCCCCGGTGCTGCGCCTCGTCGACCGCGACCCGGTGGTGAGCCCGGACGAGCTCGTCGCCGCGCTGGTGCCCCCGCCGCGGTTCGCCGACGTGCGCTTCAGCACCTACCGTCCGGCGCCCGACGAACCGTCCCAGGCCCGGGCGCTGCACGAGCTGGCCGCGTTCGCCCAGCACATCAGCGACCGTGCCCAGAAGCCGGCCCGCAAGGGGCTGTTCCGTCGGGCCGCGGCACCGGCCGAGGGTCGCGGCGTCTACCTCGACGGCGGTTTCGGTGTGGGCAAGACCCACCTGCTCGCCTCGCTCTGGCACCAGGTGCCGGGGCCCAAGGCCTACGGCACCTTCGTCGAGTACACCCAGCTGGTCGGCGCGCTCGGGTTCGCCGAGACGGTCCGTCGGCTCTCCGGGCACACCCTGCTCGCCGTCGACGAGTTCGAACTGGACGACCCGGGCGACACCATGGTGATGACCCGGTTGCTCGGCGCGTTGGCCGACGCCGGGGTACACCTGGCCGCCACCTCGAACACGCTGCCGGACAAGCTGGGGGAGGGCCGGTTCGCGGCCGAGGACTTCCGCCGCGAGATCCACGCGCTGTCCGCGCGGTTCGACACCATCCGGGTGGACGGGCCGGACTACCGGCACGCCGGGCTGGCCGCCGCCCCGGCCCCGTCGACCGACGACGAGGTGCGGCGCCGCGCCGCGGCCGACCCGGCCGGCACGCTCGACGACTTCGCCGATCTGTCGGTCCGGCTCGCCGCGCTGCACCCGTCCCGGTACGGGCGCCTGGTCGACGGTGTCACGGGCGCCCACCTGCTCGGGGTGCGGTCGATCACCGACCAGTCGGTGGGCCTGCGCTGGGTGGTGCTCATCGACCGCCTCTACGACCGGTCCATCCCGGTGATCGCGTCCGGTGACCCGCTGGACGCGCTGTTCACCGAGGAGCTGCTGCGCAGCGGCTACCGGAAGAAGTACCTGCGCGCGACGTCCCGAGTCCTGGCCCTGGCCCGCGACGCGGGCTGACCGCCCCGACCGGCCGCGGGGCTCCGCCTCATCACCCCTGCGTGCTGCTTGCCGTCACGGTTCTAGTCATATAGACTAATAACATCGGACGACGAGGGGAGCTCGAGATGGGTTACGGGCGATGGAACGACGACACCTTCCGCGCGGCGGCCACCTTCCGTCGGGCGGCCGGCCGGGACGACTTCGGCTGGGACGCGGACGTGCGCCGCCGGCCGCGGTCGACCTGGGCGGCGGCGCCGGAGCTGGACCCGTTCCGGGTGGATGCTCGGGAGAGCCGGGACAGCGCCGAGCACCCGGCCAGCACCCCGGTGGCGGTGCTCTTCGACGTGACCGGATCGATGGGCCGGGTGCCGCGGCTGGTCCAGCAGCGGCTGGCGGACCTGCACGGACTGCTGCGCGACCAGCCGCACGTCCCGGACCCGCAGATCCTGTTCGGGGCGATCGGCGACGCCGAGACCGACCGGGTGCCACTGCAGGTCGGTCAGTTCGAGTCGGACAACCGGATGGACGAGCAGCTGCGGAGCGTCTTCCTGGAGGGCGGCGGGGGCGGGCAGAAGACCGAGTCGTATGAGCTGGCCGCGTACTTCATCGCCCGGCACACCGTCACCGACGCGTGGGAACGGCACGGCCGCAAGGGCTACCTGTTCCTGGTCGGCGACGAGATGAACAAGCCGTGGCTGCGCGCCGAGCACGTGCGTCGGGTGATCGGCGACCGGCTGCCCGGTGACCTGGACACCCGCGAGATCTACCGCGAGGTCCAGCAGCGCTGGCACACGTTCTTCGTGCTGCCGCGGATGACCGCCTACTGGGACGACCCGCAGGTGGACCGGCACTGGCGGGCGCTGCTCGGGGAACGGCTGCTGCGGCTCGAGGATCCGGCCGCCATCAGCGATCTCATCGCGGCCACCATCGCCACCACCGAGGCCGGCGCACCGGTCGACGGTCTCGACGACGGACTGGCCGGCGCCGGAGTGGCGCCGCCGGCCGGCGCGGCGGTGGTGCTCCGGCGCCCGCGGGCGCTGCGGTCGGCCTGGGGCGGGTTCGGGTTCCAGGCGATGCACGGACGGGGCGGGCGATGACGGGCGGTCCGGCCGCCCGCTTCCCGGAGCAGGCGAACGTCGTCGTCACCGGGCTGGGGTTCGGGGACGAGGGCAAGGGGGCCACGGTCGACTGGCTGTGCAGCACCCGACCGGTCGCGGCCGTGGTGCGCTGCAACGGCGGCGCCCAGGCCGCGCACACGGTGCGCGAGCCCGGCGTCGACGGGCGGCCGGGGCGGCGACACACGTTCCACCAGTTCGGGTCCGGCACGTTCGCCGGGGTGCCCACCTACCTGGCCGAGGGTGTCACGGTGGAACCGATCGCACTCGCCGCCGAGGCCGAGGCGCTGGCCGGACTGGGGGTGTCCGACCCGTTGCGGATGCTCACCGTGCATCCCGACGCGCTGGTCACCACGCCGGTGCACGTGGCGGCGAACCGCACCCGCGAGGACCGGCGCGGCCGGCGGGCGCACGGCTCGTGCGGACTCGGGGTCGGCGAGACCGTCTGGTACGACCTGGCGGCCCGGGCCGGTGCGCAGGCCGGACAGCGGGTCGGGGACCTCGACGCGCCGGGCGACGTGACCGGCCCGGCGCTGCGGGTGGGTGACTGCCGGGACCGCAGCACGCTGCGGCGCCGGCTGGAGGACCTCATCGCCGTGTACCGACCGCTGCTGGCCGGCAGCGAGCACGGACACCCGGGCGTCGACGAGATGGTCGAGCTGGCCTCGGCGTTCGCCGAGGCGGTGCGGGTGGCCGAGCCGGGGCACCTGGCCCGGGTCGGCCGGCGCGGCCCGGTCGTGGTCGAGCAGGCGCAGGGTGTGCTGCTCGACCAGTGGCGGGGGTTCCATCCGCACACCACCTGGAGCACCACCACACCGGACAGCGGCCAGGCGGTGCTGGCCGCGGCGGGCCTGGCGCCGGGCGCCGTGGTGGGGGTGGTGCGCGGCTACGCCACCCGGCACGGCGCGGGCCCGCTGCCGACCGAGGACGGCGACCTGCTGGACCACCTGCCCGAGCCCGACAACGACACCGGGCGGTACCAGGGTGCCTGGCGGGTCGGTCATCTCGACCTGGTCGGGCTGCGGTACGCGCTGCGGGTGGCCGGCCGGGTCGACGGGCTGGCCGTCACCCACCTCGACTCGGTGGTCGGGACCGCAGGACGGGTCCGGGTCGCGGTCGCCCACCGGGTGGGCGGGACCCGGGTCACCGACTGGGCGGTGGGTCGGTCCGGCGATCTGGACCACCAGGCCGGCCTCACCGCGCAGCTGACCGCGGCGGAGCCGGAGCTGGTGACGATGGACGGGGCCGACGACGTGCTGCGTCACCTCGCCGCGCTCGGGGTGCCGGTGGTGGCCACGGCGACCGGGCCGACCCGGGCCGATCGGGCGGCGTGCGCGGTCCTCGCCGGTCGTTAGGCGGTCCCGTCCGGGGCGTCGTCCTGCCAGCGCCACAGCGCGCTCGGCCGGCCCCGGCCGCGGGCCACCTGCACGCCGTCCTTGGTCAGGCCGGGCAACCCGGCCAGCACCCGGTTGAGGTTGCCACGGTCGGCCGGACGCCCGGTCAGCGAGGCGTGCACGTCCAGGGCGTCGGCGGCGGCGAACACCGGACCGGTCAGCGCGCGGGTGAAATGCAGGTCGCGCCACAGCATGCCGGCCAGCAGGTCCCGGCAGTCGGCCACGATCCGGGCGTGGTCGAACGCCAGGGCCGGGGGAGTGTCCAGCGGCACCCAGTCCGCCGTCCCCGTCGAGTCCGCGACCGCCCACAGCGCCACCGACAGGGTCGGCCCGCGTGGGTCACGGTTGGGCTCGTCGAAGGTGATCAACTGGCCCATCGCCGGGGTCGGGTCGGTGACGCCGATCTTGCCCAGGGCCCGCCGGCCCGCCTCGCCCAGCCGCTCACCCCGGCGCAGCAGCACGCCGGGCAGCGCCGGGCGGCCCGCGAAGGGCGCCGTCGCGCGGATCCCGATGCCCAGCTGCACCGCCCGGCGGTCGTGGTCGAACCGCAGGGCCAGCACGTCGACCGAGACGTACGACGTCTCGGCCTGATCGGCGGTCGGGTCCGGCGCGGTCACGGCGGGAAGGCTAGCGTCGCGCCGCGCGACCCCCGCACACGACAGCCCGGGCCCGGCGGTCCGGCCCGATGCGGGCAGCCGCCGGCCGGTGCGCACAATGTCCAGGTGCACATCGCGATCAGGCCCGACCGGGCCGCCGGCGCCGGCTGGTGGATGGTCGTCCCGATCAAGGACACGCTCCGGGGCAAGAGCCGGTTGCGGATCGACCCGTGGGCGCGGTCCCGGCTGGCCCGGGCGATGGCCGTCGACACGGCCGCGGCGGTGCTCGGGGCCGAACGCGTGGACGGCCTGGTCGTGGTGGCCGAGTCCGAACGAGACGTCGCCGACCTGGGCCGGGAGATCGCCGAGCTGTCCTGGGAGCCGCTGGGCGACCACCGCCCGGTGGTGCTGCTGGTGCTGGACGACTCCCGCGAGCTCAACACGGCGATCACCGCCGGTGTCCGGACGGCCCTGTCGCACGGCGCCCGATGGGTCGCGGTGGTCCCCGCCGATCTGCCGTCGGCGGCTTCGGACGAGGTGGATCGCGTGTTGTCGCAGGCCGAGGCGAGCGAGCTGACCGTGCTGGCCGACCGGCACGGCACCGGCACCGCCGTGCTGGCCAGCACCACTCCTGAGCGGCTGCACCCCCGGTTCGGTGTCGACTCCTTCCGCCGGCACCGCGAGGCCGGTGCGGTGCCGGCGGTGCTCCCGCCCGACGCCGGGCTGCACCGGGACGTCGATGAGCTCGACGACCTCTCCGACGTCACCGGCCTGCGGACCCGTGCGGTCCTCGAGCACCTGCGCCGGTTGCGTACCGGCTGACCCCAGGCGGGACCTCGGGGCTGCTCTGACCTGCGACGGCGCCGTCGGCCGAGGCGTCGGTGTTACCGTCGACGCGTGCTGCGACGGTTCCTGACCCCCGGCTGGGTGGTCGGCCACCTGCTGGTGCTGGCGGCCGTGGTGACGTCGCTGCGCCTGGGCTGGTGGCAGTGGGAACGGTCGCAGGCCCTGACCGGCACGATGCAGAACCTGGGCTATTCCTTCCTCTGGCCGGCCTTCGGGGCCGCGTTCGTCTGGATGTGGGTCCGGTTCCTGCGGCTGGAACAGATCAAGCAGCGCGAGGCCGAGGAGGCCGACGCGGAGGCGCTGGCCGGGATGCTCGGCGAGCCCGCCGGCGACCAGGACGGTGCCGATGGGTCGGCCGATGGGTCGGCCGATGGGTCGGCCGGGGCGGTGGCTGCCCCGCCGGCCGAGTCGTCGGCCCCGGACCGGGCGGAGGCCGAGCCCACCGAGGGACCGACCCCGGACGAGCAGCCGGTCGCGTCCGATCGCCCGCAGTCCCGCGACCGTTCCCGCGGCGTCGTCGTGGCGGCCACCGCCGTCGACGACGCGCCGGACGACGACCCCGAGATGACCGCCTACAACCGGGCGCTCGCCGCGCTCGCCGAGGAGGACCAGCGACGTGCCCGTGTCGAAGGACAGCGCCCAGTCGGCCGACGGGACCGCTGACGGTCCGGCCGTGCGCCCGCAGCCGCGGGCCGCGACCCCGACGGGGGCCGGGACCGCCGTCCCACCGAAGGTGCTCGCCGCGCTGCGCCGGTACCGGGTCGCGGCGTTCATCGTCGGCTGGGGCCTGATCATCCTGTGCGTGACCATGGTGGCCAAGTACGCCTTCGGCCAGGACTGGACGGTCGCGGTGTGGGGGCCGATCCACGGCGTCCTCTACGTCGGCTACGTGCTGCTGGCCTTCGACCTGGCATACAAGGACCGCTGGTCCCTCGGCGGCACCCTCTGGGTGCTGCTGGCCGGCGTCATCCCGGGCGTCTCGTTCGTGGCCGAGCGTCAGGTGCACCGCAAGGTGCTCGCCCGCCAGAAGATCTGAGCGCGCGTCCTCCGACCCGCGCCGACCAGGAGGGGCCGACGTGTCGAACCGCCGTCACGGCCGGGGCCGCCGTCAGCCGGTCCGCCGGCCGCATCCACCCGTTGCCCGCCGTCCGGACGACGACCCGCAGCAGTTGGAGCTGTTCCAGAGTCTGCGACGCGCCTTGCGGGCCGAGTCTCCGCTCCCGCTGCTGGCCACGGTGAGTGGGTTGCTCGACGTCACCGACACTCGACACCTCGACCAGAGCGGGGATCTCCGGACGCGACCGGCCCTGGACGAACTGGTCGGATCCTTCATCGGCACGAGCTACGCGGAGACGACCGCGGCGTTGACGGTCCTGCAGGTGTTGATCGGCGACGGGCGGCTGGCGGGCGACATCCACCAGGAGCTGAACGTGCGGCGGCACCCACTGCCGACCTGGTTGGCCGGACTCTCCCAGGCGCGGCTGGAGCCCGACGTGTGGTCACTGACACACGTGCTGGGCGACGGTGACGACTACCTGTTCGGAGCCACCCTGCCGACCGGTCACCCGCTCTCGGTCCTGGTCTACGTCGACCACAACCTGGGATCGGTGGTCAAGGACGCCTTCGTCGTGGACGAACCGCTGGAGGATCTGGTCATCCGGCTCGGCTCACTGCTGGACGGCCCGGACCAGGTGCTCGTCCGGACCGACCCGGCCACCGTCCGGGCCACGGTCGAGTCGGCGATCGACATGGGAGTGCGCACCGACCCGCTGCTGGACTCCGAGACGTGGCCGGCGGCGCGGCCGCTCGTCGAGTGGATGGTCCGGATGCTGCCCGCCGGCGGCAGTGCGCCGACCCGCCGGACGTGGTCCTGGCAGGATCGGGCTGAGATCGCGACGGACTTCTTCGCGTCCGAGCACGGTCGCGAACTCGACGGGCCCGACCAGCGCATCATGTTCGACCAGGTCCTCCGGTTCACCACGGAGGTGGGCACCGGCGATCCGTGGCGCTGGAGTGCGGTGACGGTCGAGATGGTGATGGCCGATTGGTTGCCGCGAACCGTGTTCGAGGACGAGCCGCGGATGCGGGTGCTGCCCGATCTGCTGCGGGCGTGGATCACCGCCTGTCATCTCCGCAACGGCGTGGGGACCGAGCTGACCGCCGAGACGCTGAGCGCGGTCGACGAGTGCGAGCCGGTGTACCTGGAGCTGATCAGCGGGTCCCACCGGCAGTTGCTGTTCGGTGCTGCGCGTGCCATCGCCGAAGCCGAACGGGTGCAGTCCCTGACCCCGGACCAGTTCCTGCTGGAGTACCTCGCCGAGGAGGTCGGCGGTCCCGACGCCCTGCGGGATCTCGACGACGAGCCGCTCCCGGACGAGGCGTTCGACTGGGACGGTGTCGACGCGGCCATCGAACCGAAGGTGCGGGCGATCATCGACGCGTGCGACACGTGTGCCGCCGAGCTGCTCGACGTCGAGCACCGCACCGCGATGCGCCGGCTGGTCGCCCGGGCGGTGGCGGGGGATCCCGCGCTGTTCCGCCGCCGCAGCGATCCGCTGCGGGGCGCGGCCGCTGTCGCCTGGGCGGTCACGTCGGGCAACCGGACCGCCGGGGCATGGTCGGCCGGAGTGTCGACGCGGGAGTTGCTGGCCCACTTCGGTGTCTCAGGATCGGTGTCCGACCGGGCGCGCACTCTGCTGCGCGCGGCAGGTGTCGCTGATCGGCTCCCAGGACCGCTGCTGTTGCGCGACGCGACGCTGCTGGTGTCCAGCCGTCGAGCCGAGATCCTCCGTGACCGCGACCAGCTCGCGTCGGGCACCTGACCGACCGGAGCTCCGGAGACAGTTCGACCCCGATCCGGAACGCCGGATCGGGGTCGGGTGCTGCGACATCCTGTGGGCGATACTGGGATTGAACCAGTGACCTCTTCCGTGTCAGGGAAGCGCTCTCCCGCTGAGCTAATCGCCCCAACTGATGGGCCCTGGAGGTGGGAACGGGATTCGAACCCGTGTACACGGCTTTGCAGGCCGTTGCCTCGCCTCTCGGCCATCCCACCGAGATGAATCCCGAGCCGCAGGAAACCCCCGACACGGTCTTCGTCGAGCGGACGACGGGATTCGAACCCGCGACCCTCACCTTGGCAAGGTGATGCGCTACCACTGCGCTACGTCCGCATGTTCACTGCTCGGTTCTCACTGCTCGCGCCGCCCGGATCCGGTTCCCCGGTCCCCGTGCGGCGCTCGACAACTGTAGCCGACGGGGCGCTGCGGATCCAAACCGGCCGGCGAGCGGCTGGATCGGCGGTCCGCAGTGCGCCGGCGATCAGCGCGGGCTGCCGTCCGCCTCGCGGGTGTCCGGCAGCGGAAGCGTGGTCAGCAGGGCGATCTCGTCGTCCAGTCGGTGGAAGTCGGACTCGGCGCCGACCGGCACCATCCGCAACGACTCGACGACGAAGTGGTCCACATCGTCGGCGTCCAGCACGAGGACGGCAGCCGACCGCTGTCCGTACAGCTCCAGGTGCACGCCCTCCAGACCGGGGAACAGGCGGACGTCACCGAGGCCGACGGGGCTCTCGATGCCGGTCAGCACCAGGTCGCGGGCGAACTCCCAGGACACGGACGGGCTCTGGTCCAGGGCGAGTTCGAGCTGGACGGTGAAGGGGTCCCAGGACCGGTAGCGGAACTCGGCGCGCACGGCGGGCTGGGCGGGGTCCGAGGCGAGCGTGGCTCGGACCGGGACAGCGAGGGTGCAGTGCCGCGGCTGCGGGTGGGTCATGACCGTTCCGTTCTGCTGGGGTCAATCCTGTGCTGATGGGTGGCGGGTCGCCGGTGGTTCGGCGCCGGTCCGGCCGCAGCTGGCTGCGGGTCCCGATGCCTGGCCTGTCGTCGGAGCGGCAGGTGATGTTGCAACCCATGGACATTGAACGGTCTGGACCAGCGGTTCGCCGAAGGAGTTCACCCACTCGGGTCCACGATTCGCCCGTCATAGCGTCTATCGCCCGCCGCCAGGTTAGGCCAGTCAGGTGACAAATCGGGGCGGATCGACCGAGCCGGGACTGGTCGGCGTTGCGCCGACTGCGGAGCGTGACGGAACCGACCGGACCGGGCTGCGCCGACCGGGGCGTCCGTCGCCGACCGGTACGAATCACAATCGGACGAAACGGCGGGAACCGCGGACCCAGCGTGAGCCCGTTGTCATCGACCGTCTGACGGGACCGGCCGGACGTGGTCCGAACGCGTGGCTCGGAGCACCTCCGGCATCGGGTATCGTGTTCCTGCCACCGCGAGCGGGCGATTAGCTCAGGGGGAGAGCGCTTCGTTCACACCGAAGAGGTCACTGGTTCGATCCCAGTATCGCCCACAGTCGTTGCAGGTCACGGTCCCGATCCGAGCAGGATCGGGACCGTTGCCGTTCGTGCTCCTGGACGGGCTGGTCACCCGCGCAGCAGACTGTCCGGCCCGGACGTGGCCCGGCGCAGTGCGGCGACCACCTCGGTGACGGCCGGCCGGCGCAGCGCCTCGGCCCGGGTCACCAGCCAGTAGTCCAGCGGGACCGCGATGATCCCGGGCAGCACCCGCACCAGGTCGTCGTGCCGATCCGCCATGAACGTGGGCAGCAGCCCCAGTCCCGCGCCGGCCCGGGTCGCCTCGACGTGCGCGAAGACGTTGGTCGAGGTGACCGCCTCGGGCATGTCCGGGACGAACCGGCGTCCGACGTCCAGGTCGTCGATCTGCAGCATCGAGGGGATGAAGTACACCAGGCCGTGCTCGCTCACCGCGGCCAACGACGCCGGGCTGCCGTGCTCGCCGAGGTAGCGCCGGGAGCCGTAGAGGCCCAGCGTGTAGGAGCTGAGCCGGGACGCCTCGGCCCGCAGCACCCGCGGCTCGCCGACCACCACCTCGATGTCCAGACCGGACCGCTGCATCGCGGCACGTCGGGTGGCCGAGACGATCTCGACCGCGACGCCCGGGATCCGCCGGTGCAGCCGGGCCATGGCCGGGGCCGCGATCAACGCGCAGAACGCGTCCGGAGCTGAGACGCGCACCACGTCACGCAGTTCCGGGTCGGCCTGCTCGCCGGCCTCCAGGTCGACCAGGGCCGCGTCGAGCCGCTCGGCGGCGGCCAGTGCGCGACGGCCGAGCGGGGTGAGCTCCCACCCGCCGGAAGTCCGCACCAGCACCTTGCTGCCCAGGGCACGTTCCAGCGCCTCGATCCGGCGGGCGACCGTGGTGTGCGCCAGGCCGAGCACCTCGCCCGCCCGGGAGAAGTGTCCGGAGCGGGCGACCGCCAGCAGCACCAGCAGGTCGTCCGGGCTGACGCGGCGGGGCATGGGTCCATTGTCGCCGGACGCGCCCGGCCTGGGGCGGAGCACGCTCCGCTCGTCATTTCTGCAGACCCGCCGTGCGGCACTCGGCATTGCCGAGTGCCGCGCGGCGCCCGCACGATGTCGTCCGGCCCGCCGGGACCATCAGTCCGGTCCCGGGGTGCCAGCGGCGCGCCGCGCCGCCACGACGAAGGAGTTGTGCATGACGCAGGCGTCCCCGGATGGCACCGACACCTTCGGAACCGACACCTTCGGAACCGGCACCTTCGGAACCGACACGTTCACGGGCATCTGGGCCGCCGCGGTGCGCGACCACGGCGACCGCCCGTTCCTGGTCTTCCGGGACCTGGACGACCCGGCCGGCGGTGCTGCTGGCGGTGCTGCTGCCGGCCGGGCCGATGCGACCTGGACCTACGCCGAGTTCGACGCCGTCGTCGCCCGGGTGGCCGGCACGCTGCGCGAGCGCGGGGTGCGGGCCGGCGATCCGGTGCACCTGGTGCTGCGCAACTGCCCGGCGTTCGTCGCGCTGTGGGTGGCCGTGTCCCGGCTCGGCGCCTGGATGGTGCCGGTGGATCCGGCGTCCGTGGCGCGCGACATCGCCTCGCAGGTGCGCCGGGTGGCGCCGGCGGTGGCAGTGCTGGCCGCGGCGCGGGCCGGTGTCTACGCCGAGGGGGCGGCCGGTCGGGTCGCCGAGCGCATCGAACTGGCCGAGGACGTCAGCGATCTCGCGCCCGGAGCGCCGTTGCTGGCCGGCGCGCCGGTGGCCCCGCAGCCCGTGCGCTCGGGCGACCGGCTGGCCGTCATGTTCACCTCGGGCACCACCTCCGAGCCCAAGGGCGTGGTGCTCACCCAGGCCTGCTACGCCAGCGTGGCCACCACCATGGCCGGGACGGTGTCGCTGCGCCCGCACCACCGCTGGTGGGTGACGTTGCCGATGTTCCACGCCAACGGTCAGTACTACTGCTTCGCGCCGGCCATCGCCGCCGGTGCGAGTGTGGCGCTGGCGTCGACGTTCTCGGCATCCCGGTGGGTCTCCGGGGCCCGTGCGGTGGGCGCCACCCACGCCAGCCTGTTCGCCGCGCCGATCCGGATGATCCTGGCTCGGTGCCCGCAGGACGAGACGCCGCTGTCGCTCGAGCACGTCTGGTTCGCGCAGAGTCTCGGCGCCGAGCACCACGCCCGATTCGCCGAGCTGGTGGGCACCCCGCCGCGGCAGCTGTACGGGATGACCGAGACGGTCGCCGTCGTCACCGCGGACGCCAACCGGCCGCCGGTGCACGACGTCATGGGCGTGCCGGTCGGGGACCGGCAGGTCCGACTGCTCGACCCGGCCACGGAGACCGACGCCGCGCCGGGCGTTCCCGGTCAGCTGCTGGTGCGAGGCCGTCCCGGCGCCGACCTGTTCGCCGAGTACCTGGACGACCCGGCCACGACCGGGCGGGCGTTCACCGAGATTCCGGGCACCGGCGAGGTGTGGTTCGCCACCGGTGATCTCGCGGTCGCAGCCCCCGACGCCGGCTCGCCCGGCTCGCTGCGGTTCGTCGGCCGGGTCGACGACGTCATCAAGGTCTCGGGGGAGAACGTCAGCCTCACCGAGGTGGAGGCGGCCGCGGCCCAGGCGCCCGGTGTACTCGAGGTCGCGGTGCTCGGCCGCCCGGACCCGCTGCGCGACCAGGTGCCGGTCGCGTACGTGGTGGCCAAGGACCCGCAGCAGCCGCCGACCGCCGACGAACTCGGTGCCTGGGCGGCGACGCACCTGCCGCCCGCGGCCCGCCCGCGTGAGTGGCACCTGATCGACGCGCTGCCCCGGACCGGCGTCGGCAAGGTGCGCCGGTTCCGCATCAGCAACTGACCGGGCTCCAGCTGAAGGGCCCGTCCCGACCGTCCCGTCCCACGAGGAGATCCCGTTGCCCGACGCACCCGTCGCCCTGATCACCGGCTCGGCCCGCGGCATCGGCGCCGCCATCGCCGGCCGGCTGATCGCCGACGGCACCCGGGTGGTGCTGCTCGACCTGCTGTCGACGGTCGAGCACACGGCGGCCGATCTCGGTGCCGCCGGAGCTCGCCAGGTCGACGTCACCGATGTGCCGGCCCTGCAGGCGGCCGTGCGCGGCGTCGGGGACGAGTTCGGCCGGCTGGACGTGCTGGTCAACTGCGCCGGCACCTGCGGCCGGGAGTCCTTCGAGGACCTGTCGGTGGCCACCTGGCACCGCGACCTGGACACCAACCTGACCGCGGCGGCCTTCGCCTGTCAGGCCGCCGTCTTCCCGCACATGAGGGCCCAGGGTTCCGGCCGGCTGATCAACATCGCGTCGGTGTCCGGCAAGGTCGGCGGCGTCGGTCCGGTCGACGCCGACGGCACTGGCGGCCGCTCCGGCGCGGCCTATGCCTCGGCCAAGGCCGGCACCATCAACCTGACCCGCTGGATCGCCCGGCAGGTCGGTGCCTGGGGCATCACGGCCAACGTGGTCGCCCCCGGCCCGGTGGCCTCGCCCATGGCCGCCGGCGCCGAGTACGGCGTCGCCGACATCCCGGTCCCGCGGATGGGCCGTCCGGAGGAGGTCGCCGCGGCCGTGGCCTATCTCGTCGGGCCCGGCTCGGACTACGTCACCGGCACCTGCCTGCATGTCGACGGGGGCATGGTGCGCGCCTGAGCCGTCGCGCGCCACACTCGTCGTCGAACCTGTTGCTGCTGCTGTCGCCGCCCGCCCGCCCCCGCTCGTCCGCTCTGCCTGGAGGTCTGACATGTCCGGTTCCGTGATCGTCGCGGGCGCCCGCACCCCGATGGGCCGGATGTCCGGCGCGTTCGCCGATCTGCCCGCGGTGGATCTGGGTGGGGTGGCCATCGCGGCCGCGCTGGAGCGGGCCGGGGTGGCGCCCGAGCACGTGCAGTACGTGATCATGGGCCAGGTGCTCACCGCCGGCGCCGGGCAGATCCCGGCCCGGCAGGCCGCGGTGCGGGCCGGCATCCCGATGGAGGTCCCGGCGCTCACCGTCAACAAGGTCTGCCTGTCCGGGCTGGACGCGATCGCGCTGGCTGACCAGCTCATCCGGGTCGGTGAGTTCGACATCGTGGTGGCCGGTGGGCAGGAGTCGATGACCCGGGCGCCGCACCTGCTGCCCGGCTCGCGGGCCGGGTTCCGCTTCGGCGAGGTCACCATGGAGGACCACATGGCCCACGACGGGCTGTTCTGTGCGTTCGACCAGCTGCCGATGGGCGCCTCGACCGAGCAGTACAACGCCCGGTACGGCATCACCCGGGCCGACCAGGACGCCTTCGCCGCGCGGTCGCACCAGCTGGCGGCCAAGGCCGCGGCGAACGGCCTGTTCGACGCCGAGATCGCCCCGGTGGCCGTGCCGCAGCGGCGCGGCGAGCCCCGGCTGGTCACCGCGGACGAGGGCATCCGGGCCGAGACCACCGGGGAGAGCCTGGCGAGACTGCGCCCGGCGTTCTCCTCGGACGGCACCATCACCGCCGGGTCCAGCTCGCAGATCTCCGACGGCGCCGCGGCGGTCGTGGTGATGAGCAGGGCCAAGGCCCAGGAGCTGGGGCTGACCTGGCTGGCCGAGATCGGCGCGCACGGCGTCGTCGGCGGGCCGGACGCGAGCCTGCACGAGCAGCCGGCCAACGCGCTGGCCGCCGCCTGCGCCAAGGAGGGCGTGGACCCGACCGCGCTCGATCTGGTCGAGATCAACGAGGCGTTCGCCGCGGTCGCGCTGGTCTCCATGCGCAAGCTCGGCCTGGACCCCGAGCGGGTCAACGTCAACGGCGGGGCCATCGCCCTGGGCCACCCGATCGGCATGTCCGGTGCCCGCCTCGCCCTGCACCTGGCCCTGGAACTGCAGCGGCGCGGCGGCGGGGTCGGTGCCGCGGCGCTCTGCGGCGGCGGCGGTCAGGGCGACGCGCTGATCCTGCGGGTGCCGGCCGCGGGGTGAGCACTGCCCGGTGAGCACTGCCCCGTGAGCACTGCGTCGGCCGGCTGCGTCCGGCCGGCGGACTAGGATCGCACCGTTCCGGCGCCGCCGGCCTCCCGTCCTGCCCGGGACCGGCCCGGTCGTGCCGCCCGCCGACGTCAGGGAGTCCTCCGTGCCCAGCCCAGGTCCGCTCGCGCCCGCTCCGGTCGTGAAGGTGCCGGCCGGCACGACCGCCGGGCAGGCGGTCCGGGACGCCGGCCTGCCGAACAGCGGCGCGCAGGCGGTCGTGGTGGTGCGGGAGGCCGACGGGCAGTTGCGCGACCTGGCCTGGGTCCCGGACGCCGACGTCGAGGTGGACGCGGTGGCCGCGGACACCCCGGACGGCCGCTCGGTGATCCGCCACTCGGCCGCCCACGTGCTGGCCCAGGCCGTCCAGCAGCAGTTCCCGGAGGCCAAGCTCGGCATCGGTCCGCCGATCACCGACGGCTTCTACTACGACTTCGACGTCGCGGCCCCGTTCACCCCGGAGGATCTGAAGTCGCTCGAGTCGCGGATGCGCAAGATCATCAAGTCGGGGCAGCGGTTCGCCCGGCGGGTGCCGGAGTCGATCGAGGCGGCCCGGGCCGAGCTGGCCGGGGAGCCGTACAAGCTGGAGCTGATCGACCTCAAGTCGGGCCAGGACAGCTCGGCCGGGGACGTCGAGGGCGACGCGGGGGAGGGCGTCGAGGTCGGTGCCGGCGAGCTGAGCATCTACGACAACCTGCACGCGCACACCGGCGAGCGGGTGTGGGGCGACCTGTGCCGCGGGCCGCACGTGCCCACCACCAAGTACATCCCGGCGTTCCAGCTGACCCGCACGGCCGCGGCCTACTGGCGCGGCAGCGAGAAGAACCCGCAGCTGCAACGCATCTACGGCACCGCCTGGGAGTCGGCCGAGGCGCTGCAGGCGCACCTGGACTGGCTGGCCGAGGCCGAGCGCCGCGACCACCGCAAGCTCGGGGTCGAACTGGACCTGTTCTCCTTCCCGGACGAGCTGGGCTCCGGCCTGCCGGTGTTCCACCCGCGCGGCGGCATCATCCGCAAGGAGCTCGAGGACTACTCGCGGGCCAAGCACGTGCAGGCCGGGTACTCGTTCGTGAACACCCCACACATCACCAAGGGCCGGCTGTACGAGATCTCCGGTCACCTGGACTGGTACCGGGACGGCATGTTCCCGGCCATGCACCTGGACGCCGAGCTCGACGCCTCCGGTGCCGTGCGCAAGCCCGGCCAGGACTACTACCTCAAGCCGATGAACTGCCCGATGCACGACCTGATCTTCCGCTCCCGCGGGCGCTCGTACCGCGAGCTGCCGCTGCGGATGTTCGAGTTCGGCACCGTGTACCGGTACGAGAAGTCCGGTGTGATCCACGGTCTCACCCGGGTCCGGGGCATGACCCAGGACGACGCGCACATCTTCTGCACCCGCGAGCAGATGCGCGACGAGCTGACCGGCCTGCTGCGGTTCGTGCTGGAACTGCTGGCCGACTACGGGCTGGACGACTTCTACCTCGAGCTGTCCACCCGCAACGACGAGAAGTACGTCGGCACCGACGAGAACTGGCAGGTCGCCACCGACACGCTGGCCGAGGTGGCCCGGGAGTCCGGACTGGACCTGGTGCCGGACCCGGGCGGCGCGGCGTTCTACGGGCCGAAGATCTCGGTGCAGGCCCGGGACGCGCTGGGTCGCACCTGGCAGATGTCGACCATCCAGCTGGACTTCAACCTGCCGGAGCGGTTCGAGCTGGAGTACACGTCCTCGGACGGCACCAAGCAGCGGCCGGTGATGATCCACCGGGCGCTGTTCGGCTCCATCGAACGCTTCTTCGGGGTGCTCACCGAGCACTATGCCGGAGCGTTCCCGGCCTGGCTGTCGCCGGTGCAGGTGGTCGGCATCCCGGTGGCCGACGCGTTCGGCGAGCATCTGGAGGCCGTGGTCGCGCAGCTGCGGCAGCGCGGACTGCGGGCGGAGGTCGACCACTCGGACGACCGCATGCAGAAGAAGATCCGCACCCACACCACCGGCAAGGTGCCGTTCATGCTGCTGGCCGGCGGCCAGGACGTGGAGGCCGGGGCGGTCAGCTTCCGGTTCCGCGACGGCAGCCAGATCAACGGGGTGCCGGTCGCCGTGGCGGTGGACGCCATCGCGGACTGGATGGCCCGGCGGGTCAACGCCTCGCCGACCGCGGAGCTGTTCGACCTGCCCGGTGCCGGTGGCTGACGACGGAGAAGTCGGCCGAGCGAGGGACGAGCGAGGCCGGGCTTCGACCAACACACCCGGCCGGGCTGCCGGTTGGGCGGCCATGCCCGGCGACCCGACGTTGGAGCCGCGCGACGGGGTCGGCGTGCCGGACACGCTGCTGCGGCTGTGGACCCCGCACCGGATGGCCTACATCACCGGCGGCGCCAACGCCGGCGGTGAGCGGCCCGCGCCGACCTGCCCGTTCTGCCGGATCCCGAGCCTGTCCGACGAGGACGGCCTGGTCATCGCCCGGGGCGAGCACGTCTACGCCGTGCTCAACCTGTTCCCGTACAACCCGGGCCATCTCATGGTGGTGCCGTACCGGCACGTGCCGGACTACACCGACCTGGACGCGGACTCGGCCGAGTTCGCCGAGTTCAACCGGTTCACCCGGCACGCCCTGGAGGTGCTGCGCGCGGTCTCGGCGCCGCACGGCTTCAACCTGGGCATCAACGCCGGGGTGGCCGGCGGCGCCGGGATCGCCGCGCACCTGCACCAGCACGTGGTGCCACGGTGGGGTGGCGACGCCAACTTCATGCCGGTGGTCGGCCACACCAAGGTGCTGCCCGAACTGCTGGGCACCACCCGGGAGCTGCTCGCCGCGGCCTGGTGATACGCCGGTGACGGGCTCGGGCCGGACCCGGGCGCCGTGCGTGTGACGATCCACCCGGGCGTCCTGGCCACTACAGTGACGGCTCTGTTCCCGGCCGGGGACGCGTCCGTCGCGCACCCGGCCGGGGAGCACGTCCGGACCCACCCGCTCGCCGACCGAATCGGACCCGCATGCTGAACTCCGTCGCCCGCTCCTCGGTGTCCAAGGTCACCGACCCGATCGGCCGGGGACTGCTGCGTGCCGGGTTCAGCCCCGACCTGGTCACCGTGATCGGCACGGTGGGCGTCGTCGGTGGGTCGATCGGGCTGCTGGCCACCGGCCACCTGTTCATCGGCACGCTCGTGGTCACCGTGTTCGTGCTGTTCGACCTGCTCGACGGGGCGATGGCCCGGGCCCGCGGGTACGGCACCGATTTCGGCCTGGTGCTGGACGCCTCGTGCGACCGGATCGCCGACGGCGCCCTGTTCGGCGCGTTGGCCTTCTACGCCTTCACCCACGCCGACGCTCCGGGCGGCTCGGCGGCCCTCGGCGCGGCGGCGCTGGTCTGCCTGGTCACCGGTCAGGTCATCTCCTACGTCAAGGCGCGGGCCGATTCGGTGGGGCTGCCCATCGGTGGCGCGCTGGCCGAACGGGCCGAGCGCAACCTGCTCGGCCTGGTCGGCGCGGGCCTGACCGGACTGGGTCTGGACTTCGCGCTCCCCGTCTGTCTGTGGCTGCTCGCGGCGGCCGGTCTGGTCACCGTGGTGCAGCGACTGCTGCAGGTGCGCACGGCCGCGCTGGCCGCCGGCAAGATCGATGCGCCGCGCCGGTCGGCCCGGGCGCCGCGGGCGGACCGGCCGTACGCGCCCGCCGGGCGGACCCGCAAGACCGGCCGGACCGCCGGCCGCACCCCGCGGGTGGCGCGCCGCAGCGGGCGATGAGCCAGGACACTCTGCACGCCGAGTCGTCCCGAACCGGGCGTGGCGCCGTCGACCGGTGGACCGATCGGCTGGCCGGGGCCGGGTACGCGGCCGGGTGGCGCACGGTGTCCGGGCTACCGCGACCGGTGGCCGAGCGCGCGTTCCGGCTCGCGGCCGACCGGGCCGCCCGTCGGCACGGACCGCGGACCGTGCAGCTGGCCCGCAACTACCGACGGGTGCTGGGGGACACCGCCACCCCGTCGACCCTGGCCGCGGTGGTGGGGGCGGGCATGCGCTCGTACGCCCGCTACTGGCGGGAGACGTTCCAGCTGCCGGGACTGGACCACGCCGCGGTGACGGCCACGGCCACGGCCGGCACCATCGGGCTCGAGCACCTGGACGCGGCCGTGGACGCCGGTCGCGGCGCGATCCTGGCCCTGCCGCACTCGGGCAACTGGGACGTGGCCGGGTTGTTCGTGACCCGGCGGTACGGCGCGCTGGTGACGGTGGCCGAACGGCTGCGGCCCGAGTCGCTGTACGAGCAGTTCGTGGCCTACCGCGAGTCGCTCGGGATGGAGATCCTGCCGCTCACCGGGGGCGGTGCCGGCCCGTCGCAGGTGCTCAAGGACCGGCTGCGCGCGGGCAAGGTGGTGGCCCTGCTGGCCGACCGGGATCTGACCGCGTCGGGTGTCCCGGTCGACTTCTTCGGTGAGCCGACCCGGATGCCGGCCGGGCCGGCGTTGCTGGCCGCGACCACCGGGGCGGCGCTGCTGCCGGTCCACCTGAGCTTCACCGACGACGGCTGGCGGCAGGTGGTGGCGCCGCCGCTGCAGCTGCCGGGCCGGCGCCTCGCCGAGCAGGTCCGCGGTGGGACCCAGCTGCTGGCCGACTTCTTCGCCCAGGAGATCGGTGAGCACCCGGCCGACTGGCACATGCTGCAGCCGCTGTGGCTGGCCGACCTGGACCCGGAGCGACTCGCGCGGCAGCCCGCGGACCGGTCGGCGTCATGAGGATCGGCTCGTGAGGATCGGGGTGGTGTGCCCGTACTCGTTCGACGTGCCGGGCGGGGTGCAGGCGCACGTGCAGGACCTGGCCCGGGCGCTGCTGGCCATGGGGCACCAGGTGTCGGTGCTGGCCCCGGGTGACGACGACCGTCCGGCCGGCGAGGAGCCGCCGCCGGACTGGTTCGTGCCGACCGGGCGCAGCCTGGGCATCCCGTACAACGGCTCGGTGGCCCGCCTGTCGTTCGGCCCGAAGTCCTACCGGCGGGTGCGCCGGTGGATCCGCAGCAACGCCTTCGACGTGCTGCACGTGCACGAACCGGTGGCGCCGAGCCTGTCGATGCTGGCGTTGATGGTGGCCGAGGGGCCGATCGTGGCGACCTTCCACACCGCCAACCCGCGGTCGCGCATGCTCGCCGCGTTCCAGCCCGTGCTGCAGCCGTTCCTGGAGAAGATCACCGGGCGGATCGCGGTGAGCGATCTGGCCCGGCAGGTCCAGGTGGAACACCTGGGCGGGGACGCCGTGATCATCCCGAACGGGGTGGACGTCGCCTTCTTCGCCGAGGCGCGCCCGCTGGACGGGTACCCACGGGAGGGTGGCACCGTCGGGTTCCTGGGCCGGTTCGACGAGCCGCGCAAGGGCATGGAGACGCTGCTCGGCGCGATGCGGCAGCTGCGACCCGGACGGCCCGGCCTGCAGATGCTGGTCGCCGGCACCGGCAACGCCGAGGCACTGCTGCAGCAGGCCGGACCCGACCTGGCCTCGCACGTGCGGGTGCTGGGCCGGGTCAGCGACGTGGAGAAGGCCCGGCTGTTGCGATCGGTGGACGTGTACTGCGCCCCGAACACCGGCGGCGAGAGCTTCGGCATCATCCTCACCGAGGCGATGAGCGCCGGCGCCCCCGTGGTGGCCAGCGACCTGGACGCCTTCCGCCGGGTGCTGGACGACGGCCGGGCCGGCCTGCTCGCTCCGGTCGGCGATGCGGCCGCGTTGGCCGGAGCGCTGGCCGAGGTGCTGGACGATCCCGTCCGGGCGGCGGCGACGGCCGACGCGGGTCGCCGGGTGGTGGCCTCCTACGACTGGCCGGTGGTGGCCCGCCGCGTGGTCAAGGTGTACGAGACCGTGGTGGCGGCCGATCCGCGGACGGTGATCGAGGCCGACTGACGCGACCCGGCCGGAAGCGGCTCGCCCGCACCGGGGGATCCGTCGGCGCCCGGGTCCGTGGGACGCTGTCCGCCGAGTGCCGGCCCGGACGGGCCGGCGCGCACGCAGATGGGGAGGCCGCGTGACCGCGACGATCGTCGTCGTCCTCGTGGTGGTCGTGCTGTTGGCCGCGGTCTGGCTGTGGTTCACGGCGAACCGCCTGGACCGGCTGCACGTGCGGACCGAGGCGGCGTGGGCGGGGCTGGAGGGGGCGCTGGCCCGTCGGGTGGTCGCGACTCGTGCGGTGGCTGCCGCGGGCGGGTTGACGCCGGAGCGGGCCGCCGAGCTGCGCGCGCTCGCCACCGCGGCCGACACCGCCCCGCGGTCCGGTCGGGCCGACGCCGAGAACGACCTCTCCCGGGTGCTGCGCACACTGCCCGCCGACCTGGACCCGGCGTTGGCCGCCGAGCTGGCCGACGCCCAGGAACGGGTGGTGCTGGCCCGCCGGTTCCACAACGACGCCGTCCGGGACACCCGGGCGCTGCGCGCGGCCTGGTTCACCCGGGTCTTCGGCCTGGCCGGTCGGGCGGCACTGCCCGACTACTTCGAGATCGTCGAGGACGCCCGCCCGGACCCGGTGCGCCGCACCGCGGCTCGCGTGGTGCTGCTCGATGCGCACGAGCGGGTGCTGCTGCTGTCCGGCGTCGACCCGGACGTCGGGGTGCCCTGGTGGATCACCCCGGGGGGCGGCACCGAGCCGGGCGAGGAGCTGGCCGACACCGCGGTCCGCGAGCTGGCCGAGGAGGTCGGTGTGCGGCTGCACAGCACCGACCTGGTCGGGCCGATGTGGCGGCGGGTGGCCCGGTTCGAGTTCGTCGGCGTCGACTACGAGCAGACCGAGTACTACTTCGCGGCGCAGGTCGCGGGATCCCGCGCAGCGGACCAGATCCTCGACGACAGCGGTGACGCACCCGCCGCCGGGCCGGCCGGGCTGGACATCACCGGCCGCACCGAGCAGGAGCAGCGCACCCTGACCGGTCACCGCTGGTGGACCCGGGCCGAGCTGGCCGAGTGGTCCGAGGCGGTCTACCCGTTGGAGCTGGTGGAGCGGCTGCCCGAGGTCTCCGCGCTGCTGCGGGACAGGACCGCGCCACCCCGTCCGGTCGAGGTGCAGTGACCACGGCGCTGTCGCCCCGGTGCGGGTGGTGGTGGCCCAGACCGGTGGCCCGGTGCTCGTGGCGGAGGAGTCGTCCGAGCGAGGGACGAGCGCGGGCGGGCGCCGACCATCGGATCGACCGGATGCTCACCGGTGCCGGCCGGCGCCCTCCCTGCCTCGATGCCCCGATGACCGACGCGGCGTTCGAGGACCACTTCGACGGGCCGGATCTCGACCCGGACGTGTGGCTGCCGTGCTACCTGCCAGCGTGGAGCTCGCGCGCGGCCACCGCGGCCGACGTCGAGTTCCGCGACTCCTGCCTGCACCTGCGGCTGCGCCCGGGACGCGGCCACTGGCGGCCGGGTGCGGTGGTCCGCGAGGAGCAGCCGGCCTTCGCGGGTCTCACCCCGACCTTCGGCCGGCTGGAGCTGCAGGCCCGGATGGTGCTCGGTCCCCGGTCGATGGCCGCGTGGTGGCTGGTCGGCCTGCAGGACGTGATGGCGCGCAGCGCCGAGATCTGCGTGGCCGCGTTCCACACCTACGCGGTCGACTGGACGGCCGACGCGGTGACGTTCTCGATCGACGGCGCGCCGGGACGCCCGGCGCCGGCGAGCGGACCGTGCCCGAGCTGGTCGTCGACGTGCTGCGGGTCCGGCCGGCCGGTTCCGACCACCGGGAGGACGCCGTCCGGCGCGCCGTTCCGTGATCACCGAC
The DNA here is from genome assembly GCF_016918035.1 of Nakamurella leprariae. Classification (GTDB taxonomy): domain Bacteria; phylum Actinomycetota; class Actinomycetes; order Mycobacteriales; family Nakamurellaceae; genus Nakamurella; species Nakamurella leprariae. The sequence continues at coordinate 395,195 of NZ_JAERWK010000008.1, read as the reverse complement.
CGTGCATGACGTGGATCGCCGCTCGCGTCCGCCGACGTTGCCGCGGCACCGTTTCCGTCGCGGATCGTCGTCGATCCGTTGCGGTGCGCTTCGAAGGCGTTGCCGCGGGAACGTTCTCGGTGCGTGCCGTGGTCGGTTGATCACACTCCGCCGGAACGGCCGACCGGGGAAGTCGCGAGCCGTTGATCACCCAACGTGTCGGATTCCGCTCGGCGGGTCTGCCGGAGTGCGGCCGTTCGGCGACCTAGCGTGAGGTCGAGCCGTGGGTCCACGGACGTGTGGACGGACGAGGTCGTGAGGTGGGCAGCATGCGGGGACACCGGGTCGGTCGGTCGGGCCGCGTGCTCGGGGCGGCCGGCGTGGTCGGGGTCCTGCTGGTCACCGCGGCGTGCGGCCAGCCCGTCTCCCCGCGCGACGAGCCGCCGCCGCCGACCGCCGGCTCCGCCGCCGCGAGTCAGCCGGCGTCCGCCGAACCGCCCGTCCCGTCGGTGGTGACGGTGCCGCCGTTGCCGACGAGCACGCCCGAGCCGGAACCCACACCGGAGCCCGAAACGGAACCACAGCCCGAGCCGCCCCCCGCGCCCGAACCGGCGCCCGCCCCCGAGCCGGTCGACGCGCTGACCGGCAACGCGCCGGTGGTCGGCCCGGTGGTGGCCGTCAAGATCGACAACACGGCGGCCGGTCTGCCCCAGTACGGCCTGGCCCAGGCCGACATCGTGGTGCTCGAGGAGGTCGAGGGCGGGATGACCCGGCTCATGGCCGTCTTCCACACGGTGCTGCCGAACGAGGTCGGCCCGGTACGCAGCGTGCGGACCACGGACGCCGAACTGCTGCCGATCTTCGGCGTGCCGATCCTGGCCTTCTCCGGCGGCGCCGGTGGCCCGCTGTCGGCCTTGCGGTTCGTCGGTGCGCTCGACGGTTCCGGCGCGGGCCGGTGGTGGCGGTCGCCGGCCGCCCGGGCGCCGTACGACCTGCACGTCGACGTGGCGTCGGTCGGTGCGTCGACGTCCGGCTGGACCGACCCCCTCTCGGTGGGCTGGACCTTCTCGGCGGCGGCACCGGCGGCGACGGACCCGCGCGACGGCAGCCGGCTGACCGCCCGGTTCCCGGCCGCCACCCAGACCTTCCAGTGGGACGGCGGCCGGTACCAGGTCGGCCGGGCCGGGACCTCACTGGCCGACGCCTCGGGCACCCCGGTCACGGCGGACAACGTCCTGGTGCTCCGCGTGGCGGCCGAACCGGACGGCACGGTCGACTCGGTGGGCAGCCCGTCGATGGTCTCGCACACCGTCGGCACCGGGTCGTTCACGTTGCTGCGCGACGGCGTGGCGGTGGCCGGCACCTGGACCCGACCCGCGCTGGAGGCCGGCCTCCAGCTCACCGACGCGGCCGGGGCGCCGGTGCCGCTGAAGCCGGGCCGGACGTGGCTGGTGCTGGCCACGCCCGGGACGGCGATCAGCTGATCACCGCCGCGCCGGACTGCTGACCACCGACGGGGCGCCGGCCGGACCCCGGCTGGGCGCTGGCTGCGCCGGGCGTCACCGGGCGGCCCCGGCAGGGGCTAGCATCGGTGCGCTTCGCCGCGGCCCGCATCCCGGGCTCGTTCCGCCCAGGAGGCCAGATGTCCGAGTCGTCGACCCCGTCCGTCCAGCCCGAGTCCGCCGAGTTCGCAGAACCTGCGGGGACCGCCACCCAGACCGGGTCGGCCCGGGTCAAGCGGGGCATGGCCGACATGCTCAAGGGCGGCGTGATCATGGACGTGGTCACCCCCGAGCAGGCCAGGATCGCCGAGGACGCCGGCGCCGTGGCCGTGATGGCGCTGGAGCGGGTGCCCGCCGACATCCGCGCCCAGGGCGGAGTGTCCCGGATGAGCGACCCGGACATGATCGACGGGATCATCAGCGCGGTCTCCATCCCGGTGATGGCCAAGGCCCGCATCGGGCACTTCGTCGAGGCGCAGATCCTGGAGTCCCTCGGCGTGGACTACATCGACGAGTCCGAGGTGCTCACCCCGGCCGACTACGCCCACCACATCGACAAGTGGCCGTTCACCGTGCCGTTCGTCTGCGGCGCGACCAACCTGGGCGAGGCGCTGCGCCGGATCGCCGAGGGCGCCGCGATGATCCGCTCCAAGGGCGAGGCCGGCACCGGTGACGTGTCGAACGCGGTCACCCACATGCGCACCATCGGGGCCGAGATCCGTCGGCTGGCGTCGCTGCCCGTCGAGGAGCTCTACGCCGCGGCCAAGGAGCTGCAGGCGCCGTACGAGCTGGTGGCCGAGGTGGCCGAGCTCGGCGCGTTGCCGGTGGTGCTGTTCACCGCCGGTGGCATCGCCACCCCGGCCGACGCCGCGATGATGATGCAGCTCGGCGCGCAGGGCGTCTTCGTCGGTTCCGGCATCTTCAAGTCGGGAGACCCGGCCGCTCGCGCTGCCGCCATCGTCAAGGCGACGACCTTCTTCGACGATCCGGACGAGCTGGCCAAGGTCTCCCGGGGACTGGGCGAGGCGATGGTCGGCCTCACCGTCGACGAGGTGCCGGTGCCGCACCGGCTGGCCGAGCGCGGCTGGTGACACCCGCGCCGGCCGGAGCCGACCCCCGCCCGCGTCACAGGCGGGGGTCGACCGGATCGGACTCCAGGGCCAGCACGGCGAACACGGCCTCGTGGATGCGCCACAGCGGCTCCCGGCGCACCACCCGGTCGAGCGACTCGACGCCGAGGGCGTACTCACGCAGCGCGAGCGACCGCTTGCGGCCCAGTTCGCGGCGACGCAGCCGGTCCAGGTGCTCGGGACGGGTGTAGTCGGGCCCGTAGATCAGCCGCAGGTACTCCCGGCCGCGGACCTTGATCCCCGGCTGCACCAGGCCCCGCTCGCCGCGCACCAGGTTGGCCAGCGGCTTGACCACCATGCCCTCGCCGCCGACGTCGGTGAGCGCCCGCCACCAACGGGTGCCGGCCGCGACCGAGTCGGGATCGCCGGTGTCCACGGCGATCCGGCGGGTGCTGCGGAACAGCTCCGGCGCGGCGCGGACCAGGCGGTCGGCCAGTCCGAGGTGCCAGTCGTGGTCGTGGTCGGTCCAGCGGCGGCCCTCGGTGGCCAGCAGCTGGAACGGGGCCAGCTGCACACCCTGCAGTCCGGACGTCGGCCAGACGTACCGGCGGTAGGCGGCGGTGAACGCCTCGGCGTCGGCGGCCCGCTCCCGGGTCCGCGCCAGCAGGTCGCCGACGTCCAGCCCGCGGTCCGCGGCCGCCTGCACGGCGGCCACGGCCGGCGGCAGCACCGCGCGGGCGGCCGCCCCGACCGCGGCGTACTGCTGGCGCAGCAGGTCCTCGGCCTTGGCCGACCACGGCAGCAGCTCGGCGTCCAGCAGGACCCAGTCGGTGTCGAACTCCGCCCACAGCCCGGCGTCGGTGACCGCGGCGCGCACCGCGGTCAGCAGGTGTTCGGTGGTGACCGCGTCGAAGAACGTCCGGCCGGTGCGGGTGTGCACCGCCCCGGACGCGCCGTCGGTCACCCCGAACCGGGCCGCGGCCCGCTCCGCGTCGCGGCAGACCAGCACCACCGCCCGCGATCCCATGTGCTTCTCCTGACCGACCACCTGCCGCACCCCGCTGCGCCGGTAGAACTCGAACGCGCTGGCCGGGTGCTCGAGCTCGGGGCTGTCCGGGTCGCCGGTGGCCGTCGGCGCCATGGTCGGTGGCAGGTGCAGCAGCCAGCGAGGGTCGATGGCCCAGCGGCTCATCACCTCCAGCGCCCCCGCGGCCTGCTCCTCGCGCACGGTGACCCGACCGGCCAGCGTGGTCTCGACCGTGCGCCGGCCCAACACGTCGATGATGGCCAGGTCATCCGGATCGCGTTGCCGGGCAGCGGATCCCGCCTCGAGTTCCGCGGTCACCGGGAACGGGCGCGCCGGCTCGTAGTGGACCCGCGTGGCGGGCACCGAGACCAGCTCCCGCTCCGGGTAGCGCAGCGCCGTCAGCCGCCCACCGAACACACACCCGGTGTCCAGGCACAGGGTGTTGTTCACCCATTCCGGCTCCGGGGTCGGGGTGTGGCCGTAGAGCACCATCGCCGGGCCGCGGTAGTCGCGGGCCCAGGGGTACCGCACCGGTAGGCCGAACTCGTCGGTCTCACCGGTGGTGTCGCCGTACAGCGCGAAGCTGCGGACCCGGGCCGAGGCCCGGCCCTGGTACTCCTGTTTCAGCCCGGCGTGGGCCACGACCAGGTTGCCGTCGTCGAGCACCAGGTGGGACACCAGGTCCCGGCAGAACCGCAGCACCGCGTCCCGGAACTCCGGCGGCTCCGCGGCCAACTGGGCCAGCGTCGTCTCCAGGCCGTGACTGACCTGGACCTGCTTGCCCTCCAGGGCGCGGACCAGCTTCTGCTCGTGGTTGCCCGGGACGCACCGGGCGTGCCCGGCCGCGACCATGCCCATGACCAGCCGCAGCACGCCGGGGGAGTCGGGTCCGCGGTCGACGAGATCGCCCAGGAACACCGCGGACCGGCCGGCCGGCGGCACCGCGTCCACGGTCCGTCCGGCGGCGTCCCGCACCAGCTGGTAGCCGAGGCGGTCCAGCAGCGCCTCGAGCTCGGGCCGGCAGCCGTGCACGTCGCCGATGACGTCGAACGGCCCGTGCTGATCCCGGAAGTCGGTGAGCAACCGCTGCCGCACGACCACGGCCCGGGCCACGTCCTGCTCGGTGCGCAGCACGTGCACGGTGCGGAAGCCCTCGCGGCCCAGCTGCCGGATCGAGCGGCGGAGCTGGTCCCGCTGCCGGCGCACCACGGCGTCGCCGACGTTCCGGTCGGCCCGGGTCGCAGTGCGGTCCAGGCAGACCCGCTCGGGCAGGTCGAGCACGACCGCCACCGGCAGCACGTCGTGGTCGCGGGCCAGCCGCACGAGCTGACGGCGGGCGTCGGGCTGCACGTTCGTCGCGTCGATGACGGTCAGCCGGCCCGCGTCCAGCCGCTTCCCGGCGATGAACGAGAGCACCTCGAAGGCCGCCGGTGTCGCGGCCTGGTCGTGCTCGTCGTCGGAGACCAGGCCGCGGCACACGTCGCTGGACAGCACCTCGTACCGGCCGAAGTGGGTGCGGGCGAACGTCGACTTGCCCGACCCGGATGCGCCGATCAGGCACACCAGGGACAGCTCGGGCACGGCCAGTTCCAGCGGTCCGAGCGAGTCGGGGGTGGTGGTGTCCGTGGTCATGTGCTCCTCGGTCATGCGCTCCTCCGGAACACGGCCATCTGGGTGGGCGGTCCCACCTGCGGATCGTCGTCGCCGATCGGGCTGAACTGGACGTCGTAGCCGTGCGCGGCTGCGACATCGTCGGCCCAGGACCGGAACTCGGCCCGGGTCCACTCGAAGCGGTGGTCACGGTGCCGCATCGTCCCGGCCGCCAGGTGCGGGTACCGGACGTTGTGCTCGGCGTTCGGGGTGGTGACGAGCACGGTCCGCGGGCGGGCGGCGCCGAACACCGACCGCGACAGCGCCGGAAGGCGGTCGGCGTCCAAGTGCTCGATCACCTCCATCAGCACCACGGCGTCCTGCCCGGTCAGCCGGTCGTCGCGGTAGGTGGCCGACGACTGCAGCAGCTGCAGACGGTCCCGCTGCCGGTCGGGCATCCGATCCAACTGCAGCCGCCGTCCGGCCGCGGCCAGGGCCCGGTGCGAGACGTCCACGCCGATCACCGAGCTGAACGTGCTGTCGGCGAGCAGGTCCCGCAGCAGCGCCCCCTCCCCGCACCCGAGATCGACGACGCTGCTGGCCTGCTCGGCGCGCAGCGCGGCCAGCACGGCCTCCCGGCGCAGCCGCTGGAGCGGGCGGGCGGGCGTCGCGTCCGGGGTGGCGTCGGCCTGGTCGTCCGGTCGGTCGTCCAGCGCGGCGAAGCGGGTGCTGGCGTCCTGCACCAGGGTGCGGTGGTGGCCGAGGTACCGGCGGGTGATGAGGTCGCGCTCCGGGTGGCCCGGCAGCCAGTCGCCGCCGGAGCGCAGCAGCTTGTCGACGTCGTCGTCGCCGATCCAGTGGTGCTTGCCGTCGTCGAGGACGGGGATGAGGACCGAGAGCTGGGTGAGGGCCGTCGCCACCGTGAGCCGCCCGGCGAGCCGCACGTCCTGGTACGGCGAGTCGCCCCAGTCGGGCAGCTCCGGATCCAGCGGCAGGGGAGCGGCCGTCACCGACCAGCCCAGCGGTGCGAACAGCCGCTGCGTCAGATCGGCGCCGCCGCGGGCGGGCAGGGCCGGCAGCGAGATCTCCAGGTCCAGGGCGCGGCCGACCAGCTCCGGACGGGCGTCGCACCGGCCGGTCATCGCGGTGCCGAACACCCGGCCCAGCGCCACCGTCAGCATGGACGACGCCGCGTACGGGCGGTCGTTCACGTACTGGGACAACGCGGAGCTCTCGGCCGAGCCGCGGCCGCCGCGCCCGCGGACCAGCCCGATCGGATCCACCTCGACGAGCAGCGCGACCGTGCTGCGCGCCGCGGTCGCCTCCGGCCAGAAGACGTGGGCCACCCCGACCGAGCTGGGGAAGCGTTGCGCCCGTCCTGGGTGCTTGAACAGCAGGAAGCCGAGGTCGGTGGCGTCCGGCAGCGCGGGCGAGGCGGTCGCGGTCAGGGTCAGCAGCACCCGGGCAGTGTGCCCGAGATCGACATCGATGTCCGGTGCTTTCCGGCGCGCCCGTCGATCACTCCCGGGTGACCCCACTGGTCGTGACGAGGATCCGCCACGGCCCGTCGGGGACGTCCTGCTCCTGCACGAACCGCCAGTCGAGCCGATCGGTGTCACCGTCGAGATCCGCGAACTCCAGGCAGCCGTTCAGCGCCGGGCTCACGTCCATCCCAGCGCCGCCGTACCGGGCGTTGGCCGGCCGCGCATCCTCGTCACCGAAGACGTAGGCGGTGTCGGCGTACTCGCCCGGACCGGCGTCCTGGACCTGCCCGTAGCACTCCCGGTCCCCGCGGCGCAGCTGCACCCACCGGTTCTTCATGAGCGAGGCCCCGGGGTCGTCGACGAGCTCGGCCCAGCCGGGATCGCCCGCCCACGGCACCACCTCGCCGCGGGAGGCGGATCCCCGCTCGTCGTTCAGGTCGTCGAACGGCACGTCCAGGTAGAACGGGTTCTCCCGTGGCGTCATCGCGGTGGGGAAGAAGTCCCGGTCCGCCGTCCGCGGTTCGGTCCGGCAGTCGCCGTCGACGACCACCCCGTCACACCCGCCGTAGTGCTCCATCCAGCGGTCGTCGTAGGTCGACAGCACCTGGCTGCCGTCCTCGGCGTCCGGGTCGAAGATCTCGCCGACCCAGAACGTGGTGGCCACGATGTCGGTGTGCCACGGGTACTCCCGCTCGACGACGCCCGGACCCGGGTCGGCGTCCGACTGGGACGAGCCGCCGCAGCCGGCCAGCAGGAGCCCGAACGCCGCCATCCCCACCGCGAGCCCCGCCCCGGCGCTCATCACCGGTCAGCGGCGGGCAGCGACCAGATCGACGGGTCCTCGCCGCCCAGCCGCCACCATGCGATCCCGCCCAGGTCGTAGCGTCGCGCGACGTCGTACTTGTACTGCACGCTCCGCGCGTTCTCGTACCAGACGGTCCGCATCGAGCCGTCGCCGGCCCGGTACGTCAACCACGGCGACTGGGTCCCCACGTCCCATGACTCACCGGCACCCACCTGCCCGGCCAGCTCGGCGATCTGCACCCAGGTCAGGTTGCGGGCCGGACCGGATTCGGGCCAGTCGTACCCGAACAGGCCGATGCCCAGCAGCAGCTTGTGCGGCGGGATCCGGTCCACCGCGTACTGCACCACCCGGTCCACCCAGTCGTACGGGGCGATGGCGCCGGGTTCGCTGCTCTCCCAGTGCCAGTCGTAGGCCATCAGCGTCACCCGGTCCGCCACCGCGCCGATCACCGCGTAGTCCTGGGCCGCGTTGCGCTCGTCGTACCCGGCGTCGGTCTCCTTGACGTGCACGGTCACGAACAGCTGCTTGTCGGCCTCGTGCAGCGCGGCGCCCAGGTCGGTGACGAACGCCGAGAAGCCGGTCTGGTCCTTGCGCCGCAGGTTCTCGTAGTCGATCTGCAGGCCGTGCAGGTCCTCGGTCACGGCCAGGTCGACGAGCGACTGCACGTGGGCCCGCCGCAGCTCATCGTCGGCCAGGATCGCCCCGATCGTCTGCTCGTTCCACAGCCCGTCGGTGGTGTTGGCCACCGACGGCACGATCTGCATGCCGGCCCGGCGGGCCCGGTCGACGGCCGCCCGTTCGGCGACCGGGTCGAGCTGGTGCTGCAGGGTGATGGCGCCGTCCGGCAGCACCTCGTACGACCACGGCGACACGGCGTCGAGCCGGCCCCGGTTGGCCTCCATCGACCGCAGCGCCGACTCCTGGTCCCAGTAGGGGATGGCGCCGACCACATAGGGGCGCCACGAGGTCGCGACCGCCGGTCCGGCGGCCAACAGGCCGTGCGCCCACCAGCCGGCGATGAGCGCGAGCGCCAGCGCCAGCAGCCAGGCGATCCAGCGGCTCGGCCGCCGCGAGGACCGGCCACCGTCGCGGTCGGCCCCGCGGGGACCCGCTCCGTCGGTGAGCGCCCCGGTGCCGCCGGGAGACCAGTCCTGGGGCACCGGCGCGACGGGTGCCCGCGGCAGGTTCGACTCGGGCGGGACCGGCGCGGTGCCCGGCCGGGGCGGGACGGTCCTGGCGTTCGTCCCGGAGGTCACCCCCGGACCGCCGCTCCGGCCGTGCTCGCGCCGGCCCCGGCCCCGGCGCCGGCCCGGTCGTGCCGGGCCTGACCGGCCACCGCCAGGATGATCTGGTCGAGGGTGGTGGCCGGGTCGAACCCGACGAGGGACTTGGCCGCCCGGTTGTCCGGCACCCGCCGGCGCATGTCCTCGTACCCCGGTCCGTAGGCCTGCTCGTACGGCACCAGCACGATCTCGCTCTCGCTGTCGAGCAGCTCCACGACGCGGGCGGCCAGGGCCCCGATCGACACCTCGAACGAACCGCCCAGGTTGTAGGCCCCGCCCCGGGCCTGCGGGTGCTCGGCGATGGCGACCAGCGCCGGCACCACGTCGCGGACGAAGGAGAAGCAGCGGGTCTGCAGACCGTCACCGTGCACGGTGAGCGGTTCGCCGCGCAGGGCCTGCCCGACCAGCCGGGGCACCACCATGCCGTACCGCCCGGTCTGCCGGGGCCCGACCGTGTTGAACAGTCGGACGATGGCCACCTGCAACCCGAACTGCTGCCAGTAGGCGTGCGCGAACGCCTCGTCGATGCCCTTGGCCGCGGCGTAGGTCCAGCGGGACTTCAGTGGCGAACCCAGGATGCGGTCGGCGTCCTCGCCGAGCCGATCGGCGGTGTTCTTGCCGTACACCTCGCTGGTCGAGGCCAGCAGCAGCGAGGCGCCGGCGGCCAGAGTGGCGTCCAGCACCACCTCGGTGCCGTGGATGTTGGTGCGCAGGCTCTCCAGCGGGTGGTCGACGATGACGTGGACCCCGACGGCGGCGGCCAGGTGGAACACCCGGTCGGCGCCGTCCACGACGCCGTCGACCGTGGCGCGGTCCCGGATGTCGCCCTCGACGAAGGTCAGGCGCGGGTCGTCCCGCATCCCGTCGAGGTTGTCGATCCGGCCGGTGGACAGGTTGTCCAGGACGACGACGCTGTCGCCCCGGTCGAGCAGGTACTCGACGAGATGGGATCCGATGAATCCGGCCCCGCCGGTCACCACTGAACGCATCGTGGAACTCCAAGTCTGAGGAACGCTCTGGACGGTTCGGGAAGCAGGTCCGCCCGCGCCCGGTGGTCACTGCCGCCGGGCGCGGGCGGGACTGGATGGATCGCCGGTCAGCCGCGGCTCGGTTCCTGGGCGACCACGAACTGGTCACCGGGGGCGACGATCTGCGGGCCGGGCACCAGGTTGGACTCGGTGACCGCAGCGCCCTTGCGGTACTGCTCGACCACTGGGGCCTGCTCGCCCTCACCGGCGTCCTCGACCAGCTTCCGCGGACCCGAGGGTGCCGGAGCCTTGGCCGAGGGAGCCGGGGCCACGGTCGCCGCCTTGGCGCTGCTGGCGTTCAGCTGGGCGGCCGCCGCGGAGGCCGCCGGGGCCATCGCGAAGTCGTCCACGGTCAGCGTGCCGTTGCTGAAGATGTTGAGTCCGAAGCTGATCCCGGTCGCGCCGGTCGGGACCGGCGGGGTGGTCCAGGTCGCCTGGGTCCACGCCGTCGCGGCCGCGAACCACGGGCTCGAGGTCCAGTAGACCCAGGTGCCGGACGCGTTGCGGTAGTACAGGGCGAACTGGGTGACCGCACTCGACTTGTACCACTGGCCCAACGTGTAGGACGTGCCCGCCGTGGCGGCCGGGGCGCACGTGCCCAGGTCCAGGTTGGGCAGCAGCTTGGCGTCACCGTCGACGTAGTTGGCCACGGTCACCTTCACCGCGGTGCTGCCGCCGTGGGCATCGGTGGTGGTCGCGAAGGTCGAGGTGTTGCTGCCGTACCCGCCGGCCATGAAGCAGTCGGGCAGGCCGGTGCTGGCGTTGAACGTCTCCAGGCCCGGGTTCTGCACCGTGGCACTGCCGCCGGGGTTGGTCGGCGAGCCGGGGACGGCCGGCTTGGTGGCGCCGCCGATGACCTGGCCGACCGTCTTGACCACGGTGCCCTTGGTGGCCGCGCGCTTCTGCAGCCAGGCCAGGAAGGTCGCCAGCTTCGTCGGGCCGAACGCCGGGTCGGGGCACTTGGCGAGCCCGCCGGTGCAGATCTGGTGGAAGGTGAGTTGCACCCACCCGCCCTTGCTCTCGGCCTGCGTCACCTGTTGCTGCAGCTGGGCCACCGTCCAGTTCCGCTCCACCTGGTCCGGGGCCCGGGTGAACCACAGGTACGGCGGCGGGATGGTCTCGGCCACCGGGCAGTTCGCGCAACTCGCCGGCGACCTGATGTCGCCCAGCCCGCGCGCGCTGTTGTACCCGCAGTCCCGGGCGATGTTCTCGACCGCGGTGTTGGACGAGGCGAACGGATAGGCGAAGCTGGCGACCGGCAGGCCCCACTGCTCGAAGTTGACCCGGTCGTTGCAGACCTGCCGCTTGGCCTCGTCGGTGGAGAGCTGGGTCAGGTCGTAGTGGCTGACGGTGTGCCCGCCGATCTCGTGCCCGGCCGCCTTGAGGGCCTGCAGGTTGGCCAGGCTCAGATAGCCGCTGGATCCGACGTATCCGGAATTGACGTAGAACGTGCCGCGCATGCCGTAGGTCTGCAGCATGGATGCGGCGTCCATCTGGTTGGCGTTGCCGTCGTCGAAGGTCAACGACACGATCGTCTTCTCGACCGCGGCGGCCTTGGCCTTGGCCTTGGCCGTGGCCGTGGCCGTGGCCGCCCGCGGTGCCGGGGCGCCCTGGGCCGGTGCGGCGACCAGCACGGTCGTGCCGACGGCCACGGTGAGGGCCAGCAGCGCGCCCAGCAGCCGCGACCACCGGCGGCGCGTGCGGATCCGTCCGGCGGAGTCGTTCCGAGCGGCGAGTGGCCGCGAGAGTCCATGCGTCACAGGGTCACCCGGTCCGGAAGGTCGGTGAGGCGGAAGGTGGCGTCGAGCACGAGCGGATGGCCGGCCAGCCAGTCCAGGTCCTGGCGGCGGTGGCGGGTGTGCACCAGGATCAGATCGGGCGCGGACGCGGCCGGGTCGTCGAGCCCGGTCAGCACCGAACCGTCCTCCAGGGTGACCGTGGCGAAGTACGGGTCCGCGTAGGACGCGATCGCACCGGCCCGGCGCAGTTCGGCCAGGATCTCCAGGGCGGGGGATTCCCGCAGGTCCTCGACGTTCGGCTTGTAGGCCACCCCGACGACCAGCACCCGAGCGCCGGCCAGGCCACGCCCGCGCTCGGACAGGGCGTCCCGAACCCGTTGCACCACACGGCGCGGCCGCAGCGCGATGCCCGTCATCGCCTGTTCGATCACCGGCGAGGCGATGCGTTCCCGCCGCAACTGCCACAGCAGGTACTGCGGGTCGCAGGGGATGCAGTGCCCGCCGACCCCGGGGCCAGGGTAGAACGGCATGAACCCGTAGGGCTTGGTCGCCGCGGCCTGGATCACGCCCATCACGTCGATGCCGAGCTGGCGGGCGATGTCGGCGAACTCGTTGGCCAACGCGATGTTGACGGCGCGGAACGTGTTCTCCAGGAGCTTGGTCATCTCCGCGGCGCCCGGGTCGTCGACCAGGTGCACCTGCTTGGCGTAGGTGTGCAGCACCGTCGCGGCCCGCCGCCCGCACTCCGGGGTGACCCCTCCGACAACCCGGGGGACGTCCTCGTGCGGACCGCGGTCGTTGCCCGGGTCGATCCGCTCGGGGGAGAACGCCACGGACACGTCGCGGCCGGCGGTGAGCCCGCGTCGGGCCAGCGGCTCCACCAGCATCTCGCGGGTGCAGCCGACGTAGGTGGTGGAGGTCAGGACGATGACCTGGCCGGGAGTGGCTGCGGCGACGACGGTGTCGCAGGCGGACTGCAGGATGCCCAGCGCGGGCACGAGGTGGTCGTCGAGCGGTGTGGGGACGCAGATGATCACCGCGGCCGCCCGGGACAGGACCGCGACGTCCGCTGTCACCGTGAAGTCCGGGTCGACCAGCGCGTCCTGCAGTCGCTCGGTGTCGTCCGGCATCAGGTCGGGGTGGCCCTCTCTGATGACCTGCAACCGCGACAGCGAGACATCAAGGCCGGCCACACGCGCGCCCGCGGAGTGGAAGGCCAGGGCGGTCGGCAGACCCACGTAGCCGAGCCCGACGATGGCGACGTCGACGTCGAAGGCGGGGGTCGGCAGGTCGACGACCACGTCGGCCGGATCGTCGTGAATTGTTTCGACCGGCACGAGCAAAGGTGCTCGGGTGAAGCGCTCTGCGTCGGTGCGGAATCGCTCCGGCTCATTGCCGAAAGGGTCGGGATCGTTCATGGGCACGGTGCTCAGAGGTGCCGCCATCGACATACTCCGTTGTTCGGACCGACCGGGCGGCCGGGATCATCAATTGACACGCTGAGGGTTGGGGCGCACGCCGAGCGTCACCTTGAAGGGCATCAGGCTCCGTCCGGTGCGCGGAGCGGCGAGACCGACACCAACACGGGGTGCGGTCACCCGAACGAGGAACGACGTACGGGTCGATGTTCTACACAGCGTTGCGGACATCGTCAATGGGTCGAATCGGACGCGCCGAAGCGGGTGATCTTGGGAGGAATCGGTCACCGTCCGCCGTGTTCGCAGCGTGACCGATCCGCGGCCCAGACGCAACGGATCGTGACCGGCGGGGTGATCCACGGGCGGTTCGGCGGATTTCCGCAAGATTTCCTTGCCGTGTGCGCCGCGGTCGCTAGTATCCGGATCGTCGCCCGTTGTCCGTTCAAGCGACCGGTCCGTCCCGCCTCGCGGGTGGTCCGTCCTTTCGCCAGTCGATCATTCCTTCGAATGCCCGGGCCGACCCTTCATCGGGGTGCGGCCGGAATATCTGTCCCCTGCACCGGGGCGACCGGCCCGACGGCCGTGGCGTGCCGGCGCGGTGGTGACGCGCGCACACGTGGAGTCTGCCGGTGTCTTGGTTCATGCTGATCGTCGTCGTCGGCGTGAGCACCGTGGTGTGGTCGTTGGTGGGTCTGGGTCGGCTGGTGGCCGAGCGGATCGGCCGGACCGGGCCGGCCGGTGCGGGGCGTCGTGGCCGGGTCGGTCCCGACGGATCCGCGCTGCAGCCCGCCGACGTCGCCGTCCTGGTCGCCGCCCACGACGAGGAACTGGTCATCGCGGGGACGATCGCCGCGGCCGCGACCCTCGTCCCGGTCCACCACATCCACGTCATCAGCGACGGCTCCAGCGACCGGACCGCGGAGATCGCGCGGGCGGCGGGTGCCCAGGTGCTGTCCTTGTCGCCCAACCGCGGCAAGGCCGGAGCGCTGGCCGCCGGCATCGAGCACTTCGCGCTCGACCGCACGTTCGAGGTGGTGATGCTGCTGGACGCCGACACCCACCTCGCCCCGGACTACCTGGCGACCGGACTGCCGCTCTTCGACGACCCCGGTGTCGTGGCCGTGGCCGGCCGGGCCAAGAGCATCACCGACCCGGCGCCCGCGACCCGGTCAGGGCGCCTGCTGGTGGCCTACCGCGAGCGCCTCTACCTGATCGTGCAGTTGCTGTTCAAGTACGGCCAGGCGGCGCGCTGGGCCAACGCGGTGGCCATCGTCCCCGGCTTCGCCTCCATGTACCGGGCTCGGGTGCTGCCGTCCATCGACATCGCCGCCCCGGGGTTGGTCATCGAGGACTTCAACATGACCTTCGAGGTGCACGCCCGTCGCCTCGGCCGCATCGAGTTCCATCCGAGCGCCGCCATCGCCCACACCCAGGACCCCGACAGCTTTCGCGACTACACCAAGCAGACCCGCCGGTGGATCCTCGGCCACTGGCAGACGCTGAGACGACATCGACCGCGCCCCACCGTGTTCTGGGCGTCGACGATCGTGTACACGCTCGAGCTCATCGGAGCGAGCCTGCTCTGGGTCCTGTTGGTCCCGCTGCTGGTGATCACCACCATCGGCTCGCTGGAGCCCACCGCGTCCACGGTGTGGACCGCGCGGATGGCCGACTGGCTGGCGCCGCACGACCTGTTGCTCGGTGTCGTGTTCCCGGACGTGCTGCTGACCGCCTTCGCCGCCGTGGTGCTGCGCAAGCCCAGGATGCTGCTGCTTGGCCTCGTGTTCCCGGCGGTGCGGGTGCTCGACGCCACCCTCTGCCTGCGTGCCCTCGGCGATGCGCTGGTGGCGCGGTCGTCCGGCATCTGGTCCAGTCCCGCCCGGCGCAGCAACCAGACCGAGCCGGCCCCGGCGACGGGTGTGCCGGTGGTCAGCGTGGCCGGTCCCGCGGGTCCGGTCCCGCTCAGCCCGGTCCCGCTCAGCCCGGTCCCCGTCACCCCGGTCCCGGTCGTTGCGCTGGCCGCATCGGCGGTCCCGGCGGCGCGCCACGCGGGTGCGATGCCGGTGCCCGTCGCCGCGGGCGCCGCACCCGCTCCGTTCGCGGCGCCGGCCTGGACCATGACGGAACCGGTGACGGAGCCGATGCGGTCGGCGCCGCCGATACCCACGGTGGCGGCGCCCGTCGAGACGGTGGGCCCGCCGTCCGCGGTGGTCACCGGCGACCCGGTCACCGGATGTCAAGTGCCCGAGTCGATGTCGGTGGACCGGGTGGTCCCGCTGACGACCGGTGAGCCCTCTGGGCCGATCGCGCTGAGCGACCCGGTCGACCGCCGGTTCGCCCCACCCGCCGAACCCGGCCACCTGCCCGCGCACGCCGCCGGACCCCGCCACCTGCGGACCCGCGGCGCCACTGCTGGAACCCCGGCGGCCGAGCCGCCGCCGTCATCGGGGGGCGGTCGGCACCGTCGGGGTCGCTGAGCCTCGGGCTCCTCAGCCCCGGACCGCGTCGTCCCGTTCGGCCAGCACCGCCGCGCGTTCCACGGTGAGCAGACTCGCCGCCGAGTGCTCCGCCGCGGCGGCCCGGCCGCCGCCACGGACGCCGAACAGTCGCTTGGACCAGATCAGCCACACGATGGCGAGCACGTTGACGACCAGCAGCAGCACCCGCAGCACGGTCACCTTCTCGGCGATCTCATGGATCTCCAGCGGCAGGAAGACGCTGGTCGCCACCACCGAGAAGTACTCGCCCCACCGGCGCATCGACCACAGGCCGTACGCCTCGACCAGGTTGAGCGCCGCGTACCCGACCAGGCCCACCAGCAGCCAGCTCAGTGCGTTGGGCGACCACGCGAAGAAGCGGTCGATGCCGTGCACCACCGAGGATCGATCCACGTCCCAGCCGAGTTGCTGGGCGAGGGGGCGGAACAGGGCCAGATCGGTGTCGAAGGCCTGCTGCAGAGCCGACCGGTCGTCCCGGAACCGGCCCAGCACCACCACCACCACCACGAACAGCGCCGCCCGCAGCACCCGTTCGGCGGCAAGCAGCCGCTGGATCGTGCGGTCCCGGAGCAGCCGGCCCCGCGGCACCTCGGGCGCCGCGTCAGCCGGACCCGACCGCCGGGCCGGTCCGGCCACGAAGTCCCCACACCGCAGGCACCGCCACGCCTCGCCCGCGGTCGTGGTCACCCGCAGCCGGTCGCGCAGCTCCGGCTCGTCCGGTGCGTACGTCTCGTGCCCGCGGACGGCGCAGCTGCGCAGGCTCCAGTCCACGGGCGCAGGGTAACCGGGGACCGAGGTCCCGGTGCCCGTGGTGCGGATCGGGCGGGTCCGGACCCCGCGCTGCCACCGGGAGACACGCCTTAGGCTTCCCGGCGTGTACACGCTGATCGTGGTCCTGCACGTGGTGCTGGCGGTGTTCATCGTCGGACCGATGGCCATCCTGCCGATGACGGGTCTGCGCGCGCTGCGCTCCGGCCAGGGCGAGCAGGTGGCGACGCTGGCCACCTCCACCTACGTCCTCACCGCGGCGTCGCTGGTCGTCGCACTGCTCGGCTTCGCGGCCGTCGGTCTGGCGCCGGACAGTTGGGACCTGTCGGTGACCACGCCGTGGGTGCTCGCATCGATCATCGTCTACGTGGTCGCGGCGCTGCTGAACCTGCTCGTGGTCGTGCCGGCCATGCGGGTGGCGGCCGCCGACCTGGCTGCCCTCACCACCAGTGGGAGCGGGGCCGGCCCGCTCCTGGTCACCGAGGGCACTGCGGTTCCGGCCCAGGGCCTGGACGACGCGGCGGACGCGACCGCCAGACCGGTCGGCTACGCCCGCATCTCGGCCACCTCGGGCATCGTGTCGGTGCTGCTGGTGGTCGTGACGGTGCTGATGGTCTGGCGGCCGGGCTCGTGACCGGCGGCCCGGATCCGGTGGTCGGGGTCCTGGCCCTGCAGGGCGATGTGGCCGAGCACCTGTCGGCGCTGGCCGAACTCGGGGTGCTGGCCCGCCCGGTGCGGCGGCCGGCCGACCTGCAGGACCTGGACGGCATCGTGCTGCCGGGCGGTGAGTCGACCACCATCTGCCGGTTGCTCGACGTCTTCGGGCTCCGCGCTCCGCTGCGCGACCGGTTGACGGCCGGACTGCCCGCGTTCGGGTCGTGCGCCGGGATGATCGTGCTGGCCCGCGAGATCCTCGACGGCCGGCCCGACCAGCGGCCGCTCGGCGTACTGGACGCCGTGGTGCGCCGCAACGCGTTCGGCCGGCAGGTGGACTCCTTCGAGACCGACCTCGCCGTGGCCGGTCTCGAAGGTCCGGTGCGGGCCGTGTTCATCCGGGCGCCGTGGATCGAGCAGGCCGGACCCGATGTGCAGGTGCTGGCCTCGGTGGCCGGGCACCCGGTCGCGGTCCGGCAGGGATCGGTGCTGGCCACCTCCTTCCACCCGGAGATCGCCGGCGATCTGCGCCTGCACCGGATGTTCCTGGACGTCATCGCGGACAGCACCCGTCCGCTGGGGCGTTGATCCGCCGGGTCCGGACTCGCACCATCACCGCATGACCGACTCCCGCACCGAGCCGAGCGCCTCCACGACCGGGCTGACCCGCGACGCCGGCTGGGAACTCGGGGTGCGCCGCACCGCCGCCGTCCCGCCGGAGACCGCCTGGGACCACCTGGTCGGGCGCGGCGGCCCCACCTGGCTGGGTGTCACCCCGGTTCCCACCGCGGTCGGGGCGGGGTACCGCGCCGCCGACGGCACCACCGGACGGATCCGGAGCTGCAGTCCGGGACGGCGGATCCGGCTGACCTGGCGCCCGGCCGGCTGGACCCACGACTCCGTCCTGCAGCTGACCGTGCTGCCGGCGGCCGGTGGCGCGACGATCGCGCTGCACCAGGAGCACCTGGCCGACGCGGGGGAGCGGAACGAGTTGCTCGCGCACTGGACCACGGTGGTCGAGGGTCTGGTCGCAGAGCTGCAGCAGTCGGTCTGATCGCGGTCTGATCGCTGCGGATCAACCGAGCAGCGCGGCGGACGCGGTGCGGACCAGGTCGATCACCGTGGCCGCGCCGCTGTCGTCCGGATCCTGCTCGGGGTCGTCGATGGCCAGGCTGAGGCCGGCGCAGCCGGGGACGCCGAGAGCGGCGGTGACCAGGTCCTGCAGCTGCTCCGGAGTCAGGCCGCCGGGCTCGTCCGGCACCCCGGGCACGCCCTGGGCGGGGAACAGTGCCGGGTCCAGCACGTCCAGGTCGACGTGCAGCCACCAGGCCGGCCGGTCGTCCGGCAGGGCCGCCGCGACGTGGGCCGCGGCCGCCCGTCCGGCGCCCGCCGGATCGGCTGCCACCGGTCGCAGGTCCCGCTCGAAGACTCCGAGCCCGGCCAAGGACGCCACGGTCAGGTCGCGGCGCCAGTCGTCGTCACGCTGACCGAGCAGGGGGTCGAACAGGGAGGTGCAGTCGCCGCCGGCGACGACCGGGAACACGCCCGCATGGGTCCTCCCGGTCCGCGGCGGCCCGACGTGCCGTGTCCACGCGGGCCCGGCCACTAGGATGGATCGGTGTGTGTGGCGCGGGCCAGGCCGGCGCGCACTCGTCCGTCGTCGTCGCAAGGTCTCGTTCAGGAGCGCTCCGATGTCAGGCCATTCCAAGTGGGCCACCACCAAGCACCAGAAGGCCGCCAAGGACGCCAAGCGCGGCAAGCTGTTCGCCAAGCTCATCAAGAACGTCGAGGTGGCCGCCCGCACCGGCGGCGGTGACCCGGACGGCAACCCGACGCTGTACGACGCCATCCAGAAGGCGAAGAAGTCGTCGGTCCCGAACGAGAACATCGACCGTGCGGTCAAGCGGGGCTCCGGGGCGGAAGCCGGCGGCGCCGACTACCAGTCGATGACCTACGAGGGCTACGGCCCGAACGGCGTCGCGCTGATGATCGAGTGCCTCACCGACAACCGGAACCGCGCCGCCACCGACGTGCGCGTCGCGGTCACCCGCAACGGCGGCACCATGGCCGACCCGGGCAGCGTGGCCTACCTGTTCTCCCGCAAGGGCGTCGTCGTGGTGCCCAAGGACCAGGACGGCACGGCGGTCGACGAGGACGAGCTCACCCTGGCGGTGCTGGACGCCGGTGCCGAGGACGTGAACGACCTGGGCGAGGCCTTCGAGGTGGTCAGCGAGCCGACCGACATGGTGGCGGTGCGCAGCGCGGTGGTCGACGGCGGCTGGGAGTACGACTCGGCCGACGCCAACTTCGTGCCGGCCACCTCGATCGAGCTCGACGTCGAGGGCGCCCGCAAGGTGTTCAAGCTGATCGACGCCATCGAGGACCTGGACGACGTGCAGAACGTGTACTCGAACGCCGACATCCCGGACGCGGTCGTCGCGCAGTTGGAGGAGGAGTAGGCCGCAGCGAGGTACGAGCGGAGGCCGGATCCGACCGTCGGGTGAGGAGGAGTAGGCCGCAGCGAGGGACGAGCGGAGGCCGGATCCGACCGTCGGGTGAGGAGGAGTAGGCCGCAGCGAGGGACGAGCGGAGGCCGGATCCGACCGTCGGGTGAGGAGGAGTAGGCCGCAGCGAGGGACGGCGTGGCGATCCGTCCCTGGTCTGACCTCCCCCGGTAACGTCCGATCGGACACACGTTCGGACGACTTGGGGGTGCTCGTGCGGGTGCTGGGCATCGATCCCGGCCTCACCCGGTGCGGTGTCGGGGTGGTCGACGGTGAGCCCGGGGCCCCGTTGCGGATGGTCGACGTGACCGTGGTGCGCACCTCACCCGACGAGGACATCGCCCACCGGCTGCTGCTGGTGGCCCAGGAGGTCGAGCAGCTGCTCGACCGGCACCGCCCGGACACGGTCGCGGTGGAGCGGATGTTCAGCCAGGCCAACGTGCGGACCGTGATGGGCACCGCCCAGGCGGCCGGGGTGGTCTCGCTGGCCGCCGCCCGGCGTGGCATCCCGGTGGCCTGGCACACCCCGAGCGAGGTCAAGGCGGCGGTGTCGGGGAACGGACGGGCGGAGAAGGCGCAGGTGGCGACGATGGTGACCCGGTTGCTCCGGCTGCCGGCCGCGCCGACCCCGGCCGATGCCTCGGACGCCCTGGCCCTGGCCATCTGTCAGTTGTGGAAGGGACCGGTGGCCGCGCGGCTGCTCGAGCAGGGCGGCGCCCGGCGCACCGTGCGGCCCAGCGGGGCGGCGATGCGCTCGGACCGGGCGGCCTGGACGGCCCGGCTGTCCGGCCATCCGGCGACCCGGGGGAGCCGACCGTGATCAGTTCGCTGTCCGGCACCGTGCTGTCCGTCGCGCTGGACCACGTCGTGCTCGAGGTCACCGGGGTCGGCTTCGCCGTGCGCACCACGCCGGCCACCCTGGCCGGGATGCGCCGCGGCGAGGCGGCCCGGTTGGCCACCACCCTGGTGGTGCGCGAGGACTCGTTGACCCTGTTCGGCTTCGCCGACGAGTCGGCCCGCGACCTGTTCGAGCTGGTGCAGTCGGTGTCCGGGGTGGGCCCGAAGATCGCGCTCGCGCTGCTGGCCGTGTTCGAGCCGGACGACCTGCGCCGGGCGCTGGCCGACGGCGACACCACCGCGCTCACCCGGGCTCCCGGCATCGGCCGCAAGGGCGCCGAGCGCCTGGTGCTGGAGCTCAAGGACAAGGTCGGCGTGCTGCCCGGCAGTGCTGCCGGCGCCCGGCCCGGCCAAGCCGCCGGCGGCGTCGGCGCCTGGAAGAGCCAGCTCACCGACGCGCTCACCGGCCTCGGCTTCACGCCCAAGCAGGCCCAGGACGCGACCGAGGCGGTCGCCGCCGACGCCGATGACCCGGTCGTCGCGAGCGGCCAGGTGTCGGTGCTGCTGCGCCGCGCGCTCGGGCTGCTGGGCCAGCACCGGTGAGCGCCGTGCCGGATCACGTGCCGGATCACGAGCCGGAGGACGAGCGGGACGACCTGACCGATCCGCAGGAGGCCGACGGCGACCTCGACGTCGAGGCTTCGCTGCGGCCGCGGCGGCGGGCCGAGTTCGTCGGCCAGCCGCGGGTCCGGGAGCAGCTCGACCTGGTGCTGCGGGGTGCCCGGCAGCGCGGCACGCCGCCCGACCACATCCTGCTGGCCGGTCCGCCCGGGCTGGGCAAGACCAGCCTCTCGATGATCGTCGCCGCCGAACTCGGGGCGGCCATCCGGCTGACCTCCGGACCGGCGCTGGAGCGCGCCGGTGATCTGGCCGCCATCCTGTCCAACCTGGTCGAGGGTGACGTGCTGTTCATCGACGAGATCCACCGGATCTCCCGGCCGGCCGAGGAGATGCTGTACCTGGCCATGGAGGACTTCCGGGTCGACATCATGGTCGGCAAGGGACCGGGGGCGACGTCGATCCCGCTGGAGATCGCCCCGTTCACACTGGTCGGGGCGACCACCCGGGCCGGCCGGCTGACCTCCCCGCTGCGCGACCGGTTCGGCTTCACCGCCCATCTGGAGTTCTACTCGGCGGCCGATCTGACCTCGGTGATCACCCGCAGCGCGACGATCCTGGGGCTCGATCTGCGACCGGACGGCGCCTCCGAGATCGCCCGCCGGTCCCGGGGCACCCCGCGCATCGCGAACCGGCTGCTGCGCCGGGTGCGGGACTTCGCCGACGTCCGGGCCGACGGGGCCATCACCCGGCAGGTGGCCCGGGACGCGCTGGCCGTCTACGACGTCGACGAGGTCGGCCTGGACCGGCTGGACCGGGACGTGCTGCGCGCGCTGTGCAGCTCGTTCGGCGGCGGTCCGGTCGGGTTGACGACGCTGGCCGTCGCGGTCGGCGAGGAGGCCACGACCGTCGAGGAGGTGTGCGAACCGTTCCTCGTCCGGGTGGGCATGCTGGCCCGGACCCGGCAGGGCCGGGTGGCCACGCCGGCGGCCTGGGAACACCTCGGCCTGCGCGCTCCCGACTGGTCGCGCAGCGGGCAGCCGGAGCTGTTCGACCAGGACTGATGGCTCGAGCGGGACATCGGACCGCGTACGGAGACGGCATCCTCGGGCGCGCTGGACGGGCGTCGGACGGGCCGGTTCCGATACCCTGACGGGGACTGTACGAACGCCGATGCTCCTGATCCGGGTCAGTGTCGGGGTCACCGGACGAGTACCGAGGAGAGTTCGCTCATGGAAGCGATGTTGTTGCCGATCCTGCTGTTCGCAGCACTGGGCTTCATGATGTACAGCGGCATGCGCAAGCAGAAGCGTCAGATCGCCGCCACCAAGACGATGCAGGACCAGCTGGTCCCCGGCACCCGCGTGATGACGACCTCGGGCGTGCACGGCACGGTCACCGCGGTCGCCGACGACACCATCGAGCTGGAGCTCGCGCCGGGCGTGCGCACCACCTGGGTCAAGGCCGCCGTCCGCGAGATCGTCGTGCCGGGCCCGACCACCGACCTCACCGACGTGACCGAGGCCGACCTCGGCCAGGGCGGCGTCGTCCCGCCGGTCGTCCCGCCGCAGCCGGCCGCGCCGCTCGACTTCACCAAGGATCCGGCCCGACGGGATTCCAACACCAACTGAGCTACGCTCGCGGACGCTCCGTCACCGGACCGGGTCCGGAGGGAGCGGGTGCGACCGCACGAGCGGCCGTGACCGACGGACCGGGTGACCGGTCCTCGGTCGGGTCCGGGCACGGGCAACGAGCACGTCGAGGCCCACGGTGACACCGTCGCCGTGGGCCGCCGTCGTGTTCTGAGACGAAATGGGCGTGAAGTGGCATCACCGGCACGACAGTTCAGGCCCTGGCGGTCCATCCTCGCCTTCCTGATCATCACCGCCGGCCTCTACGGGCTGGTGTTCCTGACCCCGGGCGCGAACACGCCGAAGCTGGGCATCGACCTGCAGGGCGGCACCCGCATCACGCTCACCGCTCGCACGCTGGACGGCTCCGACCCGTCGCGGCCTTCGATGCAACAGGCCCGCACCATCATGGAGACCCGGGTCAACGGCTCCGGTGTCGCGGGCGCGCAGGTCCAGATCGAGGGGTCCCGCCAGCTGGTCGTGACCGTCCCCGGCACCGAGGACCTGACCAACCTGACCCGCAGCGCCCAGCTGAACATCCGCCCGGTGGTCGTCAACCCGAGCACCTCGCAGCCGGCCTCCGCGATCGCCGCCGACGCCGGACTGGGGGACGAGCCCGAGCCGACGGAGTCCAGCGCCACCAGCAGCTCGACCTTCACGCCGACCAGCATCCCGGCCATCGGTGACACCAGCGCTCCGAGCACGCCGGCCTCGTCGACCCCGGCGCCGTCGCCGAGCGAGACCGTGCAGCCGGCCGAGACCCCTGCGGAGACCAGCGCCGAGGCGCCGGTCGGCTTCGCCCACCCGGCCGCAGCCGCCGCCTACGCCGCGCAGCCCACCGATCCGGCGACCACCGACGCGCCCGCGACCACCGAGGCGCCGGCCGCGACCGGTCCGGCCACCACTCCGTCGGCCGAGCCGTCGACCGAGCCGTCGGCCGGACCCACCTGGCCCGAGGGCAGCAACCCGGACAACCCGACCCAGCCGGCCGGCACCGACGAGGCCGCGTTCTCGGCCTGGGAGGCGTCCGCGCAGACCGTGCTGTCCACCATCGGCTGCGCCGACCTGGCGCCCTACGCCGGGCTGGACGACCCGGCCAAGCCGCTGCTGGCCTGCGACGAGACCGGCGACCTGATCTACGTGCTGCGGCCGACGCTGATCACCGGCACCCAGGTGGAGAACGCCACCGCCGGCCTGAGCTCGCAGAGCGGCCAGTGGGTGGTCAACATGACCTTCCGGCCGGACGGCTACTCGACCTGGGCCAGCTTCACCGCCAGCAACATCGGCACCCTCACCGCCATCACCCTCGACGGCCAGGTGCTCAGCGCACCGCGGATCAACCAGGCCATCACCACGCAGGGCACCGAGATCTCCGGCACCTTCAACCAGGAGACGGCCACCGCGCTGGCCAACTCGCTGAAGTTCGGCGCCCTCCCGCTGGCCTTCGACCGAGCCGAGTCCGTCACGGTCAGCGCCCAGCTCGGATCCGAGTACCTGCGCGCCGGTCTGATCGCCGGCGGGATCGGGCTCCTGCTGGTGATCGTCTACTGCCTGATCTACTACCGCCTGCTCGGCGTCATCACCATCTTGTCGCTGATCCTGTCGTTCGGGCTGGTCTACGCGATCATGGTGCTGCTCGGCCGGTGGATCGGGCTGAGCCTCGACATGGCCGGCGTCGCCGGTCTGATCATCGCGATCGGCATCACCGCCGACTCGTTCGTCATCTACTTCGAACGGCTCAAGGACGAGGTCCGGGACGGCCGGACCTTCCGGTCCGCCGTGCCACGCGGCTGGTCCCGGGCCAAGCGCACCATCCTGTCGGCCGACGCCGTCTCCTTCCTGTCCGCCGCGGTGCTGTACGTGCTGGCCGTCGGCGAGGTGAAGGGCTTCGCGTTCACCCTGGGCCTGACCACCGTGCTCGACCTGGTCGTGGTGTTCCTGGTGACACATCCGCTGGTCGCGCTGGCCGCGGACGCCAAGGTGTTCGCCTCGCCGACCTTGTCCGGGCTGGGCGGCGTCGCCGCGGCCGGCCGCCGGCAGCGCGCCGCGGTCGCTCGCGTGGCCGCGACCGCCGGTGTCCCGAAGGGAGTGTCCTGACATGGCGCAGTTCCGACCCGGTCCCACCGAGCCGCCGGGCATGCCGCTGCCGGATCCGTTGCCGCCCCGCGGCCGGCCCGGCCCCGACCCGTCGCAGGCTGCGATCGACGCGGTGCTGGACGCCGACCTGACCGAGGGCGCCAGCACCGGCACCGGCAGCACCGACGCCGGCCTGGCCGGGAGCAAGGAGTTCGGTCGCGGAGCCGGGTTCTTCACGAAGCTGTCCACCGGCACCGGCGCGTTCAACATCCTCGGCCCCCGCCGCTGGTACTATGCCTTCTCCGGCTTCATCGTCGTCGCGTCGATCCTGCTGATCATCTTCCGCGGCTTCACCTTCGGCATCGACTTCGCCGGTGGCACCCGGCTGGAGTTCCAGCCCGATCAGGGCACCACCGTGTCGACCACCGACGTGGCCGGGGTGGTGAACGACGCCATCGGCGTCGAGCCGGACGCCGTGCAGACCGTCGGCTCCCGCATCCAGATCAGCAGCGAGGCGCTGACCGCCGAGCAGGTCGTCGCGGCCAAGGACGCGCTGACCGCGGCCTACTCGCCCGAGGGAGGCGTCTCGGACTCCGCGGTGTCGGAGACCTGGGGCGGGGAGATCTCGCAGCGGGCGCTCATCGCCGTGCTGGTGTTCCTGGTCCTGGTCGCCGCGTTCCTCTGGATCCGCTACGAGAAACGCGTCGCGGCCGGGGCGGTCGTGTCCGTGCTGCACGACCTCGTCGTGACCGCCGGCATCTACTCGCTGGTCGGCTTCGAGGTGACGCCGGCCACGGTCATCGGCCTGCTCACCATCCTGGGCTTCTCGCTCTACGACACCGTCGTGGTCTACGACAAGGTGCAGGAGAACACCAAGGGCCTCACGTCGCTGACCCGGCGGACCTATCCCGAGGCGGCCAACCTGGCCATCAACCAGACGCTGATGCGGTCGATCAACACCTCGCTCATCGCGCTGCTGCCGGTGGCCGGTCTGCTGGTGGCGGGTGTGGCCATCCTCGGCTCCGGGACGCTCAAGGACCTGGCCCTGGTGCAGCTGATCGGCATGCTGGTCGGTGCGTACTCGTCGGTCTTCGTGGCCGTGCCGCTGGCCGTGGACCTCAAGCTGCGGGACCCGCAGATCAAGGCGCACACCGCCAAGGTGCTGGCCAAGCGCAAGGCCGATGGCATCACGGTGGACGCCGACGGCGACGTCGTCGCGCGCACCGGGCCCGCCGCGGGGCGTCCCGGTACTCCGGTGCCGGCCAGACGGGCCCCCGGCACGGCGAGCAACCCGGCGGCGGCCGCCGCCTCGGCCGGGCTCAAGGCCGGAGCGGCGCCCAAGCCAGGGGTGCGTCCGGCCCGTCCGCAGGGCAAGGGGGCCGGACGCACCGGCCGGCCCACCGGCAAGGCGGGTCAGCCGCGCCGGCCTCGATGACCGGCCGATGAGCAACCACCCGGCCGGTCCCGGCGCGGCGACCCCGGACGCGCTGGCCGCGGCCGGGGCGGCGCTGGACCGGCTGACCCGGGTGCAGGCGGACTTCCCGATCCCCGGGGTGCTGTTCCGCGACCTGACCCCGGTGCTGGCCGACCGGGACGCCCTGGCCGCGCTCGCGCACGCACTGGCCGGCGCCCAACCGGACATCGACCTGGTCGCCGGGCTGGAGTCGCGGGGATTCCTGCTCGCCGCGGCCGTGGCCATGGTGCTGGACACCGGCGTGCTGGCCGTGCGCAAACCGGGCAAGTTGCCCGGCGACATCCTCTCCGAGGAGTACGCGCTGGAGTACGGCAGCGCCCGGCTGGAGATCCATCCGCACGACGTGCCGGACAGGGCCCGGGTGCTGGTCGTGGACGACGTGCTGGCCACCGGCGGCACCGCCGGCGCCGCCTGCCGGCTGGTGCGGCGGGCCGGCGGCATCCCCGCGGGCGTGGCGGTGGCCGTGGAGCTCACCGCGTTCCCCGGGCGGCGCGCGCTGGGCGACGTCCCGGTGCTGGCGCTGCGCTCCTGGGCCTGACGTCCGCCCGGCGGTCCGTCGCAGCCGACCCAGTGGTCACTCGCCGTGTCGGGCCGGGCACGATGGACCCCATGGCCACCTCGCTGACCGCAGCCCCGTCCGGCACCTGGAACTTCCGCGACCTCGGCGGCACCCGGACCGCGGACGGTTCCGTCGTCCGGTCCGGCCGGCTGCTGCGGTCGGCCACCCTCGAGGCGTTGGACCCCGACGGCCAGCAGACGCTGCTCGATCTCGGGGTGCGCACCGTCTTCGACCTCCGCGGGGTCAAGGAGATCGCCCGGACCAAGGCCGACGTGGTGCCCGACGGGGTCACCGTGCGGATCGAGCCGTTCAACCCGGAGGAGGACGAGACCCCCGTCCACGAGGGCGAGGAGGCCGTCGAGGAGGTCGCCGAGGAGCTGGTCGAGCGGGCCGCCGAGGACGCCTCCCGGGATCCCGGTCAGGACGTCGACGACGCCGGCCCCACCCCGGCGGAGGTGGACGCCGTGGAGCGCCGCACCGCCGGTGACTGGATGCGGGCCTGGAACCGCCAGGTGTCCACGGCCGAGCCGGCCCAGCAGTCCGTGGCCAACCTGCTGCGGGAGCTGGGCAGCACCGACGGGGCGGTGCTGGTGCACTGCGCCGCCGGCAAGGACCGCACCGGCTGGGCCGTCGCCACCGTGCTCACCGCGGTCGGGGTGTCCTGGGACGACGTGCTGGCCGACTTCCTGCTGTCCGACGACGCCGCCGACGACCTGGGCGCGTACATGGACCGGGCCTACCCGGGGCGCCGGCCGGAGCGCGAGCTGCTGGGCGTGCAGGCCTCCTACCTGGAGGCCGCCCGGGACGGCATGCTCGACGCGTTCGGGTCCTTCGACGGATACCTGCAGGCCATCGGGATCACCGAGACCGATCTGGACCGGCTGCGCGCCGCGCTGCTGGAACAACCGGCCGCCGACCGCGGTTGATCCCTGTCGATCACGACGCCGGGAGTCCGCGACGGGCCGGGGGAGCAGGGCGGACCCGGCTAGACTCGACCGGACGCCGGGCCATCCGTCCCAGGACGGGTCCGGGGCGCGTGCGTGCCGTGAGCTGGACCGGGAGGTGCGGATGAGCCTGCAGGACGCCGCCGGGACGGGACCCGTCACGACGACGGCGGCTGACCCGGTCGCCGCCCGGAACGGCGGGTCGGGCACCGAGCACCGCACTGGTGCCGTGGTCGACCCGCCCGCCGGTGCGCCGGCGGCGACCCGGCCCGACGCACCGGCCGTACCCTCGGCCGCGGATCCGTCCGGCTCCCGCTCCCCGTCGGCCACCCGGCGGATCCGCTCTCGGCTGACCCGCCGGATGAGCGGTCAGCGGCCGGCCGCGACCAACCGGTCGGTGCTCGAGCCGCTCATCGCGGTGCACCGCGGTCTGCACCCCAAGGCTGACGTCCGGGTGCTGCAGCAGGCGTACGACGTGGCCGAGAAGGCGCACGCCGGCCAGTTCCGCCGGTCCGGCGACCCGTACATCACCCACCCGCTGGCCGTGGCCACCATCCTGGCCGACCTGGGCATGGACACCACCACGCTGGTGGCGGCCCTGTTGCACGACACGGTGGAGGACACCGACTACTCGCTGGCCGAGCTGTCCCGCGACTTCGGCGACGAGGTGCAGCACCTGGTCAACGGCGTGACCAAGCTCGACAAGGTCAAGTACGGCTCCGCCACCGAGGCCGAGACCATCCGGAAGATGATCATCGCCATGGCCCAGGATCCGCGGGTGCTGGTCATCAAGCTGGCGGACCGGCTGCACAACATGCGCACCATGCGGTTCCTGCCGCCGGACAAGCAGGCGCGCAAGGCCCGCGAGACGCTCGAGGTGCTGGCCCCGCTGGCCCACCGGCTGGGCATGGCCACCGTCAAGTGGGAGCTGGAAGACCTGGCCTTCGCCATCCTGCACTCCAAGCGCTACGACGAGATCGTCCGCCTGGTGGCTGACCGCGCGCCGTCCCGGGACACGTACCTGGCCCAGGTCACCGAGCAGCTGAACGCCGAGCTCGGTGCCGCCCGGATCCCGGCCGACGTGGTCGGCCGGGGCAAGCACTACTACTCGATCTACCAGAAGATGCAGGTCCGCGGGCGCGAGTTCGACGAGATCCACGACCTGGTCGCGGTCCGGATCCTGGTCGGCACGGTGCGCGAGTGCTACGCCGCGATGGGCGTGGTGCACGCGTTGTGGGCCCCGATGCCCGGCCGGTTCAAGGACTACATCGCGCAACCCCGGTACGGCGTGTACCAGTCGTTGCACACCACCGTGATCGGGCCGGGCGGCAAGCCGCTCGAGGTGCAGATCCGCACCCACGAGATGCACCACACCGCCGAGTACGGCATCGCCGCACACTGGCGGTACAAGGAGACCAAGGGCACGCACAGCGGTGCCGTCACCGCGGTCGACGAGGTGGCGTGGATGCGCCAGCTGCTCGACTGGCAGCGGGAGACCGGGGACGCCGGCGAGTTCCTGGACAACCTGCGGTTCGAGATGACGGCGAAGGAGATCTTCGTCTTCACCCCCAAGGGCGACATCCACACGCTGCCGGTCGGTTCCACGCCGGTCGACTTCGCGTACTCGGTGCACACCGAGGTGGGCAACCGCTGCGTCGGGGCCAAGGTCGACGGCCGGCTGGTCGCGTTGGAACGCACCCTGTCCAACGGGCAGATCGTCGAGATCTTCACGTCCAAGGCGGCCACCGCGGGGCCGAGCCGGGACTGGCTGAACTTCGTCAAGTCGTCCCGGGCGAAGAACAAGATCCGCGCCTACTTCGCCAAGGAGCGCCGCGAGGAAGCGGTGGAACTCGGCAAGGACGCCATCGCCAAGGCCGCCCGGCGGGCGGGACTGCCGGTGCAGCGGCTCATCTCGCACGATGCGCTGAGCGCGGCCGGACACGAGCTGGGCTACAAGGACATCGCCGCGCTGTACGCGGCGGTGGGCGAGAACCACATCTCCGCGCAGACCCTGGTGACCAAGGTCGTCTCGGCCATGGGCGGCGAGGAGGAGGCCGGCGAGGCGATCGCCGAGCGGTCGGCCGCCACCATCACCCGGCGGCCGCGGCCGACGTCCGGCGACGTCGGGGTGCTGGTCAAGGGTCTGTCCGACATCCAGGTCAAGCTGGCCCGCTGTTGCACCCCGGTTCCGGGCGACGAGATCCTCGGCTTCATCACCAAGGGCGGCGCCGTCTCGGTGCACCGCATCGACTGCACCAACGCCGCCTCGCTCCAGGCCGAGCAGGCCCGACTGGTCGAGGTCAGCTGGGATCCGCACTCCGCCTCGGTCTTCCTGGTCTCGATCCAGGTCGAGGCGCTGGACCGGGCCCGGCTGCTGTCGGACATCACCAAGACGCTGGCCGACGAGAAGGTCAACATCCTGGCCGCCAACCTGTCGCTCACCAAGGACCGGATGGCGGTGTCCCGCTTCAGTTTCGAGATGGCCGATCCCAAGCACCTGGGACACCTGCTGCGGGCGGTGCGCGGGGTCGAGGGCGTCTACGACGTCTACCGGCTGACCTCAGCCTGAGCGGAGCCGGCCTGAGCCGGCCCGGCCCGGTCGCGGCCGGCCCGGTCGGAACCGGGTGAGAACCATTGCGCGGACAAGTGTTCCTGGGCCAGCCGGCGCAGCGCCAGCAACAGCGGTTCGTACAGCACGGTGCCCAGCACGACGTACTCGACCGCCGCGGCCGGATCGGTCGGGATCCCGAGACCTCCTGTCGGGCCACGTCTTCCGCGGCTTCCCAGCAGCCGCGAAGCACGTCGTCGCCGACGGGCAGGTCGGCGGCGGTCAGGCCGTCCAGGGCCCGATCGAGGAGCGCCACGGTCGGTGACTCCGGGTGCACCCGGGTCCACCTGGCGGCGGACAGCACGTCGGCCGCCCGTGGTCGGGCGGGACCGCCGGGGCCGGTGTCCGACGTCGCGACCGGCTGGGCCAGCGCCGTGTGGGCCACACCCAGCAGGTGGTGCAGCGTCTCCGGCGGCTGGTCCAGCACGCCGAGTACGTCCCGGACACGCTGCAACGGCAGCCCGCCCACGTCGACCAGGGCCCGGATGAGCCGGAGCCGCGCCACGTGTCCCTCGTCGTGTGCGGCCCGGGTCGCCGATCGAGCCTCGCCCGCGGGCAGCAGCCCCTCCCGCAGGTCGTACTCGATCGTCGGGACCGGCGTCCCGGACACCCGTGACAACTCCGAGATCCACACCAGGACACCCCACTGGCATTGGACAGCCGTCCCGGCCGCCGCACCCACCGCCACGACGGCCCGCTGGTGCTGTTCCTGGTGGGCATGGGGATCAACCGCCCACCGGTGTCTGCGGCGTACGGGGTGCTCCCGGTGGCGGGCCACCGGAACACCGCCGCGCAGCGGCTGGCGACCGCCGCCCGCTGACCCGGGACGGGATCAGCTGGTCGGGGCCGGCTCGGTGCTCTCCGCCGGGGCGCTCTCACTGGGCGCGTTCTCGCTCGGCACGGCGTCGGTGGGCACGGCGTCGGTGGGGGCCGGGCTGGTGGGCTCCGGGTAGTCCCCGGTGCCGTCCAGCGACCCCTCGGGCACCTGCACCGAGGTGATCGTCACGGTCTCGGCCGGCGCACCGTCCTGGCTGCCGTCCGCGGTGCCGCGGTCGACGATCGAGCTGATCACCGCCAGGCCGTCGCCGGAGACGGTGCCGAACTTGGTGTAGCCGGTGCCCAGCCGGGCGTCGGTGCCGGTGATGAAGAACTGGGAGCCGCTGGTCGACGAGTAGGGACCGGCATTGGCCACCACGACCGAGCCGGCCGGGATGGTGACCTGCCCCTCGGAGTCCATCTTCAGCTCCTCGGTGCTGCCCGGCTCGTCGGCGAAGGTGTAGCCGGGTCCGCCGGTGCCGGTCCCGGTCGGGTCACCGCACTGCAGGATGTTGAGCTGGCCCGAGTCGGTGACCCGATGGCAGGTGGTGTCGTCGAAGAAGCCCTGCGAGGCCAGCGACAGGAACGAGTTCACCGAGCACGGGGCGGCGGTGCGGTCCAGCGTGATCGGTACGGCGCCGTCGTTCAGCTCCAGCGTGACGTCGACCGTGCCGGAGTTCAGCGGCGAGAGGTTGCCGGGTGCCGCGACCTCCTTGGCCGCCGTCCCGGACGCGGGGTACGAGCACGGGGTGGTCGGCTCGGTGCTGGTGGAGGTCAGCGAGGTGCCGTCCGCGCCGCTGGCGGTGGTGTCGGTGGTCGACGGCCGGGTCAGCAGCCAGACGCCGCCGGCCACGACCAGCACCCCGGCCACCACGCCCACGATGATCAGCCGCTGTCGCCGGGCCCGCGCCTGCTGCTGCCGTCGCGCCAGCTGCCGTTGCAGTTTGCGCTTCGCGGCCTCGCGACGCTGCACGTTGTTGGGCACGGAAGGACCTCCACCACTGCTCGTCTGACCGGACCGCGCTCGCGGCACGGCCGTCCCGGTCCGGCGATGTGTCCGCACATCTCGCAGCCGGGCGTCCGGCCGCGAAGTCTAGGTGACCGACCTGCGCCGACCGGTGCGGACGAGCATGAGGACAGGCTGTGAGCAGCGCCGGCCCGATGACGTCAGGTGCGCTGATCCGGGCCGTTAGGGTGGCCGGGTGTTCATCGCGGGGTTCCCGGCCGGAGCGTTGCAGGCCAACTGCTGGGTGGTGGCGCGCTCGCTCGACGATCCGGACGAGGGTGTCGCCGAGGATGCCGGTGACGGTGCTGATCCTGACCAGGAGTGGCGGGACGGGGTGGTGATCGACCCCGGCCAGGAGGCGGTCGAACGCCTGGAGGCGCTGCTGGCCGAGCACCGCATCCGGCCCGTCGCGGTGCTGCTCACCCACGGACACATCGACCACGTGCACTCGGCGGCCGAGGTGTGCCGGTCGCACGGCATCCCCGCGTTCCTGCACCCGGCCGATGGGTCCATGCTCGACGACCCGCTGTCCTCGCTCGGCCCGCAGGGCAAGGTGTGGCTGGCCGGGGTGTCGATGGACGGACTGCGCCCGCCGGACACCCGCTCGATCGCCGACGGCGACCAACTGGACCTGGCCGGGTTGACCGTCGTCGTCGACCACACTCCGGGTCACACCGGCGGCTCGGTGGTGTACCGGGTGCCCGCGGCACCGGACCGGCCCGAGGTGCTGTTCACCGGGGACACGCTGTTCAACCGCGGCGTCGGCCGCACCGACCTGCCCGGTGGTGACACGGTGGCCCTGGCCCGGTCGCTGACCACCAAGCTGCTGACCCGCCCGGACGATGCGGTGGTGCTGCCCGGGCACGGTCCGACCAGCACCATCGGCGACGAGCGGATCGACAACCCGTTCCTGACCCAGCTGACGGTGGACCGATGAATCAGCAGGTGCCGTTCGGGGCGCCCAAGGGCGTTCCCGACTACGTCCCGCCGGTCTCGCGGCAGTTCGCCGCCGTGCGCGGCACGCTGGTCGCGGCGGCCGACCGGGCCGGGTACGCGCCCATCGAGCTGCCGGTGTTCGAGGACACCGGCCTGTTCGCGCGCGGGGTGGGGGAGTCCACCGACGTCGTGTCCAAGGAGATGTACACCTTCGCCGACCGCGGCGGCCGGTCGGTCACGCTGCGCCCGGAGGGCACCGCCGGCGTGATGCGGGCGGTGATCGAACACCGGCTGGACCGCGGCCCGCTGCCGATCAAGGTGGTCTACGCCGGCCCGTTCTTCCGGTACGAGCGACCGCAGGCCGGTCGGTACCGGCAACTGCAGCAGGTCGGCATCGAGGCCATCGGCTCGGACGACCCGGCGTTGGACGCCGAGGTCATCGCGGTGGCCGACGAGGCGTTCCGCGCGGTCGGGCTGTCGGGGTACCGGCTCGAGCTCACCTCGCTCGGTGATGCGGCGTCCCGCCCCGCCTACCGCGAGCGGCTGCAGGCCTTCCTGGCCGACCTGCCGCTGGACGAGCCGACGCGGGAGCGGGCCCGGATCAACCCGCTGCGGGTGCTGGACGACAAGCGCCCGCACGTGCAGGAACTGCTGGCCGACGCGCCGCTGCTGCTCGACCACCTCTCCCCGGAGAGCGACGATCACTTCCGCGAGGTGCGGGCCATCCTGGACCGCCTCGGCGTGCAGTACGTGCTGAACCCGCGGATGGTCCGCGGGCTGGACTACTACACCCGCACCACGTTCGAGTTCGTGCATCCGCAGCTGGGCGCGCAGTCCGGGCTGGGCGGCGGTGGCCGCTACGACGGGCTGATGGCCGAGCTGGGCGGCGCCGCGCTGTCCGGCATCGGGTTCGGCATCGGCGTCGACCGCACCCTGCTGGCCGCCCAGGCCGAGGGTGTGACGGTCGGCGACCCGAGCCGGGCCCAGGTGTTCGGGGTGCCGATCGGAGCGGGCAGCACGCCGGTGGTGGCGGTGCTGGCCGGCCGGCTGCGGGAGGCCGGGATCCGGACCGATCTGGCCTACGGCGGCCGGTCGCTGAAGTCGGCGATGAAGCAGGCGGATGCCTCCGGCGCCGTCGTGGCGCTGGTCGTCGGCGACCGCGAGCTGGCCGAGAACAACGTCGTGGTGCGAGATCTCGGCAGTGGAGAGCAGTGGACCGTGCCGGCCGACGAGGTGGTTGCCGCGGTCACCGCGCTGCTGGTGGACTAGCGGCGCCGCTTGTCGGACACGTCCGCGCCGGTCGGGTCGGACAGCTCGCGCTCCGGCCGGTCCGGGACGACGAGCAGCGGGTGCACCAGCGCCGCGAGCAGCCCACCCACCAACGGCGCCAGCAGGAAGACCCACAGCTGGCTCAGCGCGGTGCCGCCCTCGAACAGGGCGGGTCCGAGCGAACGCGCCGGGTTCACCGAGGTGCCGTCCAGCGGGATGCCGACCAGGTGGATCACGGTGAGCGCCAGTCCGATGGCCAGGCCGGCGAATCCGGGCGCCGCGGCCCGGTGCGTCACCTGGAGCACGACCAGGACCAACAGGAAGGTCATGATGATCTCGAGCAGGAAGGTGCCACCGGCGTTCTTGATGCCGGCGTCGGCGCCCCAGCCGTTGGTGCCCAGCGCGCCGGTCTGGTCGGTGACGTCGCCGACGCCCAGGACCAACTTGATCAGCGCGGCGCCCAGGATCGCGCCGAGCAGCTGGGCGACCACGTAGGCGCCGGCCTCGGCCGCGCTGACGCCCTTGCGGAGCAGTACGCCGAGGGTGACGGCCGGATTGACGTGGCAGCCGGACACCGGACCGATGCTGTAGGCCAGGGCGAGCAGCACGAACCCGAAGGCCAGGGCCACCCCCCAGGCGCCGATCCGGTCCAGGCCGAACACCGCCGATCCCACGGCGAAGAACACCAGGATCGCGGTGCCCACGAACTCGGCGATCACCTGACGCACCAACGAAGTCATCCTCGATCCCCCGGTCTGACGGTTGTGATCAGTATTCGGGCGGATCCCCGGCGCCGCGACTCGGCCGGTCGCACAGCGTCACCGACATGGCGTCGGCTTGACGCTCCATTCGAACGCATGTACGAATGACGGCATGCGATGGGAACGGCAGGCGGTGCGGGAGGACGATGTCGGGGCGCTGCCCGGGATGCGGCGCCTGGAGTCGGTGATGCCCGGCTGGCTGCGCAGCGTCCGGACGCCGGAGTTCGCCGGCGTCACCTTCCACGAGGTGCACTGCCGGTCCGGGCTGAACAAGGTGCCCGGCTCGTCACCCATGCCGTTCCGCTGGACCGTCAACCCGTACCGCGGCTGCACCCACGCCTGCGTGTACTGCTTCGCCCGCCGGACCCACTCGTACCTGGAGCTGGACCCCGGCGCCGACTTCGACGCGCAGATCGTGGTGAAGACCAACATCGGGGCAGTGGTGCGCCGCGAGGTGTTCACGCCGCGATGGCAGCACGAACAGGTCGCGATGGGCACCAACACCGATCCGTACCAGCGGGCCGAGGGCCGCTACCGGCTGATGCCGCCGGTGATCGAGGCGCTGGCCGACAGCGGCACGCCGTTCTCCATCCTGACCAAGGGCACCACCCTGGCCCGGGACCTGCCGCTGCTGGGCCGGGCCGCGCGGGACGTGCCGGTCGGCATGGGCGTCTCGCTGGCGCTGCTCGATCCGGCCCTGCAACACCGGCTGGAACCCGGGACCCCGGCGCCCAAGGCGCGGCTGGAGCTGATCCGACGGATCCGCGACGCCGGCCTGCCGTGCGGTGTGCTGGTGGCGCCGGTGCTGCCCCACCTGACCGACACCTCCGAACAGCTGGACGCGCTGATCGGCGAGCTGGCCGCGGCCGGTGTCACCGGGGTGAGCGCAGTGGCGCTGCACCTGCGGCCCGGGGCCCGCGAGTGGTTCTTCGCCTGGCTGCAGCGGGAGCACCCGCAGCTGGTCCAGCGGTACACCCGGCTCTACGCGGGTGGGGCGAACCTGCCGCGGGCCTACCGGGCGCAGCTCACCGAACGGGTCCGGACGATCGCAGCCGCGCACGGCATCGGCGGTGGGGGACTGCGACTGCCCGATCGGCCGGGCGGCCTGCCCGGCGACGAGGAGTCCTCGTTCCCGGACGGCAGCCTGCCGGCCGTCGCCACCGATGCCCCGGCCCTGTCGTTGTTCTGACCCGGCCCCGGAGCCGGCTCCGGCCGGTGACCCATCGGGTCACCGGCCGGAACCAGCTGCTCAGTGCCGCAGCTCAGTGGCGCGCACCGTACGAGCGGGCGCCCCGCTCGTGCCGGTCGCCGCGGTCGAACCGGTCGCTGCCGCGCCCCGGACCGGACCGACGCGGACCGCGGGATCCGCTCGGGCTGTGTCCGTGCGCCCCGTCGTCCTTGGTGACGCGCAGCCGCTGGCCGCTGACCGTGGCCCGGCTGATCCGCTCGGCGGCGTCCGCGGACAGCCCGCCCAGGATCTCGACCGTGCTGAACGTGTCGAAGATGTCGATGCGGCCGACGTCCTTGCCGTTCAGCCCGCCCTCGCCGGTGATGGCGCCGACGATGCCGGCCGGGCGCACGCCGTGGGCGTGCCCGACGGACAGCCGGTAGCGGGGACCGGCCTCGCCGCGCCGCTCGCGACGGGCCGGACCGCGGTCGCCGCTGCGCTCGGGACGGTCGCCGCCGACGAACGACGCCGGCTTGGGCGTCTCGGCCGTGCGGGTGCCGTCGTCGCCGGCGGCCAGGGCCAGCAGCGCCACCGCCAGTTCCTGGGCGTCGGTCCCGGTGGCGGCGAGCTGCTCGGCCAGCACCCGGCGGTAGGTGGCCAGGCCGGGCCCGGCCAGCCGGGTCAGCGCCTGCTCGATGGTGCGACCGGCCACCACCCCGGCGACCTGGTCGGCCGTCGGCGGGACGACCTGCTCGAGCTTCTGCCGGGTGGCGCGCTCGATGGCGCGGAGCCGGCCGACCTCACGCGGGGTGAAGAAGGTCAGTGCCTCGCCGGTGCGACCGGCCCGGCCGGTGCGGCCGATGCGGTGCACGTACGCCTCGGGCTCACCCGGGGCGTCGAAGTTGACGACCAGATCGATGCGGTCGACGTCGAGCCCGCGGGCGGCGACGTCGGTGGCCACCAGCACGTCGAGCCGGCCGTCCTTGAGCCGCTCGATGATGCGCTCGCGCTCCTTCTGCGGCACGTCACCGTTGATGGCGGCGGCCGAGACGCCGCGGGCGATCAGCTCCGCGCCGACCTCGTCGCACGCGCCCTTGGTCCGGACGAACACGATGGTGGCGTCGGCGGTCGAGGCGGTCAGGTACCGGCACAGCACGTCGACCTTGTCGCGGAACGGCACCACCGCGTAGGTCTGGCGGACCGAGGACACGGTGGAGGACTGCCGGGCCACGGTCACGTCGACCGGGTTGTTCAGGTGCTTGGCGGCGACGGCGCGGATGGCCGGCGGCATGGTCGCGGAGAACAGCGCGGTCTGCCGGCTGGCCGGCGAGCCGGAGAGGATCCGGTCGACGTCCTCGGCGAAGCCCATGCGCAGCATCTCGTCGGCCTCGTCGAGCACCAGGTACCGCAGCTGGCCCAGCTGCAGGGTGCCGCGCTCGAGGTGGTCGATGACCCGGCCGGGGGTGCCGACGACGATCTGCGCCCCGTCGCGGAGCGCGGCGCGCTGCGGCAGGAAGCTGGAGCCGCCGTAGATCGGCACCACGGTCAGCGACGGCAGGTGCGCGGCCATGGCGCCGATGGCCTCGGCGACCTGGACGGCCAGCTCGCGGGTCGGCGCCAGCACCAGCGCCTGGACGGCGCGCACCGTCGGGTCGACGGTGGCCAGCAGGGGCAGACCGAACGCGGCGGTCTTGCCGGTGCCGGTCTGTGCGATACCGGTGATGTCCCGGCCCTCGAGCAGGGCCGGGATGGCGGCGGCCTGGATGGCACTCGGCGTGGTGTAGCCGAGGTCGGTGACGGCGCGCAGCAGGACGGCGGGCAGGCCCAGCGTGGAGAAACCGGGCTCCGGATCGGACTCGTGCGAGTCGGAGCCGGACACGTCGAGATCGTCGGCTTCGAGCTCGGGGCTCGCGGTGACCGCGGTGCCGGTGACCTCGGCGGTCAGCAGGTCGGTCTCGGTGATGACATCAGAGAGTTCGGGCAGGACGGGAACAGCAGACAACGAATGAACACCCATCGACGAGGCTGAAGTGGCGGACGGCGGTCGGGATGACGGACGTCGGTCGCAGCCCGGATGAGTGAACTTCCACATGGGCGCCTGCGACGCACTTCAAGAACGATTCAGTGTAGCCGGACACCCGCGCCGACGTCGATGCCCCGGCCGGGGGAGCGCTGTGCGTCCGGACACGCCTGTCACACGGCGGGGCGGGCCGACGCGGTGACCGTGCGGTCCAGCGTGGACGCCCCGAACAGTGCGCCGAACGCGATGGGCGCCTGGTTGCTGCAGGTGGCGGTGACCGCCCCGGCGACCGCGGTGATCGACACGGCGACGTCCGGACCCCGGACGGCCAGGTGGTCGCGGGCGGCGGTGACGGCGGCCGGGCCGATGGGCAGGTCCGCCCGCACCCCACCATCGGCGTAGACCAGCCGGTCGACCGCGCCTGCGGCGGCCGCGGCGGCACCGTCGCAGAGCCGTTGCAGTCGCTGGCCGGCCAGGAACGCCGATCCGGCCGCGGTCACCCCGACCGACAGCAGCAGCAGGCAGGCGGCCATGCCGATGATCAGCGGGGTGACCGAGCCGCGGTCGCGTGCGGCACGGGTTCGGGACACGTGGACGAACGCTAGGAGCGCCGGCCGGCCGGGTCGAGCCGGTTCCCGCCGATGGGGACGCCCTCGCCGCCGACGGGTGGCGGCCGCCGGTCGGTGCGTGGAGCGCTCACCCGGTCGGGGCCCCGGGTCCCGGGCCGGGACGACGCCTCTGCCACCGTGGGCGGGTGCGTCCCGGTCCGGTGCCGGGCGGCGAGGAGGACGACGGTGGCGCCTGACCTGACCGGGGACCTGGGCGACGTGCTCGGGGTGTTCGCCCATCCGGACGACGAGGCCTACCTGGCGGCCGGGCTGCTGGCCCGGGCGGTCGACGCCGGGCGCCGGGTCACCTGCATCACCGCCACCCGGGGCGAGGCCGGGTTCGGTGTCGACGACCCGCGGCCCCCGGCCGACCGGGCGGCGGTCCGGACGACCGAGCTGGCCGCCTGCCTGGCCATCCTCGGGGTCACCGACCACCGCTGGTTCGACTACCCGGACGGTGGGTGCGCCGGGGTCGACGACGCCGAGGCGGCCGACCGGATCGCCGCGGTGGTGCGCGAGGTCCGGCCGGACACCGTGCTGACCTTCGGGCCGGACGGCGGCACCGGCCACCCGGACCACGTCGCGGTCTGCCGCTGGACGACCCTGGCGCTCTCGACGCTGGCAGATCCGCCGCGGCTGCTGCACGGCACCAAGACGCGCCGGTGGACCCAGGAGGTGTTCGGCGGGACGGCGCCGGCCGGCGTGATGATGGTCGACGGGTTGGAACCGGAGCGGGTCGACGAGGCTGACCTGGCCGTGTGGTTCACCTGCGACGACGAGCTGCTCGACCGCAAGATCGCGGCGCTGCGCGCGCAGGCCAGCCAGGTCGAGCCGTTCATCGCCGCGGTCGGGTTGCCGACCTACCGCGCGTTCAACCGGGAGGAGTTCTTCCGCGCGCCGACCGCGGCCGACGCCGGTGAGATCGAGCGGGCCCGCGGCTGGGCCCGCTGAACGGTCGGCGGGGGTTCCCGCCGGGCGGACCGGCGGCCGGTGGCAGCCGGCGGTGGACGCGAGGACACTCGGCCGTGCCGACTGCCGCGCACCACTCCGGGAGGTCCACCGCATGATCACCGACAAGGGCGTCGCCGTTCCCGAGGACATGGCCGAGGCGCTGCGCCGGGACCCGGCCGCGCTGGCCGCGTTCGAGGCGTTGCGGCCGGACGACCAGCGCACCTTCGTGGACTGGGCCACCGGCCAGGCCGCGACCCGGACGGAGCGGCTCGCCGAGATCGGCGCCCACGTGCAGCGTCACCACCGGCGGCCGTCGGCGACGAGCCTGCCCGCCGAGTGACAGGATCCGACCCGGGGCGACCCGGGGCGCGGGGTCCGGTCGCGGGCGTGTTCGGCGGTTCCACCCGGCGACTAGGATCGCCGGGCGGCTCGTGCCGCTGCTGACCAGGCTCGTCTCGCCGATTGGACGTCGCTGCTGTGCTCCGTGATCGCCGTGCCGGTTCCCTGCGTGCCTCCGACGCCGACAGCACCGTGGTGCTGGCCGGCTGGGTGGCTCGCCGACGAGATCACGGTGGGGTGATCTTCATCGACCTGCGCGACGCCAGCGGCGTGGTCCAGGTCGTCTTCCGGGAGGGCGAGCTCGCCGAGCAGGCCCATCGGCTGCGCGCCGAGTACTGCCTCCAGGTGGTCGGGACGGTGGACGTCCGGCCGGAGGGCAACGCCAACCCCGAGCTGCCCACGGGCGAGATCGAGGTCACGGCCACCTCGTTCACCGTGCTCGGTGAGGCGGCGCCGCTGCCGTTCCAGATCGACGACGCCGACAAGGGTGGCAGCGTCGGCGAGGAGACCCGGCTCAAGTACCGCTACCTGGACCTGCGCCGGGCCGAGCCGGCCGGGGCTCTGCGCCTGCGCAGCTCGGTGAACCGGGCGGCCCGGGCGGTGCTGGACGACCGCGACTTCGTCGAGATCGAGACCCCGACGCTGACCCGGTCGACGCCGGAGGGTGCCCGGGACTTCCTGGTGCCGGCCCGGTTGCGCCCGGGCAGCTGGTACGCCCTGCCGCAGTCGCCGCAGCTGTTCAAGCAGCTGCTCATGGTGGCCGGCATGGAGCGCTACTACCAGATCGCCCGGTGCTACCGGGACGAGGACTTCCGCGCCGACCGGCAGCCCGAGTTCACCCAGCTCGACATCGAGATGTCGTTCGTGGACCAGGACGACGTCATCGAGCTGGCCGAGGCCATCGTCTCGTCGCTGTGGCGGCTGATCGGCCACGACATCACCCTGCCGCTGCCGCGGATCACCTACCGCGAGGCGATGGACCGCTACGGCTCGGACAAGCCGGACCTGCGGCTGGACCTGGAGCTGACCGAGCTCACCGAGTACTTCGCCGCCACCCCGTTCCGGGTCTTCGCCGGCAAGCCGTACGTCGGCGCCGTGGTGCAGCGTGGCGGCGCGGCCACCCCGCGACGCGGGTTCGACGCCTGGCAGGAGTGGGCCAAGCAGCGCGGTGCCCCGGGCCTGGCGTACGTCACCATCCAGCCGGACGGGACCCTGGCCGGGCCGGTGGCCAAGAACATCACCGAGGACGAGCGGACCGGGCTGGCCGCCGCGGTCGGCGCCCAGCCGGGTGACGCCATCTTCTTCGGGGCCGGTACGCGCCGGGCCACCCAGGAGCTGCTGGGCGCGGTCCGCAACGAGATCGGCCGTCGGGACGGGCTGATCGACGAGTCGGCCTGGGCGTTCTGCTGGGTGGTGGACGCGCCGCTGTTCGAGCCGGCCGGTGAGACCACTGATGTTGCAGTCGTGGCCTCCGCGCAGTGGACTGCCGTGCACCATGCGTTCACCTCGCCCAAGCCCGAGCACCTGGACACCTTCGACAGCGACCCGGGCAGCGCACTGGCCTACGCCTACGACATCGTCTGCAACGGCAACGAGATCGGTGGCGGCTCCATCCGCATCCACCGCCAGGACATCCAGGAACGGGTGTTCGCGGTGATGGGGCTGAGCGAGGCCGAGGCCCGCGAGAAGTTCGGCTTCCTGCTCGACGCGTTCTCCTTCGGTGCGCCGCCGCACGGGGGCATCGCCTTCGGCTGGGACCGCATCGTCATGCTGCTGGCCGGGGCGGACTCCATCCGCGAGGTCATCGCGTTCCCCAAGTCCGGCGGCGGGTACGACCCGCTGACCGCGGCGCCGGCACCGATCACCCCGGCGCAGCGCCGTGAGGCCGGCGTCGATGTCCAGCCCGCCGTACAGCCGCAGAAGCCCGCCGCACCGCCGACCACCTGACCCACCGGGATGCTCCACGTCCGGGTGCTCGTCCCGGCGGCACTGACCGCCTCGGTGCCGGACGTGCTGCGCGGTCGGCCTGGCCCGGCACCGGCCCGGGCTCATCCGTCGGGGGCTGGTCACCCTGGTCGTGGGCTTCGCGGTCGCCATGCTGGCCACTGCGGCCGCCGCCTGGGTGGGATCCCGCGCCGGCTGCTGCCGCCCGACGTGCTGTCGTTCGTGGTGGCGGTGCTGGCCGGGACGGCCGGGGTGCTGTCGTTGCTCGGTCGCCAGTCGACCGCGCTGGTCGGGGTGTCCATCTCGGTGACCACGGTGCCCGCGGCCGGATGGGTGGCGGTCGGCACGATGCTCGACGAGTGGGACCAGGTCCGCGGGTCGCTGCTGCAGCTGGTCATCAACCTGGGCGGGATCGTGACGGCGGCCACCGGCACGCTGCTGGTCCGGGACGCGGCCAACCGTCGCATCCTGCGACGACGCCGCCGGCAGACGGCGGCGGACTGATCGCCGGCGACGCTGCGCGTCCGACCGGCTGCGGAAGGTCACCATCCGTGCACGGGGGCGCGGCCGCGGTGCGCGACAATGCGGTCATGGCGGTGTCGGTGGAGTCCCGAGTGCGGTTCCGGGAGGGCGCTTGACGACCTGGACCACGACGGCCGGTGCGGCGACCCCGGGGCCGTC
Source organism: Nakamurella leprariae (assembly GCF_016918035.1). Taxonomy (GTDB): domain Bacteria; phylum Actinomycetota; class Actinomycetes; order Mycobacteriales; family Nakamurellaceae; genus Nakamurella; species Nakamurella leprariae. Next base: position 352,600 of record NZ_JAERWK010000008.1, on the reverse strand, counting down.
CGTCGTGCAGGCCTACCTGACCCGGACCGCGGCGCTGGACGCGCCGGCCGGGGGTGGGTTCGACGAACTGAGCGGACAGCCGGGCGCCCCGGCGGTCGGCTCCGGCGGTGACCCGACGCCGGCACCCGGCTGGAGCCGGGTGGCCGAGGCGGCCGACCGGCTCGGCCCCGCGGGCCTGCGGCAGGCGGCCGAGGTGGTCGAGCGGCTGCTGGAGGACGACGGCGTCACCTACACGCCGTTGCCGCCGCTGAGCCGGCGCGGCCTGGACGATCCTGGCAGCCCCGACGCCGCGGGCGACGTCGCGGCCGGACGGCAGCGGGCGTCCCAGCCGGCCCGGTGGCGGCTCGACCCGCTGCCCCTGGTGCTGGACGCGGCCGACTGGGCGGTGCTGCAGCCGGGCCTGGCCCAGCGGGCCCGGGTGCTGAACGCGCTGCTGGCCGACCTGTACGGGCGGCGGCGGGTGCTGGCCGATGGGCTGCTGCCGCCGGAGCTGGTGTTCGGGCACGACGGGTACGTACGCGCGGCTCACGGCATCACCGTCCCCGGCCCACACCAGCTGGTGTTCTGCGCGGCCGACGTGTGCCGCGCCCCCGACGGCTCGTTCCAGGTGCTGGGCGACCGCACCCAGGCACCGTCCGGGTCGGGCTACGCGATGGCCGGCCGGCGGGTGCTCGACCGGGCGTTGCCGGATCTGGTCCGCCAGGACGCCCCGCGGGGGCTGTCGTCCTGGTTCTCCACGGTGCGCCTGGCGCTGACCGCGGTGGCCCCCACCTCGGTGGAGGACCCGCGGATCGTGGTGCTCAGTCCGGGCACGCACTCCGAGACGGCGTTCGACCAGGCGTTCCTGGCTTCCGAGCTGGGCGTGCCGCTGGTGGAGAGCGCCGATCTGTTGGTCCGCGGCGGGCGGCTGTGGATGCGCTCGATGGGCCGGCTGGAACCGGTGGACGTGGTCGTCCGCCGGGTGGACGCGGGCTTCTCCGACCCGCTCGAGCTGCGTCCCGACTCGCAGCTCGGGGTGGTCGGGCTGACCGAGGCGTGCCGGCGTGGCGCGGTCACCGTGGTCAACACGCTGGGCAGCGGGGTGCTGGAGAACCCGGGTCTGCTGCCGTTCCTGCCCCGGCTGGCCGAGGCCCTGCTCGACGAACCGCTGAGCCTGCCGTCGGTGCCGACGTTCTGGTGCGGCGAGCCGACGGCGCTGGACCATGTCGTGGCGCACCTGGACACGATGCTGCTCCGTCCGGTGGGCCGGGGCCGCAGCATCGCCCCGGACGCGCTGTCCCGCACCGATCGGGAACGGTTGGTGCGGCGGCTGCGGGCCGAGCCGCGGCGGTGGGTGGGCCAGCTGCGGGTGCCGCCGTCCGAGGCACCGATCGTGGTGCCGGACAGCGGCGCGACGGCGACCCTGGCCGCCGCGGCGATCGGGCTCCGCTTCTTCTCGGTGGCCTCCGGCACGGCCGACGACAGCTACACGACCATGCCCGGCGGTCTGGGCAGTGCGCTGCTGCACGCACCGCCGGCCGTGCCGACCCGCGCGCGGGTGACCGGCGGTGCTCCGGCGGCCACTCCGGCGGGCACTCCGTCCGGTCCGGTCACCGGGCCCACCACCGTGCTCGGCGGGCTGGTCGAGGCGCTGGAGTCGGTGCGGTCCGCCACCGGGGTGGCCAAGGACGTCTGGGTGCGCAGCGCCCGCACCGACCACCGCCCCCACCTGACCGAGCGGTGGGCCGAGCGGCTGTCGCCGTCGGGGCGGGACGAGCCGCCGCTGGTCGAACCGCTGCGCCCGGAGGCGCTGGCACCGCCCCGGGTGCTTGAGGACCTGTTCTGGCTGGGCCGGTACGCCGAGCGCACCGAGGACCTCGTCCGGCTGCTCACCGCCACTGCCGACCGGGCCCAGGAGATCCGGGACGTGGCCGGCGAGACCGGCGCCGCCGACCCGGCCGACCCGACCGGCGGGGTGCTGTCGGTGCTGGCGTCCGCGCTGGCCGGCATCACCGGGCTGCCGGCCCCGGCGGCCGGGGCCGATCCGGACCCGTGGTTCCGCACGCTGCTGCTGGACGGGACGCGCGACGGGACGGTCGCGCACTCGCTGGCGGGCCTGCGCAGCGCCGCCCGGGCCGTGCGTGACCAACTCTCGGGCGACACCTGGGCCGTGCTGGGCGGCGCCGACCGGGCGCTGGCCGCGCTGGCCGGCCCCGCCGCCGCCGACCGGGACGCGGCGGGCGTGCTGCGCTCGACGGGGGAGCAGGTGCTCGTCGCGATGCTGGCCCTGACCGGCCTGGCCGCCGAGAACATGGTCCGCGATCCCGGGTGGTGGTTCCTGGACCTCGGGCGACGGCTGGAACGCAGCCTGCAGCTGACCGCGCTGCTGGGCGCGACGCTGGTGACCGGCCGGTCCCCGGCGGCGACCGCAGCGCTGGCCGAGTCGGTGCTCACCGCGGCCGAGTCCGTGGTCACCCACCGCCGCCGGTACCGCGGGCACGTCCGGGTCGGCACCGTGGTGCAGATGCTGCTGCTCGACCCGGGCAATCCGCGATCGCTGGTGTTCCAGATCGGTCAGGCGCTCATCGACCTGCGGGAGCTGCCCGGCTCGGCATCGACCTCGCGCCCCTCCCGGCTGCTGGAGGAGGTGCAGGCGACGCTGCGCCGCAGCCGCCCGGCCGACCTGGACGCCGTCGGCCCGGACGGCACCCGCGCCGCGCTGGGCGAGCTGCTCGACGCCACCCACCGGAGTCTGCGAACGGCCGCCGATGCTGTTGCCGCGCAATGGTTCTGGCGGCAGCGGCCGATGCGGTCGATCGACGTGCTGGGCCCGGCGGCGGGGACGGCCCGGTGATCACCCGCGCCTACGAGATCGTGCACCGCACCCGGTACGACTACTCCGACGACGTGTCGGTGTCCTTCGGCCGGGGCGTGCTGCGGCCCCGGGACCTGCCGGGGCAACGCTGCCTGCGGCACCAGGTCACCGTCGATCCGGTGCCGGCCGACCGCTCGGACCCGGTCGACGTCTACGGCAACACCGGGTTGTACTTCTCGGTCACCCAGGCGCACCGCCGCCTGGAGGTGACCGGGCGGTCGCTGGTCGTGGTCCAGCCGCCGCCGCTCCCGCCGGGTGCGGCGCGGGCCTGGGAGTCGGCGCGTCCGGCCGGGAGCTGGCCGGACGGCGGCGTGGTCGATCCACTGGCCGTCGAGTTCAGCCTGCCGTCGCCGATGGTGACGCTGGACGGTCCGGCCGACGATGCGGTCCGGGACTTCGCGGCGGCGTCGTTCCGGCCCGGCCGTCCGCTGGCCGAGGCCGTGCTGGACCTGACCACCCGCATCCACCGGGAGTTCGCGTACCGGTCGGGCGCCACCACGGTGCGCAGCACGGTGGCCGAGGTGCTGCAGGCCAGGGCCGGCGTGTGCCAGGACTTCGCCCACCTCGCGGTGGCCTGCCTGCGTTCGGTCGGCCTGGCCGGCCGGTACGTGTCGGGCTACCTGGCCACGGACCCGCCGCCGGGCCGGGAGCGCATGGTCGGCGTGGATGCCAGTCACGCCTGGGCCGCCGTCGCGGCGCCGGGAACGAGCCCGGACGCGGCGCCGGGCTCAGCCCCGGAGCAGGGCACCGCCTGGTTGGCCTTCGACCCCACCAACGGCGGGCTGGTCGACGAGCGCTACGCCACCGTCGCCTGGGGCCGGGACTACGCCGACGTGACGCCGTTGCGAGGGGTCATCTTCACCGAGGCGCGGTCCTCTGAGCTGACCGTGTCGGTCGACGTGGCGCCGGTCCCGGTGCCCGAGGAGCTCGAGGTCTGACCCCGGCCGGCGCGGTCGGGCCGGGGCACGATCGGGCTAGGCTGTGGCGCCCGTCCGGTGGGCCCGGCGAGCCGGGTCCGGAGCCCGCCCCGCGCCACCCGAGGACCGCCATCCATGCGTGATTTCGCCTGCCCGAACGACGGTCAGCAGTTGGCCTTCGAGAACTCCCACTGTCTCGGCTGCGACAACGAGATCGGGTTCGACCTGTTGTCGCGCGAGTTCAAGATCCTGGACGCGGACGGCACCACGGCCGGAGCCGGTGATCGGGCGCCCGGTAGCCCGGAACCGCTGCGGCTGGACGACTCCAGGAGCGCCGGCCCGGTGCTGCAGCGGTGCGCCAACCAACTCATCGCCCGGTGCAACTGGCTGGTCCCGGTCCTGGAGAACGAGGCCGGAGATCCCGCACTGTGCCGGTCCTGTTCGCTCACCCGGACCCGCCCGGCCGACGGGGATCCGCTGTTGCCGCAGTTCGCCGACGCCGAGGCGGCCAAGCGCCGGCTGGTGCTGGAGCTGGTCGAGCTGGGCCTGCCGATCACCGACCGGGTGGCCGACCCCGAGCGTGGCCTGGCCTTCGACCTGCTGTCCTCCTCGCAGGAGCACGTGATCACCGGGCACGCCGACGGGGTGATCACCCTGGACCTGGCCGAGGGCGACGACGTGCACCGTGAGCAGCTGCGGGTGTCGATGGACGAGCCGTACCGCACGCTGCTGGGGCACTTCCGGCACGAGACCGGGCACTACTACTTCTTCGTGCTGGCCGAGACCGGCCCGGCCCGGCAGGAGTTCGCGCGGCTGTTCGGCGACGCCGACGCCGACTACCAGGCCGCGCTGGACCGGCACTACAGCCAGGGTCCGCCGGCTGGCTGGGAGTCCGACCACGTGTCCTCGTACGCCACCATGCACCCGGCCGAGGACTGGGCCGAGACCTTCGCGCACTACCTGCACATCCGCGACACCCTCGACACCGCGGCCGCCTTCGGCTTCGCCCCGGCCGGTGCCACCGCCGATCGGCCGCTGGCCGGGGACGCCGGCTTCGACCGCATCATCGACCTGTGGCTGCCGCTGGCCTGGTCGCTGAACATGATCAACCGGTCGATGGGGCACGCGGACCTGTATCCGTTCGTGCTGCCGCCCAGGGTGCTGGAGAAGATGCGGCTGATCCACCGCCTGGTCGCGGCCGCCTGATCGCCCGCCTGATCGCCCGCCTGATCGTCCGGTGCCGGGTCACTCCGTCATGACGGAGACCCGGCCCGCTGGTCGAGCCGCATGGTGCGGGCCTGGGCGACCAGGGCGTCGACCAGCTCCCGCACCACCGGGCGGCGCAGCACCTCGGGCGCGGCGACCAGCCAGTAGTCGGCGGTGAAATCGAGCTCGTCGGGCAGCAGCCGGACCAGGTCGTCATGGCGATCGGCGACGTAGCAGGGGAGCACCCCGACGCCGGCGCCGGCCCGGGTCGCCTCCACGTGCACGAACACGTTGGTCGCGCCGATGGCGCTGCGCACGGCCGGCATGGCCTGCCGGGGCCGGTCCAGCAGATCCACCTCCAGCAGCGAGGTGACGTAGTAGACCAGGGGGGCGCCGTCGAGATCGGCCAGCGCGGATGGGATCCCGCCCGTCTCGGCCAGGTAGGCGCGGGACGCGTAGACGCCCAGGTGGTAGTCGGACAGGTGGATGGCCTCGGCCCGGTGGGCGGCCGGCCGGCCGACCACCACCTCCAGGTCGAGGCCCACCCGGTGCTGTTGGGCCCGGCGGGCGACGTTGATCATCTCCACCTGGATGCCGGGGTGGCGGCGGCGCAACCGGGCCATGGCCCCGCCGACGACCAGGCCGCCGAAGGCGTCCGGGCTGATCATCCGGACCACCCCGGTCAGCGCCGGGTACTCGCCGCGGATGCCGGTGGCCAGGTGCACGGCCGCCTCGATCGCCTCGGCGTGCGCGACGAGTCGCCGGCCGACCTCGCTGGGCTGCCACCCGGACGACGACCGCACCAGTAGCTTGCCCATCCGCATGTCGCGTTCCAGCGCGGTCAGCCGGCGGGCCACGGTGGTGTGGTTGATGCCCAGCTGGGTCGCCGCCGTGGTCAGCCGGCCGGACCGGGCCACCGCCAGGAACACGAGCAGGTCGTCCGGTGACGGGTGGGGCACCGGATGAGGGGGAACCGGGACGGGCGGCGAGGGCGTCGCGGCGCCGTCGGTCGGCGCAACGTCCGGACCGCCACCCACGGTTCCCGGATCCGGACGACGGACGGGATCGTTCGGGTGATCGACACTGGTCACATCTGCACGATTGCACACCGGGGCTGCGATTCCGCGACTTGAATGGCGCGTTCCTGCAGAGTTCACTGTCGCGGTGCGACCCACGCCACACCGGCGGGTCGGGCCCCCTCCAGCACTGACCCAGTGCTGACGACACCGCAACGACGCACCAGAAGGACACCGGTGACCCAGAACAGAGATGTTCCGCAGAGCGCGGGGAGCGCTCCGGTCGGCGGCAGTGCCGCACCCGCGGCCTCCGCCCCGCACCCCACCGACAACAAGGGACTGCGCCGCGTCGTTGCGGCCTCCATGGCCGGCACGGTCGTCGAGTGGTACGAGTTCTTCCTGTACGCCACCGCCGCGACGCTGGTGTTCGGGCAGATCTTCTTCGTCAACACGGGGAACCCGCTGGACGGCATCATCAAGGCGTTCGTCACCTACGCGGTGGGCTTCGTGGCGCGGCCCATCGGTGGCATCGTCTTCGGTCACTTCGGCGACAAGTACGGGCGCAAGCACCTGCTGCAGGTCGCGATCATCCTGGTCGGCGTCACCACCTTCCTGATGGGCTGCCTGCCCACCTTCAACCAGGTCGGGTACTGGGCGCCCGCACTGCTGGTCATCCTGCGCTTCCTGCAGGGCTTCGCGGTCGGTGGCGAGTGGGGCGGCGCCGTCCTGCTGGTGGCCGAGCACTCGCCGAGCAAGTCGCGCGGCTTCTGGGCCAGCTTCCCGCAGGCCGCGGTGCCGCTGGGCAACCTGCTGGCCACCGTCGTGCTGCTGATCCTGTCGTCCACGCTCTCCGACGCCGACTTCCTCGGCTGGGGCTGGCGCATCGGCTTCTGGCTGTCCGCGGTCATCGTGGGCGTCGGCTACTACATCCGCACCAAGATCAGCGACGCGCCCATCTTCCAGGAGATGCAGCAGGAGCTGGAGCAGGACAAGTCCGAGGCGTACGGCGTGAAGGAGGTGTTCAAGCGCTACCCGCGTGGCGTCTTCACCGCCATGGGCCTGCGGTTCGGCGAGAACGTCCTCTACTACATGGTCGTCACCTTCTCGATCACCTACCTGCGTGAGCACGTGGAGACGAGCACCTCGACGATCCTGTACCTGATGCTGATCGCGCACGTCGTGCACGCCATCGCCATCCCGCTCATCGGCCGGGCCAGCGACCGGGTCGGCCGCAAGCCGGTCTACGCGCTCGGTGCCGCCCTCGGCATCGGCTGGGGCTTCGTCGCCTTCCCGCTGTTCGACACCGGCAACGACTTCCTGGTCCTGATGGCGGTCATCCTCGGCCTGCTCATCCAGGGTCTGATGTACGCCAGCCAGCCGGCGATCATGTCCGAGATGTTCCCGACCCGGATGCGCTACTCCGGTGTCTCCCTGGGGTACCAGGTCACCTCGATCGTCGCCGGATCGCTGGCCCCGATCATCGCCACCTGGCTGCTGAACGAGACCGGCTCGTCCGTGCCGATCAGCGTCTACATCGCGATCACCTGCGTCATCACCCTGGTCGCCGTGGTCAGCCTGCGCGAGACCAAGGGCATCGACCTCGAGTCGATCGACGCCGAGGACCGCCGCCGGCTCGCCGAGGAACGCGCGGCCCGCGTCTGACGCTCCGGTTCCGCAGCACCACACGGCCGGCCGGGACGACACCATCCGTCCCGGCCGGCCGTTGCTCACTGGTTCCACCTCACGAGGAGTCTTCAGTTCATGGCAGTGATCGGCTGGATCGGGCTCGGCAACATGGGTCGCCCGATGACCACGCACCTGCTCGCGGCCGGGCACCGGGTGCAGGGCTTCGACGTCTCCCCGGACGCGGTCGCCGCGGCGGCCCGGCACGGTGTCGAGCCGGCCGGGTCGGTGGCCGAGGCCGTGGCCGGGGCCGACCTGGTCGTCACCATGCTGCCCAAGGGTGAGCACGTGCTCTCGGTGTTCACCGGGCCGGACGGGGTGCTGGCCAACGCGCCGGCCGGCGCGGTGCTGGTCGATTCCTCGACCATCGACGTGGCCACCGCGGGGCAGCTGCACCAGCTGGCCGCCGAGGCCGGGTTCGGGTTCGTGGACGCGCCGGTCTCCGGCGGCATCAGCGGCGCGGCCGCCGGCACGCTGTCGTTCATGGTCGGCGGCGACGCCGACGTGGTGGCCGGGGTGGTGCCGCTGCTCGAGCCGATGGCCGGGGCCGTGGTGCCCACCGGCGGCCCGACCACCGGGCAGGCGGCCAAGATCGTCAACAACATGATGTGCCTGGTGAACCTGGTCGGCCTGGCCGAGGGCTCCCAGCTGGCCGACCGGCTCGGCCTCGACCACCAGGTGTTCCAGCGCATCGTCACCGCGTCCAGCGGCGACTCGTGGGCGGCCCGGACCTGGTACCCGGTGCCGGGCGTGGTGCCGACGGCCGCGGCCAACAACGGTTTCGCCGCCGGGTTCTCGGCCGCGCTGGCGAACAAGGACATCAACCTGGCGCTGGCCGCCGGCGAGACCACCGGGGTGCCGCTGCGCGGGGCCGGGGTCGCCGCCGAGCTGCTCGGCCGGGCGGTCGCCGACGGGCTCGGCGACCTGGACTGCACCATCGTGACCAGGTACGCGAACCCGGACGGCGAGCTGGCCGGCTGGAAGACTGCCTGAGCAGCGCGAGATCATTTCCTGACGCGAACGATCTGATCGGACCGGCCGCACGCCGATGTGCGGACCGGAACCACGGGCCGGGGACGGGAATCCCACGGAACGGTGTGCCACCGGCCCCCAGCACGAGGAGACGAGCATGACCAGCACCCCGACCGCGACCTCCGGCTCCACAGCCAGCAGTCCGGCCGCCATCGACCCGACCGGGGCCGCGCCCGTGCCCGACCGCCCGATGCTGATCGGCGGCGAGTGGGTCCCCTCGCTGAGCGGCGAGTGGGCCGACGTGGTCTCGCCCGGTCGGCGCGGCGTCGTCCTGGCCCGGGTGCCCGAGGGCACCGAGGCCGACGCCGACCGGGCGGTGCAGGCCGCGCAGGCCGCGTTCCCGGCCTGGGCCAAGCTGCACTTCTCGCAGCGGCAGAAGGCGCTGCTGAAGATCGCCGACGCGCTCGAGGCGCGGGTCGAGGACCTGGCCGTGCTCACCGCCGCCGACACCGGCAACGCGCTGCGCACCCAGGCCCGGCCGGAGGCGAACACCCTGGTCAACCTGTTCCGCTACTTCGGTGGCGTGGCCGGCGAGTTCAAGGGCACCGTGCTGCCGGCCGGCGACGACCAGCTGCAGTACACCCGGCGCGAGCCGCTGGGCGTGGTGGCCGGCATCCTGCCGTGGAACTCGCCGCTGATGATCGCGGGCATGAAGACCCCGGCCGCGCTGGCCGCGGGCAACACCCTGGTACTCAAGACGGCCGAGGACGCGCCGCTGACCATCCTGCTGCTGGCCGAGATCTGCAACGAGTTCCTGCCGCCGGGCGTGCTGAACGTGGTCACCGGCCGCGGTCACGTCATCGGCGAGGCGCTGGTGACGCACCCGGGCGTGCACAAGGTGTCGTTCACCGGGTCGACCCGCGTCGGCATCGGCGTGGGGGAGAAGGCGGCCAAGCGGCTGGCCCACGTGTCGCTGGAGCTGGGCGGCAAGAGCCCGAACATCGTCTTCCCGGACGCCTGCACGTCCGAGCTGATCGACGAGACCGCCACCGGTGTGCTCACCGCGATGCGGTTCACCCGGCAGGGGCAGTCCTGCACGGCCGGTTCGCGGCTGTTCGTGCACGCGGACGTCTACGACGCGTTCCTGGAGAAGCTGACCGAGAAGGTGCGCGCGCTCAAGGTCGGTGACCCGCTGGACGAGGCCACCGACATGGGCTCGATCATCAACCAGAAGCAGTACGACCAGGTCGTCAACTACATCAAGGACGGCAAGTCGCAGCCGAACGTGCGGGTGCTGCTGGACGGCGAGGACTTCACCGCCGACGACCTGGACGGCTTCTACCAGGGGCCGACCATCCTGGCCGGGGTGGGCAACGACTGGCGGGTGGCCCAGGAGGAGATCTTCGGGCCGGTGCTGGTGGCCATCCCGTGGACCGATCGCGACGACGTGATCGCCATGGCCAACGACTCCACCTACGGCCTGGCCGCCTACGTCTGGTCGCAGGACCTGACCGCGGCGCTGGACACCGCGAACCGGATCGAGTCCGGCTGGGTCCAGGTCAACCAGGGCGGCGGCCAGGTCATCGGCCAGGCCTACGGCGGCTACAAGATGTCCGGCATCGGCCGCGAGTTCTCCATCGAGGGCGCCATCGAGGCGTTCACCCAGACCAAGCAGATCAACGTCAAGCTCAACGTCTGATCCTGCGTCCAGCTCGAACGGGCCGGTCCCTCACGAGGGGACCGGCCCGTTCGGCATTGCCGGGCCGGCGTCGACCGGTGCTGCGTGTGTTCCGGTTGGCGGCCGGTCCGTGCGGGCACAGATCCGGCATGAGCCAGCCGCCGGATCCGACCCCCTTCACCGACCTCGAGCCGATCGAGATCGAGCCCGTGGACATCGCCGGGCATCCCGCCTGGTTGCACCGTCTGCCGGATGGTCGGACGATCATCTCGTTCGGCGAGATGTTCGCCGAAGAGCATCGATCACCGATCCGCGAAGCGGTCCTCGTGCCGGACCGCATCGACGACCGAGCCACTCGACAGCGCTACGGCGAGCTTCGCGAACGCATCGTGAGCGGGCTGGATCCTGACGAGGCCTGGTGGATGCTGGGCGATGACCTCAACGTCCGCGACGGTGACGTCGAGCTGCTGCTGAGCCGGCTGGCCGAGGTGCTCACCGAACTGGGCCGACCCGCCGTTCCATGATCAACATGCGGGCTCCGCGGTGTCGGGTGACCATGTGGCCGAACGGGCTGCCGGTACCCCAGCGCAAGGAGGCGCAGTGACCAACAAGATCTTCAAAGGTGACAACCCGTCCAACGACACCAGCCACGAGTACTCGGCCCAGATGAAGCAGGACGCAGGTCAGTTCTGGGGCGAGTGCTCGTGTGGCGCCTCGAGCCGCAGGAGCGACGAGGACCACGCGAACACCTGGGTGACGAACCACGGCAAACGGCACGTCGCCGTCTGATCACCCTGCGCGCAGTGGAGCAGCCCGGTCCGGTCAGGACCGGGCTGCTCCGTTCTGTGCGGCATCAGGGGCCGGCTCACCCCAGCGGGGGATGCCCGGCAGATCAAGTCCGAAGTGGTCCAGCGTCCGCGCGACGGTGTGGTCGATGATGTCGTCCAGCGTCTGCGGACGGGTGTAGAACGCCGGCACCGGCGGCATGATGATCACTCCCGCCTCGGCCGCCTCGCTCATGATGCGCAGATGCCCGCGGTGCAGCGGGGTCTCCCGCAGCAGCGCGACGACCGGACGCCGCTCCTTGAGACAGACGTCCGCGGCGCGGACCATCAGCGTGTCGTCGTAGCTGTTGGCGATCCCGGACAGCGTCTTGATGCTGCACGGCGCGAGCACCATGCCCGCCACCCGGAACGAGCCGCTGGCGATGGCCGCCGTCATGTCGGCGTTGTCGTATCGGACGTCGGCCAGCGCGGCGACCTCCGTCACCGTCCGGTCCGTCTCCATGGTGATCGTGGCGCGGCCGGACCGGCTGACCAGCAGGTGACTCTCGGCCAGCCCGTACCGGCGCAGCACCTCCAGCAGGCGGATCCCGTACACGGCACCAGAGGCTCCCGAGATGCCCACGATCAGGCGGGGGAGCGCGGGCGTGCCGGTCATGCCGAGCCCCGCCGGTCGAGCCGGACCAGGGTCGCGGCCAGGGCGTGCACACCGCGGCCGAGGTCGGCCAGGTCCGTCCACTCCTCGGGGCAGTGGCTGCGCCCGTCGCGCGACGGCACGAAGATCATCCCGGTCGGCGCCATCGCGGCGATGTGGGCGCTGTCGTGACCGGCGCCGCTGGGCATGGCCCGCCAGCTGTACCCGAGGTGGTCGGCGGTGACGGCGATGACGTCCTGCATCGACGGGGCGGTGGGCACCGGATCCTGGTCGTTGAGCCAGTCCAGGTCCAGCTCGAGCCGACGGTGCTCGGCGATCAGCTTGAACTGTTCCACGACGTCGCGCCGCGCGGTTCCCAGCCAGCCGGGGTCCGGACTGCGCAGCTCGGTCCACAACCGGGCCAGGGACGGCACCACGTTGAGCGCACCGGGCTCCACCTCGAGCCGGCCGACGGTGCTCACTGCCGCTCCGGTGGCCTGCTCGCCCGCGCAGCCGATCTGTTCGACGGCCAGGACCGCCTCGGCCGCCGCCACCAGGGCGTCCTTGCGATCGGCCATGGCCGCCGTGCCGGCGTGGTCGGCCCGCCCCAGGAAGGTGGCGATGACCCGCTCGATGCCGGCGATCGCCGTGACCACCCCGATCTGGGTACCGACCCGTTCCAGCACCGGGCCCTGCTCGATGTGCAGCTCGACGAAGGCGCTGATCCGGCCGGGCGCCCAGGCCATGTCCATCACCGTGCTCGGGTCCATGCCCCGCTGCTGCAGCGCCGAGCCGAGGCTCAGCCCATCGTCGCGCTCGTGGTCCAGGTAGTCCCGGGAGACGGTGCCGGCGATGGCTCGGCTCCCGATGCAGCTCACGCCGAACTCGTTGGGTTCCTCCCCGAGGAAGTCGATGACCATCAGGTCGGAGTCCAGGCGGGTGTCGGTCTCCCGCAGCCGGTGCACCACCTCGAGTGCCCCGACCACCCCGGCCACCCCGTCGAAGCGCCCGCCGTTGGCCACCGTGTCGGTGTGCGACCCGGTGGCCAGGGCCGGCCCGGACCCGCGCCGGCCCGGCAGCACACCGATGGTGTTGCCGGCCTCGTCGACGTGGACGGTCAGGCCCGCGTCCCGCATGGCGTCCCGCACCCAGGACCGGGAGGCGGTGTAGGGCTCGCTCAGGACGCGACGAGTCCACCCGCCGTGGTCCGGGTCGACGTAGCCGGCCAGCTCCTCGAGCGCACCGCCGAGCCGGTCGAGCACCGGACGGAACTGGTCGAGATCGGTTCCGGACTGCTCGGACATGGTGCTCATCCCACTTCCTGCGAGAGCAGAGACGGACCGACGCGGCGAGCTGCCGCGTCGGGGGTGCCGTTCGGGCCGGAACCCGCCGGTTCGGCGGACAGCAAGGTGCCCAGCTCGACCGCGGCGTCGCGCACCCGGCCGACGATCTCCCGGATGCGTCGTTCTCCCATCCGGACCGCCGGCCCGGCGACGCTGACGCACGCGCCGACCTCGCCGTCCCAGAACACCGGGACGCCGACCCCGACGCTGCCGGAGTCGAGTTCGGACACGGTGACCGCGAATCCGCGGGACCGGACCTCGGTGAGGTCGTTCCACACCGCCTCCGGGTCCTGGTCCTCGATCCAGCTCACCCGGGCGTCCAGGTACCGGCGGATGAACACCGGGTCCTGGAACGCGAGCAGCGGTTTGGCCGACGCGCCCTTGTGCAGCGACAGCGACACCCCGCGCCGGAACGAGAACCTCACGGCGCGGCGCGGTTCCACCAGCTCGATGCAGGTGGCGCTCCACCCGTCCCGGACGGTGAGCAGTGCGGTCTCCTGGGTCGCCGCGACCAGGTCGAACATGACCGGCCCGCAGATCGACGCCAGGCAGCGGTGCAGCGCCTCGGGCCGCAGCATCCGCAGCGCCTGCACCCCGAGGTCGAAGTGGCCCTCGTAGTCGGCCACGTACCCGCCGGTCCGCAGCGCCGTGATGTAGCGGTAGGTGGTGCTGAGCGGCAGCCCGACGGCGGCGGCGATGTCGTCGGCGGTGGTCGGACCGTTGGTGGCGATGTGCGAGAGCACGTCCAGGCCCCGGCCGAGGGTGGTCATCGTCGGTCTCCGTTCCGGTCGGCGGTCGTGCGGGCCAGCCGCCGCCCGACCTCGGCCACCACGTGGGCCGGCGGCCGGGCCCGCTCCCAGCCCTCCACCCGGTCCCCGGGGCGGGCCAGCGCGTCGTAGCCGACCTTGGTGACCGTGCCGCCGGACTCCAGCGGCTCGGACCGGTCGGTACGGGCGTCGGGCAGCAGCACCAGGTCGCGGTCGATCCGGCACCGCGAGATCCGGGCCCACTCCACGGCGATCGGGTCCCACACGTCGATGTCGGTGTCCACCACGGTCACCTGCTTCAGCATGCTCAGAGTGCCCCAGCAGGCGGCCATGACCTGCTTGGCCTGCCCGGGCCGCGGGTCCGCCACCTGCACCGCGGCGGCGAGCCGACCCGAACCGGCCTCGGTGACGGCGATCTCGCCCACGGTGGGGACCGTCCGGGCCACGGCGGCGCGCAGCCCGGCGGCGATCGGCACCGCGCCCAGGTAGGCGTGCTCCCGGTGCCAGCCCGGCAGGATCACCTGCAGCAGTGGGTCGGCGCGGGAGGTCCAGGTGGACAGCTCCGCGGTGGCCGCCGGGCCGTAGTCCTCGTACATGCCGTGGTACTCCGAGACCTCGCCCTCCACGACCGTCGCGGTCACGTCCAGGACGCCCTCCAGCACGATCTCGGCGTCCGCGGGGACCAGCAGATCGACCGTGCTGCACCGGGTCACGCGCAGCGGCTGACCCAGCAACGGCGATGCGTAGGTCAGTTCGTCCTGGCCCAGCCCGAGGTAGAGGCAGGCGGCGAGCTGGACGGCGGGGTGCGCGCCCAGCACCACCGCGATCGGCAGGCGGCCGTCCGGGGCGCGCCGGGCCATCTGGTTGAGGTGGTGGTTCGGTGCGATCCCCACCAGGGCCCGGCCGTCCGGGAGTGGCCGCACGCGGGCGAAGGAGGCGTTGCCGCGTCCGGTGATCGGGTCGCGGGCGATGATGACCCCGGCGGTCAGGTAAGGCCCCTGCTCGCGCTCGAAGAAGGTGGGAACCGGCAGGTCCGCCCAGTCCAGCGGGCCGGAGCGCTCCTGCACGGGCGCGTCGGTGACCTCGTGCAGTGCGCCGGGTGCGGCGATGGCCTCCAACAGCGCCGTCTGGATCCGGTCCCTGGGAACGCCCATCGCCGCGGCGACCCGGTCCAGGCTGCCCAGCACGTTGCCCACCACGGCCTGCACGACGGCGCCCGGATGCTCGACGTGGTCGAACCGCACCACCGGACCGGGATCCAGATGGACCAGGTACGAGGCGATCTCGAATTCCGGCGTCACCGGGTCGGTGATGGTGACGACCTGGTCGCACGCGGCCATCTCCGCCAGGAAGGTCCGCAACGAGGGCGGCTCACTGGACAACGGGCACCTCCGGGCGAGGACATGGTCCCGGCAGCGGGCCAGGACGGTGGTTCCGGCGGCGACGGTGACGACCGGACGAACGAGGGGATCCGAGCCGGCGCGAGGGGTGACGCATTCTCGATCCGCGGCCGGAACGCCGTCATTGTGCGGTGCTGATCGACGTCGCACCAGGTCCGCGGGGTCGAGCGGACCCGGTGCAGCCGCCCCGCGGGCCTGTTCAGGTCCCCCGGTCGACGTGCGGACGCACAGCGGCGGCAGTGTTTGCCCTGTTCGCAGTGCACCCACTCCCGTCGATCGAGAATGCTGTTAACGCTGTGGAACAGTTCCGGCCCGACCGGTGTCCGGCGTGCCGCGTGGGTGTTTGCATGAACCGGGACATCAGGTGCGCGTTCAGCAGCGCACCGCTCGCGATCCGTGCGAGAGCCGGATCGTGCCGGCCGATTCCCGGCCGCGCCGAGCGCTCCGACCCGCCCGCCGGGCCCCATTCATTCTCAGAAAGGCAGTTGGGCACATGAGCCTCTTCCACCTCGGCTGGTTCAACGGGGCCGGCTTCAGTCTGAACGGCTGGAACGCGCCGGGGTCCGGTGTCGGGTACGAACCCTGGCAGCCGGACCAGTTCCAGGACGCCATCCGCACGCTCGAACGGGGCGGATTCGACTTCATGATCCTCGAGGACTCGTCGATGGTCCCGGAGGCGTTCGGTGGCAATCCCGAGTTCTACCTGAACCGCGGCATCATGGCGCCGAAGCTGGACCCCGTCCCGCTCGTCCCGTACCTGGCCATGGCCACCAAGCACATCGGCATCGTGCCGACCCTGACCACCGGCTTCTACCACCCGTGGCTGCTGGCGCGGCTGATGACCACCCTCGACCACCTGACCAAGGGTCGGATCGGCTGGAACATCGTCACCGCGACCACCCAGCTCGCCTGGTCGAACTACGGTCTGCAGCAGCCCGAGCACGACATGCGGTACGACCTGGCCGACGAGTTCGTCGAGATCACCAAGCAGCTGTGGGCCTCGTTCCCGGCCAGCGCCGCCGTGTTCGACGCGGAGCGCAACATCGCCTACACGGCCAAGGACGTCAAGCCGATCAACTACGAAGGCAAGTTCTTCTCGTCGCGCGGGCCGCTCAACGCGCCGGCGGGTCCGCAGGGCACGCCGGTGCTGTTCCAGGCGGGCGGGTCGCCGCGCGGTCGGCAGTTCGCGGCCAAGAACGTCGAGGTGATCATCGCCAGCTGCACGTCCGTCGAGGACATGAAGGACTACTACCAGGACGTCAAGGAGCACGCGAGGTCGGTGGGCCGGGACCCCGACACCGTCAAGGTCATGTTCGCGACCGGGGCGATCCTGGGCAACACCGACTCGGAGGCGCAGGCGACCGCCGACACGCGGGCCCGGCACCGCGCCGCCGATCTGGACGGCCAGCTGGCCGGCATCTCCAACATCACCGGGATCGACTTCTCCAGGATCGACATCGACGCGCCGATGCCGGAGCTCACCACGAACGGCTCGCAGAGTTCGCTGCGCGAGTTCCTGTCGACCGCGAAGCCGGGTGCCACCCTGCGAGAGGTGCTGGCCTCGAAGACGAGTCCGGGCATCATGGGCTTCCCGATGATCGGGACCGTCAAGTCCGTCGCCGGCCAGATGGAGGAGATCATGCAGGAGGTCGGCGGTGACGGATTCCTGTTCGGCGCCCACATCCAGCCGGAGTACATGGCCAGCATCGTCGACCGGCTCATCCCCGAGCTGCGCCGTCGCGGTGTCGTCCGGACGGGCTACCCACACGCCACCTTCCGGGAGAACCTGCAGGAGTTCTGATCCGATGGCGATGACCGCGACCGCGCCGTCGTCGTCGTGCCTGGTACTGACATCGGCCCTCGCCGACATCGGTCCCGGCCAACCGGTTCTCAGATGGTGAGAGTCAGGTTAACCCCGCGGAACGTTCCGTCGTCAAACCTGTCGGCCGGAACGGTCCGGGCGTACGGTCGGGCCCGAGCAGGATCCGGCCGGCACCGTCGCCGCTGTCGGCCCGCTCACCGCGACGCACCGATCGCGGGCCGTCCCGCTCGGCGGCCGTGCCGACCGGCCGTCCCAGTTCGCCGAGTCGCACGGCCCGCCAGCCCGCCTCGGTCCCGCCCTCCAGGATCACCAGGAGCACCATGAGCGCATCGACGTCGACCCGTGGCCGGCGCATCATGTCCGGTCGGGCATGGCTCAAGGCCCTGCCCTGGATCGCGCTGACCGTCGGCATCGTGGGTGCCTTCGTGGTGCCGTTCGTGACGCTGGTGGTGATGGCCTTCCGCACCGCCCTGCCCGGCCTGCCGGGCGAGTGGACGCTCGACGGCATCGTCACGGCCTTCACCGAATCCGACCTGGCCAAGCCGCTGATGGACTCGATGATCTTCGCAGTGGGGTCCTCCGTCGGCGGCACGCTGCTGGCCCTGTTCTTCGTCTTCGTGGCCACCCGGACCACCACGCGGTTGCGCCGGCTGATCACGCCGATGATGGTCGTCATCCTGGCGACGCCGGTGCTGTTCTTCGCGTTGAGCTGGGCCATGCTCGGCGCGGACAACGTCGGTCTGGTCAACAAGGTCTGGAGTGCGCTGACCGGGTCCGACGAGTCGGTGTTCTCGGTGAGCTCCTGGCCGGGGCTCATCTTCGTGATGAGCATCAAGCTGTCGGCGTTCTCGTACTTCCTGCTCATCGGCCCGTCCATGGCGATGAACCGTTCGCTGGAGGAGGCGGCCGAGGTCTTCGGCGCGAGCCGGGCCGGCAGTTTCTTCCGGATCTATCTGCCGTTGCTGAGCCCGGCCATCGCGGGGTCGTTGCTCATCGGCTTCATCAGCAGCCTGCAGGCCTTCGACACGCCGCAGATCATCGGGACGCAGGCCGGCATCCGGGTGTTCTCCACCGAGATCTACGGCTACGTCACGAACTTCCCCGCCAACTACGCGGCGGCAGCCAGCCTGGCCCTGGGCATGGTGGCACTGCTGGCGTTCCTGGTCTGGGCCCAGATGAGGCTGTTGCGCGGCCGGGACTACACCACCGTGGGTGGCAAGTCGACGCGGGGGGCGGCATGGTCCTTCCCGCGGATCGGCTGGCTCTTCGACGTCGCCATCGTGCTCTTCGCGCTGCTGGCGTTCGTGCTGCCGACCGTGCAACTGGTGCTGAGTTCCTTCAACACCGTGTTCGGCCGGTACGACTCGTTCTCCTGGCGCAACTACAGCAAACTGCTGGACAGCCCGGTCACCGTCTCGGCCATCGGCAACACCGTGCTCTTCATGGTCGTCGGCGGCTTCGTCACCGTCGTCATCGGGGCGGTCATCACCGCGGCGCTGCGGGTCCGGCCCACGAGGTGGAAGCGCGCCCTGGAGGTCCCGACCTGGATCCCCTGGGCGACACCAGGTCTGGTCGGGTCGTTGGCCCTGCTCGGGACGTTGCTGGCCATCCCGGCCCTGCATCCGATCTACGGGACCGCGACGGCGATGATGATCGCCCTGGTCATCGCCAGTCTGCCCATCGCCATCCGGTTCCTGGAGAACTCGATCCTGCAGATCGACCGCCAGCTGATCGACGCCGCCCGGATCGGCGGAGCCGGCCCGGTGCGGACCTTCACCAGCATCCTCATCCCGCTGATCGCGCCGAGCTTCATCTCGGGCTGGTTCGTCACCGGCCTGGCCATCGCCGGCAACCTGGAGATTCCGTTGCTGCTGGGCAACACCAAGGTGACCACGATCTCCGGTCTGGCCTTCAAGTACTACGTGGACAGCGCCGCCCCGATGGCGGCCGCCATCTTCTGCGTCCTGTTGGTCACGGTGCTGGTGCTGTTCGCGCTCAGCGTGCTCGGGCGCCGGCTGGTGACCCGGCTGCTCGACCGTCGCACCGCCATCCGGCTCGAGTCGCCCGAGGCGGTGGTCACCGGGGCGCTCCTGCCGGTGGTCCCGCCGTCGCCCGACGAGCTGCCCGAACGCGAACCGGCGCTGAAGTGACGCCCGGATCCTGTGCCCGCCCGCGCCGTGCCCTGGCGCCGTCCCAGTCCTGCGAACGGAGACCCAGTGTCCGGCATCGTCATCCATGAACTGACCAAGCGGTACGGCGACGCCACCGTGCTCGACGCACTCGACCTGACCGTGCGCGAGGGGGAGTTCCTCACGCTGCTCGGCCCCAGCGGGTGCGGCAAGACGACCACCCTGCGCGCCATCGCCGGCCTGGAACCACCCGACGGCGGCACCATCCGGATCGGCGACACCGTGGTCACGTCGGTGGCGGACGGCATCGAGGTGCCGCCGAACAAGCGGTCGCTGGGCATGGTGTTCCAGAGCTACGCCATCTGGCCGCACATGAGCGTGTTCGACAACGTCGCCTTCCCGTTGCGGCGTCAGGGCGTCGGCGTCATCGAGGTGCGGCAGCGGGTGCTGGACTCGCTGGAGATCGTGGGGCTGGTCCACGCCGCCCGCCGGTCGGCCACCGCGCTGTCCGGTGGGCAACAGCAGCGGGTGGCACTGGCGCGGGCCATGGTCGCCGACCCCAAGGTGCTGCTCTTCGACGAGCCGTTGTCCAACCTGGACGCGCAGTTGCGCATCTCCATGCGGGACGAGATCCAGCGGGTCCGCTCGGACGGGCAGACGTCGATCTACGTCACCCACGACCAGTCCGAGGCGTTCGCGCTGTCCGACCGGATCGCCGTGATGCTCGGCGGGATCATGGTGCAGCTCGACACCCCGGCCGCGGTGATGAGCCGCCCGGTGAACGCGGAGGTGGCGCGGTTCCTCGGGGTGGAGAACCTGTTCGAGGGCACCGTCCGCGGGCTCGTACGGTCCGGGACCGGCAGCGGCAGTGTGCTGGCCGTCGACGTGCCCTCGCTGAAGACGGTGCTGTCGGCGGTGCACCCCGAGACCGTGCCGGCCGGCGCAGCGGTGACGGTGGGCATCCGGGCCGGAGCCGTGATGGTCGCGGGTGCGGGGGCACCCGGGGACGTGCCACCGAACACTTCGACCGGGCGGGTGGTCCAGTCGACGTTCCTCGGCGAGGGCGTCCAGTACCGGATGGCCGTCGGCAGCGCCCACGTGCTGGCCCGCACCTTCTCCGGCGTCGCCGCGCCGACCCTGCCGCCCGGAGCCTCGCTGTCGGTGACCCTGCCGCCGGAGGCGGTCGCGGTCTTCACCTCCTGAGCCGGCGGCGTCGGGATTCCGGCGTCCGCCCGTCCACCGCACCGGCATCCCGATCGGGTGCCGGCCCCACGCGGCGATGCGTCGCGTCCGTTCCCACCCTGGAGACCCTCATGATCCGTCCACCGCTCGTCCGAACACCGCGCACCCGATCGCCGCACCGGCGGGCCAGGACCCGAGCGGTGCTGGCGCTGTCCGGCGTCGCCCTGCTGGCCATGGCCGCCTGCGGCTCGTCCGAGCCGACCGCGGCGGCCGGGGGCACCGGCAGCGGCCCGGCCGATGCCACGGCGACCTTCGACGACGCCGCCCTGGAGGCGCTGGGCGGGCAGGAGAACGCCGAGTTCCTCGACGGTCTGTACCAGCAGGCGGTGGACGCCGGGCAGACGACGATCACCGTCTACGGCGTCACCGCGACGAGCTCCGCGTCGCTGTACGAGGCGTTCAGCGCCCGGTACCCGGAGATCACCGTCGACCACGTCACCATCTTCGGCGCCGAACTGCAGAACCGGGTCGCCAGCGAGCAGACCACCGGGCAGTACGTCGCCGACAACGTCAGCGTGTCCGGCGCGGACGCGGTGTACCTGACCGACAACGACTACCTGGCCGAGCAACAGCCGCTGCTGGCGGCCGACCTGCCCGAGGAGTACAAGCCGGCCGGGGACACGCTGTTCGGTGGGAACACCTACCTGTACACGCTCAGCTACAACACCGACGAGGTGTCCGCCGACGAGGTGCCCACCTCCTTCGAGGAGCTGCTCGACCCGAAGTGGAAGGGCCGGATCGGCATGGGTGATCCGGCGGCCGGAGCCACCGGCTTCGTCGCCGCGGCCATCCACGACGGCAAGCTGGAGGAGTCCTGGCTGGACGAGTTCAAGGCCAACGAGCCGGTCATCCTGCCGTCGGAACGCGATGTCTTCACGGCGGTCTCGACCGGCCAGATCGCGCTGGGCCTGGGCAACTACATCCGCGGCGAGGCGTTCCTGGCCGTCGACGACCTGCCGGTCGGGTTCGTGGCCAAGTTCGAGGACGGCGTCAGTGACGGCGTCTTCTATCGCGGCACGGTCAAGAACGCTCCCAACGCCATCGCCTCGGACCTGCTGACGTCCTGGTGGCTGACCCCGGAGGCGCAGACCCTCATCGCCGCGCAGGGGCAGCCGGGCCTGATGCCGGGCGCCCCGGCGGTGCCGGGTCAGCCGCCGCTGTCCGAGATCACCGTGAATCCCAGCCCGCCGTTCGCCGAGTACGCCGACTACAGCACCTGGGCCATGGACCTGTTCAAGAAGGTCTTCACCGGCTGAGCCCGAACCTGTGCACCGCCGGCGCCGCCCGGCTCCCCACCCCGGGAGCCGGGCGGCGTTGTCGCGGCGGTGAGGACCGAACCGGTCGGCCGACAGCGACGGGAGTCGGTCGAGCTGGGTCGTCCCGGCTGCATCCGCTGGGGGGCACCGATGCGGTGGCGCCGGCCGACGGCACCGGCCGACGGCACCGGCTCACTGGTGTCGGTGGGCACGAGGTTCATCGGGTCACCGCTTCCTGAGGGGTGGTGGGTTCCGGGTTCGGGGAATTGAAGCGCCGTGCGGATGGAGTCGGACTCCACCACGTTGCGGGTACCTGGCCCGGACGATGCGGACCAGGTACCCGACAACGGTCGGCGCCACCGCCAGGCTCGGCAGGACGGGACGATCCGCAGTGCTCACCGTGAAGCGCGCGATGAGCACGACACCACCGACGATGTCCGGTGTTCGTCTGGCGCCGACGCTGAGCAGGTTGACGGCGTGGTCCACCTGGCTGCCCGGCCGCCGAACGACCCAGGTGCCCAGCTCCACCGGGCCACCGGGGCGCTGATCACGAAGGCGACCAGGGCCAGAGCCGGCGACTTGCCCAGCGCGTCGAGCAGTACGCCGACGACCGGGACACCCAGCACCGGCGACGCGCTGCAGTCGGCCGGTGACGAAGCCACCGCGCCATTCCAGGTAGCGCTCCTAGACCGGTCGGTCCAGGCCGAGGTCGGTGTTCAGGGCCGCCACCTGGTCCGGCGATGCCTACGGCCCCAGGGTCGTCCGGCCGATGTCGCCGGGCAGCACCTGGGCGAGCACGACGATGCCGATCGACACCAGCACCAGGGTGACCAGTGAGTACGGCACCGGAGAGCGCAGCACGGCGCGAGACCAGGTGGCGGCTCTTCTCATTCCTTCCAGGCGCCGGACAGCTCGACGTAGGAGGAGGCGTCGGCGGGCATGCCGTGCACCGAATTCGTCATGGCGATCGCGACCTGCGGCCAGGAGGCGATGATCTGCGGCACCTCGTCCCGCACCAGGGTGGCCAGCTGGTTGGCCACGTCCGTGCGCTCGGCCTCATCGACCGTCGACTCGTACTGCTCGACCAGGGCGTCGAACTCCCGGTTGGTCCAGCGCCCGGTGTTCCACACCGCGTCCGAGGTGAACAGCGACAGGAACTGTGACGCGGTTGGTCGGGACGCCCAGCCGGTCAGCCCCAGCGGGATCTCGAGCCAGGCGGCGTCGTAGTACATCGCCGGATGGTGCAGGTCGGACTCGACCCGGAAGCCGGCCTCACCCGCCATCTGCTGCATCATCTGCGCAGCTCGTCCAAGTTGACCGGCCGCTGAAGACGGAACTCGACGGCAGGAACGCCATGCGGCTGCTCGGATGCAGCGACGGTACTGTCGGTGGCGGTGTCCGGAGCGGTGGCCGTCCGGCTGCTCATGAGCGTGTCGTCCGTTCTGTTGGAAGGCGGGGACCTCAGGGAGCGATCGGTCCGGATCCGGCCGACTCCGGACTCAGGCGGGTGCCGATCGCCGGCCGGCGGTGAATCGCACTGCGGCCAGCAGCACGACCGCGGCCAGTGCCAGCACCATGACCCCGAGTCCGGCGAACCCGACCAGGGCGTAGGTCGGACCGGCCACCAGGGCCGCCAGGGCGGCCACACCGTTCATCGACGCATCGACGACACCTTGGGTGTGCGTGCGGATCTCGCTGGGGACGCTGGACGAGAGCATCACCGAGCCCGGCACCGTGCCGCACGACCAGCCGGTGCCCAGCAGGAACAGGCTCAGTGCGGTGGGCGACCAGTGTGGCCCGGCTGCGATCGCTGCACCGGCGGCGAGCACGAACATGATCTGCCCGGCCACGATGACCGGGACCGGGCCCCACCGGTCGCTGGCCCGCCCCACCAGCGGCGCGAAGGCGAACATGCCGATGACGTGGATGCTGATGGTCAGGCCGACCAGGGTGATGGTGCTGCCGCTGTGGTCCATGTGGACCGGAGTCATGGTCATCAGGCTGACCATGCTGGTGTGCGACAGCACGACGGCGATGAGCGCGAACCGGGCCGTCGGGAGCGCCCAGATCACCGACAGGGTGTGCCGCAGGGAGGACCGCGTGTGCGACGGCTGCCCGGTGCCCGCCGGGTGGTGGACGTGGGACTGGGCGATGCGCAACGGATCCGGCCGCAGGAACACCAGGGTCACCAGAGCGGCCAGGCCGAGCATCGTCGCGGCGATGACGAAGGTGCCGGCCAGTTCGGGGAGCCCGAGGATGCTGGACACCCACGCGCCGGGAATGCCCAGGTTCGGGCCCACCACGCTGCCCAGGGTCCCGATCCAGACCACCAGGGACAGTGTCTGGCCACGACGCGCCGGGACGGCCAGGTCGGCGGCGCAGAAGCGGGCCTGCAGACCGGCGGCGGTGCCGGAGCCGAACAGCGCCATCCCGATGACGACCAGGGCGACGCTGTCGGTCAGGGCGGCCAGGATGAGTAGCGCCGCACCGACGGCGCCGATGACCCAGGCCAGGCCGAGCGAGATGCGCCGCCCTCGTCGCACCGCCAGGGCGGCCAACGGGATGGCCAGCGCGGCGGCGCCGAGGGTCAGGCACGTCCGGGCCAGGCCGGCCAGGGCCTCGTCCGCGACGATGTCCTCCACGAGCAGCACGCCGACCGAGGCGCTGGCGCCCATGCCGAAGGAGCCGAAGGTCTGGGTGAGCATGAGCAGCCGGACGGTGCGGCGCTGGACCGCGACGACGGCCGGGTCGAGCTGCCACCCGGGTGGATCGGCATCCGGATCGGGCGGCGCGTCGATCCCGGTGGCTGAGAGCGCGGCGCCGGTGGCGAGCGACTCGGTGTCGACCGGCGGCGCCGGCGGCGTCGGTGCCGCGGTCTGGCGGTTCTCGGGGGACGGGGGCAACGGTCCTTCTCTCGACAGCGGAGCGTGGTGGTCACTCAGGCGGCTCGACCCCGTTCGGGGGAGCCGTCCGAGCGTTGTCGGTCATCGAAACACCGCAACTGCGTGGATCGACCCGCGGCGCCGGAACCGTTCCAAGGGCGTAACACCGATCTCAGGAAGCGAGAATGCGCGGGACCGCCGTCGTCATTCCCGCTGCGCAGGAACCGTGTCAACGTTGCGTTTCCGTCTGCGCGGGACTCGTTCCCCATCGGGGTCTCTCGGCCTTGAATGACCAGCGGGCCCGGTGCTCGTCGATCGCCGACGGCACTGCCCGGACGCGCGGCACCGGTCGATCGCCGGTGGTCCGCCCCATGCTCGCTCCGCTCCGTTCCAACTCGCCCGGGATGTGTTCATGACTGTGCAACTGCCGACCGCCGATCCAGCCGCTGACGGACCGTCCGACGACGTGGAGAGCGGGGTTCCGGTGGCGCCGGTCGCGATGGCTCCCGTGTCGCACGCCGTCCGCGGCCGGGCGCGTCGGCCGGACGGCAGCTGGCGGTTGAGCGACGTGCTCATCTCCGGCGGCCGGATCCTGGCCGTCGCCGAACCCGGGGCGGTTCCGGTGGACCGGCTGACCGACGCCGGACAGGCCTACCTGGTGCCCGGCATGGTCGACGCTCACGTGCACTGCCTGAGCCACGGCGGCGAGGGCATCGCGGCCGCGACGCGGGCCGCCGCCGCGGGAGGGGTGACGACGATCGTCGAGATGCCCTACGACGGCACCGGTCCGATCGCCGACCGGGAGAAGTGGTTGGTCAAGCGGGAACTCGCCGAGCGTGAGGCGCACGTCGACATGGCGATGCTGGGGACCGCGCTGCCCGCCGGGGGCTGGCGCGAGATGGACGCCATGGTGGCGGCCGGCGCCGCCGGCTTCAAGGTCTCGCTGTTCAACACCGACTCGTTCCGCTTCCCCCGGGTCCCGGACGGGGACCTGCTGGAGGTGTTCACCGCCGCGGCGGCCAACCGGGCCACGGTGTGCGTGCACGCCGAGAACGATGAGATCATCCGCCACCTGCTCGGCCAGCTGCGGGACGAGGGCGATGACCCGTTGGCCCACATGCGCAGTCGACCGCCGGTGGCCGAGACCCTGGGGGTGCTGACCGCTCTGGAGATCGCTCGGTCCGCGGGTGCGCCGGTGCACCTGTGCCACACCAGCCTGCCGCGGTCGGTCGACCTGGTGAACCGGTGGGCGGCCGAGGGGGCCGACGTCACCATGGAGACCTGCCCGCACTACCTGCTGCTCGACGAGCAGGACATGGTTCGCCAGGGCACCCAGCTGAAGATCAACCCGCCCTTGCGCACCGCCGCCGCGCGGGAGGGGCTGTGGCAGCGGCTGGAGGCCGGGCAGGTCGATGTGATCAGCTCGGACCACGCGCCGTGGCCCAAAGCGTTCAAGCGGCACCGCAACGTGTTCGACAACCACTCGGGCGCCCCGGGGGTGCAGACCATCTACCCGCTGGTGCTGGCCGAGGCGTTCCGCCGGTCGCCGGCCGCGTTCGACGCGGCGATCGCCGCGATGACGATCAATCCAGCCCGTCGCTACGGACTGCAGGACCGCAAGGGGGCGATCGCCCCCGGGTACGACGCGGACATCGTGGCCTTCGATCCGACGCGCAGCTGGACCGTCGACGTGGCCGACATGCAGTCGAACGCCGGGTGGACGCCGTACGAGGGCTTCACCGTCACCGGGGCCATCGACCTGGTGCTGGCCCGCGGCCGCATCGTGTTCGACGGCGAGTTGCGGTCCCGAGCGGGGGACGGCACGGTGCTGGCCGGCGCGGGGGCGCGCTGATCGGAGACGTCGGATCACCTGAGGACGGTCCGCCCCGCTGGGTAGCCTGCCCCGGTGACCGACCCCGAACCCGGCCTGTTCTCCGACCCGGCGCCCGCCCGGGGCGGGCGGACGGCCGTGGACGGACCGGTCGGTGCGGCGGCGTGGTCGCCGACCCGGCCGGTCGATCCTCGCGAGCCGCTGGCCGCCCGGATGCGGCCGCGGTCGCTGGACGAGGTGGCCGGGCAGCAGCATCTGCTCGGGCCGGGGTCGCCGTTGCGCCGGTTGGTCGAGGGCGGCGCGCCCTCGTCGCTGGTCCTCTACGGCCCGCCCGGCACCGGCAAGACGACGCTGGCCACCCTGGTCGCCGGGTCGACCGGCCGCCGCTTCGCCCAGCTGTCGGCGGTGTCGGCCGGGGTCAAGGAGGTCCGCGCCGTCCTGGAGGCGGCCCGCCGCGAGCTGCGCACCTCCGGCGAGCAGACGGTGCTGTTCATCGACGAGGTCCACCGGTTCTCCAAGACCCAGCAGGACTCGCTGCTCGGGGCGGTGGAGGACCGCACCGTGGTGCTGGTCGCGGCCACCACCGAGAACCCCTTCTTCTCCATCGTCTCGCCGCTGCTGTCACGCTCGCTGGTCCTGCAGTTGCAGCCGCTCACCGACGCCGAGATCGCCGAGGTGCTGGACCGGGCGGTCACCGACCCGCGCGGGCTGGCCGGCCGGGTCACCCTGGCCGACGAGGCCAAGGCCCACCTGGTCGCCCTGGCCGGCGGCGACGCCCGTCGGTCGCTCACCGCGCTGGAGGCCGCGGCCGACTCGGTGCTGGCGGCGGCCTCGACACCAGAACCGGCAGCCGACGAGGCCGGGGCGGCGGTCCCCGAGGTCGACCTGCCGGCGGTGGAGGCCGCGGTGGACCGGGCCGCCGTCCGCTACGACCGGGACGGCGACCAGCACTACGACGTGATCAGTGCGTTCATCAAGTCGATCCGGGGCAGCGACGTCGACGCCGCGCTGCACTATCTGGCCCGGATGATCGAGGCGGGGGAGGACCCACGCTTCATCGCGCGCCGGCTGATGGTGCACGCCAGCGAGGACATCGGGATGGCCGACCCGACCGCACTGCCCGTGGCGGTGGCCGCGGCCCAGGTCGTGCAGCTCGTCGGGCTGCCGGAGGCGCGGATCGGGCTGGCCCAGGCCACCATCCACCTGGCCACCGCGCCCAAGTCGAACGCGGTCGTCATGGCCATCGACGCGGCCATGGCCGACGTGCGGGCCGGGCTGGCCGGCAGCGTGCCGCCGCACCTGCGGGACGGGCACTACCCGGGTGCCGCGAAGCTGGGCAACGCCCAGCGGTACGTGTACCCGCACGACCGGCCCGACGCCCTGGCCGCCCAGCAGTACCCGCCGGATGCTCTCGTCGGGCGCGACTACTACCGACCGGTGCCGCGGGGGGCCGAGCGCGCGGTCGCCGAGCGGTTGCCGAAGCTGCGCAGCGCGGTGCGCGGAACACCGCCGAACGGCTCCAGCGGACTCGGGACCGAGGGCTGACCGTCCGGCCCGCCGGCCGGTGGGGACCGGCCGCGTGCCCTGCCGACCAGCCACTGGTCGCCGGTCCGCCGGGTACCCTCACCCCTGCGCCCGGCGACGGCGATCGTCCGACTCGATCGGAACCCCGCCGGAGTCCGGGGGCGCGACATCGATGCTGGTCGGGGACCTGCCGCTCGGTCCCGCACCGCCTCCCGCAGGCGGGGCGGCCGTCGGATCCCCGTCCGGCCGGACGGGGAAGGGGACACGGCGGGTGAAGCGGAGCTACTGGTTCGCGGCCGGCGTCGCGTGTGGTGCGCTGTCGATGCGACGGACCCGGCGGGCCAAGGAGGCCGCGCGGCAGGCCATGGCGGCCAAGCTGACACCGTCGGCGATCGCCGCCGACGTCGCGGACGCCATCGCCGAGCTGGGCAACGCCGTCGGCTCGTTCGCGGCCGACGTGCGACAGGGGGCGGTCAACCGCCAGGCCAGCTACCGCCCCATGATCGACAACCACACCGGCGCCGTGGTCATGGTCGGCCCCGAGCTGGCCGGACCGGACCCGGTGCCCGAGGCGGTGCCGCCGGCGCGCCCGTCGACCCCCGCCGAGCAGCGGGCCGCCCGCCGACAGGCCCGCCGCACCGCCTGAGCCGGGTCCGCCTCCGCCTCCCGACCTCGCGGCCCCCGTCGCGACCCCACCCCTGGAGAACCCCTCCCCGTGCAGACTCATGAGATCCGGCGCCGCTTCCTGGACCACTTCGAACGGGCCGGACACACCGTCGTGCCCTCGGCGTCGTTGATCAGCCAGGACGCCACGGTGCTCTTCACCATCGCCGGCATGGCGCCGTTCAAGCCCTACTTCCTCGGCCAGAGCACGCCGCCGTACCCGCGGGCGACCAGCGTGCAGAAGTGCGTCCGCACCGGTGACATCGACAACGTCGGCGTCACCACCCGACACAACACGTTCTTCCAGATGGCCGGCAACTTCTCGTTCGGCGACTACTTCAAGGCCGGCGCCATCGAGCACGCCTGGACGCTGCTGACCGCGCCGCTGGACGAGGGGGGCTTCGCCCTCGACCCCGAGCGGCTCTGGGTCACCGTGTACCAGTCCGACGACGAGGCCATCCGGCTGTGGCAGGAGATCGCGGGCCTGCCCGCGGAGCGGATCCAGCGGCGCGGGATGGACGACAACTTCTGGTCCATGGGCGTGCCCGGCCCGTGCGGCCCGTGCTCGGAGATCTACTACGACCGCGGCCCGGAGTACGGCGTCGAGGGCGGCCCGGTGGCCGACGAGGACCGGTACCTGGAGATCTGGAACCTGGTCTTCATGCAGGACGTGCGCGGCGAGTCCGACGGTGCGGGGAAGGGGGACTTCCCCATCCTCGGACCGCTTCCGCAGCAGAACATCGACACCGGTCTGGGCGTCGAGCGGCTCGCGTTCCTGCTGCAGGGCGTCGACAACGTCTACGAGACCGACCTGCTGCGACCGATCATCGCGACGATGGAGCGGCTGTCCGGCGTGCGGTACGGCGCCGAGCACACCTCCGACGTCCGCTTCCGGGTGATCGCCGACCACGCCCGCAGCGGCACCATGCTCATCGCCGACGGCGTCACCCCGGGCAACGAGGGCCGCGGCTACGTGCTGCGCCGGCTCATCCGCCGGGCCGTCCGCGCCGCCCGGCTGCTGGGCGTCACCGACCCGGTGATGCCGACGCTGGTCGCAGGCGTCCGCGACCTGATGAGCGAGTCGTACCCGGAGCTGACCAGCGACTTCGAGCGGATCGAGCGGATCGCCCGCACCGAGGAGCAGGCCTTCCTGCGCACCATCGCCTCGGGCTCCAAGCTGTTCGAGGTCGCGCGGGACGAGCTGCGCGCCGAGGAGACGACGGTGCTGCCCGGCAGCACCGCGTTCACCCTGCACGACACCCAGGGCTTCCCGATCGACCTGACCCTGGAGATGGCCGCCGAGGCCGGGCTGACCGTCGACGTCGGCGAGTTCGAGCGGCTCATGCAGGAGCAGAAGGATCGCGCCCGGGCTGACGCCAAGGCGCGCAAGGGCGGGTTCGCCGACCTGTCCGTGTACCGCGGCCTGCTCGATCAGGGCGTGCCGGAGTTCACCGGCTACTCCGAGCTGCAGACCGAGGGCACCGTCCGCGGCATCGTCGTGGACGGCAACCTGGCCGACCGGGCCGGCGAGGGCCAGATCGTCGAGATCGTGCTCGACCGCACCCCGCTCTACGCCGAGTCCGGCGGCCAGGACTCCGACGCCGGCTGGATCGAGGCCGCCACCGGGCGCGGCGAGGTCATCGACGTGCAGAAGGTCGACCGCAAGCTCATCGTGCACAAGGTGCGGGTCACCGACGGCGAACTCGTGGCCGGCTCCTCGGTGCTGGCCACGGTCGACCCGGAGTGGCGGCTCGGTGCCCGGCAGGCCCACTCCGGCACCCACGTGGTGCACGCGGCCCTGCGGCAGGTGCTCGGTCCGCAGGCGTTGCAGTCCGGCTCCTACAACAAGCCCGGCTACCTGCGGCTGGATTTCGCCTGGGACGCGGCGCTCACCCCGGACCAGCGCGCCGAGCTGGAGGAGGCGGCCAACCGTGCGGTCCGGGCCGACCTCGGCGTGCGGGTGATGTACGGCACCCAGCAGGAGGCGCAGGCCATGGGGGCCATCGCGCTGTTCGGCGAGACCTACGACGACATCGTCCGCATCGTGGAGATCGGCGGCCCCTGGTCGGTCGAGCTGTGCGGTGGCACCCACGTCGAGCACTCCAGCCAGATCGGCCCGATCGCGCTGACCGCCGAGTCGTCGGTCGGCTCAGGCCTGCGCCGGTTGGAGGCCGCCGTCGGCATCGAGGCGTTCCACCGACTGGCCGCCGAGCGCACCCTGGTCTCCCAGCTGGCCGGCCTGCTCAAGGTGCAGCCGGCCGAGCTGCCCGGCCGGGTCGAGGCGCTCACCGAGCGGCTGCGGTCGGCCGAGAAGGAGCTCGCGTCGCTGCGCACCGCCCAGCTGGCCGCCGCCTCCGGGCGGCTGGTCGACGACGCGCAGGTCGTCGGCGGTGTCTCGCTGGTCGCGGCCGCCCTGCCCGCCGGCACCGGCGCGAACGACGTCCGCACGCTGGCCACCGAGCTCCGCGGCCGGATGCAGGACCGGCCCGCCGTGGTGGCCCTGTTCGCCCCGGGCGAGGGCAGCGCGGTGTCGTTCGTCGTGGCCGTCAGCCCGCCCGCGGTGCAGGTCGGCGTCAGGGCCGGTGACCTGGTCAAGGCGTTCGCCCCCGCGGTCGGCGGTCGCGGCGGCGGCAAGCCCGACCTGGCCCAGGGCGGTGGCACGGACGCCTCCGGGGTGCCCGCGGCCATCACCGCCCTCCGGGACGATCTGGCCGCCCGGGCGTCGTGACCGACCCGATGGACGCCTCGGACGGCGTCCCCCCGGACCCCCCCGCCCCGACCGGCGCTCCCACCGGGGCGGCGGCCCCGCAACCGGTCCCGGCGGCGCCGCCGGCGGCGCGTCGCGGGGTCCGGCTCGGCGTCGACGTGGGTAGCGTTCGGGTGGGCGTGGCCCGGAGTGACCCGAACGGGACGGTCGCCGTGCCGGTGACGACGTTGCCCCGTGACCGATCCGGGGGCGCCGATCTGGACGCCGTGGTCGCGCTGGTCGACGAACACGAGGTGGTGGAAGTGGCGGTCGGACTGCCGCGGACCCTGGCCGGTGCCAACGGCCGGGCGGTGGGCGCCGCCCGCGGCTGGGGCGCCGCGCTGGTGCGTCGGCTGGCGACCCGGCCGGCCCCGGTCCCGGTCGTGTACGTGGACGAACGGTTCACCAGCGTCACCGCGAACCGGGTGCTCGCCGAGCGCGGCCTGTCCAGCAAGGCCCGCCGACCGGTCATCGACCAGCAGGCGGCCGTCCAGATCCTGCAGCAGCGGCTGGACACGCTCGCCGCGCTGGACCGTGACGCCGGTGCCGACCCCGGTTCGGGGTTCGTGGGGGAGGACCCGCGATGACCGGCGACCGTCCCACCCCGAGGCACGACAGGGAGATGGACCTGGAGCGTCTCCGGGCCGTGCTGGCCGGCAGCCACGCCCAGGGCGGCGCCGGCGCCCCGCCACGGCCCGGGGACGGGCACCAGGACCCGCACCCCGAGTCGCGGACCGACGCGTCCCGCGACTCGGACGCCGACCCGCACCAGGAACCGCATCACGACCCGCACGGTGATCCGCACGCGGACGACCCGCATCCGGTGCTGGCGCTGGGCGGTGCCACCGCGGCGACCCGGCGCCGGCGGTCGCGGTCCCGGTCGACCGTCATCGCCGTCCTGGTGCTGGTGACCATCGTCGCCGGGCTGTTCGTCGGGTTCCGGATCTGGCGGGACGACGCCACCAGCACGGCCGACTGGGCCGGCACCGGCGACACCTGGACGGTGGTCCGGGTGCAGGGCGGCGACGGCCTGACCGACATCGCCGACACCCTCACCGCGGCCCAGGTGGTGGCCAGCCCGGACGCGTTCCTGGCCGTGGCCGGCACCGACGCCGACGTCAAGGCGCTGCAGCCGGGCTACTACAAGGTCCGGCAGCACGCGTCCGCCCAGGCCGCGGCGGACGACCTGGTCGCCGCGGACAACCGGGTCGGCGAGGTCCGGCTGGTCCCCGGTCGGCAGCTGGCCGACGTCACGGTGCCCGGCGCCGACCCGGTGGCCGGCTACATCAGCCAGATCACCGCGGCGGCGTGCGTCCAGCTGGACGGGGCCGATCCGGCCGACTGCTTCACCACCGACGAGCTGTGGGAGGTCGCCCGCACCGCGGACCCGGTCGAACTCGGGGTGCCGTCCTGGGCGGTTGAGGCCGTGCAGACCTCACCCGACCCGGCCCGGCGCCTGGAGGGGTTGATCCTGCCCGGTGACTACAACATCGCGCCCGGATCCACGGCTCTGGAGGCGCTGCGGTCGGTGATCAGCGGATCGCAGGCGGGCTGGTACGGCACCGATCTCGCGGACCGCGCGGCCGCCCTCGGCACCACCCCGTACGACCTGGTCGTGATGGCCTCGGTGGTCGAGCGGGAGGGCATCGTCGCCGACATGCCCGAAGTGGCACGGGTGATCGTCAACCGGCTGGCCGTGCCGATGAAGCTGGAGATGGACTCGACGGTGAACTACGCGCTGGACCGGGCGCAGATCGCCACCTCGGCGGCCGACCGGGCCAACCCCAGCCCGTGGAACACCTACTGGGCCGACGGCCTGCCACCGACGCCGATCTCGTCGCCGGGGCCGGACGCGCTGGCCGCGGCCATGGACCCGCTGCCCGGGCCCTGGCTGTTCTTCGTGAAGATCGACGAGACGGGAGCCTCGTGCTTCAGCGTGACGGTGCAGGAGCACGAGGCGTGCGTGGAACGGGCCAGGGCCAACGGTGTCTTCGGCTGAGCCGCCGGTGAGCCGGGCGGGAGAACCACGCCGGGCCGCCGTGCTGGGATCGCCGATCGCGCACTCGCTCTCACCGGCCATGCACCGCGCCGGGTACGAGGCCGCCGGGCTGGTGGACTGGCGGTACGACGCGATCGAGTGCACGGCCGAGGCGCTGCCCGCGCTGGTCGCTGGGCTGGGCCGGGAGTGGGCCGGTCTGTCGGTGACGATGCCGGGCAAGGCGGCCGCCGCCGCCGTGGCGTCCGGCCGCAGCCACCGGGTCGAGGTGCTCGGGGTGGCCAACACCCTGCTGCGCCGGCTGGACGGCGGCTGGTTCGCCGAGAACACCGATGTCGACGGCGTCATCGGCTCGCTCCGGGCCGCCGGCGTCGGCGGGTCGGGTCCGGTCGAACGGGTGCTGGTCCTCGGGGGCGGGGGGACCGCGGCGGCCGTACTGGCCGCGTTGGCCGAACTGCAGTCGCGTGAGGTGACGCTGGCCGGCCGCCGGCCGAGCAGCGTGGCCGCCTCCGCGGAGCTGGCTCGCACGTTGGGATTGCCGGTCACCACGGTCGGCTGGACCGAGGCCGACCTGGACGACGCCGCCCGCAACGCCACCCTGGTGGTGTCCACGGTGCCGGCCGGGACGGCCGATCACCTGGCCGCGTTGCTGGCCGGGGTGCCGGTGCTGCTCGACGTCGTCTACCACCCGTGGCCGACCGCGCTGGCCGCCGCCGGCGAACCGGGGCGCGTCACGGTCACCGGGTTGGACATGCTGCTGCACCAGGGACTGCGGCAGTTCGAGCTGATCACCGACGTGCCGGCGCCGGCCGCCGCCATGCGCGACGGGCTGCGCGGCGCGTCGGGCAGTGACCTGCCGTTGCCGATCGGCTGACGGACCGGCCTTCCCTCCGACGACGGACCGTCCCCGACGGGCGGTCGTCCGGGCCGCCCGGTCGATCTGTGTGGACAACTGCTGATCACCGGGCCGTCCCGTGGCACCCTCCCGCGGTGCCCGCTGACGCGTCCCTGGTCCCGGCGCTGCTGGCCGTCCCGGTCGGGGCGCTGGCCGGACTGGGGGTACGCCGGCTGCTGGCCCGGCTCCGCCGCGGCGCGGTGGTGCCGCCGGGGCCGCTCGAGCTCGGCGGCGCCGGCCTGGCCGTGGCGTCGCTGCTGACCGCGGCCGGATCGGTGCGGCTGCCCGCGGTGGCGTTCGCCGGCCTGATGCTGCTCGCGCTGGCCACCGTCGACCTGCTGCACCACCGGCTGCCCGATGCGCTCACCGGGCCGGCCGCAGCCGGCGCGGTGGTCGTCGTGCTGGGCACCGAGCTGCTCGCGCCGGGCAGCGGCGACCTGCTCACCGCGGTGGTCTGCGCACTGGTCATCACCGGAGCCTTCTGGCTGCTGGCCCGGGTGGCGCCGCGGGCCATGGGTCTGGGTGACGTGAAGCTGATGCCGTCGCTGGCCCTGCTCACCGGGTACTGGTCGGCCGGCACGGCCCTGCTGGGCGTGGTCCTGGGGTTCGTGCTCGGCGCGGCCGTCGCCGTGGGCGGCGTGCTGCTGCGCCGGTGGCGGATGGGCTCGGCCATCGCCTTCGGGCCCTGGCTGCTGGCCGGGACCTGGCTGGTGCTGGCCTTCCCGGCGCTCAGCACGGCGGTGGTCTGACCGGGCGGGACCGGGGCGCGGCTGGGCAAGTGGGGCGCGGCTGGGCAAGTGGGGCGCGGCTGGGCAAGTGGGGCGCGGCTGGGCAAGTGGGGCGCGGCTGGGCAAGTGGGGCGCGGCTGGGCAAGTGGGGCGCGGCTGGGCAAGTGGGGGTCGGGTCGGCGCCGTGAGTGTGCGGTTGCGCCGCGGATCCGGGGCGCGGAAGGAGATCAGGGGCGCGGTGGCGGCGGGCGGGCCGCGTCTGCGCCCCGGTTGCGCGGGCCGCGCCTCAGGTTCCACCACCTCCGCCCCGGCAGGTGTGCCGTGGCGCTCCGGTGCTCGCCGCGTCACGGGTGACGGCGAGCTACCCCCGCCGGTGCAGCCGGGCGGCCTGCCGGGTCAGGTGGTCCCGCTCGGCCAGATCCGGCGCCGCGGCGGCCGCCTCGACGTACAGCCGGGCGGCGGTCGCCGGGTCGCCGTCCCGCTCGTGCAGGTACGCGGCCACCGCGGTCCACCGGGGCAGGGCCGGATCGAGCTCGGCCAGCGCGGCCAGGCCGGCGCGAGCGCCGTCGGCCTCACCGACCGCGACGGCCCGGTTGAGCCGGACGACCGGGCTGTCGGTCAGGCGAACCAGCTCGTCGTACCACTCGACGATCTGCACCCAGTCGGTCTCGGCCGCCGTCAGCGCGTCGGCGTGCAGCGCCGCGATCGCGGCCTGGGCCTGGTACTCGCCCAGCCGGTCCCGGGCGAGCGCCGCCTGCAGGATCTGGACACCCTCGGCGATGGCGGTGGTGTCCCAGCGGCTGCGGTCCTGCTCAGGCAGCGGCACCAGGCTACCGTCGGGCGCCGTGCGCGCCGCCCGGCGGGCCTGGTGCAGCAGCATCAGCGCGAGCAGGCCGGACGTCTCCGGGTGGTCGACCGCAGTCGCGAGCTGTCGGGTCACCCGGATCGCCTCTGCCGCGAGATCGACATCACCTGAGTACCCCTCGTTGAACACCAGGTACAGCACCCGCAGCACCGTGGCCATCTCGCCGGGTCGGTCCAACCGGACCGCGGACACGGTGCGCTTGGCCCGGCTGATCCGCTGGGCCATGGTC
Source organism: Nakamurella leprariae (assembly GCF_016918035.1). GTDB lineage: Bacteria > Actinomycetota > Actinomycetes > Mycobacteriales > Nakamurellaceae > Nakamurella > Nakamurella leprariae. Next base: position 316,540 of record NZ_JAERWK010000008.1, on the reverse strand, counting down.
GTCTCGGGCACCAGGTATGCCTGGGCGATCTGCCGGGTGGTCAACCCACCCACGGCCCGCAGCGTCAGCGCCACCGCCGACGACGGGGTCAGCGAGGGATGGGCGCACAGGAAGTACAGCTGCAGGGTGTCGTCGACGTCCGGCGGGGGCTCGGCCATCGGAGCGGCGTCGAGGACGTCCTCCCGCCGCCGTCGTGCAGCGTCGGACCGCACCGTGTCCAGCCACCGTCGCCACGCCACCGCGACCAACCAGGCCGGTGGGTCCCGCGGCGTGTCGTCGGGCCAGACCCGGATCGCCTCGAGCAGGGCATCCTGCACGGCGTCCTCGGCCGCCGCGAAGTCGATGCCGCGGCGGACGAGGACGCCGATCACGCGTGGGATCAGGCTGCGCAGCAGCGACTCGTCCACGCCGGCGACCATCGCGTGCAGTCACTCCCCGAAGTTCGTCGGCTGGGCCAGGAACGGCCGCACCTCCAGCCATTCGTCGATCGGTCTGCCGCCGGCGCCGGGCGCGGCGGACAGCTCGCCGGCGAGCTCGACGGCGCGGTCCCAGTCGTCGACGTCGATGATCATCCAGCCCGCGATCAGGTCCTTGGTCTCGGCGAACGGGCCGTCGGTGACCGGAGGCCGGCCGGCACCGTCGGAGCGGACCCACGCTCCCTCGGGCGCGACGGCCTGGCCGTCGACGAACTCGCCGGTGCTGGTGAGCCGGGCGGCGAAGTCGCTCATGTACTGCACGTGCGCCGAGATCTCCTCGGGCGTCCAGCGGTCCATCGGAACGTCGTTCGCCGGAGCCGGGGCGCCGCGGTAGTGCTTCAACAGCAGGTACTTGGCCATCGGATGCTCCTCGGGTCTGGGCGACCAGTGTGATCGCCTGGCGCCTCGGGGACGGAGCGGCCATCCGTGCCTCGACACCGTCGCGCACGATCGCGACAGTGACCTACGTCACGCTCGAGCCGCCACGCCGAGGCGAAGCCCAGTCTCGTGTGCCGGTTGCCGGCCCAGCACCAGGTCGTGAAGCCGTGGCTGGGCTCCAGCTGCTCCGGCGCCTGCGGCAACCAACTGACGCCCTCGCCGATGGTCAACGGGGTGCGCCCGCGCCCGACGAGGTCCGGCAGCGCCTCGTCCGGGCTCCCGCTGCGCGGGTCTTGGCCGTGCTCGACACCGTGCACCAGAGAGCGGCGTGTCCGGGAGGGTGATGCCGTCGACCGGTCCGAAGTCGTCGAGATGGTGTCGGAGCAGGGGCGCGAGGCGGGTGGACGGGACCGGTCCGGACCGGGCGTGCAGCCGACAGCAGCGACCGCGGCGGACCTCAGGCCAGGTGCCGCCGGATCACCGCGTCCGTCCCGGCCTGGTCGAGATGGAACGCCTGGCCGGCGCCGAGGGCCTCGTCGAACGGGATCACCGAGACCGCATGGCCGTCGGCGAACAGCTCGACCAGGTTCAGCGATCCGGCGGCGACGGTCCGCTCGGTCCCGCGCGGGGCGAGCGGGTCGGTCCGGATGGCGGCCGAGCCGGCCACGGCCACCGGCACCTGGCGGAGCATGCCGGAGCGGGCCAGGTGGTGATGGCCGGCCAGGACCAGCCGGACATCGGTGTCGGCCACCGCGTCCCGCAACGCCGCGCGAGAGGCCCGGTGCAGCGCGAAGTACTCCAGCAGCGGCGACGGCGCCGGCAGCGGCGCGTGGTGCAGCACCACCACGGTGCCGTCGTCGGCCGGGGTGGCCAGCTCGTCGCCCAGGGCGGCCAGGTGATCGGCGGCCAGCACACCGTCGCCCCGGCCCGGGACGGTGGAGTCCAGCACCACGATCCGCAGCCCGCCGATCCGGTGCACCTGCAGCACCGGTTCGGTGTCGGAGCGGCCGAGCAGCTGCTCGTGCAGCGTGACCCGCACGTCGTGGTTGCCCACCGCCCAGATCACCGGCAGGCCCAGGTCCCCGAGTGCGGTGGACAGCCGGCGGTAGGCATCGGGATCGCCGGTGTCGGTGAGATCGCCGGAGGCGATGACGGCGTCGATCGTCACCCCGGCGTCCAGCGCACCGCGGACCAGACCGGCTGCGGTGGCCAGGGCGGCGTCGGCGTCGATGACGCCGTTGTACTTGACCCCGATCTCGGTCAGGTGCGTGTCGGACAGGTGGATCAGCCGGTGGGTCGGGCGCTCGACGGCACTGCCGTCGGGCGTCGGCGGCACGGCGGCACGGTCGTCGGTCAACTGCGCCTCCTGGGCACCAGAGGGTGGTCGGCGGTCGGCTGGGTGGCGTCGGGCCAGCCTAGGTCGGGACCGGCGCCGGCCCGCGGGCCGGGTCGGCGGCCGGCGATCGCCGGAGCGGATCCGCCGACGCAGCCGGGACTTCCGACTCTTCCCGGCTCCGGTCGAGCGGGTCACCGACGGGCGCGGAACCTGGCTCGCCGTCCGTGGTCCACGCACGCACCCGGGAGGACCGGCACATGCACGCAGCACGCGGGGACTGGTTGGTCGTCCACAGCCACACCGACGGTGCGTACGGTCGCCGGGCGGAGATCATCGCCGGTGGACAGCACCACGTGCCATCGACTGCCGAGGTCAGCTGCAGGTCCAGGTGCACGTGGGCGCCTCTCCGACGCAGGTGCTCGACGACCCGTCGGCCGGGGGAGACCATCGAGATCCGTGACCTCCGGCAGATCGCGACCCTGCGCCTCGACCAGGTGGAACGACAGCTCATCGGCGTCGAGTTCCGGGTAGCACCGCAGCAGTTCGGTGGCCAGCGCCAGACTCTCGGCGAATCCCTCGACGCCGGCCAACCCGCCGCCCACGAATGTCACGGTGAGCAGCCGGTCACGCGGCGGTCCGGCCGGGGGCATGGCCGCCCGGTCGAACGCGGTGAGCAGCCGGTCGCGGATCTCCACCGCCTCCTCGACGTGCTTGAGACCGATGGCCCCGTCGATGAGCCCGGGGATGGCGCTCCCGATCATCGCCGTGCGGGTCGCCAGTCCGACCGTCACCAGGTCGAGGTCGGAGGTCAGCTCGGTCGTAGGTCAGCTCGAAGGTGTGCCCGTCGTGACCGACGGCGGTGACGGTGCGGCGGGTGTGGTCGATCGACACGGCGGCGCCGGTGACCAGACGGGTGCGCCGCAGCGACACCACGGTGTGCCGCGGCTCGATCGCGCCGTTCCTCCCGTCATCGCCGTGATGACGCTGCTGGGATGCCGATGCAGGCTCGGCGGACGTGATGCCCGGTCAGCCGGTGAACAGTGCCGGCTCGTAGTCCGACCCGGGACTGACCTGCACCACGAGGTCGGCCGGATCAGCGACCTTGAAGCCGATCGGGAACGTGACCGTCGCTCCCGGCGCCACGGCCGTGTAGGGCGTGCTCTCGAGACCCCCGGCTCCGTCGAAGATCTCGGTCGCCTCCAGCTTGCCACTCAGGGCGGTGACGAACAGCAGGTACGGGTCGAACTCCTCCTGCGAACCGTTGGTGACGGTCACGTCGACCCGGACTGCCTCGCCGGGACCTTCATCGCCCACAGCCGACTCGGTGGGCGTGAACGGTGCCGGCGCCGACACGGCCACACTCAGCCCGTTCTCCCACTCGAACGGGGTGCCGAACGCTTCCACCACCGGGAGGTACTCGGACGACGGTTCGCCGGCGCGGGCGGTGCGGTCGGGACCACCGGTGGCCGTGGTGGAGAACACGCCGTCGTCGTAGTCGTAGCCCAGTGAGACGGCGACCTGCAGGTCCTCGGCATCGTCCGTGTCGGCCAGCGCGAAGCCGAACGCGAACCAGAGCTCGTGCCCGGGCAGCACCTGGGTGTAGGGAAGCTGGGTGATGCCGTTGGCGGTGTCGTAGATGTCCTCGAGTTCCGCGCCGGCCGCGGTCGCCACCACCCGGCTGTAGCCGGGGTCCCAGACCACCGCACTGTTGTTGACCACCTTGATGGTGACCCGGACGGCCGCCGCTGCGTCCTCACTGCCGACGGCGGAGTCGCTCGGGGTGTACGCCGCTGGCGCGGTCACCGACACGGACAGCCCATCGGTCCACTGGATCGTCTCGTCGAACGCGACGGTCACTGCGTCGTCGGCGAATCCGGCCGTCGTGCTCGTCGGGGTGCTCGTCGTGGTGCTGCTCGTCGTGGGAGTGCTCCGGGTCGACGTGGTCGGAGTCGTCCGGCTGGTCTCGGTCGACTCCGCGCCCCAGCCGGGGGAGGCGAGCACCGCCTGGCCCGGGGTGGTCGCGCACGCCGTCGCCGTCGCCGCCAGCGCCAGTGCGGCCACCACGGCCCTCGGTCGCCGGCCCCAACGCCGAGTCCACTCCGGCCGTCCGGTCCTCCGCTGCACCAGGTGCTCCTCTCGAGTCGATCACCGGCATCCTTGCAGCGTCGGCCGGGGCCGGACGCGCACGTTCCGGTGAACCTGCTCGTCAGAGCCGGTCGCGCCACTCCGCAGCGACCGGGAGCACGCGGCTCAGCCCGGCCACGTGGGCGGTCGGGACCCCGAGTTCCCGTCCGAACCGATCGACCACGACCGTGGTGGCGCCCGCCGCGGTGGCCTCGGCCAGCTCCCTGGTCCAGGCCGCGGCGATCACCAGGTCGCTCGGGGTGGGCCGGTGCCCGGCGACCAGCTCGATGCGACCGGTGAGCCGGAGGGCGCCGAGCACCTCCGCGACCGGTCCTCGCTCGGCGGAGTCGATCACCAGCAGCACGGGGGCGTCGCCGACCGCGGCGAGCACTTCGTCCAGGCCGTCGGCCCGATCGAGGACGAACGACGACGCGGCCAGGTCGCGGAGCGCGCTCGCCCGCGCCGCGGGACGACGGTCCTCGGGCACCCCGGCCGTAGCAGCCAGCGCATCGACGACGGCCCGGCCGGACTGGGCCGCCGCCAGGTCCACCTGCGCGGGCATCAGCTCGCGGCGGGACTCCAGCACGCCGCGCATGCCGCCCACCACGTGCACCTGGACGTCCACCGGGAGGCCGTCGGCCAGGTGCCGGGCGTACGCCTGCATCTCCAGGTCGCCGGCGGTGAGCAGGTCGTGGTCGAGGATGACGACGGCGCCGGTGGCCACCGGTGCCGTGGGTTCGGTCGCCGTGGGTTCGGTCGCCGTGGGTTCGGTCGCCGTGGGCTCGGTCGGAGTCGGCTCGCTGGTCACGGGCGTCGATGGTAGGCACCGGGCCGTCGGCGTCCCACCGGGCCCAGGGTCGCCGGCGCGCGGGCACAGCTCGTGCCCACCGGCCGTCGGTAGGGTCGGCCGCGCCGGCCGGGTTCCTCTCCCGGCACTCGTCGCGTCGACCGTCCCGGGGGTGCTGGTTCCGTTGGTCAGGTCCGCCAAGTCCGCTGCCGCGGCACCGTCGCGTGCGTCGATCGCCGCCTGGACGGCCCGCCGCCGGGCCGTCGCCGGCGTCGCCGCGGTGGGCGCGCTGGCCACGGTGATCGCGTCGTTCCTGCCGTGGATCTCCGCGCCGACCGTGGACGGCGGCCGCGCCGTGCTGTCCGGCTGGGGTGGCATCAGCGGCGACAGTCAGCTGGCCGGCTCCAACCTCAACGACGCGTTGGCCGGGGCCGGCTCGTACCGGCCGGGGATGATCGGCGTGCTGTTCGGCGCCATCGGGATCCTCGCCGCGCTGGGGCTGGCGGTCGCCCGGGTGCGGCCGCCGGGCACCGGCGGCACCGCCCGACCGTTGCGCATCCCCGCGGCGCTGCTGGTGCTCTGCGGCGTGATGGGGGCCGGCTGGGGCGGATGGCGTGGGATCGCGCCGGGCGACGCCGGCGTGTTCGACCCGGGCGAGGCCGGTGCCGCGGTGGGCCCCTGGCTGACGCTGGCCGCCGGCCTGGTGATGATCGGTGCGGCCGTCGTGGTCTTCACCGGTCGGGTGGACCCACCGGTCCGGCCGGCCGGGCGCGCCATCCAGCCGCGCTGACCGAGCCGGAGACCGCCGGGGTGGTCAGCCCGCGCCGCAGCAGACGGCTGGTCCGACCGCGCCCAGCAGGTCGGTGGGCGGCGGCTCGACCAGCACGTGGGCCAGACCGCCCCGGCGCCGGGGGATCGGGGAGCGGACGGGTCGCCCCCTCGATGCCGCCCAGCGTCCGCCGAGGACGTCCGGGATCTCGCCCCAGGCGTCGGCCATGCACTCCCGTTCGGTGACCGTCACCCGGGTCACCACGTGCGGGTGGTCGGCGTGGACCCGGTGGTGGCGGCCGCCGGACCGCTGACCGGGGCGCTGCCGGTCGTGGTCGCGGCGCTCGATGCCGCCTTGGTGGTCGAGGTGCCGGTGGTCGAGGTGCCGGTGGTCAGCGTGCTGGTGCTCGGGCTGCTGGTGACCGGGGTGTTGCTGACTGGGGCCGGGCTCGGCGTGGTCGGCGCCGGGGTGCCCGTCGCCGCGGCCGGGGTCGGGCTGGTGGTGGTCACGGTCGACGGCTGCGGTGCGTCCGGCGTCGGCTCGGCGGCCGCGTCCTGCTCCGGTTCGACCATCAGCAGCCGGGCCTGGGCCGCCGACCGCACGGTCCGGCAGGCCACCAGCGTGTTGTTGTCCGGCGCGAAGCCGATGGCGAACGCGCAGACCGTGTTGTCACCGGGGTCGAGCTGGACCTGGGCGGTGATGCCATGGTTGCCCGAGATCGCGAGCGCCCGGTTCACGTCCGGCCGGGATCGATCGGCCAGGAAGCCGTATCCGACGGTCCGGGTGGCCGACTGGACGTAGATGTGCACCGGGATGACCGACCCGGAGGCGTTCGGGTCGTAGGCCCAGCCGTCGACCTGGGCGGTGCTGCCGGACACCCGGACGCCGTCGACCACGCCGACCGGCGCGTCCGGGCGGACTGTGACCGTCCGGCAACCGAGCAGCGGGTTGACCGACCCGGACCGGGCGTTGATCGCGAAGGCACAGACCGTGTTGTCACCCAGGCCGGCGGCGCTGACCGTGGTGGCGAAGCCCTGGTCGGCGTTCGCGAACGGGACCACCGCCCGCACGTCCGGACGGGCGTGGCCGGTGAAGACGCCGCTGGTGCCGCGGGTGCCGGCCGGGCCGGTGACGTAGACGTGGACCTCGGTGCGGCCACCGTTCGCTGCCGGGTCCGCCGCCCAGCCGGAGACGTCGATGCGTCCACCGGCGGTGGCGGCCACCCCGTCCAGCGCGCCGACCGGGACCAGGTCGAGGGTGCGGCAGCCCAGCAGCGGGTTGGTGGTGCCACGGCCGATGTTGATCGCGTACGCGCAGACGGTGTGTCGGCCGGCGCCGGTCCAGGTGGTGTCCATCTGGAAGCCGAACCGTCCACCGATGTTGAAGGCGCGGTTCACGTCGAGCCGTTCGCGGTTGGCCAGACCGCCCGAGGTGCCGCGGGTGCCGTCCGGACCGGCGTCGTAGACGTGGATCTCGACCGTGCCGTTGGCGGCGTCCGGGTCGAACGCCCACCCGGACAGCGTCAGCCGACCACCGTCGACGCGGATGCCGTCCAGCGAGCCGGAGGGGTTGCGGCCGGCCTCGCCGAGGCCGGGGTCGGACGGCACGCTGGTGCACCCCAGGGCGTTGGCGCCGCCGCCCGGCGTCCACGGCAGGTCGATGGCCGGGGCGTCCTGGTTCTGGTCGACGTAGGCGGTGGCCTGCGCCTCCCACTTGGCGTAGTACTCGGGATAGTTGCTGCGCTGCACCGCGTTCGCCGCGTAGGTGGGTGCCATGTCCTGCCAGCCGCGGACGTCGAGCAGGCCGGAGGTCGGGGCTGCGCTGCGGTCGCCGCCGAAGAAGGCCATGGCCTCCCACCGCGGGTCGAGCAGTCGCTGCACCACGCCCTCGGGGTCGGTGATGCCGGTGCTCTGCCCGTAGTTGCCCCAGCCGGAGGACGGCCGTTGCTGGTAGAGGCCGATCGAGTCGGTGTCCTTGGCCCCGTCGCGCAGCCCGAACAGGTCGTGCGGGTACTTCAGCGACAGCTTGGTCACCGCCAGCCAGTAGTCGCGCCCGGGCGCGGACCACGACGTGTTCTGCGTGCTGGTGCCGTCGTTGGCCAGGTTCCGGATGGACGACTCCTGGAACATGACCATGACGGCCACGATCTGGCCGTGCCGGGGCACGCCCATGGTCTTGGCCACGCCGATGGTGGTGCGGACGGCGTCCCGGCCGGAGGACTTCCGCGGTTCGGCGGCGCCGCTCTGCTGCACCGTGCAGGAGGGCGCGGCCGCGGCCCGGGCCAGCGCATCGGGGGCGGCGGCGGCCGGTGCGCTCAGCCCGATCGCCACGGACGCAGACACGGTCGCGGTCACGGCCAGCGCCGCGGCCGAGCGGGTCAGCGCACGGCGCAGCCGGGGAGCGACGAGCGCGAGACGGCGGGGTGCCCGAGCGACGGGCCCAATGTTCGACACTGCGTCACGGTGGCTGACTCCATGTGACGACGCTGTGAGCGAAGGCTGTGAACCCCGATCACGGCACCCGCGCGGTCCACGCCTCCGTCTCGAACTTGCTGTCCGCCAGGGCCCGGGCCGTGGTCAGCGTCGCATCGTCGACGTCCACCTCGGTGAGGCCGTACCGCCCGCGGAAGTACTCGATGAACGCCGCGATGATCGTCTCCCGGCTCATCCCGGTCTGCGAGCGCAACGGGTCCACCCGCTTGTTGGCGCTCGTGATGCCCTTGTCGGACAGCTTCTCCCGACCGATCCGGAGCACGTCGAGCATCTTGTCGGCGTCGATGTCGTACGACATGGTCACGTGGTGCAGCACCGCTCCGTTGGCCAGCCGCTTCTGGGCCGCGCCGGCGATCTTGCCCGTCGGTGAGGCGATGTCGTTGAGCGGCACGTACCGGGCCTGGATGCCGAGCTCGGCCAGCGCACCGAGCACCCAGTCGTCCAGGAAGGCGTAGGACGCGGCGAAGGACAGCCCCTCCACCAGCGACCCCGGCACCACGAGGGAGTAGGTGATGGTGTTGCCCGGCTCGACGAACATGGCGCCGCCGCCGGAGATGCGCCGGACCACGGTCACGTCGTGCCGGGCCGCGGCGACCAGGTCCACCTCGTTGGACAGCGACTGGAACGAGCCGATGATCACCGCGTTGGAGGCCCACTCCCAGATCCGCAGGTTGGGCGGCCGGAGGCCGTCGCCGACCTGCCGGGCGATGACCTCGTCCAGGGCCATCTGCATGGCCGGGTGCTGCGGGCCGGTGCGGATGAGCTGGAAGTCGTGGTCCTGCCAGCTGGTGGCGCGGCCGAGCGCACGCCGCACGGCGATGGCCACCGACTCCGGTCCGAAGCCGACCATCTCGACCGGGCCGGCCACGTCCGGAGCCAGGGCCAGCTGGATCGCCGCGGTCAGCGTGGCGACGTCACTGACCTCGGTCAGGCCGGTGAGGGCCTGGTCGATCCGGACCAGCGCCTCGTCCGGCTCGAGGAAGAAGTCGCCGGAGATGCTCACCCGCTGGAGCCGCCCGTCCGTCACCTCGACGTCGGCGACGACCAGCTTGCCGCCCGGCACCTTGTACGACCCGCGCATCTCGTGCTCCCGTTCTTCTCCGGCGGTCCCGGTCAGCCGTACCCCTGGAGCGTCGTGGGCTCCGACGGGTGCCAACACAGGGCGCCGGAACGGCATTCCAGCGGGCCGTTCTGGGAGAAGAGCCAGGCAACGAGGCCGGCCGTCATCGCCATCACTATCGCCCACCCGACCAACCCCAACGGCACGCCGGTGTACTCCTCGCCGTCGTTGGCGGTCGGGTCCTCGACCGACCAGCCCGCGCGAGCCCCGATGGCCGGTGCCCCGTACCAGAGGAAGCCCGTCGGCAGCACCAATAGAGCCGTGTCACCGAGGTGGATGATCGCGAACCAGACCAACCGCTCAGGTCTGGGTTGAGGCGCTCCCCTGCGATGGCTCCAACACCGACGAGGGGACGTTGTCGGGTGTGGTCATCGACCAGCCGGAACAGGTGTGTCGACGTCAAGGTACCGGTAGATCGTGGGCCGGTTGACGCCGAACTCGGCGGCGATCTCGGCGGCGATCTCGGCGACGGTGTATCGGTTGCGGCCCTGGTAGTCGACCTGGTCGTACATCTCGCGGGCGAGCCGGACCTGCCGCGCCCCGAGCTTGGCCTTCCGACCACCCGTGCGGCCGCGGGCCCGAGCCGCGGCCAGGCCGTCGCGGGTGCGCTCACCCATCAGGGAGTGCTCGAACTCGGCGATCGCTTCCAGGATCTGGAAGGACATCCGGCCGACCGCGGTCGAGGTGTCGATGCCCTGATCGAGCACCACGAGCGCGATCCGCTCCCGCTGCAGGACGTTGGCCAGCTCGATCAGGTGCTCGAGGGATCGGCCGAGGCGGTCAAGCTTGGTCACGACGAGCTGGTCCCCCGTCCGTGCGGATCGAAGGGCGGCATCCAGTTCGGGCCGGTGTGCCAGCTTGCCGCTCGCCAGGTCGATGAACACCTGCTCACAGTCGGCCCGCCTCCAGTGCGTCCTGCTGCGACTGGGGATGCTGGTGCCGGGTTGAACGCGTCCGTAGCCGATCGTCTCCGCGCGAACGTTTCGCAAACCCCCGTTACCACGACGAAGCTCCGGACACGTGTATCGTTACAACGTTGCCTGGGACAACTCCTAGAGTGGCCGAGTGTTGTAGACGACCTCGCCAGCACCAGACGGGGCTGTTTCTGATACGAGTTGCGGACATCAGCCAGTCATCGACGTGGTCGGCTCGTTAGGTACTAACGCACCCTCAGTCGCGCAGCGTCGCGATCACGCCCGCGAGGGGGGGGGCGGTGACGGTGATTCCTCGACGCCAGACCCGCAGCCCTTCACTCAGGCCGCGGATACTCGCCCGCCGCGCGGACCGCTCCGACCACGCCGGCATATTGCGGCGTCATCTCGATGTAGCGCTCACGAGCCCGTTGATGCTCTTGCTCGAGCGCGGTCGAGTTCTCGTCCAACGACAGTGACTCGTGGAGTCCGAGTATCACGTAGATGGCGTCGTCGGCGAAGCCAGAGCACGGCGTAGCTGTGGGAGCAGTCGAACGACGGACCGGGCTCGCATCAATCGTTCCGACCGAACAGTTTGAGACCAGGCCTCGAGCACGGGAATCGGTGGCCCGTCGGGTCCGGCCAGGCCATTGGCGATCACGAAGATTGCCAATGAACCCCGAGTCGACGAGATCGCGTTGATCACGCTCCCGCAGCCATGCGGTAAGCAACAGAGGGACCGGGCGAGAGGCCCTCATGCCGAGAAGGTAGGGGGTGGCGCCGGCTACGCCGCCGCCCCTGCCGACCACTCAGGTTCCACCGCGGACGGTTCTGAGCGTCGCCGACTAGAATAGCGACCCAACGAAGACGCCAACGGCTAGGGCAATGACATTGCTTACCACTTGAACCGTCAGGACGTCTCTGTTGCGACGGATCCACCCCGGTCGGTCCTCCCGCCGCACGAGCCAAATTGCCCCTTTCGCCGTGCTAGCATAGAGGACCGCCCCGCCACCCAAGAGGATGGCGACCGCGCCGACTCCTAGTAGCCAATACGTTGCACCCGACGGCCGCTGATCACCCTCCCGCACAAGAGTGCCCGCCACCGTAAACAGCGCAAAGCCAAGTAGTCCGAGCGCAGTCCCGACGCCAGAGGCGAATCGGTAGAATCTCCGCACCCTCGTGCGCAGGAAGTCCTCCAATACCCTCCTTACGCCCTCAACAGCCCGGTCGTCCTCCATCGAACTGTACACCGAGGCATACAATCGATTCACCGACACACTCAGGGAATGAAACTTCTGATGCGGCGTGGCGCTAAAGCGTACCGAATCAAGGCTCTTGACGCCTTCGACGACAAAATCCTCGACAGACTTTGCCCGGCCAGAGTATTCATCACTGGTGACTTCGAGCGCGCCGATTGAGCGCAGTTCGTCTTCGATAAACTTTAAATCACTAAGATCTAAGACGACCCGGTCGATGAGACCTATACCCTCACGCCTGGGCCCGCGGTACCTAAGATTCCCCTCGCTTGTCATGACTGCCGAGGCTAGTCGATGTACACCCCAACCCGCTCGGCTGCAGGGTGTGTTCTCCTGATCTGTGGGGTCGGCCGGTGGCGCCCCACCATCGACGCGTCGTATGACTACCAGGTCACGGTTGTTGACGCCAGGCACTGCGCCTTGCGGCGTTCGACCGCTTGCCCGCGGTGTACAAGCAGTTCGCGGCCCGAGCGGCAACGCCGTCGCGGTGATACTCGACGCTCGACGCGAGACGCCCGATCGATTACTACAATCGCGGCCAAGCTGGCCTACAATCGTTTCGGCCTAGAACCCGAATGTTCGATTCCTGGTCGAAGCACTGCCGCATAGGCGTCGGTTGGTCGACGTCAGCCGGGATGCATGCGAAGAAGTCGATCGCTTCGGGCCAGCGGGGCAGCATATTTCCGCAGCCGATCGCACAACTGAAGGTCTCGCAGTTGGCGAACCACGAGACCTGGTGATCAATCCTGGCCCGCTAACTTCGTCGCGACTGTGAATACGATGACGCCGACCGGCAACATAAGACTTTGGGAAGCAGCTCATCTCGACGCCCAGTGAGTGGTCACGGTGAATCAAGTATGAATTTTGTCGATCAAGTCCGGACTCGCTTGCTCAACTTTGCCCTCGCCCTTGAAAAAGGTTGCCCGGGGGTGGCCATCTTCAACGACACAGAAAAGCCGCCGGTGACCGTTGTTGCGCAAATCGTCTACACTAACATCATCGCGCGATCAGTCAACGTTGCTCAAGGCGGCGATCGGTTTAGCCAGGGAGTCGTCAACGAATTCGGTCCGGACTAAAACGCTCCGTAATCTGTGTTAGCGGTTACAGGGCTCATCGCAATCGAAGGTGTAGTCCGGGTCTGAACCCGCCGGTCTCCAGGAGGCTGCGGGCGATGTAGTTGGTCAGGTTGCGGAATCCGAGGGCGGTGCCGCGGAGGTGTTCCGGTCGGCCGTTGATGGCTTCGGTGGGTCCGTTGCTGGTGCCGGGCCGGTCGAAGTAGGCCAGGACGTCCGCGGCGCGGCGGGCCAGGGTTCGTCCCAGGCGTCGGATCTCGGTCAGCTCGGGTGGGACGCCGCTGCTCACGGTGTGGATCACGGCGCGCAGACGGGTCTTGCCGGTGAGCTTGTTCGGGTGCCGATAGGCGGCCACGACGCGCTGGTAGATCCCCCAGGTCGCTTTGACCTCGACGTGCTCGTCGACGGCGAACACTGCCTGGATCCGGGCGCGTTGCCGGTCGGTGAGCAGGTCGGCGCCGGTGTGCAGGGTCCGGCGTGCGGCGTACAGGGGGTCGCCGGTCCGGCCGCGGTGGCCCAGGGTGTCCTGTTGCACGCGTTGCCGGCATCGCTCGAGTGCTTCACCGGCCAAGCGGACGACGTGGAACGGGTCCATCACCGCGGTCGCGTCCGGGAGCTGCGCCGTGGTGGCGGTCTTGAAGCCGGTGAATCCGTCCATCGCGACCACCTCGACGCCGTCGCGCCATGCCTGGTCCCGTCGGGTGAGCCAGGTGGTGAACGCGCTGGTGGAGCGGCCTTCGATCATGTCCAGCAGCCGCGCCGGTCCGGTCCCGTCGCGGACCGGGGTCAGATCGATGATGACCGTGACGAACCGGTCGCCGCGGCGGCCGTGCCGCCAGACGTGCTCGTCGACCCCGATCACCCGCACCCCGTCGAAGCGGGTCGGGTCACCGATCAGCACCCGCCGACCCTCGGTCGGCACTGCCGCGTTGGCGGTGTTCCACGAGACATTCAACCCTTCGGCGATTCTCGCGATGCTCAAGTGGCCCACGACCAGGCCCTGCAACGCCCACCGCAGGCCGCCACGGGACAGCACCGCCCGCGGCTCGGCCGCCAGGGTGGTGTCCTGCCGCCACACCAGGCGGCAGGCTTGGCATCGGTACCGGCGGATCGTGACCAGCAGCACCGTGGGTCGCCACCCCAGCGGTTCGTGCGCCAACCGCCGCAGCACCGTGTCCCGCGGCCGGCCCTGCCCACCACAACCCCGACACCGATCGTCCGGGGCGCTCACCCGGCACGCCAGCACGGCCGCGTCCGGTTCCAGGAACTGGCCGATGACCTGCAGGCCCAGGCCATCCAGCCGGGCGAACGTCGTCACATCAGGGGCAGCAAAGGTAGCGTCAACCACGTCGAGGTCTTCCAGGAAAGCGGTGTAGGAACCTTCATCCTCGGAGGACCTCGACCCTCACCCCGACACCGCCACGCCGCCCACCCCTACACCCTCATCTGCGAAGAGCCGGTTACAGCTGCCCTCGCAGTGCTCCGGCTGGACCCGGAGCGGCGATCAGAACGGGCAGTCATCGAGCTGTTCCGGTGGCGGGGTGCCGGTGCCGGGTCCGGCCAGCTGGTCGAGCAGCGAGGTGCCCACGGCCGGTGCCGGGTCGAGGACGACCCGAGGCTGCTCGTCCGTCACCGGCCCGTCGGGTCCGATCGGCTCGGCCGGCACGAGACCGACCAGGTCGTCGAGGCCACCGTCGCCACCATCGGCACCATCGGCACCGTCGGCGGTCAAGGTCGACCAGGTGCGGCGACCGAGGCTCGGGTCGGTCAGTTCCCCGGGCAGGGTGAACTCGCGGGCGGGCACGGTGTGCCGGCCGCCGGTCGGGGTGCTCCAGACGATGACGCCGAGCGGCAGGCGTTCGGACGGTGGCCGACGGTGCGCCGCTGCGCCGTCCAGATCGGCCGGGAGGGGACGCCACAGGGTGAACGTCTTGAGGCGATGGTGACGACGGCACAGCGGGATGAGGTTCGTCTCGTCCGTGGGTCCGCCCTCGGCCGGAGATGAGTGGTCGAACTCGAGGACGTGGTCCAGGTCGCAGCGTCGGCTCGACTGGCGGCAGCCCGGGAAGCGGCAGGTGTCCTGGGCGGTGAGCACTCGATCGCGCACCTGCTGCCCGGGTCGGTAGCGGATGACGCTGCGGTCACCGACCCCGACGGCGGTGCCGGTCGGCGGATCGACGGGGACGACGGTCAGCGATCCGGCCGACTCAGCCAGCGACCGCGCCACCTCGGCCGTGATGACGCCGTGACCGGTGAGTTCGCCCGGCAGGCTGTCGAGCCCGGCCAGGGTGGACAGACCCATGGTGACGACCAGGTGCGGCCGGCGCCCCTGCCAACTCCGGGTGGCCCGGTCAGCGTCAGGATCGTGGCCGTCCGGACGCCGGAGGTCGACGTGCCCGCGGGTCAGCAGGGCGTCGCAGAGATCGGTGAGAGCGTCGGCGCGTCGGGCGCCGATGGTCCGCCGGTCGGGCAGCGCGGCGCTACCGGGCGGCTGCGGGTCGCCGGGCAGGGGAGCGCCGAGCGGATCGGGCCGGTGCGCCAGCAGATCGAGGAGCGTCATCACCGTGGCGGCGGCCTCGGCGGGCAGGTGCGCCCGGAGGAACGCCATGCCGTCCGACGCGGCCGTGACGGCCACCTCCCGACCGGTGCGCGCCTTCCGGGCCCGCCGCTCGGCGCACTCGGGGTCGACTGCGATGGCCGCCCGGTCGACGATCGGCCGCAACCGGCCGGGCGTCCGGGTAGTGGCCTTGGGCAGGACGGCGTCCTCGACCGACGCGCGTTGCTCGGGGGTGAGCCCGGCCGTGGCGTCGGCGATGACACCGGCCCGCGCCCGGTCGATCTGACCCAGCTCCAGTGCGGCCAGGGTCTGCGGGAGCTCGGTGACCAGTTCGACCGTACGGTCGACCCGCGGCCGGGCCGTGAGCGGCGACAGGTGCAGAGCGGCGCCGATCTCGGCCGCGGCCAGGTCGGCGGCGTGATCCGCCACCATCCCGCCCAGCACCTCGGGGTCGAGGTCGGTGCGGCCGCCGGCGGTCAACTCGTCGGCCACCTGCTGCACCAGCCCGGTCATCTCGCCCGCGCGGCCGGGGCGGGCGAGATCGGCGAGCAGTCGGGTCCGATGACCGGCGAGCCACGAGGTGAGCCGCTCGCAGTCGCGGACGGCGGCGACCAGTTTCGCGCCACTGAGTCGGCGCGGGACGGTCGCCATCACGCTCGCCAGCAGCTCGACGGATGGCGCCGGAGGAGCGGCGTCGTCGGTGTCGGCGAGTGGAGACATGTACGAATCATAGCCTGTGTCCAGCAGGACATCCGGGTGAATCTCGGTCGTGTGCGGCCGTCGGAGCGAAGCCCGGGCCGGTGGATGCATCGTGCCCGGCGACAGCGACAGTCGGGCGCGACGGGCACGGTGGGCTGTCGAGGCTGAGCGTGCGGGTCGAGGCCCGCCGTGGGGACGCGGGGCCAGCGGTCACGGACCCCACGACAGGCCACCACCCGGACTCACTCAACCCGGCACCCGGTCCAGGAACCCGAGCACGTCGCGGATCCGCCCGTCCTCGTCCAGCACCAGCACGTCGAACCCGACGACGACCGGCTCGGCGCCGTCCGGCCCGAGCCCCCACCGGAACCGCAGCTGCCGGTGGTGGGCGTCCGGCTCGCCGAGCCGGCTGAACACCGCGCCCGGGAACTGGGCCTGCACGCCGTCGATCAGTGCGGCGATGCCGTCGTGGCCGGCCACCTCGGCCAGCGGATCGGTGTACGTCGCGGACGGCGACCAGTGCCGGGTCAGCAGCTCCGTCCGCTGCGGTCCCGCGGCGTTGAAGGTGGCGAGGTAGGCGTCGGCCGCCTCGACGATGGTGTCTGGCATGGCGTGTCCCTTCGGGAGAGGTCCGGTTGACGGGCCGAGCCTGGCTGCGGTCGGTCCGGTCGGCCATGACCTCGCAGGTCATGGCCGCGCGCCGACGGGCCCCTACGCTGCCGGCATGAGCGCCGTCACCAGCACCGCCCCGGAGGCGCCCGGAGTCGGTGCGCTGCTGCGGTTGTGGCGGGAGCGCCGCCGGTTCAGCCAGCAGGAACTGTCCAACCGATCATCGGTCTCGACCCGGCACCTGAGCCGGTTGGAGACCGGCCGGGCGCACCCGACGCCGGAGATGCTGCTGCGGCTGTCCGACCACTTGGACGTGCCGATCCGCGAGCGTGACCGGCTGCTGCTCGCGGCCGGGTTCGCGCCGCGTCATCCCGATCGTTCGCTCGACGACGCCGACCTCGCCGTGGTGCTGGACGGGGTGCGACGGCTGCTGGACGCCCACCTGCCCCATCCGGCGTTGCTGCTGGACGACCGCTGGGACGTGGTCGATGCGAACGCGGCCGTCGACGCCCTGCTCGTCGGCTGTGCGCCGCGGCTGCTGGAGCCACCGGTCAACGTGGTCCGGCTGTGCCTTGATGCCGAGGGACTGGCCCCGCGCATCCGCAACCTGGCCCAGTGGGCCGCCCATCTGCACGACCAGGTGCGGCACCGCGCGGACCGCACGCACGACGCGTTCCTGGACGGGCTGGCCGCGGAGATTGCCGCAGCGTTGCCCGCCGGCGGGCACCACCCGAGCACGTCCGGCCCCGTCGTCACCCTCGACCTGGCGATCGGGGCCGGCACCGCCCGCTTCTTCAGCACCACCGCCCGGCTCACCACCGCGACCGACGCCGCGTTGGAGGGGCTGCACCTGGAGACCTTCCTGCCCGCGGACGAGTGGACCCGGCAGCAGTACCGCGGGTGACGGAGCAGTCGTGCGAGCGAGGGACGAGGGAGCGCGGGCTCCGACCATCGACCCGCTCAGAAGGCGGGACCGCGGCGCCGCACGGTGATGCGCACGGACACCGCCGTGATCAGCCCGGCCAACACGACGGTGACGCAGGCCAGGTAGAGCTCCGCGTCCAGCAGCAGCACCCCGTTGGTCAGTAGCGCCGCCATGGCCATGGCCAGGTCACGCAGGCTGGGCAGGGTGTTCCGGCCGTGGATGATCACGAACATGGCGACGACCGCGCCGAGCAGGGGCAGGACGACCAGCAGCAGCAGCGGCACGACCGCCCTGACTCCGGCCACCCCGACCACGGTCAGGCCGCCGATGGTGCCGCCGACGACCAAGCCCCACTTGGCCAGCATCCGGCCGGCGTGCAGCAGCCGCAGCTCCCGAGGCGCGAACCGGTCCATCGATCTCCTCGTGCCGCCCACCTGACGCGCGCACCAGGCTGGGGAGCGCGCACCCGTCGTGATCCATCATGGCCGCTGATCACGGGTCGGTCGCCCCGATGTGGCGGACAGCGCACCCCGGGACGCGCGCTCGGCCCCGGGTCAGAACCCGAGGGCGACCCGGGCCGGGATCAGGTCGGGACCGCCCCACCACGCCGCGGTGGCCTGGTGGGTGGCCAGCGACCGCAGCACCGCCCGGTCCAGGTAGAGCGTGCCGTTCAGGTGATCGGTCTCGTGCGCGACGATGCGGGCCGCCCAGCCGGCGACCTCCTCGTCGACCATCGCGCCGGTCTCGTCCTGACACCGCAACCGCACCCGGGCGGCGCGGTCCACCACGGCCTGGTAGCCCGGCACCGACAGGCAGCCCTCGTACCAGGCGGCGCGCTCGTTCCCGACGGCCTCGTAGGTCGGGTTGACGATGACCCGGAACGGCAACGGGTGCCGGTCGCGCGCCGCCGCGACCTCGTCCGGGACCGGGGCCGAGTCCTCCAGTACCGCGACGGCCAGGCCCAGTCCGATCTGCGGTGCGGCCAGCCCGACTCCCGGTGCGGCGTGCATCGTCTCGCGCATCGCGTCGATCAACTCGGCGAAGAGCTCGGGCAGCAGGCCGAAGTCGTACGGCGCGGCCGGGTGCCGCAGCACGGGGTGCCCCGCGGTGACCAGCGGCAGCGGCCGGGGACCGTCGAGCAGGCGGCGCACCACGTCGGCCGGGGACGGTCCGGCGACCTCGTCGATCGGGTCGGCTGACGACGGGGCGGACGGGGCGGCGGGCTGCGGGTCGGGGGCGGACACCGCCGGAGCCTATCGAGCGGACGATCAGTGATCCGATCACGTGCGCCCTCAGAGGGTGGCGGCCGCCTCGAGGAGCATCCAGGCCGACAGCTGCACGGCCAGGTCCCGGTCCGCGGGGCCCGAGCCGGGACCGGGAGCCGTCCAGTCGGGACCGAACCGTGGTCGCCCGTCCACCCAGGCCGCCTCCCGCCAAGCCGCATCGGCCGATCGCCGCACCAGGTCGGCCGCGGTCGCCCGGGCCTCGGCCGCGGCCGGGTCGGACCCGGGCAGCGCGCCGGCGGTGAGCGCCAGGTAGCGGGCCAGGATGCCGGGGAACAGCCCGGGGTCGCCACCGAGCTGTTCCGGTGGGTTCCGCAGCACGCCGTCCCGGGTCAGGTGGGTGGCCACCGCGTCGACGAGGGCGGCGGCGCGGTCGGTGAACTCGGCCCGCCGGGACGGCAGCCGCACGGCCAGTTCGACCGCGGCGCCCAGCGTCACGCCTTGGCCGTAGGTGTAGACGATCCGTTCCACCAGGCCCGGCCGCAGCCCGTCCCAGATCAGTCCGGTGTCCGGATCGCGCAGCCGCTCGTCGATCCAGTCCGCGGTCGCCGCGGCCCGCGACAGGTTGCCGGTGCGGGCCAGCAGGATCGCGGCCGGGCCGTTGGCCGGGGTGTTCTTGAACTCGTCGCCGCGCCGCCACGGCACCCCGCCGCCCTCGGCGTCCGACCAGGCGGCGAGCAGCTGCCCGGTCAGCCGCAGCACCGGCCGCCGGTACCGCCGCCGGCCCGGGAACGCCAGCCGGTCGGCGCGGTCCAGGGCCAGCCCGAGCCAGGCCATGTCGTCGAAGTAGGCGTTCGTCCAGCGCAGTCCGTTGCGCAGGAACACCGAGCGCGCCACCGCGGACACCCGCCGCCGGCGCAGCGGATCGGGCTGGCGGGCGCGGGCGTCCACCAGGCAGTCGAGCAGGTGCGCCTGCCACCAGTAGTGCCAGTGGCCGAACCACGCCTCGGACCGGGTCGGCGGCCAGGCGATCGCGCCCAGCGCGGTGCCGGGCGCGTGCCACAGCGGCCGCACGTGGTGCCGGACGACCGCGTGCTCGGCCGCGGCGGCCCGGCCCGCCGGGCTGGCCGAGGTGCTGGTCACGGGAGGGCCTGGAGCTCAGTCGGTGTCGTAGAGCTGGGAACGGTCGAACCGGGCACGCCGGGACCCGGACGGCCGGCTGCCGCGCTCCTCGCCGGTCGGCGGGGCGGCCGCCGGCTGCCGGCCGTCGGGTCCGGCCGCCGGTCGATCGTCACGGTCGTCGTCAGGCCGCGGGTCGAACGCCTCGCGGGCGATGAAGACGATCATGCCGATGAGCGCGATGACGCCGAACGCGAGCCACTGCAGTGCGTACGAGAGGAACGGGCCGCCGTCGGTCTGCGGCAACCCGATCGGGGTCAGCACACCCGGACTGTCGCCGTGCAGTTGCACGTACCCGGCCAGCACCGGCCCGCTCACGTCCAGATCGGCCGGCAGGGTGCGGGAGTCGATGGCGCGGGCCAGCAGCCGCCCGTCCTGCCACTCGACGGGGCGGTCCAGCGGATCGGTCTGGTCGGCCTGCACCCGGCCGGTGACGGTGACGACGCCGGCCGGGGTCGGAGCCGCCTGGTCCAGGTCGCCCAGCGGCACGGTGCCGCGGTCGACCAGCAGCACCGTCCCCGCCTGCGGGCCGTCGATCAGCCGGAACGGCACCACCCACTCCGACACGGGGGAGCCGCCGGAGTCCTGCCGCAACCGGATGACCGCGCCCTCGCCCTCGAACTGCCCGGTCGCGGTGACCTGGCGCCAGATGGCCGAGCCCGCGGGCTCGGTGCCGACGGCGAGCAGGTCGGTGACGGGAACGACCGGCGCCTCCACGGCAGCATTGATGGCCGCGTTCTGCGCGGACCGTGCGGTGTGCCGGTCGAACTGCCAGGGGGCGAGCACGGTGAAGCAGGCGGTCGCGAAGACCAGCACGCCGATGATCATGGCCCACCAGCCGGGGCTGCGCAGGAACGCCCAACGGCCGCGGCGGACCGGCGCTCCGGGCGCCGCCGGACTCGCCGTGGCGGTCTGATCGGTGGGTGCGGTCATGGCCGGCCGCCCCCGGGCGTCTCGCCGACGAGCCGGCTGCGGATCTCGTCGATCACCCCGGGCGCCGCGGCCAGCGTCATGGCCATCACCTCGTCGAACCCGGAGTCGGGGCCGTAGTACGGGTCCGGGACCTCGTCCGAGTCGGCCTCCGGGTCGAAGGAACGGAGCAGGCGGACCTTGTCGGCGCCGGGATCCCCGGCGGCGAGCATCCGGCGCAGCGACCGCAGGTGGCCGCGGTCGGCGGCCAGCACCAGGTCGGCCGTGTCCAGGTCGTCCACAGTGATCTGCCGGGCGACGTGGTCGGTGGGCAGGCCGTGCGCCTCCAGCACCCGGACCGCGCGGGCGTTGGCCGCCTGGCCGACGTGCCAGTCACCGGTGCCGCCGCTGGTCACCCGCACCTGGTCGGCCAGGCCGGCCTGCTGCACCGCGGAGCGCAGCACGTGCTCGGCGATCGGGGAGCGGCAGATGTTGCCCGAGCAGATGACCGTGACGTGGAAGCGGGGGTCGGCTCCGGGCGGCCCGTCGGCGGGCCGTCGCGCGGGGGAGTCGGGACGGGTCACCCGACCATTGTGGCCCGGTCCGGGTGGCAGACTCACCGACCGTGTCGGGAACGGGGATCGATCGAGGGGCGCCGACGGTCGATCTGGCCGCCGTGCTGGCCGTCGTCCGGGGCGCGTACCCGGAGTCGCTGGCCGAGTCGTGGGACACCGGCATCGGCCTGACCTGCGGCGACCCGGCCGCGCCGGTCCGCCGGGTGCTGCTGGCGGTGGACGCGGACGCCGACACGGTCGCCGAGGCGATCGACGACCGGGCCGACCTGCTGCTCACCCACCACCCGTTGCTGTTCCGTCCGGTCCAGTCGGTCGCCGCCGACACGGCGAAGGGCGCGCTGCTGCACCGGCTCATCCGCGCGGGCGTCGCCCACGTCGCCGCGCACACCAACGCGGACTCGGCCGTCGGCGGGGTGAACGACGCCCTGGCCGAAGCCCTCGGGCTGGTCGAGCTGCGCCCGCTGCGACCACACCGACTCCGCGACCCCCAGGACAAGATCGTCGTCGCGGTGCCCGTCGGGCACACCGCCGCGGTGATCGCGGCCATGGCCGCGGCCGGCGCGGGTGGGGTGGGCCGCTACACCGAGTGCGCGTTCAGCGTCACCGGCACCGGCCAGTTCCGCCCGAACCAGGGGGCCCGCCCGGCCGTCGGCTCGGTCGGCGCGCTCGAGCAGGTGGCCGAGGACCGGGTCGAGATGATCGCGCCGCTGGCCGCGCGGGCCGCCGTGCTGACCGCCCTGCGCGCCGCCCATCCGTACGAGGAGGCGGCCGTCGACGTCCTCGAGCTGGCCGCCGATCCGACCCGCCCGGAGCCGACCGGACTCGGCCGGATCGGCATCCTGCCCGAGCCGATGTCGTTGCGCGCCTTCGCGACCCACGTTGCCGGCCGACTGCCGGCCACGGTGGCCGGGGTGCGCGCGGCCGGCGATCCGGATCGGCTGGTCCGGACCGTGGCGGTGTGCGGCGGAGCGGGCGACTCCGAGCTGGACCGGGCCGCGGCCGCCGGCGTCGACGCGTACGTGACCTCCGACCTGCGGCACCACCCGGTGGCCGAGCACGTGGCCGACCCGGCCCGCCCAGCCGTCGTGGACGTCGCGCACTGGGCCGGGGAGTGGCCGTGGCTGGGCCGGGCGGCACGGCTGCTGGAGGCTGCGTTCCCCGGTACGGTCGTCGCCACGGTGTCGACCCGGTGCACCGATCCGTGGACGGTGCACGCCCCCAGCCCTGCCCGTCCATCAGACTGTCCGGCTGCAGGAGGCGAGTGATCCGTGGCGTTGACCTGTGACCCGTTCGTGCAACGTCGGCTGCTCGAGCTGGCGCGGCTGGACCAGGCCCTGGCCGGCGCGGTCCACCGCCGCCGCACGCTGCCCGAACTGGCGCTGATCGAGTCGGGGACCGACCAGGTGACGCAGCTGCGCGGCGCCCAGGCGCTGGCCGAGGCCGAGGTGTCCGATCTGGACCGGGCCGAGCGCAAGCTGACCACCGAGATCGAGCAGGTACGGGCCCGGGCCGAGCGGGACGGGCAGCGCCTGGCCAGCGGATCCGGTCCGGCCAAGGACCTGACCAACCTGCAGCACGAGATCGAGACGCTGCACCGGCGGCAGGGCGTGCTCGAGGACCAGACGCTGGAGCTGATGGAGCGGCGGGAGACCGCCGAACAGGCGCTGAGCGAGGCCACCGCCGCCCTGGACGAGGCGCAGGGGCGGCTGACCGCCGCGCAGCAGCGCCGCGACGACGTCTTCGCCGAGCTGGAACAGGACACCGGCCGGCTCACCGCCGAGCGCGCCCAGGCCGCCTCCGGGGTGCCGACCGATGTGCTCGGGCTGTACGAGCGGATCCACGCCACCGGCAAGATCGCCGCGGCCGAGCTGGTCGGCTCGCGGTGCGGTGCCTGCCGCATCGATCTGGACCGGACCGCGCTGGCCGCCGTGCACGCCGCCAAGGTCGACGCGGTCGTCCGGTGTGACGAGTGCGGCGCCGTCCTGATCCGCTCATGACGGCCGGCTCGCGGGACAGTGCCCAGACCAAGCAGGTCACCGTCTTCGCCGACGGTGGGTCGCGGGGCAATCCCGGCCCCGCCGGGTACGGCGCCGTGGTGTTCGCCGGGAACGTCACCGACCCCGCGACCGATGCTGCCCGCGGCACCGTGCTGGCCGAGCGGGCCGCCGCGATCGGCCGGGCCACCAACAACGTGGCCGAGTACTCCGGATTGATCGCGGGTCTCGAGGCGGCCGCCGAACTGGACGCGCGCCTGGTGGCGGTGCGGATGGACTCCAAGCTCGTCGTCGAGCAGATGAGCGGCCGCTGGCAGATCAAGCACCCGGACATGAAGCCGCTGGCCCGCCGGGCCGCCGAGCTGATCCGCGGCTTCGACGGGGTGACGTTCGAGTGGGTGCCGCGCGCCCGCAACCGTCACGCCGACCGGCTGGCCAACGAGGCCATGGACGCCGCGGCCGAGGGACTGACCTGGCAGCCGCCGGCCCGGGACACCGCGTCGGACGAGGACACCGAGGACGACGGTGGGCTGTTCGGCACTGCGGTCGCACGGGAGGCGGTCGGGGCGCCGACGCCGCAGGACCCGGCCGCGGCGGCCGCCGGTCCTGAGGCGGCCACGCAGGTGGTGGTGGTCCGGCACGGGGAGACGGTGCTCGGCGCGCAGGGCCGGTTCGCCGGCCGCACCGACGTCGAGCTGACCGACCGGGGGCGCCGGCAGGCCGACGAGCTGGCGGCCCGGCTGGACCGGCTGCGACCGACCGTGGTGCTGACGTCACCGTTGCAACGCTGCCGCGACACCGCCGCCGCCATCGCGACCCGGACCGGGGCGCCGGTGGTCGAGCACGACGGCCTGTTGGACGGCACCCTCGGTGACTGGACCGGGTGCACGCCGACCGAGATCGGCCGCGGCTGGGCCAAGGAGTTCAGCCGCTGGCGGCGAGACCCGGCCGCGGCGCCGCCCGGTGGCGAGTCGTTCGTCCAGATCCGGCAGCGGGTCCGGCCCGTGCTGGACGAGGTCGTGCGCCGGTACCGCGGCGGCACCGTGGTGCTGGTCACCCACGCGGCGGTGACCAAGATGCTGCTGGTGCAGGCCCTCGACGCGCCGGACGCCATGGCGTACCGCTTCCGCGTCGACACCGCGTCGGTGTCGGGCTTCGGCGTGGAGGCCGACGGGTCGACGCTGGTGTGGGCGTTGAACGAGACGGGCCACCTGTTGGGCTGAGCGGGCGCCCTCGAGCCGTCGGAACGACCGAGGTGATTCACCCGCTCTTGGCCCGCGCCGGCTCCGATCGAGTGACCGTGGCGCCCGGATTGCCCGGTATCGTTTCGCTCCGACATTCTGTGCGAAACAGAGGATCGTGATCAGTGACGAGCAGTGGCAAGCACGGGAGTCCGACGGTGGGCAACTGGTCGAAGTGGTGGACGCAGCGCGCGGTGATCGTGCCGGTGGCGGCGATGGTGTTCGGAGCGACGCTCGCCGCCTGCGGCGGCCAGTCGACTGACACGGCGGCGTCGGTGGCGCCCACCTCGGTGGTGACCTCGGTGACGGTGCCCACCACGACCACCACGACGGTGACCACGACCGCGACAGCAGCGCCGGTCACCACCACGGCAGTGACGACCGAGACGGTCACGGTGGAAGCCGTCGCGGCGGCGGTCGTCGACGTGCCGGAGCCAGTGGTCGACGTGCCGGAGGTCGTGGCCGAGCCCGACCCCACTCCGATCGCGGCGGCGGTGGCGCCGGCCCGGACGTCGCAGGCTCCGGCCGCGCCCCCTGCGCCGGCGGCCTCGGCCAGCGTCTCCTACAAGAACTGCGACGCGGTCAAGGCGGCAGGCGCGGCGCCGCTGTACCGGAGTGATCCGGGCTACTCGTCCAAGCTGGACCGTGACGGCGACGGCGTCGCCTGCGAGACCTGATCCCGGCACCTCGCGGCGGCGACCGGATCGGCCGCCGCCGCGGAACCAGTTCAGCTGCCGGTGGCCATGCCCGGCTCCGGCCACACCCCGTGCTCCTCGACCCACGCGCGGCGCTGGTCGTACGGGGTGTCCACGTAGCTCTGCATGAGCTCGATGGCCTGCGGCTGCAAGCCGGCCTTGAGCCATTCCTCGGCCTCGATGCGCAGGCCCTCGGCGATCGGCAGGTTGCCGCCGCGGACCACCGACCGCTTGGCCGCGGCGAGCGCCGCCGGTGACTGCCGGGCCAGGCCGGAGGCGACCTCGATGCCGCGGGCCTTGGCGTCGTCGGCCAGTTCGTTCACGATGCCGAGTTCCAGCGCGCCCTCGGGTGAGACGTACCGGCTGCGCAGCAGGAAATCGAGGGCCCGGCCGTGGCCGATGATCTTGGTGAGCATCTGGGAACCGGTCCCGGTCAGGATGCCCAGTGCCGCCTCGGGGAATCCGACCCGGAAATCGCCGCGCTGCATGATGCGGATGTCGCAATTGAGCGACAACTCCAGGCCGCCACCACCGGCATCACCGGTGATCGCCGCGACCACCGGCTTGTCGAGGTAGGTGATCGCCTGGAGCAGGCCGCTCCAGCGGGCGAAGCCCTCGGGGTGGTTCGCCCGCATCGCGTCGAGGTCGTCGGTCCGCGAGACCAGCTCCTCCACGCTGAAGTGGGTGATGTACTGGCCCTCCGGGGCGCCGGTGATCACCACCGCGCGCACGTCCGGATACCGCCAGCGGGCGATGAGCTCGCCGAGCTCGGCCGTCGCCTGGCCGGTGAAGTAGTTCATCGGGGGGTTCTCGTAGGCCGCTACGAAGACGCCGTCGTCGCGCAGCTCGGTCCGGAAGAGATCCATCGGCGCACGCTACCGGGCGGTGAACAGCGGGCTGCCGCGGCCCCGGGAACGCCGGTAGTTCGCCAGCGGAAAGACGCCGGTGGAAGACGCCGGTGGAAAGAGGCCGGTTGAGAGAGGCGCCGAATGGCGGACGGGGGACGAGTCGGTCGTAAGCCGGGTTCTGTTCCCGGGCGCCTCGCGGCGATCCCGGTCGGCGACCATCCATCTCGGCGTGCCGTCGCCGACACGCTCCAGCGGTCCACCCGCAGGCTCGGGCGGGCCGCCCTCGAACGCCTGCGCACGGCGCGGATCTCACGATCCGCCCCGTTTCTCGACCTTGCTCCGGGTGGGGTTTACCGAGCCGCCCCGGTCACCCGGGACGCTGGTGGTCTCTTACACCACCGTTTCACCCTCACCGGCGTGCAGCACACACCGGCGGTCTGTTCTCTGTGGCACTGTCCCGCGGCTCGCGCCGGGTTGCTGTTGGCAACCACCCTGCCCTGTGGAGCCCGGACTTTCCTCGGCGACGCCGGGGATCCGGCGTCGACGCGGCCGCCCGACCGACTCGTCCGTGGGGGAGTCTAGTCGCGCTGTGGGGACGTCCGGACGATTCCGTCCCGGGAGGCGACGCCGCGGAGTTGCCTTGCTCACCCGGCGGCCGGATCCGGGTGATCGGTCTGGCACGCTCGCCACATGGCGCAGGAGCTGGCGGACGACCCGATCGACCGTTCGATCGACACCGAGGGCAGCGAGCGGGACGAGCGGCTGCTCTCCCGGTGGTGGGACATCCTGTCCATCGATCACCAGGCGGCCGCGGCCGCCTGGCTGGCGGACCTGATCGTGCCCGTCGTCCCGGCCCAGGCGCTCAAGCAGACTGATGCGGACCTGGCTCGGCGGGTGCTGGAGGGCCTGGACGACCCTGGTGAGGGCGCCGACGAGCTGGACGGCTACCGGATGTCCGCCCTGCTCAAGGACTTCCTGCAGTGGCGGACGAGCTGGCCGAGGGTGCGCCGCTGACCGCAGCGCTGGCCTCGGCGCGGCTGTCGGGGTAGCTGCTCGCCGACCACCGGCATGGTGGCCAGCGAAAGACCGCCGGCCACCATCAGCTGGACGACGGTGATCCGTCCCAGGTCGACCGATGGAACGGCAGGACGCCACCGTCACGCTGGAACCCGGCGAGCACGCCATCGACTCCAGCGCCCAGCGGTACGCGTACGTCAACGCGAGGCCCGAGGCCGCCTCGTCCGGGTGGTGACGGCCTGAAGTGACCGCACCCAGCTGACCGGATCGACGACCGGCATCCCGCGATCACCCGTCCGGAGATGCTCGTTCATCCAGCCGGGGCGTGATCGGGATGGGAAGATCCGCGCGGGTCGCCGGGGGTCGGCGACCCCTGGGAACCGGCCGTCGGGCCGGTCGGTGTCAGGGGGAACGCGATGCTCTGTGTGACGACGAACGAGATCCCGGGGTGGCAGATCCAGCGGGTGTGCGGCGAGGTCTTCGGGCTCACCGTGCGCTCCCGGAACGCCTTCTCGCAGATGGGCGCCGGGTTCAAGTCGATGTTCGGCGGCGAGCTGCAGGGCATGACCAAGCAGCTGACCGAGAGCCGCAACGAGGTGATGAACCGCATGTTCGAGGCGGCCCGTTCCCGCGGTGGCAACGCCATCATCTGCATGCGCTTCGACACCTCCGAGATGGGCGACACCTGGACCGAGCTGTGCGCCTACGGCACGGCCGTCGTCGCCGTCCCGATGGACGACGGGGCGCGCCAGACGGCGTCCGAGCTGGGCTACGCCCAGCGCTGAGCGATCGACCCCGGGCCCGGTCTGGGCCTGCTCAGCGCAGGTCCAGACCGGGCCAGGCGGCCCACTGCGGTCGCTCCACGCACGCCGGCCACACCCAGCACGCGTCGCAGGTCCGGCAGCGCCAGGTGCGGTGCGGCCGGCCGGCGCACAGGCACGGATGGGTGCCCACCAGGCAGCCCGACGGTCCGAGTGGGTGACCCTGCGGGCAGGCCGTCGGCGAATGCTCGACCAGCTCCCCGGCCTGCACCGTTACGTGTCGGCGGTCGGGCCCGGCCGGGTCGGACGGACCAGGCCCGGGGGCGCCCGGGTCGTGCTCGATCCGGGGCCGTGATCCGGGAGCAGCGGGAGGCACGGCCGGGTCGGATCCACCGGTGTCGAGCGGCCCCGGCGCGTTCGTACGCATGTTCGACAGACTAGCGTCTGGGTACCGTTGGCGTCCCCATCGGTCGGCCGTGGCGCGTGGCGAACGACCGGTCGCCCGACCGTCCAGGAGGCAACTGCATGCCGGTTCCGGCCCGATCCGTCGCGACGCCGCCGCCCGGGGTCGACTTCGACGCCATCCGGGCCGAGGTCGGCATCGAGACCGAGTTCCCGCCCGAGGTCACCGAACAGGCCCGCCGGGCCGCCGCCGAACCGCCGCCCGAGTACCCCGACCACACCGACCTGCCGCTGGTCACCATCGATCCGCCCGACTCCCTCGACCTGGACCAGGCGGTCGCGCTGGCCCGGACCGACGACGGGTACCGGGTCTGGTACGCCATCGCCGACGTCGCCGCCTTCGTCGCGCCGGACAGCCCGCTGGACCACGAGGCCCGCCGGCGCGGCGCCACCATGTACAGCCCGGACGGATCGGTGCCGTTGCACCCACGCGAGCTGTCCGAGGCGGCCGCCAGCCTGCTGCCGGACCTGCGCCGCCCCGCCGTGCTGTGGACCATCGACCTGGACCGGCGCGGGGAGCCGGCCGGGCCCGATGCGGTGAGCGTGCGCCGGGCTCTGGTCCGGTCCCGGGCCAAGCTCGACTACGCCGGTGTGCAGGCCGATCTCGACGCCGGCCGGGCCCACCCGTCGATCGAGCTGCTGCCCGAGATCGGCTCACTGCGGGAGGCCGCCGGCCGTCGCCGCCAGGCCCTCACCCTCGACCTCCCGGACGCCGAGGTGGTCCGGGCGCCGGACGGGCACTGGACGCTCGAGCTGCGCTCGATCCTGCCGGTGGAGCGGTACAACGCCCAGATCAGCCTGCTCACCGGGACCTGCGCGGCGGCGATGATGATCCGCGGCGAGGTCGGGCTGCTCCGCACCCTGCCCGCGCCGTCGGCGCAGCAGGTCGAGGTGTTGCGCCGGGCCACCGGGGCGCTGGGCATCCACTGGCCCGCCGACCAGACCGCGGCCGACGTGGTCGCCCGGTTGGACGGCTCGCTGCCCCGGGACGCGGCGTTCCTGGAGGACGCCGTCCGACTGCTCCGCGGGGCCGGGTACACCGCGTTCGACGGGGCCCCGCCCGAGCGGTCCGAGCACGGCGGGGTCGGGGCGCCGTACGCCCACGTCACCGCGCCGCTGCGCCGGCTGGCCGACCGGTTCGGCTCGGAGATCTGCCTGGCCCTGGACGAGGGCCGACCGGTGCCCGACTGGGTCCGGACCGCCCTGCCCGAGCTGCCCGCGCTCATGTCCGCGGCTGACCGCAAGGCCTCGACGTTGGCCAAGGCCAACCAGGGTGCGGTGTCGGCGTTCCTGCTGCACGGACGTGAGGGCGAGCGGTTCCCGGCCACCGTGCTGCAGGTCGAGCCGGAACGCGACCGGGCGGTGGTGGTGCTCCACGAGCCACCGGTCCGGGCCAACTGCTCGGCCGACGGTCTGGTGGAGGGCACGGTCGTGGCGGTCCGGCTGGTGTCGGCCGATCCGGCCACCCACAAGTTCCTGGTGGAACCGGCGGACGGCACGCCGCGCGACGACGCTGCCACGCTGGCCGGTTGACCCGGGCGCGCCGCGATTGCGGCGACCCGGTGGCGCCCGCTACCGTTTCGGACACTGATCGTCCGAAACACCGTGGTCGAGGGCGACCGGCGGGACGGGCGGCTTCGACGAGGGAGTCGATCGATGGCGCTGCTGCCACCGCTGCGGGTGCTGGACCTGTCCGACGAGCGGGGACTGGTCGCCGGACGGGTGCTGGCCGACCTCGGCGCCGACGTGGTGCAGGTCGAGCCGCCGGCCGGGAGTTCCGCGCGGCGCCGGGTGCCGCACCGGCCCGGCGGCGGTTCGTACTACTGGGCCGCCTACGCGGCCAACAAGCGGGGGATCGTCGCCGATCTGGACGACCCGGCCGGTCAGGACCTGGTGCGCCGGCTCGCGACGGTGGCCGACGTCCTGATCACCACCGACGGCCCGGCGGTGACGGCGCGCCGCGGTCTGACACCGGAGTCGTTGCTGGCGGCCAATTGCCGACTCGTGGTGGTGAGCCTGACCGGGTTCGGGACCACCGGTCCCAAGGCGGACTGGGTCCACTCGGACCTGACGCTGTGGGCGGCCGGCGGGCCGCTGCACGAACACCGGGACGGCAGCCGCCCGCCGTTGCGCATCTCCATTCCGCAGGCGTACCTGCACGGCGGGCTGGATGCCGCCGGGGGCGCGCTGTTCGCCCTGCTGCAGCGCGACATCACGGGCCGTGGGCAGCATGTCGACGTGTCGGTGCAGGCGTCGCTGGGGGCCGCGACCCTCGGCCGGGTGCTCGGCCACGCCGTCGGCGACGTGGGCACGGCCAGCGCCAAGGGACTCTCGCTCGGCCCCAAGCGGGTGGACCAGTCGGGGAGCGGCAGCGGCACCGATCCGGCGCTCAAGAAGTGGCCCTGCCGGGATGGTCTCATCGAGTTCCACCTCAGCATCGGCCCGGCGTCCGGACGGTTCACCAACAACTTCCTGGACTGGATGAAGACCGAGGGAGCGCCGCTGGACCGGTTCGCCGACGTGGACTTCGTCGCGCTGCCCGAGCGGATGGAGTCCGGGGAGTTCACCGAGGACGACGGCGAGGAACTGCGTGGGCTCATCGGCGACTTCCTCGCCACGAAGACCAAGGCCGAGGTGCTGCAGGCAGCGCTGCAGTACAAGCTGCTGTGCGTCCCCATCGCCACCACCACCGACGTGGCCACCAGCCCACAGTTGGCCGCCCGCAACTACTTCCGCACCGTCGGCGAGGGTGACCGCGCCGTCACCGTGCCCGGGCCGTTCGCGCAGGTCTCCGAACCGGACGCCTGGTCGCTGCGGCGGCCGGCGCCGCTGCTGGGCGAGCACGCCGACGAGGTGCTCGCCGAGTGGCTCGACCACCGGGAGTCGGGACCGGTGCCGGCCGTGCAGGTGACCGAGCGCGCACCGGGCCGCCCGCTGGACGGGCTCAAGGTGCTGGACCTGAGCTGGGTGGTGGCCGGTCCGGTCATCGGGCGCGCCCTGACCGACTTCGGCGCCACCGTGATCCGGGTCGAGTCCTCCACCCACATCGAGACCGCGCGGTTCATGCCGCCGTTCCAGAACGGCGTCGTCCACCCGGAGAACTCGGCGCTCTACAGCGAGTGGAACACCGGCAAGTACGGGATGACCATCGACCTCCGCGCCGAACGCGGCCGGTCGATCGCCCGGGACCTGATCGCCTGGGCCGACGTGGTCATCGAGTCGTACTCGCCCGGCCTGATGCAGCGATGGGGGATGGACTACGCATCGCTGGCCCCCGACCGACCCGACCTGATCATGCTCAGCACCTCGATCAACGGGCAGACCGGGCCGCTGTCCGGCCTGGCCGGGTACGGCAACATCGGCGCCGCGCTGTCCGGGTTCCAGGCGATCGTCGGCTGGCCGGACGGTTCACCCATCGGCCCGTTCGGCCCGTACACCGACTACGTGGGGCCGCGATTCTCCATCGCCACCCTGCTCGCGGCCATCGACCGGCGCCGACGCACCGGGCTCGGCCTGCACATCGATGTCGCGCAGGTCGAGGCGGGGGTGTGGCTGCAGGCGCCCGAGCTGGCCGACAACCTGGCGAACGGGACGGTGCTGGAACGGCTGGGCAACGCCGATCGGGAGTTCGCCCCGCACGGGGTGTTCCCGTGCCGGCCCGATCCGCGCACCGGCGCCGGCCGGTTCGTGGCCGTGGCCGTCACCACCGACGAGCAGTGGCAGGCGCTGGTGGCCGTGCTGGGGCGCGCCGACCTGGCCGCGGACCCGGAGCTGCGGACCCCGGTCGGCCGACTGGCCCGGTCCACCGAACTGGAGGCGGCGGTGGCCGACTGGGCCGCGTTGCGGAGCGACGGCGAGGCTGAGGCCGAGTTGCAGGCCGCCGGGGTGCCGGCCCACCGCTCGGCCGACACCGTCGCGGTCTGCACCGATCCGCAGATCGAGCACCGCGGGCACCTGATCACGGTGCCGCACGTCCGGCACGGCAGCACCGTGGTCGAGGGTCCCCGGTACCTGCTCAGCGACTGCCCGGCCCGGGTCGACCGGGGCGCGCCCGTGTTCGGGCAGGACAACCGGCTGGTCCTCACCGAGTTCCTGGGGTACTCGGCCGAGCAGGTCGACGAGCTGCAGGCCGCCGACCTGCTGCGCTGAGGCCGCCACCGCGGGGGCACTCGCGTGATCATGGGGTCACGCTGCGCGAACGTCGGGGCGGATGAGAAGGTGCACGCATGGGCGACGAGATCGGTCAGAGCAAGGGTTGGTACTTCAACATCGTCACGCACGAGGTGGAGAAGGAAGGACAGAGCAAGGCCAAGGACCTGCTCGGGCCCTTCGCCACCCGGGAGGAGGCGGCCGACGCGCTGCAGATCATCCGGGCACGGGAGGAGCGCAAGGACGCCGAGGACCGGTCCTGGGGCAACTCCTGAGCCTCGGCTGAGCCGGCGGGCGCTTCACGGAGGCCTGTCGGGCGACGCTGTCAGAATGCGTCGGTGAGGTCGACGCGACGGATGCCCGGGACACTGCGATCCGGACGGGGGTCCACCGGTCGCCGCCGGGTGGCGGTCGGCGCGCTGACCGCGGCGCTGCTGCTCACGGCGGGGGCCTGCACCAGCTCGGTCGGTGGCAGGGCCGTCACGGGCACCGCGGGATCGGGAGCGTCGACCACCCGCGCCGTCCCGACCGATCCGGCGCCGGTGCCGGCCGGGTTGGAGCGGTACTACGAACAGCAACTCGACTGGACCGGGTGCGCCGAGTTCGCGCAGGACGCCCAGCAGCGGATGTACTACGGCAACGCGGCGCTGGAGTGCGCCTGGCTGGCCGTGCCGCTCGACTACGACGCACCCGAGGCGGACCCGGCCGACTCACCGGTCCGGCTCGCCGTGCTGCGCCGCGAGGCGTCCGGGTCCGACCGCATCGGGTCCGTCGTGTTCAACCCAGGGGGCCCCGGGGCGTCCGGCGTGGACTTCGCCGCCCAGCTCGGCGCGTACAGCCTGGCCACGACCCTGAACGAGCGGTTCGACCTGGTCGGCTTCGACCCGCGTGGGCTGGGTTCCTCGCTCCCGGCGCTGACCTGCCAGACCGACGAGGAGAAGGACGCCGAGCGCGCCGCGAACGTGCGGTTGCTGGACCAGGCCGCCATCGAGGCCGCGAACGCCCGCACCCGGGCCGCCGTCCAGGAGTGCGTGGACCGGACCGGCGCCGACGAGGGTGTCGACGGCGCGCAGTTCCTGGCCACCATGGGTACCCGCGAGGCCGCCCGGGACATGGACGTGCTGCGCGCCGCACTGGGGGATCGGCAGCTGACCTACGTCGGCTTCTCCTACGGCACGCTGATCGGCGCGGTGTACGCCGAGCTGTTCGGCGGCAACGTCCGGGCCATGGTGCTGGACGGGGCGGTCGACCCGGCCGAGGACCCGACCGAGTCGACGGTCGCACAGACCGCGGCGTTCCAGTCCGCGTTCGAGTCGTTCGCCGCGTGGTGCACGGAGCAGGACGACCCGTGCCCGCTGGGTGACGACGCGACCGATCCCACCGCGGCGACCGCCGCCTTCCAGGCCCTGGTCCGGCCGCTGCTGGCCGATCCGTTGCGGCTGCCCGACGGGCGGGTGCTGACCTTCTCGGACGCCACCACCGGCGTCGTGCAGGCGTTGTACAGCGACGCGCTCTGGCCGACGCTGGCCAAGGCGCTGCAGGACCTGGCCGACGGTTCCGGCGTGACGATCATGGCGCTGGCCGACGCGTACCTGGGGCGGGACGACACCGGGCACTACGCGACCACGCTGGACGGGCTCACTGCGGTGCGCTGCCTGGATTCGCCGCGGGAGGCGCCGGATCCGGACCGCGACCGGCAGGACGCGCAGCGCATCGCCGAGGCCGCACCGTTCCTGGACTCCGGGGATCCGCCCGTGTCCGTGCAGGACGCCTGCACCTCCTGGCCGGCCGAGCCGACGCTGCCCGAGGTGGACGTCGAGCCCGGCAGCCTGCCGCCGCTGCTGGTCATCTCGACCACCGGCGACCCGGCCACCCCGTACGAGGCCGGCGGCCGGCTGGCCGAGGAGCTGGGCGGCGAGCTGCTCACCGTGGTGGGCGACTCGCACACCGCGTACCTGAGCACCGGCAACCGCTGCGTGGACCGGATCGCCGACGCCTACCTCATCGATCTGGACGTGCCGGCGCCGGACACCATCTGCGACTGACGGCGGCGCCGGGTCATTCGTCGTCCGGTCACTCGTCGTCCAGCGACAGCTCCATCCGGGAGGCGCCCAGGGCGACGTTCCAGCCGGCGGCGTAGCTGGCCGTGCCGCTGACGATCGAGGTGACGCTGGTCAGCAGCAGGAACTCGATGCCCTGCTCCACGTCGAACCATCCGGCGATCATGGCGACGACGATGCCGAGGGCGACGACGATGCCGGTGATCAC
The DNA here is from genome assembly GCF_016918035.1 of Nakamurella leprariae. Taxonomy (GTDB): domain Bacteria; phylum Actinomycetota; class Actinomycetes; order Mycobacteriales; family Nakamurellaceae; genus Nakamurella; species Nakamurella leprariae. The sequence continues at coordinate 281,707 of NZ_JAERWK010000008.1, read as the reverse complement.
GGCGATCGCCGCCCACATGCGCAGCGTGCCGCCCGCCTCCCGGGCGTTGGCGATCTCGGTGCGGTAGCGCACCTGTCGGGCCGCCCGCAGGTCCGGCCCGGGCTGGCCGCCGGCCCCGGCGGTCGACGGTTCGGTCATGGAGGTCCCCCCGGTGTGCTCACGGCCGGCCGCGCCGGACGGCGATCATGGTGTCGCCCGGTGCGTCGGGTCCGTGTGGGACGTCCTCCGGCGAGGCGGTGGACCCAGTGCCCCGCTGCCTCCCTAGGCTGTGCCCATGGATCGCCAGCAGCAGTTCGTCCTGCGCACCCTGGAGGAGCGGGACATCCGCTTCGTCCGCCTGTGGTTCACCGACGTCCTGGGCTACCTCAAGTCGATGGTCGTCGCGCCGGCCGAGCTGGAGGGTGCCTTCAGCGAGGGCATCGGCTTCGACGGGTCGGCGATCGAGGGCTTCGCCCGGATCTTCGAGTCGGACATGGTCGCGCGGCCCGATCCCTCCACCTTCCAGGTGCTGCCCTGGGAGGCCGATCAGGGCAAGACCTACTCGGCCCGCATGTTCTGCGACATCACCATGCCGGACGGCACCCCGTCCTGGGCCGATCCGCGGCACGTGCTGCGCCGGGCCATGGGCGAGGCCGCGGCGATGGGCTTCACCTGCTACGTGCACCCCGAGATCGAGTTCTTCCTGTTCAAGGACCTGCCGCAGGACGGCACCCCGCCGGAGCCGGCGGACCGCGGCGGCTTCTTCGACCAGGCCTCGCACAACGTGGCGCCGCACTTCCGGCGGGCCGCCATCGAGTCGCTGGAGTCGATGGGCATCTCGGTGGAGTTCTCCCACCACGAGGGCGCCCCCGGCCAGCAGGAGATCGACCTGCGCTACGCCGATGCGCTGACCATGGCGGACAACATCATGTCGTTCCGCTACGTGGTCAAGGAAGTGGCGATCACCCAGGGGGTGTGGGCGTCCTTCATGCCGAAGCCGTTCGTGGAGCAGCCCGGGTCGGCCATGCACACGCACTTCTCGCTGTTCGACGGCGAGACCAACGCCTTCCACGACGCGGAGGACCCGTACCAGCTGTCCAAGACGGGCAAGGCGTTCCTGGCCGGCCTGCTGCGGCACGCGCCGGAGATCACCGCGGTGTCGTGCCAGTGGGTGAACTCCTACAAGCGGCTGGTCATCGGCGATGAGGCGCCCACCACCGCCTCCTGGGGTCAGGCCAACCGCTCCGCCCTGGTCCGGGTGCCGAACTACTCGCCGGGCAAGGCGTCCAGCCAGCGGCTCGAGTTCCGGCTGCCGGACGCCGCCTGCAACCCGTACCTGATGTTCGCGGTGGTGATCGCGGCCGGCCTGCGGGGCATCCGCGAGCAGTACGAGCTGCCGGCCCCGTCCCAGGACGACATGTGGGCGCTGTCCGACGTGGAGCGGCGGGCCCTGGGCTACCAGCGGCTGCCCGGCTCGCTGGAGGAGGCGCTGCAGGTGATGGAGGGCTCCGAGTTGGTCGCCGAGACGCTCGGCGAGCACGTCTACGACTTCTTCCTGCGCAACAAGCGCTCGGAGTGGGAGGCCTACCGGCGGCAGGTCACGCCGGAGGAGCTGCGCCGCTACCTGACGCTCTGAACCCTGGCCAGGGTCGCCGGCTCAGCCGAACTCGACCGTGCCGCCGCTGCGCCAGTACTCGCCGGCGGCCCGGTCGAGCAGTCCGAAGTCGACCAGGGCCCGGCGCAGGGTCACGTGGTCGGCCGGGTACACGCGCCGGAGCACCCGGTTGACCTCGGTCTCCGAGTAGTGCAGACCCGGTTCGAAGCGTTGCGCCACCGCATCCAGCACCGGGCGCAGCCGCGACTGCTTGGCGGGCAGACCGATGAGCCGGCCGTCCGGGGTGAAGTAGCGCGCGGTGACCGGGTCGAGTGACCAGCCGGCGGCGGGGTCACCCGGGTCCGGGCGTGCGGACGATCCGATCACCGGATCAGTCGACGGCCTGTCCGGCCTTGACCCGCGGCCGCGGCGCGCGCATCCGGCGGGGGAGGCAGGCGCGGTTGAAGCCGTAGAAGCCCAGGGCGCCGCCCTTCATGGACAGCCCGCTCGGATCACCCTTGGGGAACTTCGCCTGCGCCTGACGCGCCAACCGCCGGCCGAACAGGGCCGAGTCGACGACGGCGGCCAGCAGGGCGACCAGCAGCACCATCGGGCCGTAGGTCCGGATGATCAGGTTCGGCAACATCATCACGATGATCGACAGCACGGCGAACGGCAGCAGCAGGCCGGCCAGGTTGCGGCGCGAGTCGACGACGTCCCGGACGTACGCGCGGACCGGACCCCGATCACGCGGCAGCACGTACGCGTCATCGCCGCGCATCATCTTCTCGCGGCGTTCCGCGGACAGCGCCCGGCGCTCGTCCTTGGTCAGCTTGCGACCGTCAGGAGTCTGCTTGGCCCGCTTGACCGCCTCGCGCTGCGTCATCGGCGGCGGGGCCACCGGTCCGCGGCGCTGTCCCTGCGCCTCGCGCCGCTTCGGGGTGGGCCGGCCCTTGCCGGCGGTGACGGCGGGGGACGCGGGCACCGTGGGCGCCGCAGGCACGGCCGGCTCGGCCGCCTCGACGGACTCGGCGGTCGCGGACTTGCGGCGCAGCAGATTCACAGCGTCCAGGGTAGCGGCGATCTGCGGTGATGACGGCGCGTCCGGGACCGGGAAGAAGCGCGTCGGGACGGGAAGCATCCGGCGCCCGCACCGGTTGCACCAGGTGGTGATGTGCGTCGGCGAGCCCGCTCGCGGGGGTCGTGCGTGGCATCATCGTCAGTGCCCAGCCCACCGGACTCCGCACGCGACGACGCCCAGCCGGCGGATCGCGACGAGGACGGTGCCGACGCCGAGGGAATCGAGACGACATGACCGCTGCAGAGACCGCCCCCACCGCTGCCGAGGGCACCAAGGCCGCCCACGGTGTGACGCTGTCCGCCACCGCGGCCGCCAAGGCCAAGGACCTGCTGGACCGCGACGGCAGCCCGGAGATGGTGCTCCGCATCGCCGTGCAGCCGGGTGGCTGCTCGGGTCTGCGCTACGAGCTGTTCTTCGACGACCGTTCGCTCGACGGCGACGCGCTGGTCGACTTCGGCGGCATCGGGCTGGCCGTCGACCGCATGTCCAAGCCCTACCTGGACGGCGCGGTCATCGATTTCGTCGACACCATCGAGAAGCAGGGCTTCACCATCGACAACCCGAACGCGCAGAACTCATGCGCCTGCGGCGACTCGTTCCACTGAGTCACCGGCACCACTGATCGGCTGTCCAGGGGGGCCGGTCCGGCGATCGCCGGACCGGCCCCTCGCCGTGTCCCCACCCAGCGCACCGGGAGCGCCTGCCATGACTGGATCCACCGGGATCGGGACCATCGCGGTCGCCGGCTCCATCGCCACCGACCACCTCATGCACTTCCCGGGCCGGTTCCAGGACCTGCTGCTGCCCGACCAGCTGGACCGGGTGTCGCTGTCGTTCCTGGTCGACGACCTGGTGGTGCGGCGCGGCGGGGTGGCCGCCAACATGGCCTTCGGCATGGGCGTGCTCGGGGTGCGGCCGGTGCTGGTCGGGGCGGTCGGCGCCGACTTCGCCGAGTACCAGGCGTGGCTGGAACGTCACGGGGTGGACTGCTCGGCCGTGCTGCACTGCCCGGACGTGCAGACCGCGCGGTTCGTCTGCACCACCGACGAGGCGATGAACCAGATCGCCTCCTTCTACGCGGGCGCCATGGCCCGGGCCCGGGACCTGGACATCGCCGGCGTGGCCGAGGACGCCGCGGCCGCCGGTCGCCCGGTGCAGCTGGTCGTCGTCGCCGCTGACGACCCGGCCGCCATGGTCCGGCACTCGCAGCGCTGCCGGGAGACCGGCCTGCGGTTCGCGGCGGACCCGTCGCAGCAGCTGGCCAGGATGGACGGGCCCGACGTGATCGAGCTGCTCACCGGCGCCTCGATGCTGTTCTGCAACGACTACGAACTCGGCCTGCTGCAGAGCAAGACCGGCTGGGACGTCGAGCGGATCACCGCGACGGTCGGCCTGCGGATCACCACCCACGGGTCCCGCGGGGTGCAGATCGTGCATGCCGACGGCAGCGGCCTGTCCGTCCCGGTGCTGCCCGAGCGGGCCAAGGCCGATCCGACCGGGGTGGGCGACGCCTTCCGCGCCGGCTTCCTGGCCGGCCGTAGCCGTGGGCTGGAGCTGGAACGGTCGGCGCAGCTCGGGTCACTGTTGGCCACCGCGGTGCTGGAGACGGTGGGTACCCAGGAGTACCAGCTGGATCCGGCCGATGCGCGCATCCGGCTGGCCGAGGCCTACGGGGCCGACGCGGCGACCGAGATCGCGGCAGCGTTGGCCTGGACCGGGACTGGCACCCTGACCGCGGCGGGCCGACTGGTCGCCGGCCGGTGAGGGGAGATCCGGTGAGGGGAGATCCATGGAGACACGCATCAGTCTGGTCACGCTCGGCGTCCGCGACCTGGACCAGTCCGAGGCGTTCTACCAGGAGCTCGGCTGGGTCGGGCAGCGGACGCAGGAGACAGTGTTCGTCCAGGCCGGGCCGCTGGCCCTGGTCCTGTGGGACCGCGCCAAGCTGGCCCAGGACAGCGGGGTGGCCGATCCCACGGCTGGCGACCGCGTGTTCGGCGGTTTCACCCTGGCCCAGAACGTGCGCAGCCGCGACGAGGTGGACGCGATCCTGATCGCCGCGGCGGCCGCCGGCGGCACCATCGCCAAGCCCGCCCAGCAGACGTTCTACGGCGGCTACGCGGGGATCTTCCTCGACCCCGACGCGACGACGTGGGAGATCGCCTTCAACCCCGGCTTCGCGCTCGCCGAGGACGGCGCGCTGGTGCTGCCGGACTTCGGCACCGGCAGCTGACCGCCGGGTGATCCGGCTCAGCTGACCAGCGGGCCGTGGTCCAGGGTCGCGAGCAGGCCGGCGACGTCGTCGTGGACGGCCATCGCGCCCGCGTCCCGCAGGTCGGCGTCGGCCGCGCCGCCGGAGCGCACCGCCACGAAGCGGACCCCGGCGCGGGTGGCCGCGGCGCCGTCCCACACCGCGTCGCCGACGAACACCGCGTCGGCCGCGTCGGCGCCGACCTTGTCCAGGGCGACCTGGACGATGTCCGGGTCCGGCTTGGCCGTGTCGACGTCGTCCGAGGAGGTGACCGCGGCCAGCCACGCCTCGGCGTCGAGCACCTCCAACAGTGCTGCGAGCTCTTCCGGCGGGGCCGAGGTGGCCAGCACCACCCGGTGGCCGCGCTCGGCCAGGGAGCGCAGCAGCTCCCGGGCCCCGTCGAACGGACGCAGCCGGTGCCTCACGGCCCGGTACAGCTCGCGGTGCGCCGACTTGGCCCGCTGGGCCGTCTCGTCGTGGTCGACCTGGTCCTCGTCGAGCTCCAGCAGCGCCGCCAGCAGCTTGGCCGAGTCCATGCCGATCGCCCGGTGGATGCGCCAGTCGTCGACCGGGCGCCCCGCGTTGACGAACGCCTGCGACCAGGTCGCGATGTGCAGGTAGTTCGAGTCGACCAGGGTGCCATCGATGTCGAACAGGACGGTGCGGGCCATCAGAGCTTGACCGGGTAGGCCGGCTCGGGGATCTCCGGGGTGATGGCCCCGGTGACGAAGATGCCGTGCCAGACCATGAAGACGAGCACGGTCCAGATCCGCCGGGAGTGGTCGGCCTGGCCCGCGCGATGGGCGTCGAGCATCCGCAGCACCGCGGCCGGGTCGAGGTACTGGTCGGTCTGCGCGCTGGTGATGATGTCCCGGGCCCACTCGTACGAGTCGCCGGCCAGGAAGTGGCGGATCGGCACCGGGAACCCCAGCTTGCGGCGGTGCAGCACGTGCGCCGGCACGATGCGTTCCATCGCCTCGCGCAGGGCCAGCTTCGTCGTCTGCCGGGTGACCTTGGCCTCGCTGCCGATGGTCCGGGCCACGTCGAAGACCTCGGGGTCCAGGAACGGCACCCGCAGCTCGAGCGAGTTGGCCATGGTCATCTTGTCGGCCTTGACCAGGATGTCGCCACGCAGCCAGGTGAACAGGTCGACGTGCTGCATCCGGGCCACCGGGTCCCAGCCGACCGACTGCTCGTAGACCGGGTCGGTGACGTCGCGGAACGAGTGACCGGGGGAGTACGTGTGCAGCAGTCCGGTCAGCTGGTCCTCGCGGAAGATGCGGGCGTTGCCGTAGTACCGCTCCTCCAGGTCCAGCCCGCCACGACGCAGCAGGTCCTTGCCGCGGAAGCCGTCCGGCAGCGCCCGGCCGACCGCGGACAGGCCCTTGCGCAGACCGCCCGGCAGTCCGGTGATCGAGGCCAGGCTGGCGGGCTCGCGATAGATGTTGTACCCGCCGAACAACTCGTCGGCACCCTCGCCGGACAGCACCACCTTGACGTGCTTGCGGGCCTCGTTGGCCACGAACCACAGCGGCACCAGGGCCGGGTCGGCCACCGGGTCGTCCAGGTACCAGACGATGGACGGCAGCACGTCGCGGAACTCGGCCTCGGTCACCGGCCGGACGATGTGCTCGACCCCGATGGCCGCGGCGGACTCGGCGGCCACGTCGATCTCCGAGTAACCCTCTCGCTCGAACCCGGTGGTGAAGGTGAGCAGGTCCGGGTTGGACCGCTTGGCCAGCGCGGCGATGGCGGTGGAGTCGATCCCGCCGGACAGGAACGATCCGACGGTGACGTCGGCGCGCATGTGCGCGGCCACGGAGTCCTCGAGCGCGGCGGTGATCCGGTCGACCAGGGCGCGTCGCTCCTGCGCGTCGGTGGCCGGGCGGCCGGCGAAGACGGGGTGGAAGTACCGCTCGTACACCGGCGCCTCGCCCGGCCGGACGGTGAACCGGGTGCCGGACTCGACCTTGCGGATGGCCCGGTCCATCGTGGCCGGCTCCGGCACGTACTGCAGCACGAGGTAGTGCTGCAGGGCCCGCTCGTCCACCTCGGCCGGCTGCTCGAGCAGGTCGCGCAGGCCCTTGGCCTCGGAGGAGAAGGCCACGCCGTCCGGCAGCGCGGCGGTGAACAGGGGCTTGATCCCGAACGGATCCCGGGCGCCGAACAGCTGCTGTTCGACGTTGTCCCAGATCAGGAAGGCGAACATGCCGCGCAGGCGGCGGACCGCATCGGGGCCCCAGTGGTGCACCGCGGCGACGATCGCCTCGCCGTCCCCCTCGGTGGCGAACTCGACGCCGAACTCCCGGCGCAGCTGCTCGCGCAGTTCCAGGTAGTTGTAGATCTCGCCGTTGAAGACGAGGGCGTACCGGTCCGGCGCCTCCGGCGGGCCCCAGCGCAGCGGCTGGTGCGAGGACTCCAGGTCGATGATCGACAACCGGTTGAAGCCGAAGACGACGCATCCCGAGCCGACCCGCGGATGACCTTCGTCACCGACGTCGCTCCAGGTGCCCGCCTCGTCCGGGCCACGGTGCCGCGCGCAGCGCATGCCGGCGGCCACCTGTTCGGTGCGGTCGGCCGCCCGCCCGGTGGACGAGACGAAGCCCATCAGTCCGCACACACTGCCTCCTGCGCCCGGAGGACCCCGGGTCGTCGCTCGAACGAACCTGCTCGCGCCCGGAGCCACCGGGCGTCGCGGCCAGTATTCCCGTCGGGACCGACAGCGACCGGCACCGACAGGGCCCGGCCCGTGGAACGGTGGGAATCGCGTGCGGGGTGGGCCAGTGACAGGTGTGCGCTGGCTGTAATCTCCATGGCACCGGGTACCTCCAGAGCCATCTGCTGCCCGCACCCGGTGAGACAGGAAGGCGCTTACGTGGCACGGTCCAGGAAAGCTCGGCGGCTGACGCTCACCGCCACGCTCGCCGCCGCCGGGTTGCTCATCACCGGGTGCTCGACCGAAGAGGCGCTCCGCTTCGGTTGGCCCGAGGGCATCACCCCGCAGGCCGAGCGGATGCGGCAGTTCTGGACGGGCTCGGTGATCGCAGCGCTGATCGTCGGCATCCTCGTCTGGGCGCTGATGTTCTGGGCGTTCATCGTCTACCGCAAGAAGAAGAGCGACCCGCTGTACCCGAAGCAGACCAAGGAGAACCTGCCGCTCGAGCTGATCTACACCGTGGTGCCCTTCCTCATGGTGGGCGTGCTGTTCTTCTTCACGGTGTCGACCGAGAACTTCGCGCTGGCCAAGGACGACGAGCCCGACGTCGTGGTCGACGTGACGGCGTTCAAGTGGAACTGGGACTTCGGCTACCAGGGCACCGAGGTACCCGGCGGCGGTGAGGTGCACACGGTCGGCTCCACCGAGGAGATCCCGATCCTGGTGCTGCCGACCAACCAGGTCATCCAGTACGAGCTGGAGTCCAAGGACGTCATCCACTCGTTCTGGGTCATCGACTTCAACTTCAAGCGCGACGTGTTCCCGGACCCCGAGGCCAACCAGTCCGACAACGTCTTCCAGAACACGATCGAGCGCGAGGGCGCCTTCGTCGGCCGCTGCGCCGAACTCTGCGGTACCTACCACTCGATGATGAACTTCGAGCTGCGCGCCGTCCCCGGCGACGTCTACGACGCCTACATCGACCTGCGCGAGTCGGAGAACCCGGCCACCGGTGCGCCGTACTCGGCGGCCGAGGCGCTGCGCCAGTTGCAGCAGGACTTCCCCGACTGCGGGGAGCTGTGCTCGCCCGAGGCGACCACGACCTACCCGTTCAACCCGGACCGCAACACCAAGACGGCGTCCGAAGCGGAACAGCCCCTGGCAGGAGGCAACTGATGGCCGGCGGACACGCAGCCGCGAACGTGCAGGACCGGGACGACTACGACAAGCCGGAGGCCGCCCGCGGCGGCATGCGCGTCGAGACCTGGATCTTCCTCGGGCTGACCGCGTTCTTCGTCATCGCCGCCATCGTCTACCTGGTGCTGATCGGGTACGAGGAGGTCGTCGGCGCGACGGCGCTGTTCCTCACCGCCGGCCTGACCCTCATCACCGGCACCTTCCTGCAGTTCTCGTCGCGGCGGCTCGAGGGGCCCCGCCCCGAGGACGACGACGACGCCGAGGTGGCCGACGGTGCCGGCGACTACGGTTTCTTCTCGCCCGGCTCGTACTGGCCGTTCGCCATGGCCGGGGCGGCGGCGCTGACCGCCATCGCCACCGCCTTCTGGCTCGTCTGGCTGCTGGTGATCGGCGTGTGCTTCCTCATGCTGGCCATCTGCGGGCTGCTGTTCGAGTACCACCGCCGCCCGGCGCACTGACGAACTGAGCCACTGACGCACTGAGCCAGAGGGAACAGGCCCACCCGGGATCCGGGTGGGCCTGTTCCGTCTCCGCGGTCGGTCTCGGTCGGCCGGTGGGTGGCCGGACCGACCGCGCACGCCGACTAAGGTCAGGCTGACTTCGTACCAGCCCGATCAGGAGACCGCCCACCGGATGTCCACGCCCGCCGCGCCGAAGCCGAGCCAGGTCGCACCGCCGGCTCCACCGGCGCCGCGGTGGCTGCTGGGCACGCCCGGACTGCGGGTCGCGGGACTGATCGGCGCGCTGGTCCTGGTGCTGCTGCTCGTGGTGTTGTCGATCATGGTCGGCAGCCGGACGATCGCGCCGGGCGAGGTGCTGCGGGTGCTGTTCGACCCGGACGGCGGCGAATCGTCGATCATCGTGCACTCGCTGCGCCTGCCCCGGACCGCGCTCGCGGTGGTGGTCGGGATCGCCCTCGGCCTGGCCGGCGCGGTGATGCAGGCGCTCACCCGCAACCCGCTCGCCGACCCCGGCCTGCTCGGGGTGAACGCGGGTGCGGCCACCGCCGTGGTCATCGGCATCGGCGCCTTCGGCGCGATCACCCCGCTGGCGTCCCTGCCGTTCGCCTTCGTGGGCGCCGGGCTCGCCGCGGTCATCGTGTATCTGCTCGGCTCGGCCGGCCGCAGCGGCGCCACCCCGGTCCGGCTCGCCCTGGCCGGCACCGCGGTCACCGCCGCGCTGGCCGCGGTGGTCAACGCGCTGACCGTGCTGGATCCGGCCACCTTCGACCAGTACCGGTTCTGGGCGGTCGGCTCCCTCGCTGCCCGCGGTCCGGACGTGCTCTGGCCGGTGCTGCCGGTGGTCGTCGTCGGCGCGCTGCTCGCCCTGGCGCTGGGTCCGGCCCTGAACGTCCTCGCGCTGGGCGACGACGTGGGCCGGTCGCTCGGCGCCCGGGTGGTGCGCACCCGGGTGCTGTCCGGGCTGGTCATCACCCTGCTGGCCGGCGCGGCCACCGCCGCCGTGGGCCCGATCAGCTTCGTCGGCCTGGCGGTGCCGCACATCGCCCGGGCCCTGGTCGGACCGGACCATCGCTGGGTGCTGGCGCACTCCGCCGTGCTGGCGCCGGCCCTGCTGCTGCTGTCCGACGTGCTGGGCCGGGTGGTGGTCCGGCCGGGAGAGCTGCCGGTCGGCATCATCACCGCCGCGCTCGGGGCGCCGGTGTTCATCGCTCTGGTCCGCCGGCACCGGGTCGCACAGCTGTGAACGGCGGACCGCTCGTGTCGCGGCTGCCCTCGTCGGCCGTCCGGTCGGTGCGGCTGGGACCGCTGAGCGTGCGCATGCACCCCCGGGTGGGCTGGACGACGCTGGCGCTCGCCGTGGCGGCCCTCGCTTCGCTGGCCTGGGCGGTGTCCGTGGGGGACTACCCGGTCCCACTCGGTCAGGTGCTGGCCACGCTGGTCGGTCAGGGGCAGCCCGGCACCGACTTCGTCGTGCTCGGCCTGCGGCTGCCCCGGGCCGTCTGCGCGCTGGCCGTGGGGGCGGCGCTGGGCGCCGCGGGCTCGGTGTTCCAGTCGATCACCCGCAACCCGCTCGGCAGCCCCGACATCATCGGCTTCACCCAGGGCGCCGCCGTGGGAGCGGTCCTGCAGATCCTGGTGTTCCGCGGTTCGTCCACGGCGATCGCCCTGGGCGCGGTGGCCGGCGGTCTGGTCACCACCGCGGTGGTGCTGCTGCTGGCCGGTCGCGGGGGACCGCTGGGCTACCGGTTGATCCTGGTCGGGATCGGCGTCAACTTCCTGCTGGTCTCGTTCACCTGGTGGCTGATGATCACCGCTCGGCTGGAGGACGCCGCCAGCGCGCAGGTCTGGCTGATCGGCTCGCTGAACGGCCGGGGATGGTCCCAGGTGTGGCCGGTCGTCATCGCGGTGGTGGTGCTGGTCCCGGTGCTGACGGCGCTGTCCCGCCCGCTGGCCGTGCTGGAGATGGGCGACGACGTCGCCCGTGGGGTGGGCGTCGCCGCCACCCGGACCCGGGTCTGGGCCATCGCCCTGGCCGTCGTCCTCACCGGCGCCGCGGTGGCCACCGCCGGGCCGATCGCCTTCGTCGCGTTGGCCGCCCCGCAGCTGGCGCGACGGCTGACCGGTGCGACCGGACCGGCGGTGCTGCCCGCCGCCCTGATGGGAGGGTTCCTGCTCGTGGTGAGTGACATCGCCGCCCAACGAGTGTTCGCGCCGACCCAACTGCCGGTCGGCATCGCCACCGGGGTGGTCGGCGGCTGCTACCTGGCCGGGCTGCTGGTCGTGCAGTGGCGGCGGAACCGCGGATGAGCCCGCAGCCGCCCCCGGCGCCTCGCCTCCGGGCCGAATCGGTGACGCTGGCCTACGAGTCCCGGGTCATCACCCAGGACCTCACGGTGGCCGTCCCGGACGGCGAGTTCACCGTCATCGTCGGTCCCAACGCCTGCGGCAAGTCCACGCTGCTGCGCTCGCTGGCCCGCATGCTCACCCCGCGGGCCGGGGAGGTGGTGTTGGACGGGCGGGCCATCTCCTCGCTGCCGTCCAAGGAGGTCGCCCGCCGGCTCGGGCTGCTGCCGCAGTCGCCGGTCGCGCCGGACGGGATCACGGTGACCGACCTCGTCGCCCGCGGCCGCTATCCGCACCAGCGGCTGCTCCGGCAGTGGAGCCCGGCCGACGAGGCCGCCGTCGGCGAGGCGATGGTGGCCACCGGCGTGGCCGACCTCGCCCTGCGCGGGGTGGACGAGCTGTCCGGCGGACAGCGGCAACGCGTGTGGATCGCCATGGCCCTCGCCCAGCAGACGCCGATCCTGCTGCTCGACGAGCCCACCACCTTCCTGGACATCGCACACCAGATCGAGGTGCTCGACCTGTGCGCCGATCTGCACGTCGAGCAGGGCCGCACGGTGGTCGCCGTGCTGCACGACCTGAACCACGCGTGCCGGTACGCCACCCACCTCATCGCCATGAAGGACGGGCGGGTGGTGGCCGAGGGCCGGCCCGGTGACGTGGTGGACGCCGACCTGGTGCGCGAGGTGTTCGGCCTGGCGTGCCGGGTCATCACCGATCCCGAGACCGGCACGCCGCTGGTGGTGCCGCTGCGGCGTGGCGCGCGGCAGCGAGGTCGGGACCAGGGCGCGGCGCTCGACCTGCGCAAGGACTGATCGCGGGGGAGCGGGGTCCGTCCCACGTGTCGGGTCGTTGCCGCGGCAGGTACGACCGTCCACATGCGGCGGCACCGCCGGCGCCGGATCCATTCAGGTGTCGGGTCGTTGCCGCGGAATGTACGACCGTCCACATCGATCGGTCCGTGACGACGAACGGCCCGTTCCCTCCGGGGAGGGAACGGGCCGTTGCGATCCGAGCAGTTGCGTCAGTGCCGTTCGGTCGAGGTGCCGGACAGCTCGTTGTGGTCGCTCTTGACGCCCGAGTTGTCCTTGGGGGACCAGAAGCCGGGCATCGCCTCGCCGGCCGAACCGAGCTGGTTCATCCGCTTCGGCACGGCGGCGCCCTGGTACTCCAGCGGGATCGGGTGTCCGTGAGAGTCGACTGGGCCGAGCGGCTGGTGGACCTCGACGAACTGCCCGCTGGGCAGCCGTTTGATCACGCCGGTCTCGATGCCGTGCTCGAGGTTGGCCCGGTCGCTGTGCTGGAAGCCCAGGCACAGGCGGTAGGTGATCACGTACGTGACCAGCGGCAGCAGGATGGAGCCGATGCGACCGATCCAGGTCATCACGTTCAGCGAGATGTCGAACTTCAGCGCGATGAGGTCGTTGGCCCCGTTCATCAGGTTCAGGATGTAGAAGGCCAGGAAGGCGGCACCCAGGGCGGTGCGGACCGGCACGTCGCGCGGACGCTGCAGCAGGTTGTGCGCGGCCTTGTCCTTGGTGAACGCCCGCTCGATCCAGGGATAGGCCAGCACGATGATCATCAGCAACGTCGACCCGAGGATGGCCGGGAAGAACACCGCGGGAATCATGTAGTGCCCGAACAGGTTCCGGATCTCCCAGTCGGGCCAGACCCGGACCATGCCGTCCAGGAAACCCATGTACCAGTCGGGTTGGACGCCGGCGGAGACTTGCGCCGGGTTGTACGGGCCCAGGTCCCAGATCGGGTTGATCTGGAAGATGCCGGCCATGACCACGATCACGCCGACGACGACGGCGAAGAAGCCGCCGCCCTTGGCCGCGAAGGTGGGCAGCACGCGGACGCCGACGACGTTCTTCTCGGTCGCGCGCGGCCCGGGGAACTGGGTGTGCTTCTGGAACCAGACCAGCGCCAGGTGGACACCGATCAGCGCCAGGATGATGCCCGGGATGACCAGGATGTGCAGCGAGTAGAACCGGCCGATGATGATGTCACCCGGGTAGTCACCGCCGAACACGGCCCAGTGCATCCAGGTGCCGATGACCGGGATGGACAGGATGAACGCCGAGACGGCGCGCAGGCCAGTGCCGGACAGCAGGTCGTCCGGCAGCGAGTAGCCCATGAAGCCCTCGGCCATGGACAGCACCAGCAGCAGCACACCGATGATCCAGTTCGCCTCACGCGGCTTGCGGAACGCGCCGGTGAAGAAGATGCGCATCATGTGCAGCGCCATCGAGAACAGGAAGATCAGCGCGGCCCAGTGGTGGATCTGCCGGATCAGCAGGCCGCCGCGGACCTCGAACGAGATGTCCAGCGTCGAGGCGTAGGCCATCGACATCGGCACGCCGCGGAGCTTGTCGTAGACACCGTTGTAGACCGTCTCGGCCATGGAGGCGTCGAAGAACAGCGTCAGGTACACGCCGGACAGCAACAGGATGAGGAACGAGTACAGCGCGGCCTCGCCCAGCATGAACGACCAGTGGCTGGGGAAGACCTTGTTGAGCTGGGTCCGGATGGGCCGAGCGTTGTGGTACCGCTGGTCGAGCCCGTCGAGCTGCTGGCCGACCAGCGACGGACCCGCGGTGCGGGTCGGGGTGGTGAGTCGAGACATCAGCTCGATCCCTTCGGAGTGGAACCCCAGGCCGGGAACTTGCCGTTCTCCCAGAAGCCGGGCCCGACGGCTTCCACGAAATCACTGGCGGCGACGAAGTACCCCTCGTCGTCCAGTTCCAGAGGCAGCTGCGGCAACGGACGAGTGGCGGGACCGAACACGGGCCGGGCGCCGTCGAAGACGTCGAACTGCGACTGGTGGCAGGGGCACAGGATCCGGCCGGTCTGCTGCTCGTAGAGCGAGACCGGGCAGCCGACGTGGGTGCAGATCTTGGAGTAGGCGTAGTAGTCGCCGTACTCGAAGCCCTGCTGCCCGTCACGGATGGAGACGGCCTGACCGGGACGCAGGCGGAAGAGCATGACCGCCGCGTCGGAGGCCTTGCCGCCGCCGGGCACGGCCGGGAACACGGTGGCCATGGCGCCGGCCTCCAGATCGGCCGGGCTGACGGGAGTGCCGTCGACCTGGACCATCCGGACCTTGGTGCCGTCCGGTGCCGGGGCCCACGGGGTGACCCACAGCTGCGACTCGGGACCCTCGGCCCACGGGTTCTTGATGAACCCGCCGAGGATCGGGATGGCCGCACCCAGGGTGAGGCCGCCACCGGCCAGCACCAGCGAGCCCTTGAGCACACCGCGCCGCTTGATCAGGCCCGCCTTGTCGCCGGCGTCCATCACCTCGGCGACCAGGGTGCGCCGGTCGACCTCGGCCGAGCCGCCCTCGTGCCGGGCCTGGACCGCGACCTCGTGCGGCATCAGCTTCTTGGCCATGGCGACCACGCCGATGCCCAGGGCCAGGATGCAGCCGCCCAGGGTGACCCCGAGCACCGGCGTGTACAGCGCGTACAGCCACTGGCGATCGGAGTAGGCGTCCTCGTAGCCGGCCGGCCACCAGATGAAGGCGACCGCGGCAAGCACGCCGAGCAGGCCGGCGAGCAGGAACCAGAAGGCGACCTTGCGCTCGGCCCGCTTGTCGGCGGGGGAGCCCGGCACGTACCGCTCGCCGTACTCGACGAGCTCGACACCGTCCAGGCGGGAACCCAGGCGGGCCAGCTCGTCGTTGGACATCTGCGCGAGCTCGGCGTCGCCGGGGATTTCGACGTCGGAATGGCTGGTCATGTCCGCGATCCCATCCACAGGGTGAAGCCGACGATCGCGCCCATGCCGACCAGGAAGGCGATGAGGCCTTCCGGAGCCGGACCGAAGCCGCCCAGCGAGTTGCCGCCCGGGGCGATCGAGTCCTTGTTGACGTTCTGGATGAAGGCGATGATCGCCCGCTTCTCGTCCGGGGTCAGCTGGCCGTCACCGAACTTCGGCATGTTCTCCGGACCGGAGAGCATGGCCGCGTAGATCTCCTCGTCGGTGGCCTGGTCCAGCGCCGGCGCGTACTTGCCCTGCGACAGCGCGCCGCCCTGACCGGTGAAGTTGTGGCAGGAGGCGCAGTTGAGCCGGTAGAGCTCGCCGCCCTTGGCCAGTTGCTCGCGGTCCTGCAGGTTGCCCTCGGGGACGACCGGGCCGCCGCCGTTGGCCTGGATGTAGGCCCCCAGCTGGTCGATCTCCTGCTCGTTGAAGAAGGGCTCCTTGCGCGGCGCCTGGGCGGACTGCTCGGCCAGCGGCATGCGGCCGGTCGCGACCTGGAAGTACACCGCGGCCTGGCCGACGCCGACCAGCGACGGGCCACGGTCCTGCACGCCCTGCAGGTTGGCGCCGTGGCAGGTGATGCACGAGTTGACGTACAGCTGCTCGCCGGCGGCGACCGCCTCGGCGTCAGGAGCGGCGGCGACCGCCGTCTGCGGGGTCGGCGCCAGGGCCGTGTAGACCAGGCCGACCGTGGACAGGGCGAACAACAACGCCAGGGCGCCGGTGATCCGACGCACCGTCTTGGTGCGCCGGAATCGCCACCGGCCTCGGGGCGGCTGCTGCGTCGAACTCATGCGGGACACCTCATGGGTCGGTTGGCTTCCGGGATCGGACGACAGGGGTGGGGTGCGGCGGCGGGCCATCAGCTACCCGTGGGTACCGGTGACGGCGGTCGTTCCGGATGCGTTCATCGGATGATGTAGATGGTCGCGAACAGACCGATCCAGACGATGTCGACGAAGTGCCAGTAGTACGAGACGACGATCGCGCCGTTGGCCTGGGCCGGGGTGAACTTGCTGATCTTGGACCTGACGATGATCAGGATGAACGCGATCAGCCCGCCGATCACGTGCAGCCCGTGGAAGCCGGTGGTCAGGTAGAAGACCGTCCCGTACGCCGACGACGACAGCGTGGTGTCGTGGTGCGTCACCAGGGTGTGGTACTCGTTCGCCTGCCCGAGCACGAAGATCAGCCCCATGATGAAGCTGACGATGTACCACCGGCGGAGGCCGAACACGTCGCCCTGCTCCGCGGCGAACACGCCCATCTGGCACGTGAAGGACGACGCGACCAGGATGGTCGTGAAGACCACGGCGTAGGGGATGTCCAGCTCGGTGGGGGGCGGCGGCCACTCACCGACGTTGGTCGCGCGGGCGGTGAAGTAGATGCCGAACAACCCGGCGAAGAACATCAGCTCGCTGGACAGCCACACGATCGTGCCGATGCTGACCATGTTCGGCCGGTTCAGCGTGTGGATGCGTGAGCTGAAGGAGGAGCTGCTCGGCGGGCTCGTCGCTGTCGTCACGTGCCGATTATGAACTGCGCCGGGGCGTGACGCGCCCGTGGGATGGCAACGATCTGTGTCGGGACTGGGAGCCGCGTGCGTCTGCCCTGATCAGGGCATGGGAACTTGTTCGACAATGTGTCGAAAATGATGTGCCCGGCGTGCCGCACCGGAGTGGGCGCGGTCCGCAGGGCCGGGGTGGGACGGCTGGCCTACCATCGGCGCATGACCGGTGCGGACGACGCGGGCCACCGGCGGGTGCTGGTCTACAGCCACCGCGCCGAGGTCCGCGAGCAGATCATGAACGCCATCGGGAGCCGGCCGGCGCCCGACGTGGGCACCATCCGGTACCAGGAGGCCGCGGGAGTGGCCGACGTCCTGGTCGCGGTGGACGGCCGGGAGGTCGACCTGCTGGTGCTGGACGCCGAGGCGCAGCCGACCGGCGGCATCGGCATCAGCCGGCAGCTGCACCTGGAGACCGGGCGGCACGGCGGAGCCATGCCGCCGGTGGTGCTGGTGGTGCGCCGGGCCGCCGACCGCTGGCTGGCCACCTGGGCGGGCGCCGACGCGGTGGTCATGCACCCGCTCGACCCGGTGACCGCGGCCCAGACCGTGGCCGAGACGCTCCGTCGGGTCGCGGCCGGGACGCCGGCGCCCGAACCCGCGCTGTGACGGGCCGGACCGCGTCCGTCCCCGCTCCCGCCGCCGGTCCGGTGATCACCTGGCCCGGGGTCCTGACTCGCCTGCTGGACGGTCAGGACCTGGACCGAGAGCAGTCCCGCTGGGTGATGGACCGCATCCTGGGCGGCGACGCGACCGCCGCCCAGCTGGCCGGGTTCGCCGTCGCACTGCGGGCCAAGGGGTCCACGCCGGTCGAGGTGGCCGCGCTGGCCGAGAGCATGCTCGACCACGCCGTCCGGGTGCACGTCCCGCACCGGGCGGTCGACATCGTCGGCACCGGCGGCGACCGGGCCAACACGGTGAACATCTCCACCATGGCCGCGGTGGTCACCGCGGCCGCGGGGGCTCCGGTGGTCAAGCACGGCAACCGGGCGGCCTCGAGCAAGTGCGGCGCGGCCGATCTGCTGGAGGCCATGGGCGTGGCCGTGTCGGCCGGGGCCGAGCACGTGCAGGCGTCGGTGGCCGAGGTCGGCATCGGATTCTGCTTCGCGCCCGTGTACCACCCGTCCTACCGGCACGCCGCGGTGCCGCGGCGCGAGCTGGGCGTGCCCACCGTCTTCAACTTCCTGGGGCCGCTGACCAATCCGGCGCAGCCGGCGGCCGGAGCGATCGGGTGTGGCACCGCGGCCATGGCGCCGGTGCTCGCCGAGGTGTTCGCCGGCCGGCAGGTGAGCGGTGGTGACCAGGACGGGGGCGTCGACGTCCTGGTCTTCCGCGGCGACGACGGCCTGGACGAACTGACCACCACGACGACCAGCACCGTCTGGATGGTCCGCGACCGCACCGTGGAGCGGGCCGTGGTCGATCCGCAGCGCCTCGGTCTCCCGGTCAGCCGGGCGGAGGACCTGCGGGGCGGCGACGCCACCGAGAACCTGGCCGTGGCCCGGGCGTTGTTCGACGGCGCCCACGGTCCGGTGCGGGACGCCGTCGTGCTGAACGCGGGCGCCGCGCTGGCCGCGCACCGCGGGCTGACCGGTGACCTGGACGCCGACCTGGCCGCCGGCATCGAGCGCGCGGCCACCGCGCTGGACACCGGGGCCGCGGCGACGCTGGTGCAGCGCTGGGTGGCGTTCGGCGCCCAGGCCGGCTGAGCCCGCCGGTCAGCCTTGGTCGGGCGCCGTCAGGCGCCGGAGCCGATGGAGAAGGCGTCGTCGGCGTCCCGCTGCGAGTAGGAGCGGAACGCGATGTGGGTGACCGTGCGCAGCACGCCGGGCACCTTGGAGATGTGGCCCGGCACCAGGTCCGCGATCTGCTCGTGGTCGGCGGCGTGGGTGATGGCCACCAGGTCGACGTCGCCGGCGCACGAGTAGACCTGGTCGACGCCCGGGAGGTCGGCGATGGCCTGCGCCGCCTCCGGGATCGCGGACGACTCGACGTCGATGAGCACGATGGCGGTGACCACGGTTGCCTCCCGGCTGCTCGGTGCTGCGCTCGCCGCGCAGGCCGATCACCCGCGCGTTCGGATCGTAGGCCGACCAGCGGGGTCGGCCGGGGTCACCAGTGGTCCAGCAGCTGGCGGCGCGCCAGTCCGGCCGCCTCGACGTATGACCGCCAACGGGCCGCGGCGAACCGGGGAGTGGACCACGGGGCGCTGGTCCGGACCAGTCGGGTGCCGGGCCGGGCCATCCAGCGCAGCACGGTGCCGGTCTCCTCGGCACTGGCCGCCGGCAACGGCCCGGTCCCCGGCAGCACCGTCTCCGCGGACGCCACCAGCAGATCGACCACCGGCATCGGGTCGATGCCGCGCGGCGCCGAGCCGCCGGCCACGAACCGGCCGTGCCGGACCACGGCCAGGTGCCAGCCGCCGGAGCCGTCCGCCTGGGCCACCACCAGTTCGGCGATGCCGGCCAGGTCCCGCAGCCGCTGCCCGCGGTCGACCGCCTCGACCAGCGCGGAGAGCCGGTCCCGCAGCGCGGCGGCGCGGTCGAACCGACCGGACGCGGCCAGCACCGTGAGCCGGTCCAGCAGGGTCTGCAGCACCTCGTCGGACTCGCCCCGGATCAACGCGCGGATGCGGGCCACGTGCGCGGCGTAGTCGTCCACCGGTTCGCGCCCCGAGCAGGGCGCGCCGCAGCGGCCCAGCTCGGCCAGTGCGCACGCGGTGCCCTGCGGGGCGACGCGCCGGATCCGGATGGTGCACCGCCGGACCGGGACCGCGTCCTGCAGCGCCTCCACCGCAGCCTGGGCCCGCACCCGGCTGGAGAACGGACCCAGACAGTGCTCCGGCGGATGCCGGCCCGGGCGGCTGACGATGCTGAGCCGGGGGAATGCCTCGTCGGTCAGCACGATCCACGACGCCTTGTCCGGCGCGCGCGACCGCCGGTTGTACGGCGGCTGGTGGGCGGCGATGAGTCGTTGCTCACGCACCTCGGCCTCGAGCGCATGGGCGCACTGCACGTGGTCGACCCGCTCGGCCAGCAGCACCATGCGCTTGATGCGGTCGCGCTGCTCGGCCGCGGAGAAGTAGGAGCGGACCCGGTGCCGCAGGTTGCCTGAGGTGCCGACGTAGAGCACCTGATCGCCGGGCCCGCGGAACAGGTAGACGCCGGGGGCGGCCGGGAGGTGGTCGGCCAGGGTGTGCTTGCGGCGGCGGGCCGGGTCGACGTCCCTGGACGCGTCCTGCAGCTCGGGCAACGTGTGCACACCCAGCGATCCGAGCCGTTCCAGCAGCCCGTGCAGCACCTGCACGGTGGCCCGGGCGTCGGTGAGCGCGCGGTGGTCGGGCTGCACGGTGCTCGCGAAGATCCGGGCCAGCGCTGAGAGCTTGACCGAGGGGGCCTCCGCCTTGCTCAGGGCCGCCCGGGCCACCCGCACGGTGTCCACCACCGGGGCGGCCGGCCACGGTACCTGCATCCGCCGGCACGCCGCCTTGAGGAACCCGACGTCGAAGCGGGCGTTGTGGGCGACCAGCACCGCCCCGCGGGCGAACTCCAGGAACGCCGGCAGCACCTGCTCGATCCGGGGGGCGTCGAGCAGCATGGCGTCGCTGATGCCGGTGAGCATGGTGATCTGCGGGGGCACGGACCGACCCGGATCGACCAGGGTGGCGAACTCGCCCA
Organism: Nakamurella leprariae; assembly: GCF_016918035.1. Lineage (GTDB taxonomy): Bacteria > Actinomycetota > Actinomycetes > Mycobacteriales > Nakamurellaceae > Nakamurella > Nakamurella leprariae. Next base: position 261,136 of record NZ_JAERWK010000008.1, on the reverse strand, counting down.
GCACCGCGCCGCCGCGGACCTTGACCGCGCCGATCTCGGTGATGGCGTCCGTCTCGGCCGAGCCGCCGGTCGTCTCCAGATCGACCACGACGAACGTGGTCTCGCGCAGTGGTGGGTCGAGGTCGGCGAAACTCGGCTGCACCGGCGGCGCGCCGACCGCTCCTGCCCGGGACGTGCGGGCGGGAGCGATCGGTCGCCGGTCGAGCAGGGCGGGACGGAGCACGTCGCGGACGCTAGGCGGGCACACCGACAGTGCCGGGGATCCGGGGTCCGGCGGGCGTGCCGAGGGGGTCGGGACGGTCCGGGAACGGGGACCGGAGGCTGGTTGTCGGGGGTACCGCCTAGCGTCCGCGACGTCCGGCGGATGAGCGGTGGTGACTCGTCCAGGGGTCGGCGTCAGGGAGGGAGTTCGAGCCATGGGCGGTGTGTGGGGCGGTGCCCGCAGCGATGCGTGGGACGGGGACGGGCAGGCGGCGGGTCCGGTCGGTCCGTCGGCCGGGGCCGAGCCGGTGCACGTCGACTGCGGCACCTGCACGGTGCGTGGGGCGGCGTGCACCGGGTGCGTGGTCACCGTCCTGCTCGGGGCGCCCCCGGAGGGGGTGGCCTGGGACGAGACGGAACGGGCAGCGCTGGGGGTGCTGGCCGGGTCTGGACTGGTGCCGCCGTTGCGACTCGTCCGTCCGGTCGATCAGGGGGGCCGGCCGGCCGTCCGGCACGCCGGATGAGGACCGGCGGACCTCCCGGTGATCATCCGTCCGGACGATCACCGGACTCGTCCATCCGGTGGATCGTCGACGTCGATGACCCGACCGACACGCCGCGTGAGCAGCGCCACGTGCCGCCGTGCGGGGCCGTGATCACCCGGTCGGTCCAGGTGGGGGACGGTCCAGCGGCGGGGTGACGGACAGCACACCCTTCCCACTGACCGCCGGACGCAACCTGCGCTGGACTCGCGCGTGTCCGTCTCGTAACCTGTTCGAGACCTTGCGTCGGGCCGCCGCTCCTGGAGGCCCAGAGGTCGACCGCCGAGTCGGTGCACCCGCAGTCTGCCGGGGCGTCGAGCCGGGGACCCAGGTTCGTTGGGGTGAATCCCATCACCGTGGAACGGGTGCGCTGACGCGTGCCCGGAACCGGGTGTGGGTAGGGCTTTTCTCGGCCCGAATCCGTCAGCTAACCCGGTAGGCGGCAAGAGAAAGGCACGGCTGCGTTGGGACCTCGAGTCCGTCTCTCCTCCAGTGTCCCGACCGGTTCCCGGCCGCGCCGGGCGCGGGCGCTGATCGCCGGGTCCGCCGTCGTGCTGGCCACCGCGCTGCTGCCGATGACCGCGTCGGCCGATCCTGTGGACGGGCCGACGCCGAGCACGTCCGAGCAGGCGAAGCAGGCCTGGCTGGACGCCGAGCGTCAGGCCGAGATCCTCAACGAGGACGTGCTGGAGGCCCAGCAGGCCGCCGCCGATGCCGCGACCGCGGCCGCGGACGCTGCCGCTGCCGCCGAGCAGGCCAGCTCCGAGGCCACCGTGGCCGGCGAGCAGGTCACCGTCGCCGACGCCGCCGCCGCCGAGTTCCAGGGCAAGGTCGACAAGTTCGCCAACGCCAGCTTCCGGGGTGCCCGGCTGAACGAGGTGAGCGCGCTGCTCACCGCCGAGTCCGCGGACGACTTCCTGGACCAGGCCACCTCGCTGGACCGGGTGGCCAAGGACTCGCAGGCCACCCTGACCGAGGCCTTCGCCGCCAAGGAGGCCGCCGCCCAGGCCAAGGCCGAGGCGGACGCCGCCGCGACCACCGCCGCCGCGGCCAAGAGCGAGGCCGAGGCGAGCAAGGTCGCCGCCGACGACGCCGTGGCTGACGCCAGCGCCCGCAAGGTCCAGCTGGACGCCCAGGTCGCCGAGTACGAGCGCCTGTACGAGCAGCTCTCGGAGCAGGAGCGGGAAGCCGCCCTGGCTGCCGAGGAGGCCCGGGTCGCGGCCGAGAACGAGGCCGCCGCAGCGCAGGTCGCCCAGGCCACCGCCACCGAGGCCGCCGCCGCGGCCCCAGCCCGCGCCGACCGGTCCACCCGGACCGAGCCGCTCGCCGCGGCAGCTCCCGTCCCGGCGGCCGCTCCCGCCGCGGCGCCGTCGAGCGCCGCCCCGGCTCCGGCCGCCGCCGCGCCCGCCGCCGCCCCGGCCGGCAGCTCCAAGGCCCAGGCTGCCGTGGCCGCCGCCCTGTCCAAGGTCGGCAGCAGGTACGTCTACGGCGCCGCCGGCCCGAACTCGTTCGACTGCTCCGGGCTGACCTCCTGGGCCTGGGCCCAGGCCGGTGTCACCATCCCGCGCACCTCACGGGCGCAGGCCGGACTGCCGAGCGTGCCGCTGAGCCAGCTGCAGCCGGGCGACCTGGTCACCTACTACTCGCCGGTGAGCCACGTCGGCATGTACATCGGCAATGGGCAGATCGTGCACGCATCGACCTCGTCCAAGCCGGTCTACGTGACCACCGTCGCCGGCGGTGGCCCCAACCCGACGGGACACCGCGTCACCGGCTGATCCGGTCGGCCGAGCGGCGCCGCCGTGTCTCCCCAGTCGGCTGGATCCGATCGGATCCTGCTGGTCACCAACGACTTCCCGCCACGCACGGGTGGGATCCAGTCGTACGTGCACCGACTCGCCGGGTTGCTCCCGGCCGGCAGCCTGCGCGTGTACGCGCCGGCCTGGCCGGGAGCGGCGGAGTTCGATGCCCACCAGCCGTACCCGGTCCACCGGCACCCGACCTCGCTGATGCTGCCGGTGCCGTCGGTGCACCGACGGGCGGCCGAGCTGATCGACGAGCACCGGATCGGCAGCGTCTGGTTCGGTGCCGCAGCGCCGCTGGCGCTGCTGACGCCGGGTCTGCGACGGCACGGCGTGCGCCGGGTGGTGGCCAGCACGCACGGCCACGAGGTCGGCTGGTCGATGGTGCCGGTCGGGCGACAAGCCCTGCGACGCATCGGGTCCACCGTGGACGTGGTCACCTTCGTGAGCCGGTACGCGCGCTCCCGGGTGGCCGCCGCGTTCGGCCCGCAGGCCGCGCTGGAGTACCTCCCCCCGGGGGTGGACGCGCAGCGCTTCACCCCGGATCCCCGGGCCCGTGCCGCAATTCGGGGGCGGCACGGGCTCGGGGACGCCCCGGTGGTGGTGTGCGTCTCCCGGCTGGTCCCGCGCAAGGGGCAGGACACGTTGATCCGGGCGATGCCCGCGTTGACGGCGGCGGTGCCGGAGGTGCGGCTGCTCATCGTCGGGGACGGCCGCATCTCCGGCCGGCTCGCGACGTTGGCCGAACGGCTCGGCGTCGCCGACCGGGTGGTGTTCACCGGATCCGTTCCGGCGGAGGAGCTCCCGGCCCACTACGGCGCCGGCGACGTCTTCGCCATGCCGTGCCGGACCCGCGGTGGCGGGCTGGACGTCGAGGGCCTGGGCATCGTCTTCCTCGAGGCCTCGGCCGCGGAACTGCCGGTGCTGGCCGGGAACTCGGGTGGAGCCCCGGAGACCGTGCGACCCGGCCGGACCGGCGAGGTGGTCGACGGGCGTGACCCGGGAGCGGTCGCCCAAGCGGCCGCGACGGTGCTGCGCGATCCACTGCGCGCCCGACGGCTGGGCCGGGCCGGACGCGACTGGGTGTCGGAGACCTGGACCTGGGCAGCTTCGGGGGACACCCTCACCCGCCTGCTGGTCGGTGACGGCCGCGGGTCCGGGTCGGGCTGATCGCGGCGTCGGCCGGGAACCGGCCTGGAACTAGCCTGATCCCATGCGGGTCAGCTTCGTCTCGGACGTGCACGGCAACTACGACGGTCTGGCCAGGATCGCCGAGCGGGCCGAGCGGTTGGTCGTGCTCGGCGACCTGCTGGACTACGTCGACTACCACGAGCCGGGCAACGGCATCCTGGGCAGCATCTTCGGCGCCGACCGGATCCGGACCTTCACCACGCTGCGGGCCAACGGCGACTTCATGGAGCTGCACGCCTACAACCGGGATCTCTGGGAGACACTGGCCGATCCGGTGGGCACGCTCACCGAGGTGGTCACCGGCCGGTACGAGCAGGTCACCCGGATCCTGCCGCAGGACGCCGCCGTGATCCTCGGCAACGTCGACGTCGAGTCGGTGTGGCGTCAGGTGGTCGGCGACCGGTGGCCCGACCTGGACGGCACCGTCCTCGAGATCGGCGGCCGGACACTGGGATTCGTCGCGGGTGGGTCGACCCGGCCCGGGGTGCAGCTGCGCCCGTCGACCGGCCCGTGGCGGCCGTACGTCCGTGACGCGCGGGACTTCCGGGCGTCGCTGGACCGCCTGGGGCCGGTCGACGTGCTGTGCAGCCACGTGCCGCCGGACGTGCCCCGGTTGCGCTACGACACCGTCCCGGCGCGGTTGGAGATGTTCGGGCCGGGACTGATCGAGGCGATCGATGCCCACCAGCCCGAGCTGGCGGTGTTCGGGCACGTGCACCAGCCACTGGCCCGCCGCATCCGCCGGGGCCGCACCGAGTGCGTGAACGTCGGGCACTTCCAGCGTTTCCCGGACGCCTTCGAGATGCAGTGGTGAGGGCGCCCGGGCATCCGGTCGGCGCGCCGAGCGGCGGTGCGTCCGGGCACCGGTCGGGCATCGCCGCTGCTGGGTAGCCTGCTCCCATGCCCGAACCCTCCACCCAGTCGCTGACCATGGCCGCCGAGCCGGCGGCGATCATGGCGGTGATCGCCGACTTCCCGGCCTACCCGCAGTGGGCCGGGCAGGTGAAGGCGGTGGAGGTCACCCGACCGGGCGCGGACGGCCGGGCTGACCGGGTGCGCTTCTCGATGGACGCCGGGCCCATCCGGGACACCTACGAGCTGTCCTACCGGTGGGCGCCGGACGGCTTGGCCGTCTCCTGGCAGCTGGTCTCCGGGCAGCTGCAGAAGTCGCAGCAGGGGTCGTACGTGCTGCGACCCGGGCCGGGTCCGGCACCGAGCACGGTGGTGACCTACTCATTGGCCGTCGAGCTGACCATCCCGATGATCGGTCCGCTGCGCCGCAAGGCCGAGAAGGTCATCATGGACACCGCACTGAAGGCGCTGCGGACCCGGGTCGAAGGCACATGACCCGCGTCGCCCGGCGCACCGGCACGGGCGCACCCGCCGCGGCACCGGACACGGACCCCGATCCCGACCGCACCCCGGACCCGGTGGGCCGCACCACCATCGGGATCGACATCGGCGGTACCTCGGTCCGCGCCGGGGTCGTCGACGCGGACGGCGCCGTGCTCGACCAGGCCCGGGCGGCCACGCCCAGCACGGTCGCCGCGACCGAGGACGTGATCGTCGACCTGGTCGGCCGGCTGGCCCCCCGGTTCCGCGGGACGGCGCCGGTCGGGGCGGTGGGGCTGGCCGTGGCCGGCTTCCTGGACCGCGACCGCACCACCGTGCTGTTCGCGCCGCACCTGGCCTGGCGGGCCGCGCCGGTGCCCGAGGTCATCGCCCGGCGGGTGGGCGTGCCGGTGGTCATGGATCACGACGTCAACGCCGCGGCCTGGGCCGAGTACCGATCGGGCGCGCTGGCCGGCGCCCGGGTCGGGCTGCTCATCGCACTGGGCACCGGCATCGGCGCCGGCCTCGTGGTCGACGGCACCATCTACCGGGGCGCCCACGGCGTGGCCCCGGAGCTCGGCCACCTCACCGTGGTGCCGGACGGGCGACCGTGCGCGTGCGGCAAGCGCGGCTGCTGGGAGCGCTACTGCTCGGGCACCGCGCTGGCCACCACCGCGGGCGAGCTGTGGGCGCAGCAGGACGCCCCGGTGCTGCGGTCGCTGGTCCCGGAGGGCCCGGACGGGCTGACCGGCAGCCTGGTCGCGCTGGCCGCGGCCCAGGGCGATCCGGTCGCGGTGGCGGCCATGGCCGACCTGGCCGGGTGGCTGGCCCGCGGCCTGGCCCTGGTCGCGGACGTGCTGGATCCCGACGTGGTGGCCATCGGGGGTGGGGTGTCCCGCTCCGCCGAGGCGTTCCTGCCGGACGCGGTGGCGGGGTTCGGCAGCATGGTCACCGGGTCCGCCCACCGGGCGTTGCCGGAGGTGCGGGTGGCACGGTTCGGTGGCGGAGCGGGACTCCTGGGGGCGGCCTGGCTGGCCGAGCAGTCGCTGCACGAGCCGCCCGGCCGGGCGGTGGCCGGCGCGGGGAACGGCCGGGCCGGGACCACCGGACGCTGAGCCGGAATCAGACCTCGGCGCCGTCGGGGGAGTCGTCCGGCCCTCGACGCCGGCGCGGGCCGAAGATCAGCCAGCCGCCGCCGCCGAGCACGAGGGCCACCGCCAGCACCAGCCGGATGACGGCGTCGATCGGCAGCAGGGACGGCCAGATGACCAGGACGAGCCCGGCCGCGATGGCCAGCAGCGCGGCCGCCGTGCGAGGGGCCGGATGGGGCAGCGGTGGGGGTGGCGGCGGTTCGAAGTGGTCCGTGTCAGCGGCCCGCTCGGCCTCCTGCCGCGCCCGCTCGGCGGTGAACGCCTCGAGCTCCAGCTCGCGTTCCAGCCGGCGCAGCCGCCGGCGCTCGGCGCGAGCCGCGCGCGAGGACGCGTCGCCGGGATCGTCCAGGTCCCCGGGTGTCCCGCCGAGATGGCGCGGCGCCGGCGGTGGGCGACGGGGCCCGGCCGCGGGGGTCGGCCACGGCCCACCACCGGCGGATCCGGCCGGTCCGGTCGGTCCGGGCGGTCCGGCGTCCCACGGTCCGCCGGAGCCGTCCGGGTGGGCGGTCCGGCGCGTCGGTCGGTCGTGGAACCGCGCGACGATGGCGGCGAACTGGGCGTCGATCTCGGCGTCGATGTCAGGATCCTCACCACCCGGCGAGCCGGGCCGGACGGACGTGTCGCCGGGCTCATCGCAGGGACGATCGCCGGGACGATCGTGGTCGGCGTCGCGGCCCGGCCCGAGGTCGCCGTCCGGCCATCGAGCAGGATCCCGGTCGGGGTCCCACTCGGAGTCGTGGTCGCCGGGGGGTCCCGGGGGCGGCGCGACAGGCATGCTGTCCATGGTCCCATTGCTGCCCGCGGGCGTCCGACCGGCGTAGCGTGTCCCCATCGTCGGGGAAGCAAGGAGCGTCCGGTGCTGTACGCGCTGTGCAAGTACGTCCTGATCGGTCCGCTGTTGCGGGTCTCCTTCCCGGCGACGGTGATCGGTGCCGAGTACGTTCCGGAGACCGGCGGCGCCATCCTGGCCGGCAACCACGTGTCCGTGGCCGACAGCTTCTTCACCCCGCTGTATCTCAAGCGCCGGGTGTCGTACCTGGCCAAGAGCGAGTACTTCACCGAGCGTGGTCTCAAGGGCCGGATCAAGAAGTTCTTCTTCACCGGCATCGGCCAGGTCCCGGTCGATCGCAGCGGCGCCTCCGCCGCCCGCGCCGCGCTGGACACCGGCATCCGGCTGCTGCGGGACGGTGAGCTGCTGGGCATCTATCCCGAGGGCACCCGGTCGCCCGACGGCCGGCTGTACAAGGGCAAGACCGGCGTTGCGCGGATGGCGCTGGAGGCCGGCGTCCCGGTCGTCCCGATCGTCATGCTGGGCACCGACAAGGTCAACCCGATCGGCTCCAAGGTCTGGCGCCCGCACAAGATCACCATGATCGTCGGCCGCCCGCTGGACTTCTCGCGCTACGAGGGCATGGCCGGCGACCGGTTCGTCGAGCGTTCGATGACCGACGAGATCATGTACCGGCTGATGGAGATGTCCGGGCAGGAGTACGTCGACGTCTACGCGGCCAAGGCCAAGGAGGAGATCGCCAACGGCACCCGGCCGCGCAGCGCCCCTCGGCAGCTGCCGGCCGCCCGCCCGTCCGCGCTGCGCCGGCTGGCCCAGCGCCTGCGGCTGTCCCGTCGCCCCGAGCTCCGTCCGCTGCCGGCCGAGGGCCGTGGTCCGGGCACCGTCACGCGGCTGCCGCGGAGCAAGGCCGGGTGAGTCCTCCGCTGGCGCCGCCGGAGCGGGTGGCGCGCTACTTCTACGACTGCGAGTTCATCGAGGACGGCCGGACGATCGAGCTGGTCTCGATCGGTGTCGTCGCCGAGGACGGCCGCGAGTACTACGCCGTGTCCACCGAGTTCGACCCGGCTCGGGCCAATCCGTGGGTGCGCCGGCACGTGCTGGACAAGCTGCCCTCGCCGGCCGACAAGGCCTGGCGGTCGCGCACCCGGATCCGTGACGAGCTGCTGGAGTTCTTCACCGCGCCGGGACTGCCGGTGGAGCTGTGGGCCTGGTACGCGGCCTACGACCACGTGGTGCTGGCCCAGTTGTGGGGGGCCATGACGGATCTGCCGGCGGTGGTGCCCAGGCTGACCCGGGAGATCCGTCAGCACTGGGAGGCGGCCGGGTGCCCGCCCATCCCCGGGCCGGGCGCGGACCGGCACGACGCGCTGGCCGATGCCCGGTTGGGCTTCCAGCGCTGGCAGCGTGCTCAGGACGTGGTCGGGGCCGGCGTGAGCAGTGCCTAGTCTGTACGCGTGAAGTGGAATCTCGATTTCCGCGAGGCCGACCTGCCCACACTGCCGCCGTTGCCGGCGGGCCTGCGTGCGCGACTGGACGACGCCCTGTCGCGTCCGGCCGCCCAGCAGCCCGCGTGGCCCGACGCCGACGTGGTCCGCTCGGTCCGCACCGTGCTGGAGGCGGTCCCGCCGGTCACCGTGCCCGGCGAGGTCGACCGGCTGTCCGAGAAGCTGGCCGCGGTGGCCCGCGGCGAGGCGTTCCTGCTGCAGGGCGGTGACTGCGCGGAGACGTTCGCCGACAACACCGAGCCGCACATCCGGGCCAACATCCGCACCCTGCTGCAGATGGCGGTCGTGCTCACCTACGGCGCGTCGATGCCGGTGGTGAAGGTGGCCCGGCTCGCTGGGCAGTACGCCAAGCCGCGTTCGTCGGACACCGACGCGCTCGGCCTGCCGTCCTACCGCGGTGACATCGTCAACTCGCTGGCCACCACGCCCGAAGCGCGGGTCGCCGACCCGGCCCGGATGGTCCGGGCGTACGCCAACTCGGCCGCGGCGATGAACCTGATGCGGGCCATCACCAGCACCGGCATGGCCGACCTGACCAAGGTGCACGAGTGGAACCGTGAGTTCGTCCGCACCTCCCGTGCCGGCGAGCGGTACGAGCGGGTGGCCGGCGAGATCGACCGCGCGCTGCGCTTCATGGAGGCCTGTGGGGTCGACTCGCACAGCCTGCACGAGGTGGAGATCTTCTCCTCGCACGAGGCGCTGCTGCTCGACTACGAGCGCGCCATGCTGCGGCTGGACAGCGCGGCCAGCACGGTGGCGGGCCCGCCCGACCGCCCGGCGGTGGCCGAGCCCAAGCTGTACGACCTGTCCGGCCACTTCCTGTGGGTCGGCGAGCGCACCCGGCAGCTGGACGGCGCGCACATCGCGTTCGCCGAGGTGCTGACCAACCCGATCGGCGTGAAGATCGGGCCGACCACGTCGCCGGAACTGGCGGTGGAGTACGTGGAGCGGCTCGATCCGCACAACACCCCGGGCCGGCTCACGCTCATCTCGCGGATGGGCAACGGCAAGGTGCGCGACGTGCTGCCGGCCATCGTGGAGAAGGTCGAGGCGTCCGGGCACAAGGTCATCTGGCAGTGCGACCCGATGCACGGGAACACCCAGGAGTCGTCGACCGGCTACAAGACGCGGCACTTCGACCGGATCGTCGACGAGGTGCAGGGCTTCTTCGAGGTGCACCACGAGCTGGGCACCCATCCGGGAGGCATCCACCTGGAGTTCACCGGCGAGGACGTGACGGAGTGTCTGGGTGGCGCCCAGGAGATCTCCGACCTGGATCTGGCCGGTCGCTACGAGACGGCGTGTGATCCGCGGCTGAACACCCAGCAGTCGCTGGAGCTGGCGTTCCTCATCGCGGAGATGCTCCGCACCTGACGGGAGGCCGGCCCGCCCCGCCGATCCGTCGTCGGGGTCGGCCGGATCACCACCAGGCCGAGACGGACACCGTCGAGCCCGGGGCCAGGCGGGTGCCCGGCGCGGGGGACTGGCTGTCCACGCCGGACTGATCGACGCTGCCCCAGCCGATCGTCTTGCTGGCCCGCAGCTGCAGCCCGAGCGCGGTGACCCGGTTCCGGGCCTCGGCCACCGTGCCGTCGGTGAGGTCGGGCACCGTCACGGCGCTGGACGGGACCAGGGTGACGAGCAGGTCGCCCGGCACGCCCGGATCGAGCCGGGTGCCGGCGGCCGGGACGCTGCGGACCACCGCGCCGCCGGCCACGTCGGCGTCGAACTCCGGCTCGCCGAACTCGACCCGCAACCCGGCGGCCAGCAGCCGGTCACGGGCGTCGTCCAGGTCGGCGCCGGTGACGGCCGGGACGGTGACGGACGTGGCCACCACCAGGGCGACGGTGCTGCCGCGCGGCCGGTCCACGCCCCGGGCCGGTTCGGTGCCCAGCACGGTGCCCGCCTCCGCCGTCGCGGTGAACCGCTGCACCGTGGGGGCCGGGGCGAACCCGGCGGCGACCAGGGCGTTCTGCGCGTCCTCGGCCGACTTGCCGGTGACCGCCGGCACCGGCACCGGGGGGCCGGCCGACACGTCGAGCTCGACCGGTGAGCCTCGCAGCTGCCGCTCGCCCGCGGCCGGGTGCACGCCGGTGACGGTGCCGGCCGGCGCGTCGTCGACGGCCGTGTGCACCACCGGGACCAGGCCGGCGTCCCGGATGCGGTCCTCGGCGTCGTGTTGGGTGAGCCCGACGGTCACCGGCACCGCAGCCCAGCGGCCGCCCAGCCACCAGCCGCCCGCGGCGGCCGCGGCGGCGACCAGCAGCACCACCACGACGGCAACGAGCCAGCGGCGCAGCCGCACCTGCGGTGAGCCGGACCGGCCCAGCACGTCCGGGCGGGGCTCGGCGGCGGTGTCCGGGACGGCGGGCTGATCGGCCCGCGGCTGCACCCGGGTGTGCAGGGTCGTCGCGCCGGGATCCGGTTGCGGGTCCAGGTGGGGGGCCGGGTCGGCGCCGGTCGCGTCGTCGTCGGTCGGCGGCGCGACGGGTCGATCGACCCGGCGGGTCGCGGCGGCGCGCGCCGCCGGAGCCGGACGGTCCACCGGGTCGGCGCTCGGCACCGGCACCGGCGGCAGCCACAGCCCGGCGTCGCGGCGCAGCTCGACCAGCGAGGCCAGGAACTCCCCGGCATCGGTGGGCCGGTCCCGCGGATCCCGGCTGGTGGCCGCGTAGAGCAGGTCGTCGAGCTCCGGCGGCAGACCCGCGGCGAGCAGGTCGGGTCGCACCTCGCTGACCCGCGGCACGTCGGAGTGCACGTGCTGGTAGGCCACCGACATCGGGCTGTCGCCGACGAACGGCGGTGCTCCGGTGAGCATCTCGAAGGCCAGGATGCCGACCGAGTACACGTCGGACCGGGCGTCGGCCGCGCCGGTCTCCACCTGCTCGGGGGACAGGTACGCGACGGTGCCCAGGATGACGTTCCCGGTGACGGTGCCCGACTGGGTACCACCGGTGACCGCGCGGACCAGGCCGAAGTCGGCCAGTTTCACCTCGACCGGGTGCGGCTGGGCACGGGTCGGGTCACCGGTGTCGAGCAGCACGTTCTCCGGTTTGACGTCCCGGTGCACCAGGCCGGCCGCGTGCGCCGCGCCCAGACCCTGCAGCAGCGGCTCCAGCACGGCCACGGTCTCGCCGACGCTGAGCCGGCCCCGCTCGGCCAGCAGGGCGCGCAGCGTGCCGCCGTGCACCAGTTCCATGACCAGGTACGCCACCGCCCGGGCGCCGTCGCCGTCCTGGCCCTGGTCGTACACCGCCACGACGCCGGGGTGCCGGAGCCGGGCGGCCAGCCGGGCCTCCCGCTCGAACCGGGCGACGAACGCCGGGTCCGCGCTGTAGTGGGGGTTCATCACCTTGACCGCGACGTCCCGGTCCAGGCGGGTGTCGATCGCCCGGAACACCGCGGACATGCCGCCGCGGGCGATCAGTCCGGTCAACCGGTACCGGCCGTCCAGCACCCGGCCCAGCAGATCGCGCGGCGTGCCGGACGCGCGCACGGTCACCCCGTCCACCGCCCCACCCCCGATCCGCAGCACCGTCCCACCCGGTCCGACCGGCCGACCCCCGGCCCGTCCGCTGCCCTGACCGATCATTCTGTCAGGTGGATGGCAGGCTGGAGGGCGTGTCGAACGCGCAGTCCGCCGGTCCGTCGGCTGATCCCGAGTCCTCTGACGCTCCCGAGGGAGCGCCCACGCCCAGCCCGAGCTGGGATCCCATCTCCGTTCCGGCGGTCGCCGAGCGGCTGGGGCTGGTCGTCACCAAGGTCCACCAGCTCATCAGGGAGCGCACCCTGCTCGCGGTGCGGGTGGACGGGGTGCTGTCCGTCCCGGCCGGCTCCGTGGTCGACGGGGTGGTGGTCAAGGGCCTGCCGGGCACCATCACGCTGCTGTCCGACGCCGGGTTCTCCGACGAGGAGATCATCGGCTGGCTGCACACCCCGGACGAGTCGCTGCCCGGCCGCCCGATCGACGCGCTGCGGGAGAACCGTGGCCGGGAGGTGCACCGCCGGGCCCAGGCCGCCGGGTTCTAGCCGCAGATTCCTGGCGGCGGGGTTCTAGGCGCGTCGGTCGGTGGCCCGGCGCAGCAGCTCCCGCAGCTCGTCCCGGGCCGGCTCGGCCAGCACCGGCCGGCCGTCGGCGCCGGCCGTGTCCAGGGTGGCGGCGGCCGACTCGCCCAGCCGGGCGATCTGCGACTCGATCCGCTGCGGCGCCCCGGAGGCGTGCACGATCGCGGCCAGCCGCTCGGTGTCGGCGCCCGCCGCACCCAGCCCGGCCTCCAGTTCGGCCAGACCGTCCGGGTCGGACGCCACCCCGCCGTTGGCGAGGGCGGCCCGGGCATCGGCGACGAGCACGGTCCGCTTGCCCTCGCGCAGATCGTCCCCGGCCGGCTTGCCGGTGACCGCGGGGTCGCCGAAGACCCCGAGCAGGTCGTCCCGCAGTTGGAAGGCGATGCCCACGTCCACGCCGAACCGGCGCAGCGCGACCACGCACTCGGGGTCGGCCCCGGCCAGTGCGGCACCCAGGTGCAACGGCCGCTCCACCGTGTAGGCGGCGGTCTTCCAGCGGTTCACGGCCATCGCGTCGGCGGCGGCGAGCCCGGGATCACCTTCGGGTGCGGCGGTGACCAGCAGGTCGAGGAGCTGCCCGCCGAGCACCTCGGTCCGCATGGCCTGCCAGACCGGCGCGGCCGCGGCCACCGCGGCGGGACCGATGGCCAGGCTGCCCTCCAGGAACAGGTCGTCCGCCCAGGCCAGCGCCAGGTCGCCGAGCAGCAGTGCCGCGGAGACGCCGAAGTGGTCGCCATCACCGAGCAGGCCGGCGGCGGCGTGCTCGCCGGCGACGGCGCGGTGGGTGCTGGGGGCGCCGCGCCGGGTGTCGGACCGGTCGATGACGTCGTCGTGCAGCAGGGCGCACGCCTGCAGCAGCTCCAGTCCGACCGCCACCGTGCCGAGTCCGGCCGGTTCCGGTCCGGTGCCGGCGGCCAGCCATCCGCACCGCAGGAACCGGGGTCGCAGCCGCTTGCCGCCGCCGGCCACGAAGGCGATGAGCCGGTCGGTCAGCGGGGCCAGTCGTTCGTCCACCGCCACCACCCGGCCGCGCCGGTCGGCCAGCACGATCTCGATGAGCCGGTCGATCGAGGGACCGCCCCGAGCGGCGCCGGGCTCGTCGACGGCAGCGTCGAGCACAGTGATCTTGTCGTCCCGCCCTGGCGTCACAGGCACAGTCTGCCCGGCACTACGCTTCCAGCCATGACGACCGTCCGGGAGCGCCTCGAGACGCCCGGGCAGAAGTTCTCGGTCGAGTTCATGCCGCCCCGGGACGACCGCGAGGAAGCGGTCCTGTGGGACTCGGTGCGTCGCCTGGAGCCGCTGCGCCCGGCGTTCGTCTCGGTCACCTACGGGGCCGGCGGCTCGCAGCGGGACCGCACCATCCGGGTCACCGAGCGGATCGCGTCGTCCACCACGATGCTGCCGGTGGCCCACCTGACCGCGGTCGGGCACAGCGTGGCCGAGCTGCGTCAGATCGTCGGCGAGTACGCCGCGGTCGGCGTGCGCAACATCCTGGCCCTGCGCGGCGATCCGCCGGGGGATCCGTTGGGCCCATGGACGAGTCATCCCGCAGGGGTCGAGTACGCCGCCGACCTGGTCCGCCTGGTGCGCAGCCTCGGTGACTTCTCCGTCGGCGTGGCGGCGTTCCCGGCCATGCACCCCCGGTCGCCCGACGAGGAGACCGACATCCGGCACTACGCGGCCAAGATCGCGGCCGGCGCCGACTACGCCATCACCCAGATGCTCTTCTCGGCCGAGGACTGGCTCCGGCTCCGCGACAAGGCCGCGGCGGCCGGCGCGAGAGCCCCCCTGCTGCCCGGCATCATGCCGATCGTGTCCTTCGCCCGTCTGCAGCGGATCACCCAGCTCTCCGGCCAGCCGATGCCGGACGAGCTGGGCCGCCAGCTGCAGGACGTGGCCGACGACCCGGTCGCGGGCCGGGAGCTCGGCATGGCGCACGCGATCGCGATGAGCGAGCGGCTGCTCGCCGAGGGCGCCCCGTGTCTGCACTTCTACACGTTCAACCGGTCGCGGGCGACGCTGGAGGTGCTGGCCGCGCTGGGGATGGCGCCTGTTCCGGTGCCGCGATGACGAGCGGGCGTGCCGGCCGTCCCGAGCGGTCCTGATCGACATGGACCTCGGCACGCTCGAGAACGCCTTCGGACTGTCCTCGCTCGTGCTCATCGCCGCCCTGATCGTGGTGCGCCTGACCCGCCGGCTCGGGCTGCCGTCGCTGCTGCTCTTCCTGGCCATCGGTCTGGTCCTGGGCAACGGTGGGCTGGGCATCGACTTCGACAACACCCTGCTGGCCGAGCAGCTCGGGCTGGCCGCGCTGGTGTTCATCCTGGCCGAGGGCGGCCTGACCACCCGCTGGTCGACGGTGCGACCGGCGCTGGGCCTGGGGGTGGCGCTGGCCACCGTGTCGGTGGTGGTCTCGATCGGCGTGGTCGCCGTCGGTGTGCACCTGCTGCTCGGGTTCGACTGGCGCACCAGCCTGGTCTGGGGTGCGGTGCTGTCCAGCACCGACGCCGCCGCGGTGTTCTCGGTCCTGCGCGGGGTCGGGGTGAAGTCGCGGCTGGCCGCCGCCCTGGAACTGGAGTCCGGCCTGAACGACGCGCCGGTGGTCATCGCGGTGGTGCTCTTGGCCGGCACCGACCCGATCACCTGGACCGCGCCACTGCTGGTGGTCTACGAGCTCGTCGTCGGAGCGGTCCTCGGCGTCGCCGTCGGAGTGGTCGGCGCCTGGGGCCTGCGCCGGGTCGCGCTCCCCGCGGCCGGCCTGTACCCACTGGCCGTGGTCGCCCTCGTCGGCGGGGCGTACGCACTCGGCCAGGTGGCGCACGCGTCCGGCTTCCTGGCCGTCTACGTCTCCGCGCTGCTGCTGGGCAACTCCCGGCTGCCGCACCGGGCGGCCACCCTGTCGTTCGCCGAGGGTCTGGGATGGCTGGCGCAGATCGGGCTGTTCGTGATGCTCGGGCTATATGTCGACCCGTTCGAGCTGCCCGAGGCGCTGCTCCCGGGCCTGGTCATCGGGCTGGTGGTGTTGCTGGTGGCCCGGCCGATCTCGGTGATCGCCGCGGCGTTGCCGTTCCGGTTGCCCTGGCGGGAGCAGGCGTTCCTGTCCTGGTCGGGGCTGCGCGGCGCGGTGCCCATCGTGCTGGCCACGATCCCGCTCATGCTCGGGCGGGAGCACTCCGACCAGTTGGTCAACGTCATCGTGGTGGTGGTGGTCATCTACACGCTGGTGCAGGGCACGACGCTGCCGTGGGTGGCCCGCCGGCTCGATGTGGTGCAGGGCGGGCAGGCGACGGAACTGCAGCTGGACGCGGCGCCGCTGGAGGAGATGGGGGCGTCGGTGCTGCAGGTGACGCTGCCGCCCGACTCGCGGATGCACGGGGTGTACGTCAACGAGCTGCGGCTGCCGGCGCCCGCGGTGGTGTCACTGCTGGTGCGGGACGGGCGGCCGGTGCCGGTCGCCCCGCTGGTGCGGCTGCAGGCCGGCGACCAGTTGCTGGTGGTGGCCCCGGAGCAGGTGCGGGCCGCGGTGGAGCGGCGGCTGCGGGCCGTCGGCCGCGGCGGCGCGCTGGCCGCCTGGTTCCAGCGGGGTGAGCAGCTGTGACCGGGAACGACCACGTCGAGCGCGACCTGGCCGCGCCCCGGCTGCACGCGACCGCGGCCCGTCGGGCGACCGAGCTGCTCGACGTCACCCGTTCCTTCCCGTTCGGCCCGGACACCGAGGCCTTCAAGGTGCGCGAGCGGATCTTCCTGATGACCGGGCGGCTCACCGGGTCGCCCATCCTGACCATGAAGTGCGACCCGCTGCAGGGGGAGTCGCTGCGGGCGGAGCTGGCGGTGATCACGCCCGGCCACCACATGAACAAGCGTCACTGGATCAGCGTGGCGGCGGGGCCGGGCGTCACCGCCGAGCTGATCGACGAGCTGGTCACCGACGCGTACCTGCTGGTGGTCGGGGCGCTGCCGCGGGCCCGGCGACCGGCGCTGCCGGACGAGTTGGCGCGGCTGGTGCGGCGGCCGGGCTCGTAGCGGCGGTCGTCGGCTGAACGACGCGACAGGATCGGGGCAGTGACCGTGACGCAGCGTCGAGGTCGTGGATCACGGCGCTGCGTGCCCGGATGGCTCCTGGGACGAGGGACGCACTGGATCACGCGGGGCTCGTCGAGTCCCGCCGCCATGGCCGAATGCATCGCGCGTGCTCGGACCCGGTCGGACGAGAGCCGGCGGCCTGCCACACCGAGTGCATGCGGCCGTCCGGCCGGGGATCGAGCTGAGCTGAGCTCCCGGGCCCGGACCGGTACGGGTCAGATGCAGACGGCGCCGACCGACGCCGGCTGCACCTGCTTGGCGTACTTGGCCAGCACCCCGCGGGTGTAGACCGGTGGGAGCGGGGCCCAGCCCTCGTGGCGGCGCTCCAGTTCCTCGTCGTCGACCAGCACCTCGAGGGTCTTGCCGGCCACGTCCAGCCGGATCCGGTCGCCGTCCCGGACGAAGGCGATCGCGCCGCCGTCCACCGCCTCCGGGGCGATGTGCCCGACGCACAGCCCGGTGGTGCCGCCGGAGAACCGGCCGTCGGTGAGCAGCAGCACGTCCTTGCCCAGGCCGGCGCCCTTGATCGCGCCGGTGATGGCCAGCATCTCCCGCATGCCCGGGCCGCCCTTGGGGCCCTCGTAGCGGATGACGACCACGTCGCCGGCGGCGATGGTGCCGTCCTCCAGCGCATCCAGCGCGGCCCGCTCCCGGTCGAACACCCGGGCGGTGCCCTCGAACACCTCCGAGTCGAAGCCGGCGCTCTTGACCACCGCGCCGCCCGGCGCGAGATTGCCGTGCAACACGGTGATCCCGCCGGTCCGGTGGATCGGGTTGTCCAGCGCCCGCAGCACCGTGCCGTCGACGTCCGGCGGGGCGATCTCGGCCAGGTTCTCGGCCATGGTGCGGCCGGTGACGGTGAGCGCGTCACCGTGCAGCAGCCCGGCGTCCAGCAGCGCCCGCATCACCACCGGGATGCCGCCGATGCGGTCCACGTCGACCATCACGTGCTTGCCGAACGGCTTGAGGTCGCCCAGGTGCGGGACCTTGCCGGCGATCCGGTCGAAATCGGCCAGGGACAGCTCGACCTCGGCCTCGTAGGCGATGGCCAGCAGGTGCAGCACCGCGTTGGTCGACCCGCCGAGCGCCATGACCACGGCGATGGCGTTCTCGAACGCCTCCTTGGTCAGGATCCGCCGCGCGGTGATGCCCTGGGCCAGCAGGTTGACCACGGCCTCGCCGGAGCGCCGGGCGAACCCGTCCCGGCGGCGGTCGGTCGCCGGCGGGGCGGCGCTGCCGGGTAGGGACATGCCCAGCGCCTCAGCCGCGGCGGCCATGGTGTTGGCCGTGTACATGCCGCCGCAGGCGCCCTCGCCCGGGCAGATGGCCCGCTCGATGGCGTCCAGGTCCTCGCGCGGCATCAGCCCGCGGGAGCAGGCGCCCACCGCCTCGAACGCGTCGATGAGGGTGACCTCGTGCTCGCTGCCGTCACTCAGCCGGGCCCGGCCGGGCAGGATCGTGCCGGCGTAGAGGAACACGCTGGCCAGGTCGAGCCGGGCCGCGGCCATGAGCATCCCGGGCAGCGACTTGTCGCAGCCGGCCAGCAGCACCGAGCCGTCCAGCCGCTCCGCGCTCATCACCGTCTCCACCGAGTCGGCGATGACCTCCCGGGACACGAGCGAGAAGTGCATCCCCTCGTGGCCCATGGAGATGCCGTCGGACACCGAGATGGTGCCGAACTCCAGCGGGTAGCCCTGGGCGGCGTGCACGCCGTCCTTGACCGCCTTGGCCAGCCGGTCCAGCGACAGGTTGCAGGGGGTGATCTCGTTCCAGCTGGACGCCACTCCGATCTGCGGCTTGACCCAGTCCTCGTCGCCCATGCCGACGGCGCGGAGCATGCCGCGCGAGGCGGTGGCCTCCAGCCCGTCGGTCACCTGCCGGCTGCGTGGCTTGATGTCCACGCCGGGCGCGGTGGTGATGGGGGAGCGGCGGGTCTCGGGGGCCTGCGTCGGCGCAGGGGTGTCCAGGCTCACGTCGGGGGAGTCTATGCGGAGGGATCGGACGAGCGAGGGACGAGCGAGGGCGGGTCCCCGCCCATCGGGTCGCCCGGTCCCGACCGTCGCCGGAGCGGCTCGCGGTCGGCCGGATGCGTCAGACTGGACGGGTGAGTGAACCTCGTCCGGACGACCACGACCCGGCCGCCGACCCCGGCCCGACCGATGAGCCGACCGCGTCGGGGGCTGCTCCCGTCACCGAACCGGCCACTGATCAGGTCGCGCAGCCGCAGCGCCCGCGCCGGGTGGCCCTGCTGGCCGTGATCGCCTCGGTGATCATCGTGCTCGACCTGATCACCAAGATCATCGCGGTCGCGCTGCTGACGCCGGGTGAGTCGCCGCGCATCCTGGGCGGTCTCGTCTACTTCTCGCTGATCCGGAACCCGGGGGCGGCGTTCTCGATGGCCACCGGGATGACCTGGGTGCTGGCCGTCATCGCCGTCATCGTCGTGGTGGTCATCATCCGGATGGCCGCGCGGTTGCGGTCGGTGCCGTGGGCGGTGTGCCTCGGTCTGATCCTGGGTGGCGCGATCGGCAACCTGATCGACCGGATCTTCCGCTCGCCGGGCTTCATGCAGGGGCACGTGGTCGACTTCGTCTCGGTGTTCGGGCCGAACGCCGAGTACTTCCCGGTGTTCAACGTGGCCGACTCGGCCATCACCATCGGCGGCATCACCCTGGTCGTCACGGCCCTGCTGGGCATCGACTTCGACGGCACCCGGCTGCGCGGCAAGGAACACCAGCAGGCCCAGGAGCCCGGGCGTGGGTGAGACGCGAGCGCTGCCGGTGCCCGACGGGCTGGTCGGCATGCGGGTGGATGCCGGGCTGGCCCGGTTGCTCGGGCTGAGCCGGACGACGGTGGCCGGGATGGTCGATGCCGGGGACGTGCTGGTCGACGGCTCGCCGGCCAAGCGCTCCGACCAGCTGGTCGCGGACGCGATGCTGGTCGTCACCCTGCCGGACCCGCCGAGGCCGGCGGTCGAGGTGCCGCGCGAGGTGCACGGCATGACCGTGCTGTACCGGGACGCCGACATCGTGGTGATCGACAAACCGGTCGGGGTGGCCGCGCACCCCAGCCCGGGCTGGGACGGGCCCACCGTGACCGGTGGGCTGGCCGCCCTCGGCATCCCGGTGACCACCTCGGGATCGGCCGAGCGACAGGGCATCGTGCACCGGCTCGACGCGGGCACCACCGGCGTCATGGTGGTGGCGCTGTCCGAGCACGCCTACACGGTGCTCAAGGACGCGTTCCGCGAGCGGACGGTCGAGAAGATCTACCACGCGGTCGTGCAGGGCCATCCGGATCCCAGCACCGGCACCATCGACGCGCCGATCGGCCGGCACCCCAAGGCGGACTGGAAGTTCGCCGTCGTCGCCGGGGGGCGGGAGAGCGTCACCCACTACGCGACGCTGGAGGCGTTCCGGGCCGCGTCCCTGCTGGAGATCCACCTGGAGACCGGCCGCACCCACCAGATCCGGGTGCACTGCGCCGCGCTGCACCATCCGTGCGTGGGCGACCTGACCTACGGGGCCGATCCGACGCTGGCCGCCCGGCTGGGCCTGTCCCGGCAGTGGCTGCACGCCCGCACGCTGGGTTTCGCGCACCCCGAGGACGGTCGCTGGGTCGAGTTCACCAGCCCGTACCCCGCCGATCTGGAGTCGGCGCTGGAGCGGCTGCGCGACGCCTGATCCGCGAGATCGACGCAGGATCCGGGCATGCGGCGCGCGCCTGGGCCAGTTCACCCTCCCGCGCGTAGCGCCCGGGTGGCCGTCCCAGCAGCCGGCGGAAGTCGCGGGTCAGGTGGGCTTGGTCGTACCAGCCCAGCTGCACGGCCAGCTCGGCGACGTTCAGCTCCGGCTCCAGCTCCAACCGGTGCGCCGCCTCGAGCAACCGCAGCCGGGTGATCACCCACTTCGGGCTCACCCCGACCATGGCCCGGAACACCCGCTGGGTGCCGCGGACCGACCAGCCGGCCAGCGCGGCCAGCTGCTCGACCCGGACCACGGTCGGGTCGGCCGCCACCGCGTCGAGCAACGCGGTGAGCTCGGCCAGCACCGGCGGCGGCTCCGGCGCCCGGTCGGCCAGCCAGGTCGCCAGCTCGGCGCCGTCGTCCGGCACCGCCGGTCCGAGCAGCGACCGGGCCGGCAGCACCCGGTCGGTCAGGTCATCGACGTCCCGCCCGCAGAATGCGGCGAATCCGCCGGCGCGGAACCGCACCCCGACCACCGATCCGGCGCCGGCCAGCTCCACCGAGAACATCCGGGTGACCACGCCGTGCACCAGCGTGGCGGGCAGCGGGTGTCCGTGCCGCACCTCGCCCGGCTCGCCCCGTTCCACCGTGACGTGCACGGACGGCGCCGGGATGACGGCGGACGGGTGGGCGGGGCCGGCCGGGTCGAGTGACCAGTCGACGGTCCAGCCGTGCTCGGCGAACGGTGCCAGCGCATCCGGGACCGCAGACCGGCCGAGCCGGAACGGGGACGCCTCGGTCCGGTGCACCGGACCCTTCACCGGGCCGGGTTCCCGCCCCGCAGGCAGCGCTGTCGGTGCTGTCGCGTTGGTCCAAGCCGGCACGGCCGCAGTCTAGGAAGGCTGTCCGACATGACCAGCCAGACCGATCCCCAGACCCCGGCCGTCGCGCCCGTCCCGGCCGGATTCACCAGCCTCACCCCGTTCCTGGTGGTGACCGACGGCCCGGCCGCCATCGACTTCTACTGCGACGCGTTCGGGGCGTCGGTGGTGAGCCGGATGGACGGGCCGGACGGGCGGGTGCAGCACGCCGAGCTGCAGTTCGAGCAGGGTCGCCTGCAGCTGGCCGACGCCATGCCGGACTTCAAGCTGGTGGCCCCGGAGGTCACGCCTGGCCAGGACCCGTCGGTGAACCACTCCACAGTGCTCTACTGCGGCGACGTCGATGCGGTGGTGGCCCGGGCGCAGCAGCTGGGCGGGACCGTGCGGGAGCCGGTCTCCACGTTCGTCACCGGCGACCGGTTCGCCTCGATCCTCGATCCGTTCGGGCACCGCTGGGCGGTGATGACCCGGGTCGAGGACGTGTCGCCGGAGGAGGCCGAGCGCCGGCTCGCCGCCTGGGCCGAGCAGGCCCTGTGACCCGACCGCGAGCCCACTGACGGCGGACCGGTCGGCGGCCCTGCCTGCTCTTCCGCCCGGCCGCCGGGCGGGCCAGGATGGCCGACGGACCCAGCCACCGGGAGGTGTCATGACCGACGACGTCACGGGAGTGCCGGGCACGGTGCGGCCGGCGTTCGCGGGCGTCGACCACGCCGCGCTCACGGTCACCGACCTGGCCACCAGTGAGCGGTTCTGGGTGGACGTCCTGGGCTTCACCGTGGTGCTCGACCTCGGCTCGGGCCTGCTGTGCATCCACAAGGGCACCGGCTTCACGCTCGGGTTGCTGCGGCCCGACGACGCGACCGGTGGTGCGTTCGACCACCGCGCCACCGGGCTCGATCACCTGGGCCTGGCCGCGCGCGACCGGGACGAACTGGTGGCCTGGCAGCAGCGGCTGGAACGGCACGGGGTCGAGCACTCGCCGATCCAGGACGAGCCGCTGGGCCACCATCTGAACTTCCGCGGTCCCGACGGCCTGGCCCTGGAGCTGTACGCGCCGTCGCCGCGGTACGCCGCTGCCCGCGCCGAGCTGCGGTCGCGGGACGTGCCCGATGCGGAGCTGCGGGCGTTGGCCGCCTCCCGGCTCGGCCTGGGCGACCTGGTCGCCGACCGTCCCTGACCCCTCGCACGGTCCCGACCCGGCGGCGGTGCCGCCACCTCAGCGCTCGCTGATGCCCTGTCGCTGCAGCGCCTGGGCGACCACCCGCATCAACATGATCCCGGACGAGGCCAACCCGAAGTAGCCGATGATCTGCAGCGTCAGCACCCCGGGCCGACCGTCGGCGAAGGTCGCGGCCACCAGCATCCCGGTGGAGGCCAGCAAGCCGACCGCGCCGACCGCGGCGAACAGCACCCGGTCCACCCAGCCGCCGACCTCGCTGCGCACCCGGTCGGAGATCGGATCGACCTGCACCGACATCCGGCCGCTGCGCAGTTGCAGCGCGAGGTCCTCGGTGAGCGCGGGCAGGGACCGCAGCGACGGCAGGGTGCGCAGCGTCTCCTTGCGGAGCATGTCCCGCAGGTCGCCGGGCGAGGTGGGCAGGGCGTCCCGGCCGCCGAGCTCGGTGACCGCGCTGGCGGCGACGTCGAACCTCGGGCTGATCACCCGCAGGGTGCCCTCGATGGTGACCATGGCCCGGCCCAGGATGGTCAGCGCCGGGGGCACCGGGATCTGGTGGTGGCCCATCACGTCGATGATCTGCTGCAGCACCCGCGGGTCGAAGCCGCCGGCGTGCCGCTGCTCGGAGAGCAGCCGGCTGAGCTCCGCGGTCAGGGTGTCGCTGTCGATGGCGTGACCGCTGCCGCCGGCCATGGTCCGCAGGGCTCGGGTGACCAGGCTCGGCTCGCCGGTCGAGACGCCGATGCCCATCAGGGCCACCGCCTCGTGGGTGACCGGGTCGAGGATGCCGACCGCGCCGAAGTCGATGAGCCACAGCGTGCCCTGCCGGTCCAGCAGCACGTTGCCCGGGTGCGGGTCGGCATGGAAGATCCCGGTCCGGATCACCGAGCCGAGGAACGACCGGAACAGCCGGGCGGCCAGGTCGGCCCGGTCCACGCCCATCGACTCGGCGTCGACGAGCGCCTGAGGATCGGACAGCGGTCGCCCCTCCACCCGTTCCAGCACCAGCACGCCGGTGGTCGAGACCGTCTCGACCACCGCGGGCACCTGCACCCCCGGCACCGGCGGCAGGGTGTCGCGGAATGCGCGCCCGTTGGCCGCCTCGTGCACGAAGTCCAGCTCGCGGCGCAGCGAGCTGACCACCTCGTCGGCCAGCTGGACCAGGCCCAGCTGCCGGGCCGCGGCCGAGCGGCGCACCGCCACCTTGCTCACCCAGCGCAGCACGGCGGTGTCCCGGGCCACGTTGATCTCGACGCCCGGACGACGGACCTTGACCACCACGTCGCGGCCGTCCGGCAGCCGGGCGCTGTGGATCTGCCCGATGGAGGCCGCGGCGAGCGGTACCGGGTCGAACGCGGGGAACAGCTCGGCGACCGGCGCGCGCAACTCGTCCTCGATCTCCTCGAGCACGTCCTCGACCGGGAACGGACGGACCCGGGCCTGCAGGTGGGAGAGCTCCTCGACCAGACCGGGCGGCAGCAGATCGGACCGGGTGGCGGCGATCTGCCCGAACTTCACGAACACGCCGCCGGCCTCCTCCAGGAACAACCGGATCCGCCGCGCGGTCTCCGGGGTACCCAGCCCGGCCCGGGAGGCGACGCGCCAGCCGGTGAGCCCCTGCCGCTGGGCGATCCGGGTGACCTGCCAGATCCGCCGCGCCACCGTGCTGCCCGCCCGCATCCGGTTGGCCAGCGACAGCCGGGCAGTGGGCCGACGCGGCCGCAGCAGCAGTTCCAGCCCGACGGACAGCAGCATGGTGGCCAGGAAGGCGAACCCCAGGTCGGCGAGGCCGAACTCGAGCCGTTCCCGGACGCTGATCTCGCCGGGTGCCAGGGCCCCGGTGCAGATCTGGCCGATGATCCAGCCGAGCAGGCCCGCGGTGATGGCCCGGGCCGGCCCGCGCCGGATGCCCAGCACCCGGCCGGTCACCACGCCGAGCACGCCCATGAGCAGCAGCGACAGGATCAGGTTCCACCACATGCGACACACTCTGGTGGTCACGGAGCGTCATGTCTACCGGACTTTGCGTGACATCGTGTGGGCGGACGCCCCGCGAGGTGCTCGTCCGCAGCCGGGCGGTGCGCTGCGAGACGTCGTGTCGGACGTTCCGGACGATCGGCGGCGATGATGATCGGACATCCGCGGGTCGCCACCGAGTCGGGTCGCCGACTGCCCGGGTGTTCACCGGTACCCGTGTGTCGAGGAGGCCATGATGGATCGGTCGCGGCACGTGCTCCGGCTGGCCTCGGTGTTCGAGCCGCCGGTGTCAGAGGCGCACCAAGTCCAGGCGCAGGCGGGATACGACCCGATCGGCGGGATGCAGAACCACACGGCGCTGCTCACCCGAGCGCTGGACGCACGTGGGGTGCGGCAGACCGTGATCACCTCCCGGTTGGGTGGTCCGGCCACCGTGGCCACGCTGGGCCGGCACGCCCGGATCCACCGGGTCGGACTGCCGATCCGGCATCTGCGCCAGGCCTGGGCCGCGGCGGCGCTGGCACCGGCGCTCCGCGCCGGGCCGGTCGACCTGGTGCACGCCCACCAGGGGGAAGACCTGGTCGCACTACCGCTCGCGCTGCTGGCCGCGCGCCGGGCCGGCTGTCCGCTGGTGGTCACGTTGCACACCAGCGTGCGGCTCACCGTGGCCGCCAGCGGACCGAAGCTCACTGCCGTCCGCGTGGTGGGCGGGCCGCTGGAGTCGGCCGCGCTGCGCGCCGCAGACGCGGTCATCGCGCTCACCTCGGCCACCGCGGACCGACTCGGTGACGTCCGTGATCGCACGGTCGTCATCCCGTCCGGCGCCGATGCGGGGCGGTTCCCGGCGTCGCCCGGTCCGCTGCTGGCCGGCGTGCCCGGCCCGATCGTGTTGTACCTGGGGCGGCTCGCCCGGCAGAAGTCGGTGCCCACCCTGGTCGAGGCGTTCGGACGGATGACGACGCCGGCCGTAGGACCGCCCTCCCTGGTCATCGTCGGGGATGGCCCGGACGCACCGCGGGTGGCGGCCGCGATCGATGCTCTTCCCGGTGACGTCAGGTCCCGGGTGCACCGGTTCGGCTTCCGCCCCCACGACGAGGTGCCCGCCCTGCTCGCCGCGGCCGACCTGTTGGTGCTGCCGTCCATCTACGAGGAGATGGGATCCATCCTGGTGGAGGCACTCTCGGCCGGACTGCCGGTGGTGGCCAGCCGGGTCGGCGGCATCCCGCAGGTGGTGCGCGACGGCACCACCGGCCTGCTGGTGCCGCCGGAGGACCCGGCCGCGCTGGCCACGGCGATCGGCCGGGTGCTGGCCGACCCGGAGCTGGCCGGGCGGATGCGGGCCGCGTCGCTGCAGGCCGCGCGCCGGTACGACTGGACCGAGCTCTCCGGCCAGGTGCTCGAGGTGTACGAGGCGGCCCTGTCGTCCCGGCCCGTCCGCCCGGCCTCGCGGCGCCGCGCACCGGGACGGACGGCCGACCGGGACACGGTGCGCCGGCTCGGTGCAGGCCGGGCCGGGACCGGCGTCAGCGGGTCCGGGTGTCCGCGGTGATCGGCCGACGTCCCAGCACCAGGCCGATGGCGATCATGCCCAGGGCCAGGATCAGGTGCAGCCAGTTGTCTGCGGAGTTCAGCGGCACGAAGTTGGCCGCCGTGTCGTGCCCGATGACCAGGCCGTAGATGAACAGCACCAGGTAGATCACGCCGCCGGCCAGGAAGTACGCCCGGGAGCCGGTGTACGTCCTGGCCGCGGCCAGGCCCCAGACGCCGAACAGCAGGTGGACGATGTTGTGCAGGATCGAGACCTGGAAGACGCCGAGGAGCTTGGCGTCGGATTCGTGGCCGGCGAACGACATGGTGCTGAAGTCGGTGGTGACCCCGGGGATGAACCCGAGGATGCCGACGGCCAGGAACACCACTCCGACCACCACGGCGGCCTTCTGGATGGCGGTCCGGGTGTGGTGGCCGGTCGTGTGCTGGGTCATGATGACCTCCCCCTGCCCGGCTGGACGGCGCCGCCGGGCGCGGCTCCGTCGCGCGGCGTTGGACGACTGGAGCTGATCACTCCGGTACCCGGTTGGCACGCCCGGAAACGGACCCGCGACCCGGCGCCGGTCACGGTTCGGCGTCGGGTCGCGTGGGGACGGCGATCGGTCGCCGCCGTCGGCTCAGTCGGCCCGGTGCCGCCCGCCGCTGGGCACGGCGTCGACCTCGTCGGTCCCGGCGCCCATGGTCAACTCGGTGCCGGTCTGGGCCGCGTCGACGGGCTGGGTGGCACTGGTGGGCGCCGGCGTCGCCCCCGCGACCACCGCCTCACCGCGCGCGACCATGCCGGCCACGTCCGACAGCGGGATCTCCTTGAGCATCAGCGCCAGCACCAGGGCAACCCCGAACGCGGGGAGCAGGTACCAGAACACCGGCGCCAGGGCGTCCGCGTAGGACCCGACGATGGCGCCGTGCAGCGGTTCCGGGGTGGCGTCGACGGCCTGCGGCACCAGGTTGTTCGGATCCAGCCCGGAGGCGGCCGCCTGGTCGGCGTGCTGGGTGAACGCACCGGTCAGGTTGTCGATGAGCCGGCTGGAGAAGATCGAGCCGAACAGGGCCACGCCCAGGGACGCGCCGACCTCGCGGAAGTAGTTGTTCGCGCTGGTCGCGGTGCCGATGTCCTGCGGCGAGACGGCGTTCTGCACCACCAGCACGATGACCTGCATGATCAGGCCGAGCCCGAAGCCCAGCACGAACAGCATGGTGCAGATCAACCAGAGCGGCGTCGTCGCGCTCAGCGTGGTCATCCAGAGCATGCCCAGGCCGGTGATGATGACGCCGACCACCGGGAAGATCTTGTAGCGCCCGGTCTTGGTGATCGCGATGCCGGAGCCGATCGCGGTCATCATCAGTCCGACCATCATCGGGATCATCAACAGGCCGGAGACCGCGGCCGAGGTGCCCGAGGCCATCTGCAGGAACGTCGGCAGGAAGGCCAGCGCCGAGAACATGGCCAGGCCCAGCACCAGGCCCAGCGTGGTGGCGATGACGAACACGGAGTTCTTGAACAGGTTCAGCGGGATGATCGGCTGCTCGGCCCGGTGCTCGGCCAGCACGAAGGCGATGACGAACACCACGAACGCGGCGATGAGCGAGAGCACCTGCCAGGAGTCCCAGGGGTAGGTCTTGCCGCCGAAGTCGGTGAACAGGATGAGGCTGGTGGTGGCGCCGGACAGGAACACCACGCCGGCCCAGTCCAGCCGGCCGGTGTTGCGCCGCTTCGGCAGGGTGAGGGTGAAGAACCCGACCGCGAAGGCGATGAGGCCGACCGGGATGTTGATCCAGAACGCCCAGTGCCACGACAGGTGATCGGTGAAGAAGCCACCGAGCAGCGGCCCGGCCACCGCGGACAGACCGAAGATGGCGCCCAGCGGGCCCATGTACTTGCCGCGCTCCCGGGCCGGGACGATGTCCGCGATGATCGCCTGGGACAGGATCATCAGGCCGCCGCCGCCGACGCCCTGCAGGCCGCGGAACACCACGAACTGCGTGAAGTTGGTGGCCAGCGCCGCACCGGCCGAGGCCAGGGTGAACACCCCGATGGCGAACAGGAACAGGTTCCGGCGGCCGAACAGGTCACCGAACTTGCCGTAGATCGGCATGACGATGGTGGTGGCCAGCAGGTAGGCCGTGGTCACCCAGGCCATGTGCGAGACACCGCCCAGGTCACCGACGATCGTCGGCATCGCGGTGGACACGATCGTCTGGTCGAGGCTGGCCAGCAGCATCCCCGCGATGAGCGCGGAGAAGATCAGCCAGATGCGGCGCTGGGTCAGCAGCATCGGCGGCGCGTCGGCGGGCGGCGCGGCCGGGCTCGGGGTGGCGGTGGACATGCGGGAGCTCCTGAGGACGTGACGGGGCAGGGGAGTGCGCAGATGGAGTGGGTCGGGCTGGTCAGTCGGCGGGCGGGTCGGCCGGGCGGACCAGCGCGACCAGCTCGCGTGCGGCCTGCTCGATGCGGGCGCGCAGCGGCGCGGCGGGACCCGGGTCGGCGAACCACTCGGCGTATCCGCGGCGCACCACGGTGACGGCCGCGGCGGCCACCGTGCGGCACGCGGTGGTCGGCTCGGCGAGCCCCAGTCGCAGGGCCACCAGTCGGGCCACGTCGGCCTCGTGGGCCATGCCCCGGGTCAGGAACGCGGCGAGCACGCGTGGCTCGCGGGAGACCAGGTCGAACAGCTGCTGCACCCCGTCGCGGCCCTCCCGGGCCAGCTGATCGCTCGGGTCGAGCAGCGCGACCAGGTCGTCCAGCAGTGCTCCGGTGGGCCTGCCGGCCAGGAACGCGCTGATCGCGGCGTCCGGTGCCACCGCCTGGTCGGGGCCGAGGACGGCCGCGTCCTTGGTCTCGAAGTAGTTGAAGAAGGTGCGGACCGAGACGCCCGCGGCCGAACTGATCATCTCCACGGTCACGGCGTCCAGGCCGTGCTCGACGGCCAGCCGTCGGGCCGCGGTGGTCAGTTGTGTCCGGGTGGCCGCCTTCTTGGCTTCCCGGAGGCCGCCGGCTGCGTCGGGCCGGACCTGAGTTCCTTGCACGTCATGCATTATTGCACGGACTGCAGGATCCGGACGGCCGAGGTGTGGCTGACCCACGACCGGCCTGCCTGCCTGGCAGCGGAGGGTCCTCGGCTGGTAGTTCGTGCCGCCCGGCCGGATCTCGACCTCTGCTGGAGGGTGAGACACGCCGGAAGGCGTCCCACCTGGGAGGGCGTGCACGCCCGCCCGCGGACGGCGGGCAGTGTCGGCGCTGCGTGCTAGAACGATCGGGTCCCACCAGCACGGCCCATCCCGCACGGCCCGAGCGGCCCCGACCCGACCGGAGGGCCGCACCCGATGACCGCAGGAGCTGGGGACTCGTTCGTGCACCTGCACGTGCACACCGAGTACTCGATGTTGGACGGCGCGGCCCGGCTCGGCCAGCTGTTCGCCCGGACGGCCGAGATGGGCATGCCCGCGCTGGCCATGACCGACCACGGCAACGTCTTCGGGGCGCACGACTTCTACCGGCAGGCCCGGGCCGCCGGGGTCAACCCGATCATCGGCATGGAGGCCTACGTCACCCCGGGCACCACCCGGTTCGACAAGACCCGGGTGCGCTGGGCCGACGGCGGCGAGGACGACGTCTCGGGATCCGGGTCGTACACGCACATGACGCTGCTCTCGGAGACCACCGAGGGCATGCACAACCTGTTCCGGCTGGCCTCCCGGTCCTCGCTCGAAGGCTTCTACTACAAGCCGCGAGCCGACCGGGAGCTGCTGGCCGAGTACGCCACCGGGCTGATCGCGACCACCGGCTGCCCGTCCGGTGAGGTGCAGACCTGGCTGCGGATCGGCAACTACGACAAGGCGGTGGCCGCCGCGGCCGACTTCCGGGACATCTTCGGCCGGGACAACTACTTCCTGGAGCTGATGGACCACGGCCTGGGCATCGAGACCCGGGTGCGGGACGGGTTGCTCAGGCTCGGCCGGGATCTCGGCCTGCCGATGGTGGCCACCAACGATCTGCACTACACCGACGCGGCCGACGCCGACGCCCACGAGGCGCTGCTGTGCGTGCAGTCGGGCAAGACCCTGGACGACCCGAACCGGTTCAAGTTCGACGCCCGGGACTTCTACCTCAAGTCCCCGGCCGAGATGCGGTCGCTCTGGCAGGACAAGTACGAGCTGCGCGAGGCGTGCGACAACACGCTGCTCATCGCGGAGCGCTGCTCGGTCGAGTTCGACGAGTCGTCCTCGTACATGCCCCGGTTCCCGGTGCCCGCGGGCGAGGACGAGACCTCCTGGTTCATCAAGGAGGTCGACCGCGGGCTGGCCGTCCGGTTCCCCGACGGCATCCCGCCGGAGGTGCGCAAGCAGGCCGACTACGAGGTCGGCGTCATCACCCAGATGCGGTTCCCGGGCTACTTCCTGGTCGTGGCCGACTTCATCAACTGGGCCAAGAGCAACGGCATCCGGGTCGGCCCCGGCCGTGGTTCCGGCGCCGGCTCGATGGTCGCGTACGCGATGCGGATCACCGATCTGAACCCGCTGCAGCACGGGCTCATCTTCGAGCGGTTCCTGAACCCCGACCGCGTCTCCATGCCCGACTTCGACGTGGACTTCGACGAACGTCGCCGTGGCGACGTGATCCGCTACGTCACCGACAAGTACGGCGACGACCGGGTCGCGCAGATCGTCACCTACGGCACCATCAAGGCCAAGCAGGCCGTCAAGGACGCTGCTCGGGTGCTGGGCATGCCGTTCTCGGTGGGGGACCGGATCACCAAGGTGATGCCGCCGCCGGTGATGGGCAAGGACGTGCC
The DNA here is from genome assembly GCF_016918035.1 of Nakamurella leprariae. Taxonomy (GTDB): domain Bacteria; phylum Actinomycetota; class Actinomycetes; order Mycobacteriales; family Nakamurellaceae; genus Nakamurella; species Nakamurella leprariae. Next base: position 230,410 of record NZ_JAERWK010000008.1, on the reverse strand, counting down.
GCTCACGGAGATCTTCAACCCGGGCCACAAGCGGTACTCCGAGGGCGGCGAGTTCCGCGCGCTGGTCGAGGCCGACGCCGAGGTCCGCACCGTGGTCGAGACGGCCAAGGGGCTCGAGGGGCTCAAGCGGCAGTGGGGCGTGCACGCCGCCGGCGTGATCATGTCCTCCGAACCGCTGCTCGACCTCATCCCGATCATGCGCCGCGAGCAGGACGGCGCGATCATCACCCAGTTCGACTACCCGACCTGCGAGAAGCTCGGGTTGATCAAGATGGACTTCCTGGGGCTGCGCAACCTCACCGTCCTGGACGACGCGCTGGCCAACATCAAGGCCAACCGCGGCGAGACGGTGGTGCTGGAGACCCTGGCGCTGGACGACCCGGCCACCTTCGCGCTGCTGGCCAAGGGCGACACGCTCGGGGTGTTCCAGCTGGACGGCGGGCCGATGCGGGCGCTGCTGCGGTCCATGCGGCCGGACAACTTCGAGGACATCTCGGCCGTGGGCGCGCTCTACCGGCCCGGCCCGATGGGCGCCAACTCGCACAACGAGTACGCCGACCGCAAGAACGGCCGCAAGCCGGTGGTCCCGATCCACCCGGAGCTGGAGGAGCCGCTCCAGGAGACCCTGGGCGACACCTACGGGTTGATCGTGTACCAGGAGCAGGTCATGGCCATCGCCCAGCAGGTGGCCGGGTACTCGCTGGGCGCCGCCGACCTGCTGCGCCGGGCCATGGGGAAGAAGAAGAAGTCCGAACTGGACGCCCAGTTCGAGAAGTTCTCGAATGGAATGGCTACACAGGGTTTTTCAGCGAGCGCCGTGCAGACGCTGTGGGACATCCTGCTGCCGTTCTCCGACTACGCGTTCAACAAGGCGCACTCGGCCGCCTACGGTCTGGTCTCGTACTGGACGGCCTACCTCAAGGCCAACTACCCGGCCGAGTACATGGCCGCTCTGCTCACCTCGGTGGGTGACGACAAGGACAAGATGGCCGTCTATCTGGCCGAGTGCCGGTCGATGGGCATCACCGTGCTGCAGCCGGACGTCAATGCCAGCGAGCAGAACTTTGCGTCGGTCGGCACCGACATCCGGTTCGGGTTGTCCGCGGTCCGCAACGTCGGCACCGGGGTGGTCGCCTCGATCATCGCAGCCCGCCGGGACAAGGGCGCGTACACCGACTTCTACGACTTCCTCGACAAGGTCGACGCGACCGCCTGCAACAAGAAGGTCGTCGAGTCGCTCATCAAGGCCGGCGCCTACGACTCGCTCGGCCACCCCCGCAAGGGGCTGCTGATGGACCACGTCCGTGCGGTGGACGAGGTCATCGGCCTGAAGAAGGCCGAGGCGGCCGGGCAGTTCGACCTGTTCGGCGAGATGAGCCAGGAGGACAAGGGCGCCAGCTTCCGCGGTTCGGTCCCGGACACCGAGTGGGACTCGAAGCTGCGCCTGCAGTTCGAGCGGGAGATGTTGGGGCTGTACGTCTCCGGCCACCCGCTGGCCGGGGTGGAGCACGTGCTGGCCGCCCAGTCGGACGCGTCGATCACCGACATCCTGGACGGCACGGTGCCCGACCGGGCGACCGTCACCGTCGGCGGGATCCTCACCGGACTGCAGCGTCGGCTGACCAAGAAGGGTGACCCGTGGGCCTCGGCCACACTGGAGGACCTGGTCGGCGGGGTCGAGGTGGCCTTCTTCCCCAAGGTCTACAGCGAGTGCGCGCTGTCCCTGGCCGAGGACGCGGTGGTGCTGGTCAAGGCCCGGGTGGCCCGGTCCGAGGACCGGCTGTCGCTGCACGCCCAGTCGGTGACGGTGCCGGACCTGACCGACACCGGGCAGCGAGGGCCCATGCAGGTGACGCTGGCCGCGGCCCGTTGCACCCAGCCCGTGGTGGACCGGCTCAAGGACGTGCTGCAGGCCCATCCCGGCACCACGGCCGTGCACCTGCGGCTGCTGAACGGGTCCCGGGCCACCACCATGCGGCTGGACGACGGGCTGCGGGTCACCCCGACGTCCGCGCTGATGGGTGACCTCAAGGCGCTGCTGGGCGCGGACTGCCTGGCATGACCCTGACCGCGGTGCGTCGCACGGTGCTGCTGGTCGGCGGCGGAGCCCTGCTCGCCGGCGTGCTGCAGGCGGTGCTGTGGTGGTGGCTGGCCCCGCAGCAGCATCTGCAGGTGGCCGCCAACGGCGCCGTCGGAGCGGTGGCCTCCGCGTTCCGGCTGGCCCCGTTCGCCTCGGTGGCCATCTGGGTGCTGCTCGGGCTGGTGCTGGCCGCCGTCGTCGGGGTGGCCGCCTGGCAGGGCCGGGCTGCGCGCGGGCCGCGGATCCTGCTGGTGCTGCTGGTCGGGTCCCTGGGTGGGGCGGTCGTGGCCTGGGGTCTGGCCCAGCTGCTGGCCGGCACCGCGACGGACGTCGGCAGCGCGGCCATCGCTGCCGTGCACTCCGGTGCCGCGGCGCTGATCGTCCAGCCGCCGACGCTGCCGCCGCTCTGGGTGGGGGTGCTGCCGGCCGCCCTGGCCGTCGGGATCTACACGTTCCTGGCCGGCTGGAGCGGATCGGCCGAGCTGGGCCGGTCAGCGCCGTCGGGCGCAGACGAACACCCGGCGGAACGGCAGCACGGTGGCGGCTGAGTCGTCGTACCCGATCTCCGGGTACGCGGCCCGCAGCCGGGCCTTGGCCTCAGTGGTGAACGGCTCGCGCAGTTCCTCGGGCAGGGCTTGCAGCACCGGCCGCGCGCCGGTGCCGGACACCCAGGTGAACACCGGGTCTGGCCCGCTGAGCACGTGCAGGTACGTGGTCTCCCAGGCGTCCACCCGGCAGCCGAGCCCGGCCAGCGCCACCAGGTAGTCCTGCGGGTCGTGCGCGAGCAGCCGGGCGGTCCTGGCGGTGTGCTCGCGGTACGGCGCCTCGGCGGCCAGCTCGCGGATCACCGTGCTGCTCGGCGCGTCGCCGGTCCCAGGCACCTGGAAGGCCAGCCACCCGCCGGGGGCCAGGGCGCCGACCAGCCGGGGCAGCAGCGACAGGTGGTCGGGGATCCACTGCAGCACCGCGTTGCTGACCAGCACGTCCACCGGCTCGGGCGGCGTCCAGTCCCGCAGGTCGGCCACGGTGAAGTCGATCCCGGGCACCTCGCGCCGGGCCTGCTCGATCATCTCCGGGCTGGAGTCCAGGCCCGAGACGCGGGCCGTCGGCCAGCGCTGCGCGAGCAGCGCGGTCATGTTGCCCGGACCGCAGCCCAGATCGACCACGGTGCGCGGATCCTCCGCCTGGATCCGGCCGATCAGGTCGACGAACGGCCGGGCTCGTTCCCCGGCGAAGGTCAGGTACCGCTGCGGATCCCACTGCATGCGCATCTCCTGGAACTCAGACCGGCGGTTCAGATCGGGGGACGGAAGGCCGCGAACGGATCGGTCACGCGGTACCGCTGCACGGCGAACCGGTACATGGCGGCCGGCCGCCCGCCGGAGGGGCCGGGCGGAGCGGTGCGACCGGTCGGCTCCAGCATGCGGCGCCGGTGCAGGATCCGGTACAGGTTGGTGACGTCCACCTCGTGGCCCAGCGAGGCCGTGTAGATCCGGCTCAGCTCGGCCATGGTGAACTCGGCCGGCGCCAGGGCGAAGCCGATGTTGGTGTAGGACAGCTTGCCGCGCAGGCGTTGTCGTGCCTGCTCGACGATGCCGCCGTGGTCGAACGCGGTGGCCGGCAGATGGTCGACCGGGTGCCACGCGGTGTCGGCGGGCAGCCGCGGCGCGGGCCGCCCCGGGTCCTGCGGGACCAGGCCCAGGAAGCCCGAGGCGACCACCCGGGCGCCCGGGACCCGCTCCGGCGCTGAGAAGACCCCGGTCTGCTCCAGGTGGGCCACCCGGGTCAGGTCCACCTTCTCGGCCAGCTGCCGTCGGGTGGAGGAGTCGACGTCCTCGTCGGTGAGCACCGGACCGCCGGGCAGCGCCCAGCGGTCGGCGTCCGGGGCCTGGGCCCGCTGCCAGAGCAGGACGTGCAACGCCGGATGCCCCTCCGGTCGGTCCGCCGGGGCGTCGACGGGTCGGACGGTGAAGACCGCCGCGAGCACCTCGACAACTGTTCCGGTTCTGTTACCATCGCCCACGTTTTCGATTGTAGGTCGAAAACCGGGGGGTCGATACCCGTCACGAAGGAGTGTCATGACGACAGCAGCGGTGCGGACCGAATGGGCGCAGCAGGTCAGGGACCTGGCCGACCAGCGGAACGCCGTGATCCTGGCGCACAACTACCAGCTGCCCGAGATCCAGGACGTGGCCCACCACGTCGGCGACTCGCTGGCGCTGTCCCGGATCGCCGCGTCAGTCGACGAGCCCACCATCGTGTTCTGCGGCGTGCACTTCATGGCCGAGACGGCCAAGATCCTCTCGCCGGAGAAGCGCGTGCTGATCCCGGATGCCAACGCCGGGTGCTCGCTGGCCGACTCGCTCACCGCGCAGCAGCTGGTCGAGTGGAAGGCGCAGTACCCGGACGCGGTGGTGGTGTCGTACGTGAACACCACCGCGGCGGTCAAGGCGCTGACCGACATCTGCTGCACGTCCAGCAACGCGGTCGACGTCGTCGCCTCCATCCCGGCCGACAAGACGGTGCTGTTCGGGCCGGACCAGTTCCTGGGCGCCCACGTCCGCCGGACGCTGGACCGGGAGAACATGCACGTCTGGGGCGGAGAGTGCCACGTGCACGCCGGCATCAACGGCGCCGAGCTCGCGGCCAAGGCGCAGGAGTTCCCGGACGCCGACCTGTATATCCACCCCGAGTGCGGTTGCGCGACCAGTGCGCTCTACCTGGCCTCGGCGGGTGCGGTGCCGGCCGACAAGGTCAAGATCCTCTCGACCGGTGACATGGTCACCGCGGCCCGGGCCGGTCAGGCCGGCGGCACCCGATCGGTGCTGGTGGCCACCGAGATCGGCATGATCCACCAGCTCAAGCGGGCCGCGCCGGGCATCGACTTCCGTGCGGTGAACGACCGGGCCGCCTGCAGCTACATGAAGATGATCACGCCGGAGAAGCTGCTGCGGTCGCTGCAGGAGCTGCGCGACGAGGTGCACGTGGACCCGGCCACCGCGGCCCGGGCCCGGGGTGCGGTGGAGCGGATGATCGCCATCGGCCAGCCCGGCGGCGGCGAGTGAGCACCCCCCTGGTCCCGGACCAGGCGGCGGCGCTGCTGCCCGGCTGGGAGGCGCGCGCCGACATCGTGGTGGTCGGCTCCGGGGTGGCCGGGCTGACCTGCGCGGCCGACGCCGCCGCGGCCGGCCGGTCCGTGCTGCTGGTCAGCAAGGACGCGGTGGACGAGGGCAGCACCCGCTGGGCCCAGGGCGGCGTCGCGGTGGTCTGGGGGGACCGCGCGGACCCGGGGTCGGATTCCGTGGCCGCGCATCTGGCCGACACCGTCACCGCCGGCGCGGGTCTGGTCGACGAGGCCGCTGCGGCGAGCATCCTGACCGACGGCCCGGACGCGGTGCGCCGGCTGGTCGCGCACGGCGCCCGGTTCGACGGCGACCCGTCCGGGCTGCTGCTGCGGACCCGGGAGGGCGGCCACCACGCCGACCGGGTCATCCACGCCGGCGGTGACGCGACCGGCGCCGAGATCGAGCGGGCGCTGCTGGCTCAGCTGCGCGGCGGTCTGGCCGGGGCGCCCGAGCCGGTGGTGCTGGCCGACCACCTGGCCCTGGACGTGCTGCTCGACCCGACCGGACGCGTCGGCGGACTGTCGGTGCTGGGGCCGGACGGCCGGATCGGGGTGGTGCGGGCCGCCGCGGTGGTGCTGGCCACCGGCGGCGCCGGCCACCTGTTCGCCGCGTCCACGAATCCGGCGGTGGCCACCGCCGACGGCTGGGCGATGGCCCTGCGGGCCGGGGCGGAGCTGGCCGACGTCGAGTTCCTGCAGTTCCACCCGACCGTGCTGTGGACGGGCCCGGACGGCTCCGGCCGCCGTCCGCTGGTCACCGAGGCGGTGCGCGGTGAGGGCGCGGTGCTGATCGACGCCACCGGCGCGCGGATCATGCCGGGCGTGCACCCGTTGGCCGACCTGGCCCCGCGGGACGTGGTGTCGCTGGCGGTGACCCGCCGGCTGGCCCTGGCCCCGGGCGGGGTGGGTGACCACGCGTACCTGGACGCCACCGGCATCCCGGCGGCGACGTTCCACCGCCGGTTCCCGACCGTCACCGCGGCCTGCGCGGCAGCCGGCATCGACCCGACCCGGCAGCCCATCCCGGTGGCTCCTGCCGCGCACTACGCGTGCGGCGGAGTGCGGACCGACCGGGACGGCCGCACCTCCGTGCCGGGGCTGTTCGCGGTCGGCGAGGTGGCCCGCACCGGGCTGCACGGCGCCAACCGGCTGGCGTCCAACTCGCTGCTCGAGGGACTGGTCATGGGAGAGCGGGCCGCCGAGGCGGCGAATGCGGCGGTCGTCGCCGCGCAGCGCTGGTCGCTGCAGTGCGCAGAGCTGCTGCTGACCCCGGCGCCGGCCGCCGACCCGGCCGGCCGGGCCGGGCTGCAGGCCGCGATGAGCGCGCACGCCGGCATCGGCCGGGACGCCGCCGGGCTGGCCGGCACGGCGGCGCTGGCCGCCGTGGTCGCCGACACGGCACCGTCGTCCGGCCGGGCGCTGGACCGCGACGCGGTGGAGACCGCGAACCTGGCCGTCGCCGCCCGGGCCGTGCTGGCCGCTGCGGCCGCCCGGACCGAGTCGCGGGGCTGCCACGTGCGCACCGACCATCCGGAACCCGATGCGGCACAGGCCGTGTCGAGGACCGTCCGACTGATCGACGGCCGACCGGCCGTCCCGACCGCCCTGGCTGGTGTCTGATGACCGAACAGCTCGACCAGACCGACCGAGTGGTCGTCACGCCGCCGGACCCGGCCCAGGTCGACCGGGTGGTCGCCGTGGCGCTGGCCGAGGACCTGCGTGACGGTCCGGACGTGACCACCGCGGCCACCGTGCCGCCCGCGCTGATCGGCACCGGCTTCATCACGCCGCGCGCGGCGGGGGTGCTGGCCGGCGCGCCGGTGGCGGCCGCGGTGCTGGCCCAGGTCGACCCGTCGCTGACCCTGACCGTGCTGGTGCCGGACGGTGGGACGCTGGTGCCCGGCGTCCCGGCCATGCGGATCACCGGTCCGGTGGCGTCCATGCTGACCGCGGAGCGCACGGTGCTGAACCTGCTCACCCACCTGTCCGGCATCGCCACCGCCACCCGGGCCTGGGTCGACGCGGTGGCCGGCACGGGGGCGCGGATCCGGGACACCCGCAAGACCCTGCCGGGACTCCGCACGCTGGAGAAGTACGCGGTGCGGTGCGGCGGCGGGGTCAACCACCGGATGAGCCTCGGTGACGCTGCGCTCATCAAGGACAACCATGTGGCAGCGGCGGGCTCTGTCGCGGCCGCGGTGGCGGCGGTACGGTCCACAGATCCGCACATCGCGTTGGAGGTCGAAGTGGACACCCTGGTGCAGCTCGACGAGGCCCTGGCGGCCGGAGCCACCGTGGTGCTGCTCGACAACTTCGACCTGGCCGACACCGCCGAGGCGGTGCGCCGCACCCGCGCCGCGGCGCCGTCGGTGGCCCTGGAGTCCTCCGGTGGGCTCACCCTGGACCGCGCGACCGCGGTCGCCGCGACCGGGGTCGACTTCATCGCCGTCGGGGCGCTGACCCATTCGGCGCCCGCGTTGGATCTCGGGCTCGACCTGGACGTCCCGACCCGGTGATCCCGGTGACCGGCGCCGGGAGGGCCCCTCTGCGGATCGCCGCGGTGCAGTGCTGCCCGGTGACCGGTGACGTGGCCGGCAATGCCGCCGCACACGCGGCGTGGATCGCCTCGGCGGCGGCCGCCGGCGCCCGGGTGGTGCTGTTCCCGCAGCTGTCGCTGACCGGCTACGACCCGGATCTCATCGACCTGCACCAGGTCCGGGTGCAGCCCGGTGACCCGAGGCTGGCCGTGCTGGCCGAGGCCTGCCGCCAGCACCAGGTGCACGCGTTCTTCGGGGCGCCGGTGGCCGAACCGCGCCCGCAGGCGGTGGGCGGCAAGCTGGCTGCGCAGGGACCGCCCCGGGTCGGGGTGTTGCAGGCCGAGCCGTCCGGCCGGGTCCGGGTCGCGTACCTGCAGCGGTTCCTGGCCACCGGGGAGATCGGCATCTTCGGGCCCGGCCAGGGTGACGCAGTGGTGTCGGTGGACGGCTGGCGGCTGGCCCTGGCCTCGGGCCGGGACTGCACCGTGCCCGAGCACGCCACCCGACTGGCCTACGGCGGCGCGGACGCCTACCTGGCCGGCGCCTTCTTCCCGCTCGGCGCGGAGACCCGGCTCGAGGCGGCGTTGTCCGGTGCGGCGGCGGGCGGTCTGTGGACGGTGCTGGCCCAGTTCTGCGGCGGCACCGGCGGCGGTCCGGCCTGCGGGGGCAGCGGGGCCTGGGCGCCGGGCGGTGCCCGGGTGGCCGAGGTCGGCACCGAGCCGGGCATCGCCGTGGTCGAGATGAGCGCGGCCGGCGCCGCGGGTGTGGTCTCGTCCTGACTGGTCCGGTCCGAGGACGGAGCGCCCTAGGCTGGTCGGCATGCTGCAACGGATCGACCTGCGGGGCGGGCTGGGGAACGTGCGCGCCCTGCTGCCCCGGGCCGGCGTCGACGTGACCACCGCGCTGAGCACGGTCGAGCCGCTGGTGGCCGACGTCCGCGAGCGCGGCGCGACCGCGGTGCTGGACGCCGCCGAGCGCTTCGACGGGGTGCGGCCCGAGCGGCTGCGGGTGCCCACCGAGGTGATCGCCTCTGCCGAGGCGACGATGGACCCGGCCGTGCGGGCCGCGCTCACCGAGTCGATCGCCCGGGCCCGGATCGGCCACGCCGCCCAGTTGCCCACCGAGCAGGTCACCACGGTGGTGCCCGGCGGCGTGGTGCGGCAGCGCTGGATCCCGGTGCGCCGGGTCGGGCTGTACGTGCCCGGCGGGCTGGCCCTGTACCCGTCGAGCGTGGTGATGAACGTGGTGCCGGCCCAGGTGGCCGGGGTCGAGGCGATCGCGATCACCTCACCGCCGCAGCGCAGCAATGCCGGGTGGCCCGACCCCAACGTGCTGGCCGCGTGCGCGCTGCTCGGGGTGGACGAGGTGTACGCCGCGGGCGGGGCGCAGGGCATCGCCCTGCTGGCCCTGGGCGCGCTCGACGTCGACGGTGGCGTCATCGAGCCGGTCGACGTGATCACCGGTCCGGGCAACGTCTACGTGACCGCGGCCAAGCGGCTGCTGCGCGGCACCGTGGCCATCGACTCCGAGGCCGGCCCGACCGAGATCGCCGTGGTGGCCGACGATTCCGCCGACGCCGAGCACGTCGCCGCCGACCTGGTCTCGCAGGCCGAGCACGACCCGCTGGCCGCCTCGGTGCTCATCACCGACTCGCCCGCGCTGGCCGACGCGGTCGATGCCGCGTTGCCGGCGCGGGTGGACGCCACCAAGCACAGTGAGCGGGTGCGCACCGCGTTGTCCGGCCGGCAGTCCGGCACCGTGCTGGTCGCCTCGATCGACGACGCGATCACGGTGGCCGACGCGTACGCCGCCGAGCACCTGGAGATCCAGACCCGCGACGCCGGTGCGGTGGCGGCCCGGATCTGCAATGCGGGCGCCATCTTCGTCGGCGCCTTCTCGCCGGTGTCGCTGGGCGACTACTGCGCCGGCTCGAACCACGTGCTGCCCACCTCCGGCACCGCGCGGTACTCGGCGGGGTTGAGCACGGCCACGTTCCTGCGCCCGGTGCAGGTCATCGACTACACCCGGGCCGCGCTGGACGAGGTGCGCCCGCACGTGCTGGCCCTGGCTCAGGCCGAGGACCTGCCCGCACACGGTGAGGCCGTGTCGGCGCGCTTCCCCGAGGGTGGTGCGCGATGAGCGAGATGCTGGGCGGCGAGGTCCGCTTGGCCGATCTGCCGCTGCGCGAGGACCTGGTCGGGAAGTTCCCGTACGGCGCCCCGCAGCTCGACGTGCCGGTGCAGATCAACACCAACGAGAACCCGTTCCCGCCGTCCGCCGCGCTGGTCGCCGACCTGACCGAGTCGGTGGCTCGGGCCGCGGTCGACCTCAACCGGTACCCGGAACGGGACGCCGTCGAGCTGCGCACCGCGCTGGCCGACTACCTGACCCGGGCCACCGGGGTGGTGCTGGCCGCCGAGAACGTCTGGGCGGCGAACGGTTCCAACGAGATCCTGCAGCACCTGCTGCAGGCGTTCGGCGGTCCCGGCCGCACCGCGCTGGGGTTCGAGCCGTCGTACTCGATGCACCCGATCATCGCCACCGGCACCCGCACACAGTGGGTGCCGTGCCCGCGTCGCGCCGACTTCACCGTCGACGTGTCCGCCGCGGTGGCCGAGATCGAGCGCGCCCGGCCCGATGTCGTGTTCGTGACCAACCCGAACAATCCGACCGGCGGCTCGCTGCCGCTGGGGGACGTGGAGGCGCTGGTGCAGGCCGCGCCGGGCGTGGTGGTGGTCGACGAGGCGTACGCCGAGTTCTCCGACCGGCCCAGCGCGATCCGGCTCATCGAGCGGTACCCGGCCAAGCTCATCGTGTCCCGCACCATGAGCAAGGCGTTCGCGTTCGCCGGCGGCCGGCTGGGCTACCTGGCCGCGGCGCCGGCGGTGATCGACGCGCTGCTGCTGGTCCGGCTGCCGTACCACCTGTCGGTGCTCACCCAGGCCGCCGCGCTGGCCGCGCTGCGGCATGCCGACGACACCCTCGGCTCGGTGGCGCACCTGGTCGACGAGCGTCGCCGGGTGTCCAAGTCGCTGACCGACAGCGGGTTCTCGGTGGTCGACTCGGACGCCAACTTCGTGCTGTTCGGGCCGTTCGCCGACGCCACCGCGGCATGGCGGGCCTACCTGGACGCCGGCGTGCTGGTCCGCGACGTCGGCATCCCGCACCACCTGCGGGCCACCATCGGCACCGACGCCGACAACGACCACTTCCTGTCCGTCAGCGAGCGGCTGACCGACCTGCGCGAGGAGACCCCGTGAGCGCCCGCCGTGCCCGCATCGAACGCACCACCAGCGAGTCGTCGGTCCTGGTCGACCTGGACCTGGACGGCACCGGCCAGGTCGACATCTCCACCGGCGTGCGCTTCTACGACCACATGCTGATCAGCTTCGGTGTGCACGGCTCGTTCGACCTGACCGTCCGGTCCACCGGGGACGTCGACATCGACGCGCACCACACGGTGGAGGACACCGCCATCGTGCTGGGCCAGGCGTTCGCCCAGGCCCTCGGCGACAAGGCCGGCATCCGCCGGTTCGGTGACTGTTTCATCCCGATGGACGAGACGCTGGCCCACGCCGCGGTCGACGTCTCCGGCCGGCCGTTCAGCGTGCACACCGGCGAGCCCGAGTCGATCCTGGGCTTCACCGTGGGCAACAACTACCCGGTGGTGCTGAACCGCCACGTGTTCGACTCGCTGGCCTTCCACGCCAGGATCTCGCTGCACGTGCGGGTGCTGTACGGGCGCGATCCGCACCACATCACCGAGGCGCAGTACAAGGCGGTGGCCCGGGCGCTGCGCCAGGCGGTGGAGCCGGATCCGCGGGTCGTGGGGATCCCGTCGACCAAGGGTGTGCTGTGAGTGCCGTGGTCCCCGTCCTGCTCATCGCGCTGGGCGGGTTCCTGATCGGCGGCGTGCTGGCGGTGCGCGACAAGTCCACCGTGGGCGCGGTCGTGCTGGGCGTGATCTCGGCGGCCTGCATCGTCGGTGGCATCCTGTGGTTGCTATGACGAAGAACGTTGCCAAGAAGAACGTGGTGGTGCTCGACTACGGCTCGGGCAACCTGGCATCGGCGGAGCGCGCGCTGCGCCGTGTCGGGGCCGAGGTGACGGTGACCGACGATTTCGACGCCGCGCTGGCCGCGGACGGCCTGGTGGTGCCCGGGGTCGGCGCCTACGCGGCGGTGATGGCCGGGATCGAACGGGTGCGCGGCGGCCGGATCATCGGGCGGCGGCTGGCCGGTGGCCGTCCGGTGCTGGGCATCTGCGTCGGGATGCAGGTGCTCTTCGACCGCGGCGTCGAGCACGGCGTCGAGTCCGACGGGCTGGGTGAGTGGCCGGGCACGGTGGAGCGGCTGCAGGCGCCGGTGATCCCGCACATGGGCTGGAACACGGTGACGCCGGGGGAGGGCTCGGTGCTGTTCGCCGGACTGGACCCCGAGACCCGCTTCTACTTCGTCCATTCCTACGGCGTCCGGCACTGGGAGCTGGAGGCTGAGGCGCCGTTCACCGCACCCACGGTGACCTGGGCCGAGCACGGCGGCGACCGGTTCGTGGCGGCGGTGGAGAACGGCGCGCTGGCGGCCACGCAGTTCCACCCGGAGAAGTCCGGCGACGCCGGCGCGGAACTGCTGGAGCGCTGGACCGCCTCGCTGTAGATCTTCGGGTGACGGCGATCCATCGATGACTTAGACTCGAACGCATGTTCGAGTCGACCGATCAGTCCGTGGGTCAGTCCCGGGACCAGATCCTGGCCGACCTGCGCCGCCGGCTGGACCGGTCCGGGGTGAAGGTGCCTGCTGCTTTCGCCGGTGCGCCGAGTGCCCCCGCTCCGGTCAGGGTCGCCGAGTCCGGGAGTCGACCCGTCCTCCCGGTCGCCGGCCCACTCGGCGAGGTGCTGCCGCGGGGTGGTCTGCCGCGGGGTGGCGTGGTCACGGTGTCCGGCGGGGCGACCGGAGTGGGGGCGACCAGCCTGCTGTTCACCCTGCTGGCCGGCTGCGCGCCGGCGGCGGCCGGGGCGTGGACCGCGCTGGTCGGGATGCCGGGCATCGGCCTGGCCGCGGCCGCCGAGTTCGGGCTCGACCTGGACCGGCTGGTGCTCATTCCCGATCCGGGACCCGATCTGCTGCAAGTGGTCTCGATCCTGGTCGACGGGGTGGAGCTGGTGGTGGTGCACCCGCCACCGGGATTGCGCATCCCGCCGGCCCGGATCCGGGTGCTCACCGGCCGGTTGCGTCAGCACGGCGCGGTGCTGCTGGTCACCGGCGCCTGGCCGGGGGCGGATCTGACCCTCACCGCCTCGATCGGCGAGTGGGCCGGTCTGGGGCAGGGTCACGGTCGGCTCCGGGACCGGGAGCTGACCGTGCAGGTCGGTGGGCGCGGGCTGGCCGCGCGCGGCGGCCGCACCACCGTGCTGCTGCGGGGGGACCGGGACGGGATCCGGGTGCTGCCCGCTCAGTCGGCCGGGTCGGTCGCCGGTGACGGAGCGTCCGACGCGGCCCTGGCCAGCCGGACGCCGAGCTCGGCCACCAGCTCGATCAGCGCGACCGGCTCCTGAACCCGGAAGTCGAACCCGGTGCCGGCCAGATGTACGGCCAGCCCGACCAGCCAGTCCGAGCCGACGGTGAGGATGCACGCGTCCGGCCCGTCCGGCTCCAGCACCCCACCGCTGACCGAGACGTGCGGCGCCACCTCCTCCAGTGGCGCCAGCATCCGCACCCGGGCCTGGTGCCGGTACGGGCTGGTCGACACCGCGCGGGCCACCATCACCGCCGGGTCCTCGGGCAGCGGCCGCGGAGGGAAGGTGAAGGTGCTGGTGTCCACCCGGTACATCCGATCGGCGCGGAACGTGCGCCATTCCGACCGGTCCCGGTCGAACGCGACCAGGTACCAGCGCCGGCCGGAGTAGACCATCCGGTACGGCTCGACGTCCCGGCGCGCGGACTGTCCGTCGGCCCGCAGGTAGTCGAAACGCAGCCGCACCCGCGACTGGCAGGCCTGCGACACCTGCCCGACCAGCTGTGTGGTCACCGCGGTCCCGTCGGACACAGGCAGGGCCAGTACGTGCTGCCCGGCGGCCATGGCTCGGTCCCGGGTGGTCGGCGGCAGCACCCGCTCCAGCTTGGCCAGCGCGCGTCCGGCCGCACCCTCGGCACCGGTGACCGGGCCGGCCATCGCGGTGCGCAACCCGACCACCACGGCCAGGGCCTCGTCGTCGTCCAGCAGCAACGGGGGCAGCCGGCCGCCAGGTCCGAACCGGTAGCCACCGCCGGTGCCCTTGGTCGAGCGCACCGGGTAGCCCAGCTCGCGCAGCCGGTTCATGTCCCGCCGTACCGTCCTGGCGTCCACCGCCATACGGTCGGCCAGGTCGGCACCCGACCACACCGCCCGCTCCTGGAGCAGGCTGAGCAACTGCAGCAGTCGCGTCGTCGAGGAGAGCATGCGAGCAGCCTGGCAGCTGCAGCGGACCGATGTTGTCCGGAGGCGCTGCCACGGTCGGATCATGACCTGGAACGACGAACTGCTCGAGCAGCTGACCTGGCACTGGGAGCACCAGTTGCGGCCCCGGCTCGACGGGCTGACCGATGCGGAGTATCTGTGGGAGCCGGTCCGGCCCAGCTGGAACGTGCATCCGCGGCCGGACGGTCCACCCACCATCGACTTCGAGTACCCCGAACCGGTGCCGACCCCGGTGACCACCATCGCCTGGCAGTTCGGTCACCTGCTGGTCGGCATCCTCGGCGCCCGGTCGGCCACCTACTTCGACGGGCCGCCGGTCGACTACTTCAGCTACGACTACCCGACCACCGCCGCCGACGCGCTGGCCCGGCTGGACGAGGCGTACACGGTCTGGGTCGCCGGGGTCCGCTCGCTCGGGGAGGACGGACTGACTCGGCTGTGCCGGGAGGAGGAATTCGAGCAGTCGACGATGGCCGCCCTCGTCCTGCACATCCACCGCGAGGTGATCCACCACGGCTCCGTCGTCTCGACGCTGCGGGACCTGTACGCCTGGCGGGACCGCCTGGGCCGCTGAGGCGTTGCCGCGGCAACGGTTCCGCAGTTTTGAGTGGTGATCCGACCGCTGAGAGTGACTGTCGGTGGTCCGTGATGTGCTCCTGGCAGTGGAGCAGTGCCCTGGATCGGTGTTCGAACCCTCGACCTGAACTCGATCATCTGATCGAGTGGTCCGACCCGTCCCGGGTTGGCCGGACTCCGGTCTGCTCCTAGCATCGAACACGCGTTCGAGGGGAGTGGTGCAGGTGAGCGACGCCGGAGCGGACCTCGATCTGAGCGACGAGGAGTGGGACGCGGCGCTGTCCGTCATGTGGCAGAGCGCGCCGGTCCGTCGTCGAGCTCGGCCGGCGGTCCTGGCGCCCACGCCACCGCCGCTGTTGGTCGCGCCCGCTCCGGAGCCCGACGAGCCGCTCGAGCAGCTCGAGGCCCGCATCACCGCGATGGCCGGCTCCCTGGCCGCCGGTACCTGCGCGTGGCTCGAGCTCATCGCCAGGTTCCACGCCCGTCGGGGGTGGGTCCAGTGGGGCATCAAGTCGTGCGCCCACTGGCTGGCCTGGTCCTGTTCGGTCTCCTCCGGGGTGGCCCGGGAGTACGTCCGGGTCGCGCTGGCCCTGACCGAGCTGCCGCTGCTGCGCGCCGAGTTCGCCGTGGGCCGGCTGACCTGGTCCAAGGTCCGGGCGGTGACCCGGGTGGCCGGCCGGGTGGACGAACGCGTCCTGGTCGAGCAGGCGTTGCGGCAGACCGCGTCCCAGCTGGAGCGCACCGTCCGCGGCTTCCGCCTGGCCGACGGGGCCGTGCTGCGCCAGCAGGCCGCCCGGCGGGCCCGGTGGCGGTGGGACGAGGACGGCATGCTGGTGCTCACCGCGCGACTGCCCGCCGACGAGGGGGCGGTGCTGCTGGCCGCGTTGGAGCAGGCCGAGCACGCGCTGCTGGACGACAGTCCGCCGGCGGCACTGGATGCCGCTCGTGCCACCGACCCGGTGGACGCCCTGGTCTCGGTCGCGCACGCCGCGCTGGCCGCCGGCCCGGTGGACACCTCCGGTGACGACCGGCACCTGGTGGTGGTGCACGCCGACGCCGCGGTGCTGGCCGAGACCGCGCATCCAGCAGGTGATGTGGCTCAGATCGAGGACGGGATCGGGATCGGGCGCGCCACCGCGCAGCGATTGGCCTGCGACGCATCGCTGCTGGCCGTGCTGCACTCGGCGGTCCCGGGGGAGGAACTGCGGATCGGCCGCAGGACCCGGAAGATCTCCCCGGCGCAGCGCCGGGCGTTGCGGATCCGGGACGGCGGATGCCGGTTCCCCGGGTGTGCCCGGCGCCGGCACCTGCAGGCCCACCACGTCCGGCACTGGCTGCACGGTGGCCGCACCGACCTGGACAACCTGGTGCTGCTCTGCCGCACCCACCACATGCTGCTGCACGAGGCCGGTTTCGCCGTGGAGCTGGCGCCGGATCCGGCGCCGGATCTGCGGCAGCACTGGCGGTTCCGTCGCCCCGACGGGCAGATCGTCTTGGCCGCACCTGCGCTGGCCTCCGGTCCGGACCTGCCGGTCATCGCCTCCGACGCCGTTGTCCCCATCGGCCGGGGCGCCGGGTTCTCCCTGGCCGACAGTGTCGGGGTGCTCTGCCGGGCGGTGCCGGCATGACCGGGCAGCGCACGCTGGTGCTGTGGTGCCCGGACTGGCCCGCGGTGGCCGCCGCCCGCGAACTGGGCCGGTCCCCGGCCGAGGCGATCGCGGTGATGCACGCGCACCGCGTCCGCACCTGCACGACCGCCGCCCGGGCCGAGGGGGTGCGGGTGGGACAGCGGCGCCGCGACGCCCAGTCCCGCTGCCCGGACCTGCTGCTGGTGCCGGCCGACGCGGACCGGGACGCCCGCGCGTTCGAAGTGGCGCCGACCACTGTGGAGGGGATCGCACCGGGCGTGGAGGTGCTGCGCCCGGGACTGCTGGCTGTCTCGGCCCGTGGCCCAGCCCGCTTCTTCGGCTCCGAGATCGCTGCCGCGGAACGGATCGTCGACGCGGTGGAGGCGCTGGACATCGAATGCCGGGTGGGCATCGCCGATGAGCTGCCGGTGGCCGTGCTGGCGGCCCACCGGTCGGCGATCGTGCCGCCGGGGGAGTCCGCGCCCTTCTGCGCGCCGCTGCCCGTGGCCGAGCTGGCCCGGGAACCAGCCATCGCGCCGCCGGAACGGGCCGACCTGGTCGACCTGCTGGGCCGGCTCGGCATCACCACGCTGGGGGCCTTCGCGGCGCTGCCGGAACGGACGGTGGTCACCCGGTTCGGCGCCGACGCCCGACAGGCCCATCGGTTGGCCCAGGGCCGGGCCGACCGGGATCTGTCCCGGCGCACCATCCCCACGGAGATCCTGGTCGACCAGGAGTGCGACCCGCCGGTGGAGCGGGTGGACGCCGCGGCCTTCGCCGGTCGTGCCCTCGCCGAGCGGCTGCACGCCCGGCTGGCCGACGCAGGGCTGGCCTGTACCCGGCTGGCCGTCGTCGCCCACACCGAACAGGGCGCCGTGCTGTCCCGGGTGTGGCGGTGTGCCCGGCCGCTCACCCCGGCCGACACCGCCGACCGCGTGCGCTGGCAGCTGGACGGCTGGCTCACCAAGGGCGGCGCGGGCGCGATCACCCGACTGCGGCTGGAACCGATCGAGGCGGTCGACGCCGGCCACCTGCAGTTCGGGCTGTGGGGTTCCGACGCGCAGGACGACCAACGGGCCGGGTGGGCGTTCGCCCGGGTGCAGGGACTGCTGGGACCGGAGTCGGTGCTGGCCACCCTGCGTTCCGGCGGCCGCGGGCCGGCCGAGCGGGTGGCCACCGTGCCGTGGGGCCAGGAGCGGATCGCGCCGCGGGACCCCGACGCGCCGTGGCCGGGGGCCGTCCCCACGCCCACCCCGACCCGCCTGCCGCCCGGCTCGCCGCCCCCGGTCACCGTGCTGGACGCCGGAGGGGACCCGGTCCGGCTCACCGGCCGCGGGGCGCTGACCGCGCCGCCGGCCTGGGTCGGGCAGACCGGCCAGCCGCCGCAGTACGTGCAGGCCTGGGCGGGTCCGTGGGTGGCCGACGAGCGCTGGTGGGCGACCCCGGACCCGGCGCCCAACGGCCGGATGCAGTTGATCACCGCGACCGGGGTGGCCATGATGGTCACCGTCGGCGCGGCCGGCTGGGCGGTCGAGGGCATCTATGACTGAACGGGCCGACCGTGGGCTGGGGTAATCCGCCGGTGCCGTGGCGCGAGCTGGAGCGGGCGCTGTCCGGCCGGCCACGGCAGCCGGGCAGCGGGATCCTGCGGTCGCACCCGCCGTACCATCTGCGCGACGCCGCGGACTTGCCGGCGGCGCCACCCGTCCACCCCGACGACCGGCCGGTGGTGCCGTACACCGAGCTGCACGCGCACTCGGCGTTCAGCTTCCTGGACGGCTCGTCGACTCCGGAACTGCTGGTCGCCGAGGCGGTCCGGCTCGGGCTGCAGGGGTTGGCGCTCACCGATCACGACGGGCTGTACGGGGTGGTCCGGTTCGCCGAGGCCGCCGCCGATGCGGGGCTGCGCACCCTGTTCGGTGCGGAGCTGTCGCTGCAGTTGCCCGAACCGCAGCTGGGCGTGCCCGACCCGGTCGGTGAGCACCTGCTGGTGCTGGCCCGCGGCCAGGAGGGGTACCGGCGGCTGTCCCGGCAGCTGGCCGCGGCGCACCTGGCCGGGGGCGAGAAGGGTCGTCCGGTCTACGACCTCGACGCGCTGGCCGGCGCTGCGGGCGACCACTGGCTGATCCTGACCGGGTGCCGCAAGGGAGCGGTGCGGCGCGCGCTGGCCACCGGCGGTTCCGACGCCGCCCGCACTGCGCTGCGCGCGCTGGTCGAGCGGTTCGGGCGGGACAACGTGGTCGTCGAACTGTCCACCACGCTGCAGCCCACCGACGACGAGAACAACGACGCGCTGGCTGCGCTGGCCACCGAGCTGTTGCTGCCGGTGGCGGCCACCACCGGGGCGCACTACGCGGTGCCGCGGGCCGGCCGGGTCGCCGCCGCCATGGCCGCGGTCCGGGCCCGGCGCAGCCTGGACGAGGCCGACCCGTGGCTGCCGGCCGGACCGGGCGCGCACCTGCGGTCCGGAGCCGAGATGGCCCGGCTGTTCGCCCGGTTCCCGACGGCGGTGCCCACTGCGGCGATGCTGGGCCAGGAGTGCGCGTTCGACCTCAAGCTGGTCGCTCCGAGACTGCCGCCGTACCCGGTGCCGCCCGGCCACGACGAGGCCAGCTGGCTGCGGCAGCTGACCATGGAGGGCGCGGCCCGCCGGTACGGCACCCCGCAGGAGCGCCCGGACGCTTACGCGCAGCTGGAGAAGGAACTGCAGATCATCACCGATCTGGAGTTCCCCGGCTACTTCCTCATCGTCCACGACCTGGTGCAGTTCTGCCGTGAAGCCGACATCTTCTGCCAGGGAAGGGGTTCCGCGGCGAACTCGGCGGTCTGCTACGCGCTCGGCGTCACTGCGGTGGACGCGGTGCGCTACCACCTGCTGTTCGAGCGGTTCCTGGCCCCGGAACGGGACGGCCCGCCGGACATCGACCTGGACATCGAGTCCGACCGCCGCGAGGAGGTCATCCAGTACGTCTACCGGACGCACGGCCGCGACTACGCCGCCCAGGTGGCCAACGTCAACACCTTCCGGCCCAAGATGGCGGTCCGGGACATGGCCAAGGCGCTCGGCCACTCGCCCGGGCAGCAGGACGCGTTCTCCAAACAGCTGGACGGCTGGGTGCCGCTGGAACGGCAGGAGCCGGCTGACCACCCCATCCCCGCGCCGGTGCTGGCCTTGGCCGAGCAGGTGCAGGACTTCCCGCGGCACCTGAGCATCCACTCCGGCGGCATGGTCATCTGCGACCGGCCGGTCGCCGATGTGTGCCCGGTGGAGTGGGCTCGGATGGCCGACCGGTCGGTGCTGCAGTGGGACAAGGACGACTGCGCGGCCATGGGACTGGTCAAGTTCGACCTGCTCGGGTTGGGCATGCTGTCCGCACTGCATTCCGCGGTCGACCTGGTCCGCGAGTTCGACGGCACCGAGATCGACCTGGCGCAACTGGATCTGGAGGAGCCCGCGGTCTACGAGATGCTGCAGCGGGCCGACTCGGTCGGGGTGTTCCAGGTCGAGTCGCGGGCCCAGATGGCCACCCTGCCCCGGCTCAAGCCGCGCACCTTCTACGACCTGGTGGTGGAGGTGGCGCTGATCCGGCCCGGACCCATCCAGGGCGACTCGGTGCACCCGTACATCCGGCGGCGCAACAACCTGGAGCCGGTCACCTTCGATCACCCGGCGATGGAACCGGCGCTGCGCAAGACGCTGGGCATCCCGCTGTTCCAGGAGCAGCTCATGCAGCTGGCCGTGGACGTCGCCGGGTTCGACGGCAGCCAGGCCGACCAGCTGCGACGGGCCATGGGCGCCAAGCGGTCCGGCGCCAAGATGGCCAAGCTCAAGCAGGCGCTGTACGACGGGATGTGCAGCAACCACGGCATCACCGGGGCGATCGCCGACCGGATCTACGAACGGCTGCTGGCCTTCGCCAACTTCGGCTTCGCCGAGTCGCACGCACTGTCGTTCGCCGCGTTGGTGTTCCAGTCATCGTGGCTGAAACTGCACCATCCGGCGGCGTTCTGCGCCGCCCTGCTGCGGGCTCAGCCGATGGGGTTCTACTCGCCGCAGTCGCTCATCACCGACGCCCGGCGGCACGGCGTGCAGATCCGCCGACCCGACATCAATGCCTCGGGTGCGCAGGCCGGGCTGGAACCCGGCCCGGGTGGGGCGCCCGCGGTGCGGCTCGGACTGGCCGGAGTGCGCACCATGGGCACCGAACTGGCCGAGGCGATCGTCGCGGCCCGCCCCGACGAGGGCTACCGCAGCCTCGATCAGCTGACCCGGGCGGTCACGCTGACCACCGCCCAGGCCGAGGCGCTGGCCACCGCGGGGGCGCTGGACCCGCTGACCCGCCCGGGCCGGCCGGGGGAGCAGCGTCGGTGGGCGCTGTGGGCGGCCGGCGCGGCGGCCGGCGCCCGGGCCGGCACCCTGCCCGGCACCACCGAGGTCGGCCTGGAGGCGCCCACCCTGCCCGGGATGAGTGACCTGGAACTCACCGTCGCCGATCTGTGGGCGACGGGGATGTCTCCGGAGGCACATCCGACCGAGTTCTCCCGGGAACGGTTGGCGGGCATGGGCGTGCGGACGGCGGCCGACCTGCAGCGCACCGCGCTGAACACGCGCGTGCTGGTCGCCGGGGTGGTCACCCACCGGCAGCGTCCCGAGACCGCGTCCGGAATCATCTTCGTCAACCTCGAGGACGAGACCGGCATGGTGAACGTGATCTGCTCGGCCCCGCTGTGGGCGAAGTACCGCCGGGTGGCCCGGCAGTCGTCCGCGCTGCTCATCCGGGGCATGCTCGAAGGTCAGGACGGGGCGCTGTCGGTGGTGGCCGACCGGATCGCCGCGATCGACCTGGCCACCGGGATCACCGGACCGGCCTCGCGGGACTTCCGGTGACGGGTCCGCGGCCGGGGCTCTGGCACGATGCCAGGCATGAGCGTGGTCTTCGACCGGTCGTCGGTGTCGTTGATCCTGGCCGATTACGCCGTCGCGGACTCGCTGGGCAAGTTGCAGATGGTCGGGGGTGGGCTGCAGATCATCGGCCGTGACCCGGCCACCGGCATGTCCTCGGCGTTCTCCCTGGTGGTGTCGCTGACCTTCCCGCCGGAGACGGTGAACGAGCAGTACGCCTTCGAGGTGGTGCTCGAGGACACCGACGGCCGGCCGATCGGGCTGGCCGATCCCAACGCCGCCGAGGGCGCCGCCCCGGTCATGCGGTTCGGGCAGACCCTGCAGATCGAGGAACCGAACTTCCGCGGCAGCGGGGTCCCGCGGCGCGCGCTGCCCACCCGCTCGCACGTGGTGATGTTCTTCAACACCGGCCTGCCGCTGCCGCCCGGACGGGTGCTGGTGTGGCGGGCCAAGATCGACGGGGAGTCCCGCCCCGAGTGGACCGTCTCGTTCTACGTCCCCGCCCCGCCGACCGCCCCGGTGCTCGGGTGACCCGTCCCGGCACCCGCACGCCCGCCCGGTACGGCCTCCCCGAGACGGACCGGGTCCGCGGCGAGCTCGTCGACGTCCGGTTGTTCGACACGGCCGGCCCGGTGGCCGGCGCCGAGGACGTGCTGGCCGCCGTGGCCCGCGCGGGCCGGCCCGAGCTGGCGGTGTCCCAACTGGCCTCGGTCGTGCAGCGGCTGCGCGAGGGCGACACCCCGGGTGAGGCCGACGCGCTGCTCACCGCCCTGCACGACGACGTCCGGTTCCGCGGGCGACTGCTCGGCGTGCTGGGCGGTTCCACCGTGCTCGGCGATCACCTCTGCACCCACCCGCAGCACTGGCGGCTGCTCGTGGGTGAGGCGCCGGCCGAACGCCTCATCGATCCGGACCACCTGGTCCGCACCCTGCATGCCGCCGTCGGCGTGACGGCGGAGCAGCTGGCCGAGGCCGGCCCGTGCACCGGCACCGACGGGGTCCGGGCCACCGTCACCGGGGGTGCGGCGATCGCGGCGCTCCGCTCGGCGTACCGCTCCCAGCTGCTGATCATCGCCGGGCACGACCTGGGTTCCACCGTCGAGTCGTCGCTGCCCGTGACCTCGCTGCTGTCGGTGTGCCAGACGCTCACCGACCTGGCCGACGCCACCCTGCAGACCGCCCTGGCCGTGGCCGCCGCGTCGCTGCCGGCGAACGCGGCACCGGCCCGGCTCGCCGTGGTGGCCATGGGCAAGTGCGGGGCTCGAGAGCTGAACTACCTCTCCGACGTGGACGTGATCTTCGTCGGCGACCACCCGCCCGGGGCCGACGCGAACGCCGAGGGCAGCGCGTCGGATCGCCCGGACGACACCCGGATGCTGGCGACGGCGACGAACCTGGCCTCCACGATGATGCGGGTCTGCGGCGGCGCGGCCTGGGAGGTCGACGCCGCGCTGCGCCCCGAGGGCAAGGCCGGCGCCCTGGTCCGTACCCCGGCCAGCCACGCCGGGTACTACCGGCGATGGGCCCAGACCTGGGAGTTCCAGGCGCTGCTCAAGGCCCGGCCGGCGGCCGGCGATCTCACCCTCGGGCAGGGCTTCGTGGACGACACCGCACCGCTGGTGTGGTCCGCGGCCGACCGGGAGTCGTTCGTCGACGACGTGCAGGCCATGCGCCGCCGGGTCGAGGACAACATCCCCGAGGCACTGCGCGCGCGCGAGCTCAAGCTGGGCGCGGGCGGGCTGCGGGACGTCGAGTTCTGCGTCCAGCTGCTGCAGCTGGTGCACGGCCGCACCGACCCCGAACTGCGCTTCGCCGGCACGCTGATGGGGCTGCGGTCGCTCATCCGTGGTGGGTACGTGGGCCGCGGCGACGGGGCCGAGATGGCCGCGGCCTACACGTTCCTGCGCCGCGTCGAGCACCGCCTGCAGCTGCAGCGGCTGCGCCGGACCCACCTGCTGCCCGAGGACCGGGGCGACCTGGAGTGGCTGGCCCGCACCGACGGGTATTCGGCCGCCGGCACCTCGGACGCCGCCGACGTGTTCACCACCGACCGGGTCCGGCACGGTGCCACGGTGCGGCGGCTGCACGAGAAGCTCTTCTACCGGCCGCTGCTGCACACCGTGCTGGCCAGCGGGGACGAGCTGCGGCTGTCCCCGGCGGCGGCCAAGGACCGGCTCGGCGCGCTCGGCTTCCGCAACCCGGACGCCGCGCTGCGGCACCTGGCCGCGCTGACCACCGGGGTCAGTCGCCGCGCCGCCATCCAGCGCACGCTGCTGCCCACGCTGCTCGGTCCGTTCTCGGCCAGCCCCGACCCGGACGGCGGGCTGCTGGCCTACCGGACGCTGTCCGAGGCGCTGGCCGACACCCCCTGGTACCTGCGGCTGCTGCGCGACGAGGCCGAGGTGGCGCCCCGGTTGGCGTCGCTGCTCGGCGGGTCGCGGTTGATCGGCGACCTGCTCACCCGAGCCCCCGACGTGCTGCCGCTGCTGGCCAGCGACGCCACGCTGCTCGAGCCGCAACCCGGCGGGGTGGCCCGCGGTCTGTGGGCCCGCAGCCGTCGGGCGGGCAACGCCCGGGAGCAGGTGGACGTGGCCCGCAACGCGCGGCGCACCGAGATGGTCCGGCTGGCCAGCGGCGACCTGCTGGGCCTCATCGACGTCACCGACATCGGCACCGGGCTGAGCAGTGTGGCCGACATCTGCATCCAGGTGGCCCTGGACGCGGCCATCGCGTCGATCACCGCCGACCGCGGCGGCTTCCGGGCCCGGATGTCGGTGATCGGCATGGGCCGGCTCGGCGGGTGGGAAACCGGGTACGGCTCCGACGCCGACGTCATGTACGTGGCGGAACCGCTGCCCGGCGAGGCGCTGGACGACGCGCTGGCCGACGCGGCGGCAGCTGCCGACCTGCTGGCCCGACTGCTCGGCCGGCCGAGCCCGGACCCGGCCCTGCTGGTGGACGCCGACCTGCGACCGGAGGGCCGCAACGGTCGGCTGGTCCGCACCCTGGACAGCTTCCGCGCCTACTGGGCCCGGTTCGCCGCCCCGTGGGAACGCCAGGCGATGCTGCGGGCCCGGCCGATCGCCGGGGACGAGGCGCTGGCGGCGGCGTTCATCGCGGCGGCCGACGAGTTCCGCTACCCGGTCGGCGGGCTCAGGAGCGCCGACGTCGTCGAGATCCGCCGGATCAAGGCGCGGGTGGACGCCGAGCGGCTGCCCCGAGGCGCCGACCCGACCACCCACACCAAGCTGGGCCGCGGCGGCCTGGGCGATGTGGAGTGGACCGTCCAGCTGCTGCAGTTGCAGCACGCCGCGGCCGTCCCCGGGCTGCGCACCACCCGCACCGTCGCCGCGATCGAGGCGGCCCGCGCCGCCGACCTGCTGACCGACGCCGACGCCGCCGCGCTCACCGCCGGCTGGCTCACCGCGGCCAGCACCCGCAACGCGATCATGCTGGTCCGCGGCAAGGCGGACGACCAGATCCCGCGGCAGGGCCGGGAGCTGGCCGCGGTGGCTCGGGCCATGGGCTGGCCGGTGGACGCCGACCCCGGGGCGTTCGTCGACGAGTACCGACGGCTGACCCGACGCGCCCGGCGGGTGGTCGACGCGGTCTTCGACGGTGGAGCGGCCTGACGGGTCTGGGAGGATGACCCGGTGCCGATCTGGGTCTGGGTAGTCATTGCCGTCGTCGTCGTGCTGGCGGTGGTCTTCGCCATCGGGCTGGCGCGGTCCAAGCGCCGCACCGTGTCGCTGCGGGACGCGCCTCCGGTCACCCCCGGGAAGCAGGAGCCGGACCAGCCGCCCGCGCGCGGTGGGTACCGGACCAGCGGCTCGTCCATCTCGTTCTCCGAAGGGCCGTCGGCCGGCGGCGCCACCGGGCTGCTCGACCGGCCGCCGCCGCCGCGCGAGCCGGAGCCGGTCACGCCACCGGTCACGCCGCCGGCCGTGCCCACCGCGCCGGTGGCGCCCCCGCCCGTCGCGCCCCCGGTCGAGCCCGAGCCCGCCGCCGCGCACCCGGTCACCGACCGGCCCGAGGTGGACGGCCAGCCCGGCGTCGGTGACGACGCCTCGGTGCCGCGGGACGCGCCGTCCCGGTCGATCCTCGAGGTGGAACTGCCGGACGCGCCCGTCGAGGCGCCGGTCGCCGAGCCGGAGCCGCGCGAGCAGATCGAGCCGGCCGAGGGTCGGCTGACCCGGCTGCGGGGCCGGCTGTCCCGGTCGCAGACCACCTTCGGCCGGTCGCTGCTCGGCCTGCTCGGCGCCGGCACGCTGGACGAGGACTCCTGGACCGACGTCGAGGACACGCTGCTGCTGGCCGATCTCGGGGCGGCCGCGGCCGCGGAGATCACCGAGCGGCTCCGCCAGGAGGTCGCCGCGCACGGCGTGACCGACGCGGCCAGCGCCCGGGCCATGCTGCGCCGGGTGCTCATCGACGCGGTGTCCATGTCCACCCCGGACGGTCTGGTGGACCGGTCGGTCCGCGCGCTGCCGCACGACGGACGCCCGTCCGTGGTGCTGGTCGTCGGGGTGAACGGCACCGGAAAGACCACCACCACCGGCAAGCTGGCCCGGGTGCTGGTGGCGGGCGGCCGGTCCGTGGTGCTCGGCGCGGCCGACACCTTCCGCGCCGCCGCCGCCGACCAGCTGCAGACCTGGGGCGAACGGGCCGGCGCGGCGGTGGTCCGGTCCAAGGAGGGCACCGATCCGGCGTCCGTGGCCTTCGACGCGGTGAAGCGCGGCATCTCCGACGGCGTCGACGCGGTGCTCATCGACACCGCCGGCCGGCTGCACACCAAGACCGGGCTGATGGACGAGCTCGGCAAGGTCAAGCGGGTGATCGAGAAACAAGCGGAGGTCGACGAAGTCCTGCTGGTGCTGGACGCCACCACCGGCCAGAACGGCCTGGTCCAGGCGAGCGTGTTCGCGGAGGTCGTGGACATCACCGGCATCGTGCTGACCAAGCTGGACGGCACGGCCAGAGGCGGCATCGTGGTGGCCGTACAGCGGTCGCTGGGCGTGCCGGTCAAGCTGGTCGGCCTCGGCGAGGGCCCGGACGACCTGGCGCCGTTCGAGCCCGCCGCCTTCGTCGACGCCCTGCTGGGCGACTAGTGCGGGTCGGGGGGCAGCCGCGGGTTCAGCAGGTGCGCCACCAGGCCGGTCCAGCCGGTCTGGTGGCTGGCCCCCAGGCCCTCGCCGGTGTCGCCGTCGAAGAACTCGCTGAACGTCGGGTGCGCCGACCACAGCGGTGAGTCGGACGCCTCGATCCGCTTGCCGTCCGACGGGCGATGACCGCCGACCGGGCGGAACAGCGCGGTCAGCCGCTCGTCGATCAGGTCGGCCGCCTCGATGAGCGTGCAGTGGTTGCCCGACCCGGTGGGGATCTCCACGGTGAACGAGTCACCGAAGTGCCGTCCGTAGGTCCGCAACTTGTCAGCCAGCAGCACGTTCACCGGGAACCACACCGGGCCGCGCCAGTTCGAGTTGCCGCCGAACATGCCGGTGCGGGACTCACCCGGCTCGTACTCCAGGTACATCTCCTCGTCGCCCACCCGCGCGGTGAAGCCGTCGCGGTACGCCGCGGACAGCGAGCGGATGCCGTAGTCCGACCAGAACTCGTCCGGGTCGAACAACCGCTGCAGCAGCCGCCGCAGCCGTTCCGGGTCGAGCAGCGAGAGCAGCATGCGCCGGCCGCCCGGACCGGAGTTCGACAGCAGCGGATCGACCAGGTCGGGCCGCCTCCGTTGCAGCCAGCGCAGCCGGGCGGTGACGTCCGGGCACTCCACCGTCATCCAGGACGGCACCTCGGTCGCGCCCAGGATCGGCAGCAGACCGACCATGGAGCGCACCCGCATGTGCTGAGCCGAGCCGTCCGGCTGCACCAGCATGTCGTAGTAGAAGCCGTCCTCCTCGTGCCACAGCGCCATGTCGCGGCTGCCGAAGTTGTTCATCGCCCGGGCGATGGACAGGAAGTGCTCGAGGAACTTGGTGGCCACGTCGTCCCAGGCCCGGTCGTGCCGGCACAGCTCGAGGGCGATCTTGAACATCTGCTGGCAGTAGAACGCCATCCAGCTGGTGGCGTCGGACTGCTCCAGCCGGAAGCCCGGGGGCAGTGGCGCCGAGCGGTTGAACAGGCCGATGTTGTCCATGCCCAGGAAGCCGCCCTCGAACACGTTCGAGCCGGAGGTGTCCTTGCGGTTGACCCACCAGGAGAAGTTGAGCAGCAGCTTGGTGAACACCCGGACCAGGAACTCCCGGTCGCGGTAGCCGTCGATCCGGTACACGTGCCAGGCCGCCCAGGCGTGCACCGGCGGGTTGACGTCGCCGAACTCCCACTCGTAGGCCGGCAGCTGGCCGTTCGGGTGCATGGCCCACTCGCGGCACATCAGCACCAGCTGTTCCTTGGCGAACTCCGGATCCACGTGAGCCAGCGGGATACAGTGGAACGCGGTGTCCCAGGCCGCGAACCAGGGGTACTCCCACTCGTCCGGCATCGAGATGACGTCAGCCAGCGCGACGTGCGGCCAGTGCCGGTTGCGGGCGTCCTTGCGGGCGGGCAGGTGCGGCGGGACGGTGTCCGCCGGGTCGCCGTCCAGCCACTGCTCGACGTCGTAGCGGTACAGCTGCTTGCCCCAGAGCAGCCCCGCGTAGGCCCGGCGGGCGACCAGCCGGTCCTCCTCGGGCATGTCCCGGTCGATCACGTGCGTGTAGAACTCGTCGGCCTCGGCCGTGCGGGCCGCGACGATCTCGTCGAACTCGTCGTCGAAGGTCTCGGCCGTCGGCATGGCCCGGGACAGCCGCAGCCGGACCTGCACCGAGGCACCGGCCGGGACCGCGTCGAACCGGTACCAGAAGCCCATCTTGGTGCCGGTCATCCGCGGGTTCACGGCCCGGGTGTCACCGTGCACGACCCGGTTGTTGATGCCGTCCTTGGTGTACCGGGAGACGTTGCGGTCCGCGCCGAACAGGGCCACCGCGTTGGTCTCGTTGTCGCAGAACAGCAGCTGCGGCGACCCCTCGGCGCTCAGGTAGTAGCGACCCAGGTGGGCGTGGTCGACCTCGACCGCCTCCAACCCGCCCACGGTGAACATCGGCGGCAGCAGGGCCTCGATGGTGGAGATCCGGGGATCCCGGCCCCAGCCCCAGGTGTTCCGCAGCCACAGCTGCGGAATGAGGTGCAACGGGTGCGCGTCCGGGCCGTGGTTGGTCGCGGTGATGGTGATGGTCAGGTCGTCCGGCGCGGCCTTGGCGTAGCTGACCGCGATGTCGAAGAAGCGGTCGCCGTCGAGCACGCCGGTGTCGGCCAGCTCGTACTCACGCTCGTTGCGGGAGCGTTCGCGGTTCACCGAGCGCAGTTCGGCGTAGGGGTACTCGGCCTGCGGGTAGCGGTACAGCCACTGCATCCACGAGTGGGTGGGGGTGCCGTCCAGCGCCCACCAGTACTCCTTGGCGTCCTCGCCGTGGTTGCCCTCCTCGTTGGTCAGGCCGAAGAGCCGTTCCTTGAGGATCGGGTCGTTGCCGTTCCAGGCGGCCACCGCGAAGTTGAGGAAGCCGTACCGGTCGCTGACGCCACCCAGCCCGTCCTCGCCCCAGCGGTAGGCGCGGGCGTTCGCCTGGTCGAACGGGAAGGCGTTCCAGGCGTTGCCGTCCCGCGAGTAGTCCTCCCGGACCGTGCCCCACTGCCGGCCGGCCAGGTACGGCCCCCACAAGCGCCACGGCGCGTCACTGGCCCCGGACTCGGCGAGCCGGCGGTGCTCGGCCGAGGGCGGGGCGGGTGGGCTGCCGAGGCTCGCGGACTGATCGGGCTGACGGGCGTGGCTGCTCACCGTGCCAGTGTGCGCAACCAGGGTTTCCGGATGGTTACCGCTCGGTGGATCACACCCGCGCAGGGGATCGTCACCATCCGTCCGGGTGGGTCGCGATGCCCGTTGCGGGCGGTGTCACCGCCAGGCGACATGACCGCAACGAGAAGGAAACACGGCTCGTAGCCAGTTCACACGCGCGAAACACCGCGGAGCGACGACGGCAACACGGGCCCGCGAACCTCTGGCGTGTCACCGGGTCAGCGTCTGGCCCGCTCTCCCGACTCGAGCCAGGAGGCTTGATGGACGAGGTACTCGAACTGGCGCCAGGGGACACAGCGTGGCTGTTGGTCTCCGCCTCGCTGGTTCTGCTCATGACCCCCGGCCTGGCCTTCTTCTACGGCGGCATGACCCGGTCGAAGTCCGTGCTGAACATGATGATGATGTCCTTCGGCGCCATCGGTGTCGTCGGCGTCGTCTACGTGCTGTGGGGCTACTCGATGTCCTTCGGCACCGACGCCTTCGGTGAGGGGACCGCCGGCATCTGGGGCGATCCCTTCGAGTTCTGGGCGCTGAACGGCCTGCTGCCCGGAACCGACGAGGCGGACCCGTACGCCTTGTCCAACTCGCTGCTCACCGGCATCCCCGCCATCGTGGTCGTCGGCTTCCAGATGACCTTCGCGATCATCACCGTCGCCCTGATCAGCGGCTCCATCGCCGACCGGGTCAAGTTCTCCACCTGGTTGGTGTTCACCGGTGCCTGGGTGAGCCTGGTCTACTTCGGCCTGGCCCACATGGTCTGGGGTGGCGGTCTGCTGTCCGGCGACGGGCCGTTCGGCAGCATGTTCACCGACATCGCCCCGATCGACTTCGCGGGTGGCACCGTGGTGCACATCAACGCCGGTGTGGCGGGTCTGGTCCTCGCGCTGATCATCGGCAAGCGCCGCGGCTTCGGCAAGGAGCCGATGCGTCCGCACAACCTGACGCTGGTCATGCTGGGCGCCGGTCTGCTCTGGTTCGGCTGGTTCGGCTTCAACGCCGGGTCGGCCGGTGCGGCCGACGGTCTGGCCGGTCTGGCCTGGGTGAACACCACCGTGGCCACTGCGGCCGCGATGATCGGCTGGCTGATCGTGGAGCGGCTGCGTGACGGTCACGCCACCAGCCTGGGCGCCGCCTCCGGTGTCGTCGCCGGTCTGGTCGCCATCACCCCGGCCGCCGGTGCGCTCAGCCCGGTCGGCTCGATCTTCCTGGGCCTGATCGCCGGTGCCCTCTGCGCCCTGGCCGTCAGCCTGAAGTTCAAGCTGGGCTACGACGACTCGCTCGACGTGGTCGGCGTGCACCTGGTGGGTGGCCTGGTCGGCACCGTGCTCATCGGCCTGTTCGCCACTGAGACCGGCCTCTTCTACGGCGGCGGCATCGGCCAGCTGGTCGTGCAGATCCTGGTCGCCCTGGTCGCCATCGTGTTCTCCGGTGTGCTCACCCTGATCATCGGGCTGATCCTCAAGGTCACCATGGGCTGGCGCGTGACGGCGGACGACGAGGTCGAGGGCATCGACATCACCCAGCACGGTGAGTCGGCCTACGACCTGGATCCGACCGCGTCCGGCTCCGGTGCGTCCGGGGTGCTGGCCAACGCCACCAAGAAGCAGGGAGCGCAGGCATGAAGCTCGTCACCGCGGTGATCAAGCCGTTCAAGCTCGACGAGGTGCGGGCCGCGCTGCTCGCCTTCGGCGTGCAGGGCATGACCGTGTCGGAGTCCTCGGGGTACGGCCGCCAGCGCGGTCACACCGAGGTCTACCGCGGCGCGGAGTACACCGTCGAGCTGCTGCCGAAGATCCGGATCGAGATCCTGGTCGACGCCGAGGACGCCGACGACGTCATCGACGTCATCGTCCGTGCCGCCCGCACCGGCAAGATCGGCGACGGCAAGGTGTGGGCGGTCCCGGTCGAGAACGTCGTGCGGGTCCGCACCGGCGAGCGCGGTCCGGAAGCCCTGTAGTTCATGCCACACACGCCTGTGGGGTCGGCGGGCGGATACCGCGAACTGCGGTCAGGGTTGCTGAGCCGGGCCGGCCTGTCCGGTCCGGCTCGGCGCCGGGCACTGGCCCGGCTCACCGACGGCTGGCTCGGGGAGCTGGCCGCGGAGGCCGGGGTCAACGTCGGTGGGGTGGCGCTCGTCGCGGTCGGTGGGTACGGCCGCGGCGAGCTCTCCCCGTTCTCCGACCTGGACCTGGTCCTGCTCCACTCCACCGAGACACCCCCGTCCTACGCGGCCATGCTGGCCGAGCGGCTCTGGTACCCCATCTGGGACTCCAAGATGAAGCTCGACCACTCGGTCCGGTCCGTCGGCGGCGCCCGGCAGATCGCCCGGTCCGACCTGCCGGCGATGCTGGGCATGCTCGACCTGCGGCACATCGCCGGTGACCCCGACCTGGCCGGCACCCTGCACCGTCGGGTGCTGTCCGACTGGCGGGCCGACGCCGCCGATCGGTTGCCGCAACTGCTGGACAGCTGCCGGGAGCGCGAGGAGCGCAGCGGTGAGCTCGCCTTCGCCACCGTGCCCGACCTCAAGGAGTCCCGTGGCGGGCTCCGCGATCTGGTGGTGATGCGCGCGGTGGCCGCCTCCTGGGTGGCCGACTGCCCGCACCAGGGGCTGGAGGAGGCCCGGTCCGACCTGCTGGACGTGCGGGATGCCCTGCACCTGACCACCGGCCGGGGGACCGATCGCATCCAGGTGCAGGACCAGGACGCCGTGGCCGACCGACTCGGGCTGCCCGACCGGGACGAACTGCTGCGCTCGGTCGCGGCCATCGGCCGCACCGTCGACCACGCCAGCGACCTGACCTGGCACCGGGTGAACCGGGCGCTCAGCCGGTCCGGCGGGGCGGTGTTCGACCTGGGCGGCCGCTACACCCGCCGCGCCGAGCGGATGCCGCTCGCGGACGGGGTGGTCGAGCAGGAGGGTGAGGCCATGCTCGCCCGCGGGGTCAACCCGGCCGACGACCCCACCCTGGTGCTGCGTACCGCCGCCGCCGCCGCGCAGGCCGGGCTGCCCATCTCGCCGGCCACCGTGGTGCGCCTGGCCAAGCACAGCCCGCCGCTGCCCACCCCGTGGCCCCCGGCCGCGCTGGCGGCGTTCCTGCGGCTGCTCGGCGCCGGGCCGTCGATGCTGCCGGTCTGGGAGGACCTGGACCAGGCCGGACTGATCACCGCGATGCTGCCCGGCTGGGAACGGCTGCGCAGCCTGCCGCAGCGCGACCCGGTGCACCGATTCACGGTCGACCGCCACCTCATGCAGACCGCGGTCGAGGCGTCCGCGCTGGTCCGCCGGGTCAGCCGCCCCGACCTGCTGCTGCTCACCGCGATCCTGCACGACGTGGGCAAGGGCAGCGGGCGCGACCACTCCGTCGAGGGCGCCGCGGTGATCGGCGACTGGCTGGCCCCGCTCGGCCTGCCCAAGGCCGACGTCGACACCGTACGGACGCTCATCCGCCATCACCTGCTGCTGTCCGAGTTCGCCGCCACCCGGGACCCGGACGACCCGGCCACCGTGCACGCCCTGGTCGAGGCGATCGGCGACCTGCCCACCCTGCAGCTGCTGCATGCGCTGACCGAGGCCGACTCCAAGGGCGCCGGGCCGGCCGCGTGGACGAGCTGGCGGGCCAGCCAGGTCGCGTACCTGGCCGGGCGGGCCGCGGGCGTCTTCGCCGGCGGACCGGTGCCGGCGCCGCCGGCCACCGAGACGCTCGCCGTGCCGTTGCCGACCGCCGGCGGCGTCGGTGTGGAGGTCACCACCCATCCCAGCGGGGTCGAGGTGGCCGTCACCGCGCCCGACCGGCCGGGCCTGGTGGCGCTGGTCGCCGGTGTGCTGACCGTGCACCGGCTGTCCATCGCCGCCGCGTCGGTGCGCACCGTCGGTGACGTCGCCGTGCAGTCCTGGCGGGTGGTGCCCGAGTTCGGCGACGCGCCCGAGGCCAGCACCCTGCGGGCCGACCTGGTGCTGGCCCTGGACGGCGGCCTGGACGTGGCGGCCTGGCTGGCCAAGCGGGCGGCGGCACGGCGGTCGCGGCCGCGTCCGGCACCGCCGTCGGTGCACTGGATCGAGGACGCCTCCCAGGCCTGCACCGTCATCGAGGTGCGGGCGCACGACGCGCCGGGCCTGCTCGTCACGGTGGCCACCGCGGTCACCGGCATGGACCTGTCCATCAGCTCGGCCTGGGTCAGCACGCTCGGGGCGGACGCGCTGGACGTGTTCTACCTGCAGACGCCGGAGGGCACCGCGCTGCCACCACACGGGCCCCGGGGTGGGTGGCGGCGGCCGGGCGGGGCGGGGGGCCCGCCCCCCCCCCCCCCCCCCCCCCCGCGTCCGCGCCGGGCCCGGGGGTCGGTGCTGTCCGATAACCTCGACGGCGTTGTCATCCAGCGCCCGGAAGGCCCGTCACGTGTTCGAGACCCTGTCCGACCGGTTGTCCTCGGTCCTGTCCAACCTGCGGGGCAAGGGCCGGCTGTCCCCGGCCGACATCGACGCCACCGCGCGCGAGATCCGCATCGCGCTGCTCGAGGCCGACGTCGCCCTGCCGGTGGTGCGGACCTTCATCGCCGCGGTCAAGCAGAAGGCGACCGGTGCCGAGGTCTCGGCCGCGCTGAACCCGGCCCAGCAGGTCATCAAGATCGTCAACGATGAGCTCATCGCCATCCTCGGCGGCGAGACCCGCCGGCTGCAGTTCGCCAAGAACCCGCCGACGGTCATCCTGCTCGCCGGCCTGCAGGGCGCGGGCAAGACGACGCTGGCCGGCAAGCTGGCCCGTTGGCTCAAGGCGCAGGGGCACGCGCCGCTGCTGGTCGCGTGCGACCTGCAGCGGCCCAACGCGGTCACCCAGCTGCAGGTGGTGGGGGAGCAGGCCGGCGTCACCGTGTTCGCCCCGGAGCCCGGCAACGGCGTCGGCGATCCGGTCGGCGTCGCCCGCGACGGCGTGCGGTTCGCCCGGGAGAAGCAGCACGACGTGGTCGTGGTCGACACCGCCGGCCGGCTCGGAGTGGACGCCGAGATGATGCAGCAGGCCGCCGACATCCGGGACGCCACCAGTCCTGACGAGATCCTCTTCGTGGTCGACGCGATGATCGGTCAGGACGCGGTCCAGACGGCGGAGGCGTTCAAGGCCGGCGTCGGGTTCACCGGCGTGGTGCTGACCAAGCTGGACGGTGACGCCCGCGGTGGAGCGGCGCTGTCGGTCCGGCAGATCACCGGCGAGCCGATCATGTTCGCCTCCACCGGCGAGAAGCTGGCCGACTTCGACGTCTTCCACCCGGACCGGATGGCCTCCCGGATCCTGGGCATGGGCGACATGCTCACCCTCATCGAGCAGGCCGAGCAGGTCTTCGAGGCCGAGCAGGCCGAGGAGATGGCGGCCAAGCTCGTCGGCAACGACTTCACCCTGGACGACTTCCTGCAGCAGATGATGATGCTGCGCAAGATGGGCCCGATCGGCGGGCTGTTGGGCATGCTGCCCGGGGCCGGTCAGATGAAGGAGGCCCTGGCGAACGTCGACGACCGGGACATCGACCGCACCGCGGCGATCATCCAGTCGATGACGCCGCAGGAGCGGCAGGACCCCAGAATCATCCAGGCCTCCCGCCGCCAGCGCATCGCCAAGGGATCCGGCTCCACCGTGGCCCAGGTGAACGCTCTGGTGGAGCGGTTCTTCGAGGCGCGCAAGATGATGTCGTCCATGGCCGGCCGGTTCGGGCTGCCGGGCGCCCGGCCCAGCAACCGCAAGGCGGCCAAGGGACGGAAGGGCAAGAAGGGCAAGGCCGGCAAGGTGGCGGCCGGGCGCGGCCCGACGCCGCCGAAGATGAAGGGCATGCCGGGTGGCTTCCCGGGGCTCCCGACGGGCGGGTTCCCTGGCGGTCCCGGCGGCGGTCAGCTGCCGGCCGGCTTCCCGGATCTGAGCCAGCTGCCGGCCGGCATGGACTTCGATCCCAGCAAGATCAAGCTGCCCAAGCAGTGACCGGCGCCCTGGATCCGGTGCGGGTGGTCGGCACCGACGCCGCCACCGGCGAGCCGATCGATGTGTGGCTGGCCGACGGCCGGTTCGTCGAGCGCCCGGCCGCCCCGGGTGCGGCGGCGGCCGCCGACGCGCTCACCCTGACCGGTTGGGTGCTGCCCGGGTTCGTGGACGCGCACTGCCACGTCGGCTACTCGCCGGACGGGGTCACCGACCTGGCCACCGCCGAACAGCAGGCCCGCACCGACCTGGCCACCGGGGTGCTGGCCATCCGGGACTGCGGCTCGCCGCTGGACACCCGGCCGCTGGTCGGGCGGGCCGACCTGCCGCAGTTGTTCCGGGCAGGCCGGCACCTGGCCCGCCCGAAGCGGTACATCCGCGACCTCGGTCTGGACCTGGACGACCCGGGCGAGCTCCCCGCCGCGGTGGCCGAGCAGGTCAGCTACGGCGGTGGCTGGATCAAACTGGTCGGCGACTGGATCGACCGCGGCATCGGTGACCTGGCGCCGCTGTGGCCGGACGACGTGCTGGCCGAGGCGGTGGCCGTGGCGCACGCCGGTGGAGCCAGGGTGACCGCCCACGTCTTCGGCGAGGACGCCGTCCCCGGCCTGCTGTCCGCCGGCATCGACTGCCTGGAGCACGGCACCGGTCTGACGGCGGACACCATCGACGAGGTGGTCCGCCGCGGGGTGCACGTGGTGCCCACCGTCATCAACATCGCCAACTTCCCGATGTTCGCCGACGCCGCCACCCGGTTCCCGGCCTACGCCAAGCACATGCGAGACCTGTACGAGCGCAGCGACGACACGTTCGCGGCGGCCGCCGAGGCGGGCGTTCCGCTGCACGCCGGGACCGACGCGGGCGGCTTCATCGTGCACGGCCGCATCGTCGACGAGATCAACGGGCTGAGCCGGGCCCTCGGCGGCGGGAGCCCGGGACCCGACACGGTGCGGCGGGTGCTCGCCATGGCCTCCCACTCGGCCCGGGAGTGGCTCGGCCTGCGCAACTACGCCACTGGCGACCCGGCGGACCTGGTCGTCTACCCGGCCGACCCGGCCGAGCAGCCGGCCGTCCTGCGGGCCCCGACCGCGGTCGTCCGGGCCGGTCGGGTCGTCCGCATGGTCTAGCATGGTCGGGCACGGCCGCCGCCCGGACCCTCTCACCGAGCGAGGCCGCCATCGGCGTGTTCGCACCGAGCCCCCACCCGGCCGCGATCGCGTCCCACCACATCTGTTCGAGGAGTACTCCACCACCGTGGCTGTCAAGATCAAGCTTGCCCGGCTCGGCAAGATCCGCGAGCCGTTCTACCGCGTCGTCGTCGCCGACTCGCGCACCCGCCGCAGCGGCCGGGCCATCGAGGCCATCGGCAAGTACCACCCGAAGGCCGAGCCGAGCGTCATCGAGATCGACTCCGAGCGCGCGCAGTACTGGCTGGGTGTCGGCGCGCAGCCGACCGAGTCGGTCCTCTCGCTGCTGAAGGTGACCGGCGACTGGCAGAAGTTCAAGGGTCTGCCGGGCGCCGAGGGCACCCTCAAGCCGCAGCCGGAGAAGGTCGACAAGAAGGCTCGCTACGAGGCGGCCATGGCCGCCATCGGCACCGAGGACGAAGGTGGCGCCGCCACCACGCCGCGCAAGCG
The DNA here is from genome assembly GCF_016918035.1 of Nakamurella leprariae. GTDB lineage: Bacteria > Actinomycetota > Actinomycetes > Mycobacteriales > Nakamurellaceae > Nakamurella > Nakamurella leprariae. The sequence goes on along the minus strand of NZ_JAERWK010000008.1, from coordinate 193,666 downwards.
CGCCGCCAAGCCGGCCGCTGACGAGGCTGCCAACGAGGCCGCTCCGACGGCCGACTCGGCGGAGTGAGCGCCGGGGTGTCGGTCCTGGAGGAAGCCCTGGACCACCTGGTCCGGGGCATCGTCGAGCACGACGAGGACGTCAGTGTCGAGATGACCACCGGTCGCCGGGGCCGCACCCTGCAGGTGCGCGTGCACCCGGACGATCTGGGCAAGGTCATCGGCCGTGGCGGCCGGACGGCCACCGCGCTGCGCACCGTGGTGTCCGCGGTCGGAGGCCGCGGCATCCGGGTCGACGTCGTCGACACCGACCGCTGAGCGGTCCGGAGCCGACGTGCTGGTGCAGGTGGGCCGGATCGGTCGTGCGCACGGCATCCGCGGCGGCGTCGTGGTCCAGGTGACCACCGACGACCCGCAGGACCGTTTCGCGGTCGGATCGGTACTGGTCACCGATCCGGTCGCGACCGGTCCGCTGACCGTCCGCGCGGTGCGGTTCGATCCGCCGGTCGCCGTGGTCACCTTCGAGGGCGTGGACGACCGCACCGCGGCCGAGGGGCTGCGCGGGACGGCGCTGCTGGTCGACACTGACGCGCTGACCCGGCCGCAGGACGCGGACGAGTACTACGACCACCAGCTGGTCGGGCTGCACGTCCGGGACACCGCCGGCCGGGAGCTCGGCGTCGTCGAGGACGTGCTGCACCTGCCCGCGTCGCCGGTGCTGCAGGTGGCCAGGCCCGAGGGAGCCGACGCCGAGCTGGTGCCGTTCGTGACCGCGTTGGTGCCGACCGTCGACCTGGACGGCGGGTTCCTGGTGGTGGACCCGCCCGAGGGCATGTTCGCGTGACCGGTCCCGGCGGCCCCAGGATCAGCATCGACGTGCTGAGCATCTTCCCGGACTACCTGGCTCCACTGGGGTTGTCGCTGGTCGGCAAGGCCGTCGCCGACGGCGTCATCGCGTTGCGGGTGCACGACCTGCGGGACTGGGCCACCGACCGGCACCGCACCGTCGACGACACCCCGTACGGCGGTGGCGCCGGGATGGTGATGCGTCCCGACGTGTGGGGTCGGGCGCTGGACGACGTGCTGGGCGGGCAGGACCTGACCCGCACCGTGCTGGTGGTCCCGACGCCGGCAGGCGTGCCGTTCACCCAGGCGGTCGCCTCCGAGCTGGCCCACGCCGACCGGCTGGTGCTGGCCTGCGGCCGGTACGAGGGCATCGACCAGCGGTTCGTCGACGAGGCGGCCACCCGGATGACCGTCCGGGAGCTGTCCATCGGTGACTACGTGCTGGCCGGCGGGGAGGTCGCCGCGCTGGTCGTGGTCGAGGCCGTCGCCCGGCTGCTGCCCGGGGTGCTGGGCAATCCCGAGTCGGCCGCCACCGACTCGTTCGGCACCGCCTCGGTCGGCCTGGTCGAACACCCGCAGTACACCCGGCCCCCGGACTACCGGGGCCACACCGTGCCGCCGGTGCTGCTCTCCGGGCACCACGCGGCCGTGGCCCGGTGGCGACGGGACGAGTCGCTGCGCCGCACCGCGCAGCGACGGCCGGAACTCATCGAGCAGCTCGACCCGACCGAGCTGGACGCCGCCGACCGGGCGGTGCTGGACGAGCAGCGGTGGTGCCGCCGGCAGTCCTGATTTCCCCGCGCGCGGTCCGTTCTGGCAGAATGGAACGGTTGCCCGCGCTGGCGCCTGCGCTCCGGCCGTTCCCGGCCGGTGCTGCGGCCCCGGGTTCCGCTCACCCGGAGCCGGCGGGCCGACATCCGACCACGACACCTGAGGACCTGCGATCATGAACACCCTGGACGCCCTGGACGCCGCCTCGTTGCGGGACGACATTCCGGACTTCCGCCCCGGCGACTCGGTGCGCGTGCACGTCAAGGTCATCGAGGGCAACCGGTCCCGGATCCAGGTCTTCGCCGGGCACGTGCTGCGCCGGCAGGGCGGTGGCATCCGCGAGACCTTCACCGTCCGGAAGATCAGCTTCGGCGTCGGCGTGGAGCGCACCTTCCCAGTGCACACCCCCAACATCGAGCGCATCGAGGTGGTCACCCACGGCGATGTCCGCCGGGCGAAGCTGTACTACCTGCGCGAGCTGCGCGGCAAGAAGGCCAAGATCAAGGAGAAGCGCACCCCCGTCGGCCACTGAGCCGAGCGGACCGGACCGGCGTGACCGACGGGCCGGCGATGGACGCGCCAGCTGGTGGTCTCACCCCGGGCGTACATCGCCGGCCCGTACGCTTCTCCCGATGAGCGAGGACCGATCTGCGGCCGGGGATCCCACCGGCGGACCACCTGGGAACGACCCGGACGCCGGTGCGACCGGTGAGAGCGCGGCGGGGGCCTCGCCGTCCCGGCGCACGCGCCGGGCCCGCAAGCAACGACCGTTCTGGATCGAGCTGCCGATCCTGATCGTGGTGGCGTTCGTGCTGACGTTCCTGATCCAGACGTTCGTGGCCAAGGTCTACTACGTGCCGTCCGGCTCCATGGAGCAGACGCTGCACGGTGCGGCCGACGGTGGTGACCGGATCCTGGCCAACAAGCTGGTCTACGACTTCCGGGATCCGCGGCCCGGTGACGTGGTGGTCTTCAAGGGCCCGGAGTCCTGGGTGCCGGAGACGCGGGTCAGCCGGCCGTCGAACTGGTTCTCGTCGGCGCTCGCTGCGGTCGGGTCGGTGGTCGGCATCGCGCCGCCGGACGAGAAGGACTACGTCAAGCGGGTCATCGCGGTGGGTGGCCAGACGGTCGGCTGCTGCGACGAGGGCGGCAACGTCACGGTGGACGGCCGTCCGCTGAGTGAGCCGTACATCTACCAGCCGCTGCCGTTCCAGGCCGGCCAGCTCGACTGCAACACCAGCCCGATGTCGCAGCGCTGCTTCGGGCCGGTGACCGTCCCCGACGGGCAGTTGTGGGTGATGGGCGACCACCGGTCGGACTCGGCCGACTCCAGCTACCAGTGCCAGGGCCTGCCGGCCAGCAGCGGTGCCCGCTGCCAGGGCCCGGTCCCGATCGACAACGTCATCGGCAAGGCCGTGTTCATCGTGCTCCCGCCGTCCCGCTGGGGGACGATCGGGGATCCCGACATCGACCCCGGAGGCTGATCGATGCCGCCTGCGGCTGCAGCGCGACCCGTCCGTCCCCGCGCCGGCGCCGCCCGGCGCGCCGCCCCTGTCCCGCGGACGGTGCGGCCCGATCTGCGGGTGGAGAAGTCGTTGCTGCGGGACGGTGCGCTGCGGCTCGCGGCCATGGACGAGGTGGGCCGCGGCGCCCTGGCCGGGCCGGTGTCCGTGGGGGTCGTCGTGGTCACCGCGGCCATCGGCCGGGTCCCACCCGGGCTGAAGGACTCGAAGCTGCTGCCCCCGCCGGCCCGCCAGGCGCTGGTCGCTCCGGTGCGCCGGTGGGCCGGGGAGTACGCCGTCGGTCATGCCAGCGCGGCCGAGATCGACGCCTGGGGCATCATCCCCGCGCTGCGGGCCGCTGCCCGGCGGGCCCTGGCCGGTCTGGCCGGCCCGGTCGACGCCGTGCTGCTGGACGGCAATTTCGACTACCTGACCGAACCGCCCACGCTGGTGGGCTTCGGGCCGGAGTACCCCCAGCCGCCCGGGACGACACCGTCGGTCGGGGAGCTGCCGGTGCACGTGCGGATCAAAGCCGACATGACCTGCGCCGGGGTGGCCGGAGCCAGCGTGCTGGCCAAGACCGAGCGGGACGCCATGCTCGTCGACCTCGACCCCCTGCATCCGCGGTACGGCTTCGCGGAGAACAAGGGGTACGGCACGCCCGAGCACGTGGCGGCGCTGCGTCGGCACGGGCCCAGTGAGGTGCACCGGCGCAGTTGGCGACTCCCGGTGGACCAGGTGTCTCCGGCCGTCGCGTTCGGGGTGCAGGATGAGGACGACATCGTCGGGACCGGAACCAGCCAGGAGTGGGCGTCGTGAGCGCGGAGGATCTCGAGCAGTACGAGACGGAGATGGAGCTGCAGCTCTACCGCGAGTACCGCGACATCGTCGGTCAGTTCGCCTACGTGGTGGAGACCGAACGGCGGTTCTACCTCTGCAACGCGGTGGACGTGCAGGTCCGCAACCCCGAGGGCGACATGTACTTCGAGGTGCGCATGTCGGACGCCTGGGTGTGGGACATGTACCGGCCAGCCCGTTTCGTGAAGAACGTGCGGGTGGTGACGTTCAAGGACGTGAACGTCGAGGAACTCGACAAACCCGAACTGCGGTTGCCCGACGAAGGTCCGTTCCAATGATCCGGTGATCTCCCGCCGTCGGAATCTCCGGACGTCGTCCGGGAATTCATCCGGCGGCGATCGGCGTCCGTTCCGATGCCATCCAGGAGGAATGTCCTGTCCTCTTCGGATCGGACATCCGGGACGAACGACCGAGAACGCCGCGAACTGCTTCGCTCGAATGTGAGCAATAACAACTCTCCGTACCCGAACGTGTACACCCAGGTAGCTTCTCGGGTGAACACGGGGAGTTGATGTGGCATTTCTTGATCGGCCGCGAGCGGCCTGGGCCGACGCCGCGAAAGGCATCTGCATCCTGCTGGTCGTGCTGTGGCACCTGATCCAGAAGGACCTGCTGCAGCAGGACTGGCAGCACGTGGCCGAATGGCCGGGCACCGTCTGGGACACCATCACCCAGGCGCTCGTCCCACTGCGGATGCCGTTGTTCTTCCTGATCTCCGGGTTGTTCGCCGCCCGCGCGGTCAGCCGTTCCTGGCCGGTGCTGCTCCGTGATCGGAGCGCGAAGTTCTTCTGGATCTTCGCGCTGTGGGTGGTCATCCAGGTGCCGGTGTTCTGGGCGATGCCCGACTTCGACACCAGCCACGTCGAGAACGCGCGCCAATTGGTCCGGCAGTTGGTCCTGCAGCCGCCGAACGTCTGGTACCTGTACGCGCTGGCGGTCTACTTCGTGGTGGCCCGGGCGGCCCGGCGACTGCCGATCGCGGTCCAGCTCGGCGGAGCGCTGGCGCTGACCGTCGTCGCCGCGGTCGGGCTGCTGCCCACTTCGGGCAGCACCACCGATGTCGTGCAGTACCTGTTCTGGTTCCTCGCCGGGCTCCACGGGCGGCGGATCGTCGAGGCCGTGGTGGCCCGGGCTGACACCGTGCGAGGAGTGGGCACCACCGCGCTGTTCGCGGCGCTGGCCACCGGGTCCGTGCTGGCTCCGGACGGTTGGTGGCACGCGCTGGATCCGCTGGTGAGCGCGGCCGCCGTGCTGTTCGGTCTGACCGTCTCGGCGCTCATCGCTCCGGTCGGCGTGCTGGGCCGCGGGCTCGCCGGCCTCGGTCGCCACACGCTACCCATCTACGTGATGCACCTGCCGCTCATCGGCGTGCTGCACCTGGCCACCGCCGGGCTGCACCTGCCGGCCTCGCCGGTCGCGGCACTGCTGTACCCGGTGGTCGGGGTGGCGCTGGTGTGCGCGGTGTGCCTGGTGCTGGAGCGCGGCCTGCTGGCGCTGCACGCGCGGTGGCTGTTCGAGCTGCCGGCGCCCATCCGGGCGCTGTTCGACCGCTGGGCAGGTCGAGGCAGCGGACACGTGGTCGGACCCGACCCGAAGCTGCCGGTCCAGCGTGACCGTCGACCGGACGCGCCCACCGGGTCGCGTCCGTTGGGCGACGTCCGGCGCTGACCCGGCGCTGACCCGGAGCTCAGTTGTCCCCATGCTCCGAGTTGTGCACAGCGGCGGTCGTGGCGCTGGGCGGTCCCGCGCTGGACCCGGACGCTCTGCGGCATGGCGGCGAAGGACGAACTCGGGCGAGCCGGCGAACAGCTGGCGGTGCAGCGGTTGCAGGACCTCGGTCTGGTGGTGCTGGACCGGAACTGGCGGTGCCGGGAGGGTGAGCTGGACATCGTCGCGACCGACGGTCGCGGGACGGCGGTGTTCTGTGAGGTGAAGACGCGCAGCGGGACCGGCTACGGAGATCCGTTCGAGGCGATCACGCTGAGCAAGCGCCGGCGGCTGCGCCGGCTGGCTCACCTCTGGCTGGCTGAGCACAGGCGGGGCTGGGTCCGGTTGCGGTTCGACGTGGTCGGGGTGCTGTGGCGGCCCGATCGTGCGCCCGAGGTCACGCACCTGGCCGAGGCCTTCTGATGTCGCTGGCTCGCACCTGGGCGGCCTCGTTGTCCGGCGTCACCGGGCACCTGGTCGCCGTCGAGGCCGACCTGGCCGCCGGGTTGCCCGGCACCACCGTGATCGGGCTCGGGGACGCCGCGGTGAGCCAGTCCCGCGACCGGATCCGGGCCGCCGTGCTGAACTCCGGCGTGAAGTGGCCGGACCGGCGGATCACCCTGGCGCTGTCCCCGGCTGGTATGCGCAAGCAGGGCGCGGGGTTCGACCTCGCGCTGGCCGTCGCGGTGCTGGCCGCCGACGGGGTGGTGCCCGCGGCCGAGGTGGACGGACCGGTGCTGCTGGGTGAGCTCGGCCTGGACGGGGCGGTCCGCCCGGTGCGCGGCGTGCTGCCCTGCCTGTTGGCCGCGCGGGCCGCCGGCCGCCGGGACGCGGTGGTGCCGGTGGAGAACCTGGCCGAGGCCGCGCTCAGCGGTCTGCGGGTGCGCGGCGCCCGGTCGCTGCGCGACCTGGTCGAGTCGCTGCGCGGCGACGGCACCCAGCTGGTCCTGCCCGATCCGCCCGCGGACGCCGCCGCGGTGGCCGGGTCACCCGGTGGGCCGGACATGACCGACGTGCTGGGGCAGCCGGAGGCCCGCGCGGCGCTGGAGCTGGCCGCCGCCGGCGGTCACCACCTGGCCATGGTCGGGCCGCCCGGCTCGGGCAAGACCATGCTGGCCAGCCGGCTCCCCGGGCTGCTCCCTCCGCTGGATGCCGAGCAGGCGCTCGAGGTCACCGCGGTGCACTCGGTGGCCGGCATGCTGGACGAGGACACCCCGTTGCTCACGGCGCCACCGTTCGTGGACCCGCACCACACGTCGAGCCGGGCTGCGCTGGTGGGGGGCGGCACCGGCACGGTGCGGCCGGGGAGCATCAGCCTGGCCCACCACGGAGTGCTCTTCCTCGACGAGGCACCCGAGTTCGACCGGCGGGCGCTCGACGCGCTGCGACAGCCGTTGGAGTCGGGGGCGGTGCTGCTGGCCCGCTCCGGCGGCGCCACCCGCTTCCCGGCCCGGTTCCAGCTGGTGGTGGCGGCCAATCCGTGCCCGTGCGCCGCCGCCCGCGACGTCGACTGCGCCTGTCCACCCGGAGAGCGACGCCGCTACCTCGGGCGGTTGTCCGGACCATTGCTGGACCGGGTGGACATCCGCATCGACCTGCCGGCCCTGGACGCACCCACCCTGGCCCGCTGTGCGGCCGCGGCGGCCGACGCCCCGGAGTCCTCGGCCGTCATCCGGCAGCGGGTGCTGGCCGCCCGGGACCGGGCCGCCCACCGCTGGGCCGGGACCCCCTGGCGCCGCAATGCCGACGTCCCCGGCCCGGCGGTGCGCCGCCGGTGGCAGCCGGGTCCGAGCGAGCAGCACCTGCTGGACCGGGCGGTGGACACCGGCCGGCTCACCGGTCGCGGGTACGACCGGGTGCTGCGGCTGGCCCTGACCGCCGCGGATCTGGCCGAACAGGACATACCCGGTCCGCATCAGGTCGCCACCGCGCTGGCCCTGCGCTGCGGGGACGCGGCGTGAGCGGGTCGGGCACCGGTGGCGACTCGCCGCTCCGGCGAGCGCTGGCCGGACTGGTCCGGGCCGCGGAGCCGCCGGCCGGCGCGGTCGTGCAGTTCGTCGAGCGGGTCGGTGCCGTCGACGCCTGGGCCGCGGTCCGGGACCGTTCGGCTCCGGCCGCGGTCCGAGCGGCGACCCGGGCCCGGCTGGCCGACCTCGACCCGTCGGCCCTGGACGCGCGGGCCGACGCCGACCTGGACACCGGGGCCGCGGTGGGCGCCCGGATCGTCGGTGCCGGCGATGCGGAGTGGCCGACCGCCGCGTTCGTCGCCTTCCCGCTGGCCGCGGCCCGTGGAGTCAGCGGGGCGGCCGCACCGGTCGGCCTGTGGCTGCGCGGGTTGCCGCTGACCGGTGTGCCCGACCGGGCGGTGACGATGGTCGGGTCCCGGGCGTGCACCGGGTACGGCCGGCGGGTCGCGGGGGAGATCAGCGCGGCGGTGGCCGCGGCCGGCGCGGTGGTGGTGTCCGGGGCCGCGTTCGGCGTGGACACGGCGGCCCACCAGGCCGCGCTGCTCGGCGGGGGCCGCACCGTCGCCGTGCTGGCCTGTGGGATCGACCGGGCCTACCCGGCGGCCAACGCCCGACTGCTCGAGGAGATCGCCGCCGCCGGCACGGTGGTCAGCGAGTACCCGCCGGGCGGAGTGCCGGCCCGGCACCGCTTCCTGGTCCGCAACCGGCTCATCGCCGCGCTCGCCGCCGGCACCGTCGTGGTCGAGGCCGGGCGCCGGTCGGGCACCCTGTCCACCGCCGCGGCCGCCGGTCAGTTGGGGCGGCTGGTGATGGCGGTGCCCGGTCCGGTGACCAGCGCGTTGTCCGTCGGCTGCCACCTGTTGCTGGCCGACCGGTTCGCCCAGTTGGTGACCGACGGCGCGGGTGTGCTGACGGCGATCGGCATCGCGGCGGCGGACCCGGTCCCGCCGATCGGAGTGGGTCGGGACCCGCGGCATCCCACCGACGGGCTGGATCCCGAGGTGGCGCGGGTGCACGAGGCGCTGCCCGCCCGGCGCAGCGTGCCCGCCGCCGACCTCGTCGTGGAGTCGGCGCTCCCCGGCGCGACCGTGGTGGCCGCGCTGGCCGTGCTGGAACTCGCCGGACTGGCGGAACGTGACGGCCCGTTGTGGCGGCGCGCCGACCGTCACGCTCGGTAGGGTCATGCCCATGGCTGAGCCGCTGTCACCGTCGTCCGGGCCGCCCGAGGGACCCGACCTCGAGGAGATCCGCAAGATCCTGGACGTGGTCGAGCACCGCGACCCGGAGACCGCCGGCCCGGAACGGCTGGACGCCGACCACGGCGTGCTGCTGACCGTGCAGGCCGAGCTGGCCGAGGCGGTGGCCCGGCTGCGGGAGGTCGACCCGGACGCCGGGCGTCCGGCCGAGGAGCAGCGGCTGCTGCTCGACCGGGTGGAGAACGCCATCGCCGAGAACCGCTCCGCGCGGGCCCGGCCGGCCTGATCGGCTCCGACGTGGCGGGTGCACCGCGATGACGCGGCCGTCGACCGAGCAGCGCCTGGCCGCGCTGGACGGGCCGCTGCGGGACGCCGTCGAGCGGTGGTGCCGGCACCTGCGGCACGAGCGCGGGCTGTCCGCCGCCAGCGTGGCCGCGTACACGGCCGACATCGCCGCGCTGCTGGAGCATGTCGGCCGCTACCGCGGCAGCGACCGACCCGGGCGGGACGACCTGGCGGCGCTCGACCTGACCGTGCTGCGCAGCTGGCTGGCCCGGATGCGCACCGCCGGGGCGGCCCGGTCGTCGCTCGCCCGCCGGGTCGCCGCCGCCCGCTCGTTCACCGCGTGGGCGGCCGACGCCGAGCTGCTGCCCACCGACGTCGGCGCGCGGCTCACCGCACCCGGCGGCGGTCGCACCCTGCCGTCGGTGCTGCGACTGGACCAGGCCGACCAGCTGCTCGCTCCCGCACCGGCCACCGCGCCGGGCGAGGGCGGGACCGGGGACGTCGGGCCTGAGCCCGACCCGGTCGACGCGGCGCTCGAGCTGCGTGACCGCGCGGTCATGGAACTGCTGTACGCCACCGGCATCCGCGTCGCCGAGCTGACCGGCCTGGACCTGGGGGACATCGACGCCGAGCATCGGGTGGTCCGGGTGCTCGGCAAGGGCGACAAGCAGCGCACCGTGCCGTTCGGTACGCCGGCCGGCCGGGCGTTGGACACCTGGCTGCGGGACGGTCGACCGCGCCTGGTCACCGATCGCTCCGGCCCGGCGGTGTTCCTGGGGCGGCGCGGAGCCCGGATCGATCCGCGGACCGTGCGCACCGTGGTGCACCGGCGGACCGCTGCGGTGCCGGGCGCCCCGGAGCTGGCGCCGCACGGCCTGCGGCACACCGCGGCCACCCACCTGCTGGCCGGCGGTGCCGACCTGCGCACCGTCCAGGAGTTGCTCGGCCACTCCAGCCTGGCCACCACCCAGCGCTACACCCACGTGTCGGCGGAACGCCTCACCGCCGTCTATCGGCAGGCCCATCCCCGGGCATGACCGGCCAGGTCAGCGGTCCGCCCACGGCCACAACCGCACCCGCCACCCGGTCAGCAGCGCCATCGGGTCCAGGTAGGTGTCGTCCGGCAGCCGGACGCCCCAGTGCAGGCAGGACGCCGGAGCGCACGACGCGTGCCCGGCCCCCACCAGCGTGCCGAGGACCTGACCGCGGCTGACGCGGGACCCCGTGGCGACCGTGGCCGTCACCGGCTCGAAGCTGGACCGCAGCCCGGAGTCGTGCCGCACGGTCAGCACCGGCCGCCCGGCCACCGGTCCGGCGAACGTGACCACCCCGTCCGCGGCGGCCAGCACCGACGCACCCGCGGGCGCGGCCAGATCGACACCGCGGTGACCGGGCGCGTAGCGGTGCGCCGGATCGCCGAACGGCATCAGCACGGTCGCCGGACCGGCCAGCGGCAGCGAGACCAGCGGCGACACCAGCGCGGCCGGCTCGGGCGCCGCCGCCGACATCGCCGCCGACATCGCTGCGGCACCGCCCGGGCCCGGAGCCGACGACAGAGCGACGCCCAGCGCTGCGGCGGGGGACGGGGCCAGCGCCAGCACACCGGTCAGGGCAGCGACGACGAGCACGCGACGCGACCGGGCGGGGGACCACCGAGATGCACGCACGCCTGGCAGTCCAGCTGTTCGCCCGCGGTCGGTCCAGCGCGATCGGCACCGCTGTGGACAGTTCGGGCCTGGGGACGGACCGGAGCGGCCAGGTCAGGCCGGTCCAGTGGTCACCAACTGGACTGGTGGTCCCGGACGGCGCGCAGGTCCGCGGCGGCCCGGTCGGTGTCGCGCGCCGACGGGCCGTCCGACCCGAACCGAGAGATCAACGATTGCAGGGGGTGCCGCGTCGCGGCGCGGCGCTGCGTCGCGCGCACCGCGGACCGGGAGGCGCGAGGGTCGGAGCGGGTCATGGCTCGACTGTCCCCTCACTGGACTGGTCAGGACAGGTCCAGCTGGCCGATACTGGACTGGTGAACACGCGCACCGTGGGGTCGACCTCGTTCGTCCGGCTGCTGGGGGACTGGCGGTCCGCGGAGGGCGGCCGGCGGCCCGCCTTCCGTGCGCTGGCCGACCAGGTGGTGGTGCTCGCCCGCGACGGCCGGTTGCCGGCCGGGGTGTCGCTGCCCGGGGAGCGGGACGTGGCCGCCCGGCTCGGGGTGAGCCGGTCCACCGTCACCGCCGCCTATGCGGCGCTGCGCGAGGACGGGTACCTCGACTCGCGGCGTGGCGCCCGCAGCACGGTGACCCTGCCGGCCGCCCCGGCCACCCCGGTGGGACTCCTGGTGCCGGCGGGCCGCACCGCCTCCGGCGCTGCTCCCATCGACCTGTCGGTGGCGGCCATGGCCGCCCCACCGGAGCTGGCCGGCTGGTACGCCGAGGCGGTGCCGCAGCTGGCCCCGTACCTGGCCGGGCACGGCATGGACCTGGCCGGGGTGCCGGAACTGCGACGGGCCGTCGCGGACCGGTTCACCGGGCGTGGTCTGCCCACCCGGCCCGAGCAGATCCTGGTCACCGCGGGCGCCCAGCAGGCGCTGGGCCTGGTCTTCTCGGTGCTGCTCGCACCCGGCCAGCGGGTGGTCATCGACCACCCGACCTACCCGCACGCGCTCGGCGCGCTCGCCGCGGCCGGGGCCCGCCCGGTGCCGGTCGGTCTGCGGGCCGAGCCCGACGCCCCGGTCGGCTGGGACCTGGACGGGTGGCGGGCGGCGATCCGGCAGACCTCGCCGTCGGCCGCCTACTTGGTCGCCGACTTCCACAACCCGACCGGACTGTGCCTGCCGGTGGCGGGACGCCGGGCGATGCACCAGCTGGCCCGGGACGCCCGGACGACCCTCATCGTCGACGAGACGATGACCGAACTCTGGCTGGACGAGCCCGCCCCGCCGCCGATGGCCGCCTTCGGGCCGGCGGTGACCGTGGGCTCCGCGTCCAAGGCGATCTGGGGTGGCCTGCGCATCGGCTGGGTGCGCGCCGACGAGTCGGTCATCACCCGGCTGGCCGCGGCCCGGGTGGCCCGCGACCTGGGGGCGCCGCCGCTCGAGCAGCTGGTCGCCGCGCTCGCGCTGGCCGGCCTGGACGACCTGCTGGCCCGCCGTCGCGACCTGCTGTCCCGGCAGCGGTCGGCGCTGGTCCGGGCGCTGGCCGACCAGGCGCCGGACTGGGTCGCCACTCCCGGGACCGGTGGCATGGCCGCGTGGGTGCGGCTGCCGGCGGCGGTCTCGTCGCGGTTGGCCCAGGCGGCGCTGGAGCACGGCGTCGTCGTCTCGGCCGGTCCGCGGTTCGGGGTCGATGGCGCGTTCGAGCGCTGGCTGCGGGTGCCGTACGTGCTGCCGCCGGCCCCGCTCACCGCGGCGGTGACCGCGCTGGTCGAGGCCTACACGTCGATCACCGCCGGACCCCGCGCCCGGGACGACCTGCACGGGCCCACCCGGCTCGTCGTCTGAGGGTCGCCCGGGCGGCCGGGAGGACGCACGGGATCGGGTAGCATCGACGTGCGGCTGGTCTGTGACCGGCCGACTTCGCACGCCTTGGATCCGCACCGATCCGGACGGCCGCTCGACGGCCGGCCGGGTTCCCGCGGCCGGCGCGCACCGAGGTCCCGGTGTCCCCGGGCGGTGCCGCCGAAGGCGTCAGGGCCGCCGACCACCGGTCGACGGCGACAACCGAACCCGCTGTCGCGGGGCCCGGTCGTGCCGGTCGGCGCGTCGGGGCGCGGCAGCATGCCTCCAGGAAGGACGACCATGGCTGTCGTCACCATGCGCCAGATGCTCGATGCGGGCGTGCACTTCGGGCACCAGACCCGGCGCTGGAACCCGAAGATGAAGCGCTTCATCCTCACCGAGCGCAACGGCATCTACATCATCGACCTGCAGCAGACGCTGTCCTACGTGGACCGGGCCTTCGAGTTCATCAAGGCGACCGTGGCCCACGGCGGGACCGTGCTGTTCGTCGGCACCAAGCGGCAGGCCCAGGAGGCCATCGCCGAGCAGGCCACCCGGGTGAACATGCCCTACGTGAACCAGCGCTGGCTGGGCGGCATGCTGACCAACTTCTCCACCGTGCACAAGCGGCTGCAGCGCCTCAAGGACCTCGAGGCCATGGAGACCTCCGGTGAGTTCGAGGGACGCACCAAGAAGGAGGTCCTGCTGCTGACCCGCGAGAAGGAGAAGCTGTCCAAGACCCTGGGCGGCATCCGGGACATGGCCAAGGTCCCGTCGGCGGTCTGGATCGTCGACACCAAGAAGGAGCACATCGCCGTCGGCGAGGCTCGCAAGCTGAACATCCCCGTCGTCGCGGTGCTGGACACCAACTGCGATCCCGACGAGGTCGACTACCCGGTGCCGGGCAACGACGACGCCATCCGCTCCGCCGCGCTGCTGACCAAGGTCGTGGCCGAGGCCGTGGCCGAGGGTCTGCTGGCCCGCTCCGGTGGGACCGGCGCCGCGGTCGACGCCGGCGAGGAGCCGCTGGCCGAGTGGGAGCGCGAATTCCTGACCGCCGACGCGGCCGCCGCGCCTGCCGACGCGCCGACCGACGTGCGTGCCGAGGGTGAGTCCGGCGCCGAGGCGATCATCGAGGTCCAGGCCGACGCGGCCGAGGGTGTCGCTCCCGTGGTGGCCGACGAGCAGAGCGGTGTCGAGACCGACGCGCCCACCGCGTGAGCTGTCGCTGAGCCGGGTGCGGGCCGGTCGTGATCCACGTGATCGCGACGGGCCCGCGCCCGCCAGCACGACCGAACATCCCGAGCAACCAGAAAGGCACGCCGAACATGGCGAACTACAGCGCCGCTGACGTCAAGCGTCTCCGCGAGCTGACCGGTGCCGGCTTCATGGACTGCAAGAAGGCCCTGGAGTCCGAGGGCGACTTCGACAAGGCCGTGGAGTACCTCCGCATCAAGGGGGCCAAGGACGTGGGCAAGCGCGCCGAGCGCACCACGGCCGAGGGCCTGGTCGCGACCAGTGGCAACGCGCTGATCGAGCTGAACTCCGAGACCGACTTCGTGGCCAAGAACGACGAGTTCCAGCAGCTGGGCGCCTCGATCGCCGAGGCCGCCGCCGGCGTCTCCGGCCCGGTCGACGTGACCGCGGTGCTGGCCGCGCCGCTGGCCGGCGGCACCGTCGAGGACGCCATCGCGGCGCTCTCGGCCAAGATCGGCGAGAAGCTCGTTCTCAAGCAGGCCGTGAAGTACGACGGCGACACCGCCGTCTACCTGCACAAGCGCTCGGCCGACCTGCCGCCGTCGATCGGCGTGCTGGTCCGATACACCGGCGCCGGTGACGAGGCCGCCGAGGCGGCCCGGGGTGCGGCCATGCAGATCTCCGCGCTCAAGGCCCGGTACGTTTCCCGGGACGCGGTCCCGGCCGACGTGCTGGAGTCCGAGCGGCGCATCGCCGAGGCGACCGCCCGCGAGGAGGGCAAGCCGGAGGCGGCGCTGCCCAAGATCGTCGAGGGTCGCGTCAACGGCTTCTACAAGGAGGCCGTCCTGGTCGAGCAGCCGTCCGTGCGGGACAGCAAGCAGACCGTGGGCAAGGTGCTCGAGGCCGCCGGCGTGTCGGTCACCGACTTCGTCCGGTTCGAGGTCGGCACCGCCTGATCGCGCCGGTCGGGGCCGCGGTCGACCCGGATGGGTGTCGACCGCGGTCCCGCCGCCGGTCCGCCGCCGGACGTCCGGCGGCACCGCCGGTCCGGTGCAGCAGTCGTACGAGGCCGCAGGGGGAGCCGATGAGCCTGACCAACGAGGACGCCACCGATCGGGATCCGGTACGCCGGCCCTTCCGCCGGGTGATGCTCAAACTCGGCGGTGAGATGTTCGGCGGCGGCCAGGTCGGTGTGGACCCGGCGGTCGTCAAGGAGGTCGCCCGCCAGATCGCCGAGGTCGCCGCGGACGGCGTGCAGATCGGTGTGGTCATCGGTGGCGGCAACTTCTTCCGCGGCGCGCAGCTCTCCGAGGAGGGCATGGACCGCTCCCGGTCCGACTACATGGGCATGCTCGGCACCGTGATGAACTGCCTGGCGCTGCAGGACTTCCTGGAGCGCGAGCACGGCATCGACACCCGCGTGCAGACCGCCATCACCATGGGGCAGGTCGCCGAGCCGTACATCCCGCGCCGCGCCATCCGGCACCTGGAGAAGGGCCGCGTCGTCATCTTCGGGGCCGGGGTCGGCATGCCGTTCTTCTCCACCGACACCACCGCCGCCCAGCGCGCGCTGGAGATCCACGCCGAGGTGGTGCTCATGGCCAAGGCGGTGGACGGCGTCTACGACCGCGATCCGCGGGTCTTCCCGGACGCGACGATGTTCGCCGAGATCACCCACCGTGAGGTGCTCGAGCGCGGTCTGCAGGTGGCCGACGCGACCGCGTTCAGCCTGTGCATGGACAACTCGATGCCCATCATCGTCTTCAACCTGCTCCGCGACGGCAACATCGCGCGCGCGGTCGCGGGCGAGGACATCGGCACGCTGGTGCACACCCCGACCGGAAGGAACCACCCGTGAGCGACGAGATCGACACCGCGCTGCTGGACGCCGAGGACCGGATGGAGAAGGCGGTCGCGCGGGTCAAGGAGGACCTGGCCACGCTGCGCACCGGCCGGGCGAACCCGAACACGTTCAACCGGGTCATGATCGACTACTACGGCGCGCCGACCCCGCTGCCGCAGATGGCCACCATCACCGTGCCCGAGGCCCGGATGGCCGTCATCAAGCCGTACGACGCCTCGCAGCTGCAGGCCATCGAGAAGGCGATCCGGGACTCCGATCTCGGCATCAACCCGGGCAACGACGGCAACATCATCCGGGTGGTGTTCCCGCAGCTGACCGAGGAGCGCCGCCGGGACCTGGGCAAGCAGGCACGCGGCAAGGGCGAGGACGCCCGAGTGGCCATCCGCAACGTGCGCCGGCGGGCCAAGGAGGAGCTGGATCGCATCGTCAAGGACGGCGAGGCCGGCGAGGACGAGGTGTCCCGCGCCGAGAAGGAGCTGCAGAGCCTCACGGACCGGTTCGTCGCCTCCATCGACGACCTGGTCAAGCACAAGGAAGCGGAGCTGCTCGAAGTCTGATGAGCGACGCACCCTCCGCGGAGGGCGGCTCCCACCCCCTGCCCGTGGGGCCGCCCGCGGCCGACGCCGACGCCGGCCTGGTCGGCGGCTCCCGCGCCGGCCGGAACCTGCCCATGGCCATCGGGGTCGGGCTGGGGCTGGGTGCGCTCATCGTCGGCTCGCTGCTGCTGTTCCGGCAGCTGTTCGTCGGGATCATCGGCCTCGCCGTGGCCGCCTCGGTCTGGGAGCTGCGCGGCACCCTGGCCTCGGCCCGCAACATCACCATCAGCTGGCTGCCCATCGCCGTCGGCTCGCTGGCCACCATCGCGCTGGCCTGGCCCTACGGGCACACTGCGCAGGTCGTCGGGGTGGTCGTCACCGCGCTGGCCTGCCTGGCCTGGCGCTTCCGTCGCGGCTCGGTGCGCTACCTGTCCGACGTGGCGGCGTCGGTGTTCCTGGTCGTCTACCTGGGGCTGTTCGCCTCGTTCGCCACCCTGATGGTGGCGCCCGCCGACGGCAGCCAGCGGGTGCTCACCTTCCTCATCGTGGTGGTCTGCTCGGACACCGGCGGGTACGCGGCCGGGGTGTTCTTCGGACGGCACCCGATGGCGCCGTCGATCTCGCCCAAGAAGTCCTGGGAGGGTTTCAGCGGGTCGGTCCTGGTCGCCATGATCGGCGGCTCGCTCTCGGTGGCGCTGATGCTGGACCACCCCTGGTGGCAGGGGGCCGTGCTGGGAGCGGTGCTGGCCGTGGTGGCCACCGGTGGCGACCTGGCCGAGTCGCTCATCAAGCGCGACCTCGGCGTCAAGGACATGGGCCGGCTGCTGCCCGGCCACGGCGGGATCATGGACCGGCTCGATTCGCTGCTGCCGTCCGCGGTGGTCTGCTGGCTGCTGCTGAGCGTGCTCGTCCCGGTCTGACCCCGAGCGGTCCCGACCGGAGGGATCCGGGAGGATCGGCCCATGACCACCGGAGCCGACGCCTCGCCCGACCAGCTGCCCCTGGTGCTGGTGCACGCCTTCCCGATGGACGCCCGGCTCTTCGACCCGCTGCGCGACCGGCTGCCCGGCATCCGGCTGCTCACCCCCGACCTGCCCGGGTTCGGCGACCGCACCGGCGACCTGCCCGCCACGGCGCCGTCACTGACACCGTTCTCCGATGCGGTGCTCGCCGTCCTGGACGCCGTGGGTGCGCCGCGGGCGGTGATCGGCGGCGTGTCCCTCGGCGGGTACGTGGCGCTCGACGTGCTGCGCCGGGCGCCGGAGCGGGTGGCCGGGCTGGTCCTGGTCGACACCCGGGCGGACGCGGACGACGACGCGGCGCGGGAGCGGCGCCATCAGGTGGCCGCGCGGGCCGACCGCGGCGAGGTGGCGGCCGGCCCGGACGCGGTCGCGCCGCTGGTCCACCCGGACCTGTCCGACGGGGAGCGCGACCGGCTGGCCGGGATCGCCGCTGCGGTGCCGCCGGTCACGGTGGCCTGGACCCAGCGGGCGATGGCGGCCCGACCGGACAGCACCGAGGTGCTGGCCGGGGCGGGGCGGCCGGTCCTGGTGCTGGTGGGGGAGCGGGACGAGGTGACGCCGGTGCCGCTGGCCGAGGCGATGGCGGACGCGGCCCGGCGCAGCACCGGGGACGTCGAGCTGGTCACGGTGGCGGGCGCCGGGCACCTCAGTCCGGCCGAGGCGCCGGACCAGGTCGCCGCCGCCCTGGTCGACTGGTGGCCGCGGGTCCGCTGACCCCGGCCCGGACCGGGCCGTGCCGGCCACTCACCGTGACCGGTCCCGGCGGGGGTCACCCTCCGGCGATCCGTGCTGTGGAATGGTTGACGGCATGGACGACGCCCGCCCATCAGGTCTGCCATCCGGTCCCCCTGTCCCCGCCTACCCCGACGGATCCCAGCTCGGCCGGCAGCACGCCGGCTCGGCGCTGGTGATCAGCGGGCTGCGCAAGGTGTTCGGCGCACCCCCCCGAGAGAAGGTGGCGGTCGACTCGATCGACCTCGCCGTCCCGGCCGGGTCGTTCTTCGGCCTGGTCGGGCCGAACGGCGCCGGCAAGACCACCACGCTGTCGATGGTGACGGGGTTGCTGCGGCCGGACGCCGGGCGGGTGCTGGTCGCGGGACACGACGTGTGGGCCGACCCGGTCGGCGCCAAGGCCCGGATGGGCGTGCTGCCGGACGGTCTGCGGCTGTTCGAGCGGCTGTCCGGGCCGGAGCTGCTGAGCTACCTGGGCCGGTTGCGGGGCATGCCCGCCGACGTCGTCCGGCAGCGGTCCGACGAGTTGATCCAGGTGCTCGACCTGGCCGAGGCCGGTGGCCGGCTGGTGGCCGACTACTCGACCGGCATGCGCAAGAAGATCACCCTGGCCGCGGCCATGCTGCACTCGCCGCCGGTGCTGCTGCTGGACGAGCCACTCGAGGCGGTCGACCCGGTGTCGGCCCGGATCATCCGCTCGGTGCTCAGCCGCTACACCCGGGCCGGCGGCACAGTGATCTTCTCCTCCCACGTCATGGCCCTGGTGCAGGAGCTGTGCTCCCACGTCGCCGTCATGGCCCAGGGCCGCATCGTGGCGGCCGGACCGATCGACGAGGTCCGCGGCTCGGCGGCCAGCCTGGACGACGCGTTCATGGACCTGGTCGGCGCCGGTGAGGTCGGCGAAGGGGGGTTGTCGTGGTTGGGGTCTTCGCCAGCCTGAAGTGGCGGCTCGTCCGCACCCGGCTGGCCACCGGCAACCGGGCGGCCACGGTCGCCGGACTGCTGGTGCTGTTCGTCCTGGCGATCGGCGTGGCCGGCCTGCTGGTCTGGAGCCGGTCGGCCGAGGGCGTCCCGCTGCCCCTGGTCGCGACCGTGTTCACCCTGCAGCTGGTCGCCTGGGTGCTCACTCCGCTGGTCGCGTTCGGCGTCGACGAGACCGTCGACCCGTCGCGGTTCGCGCTGCTGCCGCTGCGCCTGCCCACCCTGCAGCGCGGCCTGCTCGCCACCGCGCTGATCGGCTATCTGCCGGTCGCCAACGCCGTGCTGCTGCTGGGCGCGGTGCTGGCCATCGCGCAACCGTGGTGGGTGCTGCCCATCGCGGTGGTCTGCGGCGTCGTCCAGCTGCTCACCTGCGTGGTGCTCTCCCGCGCCGCGGCCACCTCGATGTCGTCCCTGATGAGCAGCCGCCGCGGTCGTGACCTCGGCATGCTGGTCGGATTCCTGATCTTCGCGCTGTACATGGGTCTGACCCTGCTGCTGAACACCGGCAACGAGAACGCGATCGGCACCGGGACCCAACGCCTGGCCGACGTGCTGACCTGGGGACCGCCCGGCAACCTGGCCGTGCTGCCCGCGCTGATCGGCGAGGGCGACTGGGGCCGGGCCGCCCTGGCCCTGGTCATCGGGGTGGCCCCGCTGCCGCTGGCCTGGTGGTGGTGGCGCCGGGCGCTGCGCAAGAGCCTGACCACGATCGGGTCGACCACGGCCAGCTCGGCTCCGGCCGGCAGCTCGACCGACAGCGCGGTGGGCGGTTCCACCGCCGGCACCATGCGGGTGGTCGCGGGCCGGGACCGGCTGCTGCTGTGGCGGGACCCGATGCGGCGCATGCCGTGGCTGCTGCTGATCCTGCTGACGTTCCTGTACCCGTTCATCGTCGCGCGGGGTCCCGAGGGCGTCTTCTGGGTGGCGTTCGGCGCCATCCTGGTCGGTACCCAGGCGGGCAACCAGTACGGCATGGACGGCTCCGGCCTCTGGTTGCACCTGATGACTATCACCGACCGGGCCCGGGCCCGGGGCGAGGTGCTCGGCCACGTGATCGTGGCGATCATCCCCGGGGTGGTGGTCATCGCCGCCTCACTGGTGCTGCAGGGCATCGTGCGGGACGCCTGGCACCTGCTGCTGCCGGCGGCCGGGGTGTCGCTGGCCGCCATGCTGGGCGGGTGCGCCGCCTCGTCCTCCCTGTCCGCGCGCATCCCGTACGCGGTGCCGCAGAGCCGCAAGTCGGTGTTCGCCTCGAGTGTGGCCGGGCAGAAAGGCGTCTCGGCGCGGGCCACGTTCGCGGTGCTCGGCCTGAGCATCCTGCTGGCCGTACCGTCCGGCGTGGCGGCGTTCCTGGCCGTGCAGGTGGCCGACTGGTGGGGCTGGGTGAGCGTGCTGCTCGCCCTGGTCGTCGGTGGGGTGTCGCTGGTCTGGGCGGTGCGGGCCACGGCTGACCGGTTCCTGGTCCGCGGACCGGAGATCCTCGCGGTGGTGGCGGCGGGCGACCGGGCCTGACGGGCCCCGCCCGCGGTCGGCGGCCGGACGCGGCGGGTACCCGCCCGGCATGCCCGCCGTGTCCGCCGCCCCGTTCGTCCCCGATCTCGCCGACGAGCCGTCCGACGTCACCGGACTGGAGCGGCTGGTTGCAGCCGCGGCCGACTGCCACGGGTGCGAGCTGGACGCCGACGCGACGCAGGACCCGGCGCAGGTCGGCTGCTGCCCTGGCCGCCGGCCGCGGGACCGTCCGCGTCGTCGGGCGGACCCACTCGGCCCCGGGCGGACCCACTCGGCTGCCGATCGTGCAGGGCGTGGTGGCCGGGCTGCTGCAGCGCTGATCAGAGGCTGATCAACGGCGGCGGCCGGTGAACGACCACCCGCGGTGCTCGTCCTGCTCGGGCAGCGGCTGCGCGGGCGCGCCCGCGTCGATCCGGTGTGTGTCGCCGGTGCCGGCGGCCGGGTCGGCCGGCCGGTCGTCCGGACCGGCGATCGGGTCGCCGGGAACCAGCTCGTCGCCGTCCGCCGGGACGGCCGGGACCGCTGCGTCGCCGAGGTCGTCCGGCCGGGCGTCCTGGGCGAAGGGCTGGTCACCCAACGGCAGCGGCTGCTCGGCGAAGTCGGCCGGGTACCCGGTCGGTCGCGCGGCCGGGTCCTCCGGGAAGTCGTCGGTGACGGGGCGACCGACCTCCGCGGCCGGCGGAGCGACCAGCGCGGGAGCGCTCGCAACCTGTGCATCGACGCCGGCCAGGTGCTCCCGCAGGACCTCCATCTGGCCGAGCACGGCCCCGCGCAGGTCGGTGAGCCGACGCACGGCGTCGTCGGCCTCGGCCACCCGCTGCCGGGCCTGGGCGGTGGCCCGGCGGACCAGTTCGGCCGACTGCTCGGTGGCGTCGGCGACCAGGGTGCGGGCCTGCTGATCCGCGCTGGCGATGCGGTGTTCGGCGTCGGCGATCGAGAGCTGTTCCCGCTCGGTCAGTCGCTGGTGAAACTCGGCCCGCCTCGCCTGGCTGGCGATCTCGAAGTCCTCCTCGACCTGCGCCCGCCGGGCCGCACTCTCGGCGTCCAGCCGGTCCCGCTCGGCCGCCGACGAGGCGTTCAGCGAGGCGGCCTCGGCGCGGGCTGCGGTCAGCGTGGCCTCGGCCTCCGCGCGCGCCGCCTGCACGGTGGTCTCCGCCTCGCTGCGGGCCTCGGCCAGCATCCGGTCCGCGGCGACCCGGGTCTGCTCGGCCTCGGTCCGCGCGGCGGTCAGCGTCTGCTCGGCCTCGGCGCGGGCCGCCGCCAACGTCTGGTCGGCCTCGTTGCGGGCGGCGGTGACGGCGCGCTGGGCCTTGCCGCGGGCATCGGCCAGGGTGCGATCCGCCTCGGCGGTCGCGGTGGCCACCGAGGTCTCGGCCTCGCGACGGGCCTGGGCCCGGGTGGCCTCAGCCTCGGTGCCGGCCTCGGCGAGCAGGTCGCGCACCTGGTCGGCCAGCTGCCGGCGGGTGCGTTCGCGTTCGTCGTCGAAGGTCTCGCGCTCGGCCCGCTGGGCGGCCACGGCGGCGGTCAGCTCGGAGCGCAACTGGTCGGCGTCAGCCACCGCCCGGGCGCGGATCTCGGCGGCCTCCTCCTCGGCGATCCGGATCATCCGCTGCATGCGGTCCGACAGGCCGGTCATCGACACCGGTTCCAACGCGAGCCGGTCGAGTTCCGCGCGCAGCCCGTCCGACTCGGCCTGCACCGAGGACAGCTGGTCGGTGAGCTCGGTGAGCCGCTGGTTGGTCGCGTCCCGGTTCGCGGTGGCGATCCGCAGGTCGTACTCGAGCCGTTCGAGGTGGGCGGTGACCTGCTCGGGGTCGAAGCCGCGCCGGACGATGTCGAAGGGTGCCTGCGCGGGCATCCACTCGTTCGAACTCATGGCGGTCATCGTCCCACTGGCAGCCGCAGGCGCACGTCCGCCACGCTCACCCGGCGCTGTGAGTGGTGGCGTGATTCCCGCCCTGATCCTGGGGGGCCGGCTGCACCAGCTCGATGAGCACGCCGCCGCCGTCCTTGGGGTGCACGAAGTTGATGGACGATCCGGCGGTGCCGCGCCGGGGCTCGTCGTACAGGAGCCGCAGCCCGGCGGCGCGGAGCGCGTCGGCGGCGGCCCGTACGTCGGTCACCCGGTAGGCCAGCTGCTGCAGGCCGGGACCGCTGCGGTCGATGAATCTGGCGATGGTGGACTGCTCGGTGAGGGGGGCGAGCAGCTGGATCTGCGCGCCGCTGTCGAAGGCGATCATCGCCTCCTCGACGCCCTGCTCCTCGTTGCGCTCGCGGTGCGCCATGGTCCCGCCGAGCTGCTCGGTGTGGAAGGCGATGGCGGCGTCCAGGTCGGGGACGGCGATGCCCACGTGATCGACGGTCACGACGTACGGCGACAACACGCCCATGCGTTCAACTCCGGATGGTCGTCCGAGTCGCCGGTGCTGTGGTGCGTCCACCGCGACCCGGGAGGTGGGGGCCCGGGGAGCCTACCGGCGGCGACTGGCTCAGAAGTCGCCGGCCGCCTGCCGGACCTTGGTCAGCAGCTCGGAGAGCTGGACCAGTTCGGCGGTGTCCAGACCGACCAGTCCGAACTGCGACGAGTCGACCGACTCGGTGGCCGCGGTGAGCCGTTCCCGTCCCTGGTCGGTGAGTTCGACCAGGGTGGTGCGCCGGTCGGTGGGGTGGGGCAGGCGCCGGGCCAGCCCGTCGGCCTCCAGTCGGTCCACGATGTTGGTGATGGACGTGGGGTGCAGCTGCAGCCGCTCACCCATCATCCGCATCGGCAGCGACCCACGCTTGGAGAAGGACAGCAGCACCAGCGCCTCGAAGCGGGCGAACGTCAGCCCGTGCGGTTTGAGTTTGTCGTCCACCGCGGCCTGCAGGATCTGCTGCACCCGCATGATGTTGGTGACGGCGGCCATCGGCTCGTTGGGACCGATGCGTTCCTTCCACGTCTGCGCCGCCCGCTCGATCGGATCGAACGGCAGCGCAGGCGCAGACGAGCTCATGCCGAGCACGGTAGCAAGGACAGACCGGTTCCTACTCGTGGGTAGCCGTGTCCCCGGTTCCGCTCACCAGGATGATCACCCCGATGTCCGGCGGCGCACCCACTCGCACCGGCGGACCCCAGAAGCCGGCGCCGCGGCTGGTCCACAGCTGCGTGTCACCCTGGCGGCTCAGCCCGGCCAACGTCCCCTGCTGAGCCATCACGGCCAGGTGGAACGGCCACACCTGCCCGCCGTGGGTGTGCCCGGCCAGCTGCAGGTCGGCGCCGGTGGCGGCGACTGCCTCCAGCTGCCGCGGCTGGTGGGCCATCACCACGACCACGTCGTCGGGCCGGCGGTCGGCCAGCGCCGCGGCCAGATTGGCCGGGTCGTCGTGGTCGGCGCCCGACCAGTCGTTGATGCCGGCCACGAGCAGCCGGTCGTCGCCGCGCTCGATCGGAAAGCCCTGGTTGTGCAGCACGGTCACGCCGAGGGCGGGCAGCGCCTGCACCCAGGCGGCGGCGTCCGAGTAGTACTCGTGGTTGCCGGTGGTGAAGAGCACGCCGTCCCGGGACTGCAGGCCGGCCAGCGGTTCCGCCGCGGCGAACAGTTGCTCGGGGATCCCGTCGACCAGATCCCCGACCAGCGCGACCAGATCGACCTGCTCGGCGTTGACCAGATCGACGACCCGCTGGGTCCGCTCCACGCCGGACAGCGCCCCGAGATGGATGTCGGTGACCACCGCGATGCGGTAGCCCTCGAACGCGGCCGGCAGCCGCGGCAGCGCCACCGAGGTGCGCACCACCCGGATCGGGCCGACGGCCTGGGTCACGCCCCAGCCGGTGACGCCCACGGCGATCACGCCGGCACCCACGGCGATGCCGCGGGACAGCAGCAGTCGGCGGCGCGGGTCGCGGACGGCGGGGGAGTCGGGCCGGCCGTCGGGGGTCGCGTCACGCGCCGGCCGTGGAGTCCCGCGCGCCCGGCGGACCAGCAACACCACCAGGCGCACCAGTTCGCCGACCAGCAGGGCGAGGACCAGGTACAGCACCAGGGCCAGCCACACGTTGCCGACGGCGTGCAGCGGGGTGAACTGTTGCAGCGGGCCGGAGCGCTGGGTGGCGAAGGCGGTCATCAGGACGACGAACAGCGCGCCGAGGACGACGGCGCCGGTGATCCGCCACCGCCGGCCGGAACCGGTGCTGAGCACCAGCCGCCAGTACAGGTACACGTGTCCGAGCAGCACGAGACTGCCCAGGCCCAGCAGGAAGCCCATGGTCGGGATACTCCGGTTCGGCAGTCGGGTCCGGGGACACGGATCGGGTCCGGCCCGCGACGGCGGGGAGCCGGGAACGGCGCGCGTGAACGGCCCGACGCTACCGTGCGACCATGGCGGCATGACCCGCCCGGATCCTCGTCAGCAGGCCGCGCTGTCGGCCGCGTTCGCCGGTGCCATCGACCTGTCCGGTCTCAAGCAGCGTCCCGCTCCGGCCGGCCCGCCGCCGGCCGTCGGCGCCGCGGACGGTGCCGGCGGCTCGGGCAGCGGGTCGATGTTCGTCATGGACGTCACCGAGGCGACGTTCGGGCAGGTGGTCGAGGTGTCCGCCTCGGTGCCCGTCGTCGTGGACCTGTGGGCCACCTGGTGCGAGCCTTGCAAGCAGCTCTCGCCGGTCCTCGAGCGACTGGCCGCGGCGTCCGGCGGCGCCTGGATCCTGGCCAAGGTCGACGTCGACGCCAACCCGCGGATCGCGCAGGCCTTCGGCGTCCAGTCCATTCCCACCGTGGTGGCGCTGGCCGGCGGGCAGCCGGTCGACGCCTTCCAGGGCGCCCTGCCGGAACCGCAGGTGCGGCAGTGGATCAGTGGTCTGCTGGACGCGCTCCGCGACCGGCTGCCCGGCATCCGCGCAGCCGAGGAGGCACTGGCCGCAGGCGGCGCGGACGGAGGCGCTGCGGCTCCGGTGGAGGAGCCGGTGGATCCGCGGTTCGTGGCCGCCGAGGACGCCCTGGCCGCCGGCGACTACGCCGCTGCCACCGCCGCCTACGAGCAGATCCTCGCCACCGAGCCGGGCAATGCCGACGCGCGGGCCGCGCTGGCCCACACGCAGTTCCTGTCCCGGGTGGACCGCATCCCGGCCGATGCGTTGGCCCAGGCCGACGCCGCGCCCGAGGACGTCGCCCTGCAGGCCGCGGCGGCCGACCTGCTGGTCGCCCAGGGGGACACCGAGGCCGGGTTCCGGCGGCTGATCGACACCGTCCGCCGCACCGCCGGCGACGACCGCTCGGCCGCGCGCGAGCACCTGCTCGGCCTGTTCGGCCTGTTCGCCGCGGACGACCCCCAGGTGGTCACCGCGCGTCGGGCGCTGGCCGCGGCGCTGTACTGAGCGGCGCCGTTGCGATTCCGTCAGGAGGCGGGGACCGCGATCACCACGACGTTGTCCTCGTAGCTCAGGGTCTGCTCGTCGAACGGGCCGCCGCAGGTGATGAGCACCAGCTGCGCGGGGCCGTCGGTGCGGAACAGCTCGGGTGGCAGGCCGTCGCCCTTGACGTAGGTGCGGCGGGCCTCGACCCGGTACGGCACGTCGCGGCCGTCGGCCAGGGTGACGGTGACCAGGTCGCCCGGGCCCACTTCGGTGAGGCGGTACAACGCGCCCGGCCCCTGCTCGACGGTGTCCACATGACCGGCCAGCACGGTGCTGCCGGACGTCGATCCGGCGGCGACACTGCCTCGCCACCAGCCGATCTCGCCGGGATCAGTGGGCACCTGCAGGGTGCCGCCGGCGGTGCCGACGGGCACAACGGGGGCGGACACGTCCAGGGAGGGCAGGGTCAGGCCGACCGGGACACCGCGGGGACGGACAGGAGTCGGTGCCCGTTCCGGCAGCGGCGGAGGTGCCGGCGCGGTCGCGGCCGGCGTGGGCATCGGGGTCGGGGTCGGGGTCGGGGTCGGGGTCGGGGTCGGGGTCGGGATCGCCGCGGGTCCGGGTGCGACGGTGGGGGAGCTGGAGCCGGCCGTGGCGGCCGGCACGGTGCCGAAATCGGCGGCGGCGCCGCTGGTCCCGGCCCACAACACCGGCACGGTCACGACCAGCGCCGCACCGACGACGAGCGCGCCGACAGCCGACCACCGGGACTTCCGGTGGCCGGCGTCGGAACGGACCTGTCGGGGCACGGCGCGGGCCGCAGTGGCTCAGGAGGCGCGCTGACCCGCGGCCCGGCGGCGGGACAGGCTGACCGCTCCGGCGGCCAGCAGCCCGAGGCCGGCCGCACCGGCGGCGAGCAGGGCGACCTGCTCGCCGCTGTCGGTCCCGGCGGCGCCACCCGAACCGGCGGGCACCGCCGTCGGCGCGGCAGCGGCGCCCGAGGAGTACGCCACCGGCAGGGCGAAGGTGTAGTTCAGGGTGGTGACCGGATCCGCGGACACCGCGGCGAGGACGATCGTGCCCTCCTTGACGTCCTCGGCCGGGACGGCAGGGATGGTCACGGTGACGGAGAAGGTGCCGTCGGCCGCGGTGGTGCCGGTGGCCAGCACGATGCCGTCCTGGTCGGCGGTGCCGATGCCGACCGCGAACTCGTTCTGCGGGCTCGGCGTGGCGGGGTTGTCCAGGGCGGCGCACCCGGAGAAGTTCTGGCCGTTCAGCGTGACCGAGGTGCCGGGGGACACCGAGGTGACGTTCGCCGTCAGGTTCGGCACCTTGCAGTCGGGCGACGGGGTCGGCGTCGGGGCCGCCGTGGCGACGCCGCCGCCGACGGTGAGCGCGAGGGCCGCCCCCGCGGCGACGACGGTGGCGCGGGAGAGCGCACGGAGCTTCACGGGTTCCTCCTGGAACGGGTGCGGTCGGCGCAGACCTCCGGCTGCCCGGCGGACGGGACCGTCGGTCGCGCCACCACTGGCGCGACCGACGAGAAGGCGCTGACCGCAGGACGTTCGGAGTGCTGGGCCGATGGTTCGAGTGAAGCGAACGTACCCCGAGACACAGGTTCCCTACAGGTGATCTTCAGGTGTCGGAACGCGAAGAGCTGTCGGACCGTGGGCAACGGATCCCGCCGATCGGCGGTCGCAACGCCGCGGGGTAGGCGAATTCCGTCGGTGTGACACTCCACCCGTTTCCGGCGATCCGGACGATCGGTCACTGGCAGGCGCGGATCCCGGGGTCGTAGCCGTCCTGGAAGCCGGTGACGAAGCCGGACAGTTCGGTCAACCGGACGCCCGGTTCCCGGCTCAGCAGCCGCAGCGCCTGGTCGGCGTCGCCCGGGACGGTCCCCAGCTGCTCCGGGTCGCGGCCGGGGGAGGCGCCCGACCCGAGCCCGGCGTCGCTGACCAGCGTCCACCCCGACTCCGTCGTCCACGCCGTCCAGGCGCCGAGGAAGCACGCGGCGCCCGGACGGGACCCGATGCGCTCGAAGCCGACCCGCTGCACGGCCGCCGCGGCCGGCGCGAAGGTGCCGATGCGGCGGGCGGTGTCGACGTCGGGGACGCCCGGGGCGTGCTCGGGAGCGATGCGGTCGGCGTCGACCGAGCCGCCCAGACCGACCCGGTCGGCGAACGCGGCAGCGGAACGCGTGCCCGCGGTGATGATCTCGTCGCTGCTGCGGGCGGACCGGGCC
This sequence comes from Nakamurella leprariae, assembly GCF_016918035.1. Taxonomy (GTDB): domain Bacteria; phylum Actinomycetota; class Actinomycetes; order Mycobacteriales; family Nakamurellaceae; genus Nakamurella; species Nakamurella leprariae. The sequence goes on along the minus strand of NZ_JAERWK010000008.1, from coordinate 165,629 downwards.
GCGGCGGGATCCGTTCCGGAGTCGCCGGCGACGCCTCCCCCGACGTTCAGGGTGCTCCGCCCGAGCAGCTCGTCGCCGAGTTCCCAGCAGGCGGCGGTCCCGTCCCTGGCCCCGGTCAACCAGGCGGTGGCCCGGTCCACGGCCGAGCCGTGCGCGGCCGGGTCCAGCACGTCCACGCCGGGAGGATCGGCCAGGTCCAGGACGGGAGTGAGGGCGCGGGCCATCGAGTCCTGGCCGAGTCGCAGGTGCTCGGTGCCGCCCTCGGCGGCCCAGGCCAGGAAGGCGCCGGCGGCGCAATCGGCCTGGGCCTCGGTGATCAGCGTGGGGGTGTCGCGGTCGAACATCTCCGGTCGGAGCCGGGCCTGCACGGCGTGCCCGAACTCGTGGGCCAGGGCACTGGCCAGGCCGGCATCCCCGGACCGGGCCCGCAGACTGGGCACCAGCGACGTGGCGTCCCAGACGATGCCGTCCTCGTCGTGGCAGTAGTAGGCGTTGAACGAGATCGTGTCGTCACCACCCAGGCACAGCACGTCGCTGCCGGTCGCGCCGACGCCGACGGCGGCGTAGCCACCCGTCGGCGTGTCCAGCTCACCCAGTTCGTCGGTCCAGAACCGTTGCAGATCGGCCAGGATGGCCAGCACCACGCGGTCGTCGGCGGTGAGGGCCGCGCCGGGCACCGTTCCGCGGAACGGCACACCGGGCACCAGGTCCTCGGCCGTGGCGCCGGGGGACACGTCGACCCGTTCGGCCCGGTCGGCGGTGCCGGCTCGGCCCGGGGCCACCTGCGGCACGAAGCCGGGAAGGAACGCGGCCACCACGACCAGCACGGCCAGCAGCGCCAACAGCCACCGCCCCGGGCCGGCAGTCGACCACTGCCGGCCCGGGGACGGGGCCATCAGTCCTGGTCCTGCGACACCTGGTCCCCCGCCTCGGAGTCCCCGGCGCTCTGGTCGACCAGAGCGCCGAGGTCACCGAGCTGACCCTCCGGCACGAACCACAACGCACCCAACGGCGGCAGGGTCAACGTGGCGCTGGCCGGCTGTCCGTGCCAGCTGGTGTCCGAGGCCATGACGGCGCCCATGTTGCCGGCGCCCGATCCGCCGTACCACTCCGAGTCGGAGTTGACGACCTCGCGCCACACGCCGCCGAACGGCAGCCCGACCCGGTACCCGCTCTTGGGCGTCGGCGAGAAGTTGAGCACGCAGGCCAGCACCGACCCGTCCGAGCCCCACCGCAGGTACGCCAGCACGTTGCCGTCCCGGTCGTTGGCGTCGACCCAGGTGAAGCCGGCCGAGGTGAAGTCCTGGCTGTACAGCGCGGGTGATGACTTGTAGACCCGGTTCAGGTCACCGACGAGCCGGCGCACGCCCTCGTGCAGCGGCTGCTCGCGGAGCTGCCACGGCAGCTCGTGGGAGTCGTTCCACTCCCACGGGTTGCCGAGTTCCTGGCCCATGAACAGCAGCTGCTTGCCCGGGTGCGCCCACTGGTGCGCCAGGTAGGTGCGCAGGGTGGCGGCCTTCTGCCAGTCGTCGCCCGGGATCTTGCCCCACAGCGAGCCCTTGCCGTGCACCACCTCGTCGTGACTGATGGGCAGCACGAAGTTCTCGCTGAACGCGTACATGAGCGAGAAGGTCATCTCGTTGTGGTGCCAGGACCGGTGGACCGCGTCCCGGGCGATGTACCCGAGGGTGTCGTGCATCCACCCCATGTTCCACTTCAGGTGGAAGCCAAGCCCCCCCAGGTGCGTGGGCCGGGTCACGCCCGGCCACGCGGTGGACTCCTCGGCGATGGTGACCGCACCCGGCACCCGCTTGCCGACGGTGGCGTTGGTCTCCTGCAGGAAGGCCACCGCGTCCAGGTTCTCGTTGCCGCCGTACACGTTCGGCAGCCACTGGCCCGGTTCCCGCGAGTAGTCCAGGTACAGCATCGAGGCGACTGCGTCGACGCGCAGGCCGTCGATGTGGAACTCCTCCAGCCAGTAGAGCGCGTTGGCCACCAGGAAGTTGCGCACCTCGCGCCGACCGAAGTCGAAGACGTAGGTGCCCCAGTCCATCTGCTCACCACGGCGCGGATCCGGGTGCTCGTACAGCGGTGTCCCGTCGAAACGGGCCAGCGCCCACTCGTCCTTGGGGAAGTGGGCCGGGACCCAGTCCATGATCACACCGATGCCGGCCTGGTGCAGCCGGTCGATCAGGTACTTCAGGTCGTCCGGCGAGCCGAACCGGGCGTCCGGCGCGTAGTACGAGGTGACCTGGTAGCCCCACGACGGGGCGAACGGGTGCCCGGCCAGCGGCAGGAACTCGACGTGGGTGAAGCCGGTCTCGGCCAGGTCCTCGATGAGCGCGTCGGCGGCCTCGCGGTAGCCCAGATCACTGCGCCACGAGCCGAAGTGGATCTCGTAGATCGACATGGGCGAGCTCAGCTGGTCCGTCTCGGCGCGCCGGGCCAGCCAGTCGGCGTCCGACCACTCGTGGCGGCTGGTGGTGACCGTCGAGGCGGTGGCCGGCGGGCGTTCGGCGGCGAAGGCCAGCGGATCCGCCTTGTCGCGCCAGACGCCGTCCTGGCCGAGGATCTGGTACTTGTACCGGGTCCCGTCGCCGATGCCCGGCACGAAGAGTTCCCAGACACCGGACGACCCGAGCGAACGCATCGGGGTGCCCGATCCCGTCCAGTGGTCGAAGTCGCCGGTGACCCGCACCCCGCGGGCGTTCGGCGCCCACACCGCGAAGGACGTGCCGGTGACGGTGCCGCCCGGGGTGTCGTAGCTGCGCACGTGCGCCCCGAGGACGTCCCACAGCCGCTCGTGCCGACCCTCACCGATCAGGTGCAGATCCAGCTCACCCAGGGTCGGCAGCCACCGGTACGGGTCGTCGACCTCGTAGGTGTTGCCGTCGGGGTAGCTGATCCGGATGCGGTAGTCGCCCACCGGCCCCGGCACCTCGACGGAGAAGATTCCCCCGTGGGTGTGCTCGAACGGCAGCTCGCGGCCGTCGGTGAGCAGCACCACCTCGGTGGCCTGGTGGCGCAGGGTGCGGACCACGGTGGAGCCGTCCGGCCGCGGGTGGGCGCCCAGCAGGGCGTGCGGGTCGTGGGTCTCGCCCCCGATGACCCGCTCGTAGTCGTCGGCGGACGGGACCCAGCCCTGCTCGGCCACGGCCGCCCGGGTCTCCGGCTCGGTGGTGGCGCCGCCGGCCTGCGGCTGGTCCGCCGGGACCGACTGCTCGGCCAGCGGCGTCTCGACGGTGGCGGACCCGGCCACCACGGCCGCCGGCGCGACCGCGGCGGCCGCCCCGGCGGCGGAGAGGACGCTGACCCCGCGGGTGTCCACGGCCACGTCGGCCGGCGTGGTGTCCACGGCGGGCGTCTCGGCGGCGGTGTCGACAGCGGTGTCGGCGGGGACCTCGGTCGCCGGGACACCGGCGACGGTGCCCTCCAGCTCGACCACCTCGGCCGGCTTCTTGCGGGCCCGCGAGGCGCGCGGCTTGGCCGGTGCCTTGGCCGCGGGGGCGGCCGCGGCCGCCGAACCTTCCGCGGTCGGATCGGTGGGGGTCGGCTCGGCGGTGGCTGCGGGCTTGCGGGCCCGGCTGGCCCGGGGCTTCTTCGCGGGGACGGGCTCGGTCCCGGCCGGGGCTGCGGCGTCGGGAACGGCCGCGGCGGCCGGATCCGACTTCGGCTTGCGCGCCCGGGTCGCCCGCGGCTTGGGGGCGGCCGCCTCGCGCTGCGGTTCGTCGGTCACAGGGATCCTCCGGCATTGATGAGGCGGGAAACCGCCTGCAGTGGAATGCTTTCCCAACTCGGGCGGTGGCCGTGCTCGTAGACGACCTCGTACACCGCCTTGTCCAGTTCGAACGCCCGGAGCAGGCCGCCGGCCTGCCGCGGGTCCGTGCCGGCCGCGGCGGCGTAGCCGTCGCAGAAGGCCGTGCTGTTGCGGGCGGCCCACTCGGCCGCCCGGAAGACGTGCTGGGCGTCCGGTCGGCCGCCCACCAGCGGCTGGTGGGCGGCGTAGTCGAACGAGCGCAGCATGCCCGCGATGTCCTTGAGCGGGCTCTGCATCGACCGGCGGAAGGCCAGCGGCTTGGCCGGCTCACCCTCGAAGTCGATGACCAGCCAGCCGGTCAGGGTGCGCAGCGTCTGCCCCAGGTGCAGATCGCCGTGGACGCGCTGCAGTTGCAGCGAGGCGGCGTGCGCGGCGGCCTGCTCGAACACCGCGAGGATCCCGGGCAGGTACTGGGTCAGCGACGGCGCCTGCTCGGCCGCCGACCGGGCCTCGATGGCCATGTCGTCGAGGATGCGGCGCAGCTCGTCGGTGTCGGCCGAGCGGCCGCCGAAGGCGCCGGCCAGGTCGGCGTGCACCGCGGCGACCGCCTCGCCGAGCCGGTGTGCCTCGGCCGCGAAGTCGCCACCCACCTCGTCCGCCCGCAGGTCGCCCTCGGCCATCAGGTCGCGGACGCTGGACAGGGCCATCGCCCAGCCCTCGGCACTGTTCGGGTAGAACCGGGTGAGCAGGCCCAGCGTCGTCTCCCGGCCGGCCTCCTCGTCGCCGACCGGGCCGATCAGCTCGCCCAGCGGCTCGGCGATGTGCCGGCATCCGGCGGCCGCCAGCGCCCGGTGCACCTCGGCGTCCGGGTTCGGACCCGGCTCCAGGCGTCGGAACATCTTCAGGATGGCCGAATGGCCGTACACGATGGAGGTGTTGGACTGCTCGGCGCCGATGACCATGCCGTGCGCGGTGATGTCGATGTCGGCGTCGGGTTCGCGGACCGCGTGCACCGGGCCCAGGGCGGCGGCGTCGGCCACGGTGGTGATCAACAGGCGGGACACCGCCGGCAGCAGCAGCGCGTCGGTGGCGGACAGTCCGCCGGCCGTGCCGATGGCACCGGCGTGCTCCTCGGCCCCGGTGCCCTCGGGTTGCCAGGCCAGCCACAGCTGGTACTGCGAGCGCCCGTGCGACCCGCTCACCTCGATGAGCACCTGCTCGACCGTCACGTGCAGGTCGTGCTCGCCGGCGACGGCGACCAGGTTGCGGTCGGTGATGCCGACGACCGCGTCGGGATCCTGCTTCGCGGCGTACCACCGCTGCTGCGGCAGCCAGCCGGCGAGCAGGGTCACCAGGTCGGTGTCGCTCACCGGCGCGGCCTGGGCGGCCGCGCCCGGATCCGATCCTGCGTTCGCTGACGTCACTTTCCGGTCCTCCTCGACGAGCTCGGCCTGGTCTGCACGATCGCCGCCGTCACTGCTGCTCCGGCTCGCCCGAGATGTCGAACCAGTAGAACCCGTGGCCGGGGAGGGTCAACAGGTACGGCAGCTCACCGATGCGGGGGAACTGCACGCCGCCGGTCAGCTCGACCGGGATGGCGCCTTCGTGCTCGCGCAGGTCGAGCTCCACCGGTTGCGGGAAGCGCGACAGGTTGTTGACGCACAACACGGTGTGCGGGCCCTCGCCGTCCAGGCCGCCGACGCCGTCGAAGTGCCGGACGTAGGACAGCACCGTCGGGTTCGAGCCGCCCAGGTCGGTGAACTCGCCGATGGCGAAGGCCGCGTAACGGGACCGGATCTCGAGCATCCGGCGGGTCCAGTGCAGCAGTGAGGCGGTGGAGTTCATCTGGGCCTCGACGTTGATCGTCTGGAACCCGTACTGCGGGTCCATGATCGCCGGGAGGTACAGCCGGGCCGGGTCGCAGCGGGAGAACCCGGCGTTGCGGTCCGGGGTCCACTGCATCGGGGTGCGCACGCCGTCCCGGTCGCCCAGCCAGATGTTGTCGCCCATGCCGATCTCGTCGCCGTAGTACAGGACCGGTGACCCGGGCAGCGACAGCAGCATCGCGGTGAACAGCTCGATCTGGTTGCGGTCGCCCTCCAGCAGCGGGGCCAACCGGCGGCGGATGCCGATGTTGGCCTTCATCCGCGGGTCCTTGGCGTACTCGGCCCACATGTAGTCGCGGTCCTCGTCACTGACCATCTCGAGGGTGAGTTCGTCGTGGTTGCGCAGGAAGATGCCCCACTGCGCGCTCTCCGGGATGGCCGGCGTCTGGGCCAGGATCTCCGAGATCGGGAACCGCGACTCCCGTCGCGCGGCCATGAAGATGCGCGGCATGAGCGGGAAGTGGAAGCACATGTGACACTCGTCGCCGCCCACGGCCGGGTCGCCGTAGTACTCGACCACGTCGGCCGGCCACTGGTTGGCCTCGGCGAGCAGCACGGCGTGCGGGTACTCGTCGTCGATCACCTTGCGGCAGCGCTTGAGGAACTCGTGCGTCTTGGGCAGGTTCTCTCCGTTGGTGCCCTCCTCCTCGAAGAGGTAGGGCACGGCATCGAGCCGGAACCCGTCGATGCCGAGATCGAGCCAGAACCGCAGGGTGTCGATCATGGCCTCGCCCACGGCCGGGTTCTCGAAGTTCAGGTCGGGCTGGTGCGAGAAGAACCGGTGCCAGTAGTACTGCTTGCGGACCGGGTCGAAGGTCCAGTTGCTGGGCTCGGTGTCGACGAAGATGACCCGGGCGTCCGGGTACCCCGTGTCGTCGTCCCGCCAGACGTAGTAGTCGCCGTACGGCCCCTGAGGATCGCGCCGGGACTCCTGGAACCACTGGTGGGCATCGCTGGTGTGGTTCATGACCAGGTCGGTGATGACGCGGATGCCCCGGGCGTGCGCGGCGTCGAGGAGGGCCACGAAGTCCTCGACCGTGCCGAACTCGGGCAGCACCTTGCGGAAGTCGGCGATGTCGTACCCACCGTCCCGCAGCGGGGAGTCGTAGAACGGCGGCAGCCAGAGACAGTCGACGCCCAGCCACTGCAGGTAGTCGAGCTTGTCGATCAGGCCGCGCAGGTCGCCGGTGCCGTCACCGTTGGAGTCGGCGAAGGCGCGCACCAGGACCTCGTAGAAGACGGCGCGCTTGTACCACTCCGCCTGACCGGCGATCGGTCGGGCGTGGGCGAACGAACTGGCATCCGGTTCCGGCAACGGACTTCCGGACGCGGTGGCGGCGGGCGATGAGGTCATGCGGTGCGTTCCTTCACCAGGCGAGGGCCGGACTGGACGACGGTGGGGCGGGTCAGCCGAGCGGCGGAGCGGACGGCGTCGCCGGTGTCGGTTCGGGTCGGCGGACGGTCAGGACGTGCGCCGTCCGCCAGTGCGGGTCGAGCAGGACGAAGTTGCGCTCCCCCCACTGGTAGGTCTCGCCGGACAGTTCGTCGACCACCTCGAACCGCTCGTCCCAGGACATACCCAGCTGGGCCATGTCCAAAGCAGTCTCACCGGACTGCGGCTTGAACGGGTCCAGGGTGACCACGACGATCACGGTGTCCCCGCTGACCGGGTCGTGCCGGGAGAAGCACAGCATCTGGTCGTTCGAGATACCGTGGAACCAAAGACCTTTCATCCGCTGCAGGGCCGGATGGGCGCGCCGGACGGCGTTCATCCGGCCGATGTAGGGCTCCAGGGAACCTCCCTGGCTCAGCGCGGCGGCGTAGTCCCGGGGACGCAGCTGGTACTTCTCGGAGTCCAGGTACTCCTCGCTGCCCACCCGTACGGCCCGGTGCTCGAAGAGCTCGAACCCGGAGTACACGCCCCAGCTGGGACTCAGCGTGGCGGCCAGGGTGGCGCGGATGGCGAAGTTGGCCGGACCGCCGTGCTGCAGCGCCTCGTGCAGGATGTCCGGCGTGTTGGGCCAGAAGTTCGGCCGCATGTAGTCGCTGGCCTCGACCAGCTCCACTGCGTAGTCGATGAGCTCCTGCTTGGCGTTGCGCCAGGTGAAGTAGGTGTACGACTGCGTGAAACCGAGCCGGCCCAGCTCGTGCATCATCGCCGGCTTGGTGAACGCCTCGGCCAGGAAGATCACGTCCGGGTGCTGGCGGTGCACCTGTGCGATCAGCCACTCCCAGAAGTCGATCGGCTTGGTGTGCGGGTTGTCCACCCGGAAGACGCGGACCCCGTGGTCGATCCAGTGCTGCACCACCCGGAGCACCTCGGCGTACAGGCCCTGCGGGTCGTTGTCGAAGTTGAGCGGGTAGATGTCCTGGTACTTCTTCGGGGGGTTCTCCGCGTACGCGATGCTGCCGTCCGGCCGGGTGGTGAACCACTCCGGGTGCTCGGCCACCCAGGGGTGGTCCGGGGCGCACTGCAGGGCCAGGTCGAGCGCGATCGTGAGGCCGCGCTCGGTGGCCGCGGCCACGAACGCGTCGAAGTCCTCCAGGGTGCCGAGCTCCGGGTGCACGGCGTCGTGGCCGCCGAACCGCGACCCGATGGCCCAGGGCGAGCCGACGTCGGTAAGCTCCGGGGTGACGGTGTTGTTGCGCCCCTTGCGGTTCACCTCGCCGATGGGGTGGATCGGCGGCAGGTAGACGATGTCGAAGCCCATGGCGGCGATGCGGTCCAACATGCCGATGGACTCGCGGAAGGTACCGTGCCGCAACGGCCGGCCCTCCACATCGATCTCGGCGCCGACCGACCGCGGGAAGAACTCGTACCAGGCGCTGGACTCGGCCAGCGGGACGTCGACCCACACCTGCTGTGCGGGGGACTTGGTCACCAGTTCGCGGATGGGCTCGGCCTGCAGCACCGACCACAGCTCGTCGGCCAGTGCCGGACCGAGACGTTCGGCCACCGAACGGGTCCCGTCGCGCAGGGCGTCCACGGCCACGGAGATGGCGGCGGTGTAGCGCTGCCGCGGGCGCGCGGCCAGCGTCTCCAGCAGCCGGGCGCCGGTCTCCAGGTCGTTGGCCAGTTCGTCGGCGCCCTGACCCGCGGCCGCCTTGACCTCGACAGCGTGCCGCCAGGTGTTCAACGGATCGCTCCAGGCCTCGACCACGAAGCTCCACAGTCCCGGCCGGTCGGGCACCACGGTGGCGGTGTAGGAGGTGCTCCAGTCCGCGGTCCGGGTCATCCGGTGCAGCGGTCCGGCCGCCTCGCGCGGCCGGCGCCCGGTGACGGGGTCGGCCGGCGGCCGCCACACCACGTTCGCGGCGACGGCGTCGTGTCCCTCCCGGAAGACCGTCGCGGTGATCTCCACCGGTGCTCCGACCACCGCCTTGCTGGGGTACCGCCCGCAGGCGACCGTGGGAGTGATGTCGTTCAGTCCGATGCGACCAGCCACGCGGCCAACCTACCGGGAGGCCCCCGGTGGTGCACCGGCGCCGTACCCGCGGGCGACACGGCGTGTCGGACACCGCTGGGCCACCCGGAGGACGGCACCCGGTTCTGCTGTGACCGAAGATCACCCTGAGTGTCTGGATCGTGCCGGACTGGGCAGATGTCATCGGAAAGTCGTCGGGCCGTTGACCGCCGTGGCCGGGGCCGGGTTAGGTTCGGGGTCGTGAAGGCCCTCCGTCGGTTCACCGTCCGCCCGCAGCTGCCCGAGCCGCTGGAACCCCTCGGCGCACTGATCCGCAACCTGCGCTGGTCCTGGCATCCGGCCAGCAAGGACCTGTTCGCGGACATCGACCGACAGCTGTGGGAGCAGCTGGAGGGCGATCCCCTGGCCCTGCTGGGGGCCGTCTCGGTGGCCCGCCTGCAGGAGCTGGCCGGCGACGAGGACTTCCTGCTGCGGATGCGGGCGCTGTCCGACGACCTCGGCCTGTACCTGTCGGAGCCCCGCTGGTACCAGCAGCAGGTGGCCGCCGGGGCCGAGTTCCCCGACGCCGTCGGCTATTTCTCCATGGAGTTCGGCCTCACCGAGGTGCTGCCCAACTACTCCGGCGGTCTGGGCATCCTGGCCGGGGACCACCTCAAGTCGGCGTCCGACCTGGGCGTGCCGATCATCGGGGTCGGCCTGCTCTACCACTTCGGCTACTTCTGGCAGTCGTTGTCCGCCGACGGCTGGCAGCAGGAGCACTACCCGGCGCACGACCCGCAGGGGCTGCCCATCGAGCGGGTGCTCGACCCGGAGGCGGGTCCGGGCCGGCAGCTGACCGTCTCGGTGTCGATGCCCGGTGGCCGCACGCTGGCCGCCCGGGTCTGGCTGGCCCAGGTGGGCCGGGTCCCGCTGCTGCTGCTGGACGCCGACATCGAGGAGAACGACGACCACCTGCGCCAGGTCACCGATCGGCTGTACGGCGGCGACCAGGACCACCGCATCAAGCAGGAGATCCTGCTGGGCATCGGCGGCGTGCGGGCGATCAACGCCTGGTGCCGGATCACCGGGCACGCGCGGCCCGAGGTCTTCCACATGAACGAAGGGCACGCCGGATTCCTGGGCGTGGAGCGGATCAGCGAGCTGATCGCGGCCGAGGGTGTCACCTTCGACGAGGGTCTGGCGGCCGTCCGGGCCGGCAACGTCTTCACCACCCACACCCCGGTCCCGGCCGGGATCGACCGCTTCCCGGTCGATCTCGTGCGGCACTACCTCGACGGCGACCAGCACGGCCGATCGCGAGTGCTGCCCGGCATCGAGGTCGAGCGCATCGTTGCCCTGGGCGCGGAGCCGGACCCGAGCCGGTTCAACATGGCCCACATGGGGTTGCGTCTGGGGCAGCGGTCCAACGGCGTGGCCAAGCTGCACGGCGTCGTGTCCCGCAACATGTTCTCCGGGCTATACCCGGGCTTCGAGGCCGAGGAGGTGCCGATCGGCTCGGTGACCAACGGTGTGCACCTGCCCACCTGGGCCGCCCGCGAGATGGTCGAGGTGGCGGGGGAGATGGCCGACTGGCAGGACCTCGCCTCGGCCTCGGAATGGCCTGCTGCGGACCGGGTCCCGGCCGCCCGGCTGTGGGAGATCCGGCGACTGCTGCGATCCCGTCTGGTCGACCTGGCCCGGGCCACCGTCCGCCGCTCCTACCTGCAGCGCGGCAGCACCGAGGCCGAACTCGACTGGACCGACAGCATCCTCGACCCGGACGTGCTGACCATCGGGTTCGCCCGGCGCGTCTCGACCTACAAGCGGCTCACGCTCATGCTGCGCGACCCGGCCCGGCTCAAGCAGATCCTGCTCGACCGTGACCACCCGGTGCAGATCGTGGTGGCCGGCAAGGCGCATCCGGCCGACGAGTACGGCAAGCGCTTCATGCAGGAGATGGTCCGGTTCACCGACGATCCGGAGATCCGGCACCGCATCGTCTTCCTGCCCGATTACGACATGGGCATGGCCTCGGTGCTGTGCGCCGGCGCCGACGTCTGGCTGAACAACCCGATCCGCCCGCAGGAGGCGTCCGGCACCTCGGGCATGAAGGCAGCGCTGAACGGCGCGCTCAACCTGTCGATCTCCGACGGCTGGTGGGACGAGCTCTACGACGGGCACGACGGGTGGACCATCCCGTCGGCGAACGGCGTGGACGACGCCCGCCGGGATGAGCTGGAGGCCTCGGCCCTGTACGGGCTGGTGGAGAGCCGGGTGGCGCCGCTGTTCTACCAGCGGGACGCGGCCGGGGTGCCGCAGGCCTGGATCGACATGGTGCGGCACGCCCTGGCCTACCTGGGGCCACGGGTGCAGGCGACCCGCATGGTCCGGGACTACGTCACCGGGTACTACGGGCCGGCGGCCCGGTACAACCGCCGGGTCGGGCAGGACCTTGCGGTGGCCAAGGATCTGGCCGCGTGGAAGACGCGCGTCGCGGCGGCCTGGCCGCTGGTGCGCGTGGTGAACGTGGACACCTCGGGCATCGGCACCGATCCGTCGCTGGGCAACGTGATGACCGTCCGGGCCTTCGTCGACCTGGCCGATCTGCAGCCCGAGGACGTCGAGGTGCAGACCGTCACCGGGCGGGTGGACGAGCACGAGGATCTGCACGACATCACCACCGTGCCGATGTCGGTGCTGCCGGCCGGGGCCGAGAGCGTCGACCCGGCTGAAGGTTTCCGGTTCGAGGCGCAGTTGCCGCTGACCCGGTCGGGCGCGGTGGGGTACACCGTACGGGTGCTGCCGCGGCACCCGCTGCTGGTCTCGCCGGCCGAGCTCGGCCTGGTCACCCACGCCTGAGCCGGCCTGGCGGTCAGCTCCCGTCCGGTCCGGCCCCGTCCACCGTGCCGGGGTCGGGCCGGTGGGCCCGCAGCAGCCAGCAGGTCCGGGCCGGCAGCGTGACCGGCAGTCCGGCGGCGATGGCCTGGTCGTCGGCCGGGACGCCGGTGTCGGTGCCGGTGTCGATCACCGGGCTGTAGGCGGTGCCGTACGGACCGGCCGGCAGCACCACGTCCACGTCCTCGGCGCCGGCATGCAGCACCAGCAGCCACGACTCGTCGACCAGCGGCTGCCCGGCCGGTCCGTGGCCACGGACGTCGCGGCCGTCCACCCACATCTGCACGGTCGACCGGCTCCCGTCGAACCAGTCGTTCATCGTCATCTGCACGCCGGAGTCGTTGAACCACACCAGGTCCGGGATGCCGTCACCACGGCCGGACGGAGCCCGACCGTCGAAGAACTCGCCCTGGTGCAACGCCGGGGCGGCCCGCCGCACGGCCAGCACGCGCTGGGTGAACGCCAGCATGGACGCGCCCGGGCTGCCCGGCACGTCGACGGGTGACCAATCCAGCCAACTGATCTCGTTGTCCTGGCAGTAGGCGTTGTTGTTGCCGCGTTGCGTCCGCCACAGCTCGTCCCCGGCGGTGATCATCGGCGTCCCGGTGGCCAGCAGCAGCGTCGCCATCAGGTTGCGGGCCTGCCGCAGGCGGGTCGCCACGATCGCGGGATCGTCCGTCTCGCCCTCGACACCGTAGTTGGCGGAACGGTTCTCGTTGGTACCGTCACGGTTGCGCTCACCGTTGGCCTCGTTGTGCTTCCCGGCGTAGCTGACCAGGTCGCGCAGCGTGAACCCGTCGTGCGCGGTGATGAAATTGATCGACGACCACGGTCGCCGGCCCTCGCCGTACAGGTCGGAGGACCCGGTGAGCCGGTACCCCAGGTCGCGGACCCCACGCTGGCCGCGCCAGAAGTCGCGGACGGTGTCGCGGAACCGGTCGTTCCACTCGCTCCACTGCACCCCGAACCGGCCCACCGCGTAGCCCTCGCCGGTGGCGTCCCACGGCTCGGCGATCAACTTGCGCCGGGACAGCACCGGGTCGGTGGCAATGGCGGTGAGCAGGGCCGAGGCTGGGTCGAACGTCCCGCCGTGCGGTCGGCCGTGCACCGAGGCCAGGTCGAAGCGGAACCCGTCGACGCCGAGATCGGCCGCCCAGTAGCGCAACGAATCGGTGACCATGCGGGTGACCGGCAGCATGCCCGGGTCGACGGTCCGCCCACAGCCGGTGATGTCGTGGCCGTCGGCCAGGTAGTACGACCGCGGGGACATCCCCGTCCAGGACAGCATCGCCGACTGGCTCGGGCTGCCTTCGCAGGTGTGGTTGTAGACGACGTCCAGGATGACCTCGAGCCCGGCCTCGTGCAGCGCGTCGACCATCCACACGAACTCCTCGAGCTCGCGTCCGCGGGCCGAGGCGTAGCCGGGGTGCGGCGCGAAGTAGCCGAGGGTGGAGTAACCCCAGTAGTTGTGCCGCCCGGTGGCGGCCAGGCCCGGCTCGTCGGCGTGCGCGTGCACCGGCAGCAGCTCGACCGCGGTCACGTTCAGGCTCAACAGGTGGTCGATGACGGCCGGGTGGCTCACGCCGCGGAAGGTGCCGCGCAGCCGGCGGGGCACCTCCGGGTGCAGCCGGGTCAGCCCGGCCACGTGGGCCTCGTAGATCACCGTGTCCGCCCACGGGGTCTCCGGCCGGGCGGAGATCGACCGGACCGGGTGCGAGACCACACCCACCGGCACGGTGTCCGCGTCGGTGGTCACCCCGGGCGTCCCAGCCGCGGTCAGGTCGTAGGCGGTACCGGTCAGCCGACGGGCGTACGGGTCGAGGAGCAGCTTGGCGCCGTCGTGGGCGTGCACCCGGTAGCCGTAGCGCTGGCCGGCCAGCACGCCCGGGACGAAGGTGTGCCAGATGCCGTAGGTGCGCTCCTCCATCAGGATGCGTCGTTCCTCGCCCTGGGCGTCGACCAGGCACAGCTCCACCCCACCACCGGTGGCGTCGGCGTCGGCGATGACCGCGAAGTTGGTCCCCGAATCGGTGACGGTGGCGCCGAGCGGGAACGCCTCACCGGGGAACGGGCTGGAGCCGAACCGGGGCACCGCGCCCGGGTTGGCGGCTCCGGGGGCGATCCGCCAGTCCCAACCGTCGTCGACCGGGCGGCGCAGGGCGGGAGGTCGGATGCCGGTCATCGGCGCATCCTCCCAGGGCGCGCTCCACCCGCGTGTCGGATCCGTGTTGGATCCGTGCTCCGGCCGTGGCCGTGCCGGGGCGGCGCGGCCGACCGGCCGGACCGGTGCCGTCTCCGGCGCACGGACCGGTGGGGAACAATGACCCGCGTGACTGCCGCCAGAGCGCCGATGCCCCGACCGACAGCCTCCGCCCCCGGATCGACCGGCACCGCCGGGCGCCCCTCGATCGTCCCGGGTCCGGACTCGGTGATCCACGGCTTCGACGTCACCGTCCGGCGCGGCGGCACCGTCCTGCTCGACGCGGTGAGCTGGGAGGTGCTGGCCGACGAGCGCTGGGTGGTGCTGGGGCCGAACGGCGCGGGCAAGACGACCCTGCTGCAGGTGGCGGCGGCGCAGCTGCATCCGACCTCCGGGCGGGTGCACGTGCTCGGCGAGCGGCTCGGCGCGGTCGACCTGGCCGAGGTGCGGCCCCGCATCGGGGTGTCCTCGGCCGCGCTGGCCAGCCGGGTGCCGCCGCAGGAACGCGTGGTCGACGTGGTGGTCTCCGCCGGGTACGGCGTGCTGGGTCGGTGGCGGGAGCGTTACGACCAGCTCGATCTCGACCGGGCCACCGAGCTGCTCGACGCGATGGGGGTCGCCCGGCTGGCCGACCGGATGTACGGGACGTTGTCCGAGGGCGAGCGCAAGCGCACCCTGGCCGCCCGCGCGCTCATGGCCGACCCGGAGCTGCTGCTGCTCGACGAGCCGGCCGCCGGCCTCGACCTGGGCGGCCGGGAGGACCTGCTGGCCCGGTTGACCCGGCTCGCGCAGGACCCGGCGGCGCCGACCACAGTGCTGGTGACGCACCACGTGGAGGAGATCCCGGTCGACTTCACCCACGTGCTGCTGTTGCGCGACGGCGGCGTGGTGGCGGCCGGTCCGGTCGCCGAGACGCTCACCGAGGAGCACCTGTCGGCCACCTTCGGCATGTCCCTGGCGCTGGAGCAGCGCGGCGGACGGTTCTTCGCCTACGCCCGCTGAGCGGGCCCCCGACCGACGGACCGAGCGAGCCGCCCGTGGCGTACCGGTTCTCCCTCGACGACGTGGCCTTCCTGCGGTCCGCCGCCGGGACCGACGCGCTCGGCCTGGCCGCCGGGCTGGCCCTCACCGACGCCACCCGGCTGCGGGACGCCGATCGGCTGCGCCGGGCGGTCGGCGCCCGGGCCGCCGCCGTGCTGGAGACGGCCCGGTTGCGCCGGCTGGCGGTCGCCAAGCTCGGCCCGCTCAGTGCCGACTGGCTGCTCACCGACGAGGCACTGCAGCAGGCCACCCCGGCGCCGGTGGCCGCTCATCGCGCCGCCCGGCTGGCCGGGATCGGTGTGCACGACCTGACCTGCTCGATCGGCACCGAGTTGGTGACGCTGGCCGCCGGCTGCCCGGTGGTGCTCGGGTCCGACCTGGACCCGGTGCGGCTGGCCATGGCCGCGCACAACCTGGCCCACTCCGGGACGCCGCCCGGTGTCCCGGTCGTCCTGGCCCGGGCCGACGCCCGCACGCCGGTCGGACGCGGCCTGCTGCGGTACGCCGACCCGGCCCGCCGCTCGGGCACCGGACGCCGCATCACGTCCGCGGACACGGTGCCGTCGGTGGCCGAGCTGGACGCCGGATCGGCCGACCGACCGCCGGTGCTGCGGGTGCCGCCGGGCATCGACCATGACGCACTGGCCCGGCCCGGTGAGGTGGAACTGGTCTCGCTGGACGGCACGGTGCGCGAGGCGGTGCTGTGGCCGGCCGAACTGGCCGGACCCGCCCGCCGGGCCACCGTGCTGACCACCCGGCTTGACGGCACCGCCACCGTTCTCGGCATCGGTCTCGGCATCGAGCAGGTGTCGTCGACCGAACCCGACGACGCGCCGGTCACCCCGGTGCAGGACTGGATCGTCGACCCGGACGGCGCCGTGGTCCGTGCCCACCTGGTCCGGCAGTGGGCGGCGCGGCACGGCCTGTCCCGGCTGGATGAACACCTGGCCTACCTGACCGGACCGCGGCCGCCGGCCGGGGTGCGCGCCTTCCGGGTGCTCGACACGGCGCCGTTCACCGAGCGGACCGTCGCGCAGTGGTGCCGACGTGACGACATCGGCACGCTGGAGATCAAGCAACGGGGTACTGCCGTGGTGCCGGACGTGCTGCGGACGCGGCTGCGTCCGGCGTTGCGGGGACCGACCATCCACGCCGCCACCCTGGTGGTGGCCCGCGTCGGCCGCTCCGCACAGGCCTATTGGACCCGGGCGGTCGACCTGCGCTGAGCACGCCCCATCCACGGACCGTCCACCGGACCGCCACCAGGAAGGACCCACATGCGGACTGCCGAACTGCTGACCGAGGCCTACGGACGCATCGCCGAACGGGTGCACGACGTGCTGTCGGCCAAGGACGGGAGTGACCTCGACCCGGCCGACCTGGCCTTCCGGCCTGCGGGCCGGGCCGGCGCACCCGCCGGCAACTCGATCGCCTGGCTGGTCTGGCACCTGACCCGCGTGCAGGACGACCACATCGCCGAGGTCGCCGGCCGACAGCAGGTCTGGCTGGAGGAGGACTTCGTCGCCCGGTTCGCGCTGCCGTTCGAGCCGGCCGCCACCGGGTACGGCCAGACCAGCGTCGACGTGGACGAACTCGGGGTGGCCGGGACCGGGGCCGCGCCGCTGCGCGAGTATCACGACGCCGTGCACGCCCGGACGCTCGAGTTCGTTGCCGCGCTGAGCGACGCCGACCTGGACCGGATCGTCGATGAGCGCTGGGACCCGCCGGTCTCGTTGGGCGTCCGCCTGGTCAGCGTGCTGGACGACGACTTGGAGCACGTCGCCCAGGCCGCGTACGTCCGGGGCCTGCTCGGGCACTGACGTGGGCATGCGGCACTGAAGCGCATCGGGAGCCCGTAGCCTTGCCCGCCGTGAGCTTCGAACTGCTTCCCGCCGTCGACGTCGCGGACGGCCAGGCCGTGCGCCTGGTCCAGGGCCGTGCCGGTACCGAGACCACCTACGGAGCGCCGTTGGACGCCGCCCTGGCCTGGCAGCGGGACGGCGCCGGGTGGATCCACCTGGTCGACCTGGACGCCGCCTTCGGCCGCGGGTCCAACGCCGCGCTGCTGGCCGAGGTGGTCGGCCGGCTGGACGTGCGGGTCGAGTTGTCCGGCGGCATCCGCGACGACGCCTCCCTCGAGGCGGCCCTGGCCACCGGCTGCGCCCGGGTCAACATCGGGACGGCCGCGCTGGAGCAGCCGCAGTGGTGTGCCGCAGCCATCGCGCGGTACGGCGACCGGGTGGCCGTGGGCCTCGACGTCCGGGGCTCGACGCTGGCCGCCCGCGGCTGGACCGAGGACGGCGGAGACCTCTGGGAGGTGCTGGCCCGGCTGGACGAGCAGGGCTGCTCCCGCTACGTCCTCACCGACGTGACCAAGGACGGCACCCTCCAGGGCCCGAACCTGGAACTGCTGCAGCAGGTGTGCGCCGCCACCGACGCCCCGGTGGTGGCCTCCGGCGGCGTGTCCAGCCTGGACGACCTGGTCGCGCTGGCGGGTCTGGCGTCGGTCGGCGTCGAGGGCGCGATCGTCGGCAAGGCGCTCTACGCGGGGGCGTTCACCCTGCCCGAGGCGCTGCGGGCGGTCAGCGGGTCCTGAGCCCGCGGCGTTGCCGCGGCAACGCGTTCGGAACGCTCCGTCCGGCCGCGACCACAGTGGGCCACGGAGGCGTTGCCGCGGGAACGTCTCGGCCACCCTCCGCCGCCCGGCGATCACCCTCCGCCGCCCGACCGGAGCACGGTCGCCCACCTCGTAGGGTGGTCGCCGTGACGGTGGCGGTACGAGTGATCCCGTGTCTGGACGTGTCCGAGGGCCGGGTGGTCAAGGGCGTCAACTTCGTGCAGCTGCGCGACGCCGGCGACCCGGTCGAACTGGCCCGGCGGTACGACGAGGCCGGCGCCGACGAGCTGACCTTCCTGGACATCACCGCCACCAGCGACAATCGGGCCAGCGCCCACGACATGATCCGGCGCACCGCCGAGCAGGTGTTCATCCCGCTCACCGTGGGCGGCGGAGTGCGCACCGTCGAGGACATCGACGGACTGCTGCGGGCCGGCGCCGACAAGGTGTCGATCAACTCCGCCGCGGTGGCCCGGCCGGAGTTCCTGCGCGAGGCGGCCGACCGGTTCGGCTCGCAGTGCGTGGTGCTGGCGGTGGACGCCCGCCGGGTGACCGCCCAGCACGAACTCGACTGCCCGTCCGGGTTCGAGGTGACCACCCACGGCGGCCGCCGGGGGACCGGTATCGACGCGGTGCAGTGGGTGCGGCAGGCCGAGGAGGCCGGCGCGGGGGAGATCCTGCTCACCTCGATGGACGCCGACGGCACCCGGGACGGCTTCGACACCGTCATGCTCACCACCATCCGGGCCGCCGTCGGGGTCCCGCTCATCGCCTCCGGTGGGGCCGGCACGCTCGAGCACTTCCCGGCCGCGGTCGACGCGGGTGCGGACGCGGTGCTGGCCGCGTCCGTCTTCCACTTCGGGCAGCTGCGCATCGACGAGGTCAAGGCCGAGCTGGCCCGGACCGGGCACCCGGTGCGGCGCACCCCGACCGCCGGGAGCCCGGCATGACCGGGCCGACGGCACCCGAGCAGCTGGACCAGCTGCTCGCCGGGTTGCGGTTCGACGCCGCCGGCCTCATCTGTGCGGTCGCCCAGCAGTACGACACCCGCGAGGTGCTCATGGTCGCGTGGATGGACGCCGAGGCCGTCCGGGCCACGCTGACCACCGGCCGGGCCACCTACTTCTCCCGGTCCCGGCAGCAGCAGTGGGTCAAGGGCGACACCTCGGGACACACCCAGCGGGTGGTCGAGGTGCGGCGCGACTGCGACGGCGACACGCTGCTGGTGCTGGTCGACCAGACCGGCCCGGCCTGCCACACCGGCACCCGCACCTGCTTCGACGACGGGCTGCTGCGGTCCCGCTGAGCCGGTGGCCAGGTCCGGCCCGGTCGGGAGCACGCCCGCCGGGCGGCAGAATGGCCGCGTGTCTGCGACCGCCACCACGTCCCCTGAGTCGGTTCCCGGTCCCACCCGGGCGTCCCGGTCCACCGGCGGCGCCTGGCCCCTGGGTGAGATCCGGCCGACTCGGGAGGAGTTCCGGGCGCTGGCCGCCGAGCACCGCCGGGTGATCCCGGTGACCCGGCGGCTGCTGGCCGACGCCATCACCCCGGTCGGCCTGTACCGCACCCTGGCCCAGGACCGCCCCGGCACCTTCCTGCTCGAGTCGGCCGAGCACGGCGCCAGCTGGTCCCGGTGGTCCTTCGTCGGCGTCGCGTCGGCCGCCGCGCTCACCGAGGTGGACGGCGGGGTGCACTGGATGGGCACCCCGCCGGCCGGGCTGCCCGCCGACGGCGACCCGCTGGCCGCCCTGGCCGAGACGGTCCGGCTGCTGCGGACCGAGCCGCTGGCCGGGCTGCCGCCGCTGACCGGCGGCATGGTCGGCTACCTCGGCTACGACGTGGTGCGGCGCTGGGAGAGGGTGACCGTGCCCGGCGGCCGTGCGGTGGACGAGCTGCACATCCCCGAGCTGGTCATGCTGCTGGCCACCGATCTGGCCGCCCTGGACCACCACGAGGGCGCGGTCACCCTCATCGCCAATGCGGTGAACTGGGACGCTACCGACGAGCGGGTGGACGCGGCCTACGACGACGCGGTGGCCCGACTGGAGGCCATGACGGCCACCCTGGCCGAGCCGCATCAGGTGCCGGCCGCGGTGTTCACCGCCCGCCGGCCCGAGGTCCGGAACCGCACCACCTCGCAGGACTACCAGGACGCGGTGCGCGTCGCGCAGGAGCACATCCGGGCCGGCGACGCGTTCCAGGTGGTCGTCTCGCAGCGTTTCGACGTGCCGACCACCGCCGATCCGCTGGACATCTACCGGGTACTGCGGGCCACCAACCCCAGCCCGTACATGTACCTGCTCCGGGTGGACACCCCGGACGGCGGGCCCATCGCCGTCGTCGGCTCCTCGCCCGAGGCGCTGGTCACCGTGCGCGGCGGCCAGGTGACGATGCACCCGATCGCCGGTACCCGGCCCCGCGGGCACGACGAGGAGGAGGATGCGCTGCTGGCCAAGGACCTGCTCGAGGACAGCAAGGAGCGTTCTGAGCACGTCATGCTGGTCGACCTCGGCCGCAACGACCTCGGCCGGGTCTGTGCGCCGGGCAGCGTCCGGGTGGTCGACTTCTTCTCCATCGAGCGGTACAGCCACGTCATGCACATCGTCTCGACGGTGACCGGCACGCTGGCGTCGGACCGCACCGCGTACGACGCGCTGGCCGCCTGCTTCCCGGCCGGCACCCTGTCCGGGGCGCCGAAGCCGCGGGCCATGCAGATCATCGACGCGCTGGAGCCGGCCCGGCGCGGTGTCTACGGCGGCGTCGTCGGCTACCTGGACTTCGCCGGGGATGCCGACACCGCCATCACCATCCGGTCCGCCCTGGTCAAGGACGGCGTCGCCTCGGTCCAGGCCGGGGCGGGCGTGGTGGCCGACTCGGTGCCGGCCAACGAGGACGCCGAGTGCCGGGCCAAGGCGTCCGCGGTCATCGCCGCCATCGGCGCCGCCGAGACCATGCAACCGGTCGTGCCGCAGCCGGACGGGTCGGTGTCCCGGAACGGGACCGACCGCCGGTGAGCGACGCCCCCGACGACCGTCCCGAGGTCGAGCCGACGGCGCGGTCGCGCCGTCGGCCGGTGGCGGTGCTCTGGCTGTCCGCGGTGCTGGGTGCCGCGCTGGCCGCGTCGGCGGCCGGGCTGACCTGGTGGACGCAGTCGTTCGACGACCCACTGCAGGGCCGGATCGACATCGCCGAGTCCGGTGGATCGGTGGTGCCAGCCCTCATCCCGATCGCCCTGGTGGCGCTGGCCGGGCTGGCCGCCACCCTGGGCGTCCGCGGGTGGCTGCGACGCGGGCTGGGCGTGCTGCTGGCCGCGGCCGGCGGCGTGCTGACCTGGCTCAGCCTGGCCGCGCTGGGCGGTCCGGCCGAGGGCCTGACCGACCGGCTCGCCCGTCCCGCCGCCCCGGTCGGCGGGGCGGACGTGCATCCGGTCGGTCCGCTGCTCGGCGCCCAGGGTGGGCTGTTGATCGCGCTGGCCGCGGTCCTCGTGGTGGCCGGGGTGGGCGCGCGCCGGCTGGGCAGCCGGTACGAACGCCCCGCCCGACGGGCCGGGTCGGCCGCGCGTCCGGTGCCCGCGACCCCCGAGCCGACCGGACCGGCTCGCGGCGACGGTGCCGACAGAGCCGGCGACGTCGCGGACTCCGCGAACCCAGCGGCCCCCGTCCGGTCGGGGGACACCGATTCACTCGACTGGTGGCGGCAGCTCGATGCGGGCGTCGATCCGACTCGTAGCGATGGGTGACGCTCACGAGCGCGGGTGGTCCTGAGCCCTTCCCGCGCCGGTTACCATGTGTTTCTGATGACACCGCCACCACCAGGAACGGCCGATCCCGGTTCGGGGGACGGCAGCACCGGTCAGGCCCTGGTCCTGCGTCTGGTTGGGGAGCACGCATGAACGTCCTCCAGTCGATCATCGAGGGGGTCCGGGAGGACCTGGCCGTCCGTGAGGCGGCCGTGCCGCTGGCGGAGGTCAAGGCCCGCGCGGCCGACGCGCCGCCGCCCCGTCGGGTGCTCGAGGTCCTGCTGGAACCCGGCGTCGGGGTGATCGCCGAGGTCAAGCGGCGCAGCCCGTCCAAGGGCGATCTGGCCAGCATCGCCGACCCGGCCGCGTTGGCCGCCACCTATGCCGACGCGGGTGCCCGGGTCATCTCGGTGCTCACCGAGCAGCGCCGGTTCGGGGGCTCGCTGGCCGACCTCGACGCGGTCCGGCGCACAGTCGACGTGCCGGTGCTGCGCAAGGACTTCGTGGTCAGCCCGTACCAGGTGCACGAGGCACGCGCCCACGGCGCGGATGTCGTGCTGCTCATCGTGGCCGCGCTCGACCAGCCCGTGCTGCACGGGCTGCTGGAGCGGGTCGAGTCGCTCGGCATGACCGCGCTCGTCGAGGTGCACACCGAGGCCGAGGCCGATCGCGCGCTGGCCGCCGGGGCCCGGGTCATCGGCATCAACGCCCGAGACCTGACCACCCTCGAGGTGGACCGGAACGTGTTCGCCCGGATCGCCCCGGGCCTGCCCAGCGACGTGGTCCGCATCGCCGAGTCCGGCGTCCGCGGCCCGTCCGACCTGCTGGCCTACGCCGGGGCCGGCGCCGACGCGGTGCTGGTGGGCGAGGGCCTGGTCACCAGCCGGGACCCGCGGGCCGCGGTGGCCGATCTGGTCACCGCGGGGTCGCACCCGTCCTGCCCGCGCCCGGCCCGGCTGCACCGGCCCCAGTAACTCCGTCCAGGCGTCCCGACCGGGCGCGATCGTCCCGTCGTTCGTTGGGAGCAGTCCGCACGTGAACTCCGCCGCGCCCGCAGGCCTGTCGTCGCCGCTGCCGCGGCACTCCGAGGCGATCGCCGGAACGGCGCACGACCCCGACGAGCGCGGCTACTTCGGCCGGTTCGGTGGCCGTTGGCTGCCCGAGGCGCTGGTCGGTGCCCTCGACGAGGTGGCCGAGGCCTGGCGCAAGGCCCGTCGTGACCCGTCGTTCCTGGCCGAGCTGGACCGGTTGGCCCGTGACTACGCAGGGCGGCCCAGCCCGGTCTGGCCGGCCGATCGGCTGACCGCCCAGGTCGGCGGCGCGCGCATCCTGCTCAAGCGCGAGGACCTCAACCACACCGGCAGCCACAAGATCAACAACGTGCTCGGCCAGGCCCTGCTCGCGCAGCTGATGGGCAAGACCCGGATCATCGCCGAGACCGGTGCGGGGCAGCACGGGGTGGCCACCGCCACCGCCGCGGCCCTGCTCGGGCTGGACTGCACCATCTACATGGGCCGGGTCGACACCGAGCGGCAGGCACTGAACGTGGCCCGGATGCGATTGCTCGGCGCGGAGGTCGTGTCCGTGGCCACCGGTTCGGCCACCCTCAAGGACGCCATCAACGAGGCGTTCCGCGACTGGGTCGCGACCGTCGACCACACCTTCTACCTGTTCGGCACGGTCGGCGGCCCGCACCCGTTCCCGGTCATCGTCCGCGACCTGCAGCGGATCATCGGACTGGAGGCGCGCGCCCAGGTGCTCGAGCAGACCGGGCGGTTGCCCGACGCGGTCGCCGCCTGCGTGGGCGGCGGTTCGAACGCGATCGGCATCTTCCACGCCTTCCTGGACGATCCGGACGTGCGGCTGGTCGGCCTGGAGGCCGGTGGGGACGGCGTCGAGACGGGCCGGCACGCGGCCACCATCAGCGGGGGATCGGTCGGGGTGCTGCACGGCGCCCGGTCGTTCCTGCTGCAGGACGCGGACGGCCAGGTCATCGAGTCGCACTCGATCTCCGCCGGCCTGGACTACCCGGGCGTCGGGCCGGAACACAGCCATCTGGCCGACATCCGCCGCGCCGAGTACCGGCCGATCACCGACACCCAGGCGATGGAAGCGCTGGCCACGCTGGCCCGCACCGAGGGCATCATCCCGGCGGTCGAGTCGGCGCATGCGGTGGCCGGCGGCATCGACCTGGCCCGCGAGCTCGGCCCGGACGGCATCGTGCTGATCAACATCTCCGGCCGCGGCGACAAGGACATGGAGACGGCCATGCGCTGGTTCGGCCTCGGCGAGCCCGACCAGCACCAGGACCCGCCGGACGGGTTGCCCGTCCCGCCGGCGGGCACCGCCGAAGGAGAGCCGGCCCGATGAGCACCCCGACCACCGCCGACCAGACCGGCACCGGCCGGCTGGCCGAGCTGTTCGCCCGCACCCGCGCCGAGGGGCGGGCCGCCCTGGTCGGCTACCTGCCGGCCGGGTACCCCGACCCCGCCACCTCCCGCCGGCTGTTCGCCGCGATGGTCGAGGGCGGCTGCGACCTGGTCGAGGTGGGCCTGCCGTTCTCCGACCCGGTGCTGGACGGGCCGGTCATCCAGGCCGCGGCGCAGACCGCGCTGGCCGCCGGCTGGCACACCCGCGATGTCTTCGACCTGGTGGGCTCGGTCACCCGGGCCGGCGGACAGGCCGTCGTGATGACCTACTTCAACCCGGTGCTGGCCTACGGCGCCGACGCGTTCGCCCGGGACCTGGCCGCGGTCGGCGGCGCCGGCGTGATCACCCCGGACCTCATCGTCGACGAGGCCGACGAGTGGACCGCCGCCGCCGAGGCCCACGGGGTCGCGCCGATCTTCCTGGTCGCCCCGTCCTCGCCGACCGAGCGGATCGCCCGCACCACCGCGGCCACCCGCGGCTTCCTGTACGCCGCCTCGGTGATGGGTGTGACCGGCGGCCGGGACCAGGTCGGGGCAGGCGCCGCCGACCTGGTGGCCCGCTGCCGGGCGGTCACCGACCTGCCGATCGGTGTCGGTCTGGGCGTGCGGACCGCCGAGCAGGCGGCGCAGATCGCCGGCTTCGCCGACGCGGTCATCGTCGGATCGGCGTTCGTGCAGGCGGCCGGGCCGGACGGCACCGACGTCGAGGGCGTCCGCCGGCTGGCCACCGAGCTGGCCCGCGGGGTCCGGGCGGCCTCGGCATGACCGGCGGCGTGACCGCCGGGTTCCTGGCCACCATCCCGTCCCCGCCGCAGGGCGTCTGGTACGTCGGTCCGATCGCCGTCCGCGCCTACGCGGTCTGCATCATCGTCGGCATCGTGGTGGCGGTCTGGTGGGGCAACCGCCGGTTCACCGCCCGCGGCGGCCGTCCCGGCCGGGTCACCGACATCGCCGTCTTCGCGGTGCCGTTCGGCATCATCGGCGGCCGGCTCTACCACGTGATCACCGACCACCAGCTGTACTTCGGCGACGGTCGCAACCCGTGGAACGCCTTCGCCGTCTGGAACGGCGGGTTGGGCATCTGGGGCGCCATCGCCCTCGGTGCGGTCGGCGCCTGGATCGGCTGCCGGTACTACAAGGTCCCGCTCAGCGCCTTCGCCGACGCGGTCGCACCCGGGATCGTCGTCGCCCAGGCCGTCGGCCGGCTGGGCAACTGGTTCAACCAGGAGCTGTTCGGTTCGGCCAGCGACCTGCCGTGGGCGCTGGAGGTCTACCTGCGCACCCCGGACGGGGTGGCGGGCCAGATCCCGGCCGGCTCCACCTGCGAGTTCCCGACCGAGTACGTCAAGGCCAGCCCCGAGGTGCTGTGCGGCACGTTCCAGCCGACGTTCCTGTACGAGCTGCTGTGGAACCTGGCGGTGGCCGCGGTGGTGGTCTGGGCCGACCAGCGGTTCCGGTTGGGCGGTGGCCGGGCGTTCGCGCTGTACGTGGCCGGCTACACCCTGGGCCGGACCTGGATCGAGCTGCTGCGCATCGACCCGGCCAACGAGTTCCTCGGGCTCCGGATCAACGTCTTCACCTCGGTCATCGTGTTCCTCGGCGCCGTGCTGTTCCTGGTGCTGCGCCGGCACGTGCCGCGGGAGGATCCGGCGCTGGTGTGGGGCGGCCGTGACGGCGTCCGGCCCGACGGCGACCGGCCCGATGATCACCAGGCCGGCCCCACGGCGGTGGCCGGCGCCGCGACGCCGGTCGAGACGGCGGCTGAGACGGCGGCTGAGACGGCGGGGAACCGGACCCCGGAGGAGGATCAGGACCCGCACCGCGGGTGACGGTCCTCGCCGCCCGCCGCAAGGCGCGGGCATCACACCGGCGACGCTGTTCGTCGGTGTCCGAACGTGCGGTAAATTCCGTGCGGTAACTCCGTGAAGGCCGGGCCACTGTCGTCCTGAGTCGCACCCACCCTGCTGAAGGGCCTCCGGTCGCCGACCTGAAGTCCGTGCTTCGAACGCTGTCCGGAATTCGCCGAGCCGGGTCTTCCCGGCCGCACCAGCTCACGACGAGGTCGCCGATGGCGCCGCCCTTCGGTCGCGGGCGCCCACTCCACCCGCTGCCGGACGACCCCGTCCGGGCGCGCGACCACGACGGGAGGCCTGCCGTGCTCTTCTCGGCGACCCCGGGCCCTCAGGGCCTCTACGACCCCGCCCTCGATCGGGACGCCTGCGGGGTGGCTGCGGTTGCGGACATCCGCGGTCGCCGGAGTCACACCGTGGTCGCCGACGGCATCACCGCGCTGATCAACCTCGACCACCGCGGGGCGGCCGGCGCCGACCCGGCGGTGGGTGACGGCGCCGGCATCCTCATCCAGGTCCCGGACCGGTTGCTGCGCGCGACGACCGGGTTCGAGCTGCCGGAGGCCGCCGACCCGCGGCACGGCCAGGCCTACGCCACC
This sequence comes from Nakamurella leprariae, assembly GCF_016918035.1. Lineage (GTDB taxonomy): Bacteria > Actinomycetota > Actinomycetes > Mycobacteriales > Nakamurellaceae > Nakamurella > Nakamurella leprariae. The sequence continues at coordinate 139,212 of NZ_JAERWK010000008.1, read as the reverse complement.
GGCATCGCGTTCCTGCCCGCCGACCAGGACGAGCGGGACCGCGCGAAGACGATCATCGCCGGGGTGGCCGCCCAGGAGGGGTTGGAGCTGCTGGGCTGGCGGACCGTGCCGACCGACGCGGTCGGTGCCGGCGTGGGCAAGATGGCCGTCGACGTGATGCCCGCGTTCGAGCAGCTGTTCCTGGCCGGGCCTGTCGGCGCGGACGGCCAGCGGCCGGCCGGTCTGGCGCTGGACCGGCTCATCTACCCGGCCCGCAAGTTGTTCCGCAAGCGGACCACCGACGCCGGTGTGGGCACGTACTTCTGCTCGCTGTCCAGCCGCACCATCGTCTACAAGGGCATGCTCACCACCGAGCAGCTGCCGGCGTTCTTCGCCGACCTGACCGACGAGCGCACCGAGTCGGCCATCGCGATCGTGCACTCGCGGTTCTCCACCAACACGTTCCCGGCCTGGCCGCTGGCCCACCCGTTCCGGTTCATCGCACACAACGGCGAGATCAACACGGTGCGCGGCAACCGCAACCGGATGCGGGCGCGCGAGGCGCTGCTGGAGTCCGACCTGATCCCGGGCGACCTCAAGCGGGTCTTCCCGATCTGCAGCCCGGAGGCCTCGGACTCGGCGTCGTTCGACGAGGTGCTGGAGCTGCTGCACCTGGGCGGCCGCAGCCTGCCGCACGCGGTGATGATGATGATCCCGGAGGCGTGGGAGAACAACCCGACGCTGACCCCGGAGCGCAAGGCGTTCTGGGAGTTCCACGCGTCGCTCATCGAACCGTGGGACGGCCCGGCCTGCGTCACGTTCACCGACGGCACCCTGCTGGGCGCCGTGCTCGACCGCAACGGGCTGCGTCCGGGCCGCTGGTGGCTCACCACCGACGACACCGTGGTGCTGGCCTCCGAGTCCGGCGTGCTGCCGATCCCGCCGGAGAAGGTGCTCGAGCGCGGCCGGCTGCAGCCCGGCCGGATGTTCCTGGTCGACACGGACGCCGGGAGGATCCTCGACGACCAGGCCATCAAGGACCACCTGGCCGGCGAGCACCCGTACCGGGACTGGGTGGACGCCGGGCTCATCCGGCTGTCCGACCTGCCCAGCCGTGAGTACGTGGTCACCCCGCACACCGACGTGCTCCGCAAGCAGCAGATCTTCGGGTACACCGAGGAGGAGCTGCGCGTCCTGGTGCAGCCGATGGCCGCCACCGGCGCGGAGTCGACCGGCTCGATGGGCACGGACACGCCCGAAGCGGTGCTGTCCGACCGGCCGCGGATGATCTTCGACTACTTCAGTCAGCTCTTCGCCCAGGTGACCAACCCGCCGCTGGACGCCATCCGCGAGTCGGTGGTCACGTCGCTGGCCAGCGTGATCGGGCCGGAGGGCAACCTGCTGGACCCGACCCCGGCGTCGTGCCGGCACATCGTGCTGCCGCTGCCGGTGGTCGACAACATCGACCTGGCCAAGCTGGTCCGGATCAACGCCGACGGTGATCTGCCCGGTTTCGCCGCGGTCACCATCAACGGTCTGTACCGGGTGGCCGGCGGCGGTTCGGCGCTGGCCGAGGCGATCGAGCACTGCCGGCGGCAGGCCGACGCGGCCATCGCCGGCGGCGCCCGGATCATCGTGCTGTCCGACCGCGGGTCGGACGAGCAGCTGGCGCCGATCCCGTCGCTGCTGCTCACCTCGGCCGTGCACCAGCACCTGGTGCGGCAGAAGTCGCGGACCAAGGTCGCGCTGGTCGTGGAGTCCGGCGACGCCCGCGAGGTGCACCACATCGCGCTGCTGCTGGGCTACGGCGCCGGTGCGGTGAACCCGTACCTGGCCGTGGAGTCGGCCGCGGACCTGGCCGCCCAGGGCCTGCTGGGTGACGTCGACCCCAAGACCGCCATCCGCAACGTCGTGGTCGCGCTGTCCAAGGGCGTGCTCAAGGTGATGTCCAAGATGGGCATCTCCACCGTCGGGTCGTACCGGCAGGCGCAGATCTTCGCCTGCTTCGGCCTGGACCAGGACCTGCTGGACGAGTACTTCACCGGCACCACCACGCACACCGGCGGCAGCGACCTGACCGTGCTGGCCTCCGACGTGGCCGCCCGGCACGCGGTGGCCTTCGTGCCGAACCCGACCGCCCTGGAGCACCGCGGCCTGGAGGTCGGCGGGCAGTACCAGTGGCGCCGCGAGGGCGAGATCCACCTGTTCAACCCGGAGACCGTCTACCTGCTGCAGCACTCGGCCCGGTCCAAGCAGGAGGACGTCTTCCAGCGCTACACCGACAAGGTGGACGAGCTGTCGCGGGAGGGCGGCACGCTGCGCGGCCTGTTCGACCTGCGCTCGGCCGACCGCGACTCCTCGATCACCGCGGTGCCGCTGGAGGAGGTCGAGCCGGCGTCGGAGATCGTGAAGCGGTTCGTCACCGGGGCCATGTCCTACGGTTCCATCTCGGCCGAGGCGCACAAGACGTTGGCCATCGCGATGAACCGGCTGGGCGGCAAGTCGAACACCGGCGAGGGTGGCGAGGACGTCGAGCGGCTGCTCGACCCGGAGACGCGTTCGGCCATCAAGCAGGTGGCCTCCGGCCGCTTCGGGGTGACCAGTGCGTACCTGGTGAATGCCGACGAGATCCAGATCAAGATGGCCCAGGGCGCCAAGCCCGGTGAGGGCGGGCAGCTGCCCGGGCACAAGGTCTACCCGTGGGTGGCCGCCACCCGGCACGCCACCCCGGGCGTCGGCCTGATCTCGCCGCCGCCGCACCACGACATCTACTCGATCGAGGACCTCAAGCAGCTCATCCACGACCTGCGCAACGCCAACCCGCGCGCGGCGGTCTCGGTGAAGCTGGTGTCCACGCCGGGCGTCGGGACCGTCGCCGCCGGGGTGACCAAGGCGCACGCCGACAAGGTCATCGTGGCCGGGTACGACGGTGGCACCGGCGCGGCCGCGCTGACGTCGCTGAAGCACGCCGGCCAGCCGTGGGAGCTGGGGTTGGCCGAGACGCAACAGACGCTGCGCATCAACGAGCTGCGCGAGCAGGTCCGGGTGCAGGTCGACGGCGGGCTCAAGACCGGCCGGGACGTGGTGGTCGCGGCCCTGCTGGGCGCCGAGGAGTTCGGCTTCTCCACCGCGCCGCTCATCGTGGCCGGCTGCATCATGATGCGCGTCTGCCACCTGGACACCTGCCCGGTCGGCATCGCCACGCAGAACCCGGTGCTGCGGGCGCGGTACACCGGCACGCCGGAGTTCGTCGAGACCTTCTTCCTGTACCTGGCCGAGCAGGTGCGCCGCTATCTGGCGTCCCTGGGGTTGCGCAGCCTCGACGAGGCCGTCGGCCGTGCCGACCTGCTCGACGTCGACTCCGCCGTGCGGCACCACCGCGCGGCCGGGCTCGACCTGGCCCCGCTGCTGCACATCGCCGACGTCGACAGCGACCACCGCTGCGTCCGGCCCGCGCAGCACGACCTGTCCCGCTCGCTGGACGCCAGGCTCATCGGGCTGGCCGCCGACGCGCTGGAGGCGGCCCCGACCGCACCGGACAAGCCGGTGCGCATCGACCTGCCCGTGCGCAACGTGGACCGCACCGCCGGCACCATGCTGGGCTCGGAGGTCACCCGCCGCTGGGGTCCGGACGGAGCCCCGGACGGCACCTTCGACGTGCAGCTGACCGGCACCGCCGGCCAGTCGCTCGGCGCCTTCCTGCCGCGGGGCGTAACCATCACGCTGGTCGGGGACGCCAACGACTACATCGGCAAGGGCCTCTCCGGCGGCCGGCTGGTCGTCCGGCCGGACGAGAACTCGCCGGCCCAGGCACCCGGCGTCAAGGTCCAGGTCATCGGGGGCAACACCGTCGGGTACGGCGCCACCTCGGGCGAGATGTACCTGCGTGGCCGGGTCGGCGAGCGGTTCGCCGTCCGCAACTCCGGCGCGCTCATGGTGGTCGAGGGCACCGGCGACCACGCCTGCGAGTACATGACCGGCGGACGGGTGGTCATCCTGGGCCGCACCGGCCGGAACGTCGGTGCCGGCATGAGCGGCGGCATCGCGTACCTGCTCGACGCGGACCCGACCCGGGTGAACGGCGAGCTGGTCGACCTCGAGGAACTGGCCGCCGACGAGGTGGTGTGGCTGGGCGAGGTGGTCAGTGCCCACGCCAAGTTGACCGGGTCGCGGATCGCCGCGTCCCTCCTGGCCGACTGGCCGGGTTCGGCCGCCCGGTTCTCCCGGGTCATGCCCCGCGACTACCGCCGGGTGCTGTCGGTGATGGCCGAGGCCGCCGAGCGCGGCCTCGACGCGAACGAGATGATCATGGAGTCTGCCCGTGGCTGATCCCAGCGGTTTCCTCAAGCACGGCCGGCACACCCCTGCCCGGCGCCCCGTCGAGCTGCGGCTGCGGGACTACCACGAGGTCTACGAGCCGTTCGACCGGCAGGACACCCGCATCCAGGCCGCCCGGTGCATGGACTGCGGCGTGCCGTTCTGTCACAACGGTTGCCCGCTCGGCAATCTCATCCCCGAGTGGAACGAGCTGGTGCGCACCGACCGGTGGGCCGAGGCGGCCGAGCGGCTGTACGCGACGAACAACTTCCCCGAGTTCACCGGGCGGCTCTGCCCGGCCCCGTGCGAGGGCTCGTGCGTGCTGGGCATCGGGGACGACCCGGTCGCCATCAAGCTGGTCGAGCAGGAGATCGCCGACTGGTCGGTCACCCACGGCGGCCTGACCCCGCGGCCCGCGGCGATGAAGACCGGCAAGAAGGTCGCGGTCGTCGGCTCCGGCCCGGCCGGGCTGGCCGCGGCGCAGCAGCTGGCCCGGGCCGGGCACGCGGTCGTGGTGTACGAGCGGGACGGTCGCGTCGGCGGCCTGATGCGCTACGGCATCCCCGAGTTCAAGATGGACCGGGCGGTGCTGGACCGGCGGCTGGAGCAGATGGCGTCCGAGGGCGTCGATTTCGTGGTGGACACCGCGATCGGGGTGGACGTCACCGTGGAGCAGCTGCGCGACCGGTTCGACGCGGTGGTGCTGGCCACCGGCGCGACCGTGGCCCGGGAGCTGGAGATCGAGGGTCGCCACCTCGAGGGCATCCACCTGGCCATGGACTACCTGGTCGAGCAGAACCGGGTCTGCGAGGGCACGCTCGACCAGGTCTCCATCGACGCCGCCGGCAAGCACGTGGTGATCATCGGCGGCGGCGACACCGGCGCCGACTGCTACGGCACCGCGCTGCGCCAGGGCGCCGCGTCGGTGACCCAGCTGGACATCCACGTGCGCCCGCCGGAGACCCGGTCGCCCACCACGCCGTGGCCGACCTACCCATTGATGCTGCGCATCTCGGCCGCGCACGAGGAGGGCGGCGAGCGGGTGTTCGGCGTCAACTCGACCACCTTCGAGGGCGAGGACGGCCACGTCACCGGCCTGCACCTCATCGAGGGCAAGCGCATCCCCGGCGGCTTCGAGCCGTACGAGGGCACCGAGCGGCACCTGCAGGCGGATCTCATCCTGCTCGCCCTCGGCTTCACCGGGCCCGAGCAGGAGCTGCTGGAGCACCTGGGTGTGCAGCCCACGTCGCGTGGCACCGTGCAGCGCGACGCCAAGTACATGACCAACGTGCCGGGCATCTTCGTGGCCGGGGACGCCGGTCGCGGGCAGTCGCTCATCGTCTGGGCCATCGCCGAGGGCCGGTCCGCGGCCGCCTCGGTGGACGCCTGGCTGGCCGGCGGGTCGTCGTTCCTGCCCGACCCGGTGGCGCCGACCGCGGTCGCCCTGCGCTGATCGTCGGCCGATCGTCGGCCGGTCGTCGACTGTTCCGGTCCTCCGTGCCCCGGGGCGCACATCCGCCCCGGGGCACGGAATCGGTTCAGCCGCGGGATAGTCTGCGGGCATGGAGCGCCGCGCGAAAATCGTCTGCACACTCGGTCCGGCCACCTCTTCCGAAGAAGCCATCACCGCGCTGATCGAAGCGGGCATGAACGTCGCCCGGATGAACTTCAGCCACGGCGACCACGCCGACCACCAGGCGGTGCACGCCAACGTCCGTGCCGCCGCCGCCAAGCTGGGCCGCACGGTCGGCATCCTGGCCGACCTGCAGGGCCCCAAGATCCGTCTCGGCCGATTCACCGACGGCCCGCACCAGTGGAACAACGGCGACACCGTCACCATCACCGTCGACGACGTCGAGGGCACGCGGGAGCGGGTGTCCACCACCTACAAGGGCCTGGCCAACGACGCCCGCCCGGGCGACCGTCTGCTCATCGACGACGGCAAGGTCGGCCTGGTCGTCCTGGAGGTCAAGGGCAACGACGTCGTCTGCTCGGTCACCGAGGGCGGCCCGGTCAGCAACAACAAGGGCATCTCGCTGCCCGGCATGAACGTGTCCGTCCCGGCGCTGTCCGAGAAGGACATCGAGGACCTCAAGTTCGCGCTGTCGCTCGGTGTCGACTTCATCGCACTGTCCTTCGTGCGGTCCCCGTCGGACGTCGACCTCGTGCACGCGGTGATGGACGAGGTCGGGGCCACCCGCATCCCGGTCATCGCCAAGCTGGAGAAGCCCGAGGCGGTGGCCAATCTCGAGGCCATCGTGCTGGCCTTCAACGGGATCATGGTCGCCCGCGGCGATCTCGGCGTCGAGCTGCCGCTCGAGCAGGTGCCGCTGTTCCAGAAGCGGGCCGTGCAGGTGGCCCGGGAGAACGCCAAGCCGGTCATCGTGGCCACCCAGATGCTCGACTCGATGATCGAGCACTCGCGGCCGACCCGGGCCGAGGCCTCCGATGTGGCCAACGCGGTGCTCGACGGCGCGGACGCGCTGATGCTGTCCGGCGAGACCTCGGTCGGCAAGTACCCGATCATCACGGTCAAGACGATGAGCCGGATCATCGAGGCGATCGAGGCGCAGTCGGTCACCGCGCCGCCGCTCACCCACACGCCGCGCACCCGGGGCGGGGTGCTGTCCTTCGCCGCCCGCGACATCGGTGAGCGGGTGAATGCCAAGGCGGTCGTGGCGTTCACCTTCTCCGGCGACACCGTGCGCCGGTTGTCCCGGCTGCACACCAAGCTGCCGGTGCTGGCCTTCACACCGCTGGCCGCGGTGCGCAACCAGCTGTCGCTGACCTGGGGGACCCGCACCTACGAGGTCGCGGCGGTGGAGAGCACGGACGAGATGGTGCGCCTGGTCGACCAGGCGCTGCTCGAGGTGCCGGGCTACGAGCACGGCGACACCGTGGTCATCGTGGCCGGCTCGCCGCCGAACACCTCCGGTTCGACCAACCTCATCCGGATCCACCGACTCGGTCACGACGACTGACGCGACGGGGGAGTGCGGTGACCGACGAGTCCGAGGTCCAGCTCGACACCGACGGGGTGCCCCGCGGCCAGCGGGTGCTGGACGGGTTGCTGCGGCTCCTGGATGTCCGTCCCCTGGGGGACGGACGCTTCCAGGGCCGTTCTCCGGCGGGCGGGCCGCAGCGGGTGTTCGGCGGTCAGGTCGCGGCCCAGGCGCTGACGGCGGCCGGGCGGACGGTACCGGCCGACCGTCACGTGCACTCGCTGCACGCCTACTTCGTGCGACCCGGCCGGCCTGACGAGCCCATCGAGTACGCGGTGGACGACGTCCGGGACGGCCGGTCGTTCAGCATCCGCCGGGTGGTGGCCTCACAGTCGGCCGGGTCGATCTTCGTGATGTCGGCGTCGTTCCAGCACCAGGAACCGGGGCTGGACCACGCCGTGGCGGCGCCGGCGGTGCCGGACCCGCTGACGTTGCCGTCGCTGGCCGAGCGGTCGAAGGGGGTCGGGTACGCGTCGGCCGCCTTCGGGCGCATCCCTCGGCCGTTTGACATCCGGTACGTCAACGACCCGCCGTGGCAGGCGCACGGCCGAGGTCCGCAGCCGGGGGCGGGCAGCCGGGCCTGGTTCCGGGCGGACGGGCGGCTGCCGGACGACCCGCTGGTGCACGTGTGCCTGCTGGCCTACCTGTCCGACCTGACCCTGCTCGACTCGATCCTGCTCGAACACGGCCTGGCCCACGGGTACGACAACCTGCAGAGCGCCTCGCTGGACCATGCGATGTGGTTCCACCGGCCGGTGCGGCTGGACGACTGGGTGCTGTACGACACCAACTCCCCGAGCTCGTCGGGGGCCCGCGGCCTGGCCACCGGGCACTTCTTCGGCCGGAACGGGGCACTGCTGGCCACGGTGGTGCAGGAGGGGTTGGTCCGGGTGCGTACGGCCGGCGATCCCCGTCACGGCCGGGAGTGACCGGGACCATCAGGTCCTGATCAGGCCGAACTCGGTGCCCCCGGTGAGACTCGAACTCACACTGTGCGGGTTTTGAATCCGCTTCCTCTGCCAATTGGGATACGGGGGCGTGGCCGTGCCCGCGGCAGCGCCACGGCCGCAGCGATCCTAGCTGTTCACCGCAGCGGCCGGTGCCGGGCCGGGCGCGCCGGATCACATGAGGCGGCGGCTCGCTCGGCCGGTGTCGGGCGGTCGCGGCGGCTACGCTGTGGCGGTGGAACCGGCGGCCGACCGGCCGTCGGAGAGTGATGAGAGGGGTGGCCGATGACCGCTCCGCGTCGTGTGCTCATCGCCGAAGACGAGGCGTTGATCCGGCTGGACCTGGCCGAGATGCTCTCCGAGGAGGGCTTCGAGGTCGTGGGTGAGGCCGGCGACGGCGAGCAGGCCGTCGCGATGGCCCAGGAGCTCAAGCCCGACCTGGTCATCATGGACGTCAAGATGCCCAACAAGGACGGCATCGACGCCGCGGCCGAGATCGTGGCCGACCAGATCGCGCCGGTGGTGATGCTGACCGCGTTCTCGCAGCGCGAGCTGATCGAGCGCGCCCGGGACGCCGGCGCGATGGCCTACCTGGTCAAGCCGTTCTCCAAGGCGGACCTGCTGCCGGCCATCGAGCTGGCGGTGGCCCGGTACGCCGAGACGGCCGCGCTCCGCAAGGAGATCGCCGACGTCACCCAGCGACTCGAGGCCCGCAAGCTCATCGACCGGGCCAAGGGACTGCTGATGACGCACCAGAAGATGACCGAGCCGGAGGCGTTCCGCTGGATCCAGCGGACGGCGATGGATCGGCGCACCTCGATGCAGGCGGTGGCCAACGCCGTGCTGGAGAGCCTGGCGACCAAGAGCTGACGCCCTCGCCGCGGTCCGATCGACGCGGCGACCGGCCCGACGACCCCGTCCACCCGTTCGGTGGGGCGGGGTCGTCGGCGTTCCGGGGACGGTCAGGTCGGAGCGACGGTCGGTCGTCGGTCGATTGCGCCGGTCGTGATTGATCTCCTGTGTGGACGCACGCCATTCGGGGAAATCTCACACGCTGTTCGCGTCTCCGTTCCACCTGGTTCTCGTCGCGGTTGGGTTACGAGCGCATGGCGCAGGGCGTGATTTGCGTCATCGTGGGTTAGGTTCACCGCCGTGCTGGCCGCGACCCGTGCGACCGGCAGCCCTTGAGGCACAACCTGTGGACGCCGCGAAACCCGCGGCTCATCTCGGAGGTGGCACGTGCATCGACGTTCGATGCGAGCGGCTCTCGTCCTCGTGGCCGCGGCCACGCTGACGTTGGCCGCCTGTGGTGACAAGTCCGCCGGTGGCTCCGGCAGCGGCAGCGAGTCCTCGAGCGCGGCGACCAGCGGTGCGAGCGGTTCCTCGAGCAGCAGCGCGGCCCCGGCCGGTGGCGATCTCGCCATCAACCCGCTGGTGCAGATCGACATCGACGGCAACGAGGTCGAGGCCTCGACCGGCACCGACGCGGTCAGTCCGGCCGGTGACGGCTCGGCCACCTGCGACGGCGTCTCGGTCGCCATGGCCGGCGCCCTGACCGGCCCGAACGCCGCGCTGGGACTGAACATCCTGTACGGCATGCAGACGGCGCTCAAGGAGCACAACGACGCCAACGCGAACTGCCAGGTCGAGATCAAGCAGTTCGACACCGAGGGTGACCCGCAGAAGGCCACCCAGGTCGCGCCGCAGATCGTCAGCGACGCCTCGGTCATCGGCCTGCTCGGCCCGGCGTTCTCCGGTGAGACCAAGGCGACCGGCACGATCTTCTCGCAGGCCGGTCTGCTGTCGCTGACCGCGTCGGCGACCAACCCGGACCTGACGGCCAACGGATGGACCAACTTCTTCCGCGGTCTGGCCAACGACGCGGTCCAGGGTCCGGCCGTGGCCAAGTACTTGACCGGTTCGGCCGGTTTCAGCACGGTCTGCGTGGTCAAGGACAACTCCGACTACGGCGTCGGTCTGGCCGAGACCATCACCGAGGGTCTGGGCGACGCGGCCGATCCGAGCTGCGCCGCCGACGTCAAGACCGGTGACAAGGACTTCTCGGCCACCGTGCAGCTGATCGCGGGCGCCGAGCCGGACGCCATCTTCTACGCCGGGTACTACGCCGAGGCGGCGCCGTTCGTGGCGCAGCTCCGGGAGGGTGGCGTGGAGGCCGCCTTCGTCTCCGCGGACGGCACCAACGACCCGCAGTTCGTCGACCAGGCCGGCAGCGCGGCCGAGGGTGCGTACCTGTCCTGCCCGTGCGGTCCGGCTCCGGAGGAGTTCGCCGCCACGTACGAGTCCGAGCACGGCCAGGTGCCGGGCGTCTACTCGGTCGAGGGCTACGACCTGATGACGATCATCCTGTCCGGCATCGACTCGGGCATCACCGATCGGGCCGGGCTGGTCGAGTACGTGAAGAACTACCAGGGTCAGGGTCTGGCCCGTGAGTACCAGTGGGACGACAACGGTGAGCTGTCCTCCTCGCTGATCTGGATGTACGAGGTCGGCTGACCCCGATCATTCCGACCAGGGGATCCACCGTGACCGGTGTGTGCCCGGGTCGGCCCCGGCGGCCGGGGGTTCCGAAGGAGGAACCCCCGGCCGCTTCGGGTTGCGGCCGGCCCCGCCGCGGTCATGACTGATGTCCTGATCGCGGGTCCGCGTGACATCCGGCCCGAGGTTCCGCCCCCGTCCGTGCCGCCGGGCACGACGGCTCCGCACGATCCACCGCCCGGCCCGGTCCCGGGCGTGAGGGAGCACCCATGAGCTCACTGCTGTCGGTCGGCGCACTCGCCGACGGCTCCTGGTTGGCCGTCCCGGCCATCTCGTTCAACATCGAAGCGCTCGGCGACCGGTTCTGGTCCCTCACCATCGAGGGCCTGGCCTACGGCTCGATCTACGCGCTGGTCGCGGTGGGCTACACGCTCGTCTACGGCGTGCTGCGGCTCATCAACTTCGCCCACTCCGAGATCTTCATGCTCGGTATGTTCGGGCAGTACGCGGTGCTGATGCTGTTGGGCTTCTCGCCCAGCGGCAACGCGTACGCCGAGGGTGCGGTGATGACCATCGTCTACCTCGGCATCGCCATGATCGGCGGCATGCTCATCTCCGGCGGCGCCGCCGTCGGCCTGGAGCGGGTGGCCTACCGGCCGCTGCGCAAGCGCAACGCGCCGTCGCTGGTCTTCCTCATCACCGCGATCGGTGCGTCCTTCGTCATCCAGGAGTTCGTCCACTTCGTGCTCCCGGCCCTCACCGACGGCGAGCTGGGCGGCGTGAACGCCCAGCAGCCGATCCGGCTGGTGGAGCAGAAGGAGCAGTTCACCATCTTCGGGGCGTCGGTCACCAACGTCACCCTCATCATCATCGGCTCTGCGCTGGTGCTGGCCCTGGCCACCGACATGTTCGTGAACCGCACCAAGTTCGGCCGCGGCATCCGCGCCGTCGCGCAGGACCCGACCACCGCGACCCTGATGGGCATCTCGCGGGAGCGCATCATCATGCTGACGTTCCTCATCGGCGGTGTGCTGGCCGGTGCGGCCGCGCTGCTCTACACCCTGCGGGTGCCGAACGGCATCATCTACTCGGGCGGGTTCATCCTGGGCATCAAGGCGTTCTGCGCCGCCGTCCTGGGTGGTATCGGCAACCTGCGCGGCGCGCTGCTGGGCGGCCTCATCCTCGGCGTGATGGAGAACTACGGCCAGATCCTGTTCGGGACGGCCTGGCGGGACGTCGTCGCCTTCGCCCTGCTGATCCTGATCCTGATGTTCCGGCCCACCGGCATCCTGGGCGAGACCCTGGGGAGGGCACGCGCATGAGCACTCCGGTCAAGCAGACCTCGGCCACCCCGTTGGGCCGGCCGCACGCCGGTGTCGGTGATCGCTTCCGGCTGTGGTGGAACGCGCAGTCCCGCCCCGCCCAGTGGGCGTTCGGGGTGCCGTTCATCCTGTTCATCGCGCTGGTGCCCATCCTGAACATCCCCGTGCTCACCACCGTGGGCACGAACTTCGGTGCCGTCATGGCGCAGTTCGGCATGATCGCGCTCATCGCCATCGGCCTGAACGTGGTGGTCGGGCAGGCCGGCCTGCTGGATCTGGGCTATGTGGGCTTCTACGCGGTCGGTGCGTACACCGTCGCCCTGCTGACCAGCCCGGACAGCCCGTGGAACCAGACCGGCGAGGGCAACTGGCTCTCTCAGGACTGGGCCTGGCTGGCCGTGCTGCCGGTGGCGGTCTGCATCACCGCCATCTCCGGGCTGCTGCTCGGCTCGCCCACACTGCGGCTGCGCGGTGACTACCTGGCCATCGTGACCCTCGGCTTCGGTGAGATCGTCCGGCTGCTGGCCGACAACCTCGGCGAGATCACCGGCGGCGGTCGCGGGTTGTCCCAGGTGGCCTACCCGCAGCTCGGGCAGACCGAGGCCAACCCGGGCGGACTGTTCTCCGCCGGCAACGTGGCTGGCCGGATCAACTCGGGCGTCTGGTGGTTCTGGCTGTCCCTGGTGTTGATCATGGTGGTGCTGCTCTTCGTCGGGAACCTGGAGCGGTCCCGCGTCGGCCGGGCGTGGGTGGCCATCCGCGAGGACGAGGACGCGGCCGAGATCATGGGCGTGCCCACCTTCAAGTTCAAGCTGTGGGCGTTCACCATCGGCGCCGCCATCGGCGGCCTGTCCGGGGCGCTCTACGCCGGGCAGGTGCAGTTCGTGACACCGACCAACTTCAACGTCATCAACTCGGTGCTGTTCCTGTGCGCGGTGGTGCTCGGCGGCCAGGGCAACAAGCTGGGCGTCATCCTCGGGGCGTTCATCATCGTGTACCTGCCCAACTTCTTCCTGGGCCGGACCGACCTGTTCGGCATCCCGATCAACGGCAACGAGATCGCCAACTACCGGTACCTGTTCTTCGGCCTCGCCCTGATGGTGCTGATGATCTTCCGGCCGCAGGGGCTGTTGCCGGCCAGACAGAAACTGCTCACCTACGGTCGCCAGCTGTACGTGGCCGCCCGCCGCACCGCGAAGCGGCAACACGGTGACGCCGGCACTGGCGATCAACATGGCACGACCGGTGCCGAGGAGGTGTCCCGATGACCGATCCGGGCAGCGCACGGGCGGGCTCGCACTTCGACGAGCAGAACCGTTCCGTCGAGGACGCGGAGGACGTCGGTTCGGACAAGGACCTGCCGGGCGGAGTGACCGAGGAACCGGTCATCGTCGACGTCGCCGACGTCGAACCCGAGCTGGCCGATCCCGCGGTGGTGGCCGAGCGGGTCGCGCCGACCCGGGCCATCGACACCGCGGTCGGGGCCGACCTGCTCGAGATGCGGGACGTGACCATGCGGTTCGGCGGGCTGGTCGCCCTCGACTCGGTGAGTTTCAGCATCCGCCGCGGCGAGATCCTCGGGCTCATCGGCCCGAACGGTGCCGGCAAGACCACCTGCTTCAACGCGATGACCGGGGTGTACCGGCCGTCCGACGGCCAGGTGGTGTTCGACGGCGAGCCGCTGGGCAAGCTCAAGCGCAACCAGATCACCCGTCGCGGCATCGCCCGGACCTTCCAGAACATCCGGCTGTTCTCCGAGATGACGGCACTGGAGAACGTGGTGGTCGGCACGGACGCGCGGCACCGGACCTCGGTGCCGGGCGCCACGTTCCGGACCCCGCGGCACCGCCGCGAGGAGCACGACGCGATCGAGCGGGCCATGGCTCTGCTGGAGTTCGTGGGCGTGGGCGCCCGGGCCACCGAGAAGGCCCGCAACCTGCCCTACGGCGACCAGCGGCGACTGGAGATCGCCCGCGCGCTGGCCACCGAGCCGAAGCTGCTGTGCCTGGACGAGCCGGCGGCCGGGTTCAACCCGGCCGAGAAGGCCGCGTTGATGGACCTGATCCGCAAGATCCGCGCGGACGGGTACACCGTGCTGCTCATCGAGCACGACATGCGCCTGGTCATGGGCGTGACCGACCGGATCGTGGTGCTGGAGTTCGGCAAGAAGATCGCCGAGGGCCAGCCGGCCGAGATCCGCGAGAACCCTGCGGTGATCGCCGCCTACCTGGGGGTGCCCGACGATGCCACTGCTTGAGATCAAGGACATGACGGTCGGCTACGGCCGGATCGAGGCGCTGCACGGCATCTCGCTGTCGGTCGAGTCGGGTGAGCTGGTCACCCTGATCGGGGCCAACGGCGCCGGCAAGACGACGACGATGCGGGCGATCTCGGGCGTGCGTCCGCTGACCCGCGGTTCGATCATGTTCGACGGTCAGGACATCACCCGGATGAAGGCGCACCTGCGGGTGCTGGCCGGCATCGTCCAGGCGCCCGAGGGACGCGGGGTGTTCCCCGGCATGACCGTCCAGGAGAACCTGGACATGGGGCACTACGCGCGCAAGTTCGCCAACAAGGCCGAGTACCAGGCCACGCTCGACCACGTCTTCGAGCTCTTCCCGCGGCTCAAGGAGCGTCGGGCCCAGATGGGCGGCACCATGTCCGGCGGGGAGCAGCAGATGGTGGCCATCGGGCGGGCGCTCATGGCCCGGCCCCGGCTGCTGCTGCTGGACGAGCCGTCCATGGGGCTGGCGCCGATGATCATCCAGCAGATCTTCCGGATCGTCTCGGAGATCAACGCCACCGGCACCACCATCCTGCTGGTCGAACAGAACGCCCAGCAGGCGCTCTCGCGGTCCGACCGGGCGTACATCCTGGAGACCGGTGAGGTGGTCAAGTCGGGGCCGGGTCCGGAGCTGCTGGCCGATCCGGCCATCAAGGAGGCCTACCTCGGGGTGGCCTGAGACGTGCCGGCGGGCGGGGATGATCGCGCCATCACGGCTGGTACGGCTGGGACGAGTGAGGTCCCGGGCCGGATCGATCCGACGGGTGCTGCGTCGGCGCCTCGCGCTGGAGAACGCCCGGGCCGGGGCCTGGTCACCGCCTCCGTCTCCGGCAGCATCCTCGTGCTCGCCGCGGCCTGGGTGGTGGTTCGGCTGGCCGGCTGTTCGCGCACTGACACGCTGATCCATCCGCCGGCGGCGTGGCGCGCCGACCGGGCGAGTCGGCTCGCCGGTTGAGGCCCGGACATCCCGGGAACCGTCCTGCTGCACCACGATCCGTGGGCAGGATCCAGCAGGAGGAAACCGGATGAGTGAGGACGCCGGCGCGAGCCGCGCCCGGACGGCGGCGCCACAGCCCGAGGACGGTGACAAGCCGGACAAGCCCACCGATCTCCGGCCGGCCACCCGCAGGTACCTGGTCCGCAAGGTGGTGCGGGAGTTCTCGGCCGACCAGTGCACCGATCTGGCCGCGGCGCTGACCTACTACGCCGTGCTCGCGCTGTTCCCGGGGCTGCTGGCGCTGGTCTCGCTGGTCGGCCTGTTCGGGCAGGGTCGGACGACGGTCGATGCGCTGCTCGGGGTGGTGGAGCAGGTCGGCGGCAGTTCACTGGTCGACTCGCTGCGGGCACCGGTGCAGTCGCTGGTCGACGCGCCCGCCGCCGGGTTCGCGTTCGTCATCGGTCTGGTCGGCGCGCTGTGGTCGGCCTCGGGCTATGTCGGTGCCTTCTCCCGGGCGATGAACCGGGTCTACGAGATCGACGAGGGCCGGCCGTTCTGGAAGCTCCGGCCGCTCATGCTGCTGATCACCCTCATCGCGGTGATCATGGCCGCGGCGGTCGGTCTCGCCCTGGTGCTCAGCGGACCGATCGCGCAGAGCGTGGGCGACGCGATCGGGCTGGGGTCGACCGCCGTGACGGTCTGGAACATCGCCAAGTGGCCGGTCATGCTGATCATGGTGGTGCTGGTGGTGGCGATCCTCTACTACGCCACCCCCAACGTGCGGCAGCCGAAGTTCCGCTGGATCAGCCTGGGCGCGGCCATCGCCATCCTGGTCTGGATCGTCGCATCCGTGCTGTTCGGCCTGTACGTGGCCAACTTCGCCAACTATCAGAAGACCTACGGGTCGTTGGCCGGGGTGATCGTCTTCCTGCTGTGGCTGTGGATCACCAACCTGGCTCTGCTGTTCGGTGCGGAGGTGGACGCCGAGCTGGAGCGGGCCCGCCAGCTGCAGGCCGGGATCCGCGCCGAGCGGGACATCCAGCTGCCGCCCCGCGACACGCGGGCCAGCGACAAGGCCGCGGCCAAGGAGGCCGAGGACGAACGCCGGGGCCGGAAACTGCGTCGGACCCGCGGCGCCGACCAGCACCCGGAGCCCCGGCGGTAGGCGGGGTCAGTCCGCCGGCGCGCCCTGCAGCTCCAGCCCGATCTGCTCGGCGTCGATGGCGGTCAGCACGGCGTCGAGCGCGGCCGCGCTGACCACGCCGTCGTCCCGCACGTCCAGCAGGGCGGTGCGCTGCGCCTCCAGCACGGCGAGGCGGTGCCGGCGCAGCAGCTCCCACGCGTCGCGGTCCTCTTCGTCCGGCTGCGCCAGCGCCGCAGCGGTCGGGCGACCGGGTCGCCGGATGCCGGCCGGGACGTCCGGTTCCGGGACCGACGCGGCCACCTCCTGCATGAGGGTCCGGATGTCCTCGCGTTCCTGAGCCTGGGCCTCCGGGTCGGGCCCGGCCGGCCGCACCCAGCGGATCACCCGCGGCAGCGTGCTGCCCTGCAGCAGCAGGGAGGCAGCTGCGATGGCGAAGGCGACGAGCACCAGCACCGGCCGGTCGGGGGCATCGGCGGGCAGGGTCTGCACGGCGGCCACGCTGACCGCGCCGCGCATCCCGGCCCAGACGATCACCGTTCCCTCCCGCCAGCCCACCGGCTCGGCCAGGAAGAAGTCGATGTCGGCCACGGTGCGACGCAGCCGGGTGCGGAACCGCTCCACGCCCCGGGCGGACGGTGGTCGCCGCCGGGTCCCCTCGGTGCGGGCGCGGAAGTCCTCGACCAGCTCATCGGTCGGCCGGTCGAGCCGCTCCTGCCACTCCGACAGCCGGGGCCGCATGCGTTCGCCGCGTCGGGCCCGCCGCTGCAGTCGCCAGACCAGCGGCGCCACGAAAGCGGCCCGCACCAGCAGGCCGGCGACCAGTCCGGCCGCGGCGACGGCCAGTGCCGGGCCGACGCCCAGGTGCTCGGCCTCCACGTCCTCGACGATGCCGAACAGCTCGAGGCCCATGAGCAGGAAGATCCCGCCTTCCAGCACGAACTCCACGGTGCGCCAGTTCTGCCGGTCGGCCAGCCGCTGCTGAGCGGTGAGCCGGCGGTCGCGCCCGGCCCCGGTGACCAGGCCGGCCACCACCGCGGCGACCAGCCCGGAGGCGCCCAGCGCCTCGGTCGGCACCGAGGCCAGGAACGGCACGGTGAAGGACAGCACCGTCGCGGCGGTCGTGTTCGAGACGCGGGCCCGGATCCGCACCGTCACCCACCCGACCGCGGCGCCGATGGCCACGGCGACGACCACCGCGAACAGGAAATCGCCGGCCACCCCCCACAGCGACACCGCGCCGGCCGCCCCGGCGATGGCCGAGCGCAGCAGCACCAGTGCGGTGGCGTCGTTCAGCAGCCCCTCGCCCTCCAGCACCGAGACGGCCCGCGGGGCGACGCCGAGGCGCTTCACGATCGAGGTGGCCACCGCGTCGGTCGGGCTGACCACCGCGCCCAGCGCGATGCCCCAGCCCAGGCCCAGCCCGGGGATGAGCCAGGTGAACAGCAGGCCCAGCAGCACCGAGCTGAGCACCACCAGCGTGACGGCCAGGCCGCCGATGGCGCGCAGCTCGCGGCGGAAGTCGGTGGTGGGCATGGACGCCGACGCCGAGTACAGCAGGGGCGGCAGCACCACGGTGAGGATCCACTCGGGTTCGACCTCGACCGCCGGCACGAACGGCAGGAAGCTCACGCCGATCCCGAGCAGCACCAGGATCAACGGCGCGGCGACCCCGATCCGGGACGAGATGCCGGCGGCCGCGGCCACCGCCAACAGAGCCAGCACCAGGACGATCGCGAATTCCACGGCTCCACTGTGCTCCCGCGGGCGTTCCCCGCCCGTCAGTGGGTCGGGTCAGGCGCGCGGCCGGATGAAGGCGCAGGACAGCCGGGCGGTGCACACGCGGCGATCAGCGCCGTCGGTGATGGTGATGTCCAGGGTGGCCACGGACCGGCCCAGGTGCAGCACCGTGGACGTGCCGGTGACCTCGCCGTCGCGCATGCCGCGGTGGTGCGTGCAGGACAGTTCGGTGCCGACCGGGACGTGGCCCTCGGGGGCCAGCAGCACGGCGTGCACCGACCCGAGCGTCTCGGCCAGGACGGCGCTGGCTCCGCCGTGCAGCAGACCGTACGGCTGCCGGTTGCCGGCCACCGGCATCCTCCCGACCACCCGGGTCAGGCCGGCGTCGGTGATCCGGATGCCCATGGCGGAGGCGAGCTCCCCGCCGCCGCCCTGCAGCGCGACGAGCAGCTCGGCGGTCGCCGCGGCGGTCTCGGCCTCGTCCTGCGCGGCGCGGAGCCGGGTGGTCGCTGCCGTGATCGCGGTCCCTGAGGTGGTCATCGTGCTCCCTTGCTGCTGCTCGCCCGGGCGGCGTCTGCGACGGTGCTCCCAGCGTGACACGCGGCCGGGGCGGCGGCCGCCGCGGCGGGCCAGACGGTGGCCGGATGATCGACGAGGCGTTCCCGCGGGATCGGGTGATGATCGGAGCGGTCTTCGGCCTGGCCGCCTCGTCTGGGCCGGCTGGGCCCTGGAACGGCCGCCGGCCGGCCCGCGCTGGCGGATCCTGCTGGGTCTGTTCGCCGTGGACGGGCTCGGCCTGATCGCGATCAGCGTGTCCACGGTGGTCGGCCACTGGGACGCCGGGACCGCCATCGATCCGACCGGCGGCGCGTTCCGTTCCGACCTGGTGGTCGTCGTCGTCGAGGTCGTGGCGGCGGTGGTCCTGGTCGTGCTCGCACTGCGGCGGAACCGGTCGGATCTCGTGGCCCCGTTGGTCCTGGCCGTGGTCGGCGTGCACTGCTTCCCGCTGGCGGTGGTCTTCGGCCAGCCGGTACTGCACCTGGCCGCGGCCCTGGTCACCGCGGTGTCGGTCGTGGCCGTCGTGGTCCGCAGCGACGCCGCCCGCGGCTTCTGGTGCGGCGTGCTGGCCGCCCCGACCAGCGGCTACGACGCCTCGGCCACCGCCGAGGTGCGGGTCAGCTTCTCGATCGAGACGAAGTACGCGCCGATCTGACGTTCTCGGTCGTCGGCCGACCAGCCCAGCAGCTCGCCGGCCACCGACGCCACCGCCTCCAGCGAGGACCGCCCGAGATCGGCCTCGAGCCCGGTCATGATCCGCCGGGCCACGATGTCGGCGAGCGTCACGGCCGCCTCCTGCTCGATGGCCACGGCGATCTCGGCGGCCAGCACCCCGGTCGTCCCGTCCACCGGGCGGGCCAGCGCCGGGTCGAGCGCCGCTCCGGCGGCCACCGTCGCCGCCCGGGTCCCGTACAGCGCCAGCAGCCGGTCTGCCGTGCCGGCGGGCAGCGTGCTGCTGCCCCGGAAGTCGGCCGCGAATCGGTCCAGGTCGAGGACCTGCGCTCCGGGCAGCCGGGCGTGCCGGGTGAGGGTCGGCCGCTTGCGCGGCGAACTGCCCAGGTGCCGCAGCACGTCGTCGGTGACGTGTTCGGCCAGCGCGCGGAAGGTGGTCAGCTTGCCGCCGATCACCGAGAACAGTCCGGCGACGGGGGTGGCGCGGTCCTTCGCGTGGTGGTGCACCACGTGCCGGCGGGTGATGTCGCCGGTCGGCCCGGACGCCTGGTGGGGCAGGGGGCGGACGCCCGTCCAGCTCCACAGCACGTCGGCCGGCTGCAGCCGGGCCGTCGGGATGACCCGGTTGGTCTCGTGCAGGATGTACCGGAGCTCCTCGGCGTCCACCGAGGCCCGGTCCAGCTCGCCCTCGAAGCGGACGTCGGTGGCGCCGATGATGTAGCGGCCGAGCCACGGGATGACCATCATCGGCCGCCCGTCGGTGAGCGCCTCGTAGTAGAGCGCGGAACCGACCGGGGCCCCGGGGAAGTCGTCGACGATCAGGTGGGTGCCCTTGGTGCCGCCCATCATCGGCGGCCGGGTGCCCAACGACCGCAGCACCTCGTCGACGTACGGGCCGGCCGCGTTCACCACCGCCCGCGCGGACACGGTGTGCCGGGTGCCCGAGACGGTGTCGGTGAACTGGACGCCGGTCACCGCCCCGGCCTCGACCCGCAGGTCGTCGACCCGGGCGTGGTTGAGCACCACCGCCCCGGCCGTGGCCGCGGCCAGCGCGGTCTCCACCACCAGGCGTTCGGCGTAGGGCACCTGGCCGTCGTAGTAGGTGCCCGAACCCTGCAGCCCGTCGGCGTCCAGTCCGGGCACGATGTCCAGCGTCTGCTCGGGGGAGTGCACCCGGTGCCAGGGGGTGCTCTTGTCCGGCGAGAGTGCGTCGTACGCCACCAGTCCGGTGCGCAACACCGACTTGGAGTGTGCGTTGCGGGCGTAGAACGGCAGCACGAACTGCAGCGGCGTCACCAGGTGCGGCGCCGCGCGGAGCATCCACTCCCGCTCCCGCAGCGACTCCCGCACCAACCGGACGTCGTACTTCTCCAGGTACTTGAGGCCACCGTGGATGAGCCGGCTGTTCCAGGCCGAGGTGGCCCAGCCGAAGTCCTCCTTCTCCAGCACCAGCACCCGCAGGCCACGCAGGGCGGCGTCCCAGCCGATGCCGCACCCGTTCGCGCCGCCGCCGATGACGATGAGGTCGAACGGGACGCGGGTCCGGGCCAACCGGCGGTCCCGGTCCGACACGATCGTGTTCACGGGGCTCTCCGTTCTGGCGTCACGACTGCAGGGCGGGCGCGGCGGCAGACTCGCCGAGGATGGCCCCGATGAGCTCGACCCAGCGCTCGTATCCTTCACGGGCGTACCGGTTCGCCCGTGGCCGGAACCGCCGGGCCGCCGCGCGGTCCTGCCCCCAGTACGGCTCGGTCTGCTCGCCCAGACCGCGGAGCACCGCCTTGGCCACGCCGACACTGGTCAGCTCGCCACCATCGGGCCGGACGACCTCGCGGCCGAGCAGATCGGCCAGCATGCCGCACAGGAAGTCGTTGCCGGCGCCGCCGCCGTCGACGTTGAGCTCGGTGGTGTCGTCGGTGGCGTGCCCGATGGCGGCGAACAAGTCGTAGGCCTGGAAGGCCATGGCCTCCACGCCGGCCCGCATGATCTCGGTGGTGGTGGTGTCCATGGCCAGCCCGGTGATGGCCGCGCCGCGTCCCTTCGGCCAGCGGGGCGCCCCCATCACGGTGAAGGACGGGAGCACGTACACCCGGTCGCCGGCCGCCTTCTCGGGCGGGTCGTCGGCCAGATCGAACCGCACCGGGTGCCCGGTGTGCTCGGACATCCAGCTCATCGTGTAGCCGGAGTGGAACGCCGACCCCTCGATCTCGTACACCAGCGGGGACCTGCCGTCGCCCCAGCCGATCGAGGTGACCAGCCCATCCTGCAGCAGGATCTCGGGCCCGGTGTTCAGGGACACCACGCCCGACGTGCCGAACGTGGCCTTGGCCGTGCCCCGCGTCTCGCAGCCGTGGCCCAGCAGCGACGCCTGCTGGTCGGCCAGCACCCCGGTGATCGGGACCTCCTGGCCGCACACCGCGGGGTGGGTGACGCCGTAGGGCGCCATCGACGGCATCACCTCGGGCAGGCAGTCCAGCGGGATGCCCAGTGCGATGCCGAGTTCCGGGTCCCACCGACCGGTGCGCAGATCGAGCAACTGGGTGCGGGAGGCGTTCGAGACATCCGTCCGGTGCACCTGCCCGCCGGTGAGCCGGTTCACCAGCCAGGCGTCGACCGTGCCGACGGCCAGGTCGCCGGCCTCCGCGGCGGCCCGGACGATCGGCACGTGTTCCAGCATCCAGGCCACCTTGGAGCCGAAGAAGAAGGTGTCGTTGCTCAGGCCGGTGCGCTGCCGGATCAACGGCTCCAGACCCTGATCCCGCCAGCGCCGCACCACCGGTTCGCTCTGCTGCGACATCCACATGACGCCCGGGTACAGCGGCTGCTGTCCACTGCGGCTCCAGGCGAACGCCGTCTCCCGCATGTCGGCGATGCCCAGGCCGATGACCCGGTGGCCGCTGTTGGCCGCCCAGGCCAGCGCCGACCGCAGCACCCGGATCGCCGATGCGGCCACCACCTCCGGGTCCACCTCGACCCAGCCGGCCCGGGGGAAGTGCAGCGGGATGTCCTCGGACGCGCAGATGGTGGACCGGCCGGTGTCAGCGTCGAAGACGATGGACCGCACGGCGTGCGTGCCGCAGTCCAGCGCCAGCACCACCCTGGTCATGGCCGGTCGCTCACGACGTCGGCACCTCTTCGCCGTCTTCGCCGATGTAGGCGATGACAGTGCCCGACTCCACCTCGGTGCCCTCCGGGAAGCAGTGGCGCAGCACGGTTCCCTCGGCCACGGACTCGACCTCCAGCTCGGTCTTGTCGGTCTCGACCACGAGCAGCGGATCGCCGAGCTCGATGGTGCCGCCCACCGGGACCAGCCAGGTGGTGATCGTCCCGCCACTGACGGTCTGGCCCAGCTCCGGCATGATGATCGCCTCAGCCATCGACTGCCTCCCTGCTCGTGTCGGTCTGGTCGGTCCGTGCTGCCGCCGCGGGCCGGTCCTGGCCGGCCACGTCCCGGATGGCCGTGGCCAGTTCCTCGGTGCTGGGCAGCACGGCGGACTCCAGCCACGGCGCGAACGGCATCGGGACGTCCTTGGTGGCCACCCGGCGCACCGGGGCGGCCAGTCGGTCGAAGAGGTGCTCGCCCACCCGGGCGGCCACCTCCGCACCCCACCCTCCGGTGCGGTGCGCCTCGTGCGCGACGACCAGCCGCCGGGTGCGACCCACGCTCTCGTACAACGACTCCCAGTCGAACGGGGCGAGCCACACCGGGTCGATCACCTCGATGCTGATGCCCTCCCGTTCCAGCTCATCGGCCAGCGACAACGCGGCGTACAGCTGGGTGAACGTGGCCAGCACGGTGACGTCGGTGCCCGGCCGGCGCAGCCGGGCCTGCCCGACCTCGGTGATGTACTCGTCCGGTGGCACGTACGCGCGGGTGTCGATGGAGCCGGCCTCCTGCCGCTTCTTCGAGCCGTAGAGCAGCTTGTGCTCGAAGACCAGCACCGGGTCGGGATCCCGCAGTGCGGCTCGGATCCCGCCCTTGGCCGTGTACGGGTCGGAGATGCACAGCACCTTCAGGCCCGGGACGTGCATGAAGAAGCTCTCCGGGCACTGCGCGTGCTGGGCGCCGCGCTGGGTGGCACCCACCGGGCAGCGCAGCACCATCGGCACGCTCAGCCGCGCGCCGGACATGTAGCGCAGTTTCGCCGCCTCGTTGACGAGCTCGTCCATGCCCTCGAACACGAAGTCCGCGTACTGCAGGTCGGGCAGCGGCTTCATCCCGGCGATCCCGGCGCCGATTGAGACGCCCATGATCGCCTTCTCGCTGATCGGTGTGTCGATCACCCGGCTGCGGCCGAACTCCTCGGCCAGGCCGAGGTAGATGCCGAACGCACCGCCGAAGCCGCCCGGGACGCCGACGTCCTCGCCCAGCAGCACGACGTCGGCGTCGGCGGCCATCTCCTCCCGGATGCCCTCGCGCAGTGCCTCGGCGATGCTGAGCCGCCGGTCCTCCGGGCCGTCGGCCAGCGGCGCGCCGATGGTCTGCGGGCGGGGTGGCGCGGCCAGCACCGCGGACGGTGCCACCGCCGTCTCGGACGGCGCCTTGGGCGCCTGCTGGGCGAACGCCACCGCGTCCTTGATCACCACCTTGGCCCGCCCGACCGCCTCGTCGGCCTCCTCGGTGCTGGCCACGCCGGCGTCGACCAGGGCCCGGCGCAGCTGCTCGATCGGGTCCCGGTCCTTCCAGAACTGCTCCTCCTGCTTGGTCCGGTAGCCGCGGGCGTCGCCGCGGCTGTGCCCGACGTAGCGGTAGGTCAGGCACTCCAGCAGCGTGGCGCCCTCGCCGGCCCGGGCCCGCTGCACGGCCCGTTCCATGGCCGCCACCACGGCCAGCACGTTCATCCCGTCGACCTGTTCGCTGGGGATGCCGTAGGACGCGCCGCGCGCGGCGATGTCCACGTTCAGCGTCGTCTCGTGGAACGGGGTGGACGCGCCGTACAGGTTGTTCTCGCAGACGAACACCACCGGGAGCCGCTTCACCGCGGCGTAGTTCACGCCCTCGTGGAAGGCGCCTTCGTTGCTGGCCCCGTCGCCGAAGAAGCAGGCCACCACGCCGTCGGTGCCGTGGTGCTGCAGGGCCATGGCCAGCCCGGGGGCGATGGTGATGCCGCCACCCACGATGGCGATGGACGGCAGGATGCCCAGGTCCGGGTCGCCGAGATGCATGGACCCACCGCGCCCGCCCAGCGCACCCGGTTCCCGACCGTAGATCTCGGCCATGGCCACGTCCGGCCGCATCCCCTTGGCCAGGGCGTGACCGTGTGGGCGGTGGGTGGAGGTGATCCAGTCGGTGCGGCGCAACGGCTGGCACACCCCGACCGCGACCGCCTCCTGACCCTGGGACTGGTGCAGCGTGCCGGGGATCTCGGCCTGCAGGTAGCGCAGGTACGCCATCTGCTCGAAGTGCCGGATCTCCACCATCTGCTGCAGCATGGCCAGCGCGCTCTCC
The DNA here is from genome assembly GCF_016918035.1 of Nakamurella leprariae. GTDB lineage: Bacteria > Actinomycetota > Actinomycetes > Mycobacteriales > Nakamurellaceae > Nakamurella > Nakamurella leprariae. The sequence goes on along the minus strand of NZ_JAERWK010000008.1, from coordinate 114,368 downwards.
TTGCCGAGCCGCCGCAGCACGTCGGTGTGCCCGTCCTGGGCCAGGTCGGCGATCTGACCCAGGTGGTCGTCGACCGCGGCCTGTTCCTGCTCGGCCACCGGGGTGCCCGGCTCGGCCTCCGGGCTCTCCGGATCGACGGCGGCACTGCCGGTGCTGGTGTCGGGGCGCGCCATCTCAGGCCTGCCCGGAGGAGCCGAACACCTGCATGAGCCGGCGCACCTCGTCGGTGAGCGCCGCCGCGGCCCGGGTGTTGACGTCCTCGGCCGAGCGGGAACCATACTCCTGGTTGGGGTCTCCGCCGGAGCCGATGACGCCGCGCAGCGCGGCGCCGTAGACGTGCTTGAGCCGGGTGCCCACGTTGATCTTGGTGATGCCGGCGGCGATGGCCGCCTGCATCTGGTCCGGCGGCGTGCCCGAACCGCCGTGCAGGACCAGCGGCACGTCGACGGCCTTGCCGATCTCCTGGATGCGGTCGACCCGGATCTCCGGGACGTAGTCAGAGGTGACGAAGTGGACGTTGCCCACCGCCACGGCCAGGCAGTCCACTCCGGTGGCCTGCACGAAGTCGACGGCCTGGGCCACCTCGGTCATCGCGCCGATCGAGCTGTCGATCCGCCCGTCGATGGTCATCTCGGCCAGTGCGCCGACCTCGCCCTCGACCGTGATGTCCAGCGCGTGCGAGGCGGCCACCAGGGCGCGGGTGTCGGCGATGAGCCGGTCCCAGGACCACCCCTGGGTGTGCATCATCACGCAGTTGTAGCCGGCGCCCAGGGCCCCGGCTGCCTCGGTGAAGTGCTCCGCCTCGTTGAACAGCACCGCCGTGGGCACCGAGCTACGACGGGCCAGTGCGGCCGAGACCGCGCCGTACAGCTCGACTCCCACCGAGGAGAGCCATGCGTGGTTGGCCGACAGACCACCGATGCCGATGATGACCGGCGAGCGTTCCTGCTCGGCCGCCGCCACCACCGCCTCGAGGCTGTAGACATCCCACGATTCGAAGTAGCCGACCGCGTACCGTCCGCGTCCGGCGGCGCCGAGGAGTTCAGGCAGACCGACGACAGGCACCGTTGTCACCTTTCTCGTGCAATGGGTGCACGTGCTCGTGCAGGAGGTGCGGGCCTAGCGGCCCGCGGGACGCACGGCGCGGCGCCGTGGCCAGGCTGGTCGGGCGATCAGGGATGGGGCAGGACGACCGGACGGGACCGCGCCCGGCCGCGGCGATGTGTGACGCGAGGGTCAGGCGACGTCGAGCAGTGCGGTGGCCAGCGCGCTGTCCACCACGACGATGTCGGCCAGACCGCCGCGCAACGCGCTGGAGACGGCCAGAGCCTTGGCCGGTCCCGCGGCCACGATCGCCACCGTCGGCAGAGCCCGGATGTCGGCCAGGTCGATGCTCAGCACGCGTTCGGTCAGGGCGATGTCGACCTGGGCGCCGGTCGCGTCGAAGAACCGGCCGCAGATCTGGCCGACGACACCCTTGGCCGCGGCCTCGGCCAGCTCCGCGGGCGTCGCCTCCGCGACCTCCTGCAGGAAGGTCCGCGAGCTCGCCTGGTCGAACGCCCCCACCCCGAGCACGGCCACGTCCACCGACCGGGCCTGGCGGAGCGCCGAGGCGACGAGCGGGCTGCGCTCGAGCGACCGGGCCACCTCCCGGGTGGGAGCGACGGCCGGGGCGTGGAAGTACGAGTACCGGCCGCCGATGCGCTCGGCCAGGTCCCGGACCAGGTCGTGCCCAGAGCGAGCCGGATCGAGGCTGGCCACCCCGGACAGCTGCACGACGTCGACGTCCCACCGCCCGTCGAAGTGCCCGGAGTCGACCAGGGTCTGGATGGTGCGGCCCCAGGAGAGCCCGATCGTCTGCCCGTTCCGCAGCACGCCACTGAGCCACTCGCTGGCGCCCCGGCAGACGGCCAGCAGCGCACCGACCTCCGCGGCACGGTGCTCCGCCGTCATGCCGTCGGGACTGCCGTCCGGGCTGCCGTGCTCGAGGGTGCTGTCCGGCTCCACGTCGACGACCGTCACGTGCTTGAGCCGGGTGTCGCGGTAGCCGGCCCGGACCGCGGCCTCCAGGCCGTGGTTCCGTGAGGTCGGGTAGTCGATCTCGAAGCGGACCAACTTCTGCTCCCGGGCCGCGCTGAGCATCCGGGACACGTTGGACCGGGAGACGCCCAGCAGCCGGGCCACCTCGGCCTGGCCCATGTCCTCGACGTAGTAGAGGAACGCGGCCTGCGCCAGTCGTTGTGGGGTGAGCGCGGCCATCGCAGCCCCCTTCCCACGGTCGAGGCGCCCGGATCGCGTCCGGGCGCGTGCCATGGTAGGCCGTGGCCGTCACGGCCCTCGGTCCGGTCCCGTGCCCCGGCGCCCCGTCCGACCGGGCCGCCGGCTCGGCGCGCTGATCTGCCATCGGTCACCCCGCCCGGTCAGGCGATGTGGTAGAGCTTGCGCGCGTCGTCCTGGGTGGCGATCGGCCGCCCGACCTCACGGGCGATCTCCTGGGCCTGTTGCAGCAGTTCGAGGTTGGTCGGGTTGCGGTCCGGGTCGTAGAACAGCTCGAGCCCCGTCTTGATGTGACCGCCCAGCTCGATGGCCCGGCGCAGGATCGAGGTGTCGTCCAGCGCGCCCTGTCCCCAGATCGAGATGTACCAGGGGTGCTTGACCTTCGCGTCCTCGATCATCGACAGGTAGTAGTAGAGGCTCTCCAGGCTCGGCTGCATGCCGCAGGTGCCGATCGGGTCCAGCGCGGTGAGGCCGTAGTCGCCGATCAGGTAGAAGTCCCACATCGAGCCGCGGGTCGTCATGCCCGCGTCGACGTAGTACTTGGCCAGCCGCGCGTACCCGGGCTCGTAGATGCCGAGGATCATCGGGATGTCCAGCTCGCGACACATCCTGACCTGGCCGGCGACCCGGTCGTAGTTCCAGCCGTACTCGCGCCCGCGGATGTACCCCTCCTCGTCGGTGGAGGTCGCGAACAGGCTGATCCCGGTGTCCACGCAGGCGATCTTGACGTTCGCGTTCGCCCGCAGGGGCGGCACGTGCTCCAGACCGTGCGATTCCGGGTACAGCCGCAGGTTGTTGCACGTGGTCGGGTACCAGGTGATGTCCGGGTGCTCGGCCAGCACGCGGTCCCAACTGCGCAGGTAGTCCTTGACCGCGTCCTCGGCCAGCAGGTCGAAGCTGGTGTTGTGGGCGTGGATGGCGCAGGCACCCGCCTCCCAGCAGCGGATCGCGTCCTCGGCGATCTCGTCGTAGGAGATGGGCGTGTTGGGGTTCATCTCCTTGCTGCGCACCCCGTTGATGTGGGACTCGATGATCACCGGGAAGTCCCAGCTGGGCTCGGCGTCCGCGTACTTGTCCAGGTCGGTCGTCACGATCGGCTCCTCGGGTGCTCCGACGGGGGTGGTCCGATGGGGGGTGGCGCGTCGTTCCGGTGCGTGCACGGGTGGGGCGAGAGGGGTTGCGGCGGTGAGGATCCGATTGGGTGCCGGGTCGGCCGACCCGCAGCAGGTCGGGGGGAGGCGACGGGCGGCGCTGCCGCGCACGGCGCGGTCGTCGGCGGGACTGTCGCAGGGCTTGTCGGGCGCTGCGGCCGTGTGCGACGGGCCGGGCGGCTCCATCGCACACTGCTGGATGAGCTCACATATGTGAGTGGCACTTCACGGAGGTGAGTCTGGCAGAGGCCTCCGTCACAGTCAACCGTGCCGCGCGCTCATCGGCCATCGGACGGCTCCCGGACCGGGGGAGCGAACCGCCGTGTCCCGCAGACTGTTTCGCCCGGGCGCAAGCGGCGGTTCCGCCCGTCCGAAGGAACCGGACGGCGGGAGCGGCCGGAGCCGGTGCTAGAACGGAGCCGTGCAGCCGTCGGAGCGAGGTGTGAGCCGGCTGCGCGTCGATGCCCGCCGCTGACGGCGGGGCCGGTCGGCGCATCCGTCCGTCCTGGCGATCGGTCCGCTTCTGGGTCGTGGTCGCCGCCGCCGTGGCCCTCGCGGTGGTCGTCCTGCAACTGCTGCACGTCTCGGGGGCGCCGATCCTGGGCGGCATCATCGGGGCCGCCGCCGTCAGCCTGACCCTGGGCCGGCGCAGCGACCTGGCCCCGTCGGTGTCCCGGCTGGCGCAGGTGGTCCTCGGCGTGGCCATCGGCACCACCATCGGCCCGGAGGCGCTCGGCGAGATCGGCGCCAGCTGGCCGGGCTACGTGGTGGTGCTGGTCGGCACCGTGCTGCTCGGCATGCTGGCCGGCCTGGTCCTGCAACGGTGGACCCGGGTGGACGGGGTGACTGCCCAGCTCGGCATGCTGACCGGCGGCGCGTCGGGCATCACGGCCATGAGTGCCGACGTCGGCGCCGACGCCCGGCTGGTGTCGGTGATGCAGTACCTGCGGGTCTACCTCGTCATCGCGCTGCTGCCGTTCGTCTCCCGGATCTTTCCGGGCGACCCGGCGCGGGCCGCCGACGCCGTCACCCTCCGGGCGTCCGGCGGCGGCCCGGTCGCGCTCGGGCTGGCCGCCGTCGTCGGCAGCGTGCTGCTGGTCCTGCTCATCAACCGCGTCGCCGATGTCCCGTCGTTGACCGTGCTGCTGCCGATGGTCGTCACCACGGTGCTGCGGCTGACCGTGCCGGGCTTCGATCCGGCGGTGCCGGCCGGGCTGGAGGCCGGCGCGCTGGTGGTCATCGGGGTGCAGACGGGACTGGCCTTCACCGTGGCGGCGCTGCGGCAGGCCGGGCGGATGCTGCCGCTGCTCATCGCGGCCATCCTGCTGATGATCGCGGCCTGCGCCGGGCTCGGTCTGGTGCTGGCCGCGATCACCGGGACCAGCCCGCTGGACGGGTACCTGGCCACCACTCCCGGCGGCATCTACGCGGTGCTGGGCGTGGCCGTGCAGAGCGACGTCGACGTGGCCTTCGTGAGCACCGCCCAGGTGCTCCGGGTCTTCGTGGTGCTGCTGACGGCGCCGTTGCTGGCTCGCTGGTTCCGCCGAAGGGGACCGGGCCGCGCCGGTCGGCCGGTCGACGGGGCCTGCTGACCGGCCGGACCCGGCTGTCGGTGGCCGACCCTAGACTCGGCCGGGTGAGTGGAGCTGTGACCGAGACCGGGGCCGCGACATCGGCCGACACCCTGGACGACGCGTCGGCGGGCGGCACCCTGCTGCTGCTGGACGGGCACTCGCTGGCCTACCGGGCCTTCTTCGCCCTCCCGGTGGAGAAGTTCTCCACCACCACCGGCCAGCCGACGAACGCCGTCTACGGCTTCACCTCGATGCTCATCAACCTGCTGCGGGACGAGCGCCCCACCCACGTCGCGGTGGCCTTCGACCTGTCCCGGCAGACCTGGCGCAGCCAGGAGTTCACGGAGTACAAGGCCAACCGCACCTCGTCACCGACCGACTTCAAGGGTCAGGTCGAGTTGATCAAGGAGGTGCTGGTCGCGCTGCGCATCCCGAGCATCACCGCGGAGAACTACGAGGCCGACGACGTCATCGCCACGCTCACCGGCCGGGCCACCAGCGCGGGTCTGGAGGTCCGGATCTGCAGTGGTGACCGCGACTCGTTCCAGCTGGTGGATCCGCGGGTCACCGTGCTCTACCCCAAGCGCGGGGTGTCCGAGCTGGCCCGGATCACGCCGGAGGAGGTCGACGCCCGCTACGGGCTGACGCCGTCGCAGTACCCGGACTTCGCCGCACTGCGGGGCGACCCGTCGGACAACCTGCCCAACATCCCCGGAGTGGGGGAGAAGACCGCGGCCAAGTGGATCCGGGACTTCGGATCGCTCACCGCGCTGGTCGACCGGGTCGAGGAGGTCCGCGGCAAGGCCGGCGACGCGCTGCGGGCGGCCCTGCCGCAGGTGCTGCAGAACCGCCGGCTCACCGAGCTGGTCCGGGAGGTGCCACTGGACGTGGACCCGGTCAGCGACTTCCGCGCGCTGCCGTACGACCGCGAGGCGGTCCACCGGATCTTCGACAACCTGCAGTTCCGGGTGCTCCGGGAGCGCCTGCTGGAGACCTTCGAGCAGGAGGACGAGACCAGCACCGAGGGCTTCGCCGTCCAGGGCGACCGGCTCGCGGCCGGCGCGGTCCCGGCCTGGCTGGCCCAGCACGCCGTCGGACAGCGCGTCGGATTGACCATCCGCGGCTCCTGGACACCGGGCGGGGGCGACCCGCACCGCATCTCGATCGCCGCCGACGACGGCACCGCCGCGGTGCTGGACCTCACCGAGCTGACCGCCGACGACGAGGCCGCGGTCGCGGCCTGGCTGGCCGATCCGACGCCGACCAAGGTGGGCCACGACCTCAAGCCCGCGATCAACGCCCTGGTCGCCCGCGGGCTGCCGGTGGACGGGGTCGTCGACGACACCGCGCTGGCCGCCTACCTGGTGCTGCCCGGCCAGCGCACCTTCGACCTGGGCGACCTGGTCCAGCGCTACCTGCACCGGACCCTGGACGCGACCGGACCCGACGGGGCCGAGGCCGAACCGCAGCTGGCGCTGACCTTCGAGAGCGACGGCGAGGCCGCGGCCCAGGGTGGCGGCGACGGTGCCGATCAGGTCCTGGACGTCAAGGACATGGTCCAGGCCAGGGCGGTCATCGACCTGGCCGCCCGGCTCGAGGAACAGCTCGAGAAGACCGGCCAGGCCCCACTGCTGGCCGACATCGAGCTGCCGGTGATGACCGTGCTGGGCGAGATGGAGCGGGCCGGCATCGCCGTCGACGTCGACTACCTGCAGGAACTGCAGTCGCAGTTCGCCACCGAGGCCAGCAACGCGGCGCAGGCCGCGTACGGCGAGATCGGCCGCGAGGTCAACCTCGGGTCGCCCAAGCAGCTGCAGGTGGTGCTGTTCGACGAGCTGGGCATGCCCAAGACCAAGCGCACCAAGACCGGGTACACCACCGACGCGGACGCGCTGGTCGCCCTGCACGAGCAGACCGGTCATCCGTTCCTGACCTACCTGCTGCGGCACCGCGACGTCACCCGGCTGCGGACCACGGTGGAGGGACTGCTCAAGTCGGTCGCCGACGACGGCCGCATCCACACCACGTACCAGCAGACAGTGGCCGCGACCGGCCGGCTGTCCTCCACCGACCCGAACCTGCAGAACATCCCGGTGCGCACGGCCGAGGGCCGGCTCATCCGCCGGGCGTTCGTGGCGCCGGCGGGCACCGAGACGCTGCTCACCGCGGACTACTCGCAGATCGAGATGCGCATCATGGCGCACCTCTCGCGCGACGAGGGGCTCATCGAGGCGTTCCGCTCCGGCGAGGACCTGCACACCTACGTGGCCATGCGCGCGTTCGACATCCCGGCCGAGCAGGTGCACCCGGAGATGCGCCGGCGCATCAAGGCGATGTCGTACGGCCTGGCCTACGGGCTGTCGGCCTACGGCCTGTCCGGGCAGCTCAAGATCAGCGTGGAGGAAGCCCGCGAGCAGATGGACGCCTACTTCGCCCGGTTCGGCGGCGTGCGGGACTTCCTGCGGGACACCGTCGATCAGGCTCGCAAGGACGGCTACACCGAGACGGTGTTCGGTCGCCGCCGGTACGTGCCCGACCTGACCAGCGACAACCGGCAGCGGCGGGAGATGGCGGAACGGATCGCGCTGAACGCGCCGATCCAGGGCAGCGCCGCCGACATCATCAAGGTGGCCATGCTGAACGTGCAGCGCCGGATCCGCGCCGAGGGGCTGCGGTCCCAGCTGCTGCTGCAGGTGCACGACGAACTGGTCTGCGAGGTGGCCACCGGCGAGCGGGACGCCATGGAGGCGTTGATCCGTGAGGAGATGGCCGGCGCCTACCAGCTCGATGTGCCGCTGGACGTGTCCGTCGGGTTCGGCGAGAACTGGGACGCGGCGGCGCACTGACCCGACGGCGCCGGCCCGCTCACGAAGGCCCGGACGGAACCGCCCATCATGGGTCGGTCTCGACGCCGACGGCGCCGCTGCGCTCCCTGCGCGGCGGACCCCGACCGGCGCCGACGACCGGGTCCAGCGGGTCAGCCGGGCAGCCGGGCCGCCAGCGCGGCCCGCACCGAGTCGTCGGCGAACAGGGCCGTCACGCTGGTCCGGTCGACCTCGGCCAGCCCGTCCGGGCCGACGCCGAGCTGCTCGGCCAGCACCCGCCGCTCAGCCGACAGCGGTGACCCCGTCTGCACCGGGTTGTCGTCGCCCAGCACCAGCGGCACGCCGGCCCGGCGGAACGTCGCGGCCGGGTGCGCCTCGACGGTCGGGATGGCGCCGGTGTACCAGTTGGACGTCGGGCACACCTCGACGACCACGCCCCGGTCAACCAGCCAGGCCAGCACCACCGGGTCCGCGGCGACGTGCGCGCCGTGCCCGATGCGAGTCACGCCGAAACGCTCGACCGCCTCCTGGGCCGCGGCGGCCGGTGCGGCCTCGGCGGCGTGGCAGGTCAGGCCGAGCCCGGCCGCGGCCGCCACCGCGAACGCCGGCCGGTACCGCTCCAGCGCCGGGAACCGGCGCTCGTCCCCGGCCAGGTCGAAGCCGACCACTCCGGCCCCGGCGAACCGCGCCGCCGACCGGGCCACCGCCAGGTTCGTGTCGTCGTCGTGCGACCGGAGCGCGGCCAGCACCAGCCCGGCCGGCATGCCGGCGCGCTCCATCCCGTCGATCAGTCCCTCGCACGCCGCCGCGACCACGTCGTCGACCGCCCGGCCGGTGGCCCGGGCGTGCGTCCCCGGCCCGAACCGCAGCTCCAGGAACGCCTGCCCGTCGGCGGCCGCGTCCTGCACCGCCTCGCTGGTCACCCGGGCGATGGCGTCCGGATCGGTGAAGAAGGGGTAGCTGGCGCCGACCCGGTCCAGGTAGGTGGTGAGCGTGTCGGGTCCGGGCAGGGTGAGCGCGGCGGTCCAGCCGCCGGGCGGCGTGGCCAGGCCCAGCGCTGCGGCCAGGTCCGCCGCGGTGTCCGGCCGGACGCGGCCCTCCAGGTGGCTGTGCAGATTGATCGGCAGATCGGTCGGCAGATCGGTCGGCTGGTTCACAGGTCCAGCTGCACCGCGGTGTCCAGGGCGGCGCGGATGCTCCGGCGCCACCCGTCGTGCAACCGCGTGTCGGCGCCCTCGTACACGCTGGTGCCGTCGACCAGGTTGCTGGAGCAGGCGCAGATCATCCCGGCCCGCACCCCGCGCAGCCGGGCCACCACATAGAGCGCGCTGCTCTCCATCTCGACGTTCAGTACTCCCATGCCGGCGAGTTCGGCGATCCACGAAGGGGTCTCGGCGTAGAAGGCGTCATCCGAGGCGTTGATACCGGAGTGCACGCGGAAGCCGGCGTCGGGCTCGGCCGCCGCCCGTGCGTCCGCCTGCCGTCGCAGTTCCACCGTGATGGGCAGGTCGGGAACGGCTGGGTAGCCGGGATGCACGTAGGCGGCGGTGGTGCCGTCGTTGCGCAGCGATCCCTCGCTGACCAGCAGGTCACCGGGCGCGATGCCGGGCTGCAACCCGGCGCTGCTGCCCACCCGGATCAGCGAGGTCACGCCGACCCGGATCAGCTCCTCCGCGGCGATCGCGGTGGACGGACAGCCCATGCCGGTCGAGGTGGCCGTGATGAGCTTGCCGCGGTACCGCCCGGTGACGGTCCGGTGCTCGCGGCGGTGTGCGATCTCGGTGACGTCGGTGAGGAACTCGGCGATGAGCGCCACCCGGAACGGGTCTCCGGGTAGCAGGGCCACGGTCCCGACCTCACCGGGTGCGACGCCGATGTGGTACTGCCGGACACCGGTGCCGGCCGCGCTCTTGTCGACGGCGGTGGGGATCTCGGGCGACATCCGGGCACCGTACCCAAGGCCGGTCAGGCGCTGCGTCGGCGCTCCAGCGTCCACTCGTTGACCCAGCCGGCCGGATCGGCCAGCCGGCGGTAGACGACGGTGTCGACCGACCGCCGGGCCAACGCCAGGCCGCGCCCGTGCTCGCAACCGAGGTCGTCCAGCGTCGTGACCGGATCGCGGTCAGCGAGCAGCCCGGCGCCGTCGATCGGGGCCGAGCTGTCCCGGCAGCGGGCGCGGATCGCCGACCTGTCCACCTCCACGGTCCACTCGGCCACCACGACCTGGTCACCGGACTGCACCAACGGCTGGTCGAACAGACCGTGCTGCAACAGGTTCCCGGCGATCTCCAGGGCGGCGATGCCGAAGCGCATCGCGTCCTCCTGGGCCACGGCCGCGGTGTGCCAGAGCCCGTCGAGCATCTCGTGCACCTGGTCGAGGTAGGACTCGTCGACGATGCAGCGCAGTTCGGCGGTGTGCGTGGCCGACTGCCCGTGCATGGTGGTCATCGGGCGGACCCCGCAGCCGTGGCCGACTCGGCGGCGACCGGCCCACCGGCGGCGTCGCCCAGTCCGTCGGCGACCGACGGGTACGGCTGCAGCACCCGGTTCAGGTTGGTCAGCTCCAGCACGGTGATCACCTGCTGGTTGGCCGCGGCGATGCGCAGGTCGCCGCCGGCGGCCCGGGCGGCCTTGAGCCCACCGATGAGGGCGCCGAGGCCGGACGAGTCGATGGTCGGTACGCCGGCGAGGTCGACGACCACCCGCTGGCCGGGGGCACGGTCCACGGCGTCGCCGATCGCCTCGCGGAACCCGCGGGCGGACACCACGTTCAGGGTCCCGGTCACGGCGATGACCGCAGCTCCGGGGGACGGATGACTGATGGTGTAGTCGGTCACGATCGGTTCCTCAGCGGGTTCGGAGTGGACTGCGGACGTGGGTGGGGACGGTCGGGATCAGCGGTCACGGCGCACCGCCACGACAGTGATGTCGTCCGGGACCGCGCCGCGGGTCTGGACCCGGCGCGTGATCGCGTCGATCCAGTCCTGCGGATGGTCGGCGCTGCGGACGATGCGTTCGAGCTCCGGGAGACTGGCCAGGGTGCCGTCGAACAGGTCGAGCAGGCCGTCGGTGAACATGATCATGGCGTCGCCGGGGTGCAGCACGTGCTCGCGCGGCGTCCAGACCAGGTCGGGGTTGATGCCGATGGGCAGCTCGGTGGTCACCAGGTGCTCGCAGCCGCCGTCCGCCCGCACGATCACGGTCAGTCCGTGGCCCGCGTCCACCGACAGCATCGTTCCGTCCGGGTTGATCCGGGTGGCGAAGAGTGTGATGAACATGTCGGAGCGGTCCAGGTACTCAGCCACGGTGCCGGCTGCCACGGTGAGCACCTTGGCGAAGGCGCCGTCCACCTGCCGGGCCGGCGTCGACCCGCCCGGCACTGCGGAGTCGGACCGGTCCCAGTGCACGGCTCCGGCTTCCACCAGGTTCATCATCGTGCGCATCGACGCCCGCAGGTTGGTGGCCATGATGGCCGCGGCGGCCCCGTGGCCCATCGCATCCGCGATCATCAGGTTGACGCTGCCCGACCGGGCCCGCCAGTCCCACAGGTCACCGCTCACCCCGGTCACGGCCATCGAGGTCGCCGCGAACGCGAAGCCCGGCAGCACCGGCAGACCCGCCGGCTGCAGCACGGTCTGCATGGCCAGGGTGCGGCGGTGCTCCTCGCGGGCGACGAACTCCTGCTCCACCCACCTGCCCAGGTCGTTGAGCAGTTCGGTCTGGGCCTCGTCGAAGGTCCGGGCCCGGGTGTCGACGATGCACAGCGCGCCGACGCGGTGCCCACCGTCGGCGTGCAGCGGTGTGCCGGCGTAGAAGCGGACGTTGGGATGTGCGCTCACGAACGGGTTGTCGCGGAACCGGTGGTCCCGACCCGCGTCCGGGACGACGAGCGCCCCCTCGGACCGGATGGTCACGTCGCAGAACGAGTCCTGCCGGGCGCTGTGCTCGACGGGCAGTCCCTGGGAGGACTTCACGAACTGCCGGGTGGCATCGATGAGGTCGACCCGGGCGATCGGCACGTCGAACAGCTTCTGCGCGAGCCGGGTGATGCGGTCGAACCGCTCCTCGGGCTCGGTGTCCAGCAGTTGCAGGGCGTGCAGCGCCTGCAGCCGGGCCGCCTCGTCGGCGTCCGCCCGTTCGGCACCGGTCCGGACCAGCGCCCGGACGTCGCCGTCGGTCGGCGACACGGGGTGGATCAGGCCGGTGTGCCGGGTCGCCCGGTCAGCGGACACCACGACCGCCCGGAGCCACGGCCGCCGCGCTCGGCGCCGGCCGCACCGTTCCCGAACTGGAAGTGATCACGTCGTCACGATACGAGACCGGGTGCCGGGTGTCCGGGCCCCGATCAGGTGGAAGCGCGGGCCGGGACCATGATCACCCGATCCGGCGCTCCGACACGTACACCGCGGTGCCCGGGAACAGCGCACCCCGCTCCGGCGACCACTGGCCCCACGTTCCGGTGAACCCCTCCGGCCACTCCGGCTCGATCACGTCGAGCACGGTGAACCCCGCGGCGACGAGCTCGCGGATCCGGTCGCCCAGGGTGCGGTGGTGCTCCACGTAGGCGGGCACGCCCGCCTCGTCCACCTCCACGTAGGGGGTGCGGTCGAAGTAGGACTGGATGACGGTCAATCCGGCCGGACCGGGATCGTCGGCGAACATCCAGCGCATCGGGTGGGTGGCCGAGAAGACCCAGCGGCCACCCGGACGCAGCACCCTGGCCACCTCGGTCATGGCCGACCCGGACTCGGCCACGAACGGCACCGCGCCGAAGGCGGAGAAGGCGACGTCGAACGCGCCGTCGGCGAACGGCAGGGCGCACACGTCCGCCTGCACCAGCGGCACCGTGGTGCCGGTCCGGCCGGCGCCGGCCCGGGCGTGCTCCAGCATCCCGGCCGACAGGTCGAAGGCGACCACGTCGGCGCCCTGGCGACGGACCCACCTCGCGCACGAGGCGGCGCCGCAGCCGACCTCCAGCACCCGCCGGCCGGTCAGCTCGCCCAGCAGCCCGACCTGCGACTCCCGCAGGTCCTCCGGGCACCAGACCAGGTCGGCGTCGCCCAGGAAGGCGCCGTGCTCGGCGTGGTAGTCGTCGGCGTCCGCGTCCCACCAGCGCCGGTTCGCCCGGCTCGAGGTCGGTTGGTCGGCGGGCATGATGCGGGGGCGGGTCGGTCCCAACGGTGTGCCGGTCACGCGCGGATGGTAGGTCTGCGGTGGGTCTGCAGTGGCTCGGCGCCCGGTCTGCGGCCCCGCGCTGACCAGGCGTGACCCGGGTTGACCCGGGCCTGGTGATCAGGGGTAACATGGTCGGTGCGCTGTGGGTCTGTGCTGTCTCGGTATGGAGCAGATCGCACTCGCCCCGGCGGCAGCACCGGCTGGGGGGAACCGGGCCCGGAGCGCTCCGTGTGACACCGATCCACCGTCCGGAGCAACTCACCGCATGTCCACCCCTACCGCCACCGTCCCGCAGGTCGCCATCAACGACATCGGGTCGGCTGAGGACTTCCTGGCCGCCATCGACCAGACGATCAAGTACTTCAACGATGGCGACATCGTCGAGGGCACCATCGTCAAGGTCGACCGCGACGAGGTCCTGCTCGACATCGGCTACAAGACCGAGGGTGTCATCCCCTCTCGCGAACTGTCCATCAAGCACGATGTCGACCCCAGCGAGGTCGTCGAGCTCGGTGAGCACGTCGAGGCCCTGGTCCTCCAGAAGGAGGACAAGGAAGGCCGTCTGATCCTGTCCAAGAAGCGCGCGCAGTACGAGCGCGCCTGGGGCACGATCGAGAAGATCAAGGAAGAGGACGGCGTCGTCTCCGGCACCGTCATCGAGGTCGTCAAGGGCGGCCTCATCCTGGACATCGGCCTCCGTGGCTTCCTGCCCGCCTCGCTGGTGGAGATGCGCCGCGTCCGCGACCTGCAGCCGTACGTCGGCCGGCAGCTGGACGCCAAGATCATCGAGCTGGACAAGAACCGCAACAACGTGGTGCTGTCCCGCCGCCAGTGGCTCGAGCAGACCCAGTCCGAGGTCCGCAGCGAGTTCCTCAACCAGCTGGGCAAGGGCCAGGTCCGCAAGGGCGTCGTGTCCTCCATCGTCAACTTCGGTGCCTTCGTGGACCTGGGTGGCGTCGACGGCCTGGTGCACGTGTCCGAGCTGTCCTGGAAGCACATCGACCACCCGAGCGAGGTCGTCGAGGTCGGCCAGGAGGTCACCGTCGAGGTCCTCGACGTCGACATGGACCGCGAGCGGGTCTCCCTGTCGCTCAAGGCCACCCAGGAGGATCCGTGGCGGCACTTCGCCCGGACCCACGCCATCGGCCAGGTCGTCCCCGGCAAGGTCACCAAGCTGGTGCCGTTCGGTGCGTTCGTCCGCGTGTACGACGGCATCGAGGGCCTGGTCCACATCTCCGAGCTGGCCGGCCGCCACGTGGAGATCCCGGAGCAGGTCGTCTCCGTCGACGACGAGATCTTCGTCCGGGTCATCGACATCGACCTGGACCGTCGCCGGATCTCGCTGTCGCTGAAGCAGGCCAACGAGGGCATCACCCCGGAGACCGACTTCGACGAGGTGCGCGCCCAGTACGGCGTCGTCGACCACTACGACGACGCGGGCAACTTCCTGCCGCCGGAGGGCTTCGACGTCGAGAGCGGCGAATGGCTCGAGGGCTACGACACCCAGCGGGAGACGTGGGAGAAGCAGTACGCCGACGCGCACGCCGTCTACGAGTCGCATCTCAAGCAGATCGCCAAGGCCCTGCAGGCCGACGCCGAGGCGGCCGAGCCGAGCAACTACTCGTCCGGCCCGGCCACGTCCGCGCCGGAGGGTCAGGGCGGCGGGAACTCGCTGGTCGACGACGAGCAGTTGGCCGCCCTGCGCGCCCGCCTCGCCGGCAACTGAGCGGATCCCGCTCGCCGCGGCTCCGCTGAGCCGCAGCAGGTCCTCCGCGACGGGGCCGTCACCGATCCGGTGGCGGCCCCGTCGTCGTCCTCGGCTGCCGCTGCGGCTCCGATCCGTGCTCGATGGTCGCTGCGTCCTCGCTCCGGACGTGTCCGAACCGTTGTCTCGGCGCTGTGTGTCGCCCGGTCGAGTTGACCGGGCCCGGACGCGCCACCCGATACGGTGGCCGCATGCGTGCCAGGGGGAGGGCCACGGTGCCCGGACGGACCAACGGACTGCGGGGATCGATCGCGGCGACGACCGCGGTCGTGGCGTTGCTGCTCAGTGCCTGTGGATCCGGCACCGGTGAACGGCGCACCGTCACCGTGAACGAGACGGTGACGGCGGCATCCACCGCCGACACCGCCGCGGCCGGCGCCACCGACGGCACCGCCCCCGACAGCACCGGCGCACCGGCGACCGACAGCTCCGCGCCCGCCACCACGCCCGCCACCCCGTCGACCACCAGCTCGTCGGCGGCGCCGACCGTGCAGGTCGACCCGCTGACCAACGACTGCGCGGCGTTGATGAACGCGGCCGACGTCAAGCGCACGCTGAACGCCGACATCGCCGACACCCGGGCCCGGATCCAGGACGTGGCCAACCCGGACCGCGGGGTCACCGGGCGCATCAAGTGCCTCTACGGCACGGCCGACAACAAGTCCGGCGACGTGACGATCCTGCTCACCCAGTACACCGACGCCGCCGCGGCGACCGCGCAGGTCGCGGCGACCGTCACGGCCGAACGGGACCTCGGGGCGAAGGTGGCCGAGGCTCAGGTGCAGGGATTCGGCGCCGAGATCCTGCTGCGCGACGGCGGTCTCATCGTGCTGCCCTACGACAGCTGGACACTGTCGATCGTGGTCGCCGGTGGCAAGGCCGACGACGCGACGCTCGAGGCCGGCCTGCCGCAGCTGGCCGACACCGTCCTGACCCGAGTGCTCAAGAACACCTGAGCCCGGGCCGGGTCAGCCGCGCAGCACGATCTCGGTCGGCGCGCCCGGATCGGCCGACCGCAGCACCGGGTCGCCGGGGCCATCGTGCGGCTGGAGCGACGGAACCGACGGGACCGGCAGCCAGCCGGCCCGGTGCAGCGCCGCGATCGCCTCGTCGGTGCGGCCGGCCGGAATCTCG
The DNA here is from genome assembly GCF_016918035.1 of Nakamurella leprariae. Lineage (GTDB taxonomy): Bacteria > Actinomycetota > Actinomycetes > Mycobacteriales > Nakamurellaceae > Nakamurella > Nakamurella leprariae. Next base: position 98,467 of record NZ_JAERWK010000008.1, on the reverse strand, counting down.
GCGCGGAACCGGCCGCGCTCGTCGTCGACGACGTCCGTGCCGACGGCCAGCGCCAGCCGCGCCTGCACGCGGGCGCGGTCGTCCGGGCTGAGATCCGTGGCGACCGGTGCCGGCGACCGCGGCGCTGCCGCGTCGTCACCCACGGCCGCCGCGAACGGCACCAGCCGCTCCGACCACACCCGGTCCACCTGCCTGACGAGCGCGTCCAGGACGCCGTTGTTGTCCAGCCAGACGTCGCACAGCGGACGCCGCTGCGCGTCGCCGATCTGGGCGGCGATCCGGGCCCTGGCGTCGGCCTCGGTCATGCCCCGGTCGATCAGCCGGGCCACCCGGCGATCGTCGTCCACGGTCACCCCGATGACCAGGTGGAAGGAGGCCGCCACGGCCAGCGCGGTCAGGATCGGGATGTCGTTCACCACGACTGCGCCGGGCGCGGCGCCGTCCCGCACGGCCCGGAACGCCCGGCGCACCAGCGGATGGGTGATGGCCTCGAGGTCGCGGCGTGCGGCGGGATCGCCGAAGACGATCGCGGCCAGCGCCGCCCGGTCCAGGGCTCCGTCCGCGGTGAGCACCCCGGCGCCGAACCGCTCGGCCACGGCCGCCAGCCCGGGGGTGCCTGGGGCGACCACCTGACGGGCCAGCTGGTCGGAGTCGGACACCACCGCCCCCAACTCGGCCAGCCGACGCGACACCGTCGACTTGCCGGATCCGATCCCTCCGGTGACGGCTGCCGTGATCACCCGACCACCGTACTGAACCCGCAGGTCAGGCCACTTGTCGGGGGTCCCGCGTACCCTGTTGACCGTGGCATTCGCAACCGAACACCCTGTGCTGGCGCAGTCGGAGTTCCGGCCCGTCGGGGACATCCCGCGCACGTCGGGTCGCTTCCAGGTGGTCAGCGAGTACCAGCCGTCCGGCGACCAACCGCAGGCGATCGCAGAGCTGGAGCGTCGCGTCCGGGCCAACGAGAAGGACGTCGTCCTGCTCGGGGCCACCGGCACCGGCAAGTCGGCGACCACTGCGTGGCTCATCGAGAAGCTGCAGCGGCCCACGCTGGTGATGGCGCCGAACAAGACCCTGGCTGCCCAGCTGGCCAACGAGCTCCGTGAACTCTTCCCGCACAACGCGGTCGAGTACTTCGTCTCGTACTACGACTACTACCAGCCCGAGGCGTACGTCCCGCAGACGGACACCTACATCGAGAAGGACTCGTCGATCAACTCGGACGTCGAGCGGCTGCGGCACTCGGCGACCATGTCGCTGCTGTCCCGGCGCGACGTGATCGTGGTCGCGTCGGTGTCCTGCATCTACGGCCTGGGCACGCCGCAGTCCTACCTGGACCGGTCGCTGCCGGTCGCCGTGGGCCAGACCATGGACCGCGACTCGTTGCTGCGCGCGCTGGTCGAGGTCCAGTACTCCCGCAACGACCTGGCCTTCACCAGGGGTTCGTTCCGGGTCCGCGGTGACACGGTCGAGATCATCCCGGCCTACGAGGAACTCGCGATCCGCATCGAGTTCTTCGGCGACGAGATCGAACGGCTGCACTACCTGCACCCGCTCACCGGTGACACCGTCCGCGAGGTGCAGGACCTGCGCATCTTCCCGGCCACCCACTACGTGGCCGGTCCGGATCGGATGGAGAAGGCGATCGGCACCATCGAGGCCGAGCTGGAGCAACAACTGGCGGACTTCGAGCGACAGGGCAAGCTGCTCGAGGCGCAGCGGTTGCGCATGCGGACCACCTACGACATCGAGATGATGCGCCAGGTCGGCTTCTGCTCCGGCATCGAGAACTACTCGCGGCCGATCGACGGCCGCCCGGCCGGATCCGCGCCGGCCACCCTCATCGACTACTTCCCGGACGACTTCCTGCTGGTCATTGACGAGTCGCACGTCACCGTGCCGCAGATCGGCGCCATGTACGAGGGGGACGCCTCCCGCAAGCGGGTGCTGGTCGAGCACGGGTTCCGGCTGCCCTCGGCGATGGACAACCGCCCGCTGACCTGGGAGGAGTTCGCGGATCGCATCGGCCAGACCGTCTACCTGTCGGCCACCCCCGGCAGCTACGAGATCGGCCAGGCCGGGGGCGAGTTCGTCGAGCAGGTCATCCGGCCGACCGGGCTGGTCGACCCCGAGGTGGTCATCAAGCCCACCAAGGGCCAGATCGACGACCTGGTCGGTGAGATCCGCGAACGGACCGACAAGGACGAGCGGGTGCTGGTCACGACGCTGACCAAGAAGATGGCCGAGGACCTCACCGACTACCTGCTGGAGCTGGGGATCCGGGTGCGGTACCTGCACTCCGAGGTGGACACCCTGCGCCGGGTCGAGCTGCTCCGCGAACTGCGGATGGGCGAGTACGACGTGCTGGTCGGCATCAACCTGCTGCGTGAGGGTCTCGACCTGCCAGAGGTGTCGCTGGTGGCCATCCTGGACGCCGACAAGGAGGGTTTCCTGCGATCCGAGCGGTCCCTCATCCAGACCATCGGCCGCGCCGCGCGCAACGTCAACGGCCAGGTCCACATGTACGCGGACAAGATGACCCCGTCGATGGAGTACGCCATCGACGAGACCAACCGGCGCCGCGAGAAGCAGATGGCGTACAACCGCGAGCACGGCATCGACCCGAAGCCGTTGCGCAAGAAGATCAACGACATCCTGGAGCGGGTCTACGCCGAGGCCGAGGAACAGGTCCTCGAGCAGTCCGACGACCGCGGCGGCCGCGGTCGGGGCAAGGTGAAGACCGGCGGCTCCGGCCGCAACGCCTCCCGCGGCCGCCGGGCCGCCGGCGAGGCGGGTGGGGCGAGCTCCGGGGTGTACGTCGGGCACGACACGGCGGGTATGGCCCGCTCCGAGCTCGCCGACCTGGTGCAGCAGCTGACCGACCAGATGATGGCCGCCGCCCGCGAGCTGCAGTTCGAACTGGCCGGCCGGCTCCGCGACGAGATCTCCGAGCTGAAGAAGGAGATCCGCGGGATGGACGCCACCGGCGTCACCGACGCCCCGGACGACGACGAGCCGGGCGGCGGCAGGGGCAAGAAGGGTCGCGCGAAGTTGTCGGTGGTGCGCTGACGCCGGGGGGGGGCGGGGGGGGGGGGGGGGGGGCCCCCCCCCCCCCCCCCCCCCCCGCCGAGCTCGCCAGGGTGCCGCCGATCCTGCAGGTCCGGATCGACCGGTCGACCGTTCAGCGCGGCGGGGGAGCGTTGAAGGTGAACCGGTTGCCCTCGGGGTCCTCCAGGGTCGACCAGCGGAACCCGTCCAGCTCCTCCGGCCCGAGCGCCCTGGCCCGGCCGCGACCGCGTCGGCGGTCGACGACGCTAAGTCGTCGGAGGTGATGCGACGATCAGACTCCGGGTGGTGCCGGCGGGGTCCCGTCGCAGGAACAGCGACGTGGGCAGCGGCTCGGGCGGGGTGATCGGGTCACGCGGTCACCGCCCCCGTCGGGGTGGACCCGTCCGGGGCCTGACGATCATCGCCGCCCGACACACGGACCCGACCGCGCGCTCCCCAGCGGACCGGACATGTCCGCTGCACCTGCCACCGTGGCGACAGTCGGGCGACCACGAACGGTCGCCGACGACCGCACCCGGGCCGCCCCGTGGCCCCGGACCCCTGGAGGCGACCCATGGCCGTGCCCGTCCAGATCACCTTCGACGCCAACGCTCCCGGCGCGCTGTCCGGGTTCTGGGCCCTCGCGCTGGGCTACCGGCTGGACGACCCGCCGCCGGGGTTCGATTCCTGGCCGGACGCCCTGCGGGCCATGGACGTCCCGGAGGAGCACTGGGACGACGCCAGCGCCATCGTCGATCCGGACGGTCGTGGGCCGCGGATCTTCTTCCAGAAGGTGCCGGAGGGCAAGACGGTCAAGAACCGCGTCCACCTGGACGTGAACGCCGGCAGGCTCGGCGCGCCCGACGACACCGAGGACCCGGACCGGCGCAAGCAGGTGGAGTGGGTCGCGGTCCAGGCGCACGTCGAAGCACTGGTGGCCGCCGGCGCCACCCGGGTCCAGGAGCGGACCGGTCAGTTCGGCGAGCACTTCTGGGTGATGGCCGACCCGGAGGGCAACGAGTTCTGCGTGCAGTGATCCGGTTCCGCCCGGCCTGCGCACCCGCACGCCGGGCGGGCGGGGTCAGCTGGTGATGTCTTTGCGCCGGAACCGCACCACCGCGATGGTCGCGAACACCACCGCGTAGAGCAGGCTGATGAAGCCACCGCGGATCATGTCGTCCCAGCGGATCGGGTTGACCAGCGCCCCGGTCCAGGCGAACGAGTAGTGCGTGGGCAGCCAGTCCCGGATGACCCCGAGCGCCTCGATCTGGTTGAGGATCTGCGACAGGATCGACAGCAGCACCGCGCCGCCGACCGCCCCGAGCGGGGCGTCGGTGAGCACGCTGAGCATCAGGGCCAGCCCGGCCACCCAGGCCAGTTGCACCGCGATGAACGCCAGGATGAGCGCCAGCCGCAGCAGTGCCGTGCCGAACGAGAGCTGCTCACCGACCGGGGTGGCCAGCGGGCCGCCGCCGTAGGCGATGAGCCCGACGACCACGGCGACGACGGGCAGCACGAGCAGCGCGGCCACCGACAGCAGCCCGGCCACGATCACTTTCTGCCGGAGCAGCCGGATCCGCGGCACCGGCATGGCCAGCAGGTAGCGCAGCGACGACCAGGACGCCTCGGAGGCGATGGTGTCGCCGAAGAAGAGCGCGATCACCACGATGAGCAGGAAGCTGGCCGAGAAGAACAGACAGACCACCGCGAAGTTGGTCGCGCTGGTGGTGGCCAGGTCGACCAGGGACACCGAGCCGCCGGTGTCGCCGTCGTCGAAGGCGAACGCGACGACCAGGATGATCGGCAGCAGCGCCATCAGCACCAGTGCCAGCTGGGTGCGCCGTCGGCGCAGCTGGCGGCGCAGCTCGACCGCCACCGGCAGGGTGTGGTCGGACCGGAACCCCGCCGGAGCACCGGACGTCGAGGTCGGCACCTTGGCACCGACCGTCTCCATCGCGGTCACCGCCACCTCGGTGCTGTGTTCCCGGAACCGTTCGCGACCGGACCGGTCGTGGACCTGGCTCATACCCGCACCTCTCGATCGTCGCCGGCCCCGGTCGGCGACCCCGTCGACGGAGCCGCCTCGCCGGTCATCGCACCGTCCCCGGCCGCCGGGTCGACCGATTCACCCACCATGGCCAGGAACACGTCCTCCAGCCGGTTCCGCGGGGCCACTGCCGACACCGCCACCCCGGCCCCGACCAGCGCCGCCACCGCGGTCGACGCGGGCACCCGGCCCAGGTCGACCTGGACACCGGCCTCGGTGACCTCAAGTGCGCGCAGCCCCAGCTCGTCCCGCAGCACCCGGACGGTGGTCTCGGTGTCCTCGGCCCGGTCCAGCCCGAACACCGTCTCGCCGGATCCGGCGATCAGCTCGGCCACCGTCCCGGTCGCGATGGTGCGGCCCTTGTGCATCACCACGACGTGCGAGCAGGTCTGCTCGACCTCGGACAGCAGGTGGCTGGACACCAGCACCGTGCGGCCGGTCGCGGCGTACCGCTGCAGCACCTCGCGCATGGCGTGGATCTGCGGCGGGTCGAGTCCGTTCGTCGGCTCGTCGAGCAACAGCAGTTCCGGCAGGCCCAGCATCGCCTGGGCGATGGCCAGCCGCTGCCGCATGCCCTGCGAGTAGGTTCGCACCTTGCGTTCCACCGCGGCGCCCAGGCCCGCGATGGCCAGCGCCGTGTCCATGTGGGCGTCCTCCGCGGGTCGGCCGGTGGCCTTCCAGTACAGCTCCAGGTTGGCCCGGCCGGACAGGTGCGGCAGGAACCCGGAGCCCTCCACGAAGCTGCCGATGCGGGACAGGATCTCCGCGCCCGGATGGACGACGCGGCCGAACGCCCGGATCTCGCCGGCGGACGGGCTGATCAGCCCCATGACCATGCGCAGCGTCGTGGTCTTGCCGGCGCCGTTGGGCCCGAGCAGCCCCAGCACCTGGCCGGCCTCGACCCGGAAGCTCACGTCCTGAACCGCCGGCACGCCGCCCGGGTACTGCTTGCGCAGTCCGGTGATGGCCAGTGGGACCTCGGCCAGGGCGGGATCCGGGGCCCGGCTGCTGCCGCGGCCGAACCGGCGGCCGCCGATGAGCAGCGCGACCACGACCAGCCCGGCCAGCAGCACCAGGCCGACCAGCTGCGGCACCGGGATCTCCGAGTCACCCACCCGCTCGCCGCCGACCTCCGGCGCGCTGAGCGAGGCGGTGTCGAGACCGATCGCGCCCGCGTCCCGGCCGGCGGTCCCGAGGGCCGACGCCACCGCGGCCTGATCGGCCAGCGCGACCCGGTACACCGACGGCTCGGTCGACCCGGCGAACGCCTGGTTGGTGGTGGCGATGGAGACCTCGACGGAGCTGCCCGCCTCGACCTGCAACGCCGACGCCGGCAGATCGACCACCACGGTCGCCGGGGACCCGTCGGCGGGCAGGTCGGTGATCCGGATGGGCGCGACAGCGCCGCCGGCCAGGGTCCGCACCCCGCCCGGGGTCACCTTGGCCAGCGAGGCGAACAGCACCGCGCCCGGATCGTCGTCGGCAGCCGAGGTCGCGGCGGACGTGCCCGGCAACGCGGGCACCGGCACGCGGCTGATCGACAGGGCCACCCGGGACGTGCCGGTCAGCACGGTGAGGTCGGCCATCGGCTCGGAGGTGAAGCGGGCGGTCTGACCGGGCAGACCGCCGCCGAAGGTGGACAGCACCGACGACGCCAGTCCGCCCAGGCCCGGCAACGACGACACGGCGGCCGGTTGCCCGCCCGGCGGGTTGACGATCACCTGGGCGCTGCCGGTCAGACCCACCGGCTGCCGCGGCGTCTCGGAGGTCGGACCGGCGGCCGGGTCGAGCCCCGGGTAGTCGGCCGCCTGCAGGGTGCGGCTGCGGGCCCGGCCGGTGTCACTGACCGGACCGTCGACGGTGTAGCGGAACGCGGTGGACGGCTCCGGCCCGGTCCCGGCCAACCAGTGGCGGAACCAGTCGGTGATGCGCTGCTCGGTGTCGCTGTCCGGGGACCCGCCATCGTGCCCGCCGTTGTACCAACTGACCGCGACGGTGGCGCCGTTGGCCGCGATCGCCCGGGCGTTGGCGTCGGCCTGGTCCAGGCCGAAGAGCGTGTCCCGTTCGCCCTGCACCAGCAGGGTGGGCGCGGTGATGTCACCGGCGACCGTGGCCGGGCTGGACCGCTCCAGCAGCGCCGCCAGATCCGGTCCCAGCCGGCCGGTCTCGGCCGCCAGTGAGTACGCCGCACAGAGCTCCAGCATGAGTCGGCCGCAGCTGGCCTGGACGCCGATGCCGCCGGCCGTCGGCAGCGACGGAGCACCGTCGGTCCCGGTCGGTGCGCTGCCGTCGGTCCCGGCGTCCGGCGGCGCGGAGCCGTCCTGGCCGTCGTCGCTGCCGCCGCCCCCGGACCCCGGTCCGGCGAAACCCGTGTCGCCGGTGTCGCCCTCGGCCACGCCCAGGGTGCCGGTCAGCGACGCGCCGGTGGTCACCGACGCGATGAGCGCCGCTGCCCAGCCGCGCTTGAACACGCCGTCCCCGGCGTCACCGGCCGCGGCCGGGGTGGCCGCCGACAGCGTGTCCGCGTCGGCCAGCGCATTGGGGAACAGCGCATCGCCCAGGTCGTTCCAGGTGATCACCGGAGCCAGCGCGTCGATCCGCGGATCGGTGCCGGCCAGCATGAGCGACAGGGCGCCGCCGTAGGACCCGCCCGTCACGCCGATCCGGGGATCACCCGGTGCGTCCAGCGTGACCTCGGGACGCTCCGCCAGCCAGTCGACCAGGGCGCGGGCGTCCGGGATCTCGTGGTCCAGCGAGTCCAGTGCGATCTGCCCGGTGGAGGTGCCGAAGCCGCGCGCCGAGTACGTCAGCACCACGAACCCGTCCCGGGCCAGTTGCTGCGCCTGATCGGTGAGCGACGCCTTCGATCCACCGAAGCCGTGCGCCAACAGCACCGCCGGCGCGGGCGTGGACTCCGGGAGGTACAGCGTGGTGTCGAGCTCGACCGGCTCGGCCACCCCCGGCCCGCCGGGGGCGCTGATCCGTTGCTCGGACGACGACACCCGCGCCGGCGCCGCGCTCGGCCACACCACCACGGCCACCAGGGCCAGCACCGCGAGCACCACGCCCAGGGTGGTCCACCGGCGCGCCGGGGTCCGGAGCCATCGACGCACCGTCACCACCGGGCCGACCCAGTGGCGACACCGGGCACTGCTGACCGCACCGGCTGCGCCGGCTCCACCGAGACCATCCGACCAGCCTGCCAGAGCGCGCCGCCAGCACCGGGCCGATCACCGGCCGGACCAGGTCGCGCCGGTCCCACCGACGCCGATCAGGAACGACGGTCCCGCGCACCCCGCTCGGCCGGAACCCCGTCGTCCGGCTCGTCCCGGCCGGTCGGCAGTTCGGTGAGGTGCCCGCTGAGCGCCTCCGTCCGACGCCCGAGCAGGGCCTCCTCGAGATCGAGGTCGTGTTGCAGCTCACGCAGCGCCTCCTCGGACAGGTCGCCGGCGTTGCGCATCGTGATGAAGACGTCCCGCTGCACGTCGATGAGGTCCTGCTGCCAGTCGAGTCGGCTGTGCACCACCCGCCCCGGCGACCCGGCGGCGTCCGGCCCGGCGGCACGACCGGCCTCCGCACCGGTATCGGTATCGGTATCGGCATCGTCCCAGCTGTGCCAGTCGCGCACGGCCAGCCAGCGACGCATGTGGTGGCCCTGCTGGGCGGTCACCGACCCGTCGACGATCAACTGCTCCACGCGGGCGGCGATGGCCGCGCCGGCCTGTGCCGAGGCGGCGGCGCGTTCCCGGTCCAGATCGCCGCGCGGATCGCCGGCCACCCCCAGCCGACGGATCACCCAGGGCAACGACAGGCCCTGCAGCACCAGCGTGGCCAGGATGACCGCGACGGTGGCCAGGATCAGCGTCGATCGGTACGGGGTCTCCAGCGGCAGGGTCTGGGCGGCGGCCAGGGAGACCACGCCGCGCATCCCCGCCCACGACATCACCGCCTGCTCACGCCAGGTCGGCGGAGCGGGACGGTCGCGCCCGTCGTCGCCGATCTCACGGCCCCACCGGTACTGGGCCCAGCGGCCCAGCCGGGTCAACCCGGCCCCGAGGAAGAGGTAGGCGGGCCTGACCAGCACGACGGTGGCCAGCACCACGGCGACGGCCCCGGTGAGGTGGTCGGGGCGGACGGCCGGGTCGCCGACCAGGTGTCGCAGCTGCAGACCGATGAGCGCGAAGACGATGCCCTCGAGGACGTAGCGCAGTGACTCCCAGGTGGCGGTCTCCGTCAGCCGCACCAGGGCCGCCTCCTCGGTGGGCGAGCGGTAGCCCAGCACCAGCCCGGCAACCACCACCGCGAGCACCCCGGACGCTCCCGCGGCCTCCGCGGCCAGGTACGCCACGTACGGGATGACCAGGGAGAACGCCGTCACGGCCAGGGCGCCGCCCAGCCGTCGCCGGGTCCACGAGGCGACCAGGCCGACGGCCGCGCCGATGAGCAGCCCACCCACCGAGGCCCACAGGAAGTCCAGCGCGGCCGCGCCCCAGGCGAGCGCACCGGTGGCCAGAGCCGCAGTGGCCACCCGGAGCAGCACCAGCGAACTGGCGTCGTTGAACAGGGACTCGCCCTCGAGCAGGACCAGCACCCGGCGCGGCAGGCCGACCCTGCGGGCCACCGCCACGGCGGCCACCGCGTCGGGTGGGGCCACGATCGCCCCGAGCGCGAGGGCGGCGGTGAACGGGATGACCGGCACCACCAGGCTGAGCACGGCACCGACCGCGAACGCGGTGACCAGCACCAGTCCGACGCTGAGCCGGATGATCGACCGGAGCACGGTGCGGATGGCCAGCACCGACGACTCCACCGCCGCGGCGTAGAGCAGCGGTGGGATGAGCACCGACAGCACGAACTCCGGGTCGACCGCGTATCCGGGGACCCCCGGCACGAACGACGCCCCGACCCCGATGAGCACCAGCGCGATCGGCGCCGGGACACCGATCCGCCCGGACAGCCCGGTGACCACGATGACCCCGACGACCAGCCCCACGACGGGCAGCAGATGCTCCACGGCCGTCATCTCACCATCGACGGCACGGGCCGTCCGGACCGGTCAGCGGTGGTCCGGTCACCACCGGGCGATCACCAGCCGCGGGCGCGCCACTCACCCAGGTGCGGTCGCTCGACGCCGAGCGTGGTGTCGTCGCCGTGCCCCGGGTACACCCAGGTCTCGTCCGGCAGCACGTCGAACACCCGCTGCTCCAGATCGGTCATCAGCGAATCGAAGTCGGCCGGACTCCAGGTCTTCCCCGGGCCGCCGGGGAACAGCGAGTCGCCGGTGAACAGGTGCGGGTGGCCGTGCGGGTCCAGGTACAGCAGCGCCACGGAGCCGGGGGTGTGGCCCCGCAACGCGATGACCGACAGCTGGGCGTCGCCCAGCGGCACGGTGTCACCCTGGTCCAACGGCACGTCGGTGGGCACCGGGAGCGCCTCGGCGTCCGCCGTGCCGGCGTACAGGTTGGCGCCGGTCTGCCCGGCCACCGCGCCGAGTGCCTGCCAGTGGTCGTCGTGCCGGTGGGTGGTGACGATGCTGCGCAACCGGGGCCGGTCCGGTCCGTCGCCGAGCAGGTCGGCGATGCGCTCGCTGTCGTTGGCCGCGTCGATGAGCAACCCGTCACCGGTGCGCCGGCAGACCAGCAGGTAGGCGTTGTTGTCGGTCGGTCCGACGGACAACTTGGTGATGGTGACGTCCGGCAGCACCCGGGTCGCCGGAGCCCCGCCCGGGTCGACGTGCCCGGTGTAGTCGACGGTGTCGGTCATGGACGTCACCGTAACCGGGGCGCGTGCGCCGTCATCCGGCGACCAGCCGGCGCAGCCGGGGCAGCACCAGCCGGCGCAGCACCGGGTCGGTGTGCCACACCAGGTTGGACCGCGCCACGAGCGCGCACCCGAGTTCCCGCTTGGCCTCGTAGGCGGTCTGGAAGAACTCCATCTCCCGGCAGCCGGCCTGCAGCGCCAGGTCGATGCCGTGCAGGTGGACCCGGTGGTACACCCCGGCGTCGGTGGCCCGGGCGTAGTCCAGGCCGACCCGCAGGGCGGCGGCGCCGCGCCCGCGACGCAACCAGAGCAGGAACCCGGCGGGGTCGGTCGGGTCGCCGGCCACGATGAGCCGTACATCGGGGGCGTCCGGGCCGTCGAGCTGGGGCTCGCTGCGGACGACGTCGGCGAGGAACCGTTCGGTGAGTGTCTCCAACCGGTTCTCCGCCCGGTCCAGCACCTGCCGGTAGCCGGCGGCCAGGGCGGGCAGGGCCTCCGGTGGCACGGTGCCGCTCAGCTCGCGCAGCTGGAAGCCGGCGGCGGCGAACCGCCGCAGCTTGGACCGGGTGTTCCGCCGCGGTCGGCCGGGCAGGCCGGCCAGCCACTCGTCGAAGGTGCCGCCGGTCAGCGGCAGCACGGTGTCCGGCTGGGCCGGCAGGACGGTGCAGCCCCGAGCCGTCGCGGCGGGTCGGACGGCGGCCAGGTCCTCGTCGGGCAGGTCCTTCCACACCACCCACCGGCCGCCGACGGTGCGGGCCCAGGTCAGCACGGCGGCCAGGGCTGCCTCACCCAGCGCCGACAGGTCCGGCGCCCGGCCCGTCCCCGGGTGGGCGGGGCGTCGGGCCAGACCGCCGTCGGTCAGCAGGTGGCCGGCGAACACGGCGTCGATCGTGAACGGGTCCAGCCGGCCCAGCCGGCGCGTCCACCGGGCCGGCCGGGACAGCGACTGCCGGGTGCTCCGGCTGAGCAGCCCGAGCAGATCCAGTCGGCGGAACCGCGCCACCGGCAGCACGGCGGCCAGCTCACCCCGGTGCTCCAGGCACACGAAGGCGGTGTGGTCCGGCCCGATGCCACTGCGTTGCACGGCCCGGAGCACCTGCCGGGACCACAGCGGCCGGTCGGGATCGGTGACGGCGGCCCAGTCGGCCGCCGGGATGTCGTCGACGTCGGTGACCACCCGGGCCGTCACCTCCTCCCGGAGTGCCGGCCGCGGCGAGACGGTGGTGCCGGCGCTGAGCAGGGTCATGCCGGCACCACCGGCCGGTGCTCGGCCCGGTCGCTGCGCGCACCCGGACCCAGGACCCCACGCAGGATGTCGGTCACCGCGGTGACCAGCTCGCGTCCGGCCACCGGTGCCAGCGCCTCGTCGAGTTCGGGCAGACCGAGGTCGAACGTCGCGCTGAAGCTGGCGACCACCCGGTCGTCGGCGGTCGTGACGTGCCAGCGGCCGGAGAAGTCGGGGATGTCGCCGTCGACCACCTCGAACGCGAGTTCGCGGGCGACCGGGTCGAGCCGGTCGATCTCGGACCAGTGCAGCATGCCGCCGCCGAAGCGGACCTTCCAGCGCGACAGGGAGCCGCCGGTACCGGTCGGGTCTCCCTGCACCTCGACCGAGGTCACGGCTGCGCTGCGGGTCGGGATCGAACCGAGATCGGTGAACGAGGTGAAGATGTCGTCGGCCCGGGCCGACACGGGCGTACCGACGGGGACCGGTGCGCTCATGGTGACGGTGACGTGGTGCATGACGGGTGCCTCCAGGTTGGGCCGGGACGGGACGGGCGTTCAGAGCGTGTCGTCGAGACCGGTGAGCGCGTCGGCCAGTGCGCCCAGCAGCCGGTCGACGTGTTCCGGTTCCAGCACGGCCGGCGGGGTGAGCCGGACGACCGTGCCGGAGTTCAGCGAGTAGGAGACCAGGACCTGACGGGACAGCAGGCGTCGCAACAGGTCTGCGGCGACCGACGGATCCCGGCAGACCAGGCCGATGAGCAGGCCGCGGCCGCGGACCTCCGGGACGGCCGCCGGGGCGCGTCCGGCGACCAGGGCGCTGATCCGGGTGAGCAGCCGGGCGCCCAGATCGGCGGCCACGTCGATCAGGCCGTCGCGGTGCAGGACCTCGACGGTGGCGGTGGCCGCCGCGGCGGCCAGCGGGTTGCCTGCGTAGGTCGAACTGTGCAGCAACGGATCCCGGTGCAGCGGGGCGAAGATCCGCTCGCCGGTGAGCACCGCGCCGACCGGGACGACGCCGCCGGACAGTACCTTGCCGGTGAGCAGCACGTCCGGCACCACCCCGGCGGCGGCGCAGCCCCACCAGGCACCCAGCCGGCCCAGGCCGGTCTGCACCTCGTCCACGATGAGCAGGGCTCCGGCCTCGTCGCAGGCGGACCGGACCCGGGCCAGCCAGCCTGGTGGCGGGATCACGACGCCGCCCTCGCCCTGCACCGGCTCGACCACGACGGCCGCGGGCGGACCGGGTTCGGCCAGCGCCGCCGTCACCGCGGCGACATCGCCGTACGGCACGAAGCTGACGTCTGGCAGCAGCGGCTCGACCGGCCGGCGGAACCGGTCGCGGCCGGTGACGCTGAGCGCGCCCAGGCTCTTGCCGTGGAAGCCGCCGATCGTGGCGATGATCCGGCGGTGGCCGTGCAGCCGGGCCAGTTTCAGTCCCAGTTCGGTGGCCTCGGCGCCCGAGTTGGTCAGCGTGACGAACGGCAGCTCACCGGGGGCGACGGCGGCCAGGGTGGCCGCCGCGCGGGCCAGCACCGGGTCGAGCACCCCGCGGACCGAGAGGGGGTGCCGGTACAGCTGTTCGGCCACCGCGTTCACCACCCGCGGGTGCCGGTGGCCGAGCAGGAACACCCCGTAGCCGCCGCAGTCGAGGTACTCGGTGCCGTCGACGTCCCAGACGAACGGTCCAGCCGACCGGTGCTCGAGCGGCGCGCCGGTGAGCGAGGCCAGGGTGGCCAGACCGCGGTTCACGTGGTCCCGGTACTGCTGCACGGTCCTGCGCCGCAGCTCCGGTGCCGACCCGGGACCGGCGAGGACCTCCCGGGCTGGCGTGGGCGGCCACAGCGGCTCGGCGCCGACGACGGTCACGACGCCACCTCCTCGCGGTCGGCTCGCAGGTCCGTGGGGTCGGTCGGGACAGGGATGCGCCGGCTCCGCGCCCACGGCGCCAGGCAGGTCTCCCAGAGCGCGCCGGGGTCGGGCACCCGGTCCACGCCGCCGACCAGGTCGGGCAGGTCGGTGGGGAACGCGACCGGGGTGGCCAGGTAACTGGTGAGGTGGTCGACCAGGCGGGTGGCCATGGCCCGCACCGGGGCCGGGAGTGCGGACAGGAACACCGGGGCGAGCAACCGGTGGTACTGCTCGGGGTCGACGAACCGGGGCAGGGTCACTGGCAGCCCCCACCGGCGGCCGAGATCGACCAGGAGTGAGGCGGTCTCGGCCAGGGTGAGCGCGGCGGGCCCCGCCGTCAGCCACACCGTGCGGCCGGCCCGGCGGCCGTCGAGCAGTCGCACCAGCGCGGACGCCACCGCGTCCGCGGCGACCACGTCCAGCCGCCAGCCCGGATCGACCGGCGCGAGCGGGATCCGGCCGGTGAGCACCGCTCCGGCGACCTGGTACACGGTCTGGTACCGCGCCACCGCGCCGGTGCGGGAGTCGCCGACGACGATCGACGGTCGGGCCACGGTGGCCCTGGCGCCGCTGCTGCGCACCACCTGTTCGGCGGCGAGTTTGCTGCGCGCGTAGGCGGTCTCGGGTCGGGACGCGCCGCCGCCGGACCCCGACTGGCCGACCTGGGCGAAGGCGGTACTGACGTGCACCAGGTGGGCGCCGGCCACGGCGGCGAACTCGGCGACCCGGGCGGTGCCGTCGACGTTGGTGTCGGTGACGTCCGGGGCGGCGAAGTCGGTGACCGCCGCCGAGTGCAGGACGGTGTCGACCCGCTCGAGCAGCCAGGCGTGGTCGCGTCCGGTGAGCCCGAGGCGGGGCGCGCGGATGTCGCCCGGCAGCACCAGCGGTGTGGGTCGGGTGCCGTCGTCCGGGGCGGCGGGCAGGGGACTGCGGCGGGTGAGGCAGACCACCGGCCGGTCGCCCAGCATCGGCAGCACCGCCGACCCGACCACCCCGGAGCCGCCCGTGACGAGTACGACGCCCCGGTCGGGACCGGCGGTCCGGTGCGGCCACGCGGCGACGCGGCGATCGGGCGGGAATCCGAGCACGGACATGGCGACGCCTCCAGGGATCGGGACAGCACGGGTGACAGGCAGCGAGCAGCGCCGGACGGTCAGGCGGCGTGGAAGGCGAGGCAGACGTTGTGGCCGCCGAACCCGAAGCTGTCGACCAGGCAGAGCCCGGCGGCGATCGACCGGGGCCGGTCCACGATGTCGAGGGCGACGGCCGGGTCGGGGGTGTCGTGGTTGCGGCCCGCCGGAGCCGCGCGCCGGGCGGCGGTCAGCACGGCGGCGACGGCGGCGACGGCCCCGGACGCACCCAGGAGGTGGCCGGTGAGCGACTTGATCGCGCTGACCGGGACGTGGTCGACGTGCGGGCCGAGCGCTCGGTGCAGCGCGGCGGCCTCGGCCCGGTCCCCGAGTGGGGTCGCGGTGGCGTGCGCGCTGACATGGGCGACGTCGCCCGGTGCCGCGCCCGCGTCGGCCAGTGCCCCGGCGACGGCCCGGGCGGCCTGCACGCCGTCGGGGTCGGGTTGCACCACCGAGCGGGCGTCGGCGGTGCCGGAGCCGCCGGCGAGCACGGCCAGCGGGACCCGTCCACGGGCCACGGCATCGGTCCGCCGTTCCAGCACCAGCATGCCGGCGCCCTCGCCGAGGACGAAGCCGTCGCGGTCGGTGTCGAACGGCCGGGACGCGGAGACGGCGGCCCGGGGTCGCATGGTCAGCGCCCGCATGGCGGCGAAGCCGCCGGCGGTCAGCGGATGGATGGCGGCCTCGGTGCCGCCGCACACCACCACGTCGGCCAGATCGGCGCGCAGCAGTCGCAGCGCGACGAGCACGGCCTCGGCCCCAGCCGCGCACGCGGCCGTCGGCGCGTGGATGCCGGCCCGTGCCCCGAGTTCGAGCCCGATGGTGGCGGCCGCCCCGTTGGGCATGAGCATGGGCACCCCGTGGGGTGACATCCGCCGGGCGCCGCCGTGCTGGTAGCCGGCCATCTGGTCGACGATGGTGCCGATGCCGCCCACGCCGGTGCCGACCACGACGGCCAGGCGTTCGGACGGGACGACCGGGGCCCCGGCGTCGGTCCAGGCCTCCCGGGCGGCCACCAGCGCGAGCTGCTGGCACCGGTCCAGGATCCGGGCCCGCCCGCGCTCCAGGGCGCCGGCCGGGTCCTTGGCCGCCAAGCCCAGCGCCGGCACCGGCAGGTCGGCCGGCCAGTCCGGCGGCGGCGGCACCAGGCCGGACGCCCCGGCCAGCAGGGCCGACCAGGTCCCGGCGGCGTCCCCGGCCAGCGGGGTCACCGCGCCGATGCCGGTGACCACCACCTCGTCGGGCCGGCGGGGACCGGCCGGACCCGGGCAGTCGTCCGCCGCGTCGGCCGCGTCGGCCGCGTCGGCCGCGTCGTCCACGATGCTGCGCACGGCCCGCCGCACGTCATCGTGCAGATCCCGGTGCTGGTACACGGCCGACCCCTCTCCCACGCGTTCCCGCGGCGGCCGGGTGTTCCGGGTCATCGCCGAGGTGGAACGGGCTGACGTGTTGACGGAGCGAAGACCTCGCCGTCTGATACCGAGGGACCGTCGCGGCCGCCGGAGGGTCTCAACGGGGTGTCGGTCGCCGGGTCAGCGCGGTCCGGCGACTCGGGTGGTCGACGGTCGTCGCAGGTGGGAGGGACTGTCGGTGGTCACGCCTACCATGGCTTCCCGTGACCGATCAGCTCATCGTGCGCGGGGCCCGCGAGCACAACCTGCGGAACGTCGACATCACCATTCCCCGCGATGCGTTGGTGGTCTTCACCGGACTGTCCGGGTCCGGAAAGTCGTCGCTGGCCTTCGACACCATCTTCGCGGAGGGGCAGCGGCGGTACGTGGAGTCGCTCTCCTCGTACGCCCGCCAGTTCCTCGGCCAGATGGACAAGCCGGACGTCGACTTCATCGAGGGCCTGTCGCCGGCTGTCTCCATCGACCAGAAGTCGACCTCCCGCAACCCGCGGTCGACCGTGGGCACCATCACCGAGATCTACGACTACCTGCGGCTGCTGTACGCGCGGATCGGTCGCCCGCACTGCCCGGTGTGTGGCGAGCCGATCGCCCGGCAGACGCCCCAGCAGATCGTCGACCGGGTCCTGGAGATGCCGGAGGGCACCCGGTTCCAGGTGCTCGCGCCGGTGGTCCGAGAACGCAAGGGCGAGTACGTCGACCTGTTCGCCGAGCTGCAGGCCAAGGGCTACGCCCGGGCCCGGATCGACGGGGTGGTCCATCCGCTCAGCGAGCCGCCGGTCCTCAAGAAGCAGGAGAAGCACTCCATCGAGGTGGTCGTCGACCGGTTGGTGAGCCGGGCGACGGCCAAGCAGCGGATCACCGACTCGGTGGAGACCGGTCTGTCCCTGGCCGACGGCGTGGTCATCCTGGACCTCGTCGACCTGGACGAGACGGACCCCGAACGCGAGCGGCGCTACTCCGAGCGGCTGGCCTGCCCGAATGACCACCCGCTGGCCCTGGACGAGCTTGAGCCGCGGTCGTTCTCCTTCAACTCGCCGTTCGGGGCCTGCCCGACCTGCACCGGCCTGGGCACCCGCAAGGAGGTCGACCCGGAGCTGGTCATCCCGGACCCGGAACTGTCCCTCGCCGACGGCGCGATCCATCCGTGGTCCGGCGGCGCCAGCGCCGAGTACTTCACCCGGCTGCTGTCCGGACTCGCCTCGGCGCAGGGTTTCTCGTTGGACACCCCGTGGTCCGAGCTGCCGTCCAAGGTGCAGAAGGCGGTGCTGAACGGCACCACCGACCAGGTGCACGTCAAGTACCGCAACCGGTACGGCCGCACTCGCTCCTACTACGCCGAGTACGAGGGCGTCATCCCGTTCCTGGAACGTCGTGCCTCTCAGGCCGACTCTGAGTCCGCCAAGGAGCGCTACGAGGGCTACATGCGGGAGGTGCCCTGCCCGGCCTGCCACGGGACCCGGCTCAAGCCCGAGGTGCTCGCCGTCACCATCAACCACCGGGAGTTGGGCGGCCGCAACATCGCCGAGCTGGCCAACATGTCGATCCGGGACGCGTCGGCGTTCTTCCCGGGCCTGGAGCTCAACGACCGCGACCGGATGATCGCCGAGCGGGTGCTCAAGGAGGTCGACGCCCGGCTCGGGTTCCTGCTCGACGTCGGCCTGGACTACCTCTCGCTGGACCGGGCGGCCGGCACGCTGTCCGGCGGCGAGGCGCAGCGGATCCGGCTGGCCACCCAGATCGGGTCTGGCCTGGTCGGTGTGCTGTACGTGCTGGACGAGCCGTCCATCGGGCTGCACCAGCGGGACAACCACCGGCTGATCCAGACCCTCACCCGGTTGCGCGATCTCGGCAACACGCTCATCGTCGTCGAGCACGACGAGGACACCATCCGCACCTCGGACTGGGTGGTCGACATCGGCCCCGGCGCCGGGGAGCACGGCGGCACGGTGGTCGTCTCCGGTCCGGTCCGGGAGCTGCTGGCCTCGCCGGAGTCGGCGACCGGGGCGTTCCTGTCCGGCCGGCGCAGCATCCCGGTCCCGGACCGGCGCCGGTCGATCGACAAGGCCCGCAGGCTCACCGTGGTCGGGGCGCGCGAGCACAACCTGCGCAACGTCACGGTGGACTTCCCGCTGGGCACGATGATCTCGGTGACCGGCGTGTCCGGGTCCGGCAAGTCGACCCTGGTGAACGACATCCTTCACTCGGTGCTGGCCAACCGGATCAACGGCGCCCGGATGATCCCGGGCCGGCACACCCGGGTCACCGGCGTCGATCTGGTGGAGAAGGTGGTCGGCGTCGACCAGTCGCCGATCGGCCGCACCCCGCGATCGAACCCGGCCACCTACACCGGCGTGTTCGACCACGTCCGCAAGCTGTTCGCGGCCACCACCGAGGCCAAGGTCCGGGGGTACCAGCCGGGCCGGTTCTCGTTCAACGTCAAGGGCGGTCGCTGCGAGGCGTGCTCGGGTGACGGCACCATCAAGATCGAGATGAACTTCCTACCGGACATCTACGTCCCGTGCGAGGTGTGCAAGGGCGCCCGGTACAACCGGGAGACGCTCGAGGTGCACTACAAGGGCAAGAACATCGCCGAGGTGCTCGACATGCCGATCGAGGAGGGCGCCGAGTTCTTCGAGGCGATCGGCCCGATCCACCGGCACCTCAAGACGCTCGTCGACGTCGGACTCGGCTACGTCCGGCTCGGGCAGCCGGCGCCCACGCTGTCCGGCGGTGAGGCGCAGCGGGTGAAGCTGGCAGCCGAGCTGCAGAAGCGGTCGAACGGACGCACCGTCTACGTGCTCGACGAGCCGACCACCGGTCTGCACTTCGCCGACGTGGAGAAGCTGCTGGCCGTGCTGAACGGTCTCGTCGACAAGGGCAACACGGTGATCGTCATCGAGCACAACCTCGACGTCATCAAGGTGTCCGACCACGTCATCGACATGGGCCCGGAGGGCGGCTCCGGCGGTGGCACGGTCATCGCCGAGGGCACCCCGGAGCAGGTGGCGGCCAACCCCGAGTCCTACACCGGCACGTTCCTCAAGGACATCCTGGCCGGCCGGGACACCGTGACCGGGCTGCTCGGCTCCACCGCGCCCGCGACACTCGCCGACGGGCTGCCGGCCTCGGCGGCGACCGCCCCCGACGCCCGGTCCACGCCGAGCCGGTCCACCCGGGCTCGGTCGACGGCGGTCGGCAGCGCCACCGCCCGCGCCAAGGCCGCACCGACCAGAACGGCCACCGGGCCGGCGGCCGTGGCCGCCGCACCGGCCGGCGTGGACGAGGCGGCGGTGGCCGCCGCGAAGGCGGCCGCGGCCAAGGCACGCCGGCGGGCAGCCAAGCTGCGCTGACGGCCGGGTTGCGCCGGAGCCGGCCGTGCTGACAGCCGCGCCCCGGGTCCGGCGGACGTCGGCCGGCGGTCGTGCGGCACGATGCCGCCATGGCCGCCTCCGGTGATCGCCGCAGCTCCCGCTCCACCCGGTCCGCCGACACCGCGGGTCCCGTGGAGCTGACCGCGGCCCAGGTCCGGGCGGACCGGATCATCGCCACCGGGCTCGACCGCCCGGCATCCCCGCCGGACCTGCTCGGCCGGCTCGGCGTCCAGGACTCCGCCGGCTGGTCGCTGCTCGCGCTGGCCAACCGGGTCGGCACCGGAGCCGGCGCCCCGGTCGTCGGCCGGCCGGACCAGGCCGGTGACGTGGACGCCGTACTCGTCTGGTCGCTGCGCGGTAGCCCGCACGTGCACCGGCGCACCGAGCTCGACGCGCTGGCCCGATCGTTGTGGCCGCGCTCGGCCGAGTCCGCGTTCGCGTCGCTGGCCGGCAGCGGCTCGGGCCTCCGGTCCGACGGCATCGACCCTCGTCAGGCGCTGGCCGACACCGCAGGCGCGATGCGGTCGATCATCACCGGGCCGATGACCAAGGGGGAGGCCAGCGCCGCGGTGACCGCGGCGGCCCCGCCGGAGTGCTCGGCGTTCTGCCGGCCGTGCGGCGTCGTGCACGTCCGGGAGATGCTGTTCCGCTGTGCCGCACTGCCCGCCGGCATCGGCCTGCAGCCGGGCACGACGCCGGTCGTCCTGGAGCCGCTGCGTCCCCGCGCGCCGGCGCGCACGCCGGGCGAGCACCGCGGCGGCGTCGAGCTGGTCGCCGCCGCGCTGGACCGGTACGGATGCGTCACCCCGGGCGAGCTGGCCGAGCTGCTCGGCGGCACGCCCGCCGACGTCCGGGCCGACCTGCCGGAGACGGTCGCGGTCACCGTCGACGGGCGCCCGGCCGTGACCACTCCCGACCTGCTGGACCGGATCACGGCGGGCGAGCAGGGCCGGACGGCCGAGGTGGTCCGCCTGCTCGGACCCGTCGACCCGCTGCTGGCGGCGCGGGACCGGGCCGTGCTGGTGCCCGGGCGCGCCGACCAGCGCAAGCTCTGGCCCGCCCTCGGCTTCCCGGGTGCCGTGCTGCTGGACGGAGCGATCGCGGGTCTCTGGCGAGCGAAGCGGTCCGGCTCCCGGCTGGATCTGACCGTGGAGTGGTTCGGGACCGCTCCGGCGCTGAGCCGCCGGCAGCGCGACGCGCTGGACCGGGAGGCCGAGCTGGTCGCCGACGTCCGATCGGCCGCGTCGGTCCGGCTCGTCCTGCCCTGATCAGGTCCGGTTACCCTGCGCCGATGCAGGTGCGCCAGCTGACCAGCGCCGACGCGACCGCGTTGGCCGCGCTGAGCCAGGAGTCCTTCGGTGTCCCCGACGATGTCGTGCCGCCCCGCCCCGGCATCCATCACTGGGGGGTGTTCGACGGTGCTCCGGCCCGACTGGTGGCCGCAGCCGAGGACCGGTGTCACGACAGCTGGCTCGGTGGGCGCCCGGTCCCGACCGCTGCGGTGGGCAGCGTCATGGTCGCGGCCGAGCAGCGGGGCCGCGGGCTGGCCCGGCGGCTGATGACGCACCTGCTCACCGCGGCCCGGGCCCGGGGTGCGGTGGTGTCCACCCTGTTCCGCACCGCGCCGGCGCTGTACCGGTCGCTGGGTTACGAACAGATCGCCGAGCTGATCGACGGGACGCTGCCGATCCAGGCGCTGCGCGGGATACGGGTGCCCGAGGGCGTCCGGGTCCGCCGTGCCGCGCCCGGGGACCCCGATGATCGAGCCGGGATCGCCGCGCTCTACACCGACCTGGCCCGTGAGCAGTCGGGCTGGCTGACCCGGACCGGGCCGACCTTGCCGGACCCCGCCACCGGGCCGCAGGCCCTGACCGTTGCGCTGGACGCCGACGGCCGTCTGCAGGGCGTGCTGAGCTGGCATCGGGCGGACGCCACCCTGACCGTCGACGACCTGCTCACCCGGACCGCGCCGGCCGGATCCGCCCTGCTCGCCGTGCTCGGCTCGTTCGACGCCGTCGTCGGCGAGATCCGCCTCCGCACCACCGGTCTGGACCCGGTGCACTGGCTGGTGCCCGGCGACGGCTGGCGGGTCGACCGGGTGCGCCCGTACATGCTGCGGCCGATCGATCTGGCCGCGGCCGTCGCGGCCCGCGGCTGGCCGGAGGACCTGCGCGGCACGGTCACGATCAGCGTGGACGACTGGGTCTGTCCCTGGAACACCGGGCACCACCGCCTGGAGTGGCGGGACGGCGTCGGCCGGGTCGCACCGGGGGAGCCCGGCGGGCCTCGGATGGCCGTGCGCGGGCTCGGCCTGCTGCTGGCCGGCGGCCTGGACGCGGCCGTGCTCCGGCGGGCCGGCCTGCTGGCCGGGGGCACCGCGGCGGACGACCGGGTGCTGACCCGGGCCATGGCCGGGCCACGGCCCGGCATCCGCGACTTCTTCTAGGTCGGTACTGCTCCGGGCGCGACCGTCCGTCGATTTCCGGCGGCCGGTCGGCGGCTGGCGGCTGCGGGCCCGGGCGTCCCGACCGTCCGGCCGGGAGTCACTCCGGTTCCCACCGGCGCAGATCGCCATCTGCCCAACGAGACCCCCTCCCACCTCGCCATATTTTCTGATCCAGCGGTTCAGAAAATCGGCGGGAAGAGCTGTGTCAGCGGTCACCACCGGCTATGCTCATGAACGTTCGTTCCACCGTCGACCGACGGCAGCGGGCGGTTCCCAGAGTTCTCAACGGAGAGAAGTGGATGTCGATGAGTCAGTCAGGATCGACCGCCGGAGCGCCGACGGTCCCCGCCACCCCGGACCGCGCCACGATCGCGCAGTTCCTCGCCGAGATCGACCCGGCGCTGCTGCTCGCCGTGCTGGTGCACCTCACCGGTGACCGCAGCAAGCTGGACCAGTACGGCGGTGCGCTGCACCCGGTGGTCATCCGGACCGCACGGGTCGCGCACGAGGTCGACCCGGAGGGTGCCGCCGCGCTCCGCGAGGAGCTGGCCGGCGTGATCGGCGACGGCGTGGCCGGGGATCCGCCGCTCGGCGTGCCGGACCTCGCACTGTTCAAGCAGATCGCCGAGATGGTCGTCGGTGAGGACGTTCCCGACGAGTTCCTGCGGGTGCTGCGGGAGCAGGCCGGCTTCGTCGGCAACGAGCGCTCCGTCGAGGCGCTGGTGCAGCCCCCGGCCTCCTTCGACGTGGTCGTCATCGGCGCCGGCCTGGTCGGCATCGACGCCGCGGTCAAGCTGCACGAGGCGGGCTTCAACTTCACCGTCTTCGAGGAGCGGGACGAGGTCGGTGGCACCTGGTCGCGCAACCGGTACCCCGGCGTCGCGGTGGACACCCCGAGCCACTACTACTCGCTGTCCTTCGAGCTGAACTCGGACTGGACGCACTACTACCCGTTCGGGGCCCAGTACCTGCGCTACCTCAAGAGCGTCACCGACAAGTACGACGTCATCGACAAGGTGCAGCTGCGCACCTCGGTGAAGTCGATGGCCTGGGACGAGGCCAAGGCCAAGTGGGTGCTGCAGATCGTCCAGGACGGCCAGCACCGCACCGTCGAGGCCTCTGCGGTGGTCACCGCGCTCGGCTTCTTCGGCACCCCGGTCAAGCCGGACATCGTCGACGCCGACAAGTTCCAGGGCGTCGTCATGCACTCCTCGGAGTGGGACTCCTCGGTCGACCTGACCGGCAAGAAGGTCACCGTGGTGGGCGCCGGCTGCACCGCTGTCCAGATCGTGGCCAGCGTGGTCGACCAGGTCTCCGAGCTGACCACCATCTCCCGGCAGCCCCACTGGATCGTCCCCGAACAGGTCGGTCAGGAGGTCTCGCCCGCGATGAACTGGGCGTTCACCCACCTGCCGTACTTCAACCAGTGGTTCCGGCTGCGCACCTACTGGTACGGCTCGGACAAGGGCTACGAGGTCTCGCGCATCGACGCCGAGTGGGCCAAGGACCACCTGTCGGTCTCGCCGGCCAACGACGTCGTGCTGCAGGTCTGCCTGGCCTACCTGGACGCGACCTTCCCCGAGCACCCGGAGCTCAAGGCCAAGCTGACGCCCGACTTCCCGCCGTTCGCCAAGCGTGTGGTCAAGGACCCGGGCTACTACGCCGCCCTCAAGCGTGATCACGTACAGCTGCTCACCGGCAGCATCGAGCGGTTCACCGAGCACGGCTACATCGCCACCGACGGCACCGAGGTCGAGGCCGACGTGGTCGTCATGGCCACCGGGTTCCAGCTGGACTGGCTGTCCACCATCGAGATCACCGGCCGGGACGGTCAGACCCTGGCGCAGAAGTGGGACCCGACGCCGCGGGCCTACCTGGGCGTCACGGTGCCCGGTTTCCCGAACCTGTTCATCACCTCGGGCCCGAACGCCGCGATCCTGCACGGCGGTGGCAACAACTTCGCCGGCGAGTGCCAGGTGCACTACATCGTCGAGTGCCTGCAGACGATGCTGAACCGGGACGTCAAGACCTTCGAGGTCACCCAGGAGACCGTGGACGAGTACAACGTCTGGGTCGACGCGGAGATGGACCGAACGGTGTGGCAGCACGGCGGCACCGCGCACGGCTACTACCGCGAGGGCACCGGCAAGTCGATCGTCGGCTCGCCGTGGCGGATGGTCGACTACTGGAACGAGCTGCGTGAGCCGCGGCTGGAGAAGTTCCTGCTGGACGGCAAGGCGCTCGAGGCCGCCCCCTTCTGCCCCCGGGTTGTGTGGGCGGGGCGGGCCCCCCCCCCGGCCCGCCCGCCCTCCCGGCGTCTGTGCCCACGTCGGTGCCCAGGCTCCGCAGGTCCCGGCGGGTGATCGCGCTCTGCACCATCCGGCCGACCGGTCCGCCGAGCCGGGCCAGGAGCGTCGCCGGTCGGGACGACGCGACGATGCGCAGCACCACCGGGGAACCGGCACGGGGCGCCGATGCGCACCCGGCCGATGCCCACACCCAGCACCACCCGGGCACCGACGTGCACCGCGTCCTCGGCGTCCACCGGCAGGCCGGCCCCGTGCTGCACCTGCCAGTGCAGGACGGCGTCCGCGGCCGCGGTGAACCGGGCCTCGCCGGCGCCGATCCGCACGGTCCGGTCGATCAGGAACGAGCCCGGCGGCGGCGTGGGCGGGGACGTCAGCGTGCCGCCGACGGGGCGTCGGTGACGTCCTCGCCGGCACCACCACGACGCGTCACCCGAGGACCGGGACTGCGGCGAGCGCCCGGGCCAGGTCCTGGTCGGACAACCCGGAATCCACCATCTGCCCGCGCAGGTAGGCGTCGTAGGCGGCCAGGTCGAGCAGCCCGTGCCCGCACAGCGCGGTGACGATCACCTTCTCCTGGCCGGACTCCTTGCAGCGCAGGGCCTCCGCGATCGTCTCGGCCAGCGCGTGGGTCGGCTCGGGCGCCGGCACGATGCCCTCGGTGCGGGCGAACTGCAGTGCGGCGGAGAAACACTCGGTCTGCTCGACCGAGACCGCCTCCATCAGGCCGAGTTCGTACACGTGCGAGATGAGCGGTGCCATGCCGTGGTAGCGCAGGCCACCGGCGTGGATGGGGTCGGGCACGAAGTCGTGGCCGAGGGTGTGCATCTTCATCAGCGGCGTGAGCCCGGCCGTGTCGCCGAAGTCGTACCGGTACTCACCCCGGGTCAGCGACGGGCACGACGCCGGCTCGACCGCCCGGATCTCCGGCGACATCCGGCCGGCCAGCTTCTCTCGCAGGAACGGGAAGGCCAGGCCGCCGAAGTTCGAGCCACCCCCGGTGCAGCCGATGATCAGGTCGGCCCCGTCCTCGCCGGCCTTGGCCAGCTGCAGCAGCGCCTCCTCGCCGATGACGGTCTGGTGCAGCAGCACGTGGTTGAGCACGGAGCCGAGCGCGTACTTGATCTCGGGGGACTGCGCGGCCACCTCGACGGCCTCCGAGATGGCGATGCCCAGCGATCCGCTGTGACCCTCGGGGAAGGCCCGGCCCGACGCGGTGAGTCGGGACGGCGACCGGTGCACAGTGCCGCCGAAGGTCTCGATCACGGTGCGGCGGTACGGCTTCGCGTCGTACGACCCACCGACCTGCCAGACCTCGCACTCCAGGCCGAACAGCGAGCAGGCGAAGGCCAGCGCGGTGCCCCACTGGCCGGCCCCGGTCTCGGTGGTCAGCTTCTTCACGCCCGCCTTGGCGTTGTAGTACACCCGCGGCACCGCGGTGTTCGGCTTGTGCGAGCCGGCGGGGGAGACACCCTCGTACTTGTAGTAGATCCGCGCCGGCGTGCCCAGCGCCTGCTCCAGGCGGTGCGCGCGGAACAGCGGCGACGGCCGCCACAACCGGTAGACGTCCTGCACCTCGTCCGGGATGTCGATGTACCGCTCGGTCGAGACCTCCTGCGCGATGAGCTCCATGGGGAAGAGCCCGGCCAGGTCGTCCGGGCCGACCGGCTGGTGGGTGCCGGGGTGCAGCGGCGGTGGCGGCGGCGTGGGCAGGTCGGGCACCACGTTGTACCAACGCGTCGGCATCTCGGACTCGTCGAGCAGGTACTTGTGCTGACGCACGGCCATGACTTCGCTCCGATCGTGACAGTGATCGTTCGGGCTGGGACCAGCCGCAGGCTGATGATCACTTGGGGGCACTCCTGGACCGGGCACAGTAGCGACCGGCGCCGGGTCGGGCAGCGCGGACCGTCGGGCGCGTCCGGAGCGGTGCCCGCGGTCTGCGACAATCGACCCCTGTGAAGACCTTCGACGCGCTGTTCGCCGAGCTGACCGACCGGGCCGCGACCCGACCGGCCGGCTCCGGGACGGTGCAGGCGCTCGACGCCGGGGTGCACGCCCAGGGCAAGAAGCTGCTGGAGGAGGCCGGCGAGGTCTGGCTGGCCGCCGAGCACGAGGACGACGAGGCGCTGGCCCTGGAGATCTCGCAGCTGCTGTACCGGGCGCAGGTCATCATGATCGGCCGCGGCCTGAGCCTGGAGCAGGTCTACCGACACCTGTAGGGCGCCGGCGCCCACTCCGTCGGCTCCTGGACTCCCCAGCCGCACCTGCCCGCCGGGCACCTCCACGAAGGAAACGTTCCATGCTGCGCGTCGCTGTCCCGAACAAGGGGACCCTCAGTGAGCCCGCCGCCGCCATGCTCCGTGAGGCGGGGTACCGGCAGCGGACCGAGGCCCGCGATCTCACCGTCCTGGACACCGCCAACGACGTCGAATTCTTCTTCCTGCGGCCCAAGGACATCGCCGTCTACGTCGGCTCGGGCGAACTCGACCTGGGCATCACCGGCCGCGACCTGGCCCAGGAGTCCGGTGCCGAGGTGCACGAACTCGTCGAGCTCGGCTTCGGCCACTCCTCGTTCCGGTACGCCGGGCCGGCCGAGCGCGAGTGGCACGTCGCCGACCTGGCCGGCAAGCGGATCGCGTCGGCCTACCCCAACCTGGTCCGCGCCGACCTGGCCGCCCACGGCATCGAGCCGGCCGAGGTGACCCGGCTGGACGGCGCGGTGGAGATCTCCATCCAGCTCGGCCTGGCCGACGCCATCGCCGACGTCGTCGGCTCCGGACGGACGCTGCGCCAGCACGGGCTGGTCGCCTTCGGCGACGTGATCTGCGCGTCGCAGGCCGTCCTCATCACCCGCAACGGGGCCGCACCCGGCGAGACACCCCAGATCGCGCAGCCGGTGCGCCAGCTGGCCAACCGCCTCAGGGGTGTCGTCCTGGCCCAGCAGTACGTGATGCTCGACTACGACTGCCCGCGGAGCCTGCTCGAGCGGGCCACTGCCATCACCCCGGGCCTGGAGTCGCCGACGGTCGCGCCGCTGGCCGAGCCGGACTGGGTGGCCGTGCGCGCGATGGTGCCCCGTGCCGAGGCGAACCCGGTGATGGACGCGTTGGCCGAGCTGGGCGCCAAGGCCGTGCTGGCCTCCGACATCCGGTCGTGCCGACTGTGACCGGGCCTGGGGACGACACCACCGAGGACGGGCTGGCCGACCTCGATCTGCCGGCTCCGGATCTCGTCGAGGCCGGTCCCGCAGCTCTCGAGCCCCACCCGTCGGTGCCCACCGCGCGCGCCGTGTCCGGTCCGTTCGCGCCCGGCGACCGGGTGCAGCTCACCGACTCCAAGGGCCGCAAGTACACGATGGTCCTGGAGGCCGGCGCGACCTACCACACCCATCGCGGCGCACTGGCCCACGACGACCTGATCGGGCAGCCCGAGGGCAGCGTCATCACCTCGGCGGGCGGGTCGCCGTACCTGGCGCTGCGGCCGCTGCTCACCGACTACGTGCTGTCCATGCCACGCGGCGCGGCCGTCATCTACCCCAAGGACGCCGCTCAGATCGTGCACTGGGGCGACGTGTACCCGGGGGCGCGGGTGCTCGAGGCGGGCGCCGGCTCCGGGGCGCTGACCTGCTCGCTGCTGCGTGCCGTGGGACCCACCGGACGCGTCATCTCCTACGAGATCCGCGAGGACCACGCCGACCACGCCATCCGCAACGTGGAACGGTTCTTCGGGCACCGCCCGGAGAACTGGACGCTCACCGTGGCCGACCTGGCCGAGCACCGCGCTGTCGCCGATCCCGAGGTGGACCGGGTGGTGCTGGACATGCTGGAGCCGTGGGCGATGCTGCCCACGGTCGCCGACGTGCTCATCCCCGGTGGCGTGTTGGTCGTCTACGTGGCCACCACCACCCAGCTGTCCCGGATCGCCGAGGCGCTGCGCGAGCAGGGCGGCTGGACCGAGCCGTCGGCGTGGGAGTCGCTGCACCGCCCGTGGCACCTCGTCGGGCTCGCCGTCCGGCCGGAGCACCGGATGATCGGGCACACGGCCTTCCTGCTCACCGCCCGACGGCTGGCGCCCGGCGTGATCGCCCCCCGTCCGCAGCGACGACCGACCGCGTCGGGGCGCTGACGACCGCGTCCCGACGGCCGCCGTCCGACCGCCTCCCCCGGCCTCCGCGCAGAGCCGGCGACGGTGACGCTGGGTGAGTTGCCGGTGGATCACATTCCTGTTGCGTGACCGCGCGGCGGATCCCGATCGTCTGTCCAGATGCGTCCGGACCTGTTGAGATCCAGGGGTACCCGTCGGGGTGACGGGTAGGCTCGAGTCTCGGGTTGCTCCGACCACCAGGAGGCCACTGTGACGGAACATCGATCGCCCGGGCAGGCGGAGGGCCCCGCCGGCGCCTCCGATCGGGACGCCACGAGCACGGAGCCGGACGCCGTCCGCCTGAGCATCCAGATCCGCGCGCTCAACGACGAAGTGGCCCAGCTCCGCCGGCGCCTGGCCACCGGGGGGTCGGATTCCCGCGCGATCGAACGGCAACTGTCCGAGTCGGCATCCCGGATCGCCGCGCTCTCGGAGCGGAACGAGAAGCTGGTCGTCACCCTGCGCGACGCGCGGGCGCAGCTGCTGCAGCTCAAGGAGGAGGTCGACCGGCTGGCCCAGCCGCCGAGCGGTTACGGCGTCTTCCTCGGCCCCGGGCCGGAGAGCACGGTCGAGGTCTTCACCGGTGGCCGCCGGATGCGGCTCGCGGTGTCGCCGTCGGTGGACGTCACGACGCTGCAGCGTGGTCAGCAGCTGCGACTGAACGAGGCGCTCACCGTGGTCGAGGGCGGGTCGTTCGAGCTGATCGGCGAGGTGTGCGCGCTGCGTGAGCTGCTCGGCGGCGACCGTGCGTTGGTCGTCGGGCACGCCGACGAGGAACGGGTCGTCCACCTGGCCGCGCCGCTGTTGGACTCGCCGCTCAAACCGGGCGATTCCCTGCTGGTCGACACCAAGGCCGGCTACGCCTACGAGCGGGTGCCCAAGTCCGAGGTCGAGGACCTGGTGCTGGAGGAGGTCCCGGACGTCGCCTACGAGGACATCGGCGGGCTGGGTCGACAGATCGAGCAGATCCGCGACGCGGTGGAGCTGCCGTTCCTGCACGCCGACCTGTTCCGGGAGTTCCAGTTGCGGCCGCCGAAGGGCGTGCTCCTCTACGGCCCGCCCGGCTGCGGCAAGACGCTCATCGCCAAGGCGGTGGCCAACTCGCTGGCCAAGCAGGTCGCCGAGGCCCGGGGCGAGGAGAAGCTGACCAGCTACTTCCTCAACATCAAGGGTCCGGAGCTGCTCAACAAGTACGTCGGCGAGACCGAGCGCACCATCCGGATGATCTTCCAGCGGGCGCGCGAGAAGGCCTCGGACGGCACCCCGGTGATCGTCTTCTTCGACGAGATGGACTCGGTGTTCCGCACCCGCGGCACCGGCGTCTCCTCGGACGTCGAGACCACGATCGTCCCGCAGCTGCTGAGCGAGATCGACGGTGTGGAGGGGCTCGAGAACGTCATCGTGATCGGCGCCTCCAACCGGGAGGACATGATCGACCCGGCCATCCTGCGTCCTGGCCGGCTCGATGTGAAGATCAAGATCGAGCGCCCCGATGCCGAGGCGGCGCGGGACATCTTCTCCAAGTATCTGATCGACGGACTGCCCATCCACCCGGACGACCTGGCCGAGTTCGGCGGCGACCGCACCGGCACGATCGCCGCGATGATCCAGCACACCGTCGAGCGGATGTACGCCGAGACCGACGAGAACCGGTTCCTCGAGGTCACCTACGCCAACGGTGACAAGGAGGTCCTGTACTTCAAGGACTTCAACTCGGGCGCGATGATCCAGAACATCGTCGACCGGGCCAAGAAGTCGGCCATCAAGGAGCGGCTGGACGCCCGGATCACCGGCGCCTCGGTCGGCACCGGCCTGCGGGTCTCGCAGCTGCTCGACGCGATCGTCGACGAGTTCGCCGAGAACGAGGACCTGCCCAACACCACCAACCCGGACGACTGGGCGCGGATCTCGGGCAAGAAGGGCGAGCGGATCGTCTACATCCGCACCCTGGTGTCCGGCAAGCAGTCCGAGGGCTCCCGGGCCATCGACACCGCGTCGAACACCGGCCAGTACCTCTAGTCCGCCCATCCCGGGGCCGGACGCCGACGGCGTCCGGCCCCGCGGTGCGTCCGGCGTCGGCGGGACGGGGGGCCGTCAGGCGCCGGCCAGCCCCAGGTCGGTCGGGTTGGACAGACCGGCCGCAGCCCGCAGCCCGCCGTCCAGTTGGTCCAGGATGCGGCTGGTCTCCACGACCAGGGCGCCGAGCAGGATGCCGCGACCCAGGTTGGCGGCGACCATGTCGGCGACGTCGGCGTTGATCCGTTGGATGTGCCGGCGAGCGGCGCCGATCGCCGTCTCGGCATCGGCGACGGCCCGCGGCGTGCGTTCGGTGTCCAGCAGGGCTTGGCCGAACCGCTCGACGGCATCGGCGGCATGGCCGAGCATCTCGGACGCCATGGTGTACGGCGGCTGGCTGCCGTCCTCGGCCGACGGCACCTTCAGCGCGGTGTCCCGCAGGGTCCGGGCCAGCACCCGGACCTGCACCTCGACGATCCGCATGGTGTCCACCGCCTGCTCGACGTCGCCCAGGACCGCGGCCCACCCGCCGCGGCCCGGTACGAGTTGCAGGGACTGACCGGCGGTCTCGACCTCGCGTTCGGCCTCCGCGGCGCGCCCGGTCTGGCCGCGGGCGTCCCGCAGCCAGTGCGCGGTCTGCTCGGCGCGCCACGGCCGGCCGATCCCGTCGGCCATCTCCTGCAGCACGTCGAGGACGCCGTCGACCAGGTTGGCCGCCGCCCGCCTCGCCTGTTGCACGTGGTTCGGCGGCACGATGAGCAGGTTCACCGCGACCGCGACGCCCGCCCCGATGAGCGTGTCCAGCAGGCGTTCCGGTCCGGTGCTCGATCCGATGGCCAGCACGAACAGTCCGCTCACCGAGACCTGGACGGCCGCACCACCGCCCAGCCGCAACAGCCGGCCGATGAGCACGCAGACGAACACGGTCAGGCAGATCGACCAGACGTGCAGGCCGACCAGGCCGCCGAGCAGGATGGCCACCGCGATCCCGGCCAGCACGGCCAGGATCTTCTCGGCCGCGTCCCGCACCGACGCCTGCACCGTGAGCAGCGCGATGAGACAGGCGCTGATCGGCGCCCAGATCGGAGCGGCCGAGTGCGTCCAGAGCAGGGCCAGCTGCCAGGCCACGCCGGCGGACACCGCGACCTTGACCGCCTGCAGCAGGGTGCGGCGGTCGATGCCGACCAGCCGGCGCAGCCGCGCCCGTCGCGACCCGCCGATGCGTCCCGGCCGCAACCGCGAGCCGAATGGTCGCAGCCGGTCCGTGGCGCGCTGACCGCTGCCGTTGCCCATGGGACGATCCTGCTGCACGCGGCCGCTGGGGTCCGCCGCGCACCGGCGGCGCCGGTCGCGTCGCACCGGCCGTCTAGATTCGACGCATGTCGGTCAGACGCATCATGGGCACCGAGGTCGAGTACGGGATCTCGGTGCCGGGGGACAGCTCGGTCAACCCGGTCATCTCGTCCACGCAGATCGTGCTGGCGTACGCGGCGTCGGTGGCGGCGCCCCGGGCGCGCCGTCCGCGCTGGGACTACGAGGTGGAGTCGCCGCTGCGGGACGCCCGCGGGTACGACCTGTCCAGCCTGTTCGGCACCGCGGAACCGGACGTCGATGACATCGGCGCCGCCAACGTCATCCTGTCCAACGGCGCCCGTCTGTACGTCGACCACGCGCACCCGGAGTTCTCCGCGCCCGAGGTGACCAACCCGCTCGACGCCGTGCTGTACGACAAGGCCGGCGAGCGGGTCATGGAGCGGGCCGCCCAGCTGGCCGCGGCGGTGCCGGTGGCGCCGGCCGGGGCGGCCAACCGGGTGCAGCTGTACAAGAACAACGTGGACGGCAAGGGCGCCTCCTACGGCACCCACGAGAACTACCTGTGCCGCCGCGACACGGCGTTCCCGTCGATCATCGCCGGCCTGCTGCCGTTCTTCGCCACCCGTCAGGTCTTCACCGGCGCCGGCCGGGTCGGCATCGGCCCGTCGGGCCAGCACGAGGGCTTCCAGCTCGGGCAGCGCTCGGACTACATCGAGGTCGAGGTCGGGCTGGAGACCACGCTCAAGCGGGGCATCATCAACACCCGCGACGAGCCGCACGCCGACGCCGACCGGTACCGCCGGCTGCACGTCATCATCGGCGACGCCAACCTGGCCGAGCTGGCCACCTACCTCAAGGTCGGCACCACCGCCCTGGTGCTGTCGATGATCGAGGAGGGCTGGCCGCTGCCCGCGGTGGAGCTGCTGCACCCGGTGGCCGCCGTGCACCAGGTCTCCCACGACCCGTCGCTCCGGGGCACCGTGCCGCTCGCCGACGGCCGTTCGTTCACCGGTCTGGACGTGCAGCGGGCCTACCACGAGGCCGCGACGGCCTTCGTGGACGACCGGTTCGGCGCGGACGCCGACGAGCAGACCCGGGACGTGCTGCAGCAGTGGGGACGGGTGCTGGACACCCTGGCCGTCGACCCGCTGCAGCTGGCCGACGAGCTCGACTGGCCGGCGAAACTGCGCCTCCTGGAAGGGTTCCGCAGCCGTGACGGACTCGGGTGGGGCGCCCCGCGGCTGGCCCTGGTGGACCTGCAGTACTCCGACGTGCGGCTGGACAAGGGGTTGTACAACCGGCTGGTCTCGCGGGGGGCGATGAAGCGGCTGGTCACCGAACAGGCGGTCGAGGCAGCCATCACGACACCGCCGGAGGACACCCGCGCGTACTTCCGCGGCCGCTGCGTGGCCCAGTACGCCGACAAGCTGGCCGCCGCGTCCTGGGACTCGGTCATCTTCGACGTCGGGCGGGAGAGTCTGGTCCGGATCCCCACCCTCGAGCCGAGCCGGGGCACCAAGGTCCATGTCGGGGCGCTGCTGGACGCCGCCGCCGACGCGGCCGAGCTGGTCGACAGCCTCACCCGGCGCAGCTGACCGCAGCGGCGGCGACCGGCCGGGTGCGGCGGGTCGTCCGTGCAGTGGGCTGTCGGACCCGCTGGGTAGTGTTTGCACCAGGTTCACGCCGGTCACGGCTCCGCCTGCCCACGGACGGTCGTGGGCAGCACGCGACCGACGGCCGCACACGGCAGGACGGAGATCGTCATGGCTCAGGAACAGACCACCAGGCAGGGTGGCGGCGGCGACGAGGACGCGACCGACGGCGCCTCCGCCGCAGGTCAGGAGCGCCGGGAGAAGCTGGCCGCGGAGACCGACGACATCCTCGACGAGATCGACGACGTGCTCGAGTCCAACGCCGAGGACTTCGTCCGTTCCTATGTGCAGAAGGGCGGCCAGTGAGCGACCGCGCCATCGATCATCCGGGCTGGCCGGTGTCCGCGGTGCCAGCGGCGTACCTGCGACCCGGGTCCGCGTCGTTCACCGACTTCCTCGCCGCCGCCGAACCGCAGTTGCTGCCCTGGCACGGCCGATCGGAGTCCGACCGCGCCGGTCTGAGCTCCCTGCACGGTGCGGTCCCGCACGGCACGACGATCGTCGCGCTGACCTTCGGCGGCGGTGTGGTCGTCGCCGGCGACCGCCGGGCCACCATGGGCAACCTCATCGCCCAGCGGGACATCGAGAAGGTGTTCCTGGCCGACTCCCATTCCGCGGTCGGCATCGCCGGTACCGCAGGCCTGGCCGTCGAGATGGTGCGGCTGTTCCAGCTCGAGCTCGAGCACTACGAGAAGATCGAGGGCGTCCGGCTCTCGTTGGACGGCAAGGCGAACCGGTTGTCCGCGATGATCCGCGGGAACCTGGGCGCGGCCCTCCAGGGCCTGGCTGTGGTGCCGCTGTTCGCCGGCGTGGAGATCCCGGGCGACGGCGTCACCGCACCCGGCGCGCCGGGCGTGGGTCGGGTCTTCTCCTACGACATCACCGGCGGCAAGTACGAGGAGCACGACTTCTACGCCGTCGGGTCGGGGTCGCTGTTCGCGCGCTCGGCGCTCAAGAAGCGGTACGACCGGGCGGCCGACGCCGACACCGCGGTGCGCGCCGCCGTCGAGGCGCTCTACGACGCCGCGGACGACGACACCGCGACCGGTGGACCGGATCTCACCCGCCGGATCTACCCGGTCGTGGTCGTCATCGGCGCCGACGGCGCGGTGCGGCTGGCTGACGACGCGGTCGGCGAGGTCGCCCAGGCGGTCGTCGCCGGTCGCATGGTCAACCCCGGCGGCTGATCCGCCCGGGGTGACCTGTCCGCCTCGATCCCGCTCGTTCCGCCCGTTCCGTGCCCGGACTCCGCCCGGGGCCGGACCGACTTCGTCCTGGAGCTGTTGCCGCCGTGACCATGCCGATCTACGCCTCGCCCGAGCAGTTCATCCGGGACCGATCCGAGTACGCCCGCAAGGGCATCAGCCGGGGCCGCAGCGTCGTCGTCACCACCTACCGCGGCGGTGTGCTGTTCGTGGCCGAGAATCACTCACCGACCCTGCACAAGGTCAGCGAGATCTACGACCGCATCGGATTCGCCGCGGTCGGCCGGTACAACGAGTTCGAGAACCTGCGCACCGCGGGCATCCGTCTGGCCGACGTGCGCGGCTTCTCCTACGACCGGCGGGACGTCACCGGCCGGTGGCTGGCCAACGCGTACGCGCAGACGCTGGGCTCGATCTTCTCCGAGCACCAGAAGCCGTACGAGGTCGAGGTGTGCGTGGCCGAGGTCGGCCGGCCCGGCGCCGGGCCTGCCGCCGTGCCGGACGCCTCGGTCGTCGACCCGGGCGGCGTCGACCAGCTGTACCGCATCTCCTACGACGGCTCGATCATCGACGAGAGCCGCTTCGTGGTCATGGGCGGCACCACCGAACCGGTGATCAGCGCGCTGAACGCCAGCTTCTCGCCCGGCTGGGACCTGGCCGGCGCGCTGGGCGCGGCCGTCGCCGCCCTCGGCACCGTCGGCGACCAGGCGCCGCGGACGCTGCTCCCGGCCCAGCTGGAGGTGGCCGTGCTGGAGCGGGGCCGGCCCGGCCGGACCTTCCGGCGGATCGGGTCGTCCGAGATGGCCGCCCTGCTGCAACCCGCCGGTGAGACCGCGGCCCCGGCCGCCGGCAGCTCGACGGAACCGACGGGCTCCGGCGCGGCGCCGGAGCCGGTGGACGCCGAGCACGCCGGCGCCGACCTGCCCCGGGAACCCGGCGCTGACTGACCTCCCGGCGGTGGGGCGGTCGTCCAGTAGCGTGCTCGCCAGCACAACGGACGGGTCGGGAGCGCTGAGCATCTGGTGATCACCCAATGGGTGTTGCTGTTCGTCGGACTGGTCCTGATCGCCGGCACGGCCCTGTACGTCGCCGCGGAGTTCAGCCTGGTCACCGCCGATCGGGCCACCGTGTCCCGGCAGGCGGCCGAGGGTGACCGCGGCGCACGGATGCTGATGGCCGGCTTCCGCAGCCTGTCCACCCAGCTGTCGGGCGCGCAGGTCGGCATCACCGTCACCACCCTCGCCCTCGGCTTCGTGATGGAGCCGTCGCTGGCCTCGTTGCTGCAGGGGCCGCTGGAGTGGACCGGCATCCCGGAGCGGGTGGCCGGCAGCATCTCGGTCACCGCGGCGCTGGTCATCGCGACCGTGTTGTCGATGGTCTTCGGCGAACTGGTGCCCAAGAACATCGCCATCGCCGATCCGCTGGACACGGCCAAGACCGTGGTGCTGCCGATGCGCATCTCCACCATGTTGTTCCGGCCGCTCATCTGGGTGCTGAACGGGATCGCCAACGGCGTGCTGCGGCTGATCGGCATCGAGCCGCAGGAGGAACTCCGGTCGGCGCGGTCGTCGGTCGAGCTGCACTCGTTGGTGCGCCGCTCCGCCGCCCAGGGCACCCTCGAGGCGCCGACCGCCGGGCTGTTGGCCCGGTCGATCGCGTTCTCCGGCAAGAGCGCCGCCGACGTCCTCACCCCGCGGGTGCGGGTCCGCTTCGTCAAGGCCTCCGACCCGGCCGACGAGATCCTGGCCGCCGCCGTGGAGACCGGGCACTCGCGGTTCCCGGTGTCCGGGGAGGACTCCGACGACGTCGTCGGCCTGGTGCATCTGAAGCGGGCAGTGGCCATCCCGCCGGACGAGCGCTCCGGCGTGCAGGTGCGACAGCTGATGGTGCCGGTGCCGGTGGTGCCCGAGTCCATCCCGCTGGACGACCTGCTCGACCAGTTGCGCCGCCGCGGCCTGCAGATGGCGGTGGTGGCCGACGAGTACGGGGGCACCGCGGGGATCCTCACCCTCGAGGACGTCGTCGAGGAGCTGGTCGGGGAGATCCAGGACGAACACGATCCCCGGGTCAACCGCGGTGAACGCCGCGCCGACGACACCTGGCTGCTGCCCGGCACGCTGCGCCCCGACGAGATCGAGGAGATCACCGGCGTGAGCCTGCCGGAGTCGGGCGCGTACGAGACGGTCGCCGGGCTGCTCATCGCCGGGCTGGGCCGGATCCCCGTGCCGGCCGACACCGTCACCGTCCCGGCCACCATGGCCGCCTGGTCCCGGCTGGGCGCGACCACGCAGGTGCCCGCGGACGAGCCGGTCGCCGGTCGGTCCGAGGACGACCTGCCCCGGGCGGTGCACGTCCGGCTCACGGTGCAGCGCATGGTCCGTCGCCGGGTCGACGCGGTGGTCCTGTCCGCGGTCGGGCTGGACGACGACCGCGATCCGCCGGACGAACGCACCGACCAGCCCCGCCGTGATCAGATCGAGGGTGACCGGTCCGGGTCGCGGGACGGGAGCGACCGATGACCGGCAGCTGGTTGCTGTTGCTGCTGGTGGTGGTGCTGCTGATGGCCAGCGCGTTCTTCGTGGCGGCCGAGTTCTCCCTCATCTCGGCCCGACGCAGCGTCATCGAGCCGCTCGCGGTGAGCAGTGCCCGGGCCCGCTCCACGTTGCGGGCCATGGAGCAGGTGTCGGTGATGATGGCCACCGCCCAGCTCGGCATCACCCTGTGCGGCGTGCTGCTCGGGGCCCTCGGCGAGCCGGCGGTGGCGTCGCTGCTCGAGCCGGTCTTCCACGACCTGGGTGTCCCGGACGCCTGGTTGCACCCGGTCGCGCTGACCATCGCGCTGCTGCTGGTGGTGTCCGCACACGTGGCACTGGGTGAGATGGTCCCCAAGAACATCGCCATCGCCGGTCCCGAGCGCACCGCGATGATGCTGGCGCCGCCGCTGCAGGCGGTGGCCACGGCGATCGGACCGGTCGTCCGCGGGCTCAACCACCTGGCCAACGCGGTGGTGCGGCTCACCGGCCGGGAACCTCGCGACGAGGTCGCGTCGGCGTTCACCCGCGAGGAGGTGGCCGACCTGGTCGCCCAGTCGCACACCGAGGGGCTGCTGGACGCCGAGGAGCACCAGCTGATCACCTCGGCGCTCGACCTGGACACCGCACCGGTCACCTCGGTGCTGGTCCCGGACGAGGCCGTGGTGTCTGTCCCGGTCGGAGTGACGCCCGCCGAGGTGGAGCGGGCCTGCCAGCGGACCGGCTTCTCCCGGTTCCCGATCCGCCGGGAGGACGGCCGGTTCATCGGGTACCTGCACATCCGGGACGTCGTCGGGTTGGAGGACGTGCGGGACCTGCCGGTGCCGCCGGAGGCGATCCGGCCGTTGCCCGTTCTGACCGCCGACACCGACCTGCGCACCGCGCTGGACCGGATGCGCCGGCAGGGCGCGCACATGGCCCAGGTGCGTTCGGCGGACACCGGACCGACCGAGCCGCGTCCCGGGCAGGTGGCCCCGGGCGCCGGCGAGCAGACCATCGAGCCGGACCGGCGCCGGGGCCTGGTCATGCTCGAGGACGTCATCGAGACCCTGATCGGCGAGATCCGCGACGCGACCCGCCGGTCGCCCTACCCGGTTCCCAGCAGCACGCGGCGGCCGCAGGCATAGGGTCGCAGGCATGCAGCGGCGGATCCTGGGGATCGAAACCGAGTTCGGCATCACCTGCACGTTCCACGGGCAGCGCCGGCTCAGCCCGGACGAGGTGGCTCGGTACCTGTTCCGCCGGGTGGTGTCCTGGGGACGATCGTCCAACGTCTTCCTGCGCAACGGGTCCCGGCTGTACCTGGATGTCGGCTCGCACCCCGAGTACGCCACCGCCGAGTGCGACGACCTGCCCACCCTCATCGCCCACGACAAGGCGGGGGAGCGGATCCTGCAGGAACTGGTCGTCGACGCCGAGGCCCGGCTGGCCGAGGAGGGCATCGGCGGCGACATCTACCTGTTCAAGAACAACACCGATTCGGCGGGCAACTCCTACGGCTGCCACGAGAACTTCCTCATCACTCGGGGCGGCGAATTCTCCCGGATCGCCGACGGACTCATCCCGTTCCTGGTCACCCGGCAGCTCATCGCCGGCGCCGGCAAGGTGCTGCAGTCGCCGCGCGGCGCCACCTACTGCCTGTCCCAGCGGGCCGATCACATCTGGGAGGGGGTGTCCAGCGCCACCACCCGGTCCCGCCCGATCATCAACACCCGGGACGAGCCACACGCCGACGCCGAGCGGTACCGGCGCCTGCACGTCATCGTGGGCGACTCGAACATGAGCGAGACGACCACGCTGCTCAAGGTCGGCAGCGCCGCCCTGGTGCTGGAGATGATCGAGGCCGGCGTCCCGCTGCGCGACCTCACCTTCGAGAACCCGATCCGGGCCATCCGGGAGATCTCGCACGACATCACCGGACGGCGGCCGGTGCGGCTGGCCGCCGGCGGCGAGATCAACGCGCTGGACGCCCAGACCGAGTACTACTCCCGGGCCGCCGACCACGTCGCGCGGCGCGGCAGCGATGCGGTCAGCGAGCAGGTGCTCGATCTCTGGCGCCGGGTGCTGGAGGGCGTGGAGACCGGCGACCTGCGCAAGGTCGACACCGAGATCGACTGGGTGATGAAGAAGAAGCTGATCGACAGTTATTCCGAGCGGCACGGTCTGGAACTGGCCAGCCCGCGGATCGCGCAGCTCGACCTGACCTACCACGACGTGCGGATCGGCCGGGGCCTGCACAGCCTGCTGACCGCCCGCGGCCAGGCTGCCACCGTGGTCACCGAGGAGCAGATCCAGCAGGCCACTGAACTCCCGCCGCAGACCACCCGGGCCCGGCTGCGTGGTGAGTTCGTCGCCGCCGCCCAGGACGCCGGCCGTGACTACACGGTCGACTGGGTGCACCTGAAGCTGAACGACCAGGCGCAGCGCACCGTGCTGCTCAAGGATCCGTTCCGAGCCGAGGACGACCGGGTCACCAAGCTCATCGAGTCCATGTAGCGCCCGCCGGCCTCGGGTTGTGCACCAGGGCCCGGCCGTCCGGTCAGTGCTTGCGCAGGTCCGGCCGGCCCGAGGTGTCCGGTTCGTCGACCACCGTGCCGTCGACCACCGTGCCGTCGACCACCGTGCCGTCGATCACCGGGGCGCCGGTCGGCCGGCGGGTCGCCGAGCCGCGAGTCGAACCATCGACCGAACCATCGACCGAGCCATCGATGATGGGGCCGCCGGTCCGGATCCGCAGGGTGCGCAGACCCGGCGTGCGCCGCTCGGCGGCCCGGACCATCCGGTGGCCGATCAGGTGCCGGGTCGGGGGCAGCAGCAGCAAGAGACCCAGCAGGTCGCTGACGAACCCGGGCACGATGAACAGCACGCCGCCCAGGGCGATGAGCAGGCCGTCGGTGACCTCCTCGGCGGGCAGTGCGCCCCGCCGTCCCGCGCCGGACAGGGCGCGCAACGCACGGGCCCCCTCGCGACGGGCGAGCAGCACGCCCAGGACGGTGCTGGCCAGCAGGGCGAGCAGGGTCCAGCCGACCCCGATCCAGGACCCCACGGCCAGGAGCACGACGATCTCGAGCAGCACGAACACGAGCAGCGGCATGCCCGGTCCAACGAACGACGAGCCCGTCCTGATCCCGCCCGGCGCCGCGGACGCGTGCCGATCCCGTCCGGAGCGGGTGAGCGCGGTCTGTGAGCCACCTCCGCCGCAGCGGCCGCGGGGCGTTCCGGCCGGTCGCTGCCCGGTCGCGGGCACCGGCTGTGACAGGCTGATCCCGTGGCGACGGCGAAGGCGGAACGGCTGCTGAACCTGGTCATCGCCCTGGTCAATGCGCCCCGGTACCGCACCGCCGGGTGGATCCGGGAACACGTGGCCGGGTACGGCGACGCGCCGTCCGACGAGGCGTTCTTCCGCATGTTCGAACGGGACAAGCAGGAACTGCGCGCGCTGGGCATCCCGGTGCAGACCCAGGACGGCGTGGGCGACGGCTACCGCATCCAGCGGGCCGACCTCGCCCTGCCCCATCTGCGGTTCACCCCGGCCGAGGGAGCGGCCCTGGCCCTGGCCGGCCGGCTGTGGGAGACCACCGCCCTGGCCGCCGCGGGTGCCGGCGCGCTGCGCAAGATCCGGGACGCCACCGACGGCGCGCCGCTGGCCCCGGCCAGCGACGTGCTGCAGCCCCGGGTCCGGACCGCCGACCCGGCTTTCGCGCCGCTGTACACCGCGGTCCGGGACCGGCGGCTGGTCACCTTCCCGTACCGCACCGGGGGAGCGCCGTCGCTGCCCGCCCGGGACGCCGACAGCGGCAACGTGCCCGGCGCCGTCGAGCGGACGGTCGAACCGTGGGGCCTGGTCTCCCGGCGCGGGCGCTGGTACCTCGTCGGCTGGGACCGCGACCGGCAGGACCGGCGGGTGTTCCGCCTGTCCCGGATCGCCGGCGCCGTCACCGCCGTGGGCCGGGCCGGGGCGGTGATTCCACCGGTCGAGCTCGACCTGGCCGCCGAGGTCGCGGACCGCCCGGAGACCCAGGGCGCGACCGAGGCCCGCCTGCTCATCCGGGAAGGACGGGCCGCCGGACTGCGCCGTTCGGCGACCTACGCCCACCCCGCCCGGTCCGAGCGCCCGGCCCACCCTGCCGATGCCGCTCATCCCGACCGGTCCGACCAGCCGGACGACCGGACCGGATGGGACGAGGTGGTCGTCCCGGTCCGGCACCTGATCGACACGGCCCGCAGCATCGCCGAACACGGCCCGGACGTCCTCGTGCTCGATCCGCCCGAACTCCGCGACGCGGTGATCGCCGGTCTGCGCCGGTCGGTCGCGGCGGGACCACCGGCGCCGGCGCCGGGCGCACCGGCACCGACCGCGATCACCGAGCAGCTCACCGAGCAGCTCACCGAGGTGCCTGGGCTGCCCGACCGGGACGGCGGGGAGCGATCGTGAGTGACGCGGCGGGGACCCGGCTGGCCCGCATGCTCGCCATGGTCCCGTACATCTCACGGCGCCCCGGGTTGTCGCTGGCCGATCTCGCCGCCGAGTTCGACGTCGACGTCGACCAGGTCACCGCGGACCTCAACCTGCTGATGGTCTGCGGCCTGCCCGGCTACTACCCGGACGACCTCATCGACGTGGTGCTGGACGAGGACGGCGGCACCGTCTCGATCGCCTTCGACGCCGGCCTGGAACGGCCCATCCGGCTGACCGGGGACGAGGCGATGGCACTCACCGTGGCCCTGCGCGCGCTGGCCGAGCTGCCCGGGCTGGTCGACGCGGCGGCCGTGCACTCCGCGCTGGCCAAGCTCGAGGCCATCAGTGCGGTCGGCGCGAACGCTCCGGCAGGCCCGTCCGGCCTGCCGGGTGCGCCGGCCGCGGAGGCGGACGGCGACGGACCGGCCGCCCCGGTGCAGATCGCCGCGGCCGATCCGGCGCCCGCCCTTCCCGCGGTCCGGGCCGCGCTCGACGCCCGCCGCCAGGTGTGGATGCGGTACTACACGGCGTCGCGCGACGTCGTCACCGAGCGCACCGTGGACCCGATCCGACTGCTGGTCACCGAGGGGCACGCCTACCTCGAGGCGTACTGCCACCTGGCCGGAGCGGTCCGGCACTTCCGGGTCGACCGCATCGATCAGGTGCGGGTGCTCGACGAGCCGGCGCAGGCGCCGCTGTGGGTCGAGTCCGCCGTG
Source organism: Nakamurella leprariae (assembly GCF_016918035.1). GTDB lineage: Bacteria > Actinomycetota > Actinomycetes > Mycobacteriales > Nakamurellaceae > Nakamurella > Nakamurella leprariae. Next base: position 55,770 of record NZ_JAERWK010000008.1, on the reverse strand, counting down.
CCCGAGCGGATGTTCCATCCCGACCCGCAGCTGCCCGCGGCGACGCTGCGGCTGCTGCCGGCGTCGCACTGGATCGCCGAGTACTACCCGGTCGAGGTGGTCTCCGATGGCCGGGACGCCGGCGCACCCGCTCCGGGCGGCCCGGTCGCGCCCGGTGGTGCGCCCACCCCCGGCGACCTGGTGGTGCGGATGCAGGCCGGTGACGAGTGGTTGATCCGGCTGGTGCTGGGTCAGTCTGGGAGCGTCGCCGTGATCGACCGTCCTGACCTGATGGCGGAGGTCGGGCGACGGGCCGCGGCCGCCCTGGCCGGGTACGGCGAGGGCGTCCCGTCGGTCGAGGACGGTCCTGGACCGGTCGTGCCTGCGTAGACTGCGCCCGGCGGCACCCGCGTGCCGCCGCTGTTCCCGGCCGGTCCGGCTGTCGGCGGTCGCTGCGACCCGGTCGGTGTCCGGCCATCCGGCGGGTGCCCGGCCACGAACCACGGGCACCCTGGCCCCCGGCCGACTGCCCGGCCCGCACCTGCAGAGGAGTCGCCCCGGTGCCGAAGTTCTCGCTCCCGCGACTGCCGATGGTGCGACGCCGCAGGGAACGTGCGACCGACGGCAGCATGCCGCTCATGGAGCACCTGTACGAGCTCCGCCGCCGGCTGTTCTTCGCCGTCCTCGGCCTGCTACTGGGCACCGTGCTGGGGTTCATCTGGTTCGGCGTCCAGGTCGGTCCGATCCCGAGCCTGGGCGACATCCTGACCCGTCCGTACTGCGCGGTGCCGACGGAGTACCTGGCCGACATCAGCGACGCCCAGGGATGTCAGCTGCTGGCGACCGGTCCGTTCAGCATCCTGCAGATCCGACTCAAGGCCGCCCTGATGGCCGGCGCGGTGCTGTCCAGCCCGATCTGGCTGTACCAGCTGTGGGCGTTCGTCGCGCCCGCGCTGTACTCCCGGGAGAAGAAGTTCGCGGTGACCTTCGCGGCGTCCGCCGCCGTGCTGTTCGCCGGTGGCGCCGTCCTGGCCTACATCGTCATCTCCGAGGGCCTGTCCGTGCTGCTCGGGATGGGCGCCGACACGGCGGTGGCCGCCCTCGACCCGGACAAGTACTTCAGCTTCCTCATCGCGATGCTGCTGATCTTCGGCGTCTCGTTCGAGCTGCCGCTGCTGCTCATCATGCTGAACCTGGCCGGTGCGGTGACCGGTGCGAAGCTGGCCAAGGCCCGCCGGTACGCGATCTTCGGGCTGGTCGTGTTCGCCGGCCTGGTCGTGCCGGGCAACGACCCGATCACCATGCTCGCTCTGGCCGTGGCCCTGGTTCTGCTGTACGAGGTCGCGGTCCAGGTGTCGCGTCTGCACGACCGGCGCAAGGCCAAGCGACTGGCCGCCGAAGGCCTCGGCGAACTGTCCGACGACGAAGCCTCCGTGCTGCCCGGAGGCGCCGGCGGCGGCGTGGCCGTCGATCCGGTGGCTCCGCCCGCCGCGGTGGCCGACGCCGACCCGGTGGCGCCGCCGAAGCGGACCACCGACAGCTGATCGGCGCCTGTCCGACAGCTGATCGGCGCCGTGGGCGGGCCGGTGCGCTGCCTGCCTGCGATGGCCGCCCACGACGGTGTGTCACGCTGGGTGGGTGACACGGGCACGGCGCGATGACGGGACGGCTTCATCGGCGGCGGATCCCGACGGTCCGCGGATGGCCCGACGTTCCGGGCGGCTGCCCGGATCCCTGCCGGACGAGGACGGCCCGCGTGACGGCGAGGAGTCGGCCGCACTGTCACCCGCCGAGCGGTACGCCCGGTCGCGGCAGCGGGCGGAGTACCCCGCGATGCACGAGTTCGCGGCGACCCGGCCGTTCCGGCTGGACCAGTTCCAGATCGACGGCTGCCGCGCGCTGGAGGACGGGCTGGGCGTGCTGGTGTGTGCCCCGACCGGTGCCGGCAAGACCGTCGTCGGCGAGTTCGCCGTGCACCGCGCGCTCACCGAGGGCGGCAAGTGCTTCTACACGACGCCCATCAAGGCGCTGTCCAACCAGAAGTACGCCGACCTGGTCGCCCAGTACGGGCCGGACCGGGTCGGGCTGCTGACCGGGGACACATCGATCAACTCGCACGCGCCGGTGGTGGTGATGACCACCGAGGTGCTGCGCAACATGCTGTACGCGGGCTCGGCGGACCTGGCCGGGCTGACCGCCGTGGTGATGGACGAGATCCACTACCTGGCCGACAAGTTCCGCGGGGCGGTGTGGGAGGAGGTCATCCTGCATCTGCCCAGCGAGGTGCAGCTGGTCGGCCTGTCGGCCACCGTCTCCAACGCCGAGGAGTTCGGCTCCTGGCTGCAGGAGGTACGCGGGCACACCGCGGTGGTGGTGGACGAGATCCGGCCGGTGCCGTTGTGGCAGCACATGCTGGTGGGCCGGCGGCTGTACGACCTGTTCTCCGCCGGTCCGGAGGAGGGCGGCGAGCGGCACGCCCGGGTCGACCCGGCGCTGACCCGGGCGGTCGCCGACGCCGAGTCGCTGGCCGACCGGTTCGGCGGCGGGCGGCGGGGCGGTCCGCAGGCCAGGGCCGGATCACCCGGCCGAGGACGCTCGGAATTCCGCGGGGGGCCGCGGTGGCGCCCGCCCAGCCGTGTCGAGGTGATCGAACGGCTGGACGGCAACGGGTTGCTGCCCGCCATCACCTTCATCTTCTCCCGGGCCGGGTGCGACGCGGCCGTCGCGCAGTGCGTACGGTCCGGGATGCGGTTGACCACCGAGCACGAACGCGAGCTGATCCGGCAGATCGTCGATCGGCGGACCGCCGAACTGCCCGAGGCCGACCTCGGCGTACTGGGCTACTGGGAGTGGCGCGAGGGGCTCGAGCGCGGCATCGCCGCGCACCACGCCGGCATGCTGCCCGCGTTCAAGGAGACGGTGGAGGAGCTGTTCGTCGCCGGGCTGGTCAAGGCGGTCTTCGCGACCGAGACGCTGGCCCTGGGCATCAACATGCCGGCCCGCACCGTGGTGCTGGAGAAGCTGGTCAAGTTCAACGGCGAGGGTCACGTCGATCTGACCCCGGGGGAGTACACCCAGCTGACCGGCCGGGCCGGGCGGCGCGGCATCGACGTCGAGGGCCACGCGGTGGTGCTCTGGTCGCCCGGGGTGGACCCGCGCACCGTCGGCGGTCTGGCCTCCAAACGCACCTACCCGCTGCGGTCCTCGTTCCGGCCCAGCTACAACATGGCCGTCAACCTGGTGCACCGGCTCGGACGGTCCGCAGCCAAGGAGCTGCTCGAGCAGTCGTTCGCCCAGTTCCAGGCGGACGCGGCGGTCGTCGGGCTGGCCCGGCAGGCCCGCCGCAACGCCGAGTCCGTCGCGCAGTACGCCCAGAGGATGCAGTGCCACCTGGGTGACACCGGTGAGTACCTGGGACTGCTCGACGAGATCAGTGCGACGGAGAAGGCGCTGGCCCGGGCCGGTTCCGCGCGACGGCGGGAGACCACCGCACGCGACCTGGCCCAGCTGCGCCGTGGCGACGTCATCGCCGTTCCGGCCGGTCGGCGTTCCGGCTTGGCCGTGGTGCTGGACCCGGGTGTGGACGCCGACGGGCAGGCTCGGCCGTTGGTGGCGACGTCCGGTCGCTGGGCCGGCCGGCTGTCCGCGCAGGACTTCCGCGGACCGGTGCCGGCCCTGGGCCGGCTCAAGCTGGGCAGGTTCACCGACCACCGCTCGGCCAAGGTGCGCCGCGACCTGGCGTCCGCGTTGGCGTCGTCCGGCATCGGGCTGCCGTCCCGCGCCGACCGCGACCGGGACCGGCCGGCCGCCGTCGAGGGACCCGGCGAGGCCGACCTGGCCATGCTGCGCCGGACGGTGCGGGCCCATCCGGTGCACGGCTGCGCCGACCGGGACCAGCACGTGCAGTGGGCGCGCCGGTGGTCCCGGTTGCGCACTGAGACCGACGCGCTGCAGCGCCGGGTGGAGGGAGCCCGGGGGTCGCTCGGGCAGGCGTTGGAGCGGATCCTGACCCTGCTGCAGGAGCGCGGCTACGTGCAGGGCGATGAGCTCACGCCGGCCGGTGCGATGCTGGCCCGGATCTGGTCGGAGAGCGACCTGGTGGTGGCCGAGTGCCTGCGCCGCGGGACGTGGTCGTCGTTGACCGGCGCAGAGCTCGCCGCCGTGGTGTCGGTGCTGGTGTACGAGGGCCGGCGGGAAGGGGGTCCGAGCCGGGCTCCGGCGGCCGGACCGGTCGGCGACGCGGTGTCGCAGACGGTGCGGACCTGGGCCGAGATCACGGGCCGGGAGACCGAACTGGGTCTGCGGGTCACCCGTGAGCCGGACGCCGGGTTCGTCGGCGCGGTGTCGGCGTGGGCCCGGGGCGGCAGTCTGGCCGAGGCGCTGACCGCCGCGGTGGCCGGAGGGACCGAGCTGTCGGCCGGCGATTTCGTGCGGTGGTGCCGGCAGGTCATCGACCTGCTGGACCAGCTCGGTGGTGTGGCGTCGGACCCGGTGGCGGCCGCCGCCCGGAACGGGGTGCGGGCGCTGCGCCGCGGCGTGGTCGCGCTCGGCGCCGGGTGATCAGGGCAGATCGGTGACCCGGCGACCCCGACCGGGTGCCGCGCAGCGGCCGGGCGGCGTGATTTGATCCAGGCGCGAAGTGGTCGGTGGGTGGCCGGCCCGACAGGAGGCAGGCGATGAGCACGCCGTACGGCAGTGGAAGCCCGGAGGACGGCCGCGACGCGCCGCAGAAGTCCCGGCCCGATCTGACCCCCGATCTGACCAAGGACACGGGCACCGGTGCACCGGCGTCCGAGCCCACGTCGACCGGTGGCTGGGCGGGCCCGTCCGGCGGTCAGTCGTCGTACGGCCAGCCGGGCGAGGGCGGGCAACCGCCCCAGTACGGTCAGCCGGGCGGGTACGGGCAGCCCGCCCCGTACGACCAGCCCACGCAGTACGGCCAGCAGCCGGGTCAGGCCGGCCAGTACGGCCAGCCCGCGCAGTACGGCCAGCCTGACCAGCCGACCCAGTACGACCAGCCGACCCAGTACGGCCAGCCGTCCGGGTACGGCCAGGGCGGCTGGAGCGGCCAACCGGGCGGGGAGTACGGCGGCCAGCAGTCGACGGCGTCGTGGAACACCCAGTCGCCGGCCGAGTCCGGCCAGCAGCCGGGTCAGCAGTACGGCCAGTACCAGGCGCCGTACGGGCAGCAGGGGTACGGCCAGTACGGAACCCAGCCCGGCCAGCAGTACCCGTCCGGCTACGGGCAGCCCGCAGAGCAGTCGCCGACCTACGCGGGGCAGTACGGCCAGCCCGGCCAGCAGCCCGGGTACGGTCAGCCCGCTGGGTACGGGCAGCAGCCTGGCTACGGCCAGCCCGGCCAGTACGGCCAGCCGCCGGCCGCGTACGCGACCCAGCCCGGCGCCCAGAGCGGGAAGAAGACGCCGACCGGCCTGATCGCCGGCATCGTGGCCGGCGTCGTCGTCCTCGCCCTGGTCGCGCTGGCCCTGTTCGTCTGGCCGGGGTGGCTGGCCAAGACGACCTTCGACGCCGATCAGGTCGCCGACGGCGTGGAACGCGTGCTGACCCAGGCCACCCCGGCCGGGTACGGCCTGACCGGCATCACCGACGTGAGCTGCCCGCAGGGGCGCGAGGTGCGCGCCGGCGACGTGTTCCAGTGCGATCTGCGTGAGGAGGGCACCCTGCGCAGCGTGCGGATCGAGGTGCTCGACGACGAGGGCACCTACGAGGTCAGCCCGCCCCAGTGACCCGCCCAGTGACCCGGTGGTGATCGCGCGACCGTCTCGGTCGCGCGACCACCGCGTGGGGGCGGCCGCGGAGCCGGCCCGGGTTCAGCCGGCTTGCTCGGTCCGGGCCGGGACGTCCCGGTCGACCGGCTGCGTGGGCAGGCCGGCGTCGTCCGGTTCCGGTGCCGCGGTGGGGATCGTCAGCGTCGGCTCGACGGTCGCCGCGGTCACCGTGAACCCGCCGGTGGCCAGCTGTGGGATGTCGGCCGTGGCCGCCTGACCCTGGTCGGACTGGAACGCCTGCTGGGCGGCCTCGCGCGAGTCGAAGGTCAGCGTCACCTGGAAGTACGCCTGCGCTTCCGCGCCGCCCCAGGACTCGCAACGCGACGCCACCAGGGACCGGACGTTCGGGATCGTGGTCGCCAGCGGCAGGTGGACGTCCTCGTAGTACCGGTCGAAGGCGGACGGGTCGACCGGGAAGCCGTAACTGACAGTGACCTGGAACACGAGTGGTGCCTCCCGTCATCGACGTGACGGCTCGCCCGGCACAGCGAGTCGGAAGTTGATCACCATGCGCTGATCAGTGGTGACTCAGTGTTCCACGAACGAGCGCCCGGCGCTCCGGGGTCGGGTGCGACACGTGGGGTCGAGGTCGGGCTGGGCCCGGCGTCGGGGGGCAGCTGTCACCATCGGGGAGTGACGGTGGACTCACGCGGGATGCAAGTCGGAGCACGTCCGGCGCAGGCGTCGGCCAGCACGAGCGGCAGTGCCCGCATCGTCCGGGCCCCCCGGACGCTGAGTGCCGCCCAGGCCCGTCGGATCGCCGTCGCGGCGCAACAGCTGGCCGCCGAGCCCGTTGCCGCGCACCCGGACGGGCCGTCGGCGGCTGCCGTCCGCCGGGTGGTGGAGCGGCTCGGCGTGGTGCAGCTGGATTCGGTGAACGTGCTGGCCCGGGCGCACCGGCTGCCGGTCTTCTCCCGGCTCGGGGCGTACCGGGTGGACCGGCTGGAGGCCGGAGCCTGGCCGTCGGCCGCCGTCCCGCCGAACAGCGGCACCGGCCGTCGCCGGTCGTCCCCGCGCTGGCTGGTCGAGACCTGGGCGCACGAGGCGTCACTCGTCCCGGTCGACCTGCATCCGCTGCTGCGCTGGCCACGACGACACTGGAGCGCCGCCAACGCCCGCCGGGTGCAGGAGCAGCTGCCCGGCCTGCTCGACGACGTGCTCGCGGTGCTCCGCGAGCGTGGTCCCAGTTCCGCCGGCGAGATCGAGCGCGAGCTTGAGGTGCACCCCCGCGGCGAGGCCGGCTGGTGGGAGTGGTCGGCCACCAAACGGGCCTGTGAGGCGCTGTTCAGCCTGGGCGTCATCGGCGCCGCCGACCGGGTCGCCTTCGAACGGCGGTACGACCTCATCGAGGCGATCCTGCCGGCGCACGTGCTGGCCGCGCCGACGCCGGAACCGGCCGACGCGCAGCGGGAGCTGGTCCGGATCGCGGCCCGGTCGCTGGGCGTCGCCACCGTCGGCGACCTGGCCGACTACTTCCGGATGAGCGTGGCCGACACCAAGCGGGCGGTGGCCGACCTGGTCGAGGACGGGGCGGTGCAACCGGTCGTCGTCACCGGCTGGCCGGCGCCGGCGTACCTGGACACCGCCGCCCGGATCCCGCGCCGGGTCTCCGGCGTGGCCCTGGTCAGCCCGTTCGATCCGCTGGTCTGGTACCGCGAGCGGACCGAGCGGATCTTCGGATTCCGGTACCGCATCGAGATCTACACGCCCGCGCCCAAGCGGATCTTCGGCTATTACGTGCTGCCGTTGCTGGTCGGTGACCACCTGGCCGGCCGGTTCGACCTCAAGGCCGACCGGGCCGCGGGCCGGCTGCTGGTCCAGGCGTCGTGGTACGAACCGGGGTCGGGTCCGGGGGACGGCGGATCGGAGGTGGCCGAGGCGGCCGCCGGCCGGCTGGCCGAGCTGGCGCGATGGCTGGAACTCGACGAGATCGAGGTCCGGGACGCCGGCAACGTCGCCGGGCCGGTGCGAGCCGCCGTCGGCCGGCTCGACCGCAGGGGCGGGGACCGGGACTGATGGGGCTGTGTTCGAACATGTCGTTGGAAAATGTTCGGTTCTGCTTGAATCCGTGAGGTCGGTCACAGCGAGACACCCTGACGAGTCACCCGACGTCTCTCCATCGGTGCCCCACGGGTACCCAAGGGCCTGAGCAAGGAAGCATGGCCGTCCTGCAGGCACGAGGAGTCGAACCGAATGACGAACACCCTGATCACCGCCGTGAAGACCGACGTCGTCGAGATGGACCGCGCCGACCGCGCGCTGGTCCGGACCGTCGGCGGCATGCTCGCGATCGCGGTCCTGCTGGCCGTGGCCGCGGTGCTGACGATCTGACCGATCCGATCGACCAGGAGCGGGGACCGACCGGTCCCTCCTGCGTGACCGGACGCCCCGGTCGCCCGGCCCCTGCAGGGTCGGGTGGCCGGGGCGTCCGGCGTTCCGTCCGGCGTCCGGTGCCGGCGTCCGTGCGCCGGACGGGATCCGGACCGGCCGGGCGCGTCGCGCTGCGCAGGGCGGCCGGTCCTGCCGGCTACCCTCGCAGGGCGTCGGGTCGGAGCGCGGGTCATCCGCGGCGACCGGCTCGCCCGACCTCGTCGCATCCCGCCCGATCCTCAGCCTCTGGACCGCCGATGACCGCACCCGGACCGACCGCACCGCGGCCGGCGTGGTCGTGGCGCCCGTCCCGGGGCCCGATCGACGCCCCGACCCCGGGGGCGCGGCGATGACGACTCTGGCACCCGCGGTCGCGGCCGGGCACCCCGCCACCGCCGAGGTCGGTCGGCAGGTGCTGCTGGCCGGCGGCAACGCCGCCGACGCCGCCGCGGCCATGGTGCTGGCCGGCTGCGTGGCCGAGACGCTGTTCACCGGACTCGGTGGCGGTGGTTTCGCGACCGTCCTGGACGGGCGCACCGGCGAGGTGCACTGCCTCGACTTCTTCGTCGCCGTCCCCGGTCTGGACGGGACCGTACCCGCACCGGCGCGCACCATCGACGTGCGCTTCGGCGGCGTCGCTGTGCCGTACGCGATCGGCGGGCCGAGCGTGGCCGTGCCCGGCACCCCGCAGGGAGTGGCGGAGCTGCACGGCCGCTTCGGTCGGCTCGAGTGGAGCGACATCGTCCGTCCGGCACGTGATCTCGCCGAGCTCGGCAGCCCGTTCCCGGAGCAGCACGCCGAGCTGCTCCCCGACGTGGCGGCGGCGATGGTGGTGGGGGCCGGCGTCACCGCCTACTCCCGCACCGGGCCGGACGGGCTGCCGCGACACCTGCGGGCCGGGGAACTGCTGCACCACGAGGGGCTGGCTGCCACCCTGGACGCGTACCTGCACGAGGGGCCGGCCCTGTGGACCGAGGGACCGTACGGACGCCGCCTGGTCGACGCGGTCCGGGTCGACGGCGGCGCGCTGAGCACCGCCGATCTGCAGGCCTACCGGGTGCGGGACCTGCCCGCGGAGCGGGTGCCGTTCGCCGGACGATGGATCCGGGTCCGGGGCGACGATCTGGACGCCTTCGGCGCCACCGCGGTCGCGCTCGACGTCGAGGCGGTCCGCGCCGGCGGTGCGGCCCGGGTCCTCGCGCTGGTCGAGGCACTGCGCGCCCCGACCGCGCGCTCGGAGACCACCAGCCTGGTCGCCGTGGACGCGGACGGCAGCGCCTGTGTCGTCACGCACTCGCTCGGCCTCGGCTCGGGCGTCTGGTCCGACGGGGTACACGGCAACTCGATGCTCGGCGAGGGCGAGTTGCTCCGTCGCACGGCCGCGCCCGGGGAGCGGATGCCGTCGATGATGGTGCCGCTGGTCGTCACCGACGACGACGGTCGGGCGGTGCTGGTCGGCGGCGCGGCCGGTGGCAGCCGGATCCGGTCGTCCCTGCTGCAGGTGCTGGCCGGGGTGCTGGTGCAGGGCCGCGGTGCCGCCGCCGCGGTGGCCGCGCCGCGCCTGGCGGTGCTCGACGAGACCGTGCACCTCGAACCGGGTTTCGAGCCCGAGGTCGAGGTCGCGCTGCGGGCCGCGGGCCACCCGGTGGTGCGGTGGGCGCAGTCGCGCCCGTTCTTCGGTGGGGTGGCGGTGGTGGCCGCCGACGGCCCCGCCGCGGATCCGCGCCGCGGCGGGGTCGCCGTCCCGCTCGGGTGAGACGTCCTGATCTGCTCAGGCCGGCCGCAGCCGGACGGAGCCGGAGGCGCTGCTGGCTCGGACGCTGAGCACCACGGGATCAGCCCCGGAACGGTCGGTGCCTGCCCGGTCCTCGTGCTCGGAGGCGTCGTGCACCGGGAACTCGCTCGCCGCCGTCCCGGACGTCGAGTTCAGGTCGACCTCGGCGTGCACGCCGGGCAGCAGGGTCACCTCGACGTTGCCGGACACCGACACCGCCTCGGCGCTGCCGTCCTGAAGGTCGAGCAGCCGCACCTCGCCGGAGACGCTGCGCGCGGTGACCCGTCCGGCCGCACCGCGCACCGTCACCGCCCCGGAGGTGGACTGGGCGGACACCGCGCCTCTGGCACCGTTCGATCCGCCGTCCGATCCGCCGTCCGATCCGCCGTTGCCCGCGGTCGCGGGATCCGGACCTGCCTCGACCACGACGACCGGCACCTCCGGCCCGGGCGCGGCGATGTCGATGTCACCGGAGGCGGAGCGGGCGTCCACCGGCCCGGCGACGCCGTCCAGGTGGATGCGCCCGGAGGCCGTCTGGACCACCGCCGCCCCGGTCGCCTCGTCGACCCGTACCGCTCCGGACGCGGTCCGCAGTTCCAGCCGGCCGGCGCGTCCGCGGACGGTGACGTCGGCGGACTGGCTCTGCCCGCGCACGTCCGAGCCGGGCGGCGCAGTGATCCGCACGGTGAACGCCGACCGCCATCCGGTCCGGGCCGGGTCGGTGTCGACCAGCAGCACCGGGCGGTCGCCGCCCGCCCGTGCCTCCCGCAGCTCGATCCGCGCCCGGTCCTCCGGGCTCTCGCCGTCGGCAGTACCCGGTCCGGAGGTCCCGGCGCCGGGCAGGAACGAGCGCAGCAGTTCGTCGACGACACCGAACGCGGCGCCGCCGGTCACCTCCACGGTGGCGGTGACGGGGCCCGTGTCATGAACATGGTCGTGGTCGCCGGTCAGGTCGACCACCACGGTGCCCGCGGCGTTGCGCACCTCGACGACGACGGGATCGGGGGTCAGGAAGGTCTTCATGTCGCGGCTCCTCAGCTGTGCACGTGGCCGGTGACGGTGTTGCCCTGGGCGCCGTCGGGCCGATCGGGGCGCCGGCCCGGCACCGACGAGCGGACCGAGTCGGACACCGCGCGGGAGATGTAGGTGTTCAGCGAGACGCCCTGGTCGGCCGCGGCCCGCTCCGCCTGGCTCTTGAGCTCGTTGAACAGCCGGACGGTGGTCCGGGACAGCTCGCCGCCGGCGTCCTGCACGGCCCGGCGCAGCTCCTCCGGGGTGCTCAGGTGTCCGTCCGGGTCCCCGGCGTCGGTCGCCGCGGTGCCGTCGGCGGCGGTGGTACCCCCGACGTGGGTGCCCCCGCCGGCCGGGCCGGACTTGGTCCAGCCGAACCGCTGCGCCCAGGAGGTGGCCGTGGCGGACGCCGAGGTGTGACCGGCGGCGTCACCGGTGCCCGCAGTGGGCAGGCCGGACACCGTGACCCGGACCTCGCGGCCGTCCAGGCGCAGGTCGACGGAGCCCTCCGGCAGCCGGCCGGTGATCTCGGCGGCCAGGTCGGACAGGGCGTGCATGATCGCCAGCCGGGCGGCCGACTCGACCGAGGTGGCCAGCACCGCAGCGGTGCGGCGCACCTCCTCGGTCCCGACCGCGGCGGTGGCCAGCAGGTCGTTGCGCAGGTCGTTGACGTACGGGGTGAGGTCCATGGCGACCAGCGTGACACCACCGGTGGTGTCAGACAACCCTGGAAGTGGTGTCATGGTCACCCGCAGTCCGCTCGGGGTGCGGCGGCGGGGGATCCCGGGCGTCGACCCGGGAAGCCGGCCACCGTGTGAGAGTGTCGGGCCGTGTCGGAGCGAACGGATCTGCCTGCCGGGCCGGGAACGACCACCGCACCCGCCGGCATGCGGGTGCACCTGATCGGCCGGACCGAATTCACCCCGCCGCCCGAGGTGCCGTTCACCACGGATGCGGACGGCGGCCAGGCGCTCGCCGAGTTCGCGGGCCGGGCCTGCTACCGCTCCTGGGCCAGGACCGTGCCGGCCACCGCGACGAACGCCGGCTATCTCGACCACATCCTGCAGGTGGGTCACCTGGCCGTCCTGGAGCACTCGTCGGCGACCTTCTGGTGCACCGGGTTGAGTCGGTCGGTGACCCACGAGCTGGTCCGGCACCGGCACTTCTCCTACTCGCAGCTCTCGCAGCGCTACACCGCGCCGGACGGGCCGGAGGTGGCCGAGCCGGCCGAGATCGCCGCGGACCCCGAGCTGCACGAGGTGTTCTCGTCGGCCGTGGCGGCCGCCCGGGACGCCCACACGCGGCTGTTGACGGCGCTGGAGGACCGCGCCCGGGAGGCGCCGGACGGCACCCTGGCCCGCAAGCAGGCCCGCCAGCTGGCCCGGGCGGTGCTGCCCGCGGCCACCGCCACCGACATCGTGGTCACCGGGAACTACCGCGCCTGGCGGCATTTCATCGGCATGCGGGCCACCGAGGCCGCGGACGTGGAGATCCGCACGCTCGCCCTGGCGGTGCTGCGGCAGCTGCAGGAGCTTGCGCCGAACGTCTTCGCCGACTTCCGCATCAGCACCCTGCCCGACGGCACCGAGGTGGCGGCGTCCCCGCTGGTCGGCGAGGGCTGACCCGGCCGGCCCCGGACACGCCGGAGCGCGACACGCCGGTCGGGTTCGCAGCCGGATCCGGATGCCGTTGATCGGCGCCGGACGTACCGTGTGCTGCGTCACACCGCGGTGCGTCGGACCGGCGGATGTCCAGGCCCCGAGCGACGCTGCGGTCCGCCGTCGACGAGGAGGGCACCGTGGCCACTGGACCGCGCCGGGACCAGGATCGTGATCCGGATGCTGACCGGCACACCGTGGATCCGCCGGGACCCGACCCCGACTGGATGGCCTGGCAGGCCAGCGAGGAGTTCGGCCGGCTGCGCCGGGCCCTGCACCGGTTCATCCTGCCCACCACCATCGCGTTCCTGAGCTGGTACCTGCTGTACGTGATCATGGCGGCCTACGCGCGGCCCTTCATGGACGCGCAGGTCTTCGGCACCGTGAACGTCGGCCTGATCTTCGGTCTGCTGCAGTTCGTGTCGACGTTCGGCATCGCGCTGGCCTACTCCCGGTACGCCGACCGGCGACTGGATCCACCCGCCACCCGGATGCGCCACGAGATCGAGGGCACCACCGTGGGTCCCGCCCAGGGAGGCCGGGCATGAGCGCGACCGTGCTGGCGACTCTGAGCCCGGCCCTGCACTCGTCGGTGCTGGCGGCGCCGGAACCGGACACCTCGCACCGCACGCTGACCATCACCCTGTTCGCGGCGTTCGTGGCGGTGACCATCGGCATCACCATCTGGGCCAGCCGGCAGACCCGCACCGCCGCCGACTACTACGCCGGCGGCCGGTCGTTCAGCGGCTTCCAGAACGGTCTGGCCATCGGCGGCGACTACATGTCGGCCGCGTCGTTCCTGGGGATCGCCGGAACCATCGCGCTGTACGGCTACGACGGGTTCCTGTACTCGATCGGCTTCCTGGTCGCCTGGCTGGTGGCGCTGCTGCTGGTCGCCGAGCTGATGCGCAACACCGGCAAGTACACGATGGCCGACGTGCTGTCGTTCCGGATGCGGCAGGCCCCGGTGCGCACCGCCGCGTCCATCTCCACGGTGGTCGTCTCGATCTTCTACCTGCTCGCCCAGATGGTCGGCGCCGGAACGCTCGTCGCGCTGCTGCTGGGCATCACCGACACCACGGCCAAGAACCTGGTGATCGGCGGGGTGGGTGCGCTGATGATCATCTACGTGGTCTTCGGCGGCATGAAGGGCACCACCTGGGTGCAGATCGTCAAGGCCGTGCTGCTGATGGGCGGCGCCGCCGTCATGACGGTGTGGGTGCTGGCAAAGTACGGCTTCAACCTCTCCGAACTGCTGGGATCGGCCGCGGCCAACTCCGGCAAGGAGGGCTTCCTGGAACCGGGCCTGTACTACGGCAAGGAGACCGCGGACGCCGCGACCACGCTGTTCTCCAAGCTCGACTTCATCTCGCTCGGGCTGGCCCTGGTGCTCGGTACCGCCGGGCTGCCGCACATCCTGATCCGCTTCTACACGGTGCCGGACTCACGGACCGCGCGGAAGTCGGTGAACTGGGCCATCGGCATCATCGGCATCTTCTACCTGATGACCCTGGTCATCGGGTTCGGTGCGGCGGCACTGCTCTCGCAGGACGAGATCACCTCCCGCAACGCGGCGGGCAACACGGCCGCGCCGCAACTGGCCGAGGCGCTCGGCGGTCAGGGAACGACCCTGGGCGCGGTGATGCTCTCGGTCATCGCCGCCGTCGCGTTCGCCACCATCCTGGCCGTGGTGGCCGGCCTCACCCTGGCCTCGTCGGCCTCGCTGGCGCACGACCTGTACGCCAACGTCATCCGCAAGGGCCGGGCCACCGGGGCGCAGGAGGTCCGGGTCGGTCGCATCGCGGCGGTCGTCATCGGGGCGGTGGCCATCGCCCTGGCCATCCCGGCCCAGGGTCTGAACGTGGCCTTCCTGGTCGCGCTGGCCTTCGCCATCGCCGCCTCGGCGAACCTCCCGGCCATCCTGCTGTCGCTGTTCTGGAAGCGGTTCAACACCCGCGGTGCCACCTGGGGCATCTACGGCGGGCTGGCCTCCGCGCTGATCCTGCTGTTGTTCTCGCCCAACGTCTCCGGCAAGCCGGTGAACCCGGCCACCGGGAAGTCGCCGTCGCTGTTCAGCGATCCGTCCGTCGACTTCTCCTGGTTCCCGCTGGACAACCCCGGTCTGGTGTCCATCCCGTTGGGCTTCTTCTTCGCCTGGCTCGGCACCGTCACCAGCAAGGAGTGGAACCAGGCGAAGTGGGCGGAGATGGAGGTCCGGTCGATCACCGGGGCGCACGCCGAGAAGAGCAGCAAGCACTGAGCAGCCACCACTCGGTTCCGGTGCCGGTGGTCGCCGTCGGCCTACACTCCGGTCGCATGACTCTGGCGCAGCGCGAGCGGGCCGATCTGGCCGACCTGTTCGACGAGGTCGGACCCGATCATCCGACCCTCGACGAGGGCTGGCAGGCCCAGGACCTGTTGGTGCACCTGCTGATCCGGGAGCGTCGCCCCGATGCCGTCCCGGGTGCGCTGGCCACGCTGCCGGTGCTGTCCGGGTGGTCGCGCCGGGTCGGCGCGGGGTACGCCGGCCGGCCCTGGTCCCAGCAGGTGCAGCTGGTGCGGTCGGGTCCGCCGCGGTGGAGCGTGTTCGGCATCAGCGCCAGGATCGACGCGCTGGCCAACGGCGGCGAGTACTTCATCCACCACGAGGACCTGCGTCGGGGCGCCCCGGGTTGGCAGCCGCGGCGGCTGGACGCCACGCGCACCGCCGAGCTGGTGCGGATGCTGCGCAGCCCGATCGCCCGCCGGCTGGTCCGTCGGGTCCCGGGAGGCGTCGTCGCCGAGCTGGTGACCGGGAGCGGGTCGACCGAGACCGTCCGGCTCAAGGACGGCACCCCGGCGGCCACCATCGCCGGAGAGCCCGGCGAGGTGCTGCTGTGGCTGTCCGGGCGGGACGCCTGCCACGTCGAGCTGTCCGGCGATCCGGGGGTGATGGACGCGCTGCGGGCCATGGAGCGGGGCATGTGACGGACCGGCCCGGCCGCGGCGGGTGAGGAGTGTCGGCCCCGGACGGTAAGTTTCCGTCCCATGACGACGCTCATCGCCGGCCCGACCGGCCGGGAGGGACGACCCTTCGGGACGGTGCTCGCCGCGATGGTCACCCCGTTCACCGCCTCCGGTGAACTGGACCTGGACGCAGTGGGCCCGCTGGCCGAGCGGCTGGTCGACCAGGGCAACGACGGTCTCGTGATCAACGGCACCACGGGCGAGTCGCCCACCACCACCGACGACGAGAAGGAGCGGGTCCTGCGGGCCGTGCTCGAGGCGGTGGGGGACCGGGCGACCATCGTCGCCGGGGTCGGCACCTACGACACCGCACACTCGATCCGGTTGGCCCGCACCGCCGCGGCGGCCGGCGCGCACGGCGCCCTGGTCGTCACGCCGTACTACTCGCGGCCGCAGCAGGAGGGTCTGCTCGCCCACTTCGCGGCGGTCGCCGACGCCACCGACCTGCCGATCATGCTGTACGACATCCCGCCGCGGTCGGTGGTGGCCATCCACCCGGAGACGTTGATCCGGCTGGCCGAGCATCCCCGCATCACCGCGGTGAAGGACGCCAAGGGCGACCTCTACCAGGGCTCGCAGGTCATCTCGCAGACCGACCTGGCCTACTACTCCGGCGATGATCCGCTGACGCTGCCCTGGATGAGCATCGGTGGGGTGGGTGTGGTCAGCATCCTGTCCCACGTGGTTGGCCCGCAGATCCGGGCCATGGTCGACGCGGCCGAGCGGGGCGACTTCGCCACCGCCCGCCGGCTGCACGAGGACCTGATGCCGGCGCACCGGGCGATGACCCGCTGTGGCGGCGGCGCCGGGCTGGTGTTCGCCAAGGCCGCGCTGCGGCTGGCCGGGTTCGGCGTGGGTGATCCGCGGCTGCCGCAGGTGCCGGCCACGTCCGAGCAGACCGCGCTCATCGCCGCCGATCTCGAGGAGATCGCGCCCTTCGCGGTCGGAGAGGGGGTCGCCCGATGAGTTCCGGACGTCAGGATGGACGCCGCTCGGACCAGCAGCGCGACGGCCAGCGCGGGGGCCGCAACGACCGCGACCGCGACCGGTCCGCCGAGGCCCGGCCGGTCACCCTGGGCACCCCGCCGCGGCTGCGGCCGGGCGCGCTGCGGGTGGTCGCGCTGGGCGGCATCGGCGAGATCGGCCGCAACATGACCGTCTACGAGATCGACGGTCGACTGCTCATCGTGGACTGCGGGGTGCTGTTCCCCGAGGACGGCCAGCCTGGCGTCGACCTGATCCTGCCCGACCTGCGCCTGGTCGAGGACCGGCTCGACGACATCGACGCGGTCGTGATCACGCACGGCCACGAGGACCACATCGGCGCCCTGCCCTGGCTGCTGCGGCAGCGCTCGGACCTGCCGGTGCTGGGCGCCCGGTTCTCGCTGGCGCTGATCGCGGCCAAGTGCAAGGAGCACCGGATCAAGCCCAACCTGCGGGTGGTCACCGAGGGCGAGCGGCTCCGCACCGGCCCGTGGGACCTGCAGTTCTTCGCGGTGAACCACTCCATCCCGGACGCGCTGGCCGTGGGCATCCGCACCCAGGCCGGCACCGTCCTGCACACCGGCGACATCAAGCTCGACCAGCTGCCGCTGGACGGCCGGCTCACCGACCTCGGCGGCTTCGCGCAGCTGGGCCAGGAGGGGGTCGACCTGTTCTGCGTCGACTCCACCAACGCCGAGGTGCCGGGGTTCGTGGCGCCCGAGCGGGACATCGGGCCGGTGCTCGAGTCGTACATCGGCAAGGCCACCCAGCGCGTCATCGTGGCGTCCTTCGCCTCGCACGTGCACCGGGTGCAGCAGATGCTGGACGCCGCCCACGCGCACGGCCGCAAGGTGGCGTTCGTCGGCCGGTCGATGGTGCGCAACATGCAGATCGCGCAGGAGCTCGGCCTGCTCACCGTGCCGGACGGCCTGGTCCGCTCGCTGGACAAGGTGCTCGAGCTGCCGCCGAACCAGGTGCTGCTGATCTCGACCGGCTCGCAGGGGGAACCGCTGTCGGCGCTGTCCCGGATGTCGCGTGGCGAGCACCGCTCGGTGAACCTCGAGCAGGGCGACACGGTGATCCTGGCGTCCTCGATGATCCCGGGCAACGAGACCAGCGTGTTCACCGTGATCAACGAGCTGTCCCGGGTCGGCGTCACCGTGATCCACCAGCAGACCGCGAAAGTCCATGTGTCCGGGCACGCCTCGGCCGGCGAGCTGCTGTTCCTCTACAACGCGGTGCGCCCGCGCAACGTCATCCCGGTGCACGGCGAGTGGCGGCACCTGCGGGCGCAGGCCAAGCTGGCCGTGGCCACCGGGGTGCCGGCCGACCGGGTGGTGCTGGCGCCGAACGGGACCGTGGTCGACCTGGTCGACGGCAAGGCCCGCGCGGTCGGTCAGATCGAGGTCGGCATGGTCTACGTGGACGGCAACGCCGTCGGCGACGTGAACGAGACGACCCTGTCCGACCGGTTGATCCTCGGCGAGGGCGGCTTCATCGCCATCACCGTGGCCATCGACTCGCACACCGGCCGGGCGGTCGCCTCGCCGACCATCGCGGGCCGTGGGTTCTCGGACGACCCCAAGGCGCTGGACGCCGTGGTGCCGCTGGTGGAGGCCGAACTGGCCCGCACCGAGGCCGACGGCATCACCGACACCCACCGGGTGGCCCAGGCCGTCCGCCGGGTCGTCGGTCGGTGGGTGGGCGACGTCTACCGGCGCCGGCCGATGATCGTGCCGACGGTGCTGGCGGTCTGAGATGAACGGGCAGGTCGACCCGAACGCGGCCGGGCGGCTGCTGTACCACTGCGCCACCGAGGCCGACTGGGCGCAGGCCCGACGGGACGGCGAGTCGCGGGTCTCGACCCGCGGCCGCACGCTGGAGCAGGAGGGCTTCCTGCACTGCAGCTTCGCCAGCCAGGTGCCGTGGGTACTGGAGTCGTTCTACGCGGACGTCACCGAGCCGATGGTGCTGCTGGCGATCGACCCGGCCGCGGTCGGTGCGCGGGTCGCCGTCGAGGCGCCCGCGGGTCCGCCGGGCGCCTCCGGTCCGTCGGGCGCCGCCTCGGCCGAGCGCGGCTTCCCACACCTCTACGGGCCGTTGCCGGTGGCGGCGGTGGTGCAGGTGGTCACGCTGACCCGGACGGCCGACGGCTGGGCCGTGCCCGAGCTGCGGGACCGGCTGGACTGACGCCGGCCGGTGCTGCGTCGGCCCGCGGGCCCGGTCGCGGCCACCACACGGCGACCAGCAGGCCCAGCGCCACGGCGAACAGCGCGGCGCCGAACCACGCGGCCGCGGGCGTCCCGAAGCCGTCCACCCAGCGACCACCGATGGCGGCGCCGAGCGCGATCGACCCCTGCGTCACGCCGATGAACACCGCGGCGCCCGCCTCCAGGTGGTCGCCGGACACCCGCATGTTCCAGATCGACAGCACCGCCGCGGTCGACCCCAGTCCCATGCCCCACACCACCAGCGCGGCACCGAGGGCCACCGGGACGGGCAACGGCAGCCGCAGGGCCAGGATGCCGAGCAACGACAGCGTGCAGACTCCGCAGATGGTCAGCCCGATGAACCGCTGGGCCAGCGGTCCGGCGGTGAAGTTGCCGATCACCGCGCCGATCCCGAACGCCAGCAGCAGGCCGCCGATGTCGCCGGGAGCGACGCCGAACTCGTCGCGCAACGTCGGCTGAAGATAGGTGTAGGCCGAGAACTGGCCGGTGAACATCAGCAGCGACACCACGGCCACCGTCCACAGGCTGCGGCGCCGGAGCACCTGGCCGAGCGGCGGCCGGGGCCGCAGCCGGTGCTCGGGCAGCGACGGCACGGCCACCAGTTGCAGCACCGCGGCGAGCAGTCCGAGCGCCGCCATCACCCCGATGGCCACCCGCCAGTTCGACCAGGAGGCCAGGAACGCCCCGGCCGGCACGCCCACCGCGGTGGCCAGCGCGATGCCGCCGAACACGGTCGCGGTGGCCATGCCGACGTCCCGGGTCGGCACCAGTCGGGGCGCCATGCTGGCCGCGATCGCCCAGAACCCGCCCAGCGCGACGCCGAGCAGCACCCGCGCGGCGAGCAGCACGGCGATGTGCGGGCTGACCGCGGCGATGGCGTCCGACACGGTGAACAGCACCGCGAAGCCGACCAGCAGCCACCGCCGGTCCACGTGCTGCAACGGCACGGTGAGGGTGAACGCCGTCAGTGCCGCGGTGACCGCCGGGACCGCGATCATCAGGCCGGAGATCCCGTCGCTGACGTCCAGGTCGGTGGCCACCTGAGCGATGAGCGCGACCGGCATGAGCTGGCTCGCCGCCAGCACGAACGCCCCGAAGCCGACCACCACGGTGGCCACCCAACCCCGGCGACGGTCGCGCTCCGGGTCGAACGTGCCCGCCCCGGCACCGTCGTCCGCTGTCCTCATCGACCCTCCGCAAGCACCGCCGCGCACGTCCGGCCACGACGACGTGACCGGGGAACGACGCTAGTGCCTGCTGTGCGGGCCGCGGACCGGCGGGCAGCCGGTGATCAGTACCGCCAGGTCACATCCGCCTCGGGTTCGAACGCCAGCCGGTAGCCCCGCTTCACCACCGTCTGCACGATCCGGGGGTCGCCGAGCGCGGACCGCAGCCGGCCGACGCTGACCTCGACGGCGTGCGGGTCGGCGTCCCCGCCCGGCAGCCCGGCGCCGAGTTCGGCCCGGGTGAGCACCTGGCCGGGATGCGCGGTCAGCCGCCGCAGCAACGCCATCCCGGTGCGACCCGGTGTGACCAGCACCCCGTCCACCAGCACCGCCCGGCCGCGGACCTCGAGCCGGTGCCCAGCCGCCACCAGCCGGTGCGCGCGGCGCGCCGGCACCTGCTCGGCGATCTCCCGGACCAGCGCGCCGAGCCGGGACCGGGCGGGGTGCAGCACCGGCACCCCGGCGCGCTGCAGCGGCGCCGCGGTGACCGGGCCGACCGCCGCCGCGAGCACCTCGCCCTGCAACGCGGCCAGCACCTCCGGCAGGAACCCGTCCCGCTCGCTGGCCTGCAGGAAGCTGGCCGCGGCGGGGGCACTGGTGAACGTGACGCAGTCGAGTTCCCGGGCGGCGGTGAGCTGGCAGACCCGGGCCAGCGGGGCCGCGTCCGGATGCGGCAGCCAGCGGTAGACCTGGGCCTCCACCACCTCGGCGCCCGCCGCCCGCAGCGCGTCGACCACGTCCGGCAGTGGTTCGCCGTGCAGCTGGATGACCAGACGGCGATCCTGCAGGTCGGTGGTCAGCAGGCGCTCCAGCACCTCCGAGGACGACTCGGACGCCGGGGACCACTCGCCGAACAGCCCGGCGGCGTGCATGGCGCCGACCACCTTGGGGCCCCGCGCGTACAGCTGGGCCCGGCCCAGCGCCTCGAGCAGCGGGCCGCCGAGACCCCAGCTGTCCGCCGCGTCGATCCAGCCGCGGAAGCCGATGCCGGTGGTCGCGACCACGATGTCCGGTGGGGCGTCGATGCAGGCCTGGGTGACCGCCCGCAGCGTGTCGTCGTCCTCCAGTGACTGGATCTCGATGGCCGGGCCGTACACCACCTCGGCGCCCTTGCGCTCCAGCGCCGTCCCGAACTCCACCCGGCGCCGGGCCGCGGTGACCGCGACGGCGAAGCCGCTGAGTGGTCCGACCTGATCCGGGGCACCGGTGGCGCGCGGCGGGAGCGGCTCGGTCGACATGGGGCACTCCTGCAGATCGGGGCCGGTCGAGGCGTCCGTCGAGTGGTCGACACCCGCGCGACGGACGAGGACCGCGGCGGCAGCGTCCTCCACCCGGCGGCGTGCGGTTCACCCGCGCGGGCGGCGTCCAGTATGCAGGCGCCCCCCGGTCGGCGGATGTCCGCGGCGTGTCCGTCGTGTGACGTGGCCGCACCCGTCCAGGACCGCCCGGACCCTCACACGGGCCGCCACCGCCATGTGCGGAGAACCGAACAGACGGGAAACGCGGGCGTCACCTCCGGTCGCGCCGCGAGCTCCACCATGGATCCCGTCGGCCGGCCCAGGTCCGCCCCCGAGGCGCCACCGGAGCCGCGCCGGCGACAGCGGTTGCCCGGCAGGCGATCCGGGGGCGACGGCACCGAGACCGGCGATGTGGCGGGCGGTGCCGAGGAGCGAGGGGAGGACACGGATGACGATCGACCTGCAGCTGGCCACGGCGTCGTCCGGGGTCCGGCGGCGCACCGCCACGCACTGCCCGTACTGCTCGCTGCAGTGCGGCATCTCGCTGGTGGCCGGTGGCCGGCCGGCGACGCTGGAGCCGCTGGAACACTTCCCGACCAACCGGGGTGGGCTGTGCGCCAAGGGATGGACGGCCGCCGAACTGCTCGACCACCCGGACCGGTTGCTCACCCCGCTGCTGCGCAGCGTGCCCGGTGACCGCAGCAGCGCGTTCCGGCCCGCGACCTGGGACGAGGCGCTGGACGCGATCGCCGCCGCCGTCTCCACCGCCCAGCACCGGTACGGCCGGGATGCCGTCGGCATCTTCGGCGGCGGCGGGCTCACCAACGAGAAGGCCTACGCCCTGGGGAAGTTCGCCCGGGTCGCGCTGCGCACCTCGGCCATCGACTACAACGGCCGGTTCTGCATGTCGTCCGCGGCGACCGCCGCGAACCGGGCCTTCGGCATCGACCGCGGCATGCCGTTCCCGGTGCAGGACATCGCGGAGGCGAGGGTCGTGCTGCTGGTCGGCTCCAACCCGGCCGACACCATGCCGCCGGTCATGCAGTGGTTCGACCAGGGCCGGGCCGCCGGCGCCCAGCACATCGTCATCGACCCACGGCGCACGTCCACCGCGGCCGGGGCGGCCCTGCACCTGCAGCCCCGACCCGGCACCGACCTGGCGCTGGCCAACGGGCTGCTGCACCTGGCCGTGGCCGAGAAGCTGGTCGACGAGCGTTACGTGGCCGCGCGTACCACCGGCTTCGCCGCAGCCCGGGACGCCGCCCGTCCGTACTGGCCGGACCGGGTGGAGCGGATCACCGGCGTCCCGGTGGCCGACCTGCGTCGGACGGTGCGGATGCTCGCCGAGGCGCCGTCCGCCATGGTCCTGACCGCGCGCGGGGCCGAGCAGCACAGCAACGGCACCGACACCGCGCAGGCGTGGATCAACCTGGCCCTGGCCCTGGGGCTGCCCGGTCGGTTCGCCTCCGGGTACGCCACCGTCACCGGCCAGGGCAACGGGCAGGGCGGGCGTGAGCACGGGCAGAAGTCCGACCAGCTGCCCGGCTACCGGCGGCTCGACGATCCGGCCGCCCGCGCGCACGTCGCGGCGGTGTGGGGGATCGACCCGGCCGAACTGCCGATGCCCGGGGTGTCGGCGTTCGAGATGCTCGATCGGCTCGGCACCGACGGGGGCGTGCGGGCCCTGTTCGTGCTGGCCTCCAACGTCGTGGTGTCCGCGCCGGACGCCAACCGGGTGGCCCGCCGGCTGGCCGCGTTGGACTTCCTGGTCGTCTCCGACCTGTTCCTGTCCGAGACGGCGCAGCGCGCCGACGTCGTGCTGCCGACGGCCCAGTGGGCCGAGGAGTCCGGCACCATGACCAACTTCGAGGGCCGGGTGATCCGGCGGCGTCAGGCGCTACCGCCGCCGGACGGGGTGCTGGACGACCTGCAGATGCTGTGCCGGCTGGCCGAGCGGCTGGGTCGGGGTGAGTACTTCTCGGACGATCCGCGGACCGTGTTCGACGAGCTGCGCCGGGCCAGCGCCGGCGGGATCGCCGACTACGCCGGCATCACCTACGAGCGGATCGACGCCGAGCAGGGCGTCTTCTGGCCGTGCCCGGCGGAGAGCCACCCGGGCACGCCCCGGCTGTTCACCGAGCGGTTCGCCACGCCCGACGGCCGGGCCCGGTTCCTGCCGGTGCGGTACCGGCCGCCGGCCGAGGCGGTGGATGCCGAGTACCCGGTCACCCTGACCACCGGCCGGCTGCTGAACCAGTACCAGAGCGGCACGCAGACGCGCCGGCTCGGCGGCACGATGGTGCCCGACCCGACCGTGCAGCTGCACCCGGACCTGGCGCGGCGCTCCGGCATCGGGGCCGACGACGTGGTGGAGGTGCGCACCCGGCGCGGCGCCTCGGTGTTCCGGGCCCAGCTCTCCGACGCCATCCGGGCCGACACGGTGTTCGTCCCGTTCCATTGGGGCGGTGCGTCGAACGCCAACGCGCTGATCGAGCCGCGGCTGGACCCGTCCTCCCGGATGCCCGAGTTCAAGGCCTGTGCCGCCCGGCTCCGCCGCATCGGCGCCCCGGACGACGTCCACCTGTTCGCCCGGCCGCTCCCGCAGCCGGAGCCCACCGACCGGCCTGCCCACCGCACCCGGCAGCCGCTCCCATCCCGGACCCTCCGACCACCGTCGCGACACCAGGAGTACTCGATGCACACCAGGAACCGTTTCCTGCAGGGGATCCTGCCGTTCACCGGCGCCGGGATCGACAAACCGCAGCCGCTGTCGGGTGAGCTGACCTACGTGGTGCCGGACGGCTCGGTGAGCCAGGCGCTGTACTTCCGCGGCGGCAACACCACCGACGAGCTCGTCGTGGTGGTGCTGGTGCGCGACGGCGTGCCGATGCGGTACTTCCCGATCGGCGCCCGGTCCGACGTACACGTGCCGCTTCGGGTCGTCGAGGACCTCGAGGGTGGCACGGCGGTCGAACTGCACCTGGCCGCTCCCGCCGGGCTGACTGGCACCGTGGTGATCGATCTCGGCCTGGTGGAGGTCTGATGACGGCGCTGCAGGACCGGCCGCTGACGGCCACCGAGGACGGTCCGGTGCGCAGCCGGCTGGTGGTCATCGGCAACGGCATGGCCGGTGCCCGGACGGTCGAGGAGATCCTGGCCCGCGGTGGGGCGGAGCAGTTCTCCGTCACGATGTTCGGCGACGAGCCCTACGGCAACTACAACCGGATCATGCTCTCGCACGTGCTCTCCGGCGAGGAGACCGACGAGGACATCTACCTGAACACGCTGGACTGGTACGCGGACAACGACATCAGCCTGCACGCCGGGCACCGCGTCGTTCGCGTCGACCGGTTCGCGAAGATCGTCACTGCGGTGCACACCGCCACCGGCGACGTCGCCGAGGCCGGATACGACAAGTTGATCATCGCGACCGGCAGCTCCTCGTTCATGCCCCGGATGGACGGGCTGACCCGTCCGGACGGCTCGCTCACCGACGGGGTCTTCGCCTTCCGGACCATCGACGACACGCGCGGAATGATCGCGTACGCGGAGCATGACCACCACCACCGGGCGGTGGTCATCGGTGGTGGCCTGCTCGGCCTGGAGGCCGCTCGCGGGCTGCAGCGCTTCGGGTTGTCCGTGGACGTGGTGCACGCCGGCGCCCACCTGATGAACGCGCAGCTGGGCGCGGCCGGCGCCGACATCCTGCGGGCCGGCGTCGAGCGACTGGGCATCGGTGTGCACCTGTCGGCCCGGACCACTGGGATCCTCGGCGACGGCCGGGTCACCGGGGTCGCGCTGCAGGACCGGGAGGCGCTGCCCTGCGACATGGTGGTCATCGCCGCCGGGATCCGGCCCAACGTCGAGCTCGCGGTGACCAGCGGGTTCACCGTGGAGCGGGCGATCGTGGTCGACGACTTCATGCGCACCGTCGACGATCCCGATGTGTACGCGGTGGGCGAGTGCGTGCAGCACCGCGGTCAGGTGTACGGCCTGGTGGCACCGCTGTGGGAGCAGGCCGGCGTGCTGGCCGACCAGATCACCGGCGCCGACGTCACCGCGGCGTACCACGGCTCCCGGACCGCGACCAAGCTCAAGGTCGCCGGCATGGAGGTGGCCGCGATGGGGCTGCAGGAGCCCGAGCGGGACACCGACGAACAGGTGCTGTTCGCCGAGCCCAAGCGAGGCGTCTACAAGTCGCTCATCATCCGGGACGACAAGCTGGTCGGAGCAACGGTGCTCGGTGACACGTCCAAGGTCGCGTTCCTGATGCAGGCGTTCGACCAGGGGCTGCCGCTGCCGCAGGAGCGGCTGTCGATGCTGTTCGAGCTGGGCGCGCCGAGCGCGGAGGTCGGTGCGGCGGAGCTCGACCCGCAGGCCCAGGTGTGCAACTGCAACGGGGTGAGCAAGGCCCAGTTGTGCTCCGCGGTGGAGAGCGGCTGCACGTCGGTGCAGGGCGTCATGGACAGGACCCGGGCCGGGAAGGGCTGCGGGTCCTGCAAGCTCATGGTCAAGCAGATCGTGGAGTGGGCCGCCGGCGACCGGGTCCAGGAGGACCCGTCGGTGCACTGGTACGTCCCGGGCATCCCGATGGACAAGCCGGCCCTCATGAGGGCCATCCGGGAGCAGGGACTCCGGTCGGTCTCGGCCGTCTTCGCCGCGCTGGCCCCGGACGGCCAGGAGGACGCCAGGTCCAAGATGGGTCTCGGCTCGCTGCTCAAGATGATGTGGAACGACGAGTACGTCGACGAGCGGGACGCCCGGTTCATCAACGACCGGGTGCACGCGAACATCCAGCGGGACGGCACCTTCTCGGTGGTGCCGCAGATGAAGGGCGGGGTGACCAGCCCGGCCCAGCTGCGCCGCATCGCCGACGTCGCCGAGAAGTGGCAGGTGCCGATGGTCAAGCTGACCGGCGGCCAGCGCATCGACCTGCTCGGCGTGCGCAAGGAGGACCTGCCGGCCGTGTGGGCCGACCTGGAGATGCCCTCCGGATACGCCTACGGCAAGAGCTTCCGCACCGTGAAGACCTGTGTCGGGCAGGAGTTCTGCCGGTTCGGCGTCGGGGACTCGACCAACCTGGGCATCGCGCTGGAGAGCCGGTTCCAGGGTCTGGAGTCGCCGGCCAAGATCAAGATGGCAGTGTCCGGCTGCCCGCGCAACTGCGCCGAGTCCTACGTCAAGGACGTCGGGATCGTCGCCATCGACGGTGGCCGGTGGGAGATCTACGTCGGCGGTGCGGCCGGGGCGCACATCCGCAAGGGCGACCTGTTGGCCACCGTCGACGACCCGGAGACCGCCGAACGGCTCACCGGGCGATTCATGCAGTACTACCGGGAGCACGCCAAGTGGCTCGAACGGACGTACGCGTTCGTGCCCCGGGTCGGCCTGGACCACCTCAAGGCGGTGATCGTCGAGGACTCGCTGGGCATCGGCGCGGATCTCGACACCCGGATGCAGTCCTCGATCGACGCATACCGCGATCCGTGGCACGAAGCCCACCGCCCGGCCACCCCCGGTCAGTTCCGCACCGGCCTGCCGCTGCAGGTGCTGCCGCAGGTGCCGATCCGATGAGCGCCCCGGACACGGCCGCGCCGGACGCGCAGGAGGGGCCGCTCGCAGTGCACGAGGCACCGCACCGCCTCGGCCCACTGGAGCAGATTCCCGTGGGCGAGGGCCGAGCCTTCGGGGTCGACGGTCAGCAGATCGCCGTCTTCCGCGTCCGATCCGGGTCGGTGTACGCCCTCTCGGCGGTGTGCCCGCACCGCGGCGGGCCACTGGCCGACGGTCAGCTCGACGAGCGGCAGGTGCTGTGCCCGTTGCACCTGAACGGATTCGAGCTGGCCACCGGATGCTCCACCACGGGTGAGTCTCCGCTGACCGCCTACCGGGTCGAGGTGGACGGCACCGGCGACGTCCTGCTGTACCTGCACGGCGCCGTCCGCGGCTGAGTCGCCTCCGCCGGACGCCGCCGCTCGCCCGCCCGAGCAGAAGGTCATCTCCCACCCTGCCCACCTCGCCCGCCCCTGGAGGCCGCGATGAGCACCCCGACCCCGCCCGAGGTCGCCCCGGTCGAGTCCGAACCACGCAGCCGGCCCGACGCGCCGGACATCCCGCGGTCCCACCGCGGTCCGCACTGGATCACCGACTGGCGTCCCGAGGACCCGGTGTTCTGGGAGGCCACCGGCGCCCGGGTGGCCCGACGCAACCTCGTCTTCTCGGTCGTCTCCGAGCACATCGGCTTCTCGGTCTGGAGCATGTGGTCGGTGCTCGTGCTCTTCCTGGGACCGGAGTACGGCATCGATCCGGCCGGGAAGTTCCTGCTCACCGCGCTGCCCACCCTGCTCGGCGCGGCGCTGCGACTGCCGTACACGTTCGCGGTGGCCACCTTCGGCGGCCGGAACTGGACGGTGGTCAGCGCGCTGCTGCTGCTCGTCCCGACCGTGGCCATCGCCGTCGTGCTGGAACCGGGTGTCTCGTACGGCACCCTGCTGTTCGTGGCCTGCCTGGCCGGGGTGGGCGGCGGCAACTTCGCATCGTCCATGACGAACATCAACGCCTACTACCCGAACCGGCTCAAGGGCTGGGCGCTGGGCGTGAACGCCGGCGGCGGCAACATCGGCGTCGCGGTCGTCCAGCTCGTCGGGCTGCTCATCCTGGCCACCGTGGGCGCCGGCCAGCCGCGGCTGCTCGCGCTCATCTACATCCCGCTCATCGTGCTGGCGGCGGTCGGCGCCTTCCTGACCATGAACAACCTGGCCGAGATGCGGAACAGCAAGCGGGCGATGCGGGACGTGACCCGGGACGGGCACACGTGGATCATCTCGCTGCTCTACATCGGCACGTTCGGCTCGTTCATCGGCTTCAGTTTCGCGTTCGGGCAGGTGCTGCAGGTCCAGTTCGCCGACACGTTCTCCACCCCGGTCAAGGCCGCCTACCTGACCTTCATCGGTCCGCTCATCGGGTCGCTCATCCGGCCGATCGGTGGCCGGCTGGCCGACCGGTTCGGCGGTGCCACGGTGTCCTTCGTCAACTTCGTGGCCATGGCTCTGGGCGCGGGGGTGGTGCTCACCGCCTCGTTGAGCGGGTCGCTGGTGCTGTACCTGATCGGGTTCGTGTTGCTGTTCACCTTCAGCGGCATCGGCAACGGCTCGGTCTACAAGATGATCCCGGCCATCTTCCGGGCCAAGTCGGGACTCGAGATCACCCGGCACGGGGCCGAGCCCGCGGTGTCGATGGCGACGGCGCAGCGGCTGTCCGGAGCGCTCATCGGCGTGGCCGGTGCCATCGGTGCCTTCGGGGGCGTGCTGGTGAACCTGGCGTTCCGGCAGTCGTTCCTGGCCACGAAGTCCGCCGACGCGGCGTACATCGGGTTCATCGCGTTCTACGTGCTGTGCCTGGCCGTCACCTGGTTCGTCTACCTGCGGCCCAGCGCCCGCCGGCTCGAGGGGATCTGAGATGCGCCCGGCCGCGGACGATCCCGCGTCGTACCCGGTGCACCTGGATCTCACCGGACGCGCGGTGACCGTGGTCGGTGGGGGACCGGTGGCGGCCCGCAAGGTCCGCGGACTGCTCGCGGTCGGCGCGGTCGTCACCGTGGTCGCCCCGCGGGTGTGCGCCGAGCTGGCCGGGACGGCGGCGGCCGGCGGGCTGCACTGGCGGCCGCGGCGGTACGCGGCCGGGGACCTGGACGGCGCCTGGCTGGCCGTCACGGCCACCGGCGATCCGGCGACCGACGGCGCCGTGGAGTGCGACGCCACCACGCTGCGCACGTTCTGCGTGCGGGCGGACCGCGCCGGCGCCGGCACGGCGGCCACCCCGGCCACCGTCCGTCGGGACGGACTGGTGATCAGCGTGGGCGCCGACGGCGTGACCGGCCGCGGGGAGCGGGCCGACCCGGGCCGAGCGGTGGCGGTGCGGGACGCGGTGCTGCCGATCGCGCAGCGGGCGGTCGCGCTGGCCGTCGACACCGGGCGGGTGCCGCTGCGCCGACGCCGGCCGGGGGTCGGTCGCATCGCGCTGGTCGGGGCGGGACCCGGCGGGGACGCGGACCTGATCACCGTGCGCGGCATGCGGGAGCTGGCCGCCGCGGATGTGGTGGCGCACGACCGGTCGGTCCCCGGCGAGCTGCTCAGCCGACTCGCACCGGCGGTACAGCGGGTCGACGCCGGACCGGTGTCCGCCCGGCACGGGACGTCGACCCTGGACGTGGAGGCGTTGCTGGAACACGCCCGGGCCGGGCAACGGGTGGTGTGCCTGGTCGCCGGTGATCCGTCCCGCGGGATGGTGGCCGCCGAGCTGGCCGCGGCGGGCCGCAGCGCCGGGATCGCAGTGACGGTGGTCCGTGGGGTGACCACCGCTGCCGCGGTGCCGATCACCGCACCAGCCGTGGCGCACCGCCGCACCGGCCGGCGGGTGGCGCTGCTGCGGTACTGAACGTCCCGGCCGCCGGACGGGCGGCCGGGACGTTCAGGTCGGATCGGGTGCGGAGAACCAGGTGGTGGCCGCGACCGCGGCCGCGACGTGCTGCGGGTCGCCGCCGGCCAGCAGCCGGGCCGGCGCCACGAGCGCCAGGTCCCACCCGACGCCTCCGGCTCCCGGACCGTGGAGCGGGAACATCGGCTCCGCGAGCACCGCGGCGTGGATCAGCTCGAACTCGGTGTCACCCGCCAGGCCCGGCGGTTCGCACCGCAGGATCTCGGTCAGGCGGGCCAGCGCGCGAGGGTCTGCGCGCCGGCGGTCCGGACCTGCGCGAGGGAGGGCGTGTCGACCTCGAACCACTGTCCGACGGCGGCAGCAAGGCGCGTGACGTCCTGATCGTCGAGCGAGGCCAGCATCGCCGGGGTGACCGCCTGGCCGAGTGCCGACCAGACCGCCTCGCAGCACTCGTATGGCGACGCGTCGTCGAACGGGACCGGAGGCCACAGACAGTCCCCGGATTGAACGCCCATCGCCTGCTCGACGTCGATCCGGTGGGTGGCGTCCATGGCGCCGATCGTTCCGGGGGTCGACCCGGATCCGCGGCGACGGGCACGGACAGCGCTCGATCGGTGCGGGTCAGCACCCGTCGGTGTGATTGTCCGGACGCTGTACGGCGGCCACGCTGGGCTGACGACCCAGCTGGCCCGAAGGACCGGAGGACCCGTGCGCCGCCTCGCTGCACTCCTGCTCGCCATCGTCGCGGCGACGGCCTCCATCGGTCTGGTGGTGGCGCCGGTCGCCGCGGCGGCGTCGCCCGCCCGTGGGGCCCTGGACTCGGCCGTGCGGGTGCCGAACGTCACGCAGGCGATCATCACCGGATGGGCGCTGGATCCGAACGCTCCTGGCGCTGCGACCGAGGTGCACATCTACGTCAACGGCGCCGGCCACGTGCGGCGCGCGGCGGAGCCTCGTCCCGACGTCAACGCGGCCTTGGGCGTCCCGGGCGACCACGGCTTCGCCGCGACCGTACCGATCGGCTATGGCACGAACGAGGTGTGCGTCTTCGCCATCTCCGCCACGGGCGCGGGCAACACACTGCTGCGATGCCAGTTCGTCTCCGGTGGCCGCTACGACCCGGCCCAGGGAGCGCTCGACTCCGTGACCGTCTCGCCCGACGGGAAGGCGGTGACGGTGGCAGGCTGGTCGCGGCTTCCGCCGCTCCCACGGAGCACCGCGCCCGTACACATCTACATCAACGGTGTCGGCTACGAACGACCCGCTCGCGAACCGCGACCGGATGTGAACGCGGCGTTCGGGGTGCCGGGGAACTACGGCTTCGAGCACACGTTGCCGCTGGACCCGGGCTCGAACGAGGTCTGCGTCTTCGCGATCTCCACCGTCGGCTCCGGCAACACGCTGCTCGGCTGCCGCACGGTCGAGGGCGCCGCCTCGCTGCTCCCCGCGGTGGGCGCGCTCGACGGGGTGGCTCGTTCGTCGGACGGCACGGTGGCCACCGTGTCGGGTTGGGCACTGGATCCCAACGCGCCGGGCGAGTCGACCGACGTCGACATCTCCGTGAACGGGGAGTGGTTCACCGGCGAGGCCGCGGACCCGCGGCCCGACGTCAACGCCGTGCTCGGGGTGCGAGGTGATCACGGCTTCGCGTACGACGTCCCGCTCAGGGCGGGCAGCAACGAGGTGTGCGCGGTCGCCGTGTCCCGGTCGGGCGGCGACGACACGGCACTGGGTTGCCGCACGGTCCACGGCCCCGGTTCCGCGCCGGCGCAAGGGGTGCTGGATGCGGCGATCCGCTCGGTCGACGGCGCCTCGGTCACGGTGACCGGCTGGACGCTGGACCCGAATGCTCCTGAGGCCGGTACCGACGTGCACATCTACGTCAACGGTGTCGGCCACGCGCGCACCGCGGGCCAGCCGCGACCCGACGTCAACGCGGTGCTCGGGGTGCCGGGCGACCACGGCTTCCACGTGACGGTCCCGATCGACCTGCGCACCGCGCAGGTCTGCGTCTTGGCCATCTCGACGACCGGTCAGGCCAACACCGTGATCGGCTGTCGGGAGGTCTGACCGCCTCCAGCTCGGTCACCGGACCGGGAAACGTCGCACCTCGACCGCCCACGCCGATGCGGCTGCCCGCAGCTCGTTCCGGTGGATCGCCAGGGACACGGTCACACCGGCGGAGGACGCGCGCTCGCGCTGCAACGGCACCGCCGCGCCGTGGGCGAGCCGCACTGCGATCGTGAGCAGGTCGCCCGCCACGGCCACCAGGTCGAGCCACAGTTCCGGCTCGGTGAAATCCTGGGCCGGCAGGTCGGTCGACGTCGCGGAAGCGGCGGCTCCGAGCCAGGCTCCGAGGTTCTCGGCCTCCCAGGTCGTGAGGCACGGCGCTCGGAAGGACCATTGTTCGCCGGTCGGCAGCGCCACCCGACCGTCGATCACCAGCCAGTTGGCGTCCCAGTCCGGCGGGTCGGTCCTGGTTCGTCGTCGTGGGAACTCGTAGCCGGTGATCGTCAACTCGAGGGACGTCTGATCGGACGTCGATGCCAGGCGCACGTCTTCGCTTCCGGCAGGGGTTGGTGTCCGATCTGTCGAACACATGTTCGATACGCTCCATTCGTGGACGGTCAGTGGTCGCTCGGGCAGGACATCATCAACCAGATCGGGCCGCCGGGGGAGAAACCGAAGGGGACGGTCGGCGCCATCCCGGTGGTCGCCCGCCTGGTGTTCGCGGACGGGCGCCAGCAGTGGTGGCCCGCGCAGGCGGTGCGATGGACCCGGTCGGCCGTGCTGGTCGCCATCCGCCCACCGACCGGCCAGTTGCGGGCCTCGCCCTGGTACCTGTGGCTGTCGGCGGTGGACGTCACCCGGGTGCTGCAGGTGACCGGCGGCGGCGTGGCCCCCGGCGTGGTGCCGGGCTGACGGGACCGACCTCACCGGCCTGTGGCCGGTGTGGCACCTGTGACTCGTGGGGCCGCCGCCGCTAGCGTGCAGGCCATGCCCGGGAAGACCCCTGCTTCGGCGAGCCCACGTCCCCGTTCGACCGGGAGTGCCGGCGGCCGCACGAGCACCCGGTCCTCCGGATCGTCCGCGTCCACCGCGACCCGCCGGACCTCCGGCTCGGCGTCCAAGTCCGGCACCACCACCCGCCGGCCGTCGTCCGGTGCCTCCACCCGGGCCCGTCCGGCCGCGTCCCGGAGCCCGCAGCGCGGGCCGGCTCGCGGGTCCCGCCCGTCCGGTCGCCCGGCCGCCCGCCGCAGTGGCGGCGGCGCGGGTCCGGCGATCGGCCGGGGACTGCTGCGCATCTGGCGGATGATCGCCGGCGCCGTCGGTGGGCTGGTCCGGGCGGTCGGCCACGGCGCCGCCCGCAGCCGGGAGATCGATCCGGCGCACCGCCGGGACGGGGTGGCCCTGCTGCTGCTGGCCGCAGCGGTCATCGCCGCCGTCGCCACCTGGTTCTCTGCGGCCGGACCGGTCGGCGCCGTCGTCGACGACGCGGTCCGGGTCTGGTTCGGCACGCTCGCCTTCTGGCTGCCCGTCGCGCTGGCCGTGGTGGCGATCCTGGTGCTGCGCCGCCCGGCCGACCCGCCGCACCGACCGCGCCGGGTGCTCGGCACCGCCGCGCTGGTCCTGGCCGTCGACGGTGTCCTGCACGTCAGCTATGTCAGCAGCCTGGCCGATCCGGCGCTGGAGTCGGTGTCCGGCCGGCGCACCGCCGGCGGCACCCTCGGTTGGCTGGTCGGTCAGCCGCTGTACATCGGCATCAGCACCGTGCCGGCCATCCTGCTGCTGGTGCTGCTCGGGCTCTTCGGCCTGCTGCTGCTCATCGGCATCCCGGTGCGCGACCTTCCTGCCGCGACACGCGATCTCGTCGACCGGTTCAGCGGCAGCCGGTCCGAGCACACCGACGACTGGGCCGACCAGGACGACCTCGACGACGAGCAGCCGGCCCGCCGCGCCCGCCGTCCCCGGCGGGACGCGGCCGCCGAGGACGGTGTCGGCACCGCGGTCGACACCGCCGACGGGCATGACGAGTACCTGGACGGCGCCACCGTTGCGCTGGACCGTGAGGCCGACCCGGCCACCACCCGCCTGCGCCGGCCGCAGCGCCGCCGGCAGGCCAGCGCCGACGACCAGGTGCAGCCCGAGCTGGATCCGGCGGACGACCCGGGGCTGGACGCTCCGTGGGGCGAGCCGCCGGCCCTGCCCGAACAGTCCACCCGGGCCCTGCCCCGACGTGGCCGGGCCGCGGCGGCACCGGAGGCGGAGTCGGCTGCCGGGCCCACGGCGGCGCCGGTCGCGGCCCGCCCGGCCCGGGTGGACCGCCCGCCCGTCGCCGAGCCGGAGCAGCCGCCGGTGCAGGAGCCGACCCAGCTCACCCTCGACCGCATGGTGGACGGCAGCTACCAGTTGCCGCCCGGCGGACTCCTCAAGCTCGGCGCCCCGCCGAAGACCCGCTCGGCGGCCAACGACGAGATGATCGAGCGGATCAGCAGCGTCCTCGAGCAGTTCAACGTCGACGCTGCCGTCACCGGATTCACCCGCGGCCCGACGGTCACCCGCTACGAGGTCGAACTCGGGCCGGGCGTCAAGGTCGAGAAGATCACCGCGCTGACCCGCAACATCGCGTACGCGGTGGCCACCGACAACGTGCGGCTGCTCGCGCCCATCCCGGGCAAGTCCGCGGTCGGCATCGAGGTGCCCAACTCGGACCGCGAGATGGTGCGGCTCGGTGACGTGCTGGCCGACCCGGAGGCCCGCAGCGATCAGCACCCGCTCGTCATCGGCCTCGGCAAGGACGTCGAGGGGCAGTTCGTCACGGCCAATCTGGCCAAGACCCCGCACCTGCTGGTGGCCGGCGCCACCGGCTCCGGCAAGTCCAGCTTCGTGAACTCCATGCTGGTCTCGCTGTTGCAGCGTGCCACTCCGGCCGAGGTCCGCATGGTGCTCATCGACCCCAAGATGGTCGAGCTCACGCCGTACGAAGGCATCCCGCACCTGATCACGCCGATCATCACCCAGCCCAAGAAGGCGGCGGCGGCGCTGGCCTGGCTGGTCGAGGAGATGGAGCAGCGGTACCAGGACATGCTCGCCCACGGTGTCCGGCACGTGGACGACTTCAACCGCAAGGTCCGCACCGGGCAGATCACCACGCCGCCCGGCTCGGAGCGCGTCTACCGGCCCTACCCCTACATCCTCGGCATCATCGACGAGCTCGCCGACCTGATGATGACCGCGCCGCGGGACGTCGAGGACGCGATCGTCCGGATCACCCAGAAGGCCCGGGCCGCCGGCATCCACCTGGTGCTGGCCACCCAGCGCCCGTCCGTCGACGTGGTCACCGGCCTGATCAAGACGAACGTGCCGTCGCGGCTGGCCTTCGCGACGTCGTCGCTCACCGACTCGCGGGTCATCCTCGACCAGCCGGGCGCCGAGAAGCTGATCGGCATGGGTGACGGCCTCTACCTGCCGATGGGCGCGTCCAAACCGCTGCGCATCCAGGGCGCCTACATCTCCGACGAGGAGATCGCCCAGGTCGTCGAGTTCGTCAAGACGCAGGCCGAGCCCGAGTACACCGAGGGCGTCACCCAGGCCAAGGCTGACCCGAGCAAGGACGTCGACCCCGACATCGGCGGCGATCTGGACCTGCTGCTGCAGGCGGTCGAGCTGGTCGTCACCTCCCAGCTCGGCTCGACCTCGATGCTGCAGCGCAAGCTCCGGGTCGGGTTCGCCAAGGCGGGTCGCCTGATGGACCTCATGGAGACCCGCGGCATCGTCGGGCCGTCCGAGGGCTCCAAGGCCCGCGAGGTGCTCGTCAAGCCGGATGAACTGGACGAGGTGCTGAACGCGCTCAACGGCACGCCGGAGGCCGTCCCCGACGAGCTCTGAGGAGCGGCGCCGCCGCCCGGCACCGCAGCGCGAAGATCACGGAACGCGGACGAGGCCACCACCCGGATGGGCGTCGGCCTCGTCCGCGTCGGACGGTGCCGGCCGGACCGGTGGGCATCTGTGCGGCCGGTCCGAGCGGCTCCGAGCGGGCCGTCGTGGCGGTGGGACGCGATCGTCGACAACCCCGCGTAGCGGCGGACTCTCGCACCGTGATCGTTACGCCGGTTCACGAATTTGAATGCGACATATGCCACAGATGACACGAATGGGGTGTCCGGACCCGCCCGTGCGGCATCGCGGGGCGTTCAGCGCTCGTCGGAACGGCCGTGAGCCTTCGGAGCGACGGCGTGATCACTCATGTGGTTGCCCATTGCCACTGATCGGGTGAGCATTCACCGGTCCGGAGACCGGACATGCCCGGTTTGGTCCTTTCCTGTCTACTCCTTGTAGTCGCGATCACGACTCGGTTACTCTGACCGTGTCGTTCGGAGGCGAACGACATCACCACCCCCCTGGCCGATCGGGGTCTGCCAGTCGTGGGGTGAGCAACCCGCTGCCCGTACGTCGATCTCGCACGCCTGGAGTCCTTGATGCACGCTGTCCGTCCGCGCCCAGAAGCCGCCCCGAAGATCTCCATCGTCGTCCCCGCGCGGAACGAGGCCCGCAACCTCGAGGTCGTCCTGCCGGCCCTGCCGTCCGGCGCCGAGATCATCGTCGTGGACGGTCACTCGGTCGACGACAGCGCTGAGGTCGTCCGCCGGGTCCGGCCCGACGCGCGGTTCGTCGGGCAGACCCGCAAGGGCAAGGGCAACGCCCTGGCCGTCGGGTTCGCCGAGGCCACCGGCGACATCATCGTCATGTTCGACGCCGACGGGTCGGCCGACGTCGCCGAGATCGACCGCTTCGTCGAGGCCCTGCTCGCCGGTGCTGATTTCGCCAAGGGCAGCCGGGTGCTGGCCGGTGGCGGCAGCACCGACATCACGGTGATCCGCTCGCTGGGCAACCGCGGGCTGACGCTGCTGACCAACGTCGTCTTCCGCACCCGCTACACCGACCTCTGCTACGGCTACAACGCGTTCTGGTCGGACGTGCTGCCGCACCTGGACCTGCCGCTGCCGCACCCGACCGACACCCCGCAGTGGGGCGACGGTTTCGAGATCGAGACGATGATCAACACCCGGGTCGCCACCGCCCGCCTGCGGGTGGCCGAGGTGCCCAGCATCGAGCAGGACCGCCTGTTCGGCGAGAGCAACCTGCATGCCGTCCGCGACGGTCTCCGGGTGCTGCGCACCATCGTGACCGAACGCTGGCGGACGTTGCCCGGCCGCTCCCGCCGCCGCGCTCTCGAACTGCCCGTCGGGCAGTCGAACGTCCGCTCGCTGCGGTGGGGCCGCCGCGCCGCCCGCCCGGTCCCGACCGCCGCCGTCGTCGAGGAGGCGTCGGCGTGAAGTCCGTGGTGACCGCCCCCGGACCCACGCCCGTCAGCGTGGTCTCGGTCGACGTGGAGCGTCCGGCCGTCGACCTCAGTCGCACCACCGGCTACGACACCGCCCTCGTGGTCTTCCGCCAGAGCGGGATCCCGCGCGAGGCGCGCGAGTTCGACCTGCGTCGGCCCGCCGACGTGCTGCGGGACGACGTCGCCGCCGCGGCCGGCGAGATCCGCCGTCCCGTCGGCGATGTCCGCGTCGCCGACGGGGCCCTGCCGTCCATCTCGGTCGTCGTCCCGACCATGGTCTCGCGCGTCGTCGATCTGCAGTTGCTGTTGGACGGGTTCCGGGCCGTCGACTACCCCGACGTCGAGTTCATCCTGGTGGACAACCGGTCCCACCGGCCGGCGGACGACCCGTTGGACGAGCTGGTCGCCCGGTTCGCCCAGGTGCGCGTGGCCCGGGCGCTGCGGCCCGGGATCTCCGCGGCCCGCAACGCCGGGGTGGCCGCCGCCCGCGGCGAGATCGTCGCCTTCACCGACGACGACGTGCGGGTGGACCCCAACTGGCTGCGGGCGCTGGGCAGCCGGTTCGCCGTCGAGCCCGAGCTCGACGCCGTGACCGGCATGATCCTGCCGGCGGAACTCGAGACGCCGGCCCAGATCTGGTTCGAGCGGTACTACGGCGGCTTCAGCGGCGAGCGCACGTTCGAGCCGGTGTCCCTGCACGCGTCCCCGTCCCGCTGGAAGGCCCTGTCCGGCGCCCGGGTCTCGGTCCGTGGCGCGGACGGTCGGTCGCAGCGTGAGTTCTCCGTCTATGGCGTCGGTGCCTACGGCGCCGGGGCCAACATGGCCTTCCGGCGCTCCACGCTGCGCCGGATCGGCGGCTTCGACGTGTCGCTCGGGACCGGGACGGCCGCCCGCGGCGGGGAGGATCTCGCCGCGCTCATCGCGGTGCTGTTCAACGGCGGGTCGATCGGTTTCGAGCCGGCGTCCGTCGTGCACCACCGGCATCGCCGTGAGGTCCCCGAACTGCTGCACCAGTTGCACGGCAACGGACTCGGCTTCACCGCCATGCTGACCTCGCTGATCCGCCACGACGGGCGCCACCTGCTCGCACTGGCCGCGGCGCTGCCCAACGCGGCGCACCGGTTCACCGCGCAGAGTCTGGCCCGGGTGCGCGGCGGGGCGGAGCCCGAGGTCACCGCGTCGACCGCGACGTCCGAGCCCGAGGTGGACCACGGCTACCCGAGGCAGCTGCTGGCCAGCGAACTCCGCGGCATGCCGTCCGGTCCGCTGGCGTACCTGCGCAGCCGCCGGGCCAACCGGCGCTGGGACCGCGGCCACCTGAACACCCTCCCCACCGGACGCACGACGGCTCCCTCCGCCGCTGCGTCGGATGTGACCGGTCGACCGGTCGCCTGGCGCCGCACGGCCTGACCGCCTTGGAGCCGCGCACCGGGGGAGGTGCATGGCACGGACGATCCGGAAGAAGAGACCATGAACACCGCCGCGACGCCTCGACGACGCCGCCCGCAGCTGCTCTCGATCGGGGTGGTGCTTGCCCTCGTGGCGGTCGTCCTGATCCGGATCCAGAACCCCGACGCCGAGGCTGCCGCCGCGCCGGCGGCGTGCCCGGCCGGGTCGACGGTCAGCATCGTCGCCCACCCGGACGATGACCTGTTCTTCGTCAACCCGGCCATCATCAAGGACATCAAGGCCGGGAAGTGCGTCCGCACGGTGTTCCTCACCTCCGGTGACGCGAACGACGACTCCTACTACTGGATGTCGCGCGAGGCCGGCGTGCTCGCCGCGTACGCGCAGATGGCCGGGGTCGCCAACCAGTGGACCAGCGGTACCGCGCCGGCCGGTGGGCGCCCCGTGGTGATGAACACCCTGTCGGCCAACCCGAAGGTCTCCACCGTCTGGATGCGTCTACCCGACGGGATGATGGATGGCAGCGGCGGGAGCCGCAGCCAGTACGCCAGCCTGCAGAAGCTGTGGTCCGGTGCGATCACCAGCATCCGCGCCGTCGACCGGACCGCCACCTACACGCTGGCACAGCTGCGGACCGCGGTCGGCGCGATCGTCACCGCGTCGACGCCCACCGTGATCCGAACCCTGGACTTCGACGGGCACTACGGCGACGGCGACCACAGCGACCACTACACGGTGGCCTACCTGGCCGAGCAGATCCGCCAGCAGTACGCCCCGTCGGCCGCGTTGCTGGGCTACCGCGGCTACCCGACGGTGTACGAGTCGGCCAACCTGTCCGCCGCCGACGCGCAGGCCAAGTCCAGCGCCTACTACACCTACGCCCCCTTCGACTGGCGGGAATGCCAGACGGTGGCCGCCTGCGCCGGCAAGCCGGAGGCCCAGTGGCTGACCCGCAGCCACACGGTGCCCGGCAGTGATCAGGAACCGGGACAGGTCCCGCCCACCACGACACCTCCCACGACCCCGCCGACGACCACCCCGCCGACGACGACCCCGCCCACGTCCGGTGGCACCAACGTGGCCGGTCAGGCCACGGTGACCGCGTCCTCGCAGAACACCGCGGACGGGCAGACCGCCGCCAAGGCGGTCGACGGCGTCGCCGACGGCTATCCGGGCGACGTGTCCCGGGAGTGGGCCACGGCGGGTGGCCGGGCCAACTCCTGGCTCAACCTGGCGTGGAACCCGGCGGTGCGCGTGGACCGGGTGGTGCTGCACGACCGACCCAACGCCGACGATCGGATCCTGGCCGGCACGCTGCGCTTCTCGGACGGATCCACCGTCGCGGTCGGACAGCTGCCGAACGACGGTTCGGCGCTGACGGTCTCGTTCCCCGCGAAGTCGACGACGTCCATCCGGTTCACCGTGACCCAGGTGTCCAGCACCACGCTGAACATCGGGCTGGCCGAGTTCCAGGTGCTGGCCACCGGGACGACCCCGCCCACCACCACGCCGCCGACGACTCCGCCCACCACCACGCCGCCGACGACTCCGCCCACCACCACGCCGCCGACGACTCCGCCCACCACCACGCCGCCGACGACTCCGCCCACGACGACCCCGCCCACCACGACGCCACCCACCACACCGCCGCCCGGCTCCGGAGGACTGAACGTCGCCCCGCAGTCGACGGCGACCGCGTCGTCACAGAACACGGCCGACGGGCAGACCGCACCCAAGGCGGTCGACGGCGTGGCCGACGGGTACCCGGGTGACTTCGCCCGGGAGTGGGCCACCACCGGTGGCCGGGCCAACTCGTGGCTGAACCTGGCCTGGCCGTCCGCGGTGCAGGTGGACCGGGTGGTGCTGCACGACCGCCCCAACGCCGACGACCAGATCCTCGCCGGGACGCTGCGCTTCTCCGACGGGTCCACCGTCGCGGTCGGGCAGTTGCCCAACGACGGATCCCCGCTGACGGTCTCCTTCCCGGCCGAGTCGACGACGTCGATCCGGTTCACCATCACCCAGGTGTCCGGAACCACCCGGAACGTCGGCCTGGCCGAGATGCAGGTGCTGACCGCCGGCACCAGCACTCCGCCGCCGACCACCACCAACCCGCCGACCACGACGCCCACCACCAACCCGCCGACCACGACCACGCCGACCACCCCCACGACCACCACGCCGCCGGCGTCGGACGCCGTGAACGTGGCCGGGCAGGCCACGGTGACCGCGTCGTCGCAGAACACCGCGGACGGGCAGACGGCCGCCAAGGCGGTCGACGGTGTCAAGGACGGGTACCCGGGTGACGCCAGCCGGGAGTGGGTCACCACCGGTGGCCGGGCCAACTCCTGGTTCAACTTGGCGTGGGCCTCCGCGGTCCGGGTCGACCGGGTCGTGCTGTACGACCGGCCGAACGCCGACGATCGGATCTTGGCCGGCACGCTGCGCTTCTCGGACGGATCCACCGTCGCGGTCGGACAGCTGCCGAACGACGGTTCGGCGCTGACGGTCTCGTTCCCGGCGAAGTCGACGACGTCCATCCGGTTCACCGTGACCCAGGTGGCCAGCACGACCAAGAACGTCGGGCTGGCCGAGATCGAGGTCTTCCGCACCGCCTGACGGACCCCTCGCCGATCACGGCGGCGATGCACCGCTCCACGCTGGCGGCGGCTGTGTCGTCCAGGCCCCCCTCGCGCTCGGACGATCGCTCGCGATGATGCAACCCGGCGGCCCGTCGTGACCGTCCATCCATCGCGGACCGCGTGGACGGACCGAACCCATCCGGGTCGACGTCAGGGGAGTGCAGCCATGCGGGTACCAGTCAGGTCGCTGATCGGTCTCATCGCCGGCATGCTGCTCCTGCCGGCCTGCGCCGCGTCGATCGGAACCGGCACCGGGATCGACACGACGGATGCCGCGTTGACCACGGTATCCACCGACCGCACCGTCGGATCGTCGCCGGGACGTGACGTGACCAGCACCGCGGGCGGCTCGGTGGCCAGCACCGCACGTGCACCCCTCGACCTGACGAATGCAGTCCTGGCCGCGTGGGACGCGGCAGTGCAGGGTGCCCCCGACGGGGCGGTCATCCCGGCCGGCCAGGGCGGACATCCGTTCGGGCTGTGGCAAGACGCGGCGACTGGTCGCAGTGGCACACGAGCGGAGACGCTCAGACGGCGCTCGCCGCCGGCGCGGTGGAGTTCGCCTCAGTCGATCTCGGCGCCCCCGCCACGGGCGTGGTCCGGACACCTGGACGGGACGACGCCGTGGTTCCGGTGATCGATGCGGCCGCGACGGTGGAGGCTCTGCGCGCCGGTGGGAACGGGCAGGACTGCGGCGGCTGCAGCGTGACGCTCGTCGACCCGGTGTTCGGCGAGATGACGCTGGCCACCGCGTACGGCGAGGCGGTGGTCCCAGCCTGGGAGTTCACCATCGCCGGGACGCCGGCCCGGCTGGCCCGCGTCGCGGTGGCCCCGGACCATCTGCTGACCGTCGACGCCGTGCCGGGTCTCACCGAGGCGACGGGAGTCGCCGGGTTCGCTCCCGAGCTGGGTGAAGCGCGGATCACCGGCCCGGCGTCCGTGCGAGTGCTCGTCGCGGGTGGGACGGCGCCGTGTCACCAGGGGTTCACCACGCAGACCGTGGAGACGGCTCACACCTTCACCGTGGCCGTCGCGACGATCGGCGACTTCAGCGCGACCTGCACCGCGATGGCTCAGTTGTATCCCGTCGACGTGCCGTTGGCGGCGCCGATCGGTGACCGGATCATGATCGACGTCGGCCTGGGAACGGTCCTGGAGCTCGAGCGCTGACTCGCCCGGTGCCGGCCGGCCTGGCTGCGCTCAGGAGGTGAACTCGACGAACCGGATGATCGTGGCCAGCGCGGCCAGCACGGCCAGCACCACGGCGAGCAGGCCGAGCCGGGTCACCCAGGCGGCCCGGGACTGCCGGCCCCGGCGACCGTCCTCGGCGACCCCGGTGTCTTCCGTCGGCGCACCCTGGCCGGCGGCACCGTCGGTCGCCTCGTGGGTCCGATCGTGGGTCGGATCGTGGGTCGGATCATGGGTCACCCGATCGATCGGCTCGTCGCCGCCACCGGCCCGGCCGACCACGGCGCCCAGCGTCTCGTCGTCGGCCGCCCGGATCGGCGGGCCGTTGGACTCCGGTCCGGCCAGCAGCTCGTCGGTCAGCGAC
Source organism: Nakamurella leprariae (assembly GCF_016918035.1). Lineage (GTDB taxonomy): Bacteria > Actinomycetota > Actinomycetes > Mycobacteriales > Nakamurellaceae > Nakamurella > Nakamurella leprariae. The sequence continues at coordinate 13,122 of NZ_JAERWK010000008.1, read as the reverse complement.
GTGCTGGACCCACGGCCGCCGACGGGCACCGGACGAGCCCGCGTGAGCCGCGCCGTGGTCGTTTTCCACCCGGTCGCCGGGCTCAGTGGCTGCCGCAGGAAGTCGGCGGCCAGCGCGCACACCGCGGCGGCCAGGAACAGCACCAGGCCGAGCCAGGTGGTGATCGCGTGGATCATGCCGGCGTCACCTCCGTCCGTCGTTCCAACAGCCAGGCGTCACCGTCGCTGATGACCTTCTGGTACACGCCGCTGGCCACCAGTTCATCGGCGAAGCGCCACATCTCGCCCTCGGGCAGGCCCTGCGAGAGGTTGGCGTACTGCTGCTGGGTGATGGTGACGACGACGAAACGCGGTGGGTCGTCGCCGAGGCAGGCCAGGGCGGGTTCGCCCTCGCAGAGCAGCGGGGTGAACCAGCGCACCCTGATCTCGGTGATGTCCAGGGACGGGCTCAGTCCGGTGCCGTACCCCAGCGCGATGCTGTCGCCCGGCTGGGCGCGCTGGTAGAGCTCGTGCCCGACGGCGACCTGCGCGGGCGGGGTCCGCTCGAACGAGACGTTGAGCCCGCGGGTGAAGGTGAGCACCAGCGCCGCGACCAGCAGCACCGGCACCGAGACGACGGCCCAGACGATCCGGGACCGACGGGCGGTGGCGGGGGAGTGCGTCACCGTGCCCCCGGCGGACCGGCGTGCGCCGACCCGGCCGAGCGCGCGGACCCCGCCGCGCAGGGCCACCGCGGCGAGCGCGGCCAGCACCGGCGTGGCGTACAGGAAGCAGCGGATGATGACCTCGCCGCCGTAGCTCTGCACGGCCAGCAGCCCGAACGGCGCGCAGGCCAGGCCGGCCAGCAGCAGCGCCTCGCGACGGCGGCGCAACAGCCAGGCGCCGACCCCGCCGACCAGGAACAGCAACCCGGACCAGGCGATCCGGACGTACTGGGCCTGCTGGTACGTCGCGTTGCCGGTGAGCCGCCCGGACACGCTGGAGTCCAGCGCGTTCCCGACCGCCCCGACCTCGCTGACGATGCCGCGCAGGTGGCCGAACCAGAAGTCGGTGGCGCCGTAGCTGAACCAACCCGCCAGGGCGAGGCCGGCGATCAGCCACAGCATCCGGTACCGGATCAGCCCGCAGACGGCGAAGCCGGCCAGGCAGAAGATCAGGTTGATCGGGGTCAGCTGGTGGCCGACGGTGAGGCCGGCGATCACGAAGGCGAGCAGCAGGCCCAGGGCCTGGCCGGTGCGCGGGGACACCCACGGGGGCAGCCCGGGTAGCCGGGTGACCGCCTGCCGGATGCGGGATCCGAACCCGCCGGTCAGCCGGGGGACCCCGGCCCCGTCCAGCAGCCAGAGCAGGGTGGCGATGACCGCCAGGTAGGACACCAACGCGGTGGCCTGCGGGGAGAAGTAGTCCTGCTGGTACCAGTTGGCGAGCAGGTAGATGAACACCGCGACCCACGACCAGCGCCAGGACCGGGTGACGAACCGGCCGATCACCAGCAGCGCCGGGATGGCCAGCACGTTGTAGACGGGTGAAGCCAGCACCAGCAGCCCGCTGGCGTCCCGCAGGCCGCCCAGGGTGACCAGCTCCGCCGCGGCGGCGAAGAAGCCGGGCCAGCTGAACCGGGCGTCGAAGCTGGCCGGGACGTCGCCGTTGTCGCTGATGTACTGGATGAAGCCGACGTGCACCCAGCCCACCGGCACGCTGCCGTTGCCGTCGGTCACCGCCACGGTGGCGAAGGCGATGAGGGCCAGCAGGGCAGCGGCCACCGTCAGCACGACGTGGTCGATCCGTCGGCGCACCAGCGCGAACGCCACCACGGCGGCCAGCACCAGCAACGCCAGCACGTACCGCCAGCTCAGTTCGGGCAGCAGCCCCAGCGCCCCGCTGTCGTCCAGCGGGATGCGCCGCGTCTCCCACCACCACAGGCCCGCGGCCACGGCCAGCCCGGCCAGACCGACCAGCCGGTCCGGCGGCAGCAGGGCCGCCAGGGTCGGCCGGGCCCACCGCCGACCGGCGGCGTGCCGCCACCAGGCCAGCGGAGTGACGGCCAGACCGATCGCCGCGGTGATCCAGGCCGCGCCCACCGGGTGCCACCAGCCGCTGTAGATGCCGATGGTGGCCATCACGATGTGGACGCAGAAGCTGGTCGCCACGGCCAGCGCGGTGGTCAGCAGCGCCGACGGCAGCCGGAACGCCAGTGCGACGGGGACACCGGGCACCCCGATCATGAAGAGGGTGGCCAGGACCGCGCGTCCGGTGAAGGCGACGTCGACCGAGGCGATCAGGGGCACCAGGGCGGCCAGCAGTGCGGCGCCGACCAGGGCGGCCCGGACGAGTTCCCGGCGGGGGCCCAGCGGCCCGGGCTCAGGCCGGTCGTCCGGGGTCGTCCGGTCCACGCCGCGTGCGCCGGTGCGGGTGTCGGTCACCATGGGGCGACCTCGCCGTGTCGCATCGTGGAGCACCACGATCCGTCGGTCCGTCGACCGGTCGGACGTCGCAACGCCACCCGGACTCCCTCCTCGTTCGGCCAGCCCGTGTTCGGCGTGCTGGTTCGGCCCGTACACGGACGTGTGTGCATCACGCCCGTTGCGCGGATCGGAACTGTTGTTCGAGCGGTGAGCACTCGATGGTTGGCACAGCGTGGGCCGTCCGGACAAGTCTGACGGCCCGAACGGGTGCAGTTCACCCGGGCGGGGCGTGCCATCACCGGAACGAATCACGCCGGGCACGACGGTAGCGCCTCGTCAGCTCCTCCGGGCCCGCTGCACTTCGACCCACAACCAGGGCAGGCAGGCCAGCCCCAGCACCACCCGGGCGATGTTCCAGCCCAGATCCTGCGGCAGCAGCACCGTCCCGGCGGCCACCGCGATCACCACGCCGGCCATCACCAGCAACCGTCGTGGTGTCCGGGGCCACAGATCACGCCGTCCGGCGGACCAGCGCTGGCCGAAGCTCTGCGCGGTGTAGGCGATCACCGTGGCGGCGGACGCCCCCGCGATCCCGGCGATCGGCACCAGCAGCAGGTTCAGGCCGACGTTCAGCGCGGCGGAGGTGCCGGCCCACACGGCCAGGGGCACGGAACGACCCTCGGTGATGAGCATCCGGCCGGTGGCGCCCGTCGCGGCGATCAGGAACGCGTTGCTGACGATGAGGAAGACCACGATGAGCAGCGAGTCCGGCTGGAAGGATTCCGGTGCCACGATCCGCAGCAGCATCGGGGCAGCCAGGACCACACCCAGGACGACCGGGCACAGCACCCGGTACAGGGCGTCGCGGGACTGCCCGATCAGCCGCCAGCGGGTGGGCAGGTCCTTGATGGCGGCGAACCGCGGCGTCCAGGCACTGCCGATCAGACCGATCAACTGGGCCGCGACGAAGCCGACCGTGTACGCGATCTGGTACCGGCCCACCTCGGCCGGCCCGAGCAGCCGTTGGATGACGATGCGATCGCCCGCGTTGAGCACGAACAGCGACAGCGCGCTGAACATCAACGGGGCTCCGAGGGTCAAGCCCGGTCGGAGCACCTTCCAGGACATGGCACGGCGCCACTGCGGGCGGGTGAGCAGGGCGGCGGCCACGGTGGCGACGATGTCCACCGCCACCAGACCGAGCAGGTAGTCCTGGGCCGAGGGGCCGGCGATGAGCACCACCACGATGCCGGCGATCTGGCCGCCGGCGGCGGTGGCGATGCCGACCGCGGTGTATGGCCCGAGCCGGTCGCCGGCCAGCAACAGCCCCATCATGATCATCACCGCGGCGGACGGCAGGGTCCACAGCACCGTGACCGTGACGACCGGGGAGGCCTCGCCGAAGCCGAAGAACTCGCCCCACCACCGTGAGGTGACGAACAGCAGGCCGGTGACCGCCGTGACCACCATGATCGCCGCACTGGCCAGGGAGCGTGCGTCCCGGTCGTGCCCGTCCTGGCCGCGGCGCAGCACCACCGCTTGGTCCAGCCCGACCACGCCGACCACGACCAACATCTGGTGCAGGGCGATGGCCGAGGACAACCGTCCGAACTCCGCCGGGTCGCCCATCAGGTGGGCCAGGATCGGCGAGACCAGCGCGCTGGTGACCAGCTGCAGTGCGGTGACGATGCCGTAGAGCAGGCCGCGGCCGAAGAGGGCCGAGCCCGAGGCACGGTCGGTGGCCTCGCTCTGGGGCGCCTGGTGCTGGGTTGCCTCCCCCGCGGCGGGGCCGCCGGCTGGGTCCATGATCGCCAGCGACGCCGTGGCGGCCGCGTCGCTGGCGGCCGGTGACCCGGTCGCGTCGGGCGCAGGCGTCCGCCCCCGGGGAGCGCGGTGCTTCGGGCCGGGTCGCCGTGCGGCGGCCGGGTCCTGCACCGGCGGCGTCGAGCTCGTCACGTCACCCCTCGAATGGATCTCGGCACCGGAAGACCGGCGTCCGGCATGCAGGAGCGACGACGAGCCCACACGGATGGCTGTACCGATCTTCGGACGCGGCGCAGCGATCTGCGTTGCGTCCACGCTCCGTGAGCGTTGGATCGGACTGAGCACCCATTAAAACGCAATTCGGGCGCCAATGACTCGGTCTGTGACGATGTTGCCGCAGCATCACCCGGTCCAGTGACGAATGTTTCACCCGATCACCGGGAACTTCCGGCGTAAGGTACCGACGGAATGCGGGACCGGCCCAGCGGAGTGACCGTTCCGACTGGAGATCGGACGAGGGGGCGACCGCCGGACCATGACGTCGTTGGCTGCAGTGGTGATGGCGCACCGGGACGCGCCGCAGGTGCGCCGGTTGATCGGCGCCCTCGAGGACGTCCCGGTCGTCGTGCACTGCGACAGCAAGACCGCCGACGACGTGGCCGGGGCCATGATCGCCGGATGGGACGGCCGGGTCCGGGCGGTGCCCCGGACGTCGGCCACCTTGGGCAGCTGGTCGCTGGTGCGGGTGGAGATCGACCTGCTCCGGGCGGCCCTGCAGCACTCGTCGGCCGATCACATCGCGGTGCTCTCCGGGTCGGACTACCCGCTGCTGTCCACCGACGGGTTGATCCAGGCGCTCAAGCCGTGGGCGGGGCGCTCGTACCTGATGAACGCGCCGATCCCGTTCGAGCCGTGGAGTGTGCCCCGGCACCCCGACGGCGGCCGGTGGCGCACGGCGCACCGCTTCCTGCACCGCGGGGACGACCTGGTCACCGTCCGCGGCGTCCCGGTGCGGACGACCTGGCAGCGACCGCTGCCCGCCGGGCAGGAGCTGCGGGCCACGTCGCAGTGGAAGATCCTCAGCCGGCACGACGCGGAGTTGGTGGTCCGGGTGGTCGACTCCCGTCCCGACCTGGTCAGGTTCTGGCGATCGACGCTGGTGCCGGAGGAGAGTGTCGTGGCGTCGGTGCTCAGCTCGCCGATGCTGACCGGGGAGCCGGCGGTGCCGGTGAGCCACCGGCATCCGTGGTTCATCAAGTGGCCGGCCCGCGGATCCCACCATCCGGCCTGGCTGACCGAGGGCGACTTCGACCGGGTCGCCGACGCGGCCCGTGCGCCCGGAGGCACCCCCGACGACGAGGACCGCACCGACGTCCCGCTGCAGAAGCTGTTCGCCCGCAAGGTGTCCACCGAGCGGAGCAGCGTCCTGCTCGACCGGGTCGACGCCGAACTGCGCCGCTGACCGGCTCCCACCGGCCCCGACGCGCGTCCGGGGCCGGTGAGCCCTCCGCTCAGAGTCCGAGCGCGTCGATCTCAGCGGCCAGATGCGCGGCCACCTGAGCGGCGTGCGGCTCCCGGATCATCGAGCTGTGCTCACAGGGCATGTCCCGAACCTCGAGCCTCCCGGTGAGCACCGGGGCCCAGGTCGCCGCGCCCTGCGGGTTGTTCTCGGCGGTGATCAGCAGCGCGGCACCGTCGTACGGCTTGGGCTGATAGCGCCGGGCGACCTTGACCGTGTGGTCGAAGTGCGCATCGAACTGCCGCTGCCCGTCGAAGGTGATGACGCCGGCCACCTTGGCCCGCGCGTGCCGACCCCACTCCGGCAGGTGCGGGACACCGTCGGGCAGCACCCGGCGCAGCAGGCCGTCGAGCGCCTGGAAGCCGCCGGCGAACCGCCCCGGCGGGGTGTCCAGTCGCTGCGGCACCATGGCGCCCTGGGCGATCTGGGCCGCTTCGGTGGCGTCCTGGACGGTCAGGCCGGTGAGCAGGAACGTGTCCAGCAGGCCGACCAGGGCGACCTCCTGACCGGCGTCGCGCAACCGGCGGGCGACCTCGAGCGCGACCAGCCCGCCGAACGAGTGGCCGACCACCAGGTACGGCCCGGCGGGCTGGATCACCCGCATCAGCTGCAGCGCCCGGTCGGCGGCCGCCTCGACGGTCCGATCCGGCACGGCCCGTCGTTCCAGACCGTGGGACTGGAACGCGTACACCGGCCGGTCGCCGAAGTGCCGGGCGATCGGCGCGAAGCCCAGGGCCAGGGCGCCGCCGCCGGCGAAGCAGAACACCGGGGTCGCCGTGCCGCGACCGCCCAGCGAGACGACGTCCGGGTGACTGGGCAGTGAGGCGGAGCCCAGGCTGACCCGGTGGCTGAACTCGCGCAGGGTCGGCGCCTCCAGCAGGTCCGAGGTGACCAGGGAGACCGAGAACCGGTCACCGGCCCTGGCCAGCATCTCCTCGGCGGTCAGCGAGTCCGCGCCGAGCGCCATGAAGTCGTCGTCCAGGCTGATCTCGTCGAGACCCAGCACCTCGCCCCACAGGTCGGCGACCACCTTCTCCCACTGCGTGGCCGGCGGTGCACCGATCGCGCGTTCCGGCGCGGCGGGCAGCGCGCGGCGTTCCACCTTGCCCCGCTCGTTCCGCGGCAGCGCGGTCATCGGGACGATCACTGCCGGGACCATGAACTCGGGCAGCCGCTCCCGCAGCCGCCGGCGCAGCGCCGCCACCGACTCGGTGGCCGCCCGCGGGTCGGGCACCACGTAGGCGACCAGGTACGTCGGGTGCGCGTCATCGGTGACGGCCAGCACCACCGTCTCGCGGACCGCGGGGGAGTCGAGGATGGCCGACTCGATCTCGGCCGGCTCCACGAAGTAGCCGCGCACCTTGACGGCAGCGTCGTCCCGGCCGAGCAGCATGAGGATGCCGTTGTCGATCCGGGCCAGGTCGCCCTGCAGGTGGAAGCGCTCGCCGTGTGAGTCCACGCCGAACTTCTCGGCAGTCAGCTCCGCGCTGGTCATGTAGCCCGCCGACAGGTACTCGGAGGTGACGACCAGGTGGCCAGGGACGCCGTCCGGCGCCACGGTGCCGTCGTCCAGCACGACGTGGAACCGCTTGTTGGGTGCGGCGATGCCGGCCGGCACCGATCCGTTCGGGATCTCGTCGCCGGGGCGGATGGCGAAGGACGAGAGCGACCCGATCTCAGAGGAACCGGTCATGTTCACGTAGGTGGCGTCCGGGGACAGGAACGGCCGGACGGCCGCCACGTCACGACCATGGATCGCCTCACCGGCGGTGCAGACCACGCGCAGGGATTCCAGGGTCTGACCCGGCTCGAGCGCACCGGTCGCCGACCGCAGCAGGTGCGGCGTGCAGGACAGCACGGTGATCCGTTCGTCGATCAGCCAGCGGGCGAACCCACCGAGTCCGGCCTCGCGGGGGTCGAAGCAGTGCACCGCGGCGCCCGTCAGCAGCGCCCCGATCGCGGTGGCGTACCCGGCGAGGAAGGAGAGGGGGAAGACCAGCGCCATGCGGTCGTCACTGGTCAGCTCGAGCCCGACGCGCAGGAACAGCCCGTCGTTGAGCGACTGGCCGTTGGTGTTCACCACACCCTTGGGCAGGCCGGTGGATCCCGACGTGAAGATGATGGCGACCGTGTCCCCGTAGTCGCGCTCCGGCAGCGGTGGCGGCGGGACGGTCCCCGAGGCGGCGAGCAGTTCGGTGGTGTCGACCACCAGCTCGACGGGCTCGCCCAGGGACCGGGCGAGTTCGGCGCGGGCGGGATCGGTCAGCACGGCGGTCGCCCGAGCCAGGCCGGCGATGACCCGCAGTCGCTCGGCCGGCATGTGCGCGTCCAGGATGACCAGTGGGCGACCGGTCTTGATCACCGCGAGCACGGCCACGACGGTGTCCGCGTCGTGGCCCATGGCCAGCGCGATCGGGTCGTTCCCCGCGGGCAGCCGGGGCAGCAGCAGCGCGGCGAGCCGGTCGGAGCGGCGGTCGGCCTCGGCGAACGAGTAGTGCGCCCCGTCGGAGACCAGGGCGGTGCGGTCCGGGACGGCGGCGACCACGGCCTTCCACCGTTGCGCGACGGAACGCTCGCCTCCGGGCACGGTGAGCGGAGTCAGCAGGGGACGGTCATCCACGAGTGTGGTCATTCGGGTGGGCCACCTTCTGGCATCGGGTCACACGGCGGGATCAGCGGGCGGGATCGGGTACAGCGGCTCGGGCACGGCGGACACCTGCACGCCAGACACCTGCGCGACGAGGCAGTGTGGGACCGAGCGGTGATGATGACCGGCTGGTCGGACATCGGGGCTGGGTGCGATCCATCCGGAGGACCGGCTGCTCCGGTGCGGACGCTCGTCGAATTGCTGTGCATCTGCCCAGAGAACACGGTACGGAATTGACCGTGCACTGGCAAACGGACAGCGGATTCGATGGCAGTACTTTCACCTGGGTTGCCCAGCAGTTCACACTGAAGTGTGACGTTCGGAGGGCTGGATTCACGGAACGCGGACCCGGTGGCGGGAAATGAGTGTGCCCACACCCGTCCGTCGCCTTCGACTGTGTCGTGCTCGGCGCCGAGAACAGCTGCATGGACGCTTCTCTCGAGTGCTTCGAGTGACCACCGCGGCGTGCGCGGTGGTCGGTGGAACCGGCTTGGAACAGGTGCATCGTGGGACGGCCTGCCGACGTTACAGCCCAGGGCGGCGGTGTGACGAACGTCCCGGACATCGATCGGGTGATGACTCGTTCGGGGTGTCGGACAATTCATCGAACGCTTCGTGATCGACCGATCACGCATTGTTGGAAATGCTGGAAATCGCCGGATGGGGGAAGCCTGAGAGGGTCGGTCGGTGCCTCGACATGTCCCGGATCGACTGTGACGATCGACGGCGGAACCGGACGGATCCGGCTCCTGGACCACCGACCGCTGCGTCGGCGCCGACGCCGACGCCGCGGCGTCCACCCGTCGTCGGCCTCGGACCTCCGTGTCCGTGATGCGTTGCCGTGTCGTCGTTCGCCTTCCCCCTGCGGGAGAGCCGTCCCTCCGGGAGAGACCATGTCCGTCGTCACCGGGGCCGTCGCCGCGCCCACCACCACGGCCCGGCACGCCGGCCAGGGCGCCGTCCATGGCGCCGTCCATGGCGCAGCGGCTGCCGAGCCCGCGCCCGGTGCGGCCGTCCGGGTCGGCTACTTCATCAGCTCGTACCTGGCCGGCCCGCAGTTGCAGCGGCTGGTCCGGACCCTGCGCACCGCCGACCCGACCGCGCCGATCGTGGTGCACCACGACCAGTTCCGCGGCGCCACCCCACGGTTCGACGACGTGCCCGGCGTGCACGTGTTGATCAGCGACGAGCCCATCGTCTGGGGCGACCTGTCGCTGGAGGCCGCGCGCTGGCGGGTGTTCCGCTGGATGCTCGAGCACCTCCACGTGGACTGGGTGATGCTGCTGTCCGAGCAGGACTACCCGATCGAGCCGCTCTCGGCCCTGCGCGACCGGCTGGCCGCCAGTGACGCCGACGCGGTGGTCCGGGTCGACCGGATCGACGAACTGGACACCGATCTGCGCGAGGAGTTCCGCAGACGCTACCTGTACCAGTACCGTTCGTTGCCCTCGACCGGGATCGAGCGACGACTGCCGGCCCCGGCGCGGCGCCTCACCCGGTGGCTGCGAGGCGCGTTCTTCCACCATGTCTCACGGCTGCAGCCGTTCGTCCGCTTCTATGTCACTCCGCCGGAGCTGAACCTGCCGACCCGGGTCGGCGTCCGGGCCCGCCGCACGCCCTTCGGGCCCCGTCTGGTCCCGGTCTACAACGACTGCTGGTGCGCGTTGTCCAGCACCGCACTGCGGCGAGTGGTCGACTTCGTCGACCGACGACCTGATTTCGTGGAGTACTACCGGCGCACGGTGATCCCGCTGGAGTCGGCGACCGCGACCATCCTGGTCAACGACCCGGAACTGACCGTCGACAACGCTGCCCTGCACGCCATCCGGTGGAGCGACCGCAGTTCCGGCCGCCCCGACGTGCTGCGCGCCCAGGACCTGGACTACCTGCTCGACTCCGGTGCTTCGTTCGCCCGCAAGTTCGGCGAGCAGGACACCGAACTGCTCGACGTGCTCGACCGCACCGTGCTCGCCGGCGTCGCTCGCTCCGCCGTGCCCGCGACGGGCTCGCCGGCGTGACCTCCGGCCGCGACCGCGCGTGACAGCCCGCTCCCTTCCGTGGTCGTGGACCGCGGGAGGGAGCAGAAGGTGCGGACCGTCAGGCCACGACCCGCGGCCGGGACCGGGCCGCGTCGATCAGCACGCGCTCCAGCGCATCGATGTGGCCGGAGAACCGGAACCGGCGGTCCACCAGGGCGGCGCAGCGCGCGCCCAGGTCGGGATCCTCGGTGCGCCAGTGCAATCGGCTACCCAGGATCTGCGCCCACGCGGCCTCGTCGGCGGCATCGACCAACAGGTCGGACATCTCGGCGCCCAGCACCTCGGGGACGGCGCCGATCCGCGAGGCCACCACCGGTCGGCCGGTCGCCATGGCCTCCACCGCGACCCGGCCGAACGCCTCGGGCAACTGGGTGGGGAAGGCGACCACGTCGGCGGCGTGCAGGAACGGCACCACGTCACGCTGGTTGCCGAACGTGCGGACCGATCCCGGCGGCAGCTCGGCCAGGGCGGCCCGCACCACCCCGGTGTCCTCCGGCTGGACGTCCGCCCCGACCATCACGAGCAGCGCCTCTGGCGGCAACCGGCGGAAGGCCCGGGCCAACACGTCGGCGCCCTTGTGGGTGCTGAGCAGGCCGTAGTACAGCACGATCGGACGGTCCTGCGGCAGGCCCAGCGCGGCCCGAGCGGCCGTCCGTTCGGCGTCACCGCCCATCGGATACCGCTCCGGGACCACGGCGTTGTGGACCACCACCACCTTCTCGGACGGCAGTCCGCGGTCCACCCAGACGTCGCGCATGTGCTCGGACACGGCCACGAACGTCTCGACGCCCGTGCCGAGCAGCCGCACCCGGTCGTAGTTGGGCACGTGGTGGAGGTGGCAGACGATCGGCCGGGAGCGCAGCCGCGCCCAGCGGGACACCGCCTGGGCCCACACGATGTGCTCGAAGCGGTTCAGCCACAGCACGTCCGGGCGGTACCGCTGCACGGCCCGGGCCGCCGGCAGGAACGACGCGACCCCGGTCAGCGCCCGCCGCGGTTCGAAGGCGAAGGAGTACGGCCCGAGCAGATCCACCCCCGCCTCGCGGTAGACGGCACGATCGTCGCCGTCCTGCTCGTAGGCGACGGCGACGTCGTGGCCGCGCTGCCGCAGGGCGAGCACGTCGTGCAGGGTACCGACCTCGATACCACCGATGGGGAACAGGCGCTGCGAATCGGTCAGGATCCGCAGTGAGGATCCGGATGCTTCACCGTGCGTCATCGACTACTGCTTCCTTCGGGTTTCTATCACTCGATGTGCGAGCTGCCGACCACGCGGCGATGACACCGTAGCAGCGTCCGGACGGCTTCCGTGATCCGGACCCGCCGAGCATCACCCGAACGATGGAGCGACGTGACCCCTCCGGACGACGAAGGCCCGCCCGCGGAACACGCGGACGGGCCTTGCGTCGAGGACCGGGGAACCGGATCAGATCAGGCCGGTCAGATCAGACCCAGGCTGCGGACGGCCTCGCGCTCCTCGCTCAGCTCGGCGACGGAGGCGTCGATCTTCGCGCGGGAGAAGTCGTCGATCTCCAGACCCTGGACGATCTTCCAGGACGTGCCGTCCGAGGTGACCGGGAACGAGGAGATCAGGCCCTCCGGCACGCCGTACGAACCGTCGGAGACGATGGCGGCGCTGGTCCAGTCACCCTCGGGGGTGCCGTGCACCCACGTGTGCACGTGGTCGATGGCGGCGTTGGCGGCCGACGCGGCCGACGAGGCGCCCCGGGCGTCGATGATGGCGGCGCCGCGCTTGGCCACGGTCGGGATGAAGGTGTTCTCCAGCCACTCCTGCTCGACCTGCTCGGCGGCGGAGCGGCCACCCACCTCGGCGTGGAACAGGTCCGGGTACTGGGTGGCCGAATGGTTGCCCCAGATGGTCAGCTTGTGCACATCGCTGACGCCGACGCCGAGCTTCTGCGCGATCTGGGTGACGGCGCGGTTGTGATCCAGCCGGGTCATCGCGGTGAAGCGCTCGGCCGGGATGTCCGGCGCGTGCGACTGCGCGATGAGCGCATTGGTGTTGGCCGGGTTGCCGACCACCAGCACGCGGATGTCGTCGGCCGCGCCCTTGTTCAACGCCTCGCCCTGCGGCTTGAAGATGCCGCCGTTGGCGGAGAGCAGGTCGCCGCGCTCCATGCCCGGGCCACGCGGCCGGGCGCCGACCAGCAGCGCCACCGACGTCCCGTCGAACGCCGTGTTCGCATCGTCGCTGATGTCGATGCCGGCCAGCAGCGGGAAGGCGCAGTCGTCGAGCTCCATGGCGGTGCCCTCGGCGGCCTTGAGCGCCGGCGTGATCTCCAGCAGGCTCAACCGGACGGGGGTGTCAGGACCCAGCAACTGGCCCGAGGCGATGCGGAACAGCAGGGCGTACCCGATCTGTCCGGCGGCTCCCGTGACGGTGACCTTGACCGGAGCAGTACTCATGCGTCTCCCCTTCGAGAACAAACGATGTGGCGGGCCAGTGGCGTCCCGCGGACCGAGGCGGCCGCGGCACTGCCCGCTGAGTATTCACCGTGGCCCGGACGCCCGCCGAACCGCTGTGGGCGTTCTCTCAGCGAGCGGTCCGCTCAGCCGACGACGTCCGTGCCTTCTGGTCCGCGCCCGGCTTCGCTCGTTCCTCGCTAGTAACTGCCTGAGTGGTTGAAGACCAAGACATCCCCCTGTGTGGTCGACGGGCTTGGTGTCCCAACCAGACAGGAGGATGTCCGTGTCCAACGGTAGAGGGCTTTCCCGGGGTGACAAGCGG